>CAZIFA010000004.1:0-227489 GCA_964539025.1 uncultured Micavibrio sp.
CCCGTGCGACGGGCCCCACAGGCAGGCGATACCGGCGGCGATACAGGCGAACGGGTTGGCTTGCGACGATCCTGCGATACGTACGGTGGAGGTGGACGCGTTCTGTTCATGGTCGGCGTGCAAGATGAGGATGCGGTCCATCGCTTTGGCGAGTACGGGCGAGACTTTGTACGGTTCGGCGGGTACGGCGAAGCATTGGTAGAGGAAGTTCTCTGCGTAGCTCAGGTCGTTGCGCGGATACATGAAGGGCTGGCCGATCGAGTATTTGTACGCCATCGCGGCGATGGTCGGCAGTTTCGCGATGAGGCGGTGCGCCGATATCTCGCGTTGTTTGGGATCGTAGATGTCCAGAGAGTCGTGATAGAAGGCCGCCAGAGCGCCGACCACGCCGACCATAACGGCCATCGGGTGCGCATCGCGGCGGAAGCCGCGGAAGAAGTAGTTCATCTGGTCGTGCACCATCGTGTGGTAGGTGATGGATTTCGAGAATTCGGCGAGTTGCGTTTCGTTCGGCAGATCGCCTTCGAGCATCAGGTAGCAGACTTCCATGAACGTGGATTTGCGGGCCAGTTCCTTGATGTCGTAACCGCGATGCATCAGGATGCCTTCGTCGCCATCGATGAAGGTGATGCGCGATTTGCACGACGCCGTCGATGTGAAGGACGGGTCGAACGTGAAATGGTTGGTTTGCGCGTACAGCTTCCTGACGTCGATCACATCCGGGCCCGCCGTTCCATGCAGGACGGGGAGTTTGACGCTTTCGCCCGTGGCATCGTTGGTCAGGGTGTAGGTTTTGTCGGTGGCGATGGATTCGACGGGTTTCTTGGCTTCGCTGCTCATCGGGGTTTCCGTTCGTTGTGGCGTGATAGGTTGAATCAGAGGAATTCTGCACCACAAGAATAGGCCGCAAAGGGTTAAAGTTCAATTTACAAGTGATTGATAAAGCATGTATTTCCGTATTGTTGCTTTGCAACGTTGTCATGCCCGCCTTGTGCGGGCATCCGGTTTCCGGATCCCCGCCGTTGGTGTCCGCCTCCGCTTGCGCTACGGCGTGACCGCGGGGATGACAGACGGGAGGGAGATGGTGCACGCGCAGGCATTCGCAAAGCCACAGCTGGTAACGGTAAAGCGCGGCGCGCAGACGCAAGTTCGAGGCCAGAAAGCGCCCGTGTTTATAGGCGTTATAGCGCGAGATGGATTTGCCGCGTGCTGATTTCGGACCGGTTGCATGCATCCATGGTCTGTTTTTACGGGCGCGGGCGGATTGGGCCGCGCGTGATTCAGCGGTCCACCGGGGCATGTTCGTGTATCCAGTCTAGGTTTTTTTGTTCAGTTCGTTCCTCACGTATTTTTTCCAGCCGCCACATTTCGATGGCTTTGTTATGGACGTAAATATCTGATTTCAAAAGTTTCCATGTCACGAGGCTGTGGACCATCTGCCGTTGCAGGCGGATAGCCTGATCCAGATAGGCGGGGTTTTCTGTCGCGCGGGTGATTTGATTGTGAAAGGCGGCGTCGATAACACGGCTTTGCACCGCGATCAGATCGCAGAGTATGTTGGGCGTGAAAATGTGACATTCCAGCTTGGTTTGTTCGAGAGAGGCGACGATGTCATCCACCGTCGCATCCTGTTCGTTTATTTCGGAGAGATTTTTCAGCGCCTTGGCGGATTGCCGCAGTTGCGCCGATGCGACCGCCTCTAGCGGGTCTTTATATTCATCGTTCATGCAGGAGTATAGGATGAAATTCCTTGTTCTGTCAAGGAAAATAATTGGTGCGTGCCATGTAATGGTTAAAGTTGGTCAGAATTAAGGAATAGGTTTAACCACCTATGGACACAGATAAACACGGATATCTGCGTCCATAGGTGTTTATCTGTGGTTTTAAATTTTTTAAACTACAGAGGACGCAGAGATAAACAGGGTTTATAAAGTTTTTTAACACGAAGCATACGAAGCGGGCACGAAGAACACGAAAAATATTATTTAAACTTCGTGGCCTTCATAAATCTTCTCTGGTCTTCGTGTTAAGGCTTTTCTGCGTACTCTGTGGTTTTAATTTTTTTGTCATCCCGACCGGAGCGAAGCGGAGTGGAGGGATCCTTGCACTCTCGATAACGGCCAAAGATCCCTCGGCTTCGCTCGGGATGACATTGATGGAAAAATTATAAGATGGCGCGGAGGCGGGCGATGGTTTCGTCCTTGCCCAGAATTTCGGCGGCGTGGAAGAGGGAGGGGGATTTATCCCGGCCTGTCAATGCTGCACGGAAGGGCATCATGATTTTGCCGAGCTTGCCTTCGCGGATGTCTTTGGCGAGAGCGCGGCAGGATTCTTCGATCTTTGCGGCGGTGAAATCATCCAGTGCGCCGAGGCGGGCGGCGAGTTCTTCGAGCGCGGTTTTTCCTTCGGCGTCGAGCAGTTTTTGCGCGGCTTCGTTCATATCGAGCGGTGCGGATTTGACGAGGAAGGATGCTTCTTCGGCCAGTTGCACGAGGTTCGTAGCGCGGGTTTTGAGTTCGGGCATCATGGCGAGGATGCGGGATTTTGCGAGAGAGGATAGTGCTGTTGCCCCCCCATCCAAACCTTCCCCCGCAAGGGGGGAAGGCTTATCGGACGAAGTCCTCCCCCCTTGAGGGGGAGGATTTAGGTGGGGGGCCAGGAACGGCGTCATTAATTCTAACAAACGCTTATCATCCGCCTCTTTAATATAGTGCGCGTTGAGGTGATCTAGTTTCGCGTAATCCCATCGCGCGGCGCTTTTGACGATGCCGGGAAGATCGAACCATTCAATCGCCTGCGCGCGCGAAATAATTTCATCATCGCCGTGGCCCCAGCCGAGTTTCAAAAGATAGTTGCACAAAGCTTCGGGCAGGTAGCCCATGTCGCGGTATTCTTCCACCGACGCCGCGCCTTTACGTTTGGACATTTTCGATCCGTCGGTTGCGAGTATTAACGGCAAGTGCGCGTATTCAGGCATCTTCCAGCCCATGCCATCGATAACGAGTTTCTGGCGGAATGTGTTGTTCAAATGATCGTCACCACGAATGACATGCGTAACGCCCATATCGTGGTCATCCACCACGACGGCGAGCATGTAAGTGGGCACGCCATCGGAGCGCAGGATGATCATGTCATCGAGTTGTTCATTGTTCACCGTTACATCGCCCTGGACATGATCGTGAATGGTGGTGGCGCCCGTCAGCGGGGCCTTGATGCGGATGACGGGTTTTACGCCAGCGGGCGGCGTCGCCGTGGAATCTCTCCAACGGCGATCATAAAAAGTGGGTTTGCCTTCGGCTTTGGCTTTTTCGCGCATGGCCTCTAATTCTTCGGGCGAGCAGTAGCAATGATAAGCCTTGCCGGATTTTAAAAGTTCGTTCGCGACTTCGGCATGGCGATCTTTACGGGCGAATTGCGAGACGATTTCACCATCGTAATCCAGCCCCAGCCATTTCATGCCGTTGATGATGGCTTGCACGGCTGCTTCGGAATGGCGTTCGCGATCCGTGTCTTCGATGCGGAACACCATCTTGCCGCCCGTGTGTTTGGCGTAGAGCCAGTTGTACAGCGCGGTGCGAGCATTGCCGATATGCATCATGCCTGTGGGCGAGGGCGGAAAGCGGGTGACAACGGTCATGGCGGGTCTTTTCAATCCTTTAATTTCAGTCATAGTTATAAAGGCGAAACATAAGGGAAAACAAGGGGTTTATGGGTTCTATCGCAGAGGAAATCACGGCGCAGAAGGAGAGGTTGTTTCTATGGGTGCCGATTGCGTTCGGGGCCGGGATTGCGGCGTATTTCGGATTGGGGTCGGAGCCCGCATTGTGGATCGGCCCCGCCGGCGTGGCTTTGTTCGCGCCCATCGTGTGGCAGGCGTGGCGGCGGCATCATGACGATGTGTGGCATTTTATAGCGTATTTATGCGCGGCGGCGTTGCTGTTGGCGTTTTTGGGGTTTGCAGCGGCGCAGGCGGGAACGGGCATTTACGGCACGGCGATTTTGCCCAAGGTGAGCGGACCCGTCACCGTTGTAGGGCGGATCGAGAGCGTTGAACCGCTCGGCGGGAAAAAGGGAAACCGGATTGTTTTAGATCATGTTTCGATTGAAAAACTTGCGCCGAAAGACACGCCGAGGAAAGTGCGGCTGACATTCAAAAAAGAAGAGCGCATTTTAAGCGCGGGGATGACGATTTCAACGCTCGCAAAACTCGATGCGCCATCGGCGGCGGTGTTGCCCGGCAGTTATGATTTCCGGCGGCATTTGTTTTTTCAAGGTATCGGCGGTGTCGGGTTTTCATTCACGCCAGCGACGATCATCGATTCCAAGCCCAAGGGCGGCGCATCGTTATTTTTTGAAAATCTGCGCACGAAGATCGATAGGCATGTGAATGAGCGGGCGGGGCCAGTGACAAGCGGGATTATGACTGCGTTGATCACAGGTGAGCGTGGCGCGATTGCGGATGAAGACGATCAGGCGATGCGGGATTCGGGCTTGTATCACTTGCTATCCATTTCCGGGACGCATGTGTGCATGGTTGCGGGTGTGTTGTTTTTCTTTGTGAGGCTGGGGCTGGCGGCGTTTCCATGGGTGGTGCTGCATTGGCCGATCAAGAAAATCGCGGCGGTGGTTGCGTTGCTGGGCGCGGCGTTTTACGTGATTTTGGCGGGCGCGGATATTCCGGCGCAGCGCGCGTTGCTGATGACCGGGCTTGTGATGGTGGCAATTATGCTGGATAGATCGCCGTTTTCGTTAAGGTTGATCGCGTTTTCGGCGTTGGTGGTTTTATCGATCGCGCCGCATGCGCTCGTCGGTGTGAGTTTTCAGATGAGTTACGCCGCCGTGGCCGCGCTGATCTGTTTTTTCGATTATATCAGGCCGTGGTGGATGAAATGGTATAGCCGCGCAGGGTTCATTCGTAAGGCCGCGCTGTATATTGTCGGTATCCTGATAACATCGGTGATTGCGGGGAGTGTTACCGGGTTTTTCAGCCTGTATCATTTTCAATCCTATGCGGTTTACGGCGTGCTGGCGAATATGATCGCGGTGCCGTTGACGGGGCTTGTGATCATGCCCGCCGCGATCGTCGCCGTGATGTTGATGCCGTTCGGCGCGGAAGGTTGGGCGCTCGATGTCATGGAATGGGGGACATTGTGGATGCTCGGCGTCGCGCACTGGACCGCCAGCATCGATGGCGCAGTGTTGCATGTGTCGCAATGGCCCAAGGCGACATTCGTGTTTTTGATCGCGGGGATTGTTTTATTCCTGTTGTGGCATGGATGGCGCGGCAAAGGCGCGGCGGTGTTTTTGGTCCTGGTCGGTTTGTGCCTGACGCCGTTCGCCGCGCAGCCGGATATAATGGTGGCGGCATCGGGAAAGCTGGTCGGTGTGCGCGATGCGCAGAGCGGTGATTTATATGTGTCGTCAGGGCGCAAGGATAAATTTTCGGCAGAGAACTGGTTGCGTTTGATGGGGCGCGAGGGCGAGAAACCCAAGACGTTCAAGGATAAAAACGCGCCCGTGTTGTGCGATGACGATGGATGCCGGTGGGAAGCGCGGGGGCAGAAAGTTTCGTTTATCAAGACGCGCAAGGCGTTTGTTGAGGATTGCAGGTGGGCGCAGTTGATGATCGCGGAAATTCCTTTGCCGAAATGGAATTGCCAGAGCGGCGTGGATATTTACGATCTATACGATTTTCTCGATGGCGGTGCGCATGCGTTTTATTTAAGCGGCAAGGGGATCAGGGCGCGGTCGGTGAGTGAGGATATTGGCGATAGGCCGTGGGCGGGCGTTAGCCGATAACGCAACGAATAAAGAGCGTGGCATTGAGGGCAACGCGGTTCAATGCCGTGATCATTCGTTTTGCCGGGGTGTTGTATGCGCTGAATTTTCCTGCAAGATCGATGATGGGGTTACAAACAAATTGATCTAATTGGTTTTTTTCAAGCGGAGTATAGTCATAGACATGCTGTTTGTACGTTCGAGTTGGTGTATTTAAAAGAAGCTTGCTTAGATTGGATAACAAATCAATATCTGATTTATAGTCGTCCGGGCAGATTTCCACCAAAAAGTCATCAACGTAATGCAGGCACTCGTGTATGGCGGTTTTTAGAGATTCGTCCATTGTGTTGTCCGTTAATAGATTGGTGGAAATTCTGACTTTTCGCGATGCGTAATCGCCTTGGTATTTTTTAAGAGGCCTATAATGTACATACGGCACAGGCAACGATTCAAGTGCCGGGTCGGCGGCTCGCGCTGCGGCCATAAAATCGTGCTTGACGATTTTGGTTATGGCGTCTTTGCGTTCGCGTGGATCAAGGAAATACCATGCCGCGAGTGATCGCAGGGAGCCAGATGTATCGATGGATTCCAGAAGGTTGTCGCGGATCGTCCGGTTGAGGGCATAATATTTTTGCGAAAAGCGCAGTTGCATAAGAGCGGTTGCAAGGGCGTTGCGGAAGGTGACCGCAAGAAGTTTTCTTTCCGGCACGGACATATTATTTCTGACCCACATGTCCTCGCCACTTTGGAGTGTGTCCAGACCATCCGCGATGAAGTCTATATATTGTAAGAGGACAAGATTTTTGGCATGCCTATGTTCGTCGCTTTGCGGAAGATGTTCGTGGCGGCGGTACCGCGTGACCAGATGTTTCAGATTTTTCTTTAACTCGGCGGCTTTTGTATCTGTGTAGCGACCTGTTTCCCGAGCAAGCTCAATAAAATCGAAGAGGTGTGTCGGGGGTCTATGCAGTTCGCCATGGCTGGCGATGAGTGAGAGTTCCTCAATGGCCTGATAAAATTTTGCCTGTGTGTGCTTTTGTCCCATGCCGTCTGCGTCCCGTTAAAGGCAGGGTGATAGCATAGAGGCGTGGTCGCGCCAATAAATTGGAATAACTATTTGAAAAATAATGATAATTTATGTTATTGGGAGCAGATTTTGCGTTCGTTAACGGTTCCAAGGTATTATATTTACATAATTTATACCGTGTTTTTAGGAGTAACCATGGCTGATAAACCCAAATCTAAATCTGTTGGAATTACCGAAGGGCCAATGGCAACTGTTGCGCCGCCTCGGTTGAAGTCATTCTTCGATGCCACAGGCCCAACGGGCGGGGTGATGGACATGGGCCGCCAAATACCAAGAGTCAATGCCGGACCAGATCCCATCGGTGAACATGCGGGCCCTGAGGGCGCCGGTTCTTATGGGACGCAGATGCCTTCGGAGTTGAATAAGCTCGCGCCGTCTGAGAATTTGCCACAGCCCACAAAAAATAATTTAAAGATTCTCGATACTTTGTTGTCTGACAGCAGACCGAAGCCGGGCACGAGTGGCATGAACCTAGGGTAAAAGAATTTTTAATACGAAATTTTGTATGATGAACGTGTAATTTGATAGGATTAAGTATGGATAGAGAAGATAACAGCAATTCCGTTCTTACCAGTCCCAACATGGACCGGCAATTGTATGGCTCAGCAATGCGGGCTATCACGCCCCCCCATCTTCAAGAACTAGAGGAGACTGTGGAGCGTTTGGGGCATGCGCTGGACAAGCTCGGCGAACGGGGAACGCCTCTGCCGCGATATGAGTCCGATGCTTTTAGAAAAGGCATGATTTCCCAAGGTCGTAAAGATTTTCCAGCGGCGCCTAAAATGGGCGAAGCTTTTTCACAAAGCGCCGGTGACGATTCTGGTGCCAATCTGAGCGGGCGCGAGCAGAAAGTCGAGAGCGTGTTCGGAACGGAGGCGACGCGGGCCGAAGGACGAATGGATAGGCTGGAGCAGGGGGCGAGAGAAATCGGAAGGGTGCTGAACCGTCTACCTGGCGTTTAGAATTTTATCGCAGATTGTCAGCAAAAAGCGCTCAGGATTTATCCTTGAGCGTTTTTATCTTCTGTTGTTCTTCGAGCGTTTTGCGTTGAAGAAATAAAACCAGCCAGTTGTTTTTCAGCCGATCAAACAGCATGGAGAATTCGGTTATGCCGCACAGGTAAGCGATGCTGCCGAGGCTAGTGATCAAAATCATGATGAGCGAAAGATCGTCATCGAAATAATAGGTCCAGTCCATATCGAACCAGTAGCCGACCATGAACAGGGCGCAGATTGCGTTCAGGACGATAAGTGTTTTTCTCATGCCAATTCCCCTTTGGTAATTACCCATAAATGATAGCAGGTAGAGGCGGGGGGATAAAGTGTTCTCCCTGCTTCCTCCTCTGTCATCCCCGAGGCCTGCCGCAAGGCAGGCACAACGTCGGGGATCCAGAAAGGGCGTGGCTTTGCCACGCGCATATTTTGGACTGGACCCCCGCCTTCGCGGGGGTGACAAGGAGGGGATGGGGATGACAGGAATGGAGAGGGAGATTGTTTAGTGATACGTCCGCATCAACGAGACGAGGCGGCCCTGAATTTGGACACGGTTCGGTTCAAAGCTGCGCGGTTCGTATTTATCGTTTTCGGGAATAAGAACGACTTTGCCTTTTTCACGTTTCAGACGTTTTAGCGTCACTTCTTCGCCATCCACCAGCGCGACGATAATCGCGCCGTCTTCGGCAGTGTTGCATTCTTTGATAATCACAGTGTCGCCATCGTTGATGCCGGCGTTGATCATGGAATCGCCATCGATTTCGAGGGCGTAATGTTTGCCCGTGCCGATCATGGCCGATGGAATATCGACCGTTGTGTTGTCATCGCGGATAGCCTCAATCGGCGTGCCCGCAGCGATGCGGCCTTGCATCGGGATCGAGCGCATGGCGGCCCCGGCAATAACGGCGTTGATTTCGCGGCTTTGTTTTGAAGCGCGGGAATTATCGTTGCGGCCCGGCGCGTAGCCTTCGGGTAATTTTTTGACCTCAAGCGCCCTTGCGCGGTGCGGCAGGCGTTCGAGATAACCGCGTTCCACGAGGCCCGTGATCAGGCGGTGGATTCCGGATTTGGATTTGAGTTTGAGGGCTTCCCTCATCTCATCGAACGAGGGGGCGATGTCGCCGCCATTCATGCGGTCGTGGATGAAGAGGAGCAAATCTTTTTGCTTTTTGGTCAGCATGGCGGGTTTCCTTCGAAAGAACGGGTTGATTCCGTTATGTTCTTGTACTGTTCTACGCCTGTTCTTGCTATGTGTCAACGTGCTTAGGCGTTTATGTTTGCAAGGTTTTGTGGACTATGTATATATCGGTTTATGTAATTTAGGAGATAAAACATGGATGAAGTAAATCATATTTTTAGCCGTACAGCTGATTTTCAAGGGGACGATAGCGCCTACATAAAAGCGGTTTGTAATGCGGCAAATGGGCTTATACGCACAAAAGGCAATGTTTCTCCTGAAATGAAAAGCGCATTTAATGAGCAAGGGCTGAGAGAAGTGGATGTTACCGTCGCTTATAAAATCGTGCATACGAAAACGCTAGATTCCCCCGATAGCGACCGTCAGAAGAAGCTGCAGGCGCAAAGGGACCTCCTTGATCCCGAACAGAATGACTACAATCATTATCCGCACAACCGAGGCATAATATACAGTACCTTAGATTTAGACTGTTAAGAGATCCGAAGGTATTCGTTCGATTGCATGCGACGCCGCGCTTAGGCGCGGCCGAGAATCCGTCGTGTTGCGGCGCCGATATCGGGTTCGCGCATTAAACTCTCCCCGATAAGAAAGGCGTTGTATCCGGCGGCTTGAAAGGTCAGCAGCGTGTCATGGTCCGCAATTCCGCTTTCGGCGACGCGCACGACATTGTTCGGGATGGAGCCGATAAGATTAAGCCCCGTGGCGATATCGACATCGAGCGTTTTTAAATTGCGATTATTCACCCCGATCATTTTTGGTTTGAGTGCGAGGCAGCGTTGCAGTTCGATTTCATCATGGATTTCGAACAGCGTGTCGAGCGAGAGGCGCGTGGCGAGTTCGTACATTTTTTTCGCCTGCGCATCGGTGAGAGCCGCCATAATCAGCAGGATACAATCCGCGCCGAGAATGCGGGCTTCGTACACCTGATAAGGATCGATCATAAAATCTTTGCGCAGCAGCGGGAGTGAGACGGCGGCACGGATTTGGGTGAGATATTCGTCCTTGCCTTGGAAATAGGGCTCGTCCGTTAAGACGGATAGACAGGCCGCGCCGTTGGCTTCATAAATTTTGGCGATTTCGACCGCGTTAAAATCTTCGCGGATAACGCCCTTGCTGGGTGAGGCCTTTTTGACTTCGGCGATCAGGGCGGGAGATTTGGCCTGCAATGATTTGATAAATCCACGGGTTGGCGGGCAGTGTTCAAGTAAAGACTCAAGCGAAGACAGCGGCGTTTCGAGTTTCCTGCGCTTTAGATGCGTCGCTTTGTCGGCGCAGATTCGATCCAGAACGGTGTCTTTCATTGGCCAAGTTCCTTGTATTTTTCGAGGATGGCGTGAGCTTTGCCGGAATCGATGGATTCCGCAGCGTTCTTTACACCGGTCAGGAAATCGCGGCCATCGTGGAGGTATAGCACAGCTGCGGCGTTTGCCAGCACGACATCGCGATAAGCGGATTTTTTGCCATCGAGAAGATTGCGGAGCATGTCCGCGTTTTTGTCTGCATCGCCGCCCTTGATATGGTCGGGCATGATGAAACCTAAACCGAAATCGGCAGGGTTCAACGTGCGTTCGGTGATTTCGCCTTTGTCGAGAATAACCGCAGATGTGGGGGCGCAGAGCGTGATTTCATCGAGCCCGTCATTGCCATGGACGATCATCGCCTTTTCCGTGCCGAGCGATTTAAGCGCTTCCGCCACCGGGCGTAGCCATTTGGAATCGTAGACGCCGATCAGTTGTTTTTTCGCGCCTGCCGGATTGGCAAGGGGGCCGAGCAGATTGAAGATGGTACGCGTGCCGAGGGATTTGCGTACCTCGGCGACGTTTTTCATGGCTTTGTGGTGGTTGGGGGCCATGAGGAAGCAAAAGCCGATATCGGCCAGCGCGGATTCGAGCTTGTCTTTGGGGAGCGATAAATTCACGCCGAGTTTTTCGAGGACGTCGGCGGCGCCGGATTTGGAAGAGGCAGAGCGGTTACCGTGTTTGGCGATTTTTATGCCGCAGCCGGCGGCCACGAAGGCAACGGCGGTTGAGATGTTATAGGTATGCTGGCCATCGCCGCCGGTGCCGCAGCAATCTATCGTGCCATCGGGAGATTTGATCGTCGAGGCGAGGGAGCGCATCGTGCGCGCAGCGCCAGCAATTTCGGCAGACGTTTCGCCGCGTTTAGAGAGGGCGGTTAAAAACTTTCCGGCCTGCACCGATTCTGCGTCGCCGTTCATCAGCAATTTGATGCAGGCGGCCATTTCTTCTTCAGAAAAAACATGGCCTTGTTCGGCCTGACTGACATATGAATCGAATTGGGTCATGAGCCTAAACCCATACTTTTTTCGAATCGCAAAGACGCGAAGACGCTAAGTTTACAGCTGTCATCCTGAAGGAGCGTTAGCGACTGAAGGATCTCATGAGATCCTTCGCTACGCTCAGGATGACATTTTAGGGGTAATAAGCTTTGCGTCTTCGCGTCTTTGCGATTTATGCTCATTTTACCCGCATATCTTCAAAAAGTTTTCGAGCATGGCGTGGCCATGTTCGGTCGCGATGGATTCCGGGTGGAATTGCACGCCGTGGATGGGTTTGGATTTATGGGCGAGGCCCATGATCAGCCCGTCTTCGGTTTCGGCGGTTATTTCTAGGGTATCGGGCAGGGTTTTACGATCAACGACCAGAGAATGGTAGCGCGTTGCCTCGAACGGCGTTGGCAGATTTTTGAAAACGCTTTTGCCGCTGTGTTTGATATTGGAGATTTTGCCGTGCAGAGGTTCCGGCGCGCGGACGACATCGCCGCCGAACGCCTGACCCATGGCCTGCATGCCAAGACATACGCCGAACAACGGCATGTTGGCGTTCGCGGCTTCCTTAATCAGGTCGAGGCATATGCCCGCATGATCCGGGTCTGACGGACCGGGCGAGATGACAATTCCGCGTGGTTTCAGTGCGATGGCGTCTTTGGCTGAGATTTTATCGTTGCGGATGACGCGCACTTCCGCCCCCAGATCGCCGAGGTATTGGACGAGGTTGTAGGTAAAGCTGTCGTAATTATCAATTAAGAGGATCATGGGAATGTTATGGCTTGGCCGGGTGTATAAGTCCAGAAAATCCATAATTTTACCCCGTCATTCCGAACCCTTTAGGGTGAGGAATCTTTGGTGGAACGGATAGGTCAAAGATCCCTCGTCGCTGCGCTCGCTCGGGATGACGGTGTTGTGTGGACGAAGGGTCAGCCAATTGCTACGCTTTTGGCCATGAAACGCCGACGCGCGCCAGAGCCCGGAACCATGAAATTCGTCATCATCGCCATAGTTTTCATGGTGCTGATGGACCAATTCGTGTTCGGCGGCAAGCGGGCCTATATAGAAGAAGCCAAGCGCATAAGCCATGAGCGGCAGGCGCAGAAGGTTCCGCCCGTGAGAGTTGTGCCGCCGGAGGGGAAAGCGTTTTTTGAGGCGGTTCCGCCTGTGCGCCAAGAAAAAGAAACGTTACAACCCAAATCTCCCCCCTTAATCCCCCCGCCAGCGGGGGGAGACGAGCGGAACGGGCGAGGGGGGAGCGTTCATCCGCATCCGAAAATCGCGATAATCATCGACGATCTTGGCATGGACATCAAACACAGCCGTCAGGTTCTGGACCTGCCTGCGCCGGTGACGCTGGCGTTTTTGCCGTATGGAACGAAGACGAAAGAACTTGCCGCGCTCGGTAAACAAAAAGGGCATCCGCTGATCATCCATGTGCCGATGGAGGCGATGGAAGGGAAATTGAATATCGGCCCCGGCGGATTGCAAAGCGGGATGAGCGATGGCGATTTCCAAGCGGCGTTCGGCAAAATGCTCGGCAGTTTCGATGGATATGAAGGCATCAACAACCATATGGGCAGTCGTTTGACGCAGGATAAAGATGCGATGGATCGGTTGATGAAGATGCTGGCGGAGAAGGATTTGTATTTCGTCGATTCAAAAACGATCCAGAGTTCGGTGGCGGCCAACGAAGCGGCAGAGGATGGTGTTCCGTACGCGGAGCGCGATGTGTTTTTAGATCATGTCGAAACGCCGGACGCCGTGCATAACGCGTTGCTGCAAACCGAACGGCATGCGATGAGATACGGGCAGGCGATTGCGATAGGCCATCCGAAAACGGTGACGATTAAGGCCCTCAAGGCGTGGATACCGACGTTAAAAGAAAAGGGGATTGAGCTGGTGCCTGTGCGGGTGTTTTTGAAAAAGTCCTCTCCCTTGGGAGAGGATTTAGGTGAGGGGAAAGCGGAGTTGGAGAAAATTGTTGCCCCTCACCCCGACCCTCTCCCGGAGGGAGAGGGAGCGCACGAGGAATTGGCACCGAGCATGGATATGTTTCCGGAATGACGTTTAAGGCTTTTGATTTTGGGAGCGGATGGCTTGTGCCACTGCTTCTTCCGCTGCAGACACAATAGCCCGCGCCTTCATGACGCATTCGTTGAATTCGAATTCGGGTTGTGAATCCGCAACGATTCCGCCCGACGCCTGAACATAGACTTTGCCGTCTTTCACGAGTGATGTACGCAGCGCGATGCAAGTGTCGAGATCGCCGTTGCCATCGAGATAGCCGACGCAGCCGCCGTAATATTGCCGTCGCGTGGATTCCAGTTCATCGATAATTTCCATGGCGCGAACTTTGGGTGCGCCCGAAACCGTGCCCGCCGGGAATCCTGCAAACAGCGCATCGAGAGAATCTATATCATCGCGCAGTTCACCTTCGACGTTAGAGACGATGTGCATGACATGGGAGTAGCGTTCGATGAAGAATTTGTCGGTGACTTTGACCGTGCCTGTTTTTGCGACGCGGCCGACATCGTTGCGCCCCAGATCGAGCAGCATGAGATGTTCGGCGCGTTCTTTGGGGTCGGCCAGAAGTTCTTCTTCGAGCGCTTTGTCTTCTTCGGCGGTTTTGCCGCGGCGGCGGGTGCCTGCGATGGGGCGGATGGTGACGCGACGATCACGGACACGGACGAGGATTTCGGGGGAGGAGCCGACGATCTGGAACTTGCCGAAATTGATGTAGAACAGGAACGGCGAGGGGTTCAGGCGACGCAGGCTGCGGTAGAGAGAAAAGCCCGGTAAGTCGAACGGCATGGAAAAATTCTGACCCAGCACGACCTGAAATATTTCACCGGCGCGGATATATTCGATGGCCTGTTTTACCATGCCGAAAAATTTGTCTTTGGTCACGTTGGAGGCAACGGTCAACGGCGTGGAGAGTTTCGTTCCGTGATGTAGCGCGGTCGAGGGAAGCGGCGTGGCAAGACGGTCGATGATTTTTTCGAGCCTGCGCGTTGCATCATCATAGGCTTTTTTGGCATCACCTTTGGTGTCGCGCACGGGCGTGACGATGTGGATCTCAGATTTGACGTTATCAAAGACCACCATAAGAGTAGGGCGGATCATGATGGAATCCGGGATATCGACGATGTCGGGATTTTTGTCCGGGATATTTTCGATCAGCCGGACCATGTCATAGCCCATATAGCCGAACAAGCCGGAAGGACCCATCGGCGGGATGGCGGGATCGACGATGTCGATTTTGGTTTGTGCGACCAGGGTGCGGAGTTTACCGAGCGGGTCAGCTTCGGAGCCCTTTTTATAGGTCCAAACCAGATCGGGTTCGAGGCCGATAGCGGAGTAACGGCCGAGCGTTGCGCCGCCTTCGACGGATTCCAGCAAGAATGAGTTCTCTGAATCGCCAGTGAGTTTGAGATAGGCGGAGACAGGCGTTTCCAGATCGGCTGGAACGGAGGTCCAGACCAATTGGGTTTTTCCGTTGTGGAAGTTTTTTTCAAAATTTTCAAAGTTGGGCGAATACATTTATCTTTTCCATGGTCACTTAATCGCCGTCATCCTGAAGGAGCGATAGCGACTGAAGGATCTCAGGAGATCCTTCGCTTTGCTCAGGATGACATTGGCAGGGGTAACAGTTATTGCGTCCCATCCTGCGGTTTGGCGTAGACTTCTTCGAGGCGTTTTTGGTTAATCCGGATTTTCTTGGCATTGCTCAGGCCGGCGACATAGGTGCCAAGCAAATCCTGCCCCAGCGAGCGGCCCGTAAGATCCTCAAGATCGGCCAGTTCCTTCGCGTCCGGTTTTTGCGTGGCGGGCGGAATGGAGACATTTTCAACCTGGCCCAGAATATAACCGCCTTCGATTTCGGCGGAGAAATTCTTGCCTTTGGAAGTTGAGAATATTTGCGCGGAGGCAACGGGCGTAAGCGGCGCGGCGGGCGCGGCCTTGCGGTTGACGCCATTCACCGTTTGCGCGGTTGCGTTATTAGCCGCAGCAACCTCATCGACGGATTTTCCGGCGTTCAGTTCTTCCAGTGCTTTTTTGGCACGTTCTTTGTTGGCCAAGCGCTGTTGTTCGGCAATCCAGCGTTGTTGCAGGCCGCCTTTGACCGAAGCATAGTCTTTATACGTGTCGGGCGTGACGGTATCGATGCGGAACATGCGGAATTGACCGTCCGCCGTTTCGACGACGGGTGTGATTTCGCCTTGTTCGTAATCGTAGGTAGCCTGAATCATTTTATCTCGGTCGGCGGCGTAGGGTTTGAACAAATCCTTACCGTCTTTATCAAAGCCGTTCTGGCGGAATGGGCCGATACTTTCCGTCGTCATGCCGTATTCTTTGACTATATCTTCGA
Source organism: uncultured Micavibrio sp. (assembly GCA_964539025.1). Lineage (GTDB taxonomy): Bacteria > Pseudomonadota > Alphaproteobacteria > Micavibrionales > Micavibrionaceae > Micavibrio_A. Next base: position 15,715 of record CAZIFA010000004.1, read on the forward strand.
ATTTATCGCCCGCAGCGATGCGATCTTCTATCGTCGTGCCAGCCTGAAACAATTCATCTGTCAGGGCGATGTTTTCTAGTTCGGCGCGCAGGCGGTCTTTCATCGACGCCAGGGGCGTGACACTTTCGGGTAGCAGGTCTTTGACTTTCAGAACGTGCCAGCCCAGATCAGTTTTGATCGGACCCACGACGGCGCCTTTTTTTGCTTCGAACACCGGCGTGGCGATTTCAGGCAGCAGGCCAGCCTGTTCGTATTCTTGCGTTTGCGCATCCTTGGGCGATTTCCCGGCCTTCATTTCTTCGGCGGCTTTTTTGGCATCGTCTTCGGATTGCAGGACGACTTGTTCGACCGAGCGGCGGGAGGGTTTGGTGAAGGAGGCGAGGTTTTTATCGTATTCCGCCTTTAATTGTTCATCCGAAATTTTGATGTTCTTTTTCAGCATGTCGGATTTAAGCGTCGCCATGGTGACGGTACGGGTTTCCGGGATCAGATAGTCTTGCTTATTGGATTCATAGAATTTTTGAAGCTGTTCTTCGGTGGCTTCCTTCGCATCTGTAATGGAATCATCCCTGAGCACGATAATCTTTGCGTCACGCTTTTCGTTATCGTAGCGGTACAGATCATCCGCCATCATCGGCGAGGCGAGGGTGGCGGGAGGCATGATGGCGGCGCGGAGCAGCGTGTTGCCCATTTCTTCGCGGATGGATTTCACAAATTCGCCTTCGGAAATTCCCTGCGTGCGCAAAATTTGCTGGAGCGCTTCTTTTTTCGTGCGGCCTTCGGTGGCCAGAGGTTCGGCGAGCTTGCCGATCTGACGTGTGACATCGTGATCGGAAACTTCGAGGCCGAGGTCACGCGATTTATCGGTGAAGAGGCGGTTCTGAATTTCGGAATTCAAAATCTGGTTTATCATGCCGAGCTGGAACGCTTCTTGCGGACCCATGCCTTGTTGCGAAAGCGCGCGGCGAACCGTGCGATCAAAATCCATGATGCCAATTTCAACGCCGCCGCCCTTGACGACGGTGTTAGAGCCCATCTGAGTTTTGAAAAAGCCGCCGACATCCATCAGCACCAGGCCGCAGACGGCCAGGAGCAAAAAGCTCATCAACGTGTATTTGACGATTTTGGAACCCCGGCCTTCGCGCATCCATATAAGCATGGAAATCTCTCTCTTTTCATTTATCGTGCCTCGCACTATAAGGAGGGACGGAATATGGGGCAAGTGTCTTGGCATGCGTACCCCCGAAGGGGAAAGATATTTTAACCGCCACGACGCCAAGGTCGCCACGGTTTTTGTACGGTATCGTGGCGTTCGTGGCGCCTTGGCGGTTTTATTTTAAAAGGTATGAAAATGAAAAAGCTGATCGCAGGCAATTGGAAGATGAACGGGGACGTCAGGGCCGCGGAAGCGCTCGCGACCGGGATCGAGGAGGCGATTGCCGCCAAACCCGGTGTTTTGGGAACCTGCGATTTTGTGGTGTGTCCGCCGTTCGTCCATATTCCGATGGTCAAGGATTGCGTGTCCGTCTGCGCCGTCGGCGGGCAGGATTGTTCGGAAAAAGCGTCCGGCGCATTTACGGGCGATATCGCAGCTTCGATGCTCAAGGATATCGGCGCGAGTTACGTCATTTTGGGCCATTCGGAGCGCAGACAATATCATGAGGAAAGCGATGAGTTGATCGCCGCCAAGGCCAAGGCCGCGAATGAGGCCGGGCTGATCGCGATCATCTGCGTCGGTGAGACTGAAACCGAACGCGAGGCGGGAAATCAGGAAGCCGTGGTCGGGGGGCAGTTGGAGCGTTCGCTTCCCCAAGGTGTTACGGCGCAGAACACTGTGATTGCTTACGAGCCTGTCTGGGCCATAGGCACAGGGAAAACCGCGACAGCCGAGGACATCCGTGCGATGCACGCGTTCATTCGCGGCAAGGTTCCGGCGGATATGCGCATTCTTTACGGCGGGTCGGTGAAACCATCGAACGCGGCGGAGATTTTCGGCGTTCCCAATGTAAACGGTGCATTGATCGGCGGTGCGTCGCTCAAGGTTGAAGACTATATGGGGATTGCGGGCGCCGCTTAAGCCGGTGGCGCGAGGTGTGGCGGGACGCAAGCAATGGCGAGTGTTGGACAACTGTCGCGTAAATCCTGTTGGGTTTCATCAGTCAGACACTTGGCAGGTAGCATCGCCCGTACCACTTCGATGCCCCATATATCTGTGATAGAGTTTGCTACAACCTCTGCAATTTCACGATAAAATTTTCGGCTCTCCGGCATGTCGCGTACGAATTGTTTGATTGTTTCCGGATCACGCTCTGGATACATGGACGAGACAACTTCCATGGCTTTTGATAGCTTGGGGCGGTCATCTTCGGGTATATTTTTCTCGATAAGGCCGATAGCCTTCTTGTTGAAGCGACTTTGTATACTGCAAAGAAGATGCAGGCTTGCTTCAGTGGCAAGGACATTGGTTTCGGTCGGATTCATGGCATTACTCCTTAACGGCCTATAATATAGCCATCTTATACATTATGTCAAATATTAATTTTCGTTAAAACCGCGTGACTTTGGGGCTTTGGCCCATTAAAAGAAACCCTCATGGAAAACGTCATTTTGGTCATACATTTGTTGCTCGCGGTCTCTTTGATCGGGCTTATTCTCCTCCAGCGTTCCGAAGGCGGCGGCCTTGGTATCGGCGGGGGCGGCGGTATGGGATCTCTCGCCACGGCAGGCCAGACGGCCAATGCATTGACCCGCGCAACCGCGATTTGCGCCGCGTGTTTTTTCACGACATCTATCATCCTCGCGATCCTCGCAGGAACCCATCATAAACAGGGCAGCGTTCTGGATTCGCTCGACGCCCCGGCGGCGGCTGTGGCCCCTGTCGATGGCGCAAAAACGGACGAGGTGGCACCTGCGCCAGCCGCCAACGACAACCCCGAACCGTCTGAAAAACCAGCGGACTCCAAGCCGTCTTCGACCCCTAGCAACGAACATGGGGATGAAACACCTGCAAAACTTGACTCTGCGGCCCCTTCAAGCGATAAAGAGGTCCCGAAGGCTACGGACAAACCGGAGCCGCAAACCGGGGCTCCTTCCGCACCGATTTCGCAGTAAATATGACAGACCCCTTTTGAAGGGGTTTGTTGTTTGTAGGGTTTTTAATGACACGTTTTATATTCATTACAGGCGGCGTGGTTTCTTCCTTGGGGAAGGGCCTCGGCTCCGCAGCCCTTGGTGCGTTGTTGCAAGCCCGCGGTTTCAAGGTTCGCCTGTGCAAGATGGACCCGTATCTCAACATCGACCCCGGCACGATGTCGCCGTTTCAACACGGTGAAGTTTACGTCACGGACGATGGTGCGGAAACCGATCTGGATTTAGGGCATTACGAGCGTTTCACCGGAAATCCTGCGTGCAAAGACGATAATATCACGACCGGCAAGATTTACATGAACGTCCTGCAGCGTGAGCGCAGAGGTGATTATCTGGGTGCGACCGTGCAGGTCATTCCGCACATCACAGACGAGATCAAAAACTTTATCCGCGAAAAGGACGGCACGGCGGATTTTGTTCTGGTCGAGATTGGCGGCACGGTGGGCGATATTGAATCGTTGCCGTTCATTGAATCTATTCGCCAGTTTGGCAACGAAGTGGGGCGCGACCGTGCGCTCTACATTCACGTCACGTTGCTGCCCTATATCGCAGCGGCGGGCGAACTCAAAACCAAACCTACCCAGCACAGCGTCAAGGAATTGATGAGCGTCGGGATTTCGGCAGGGATTTTGTTGTGCCGCGCGGACCGTGAGATCGAGGCGGACGAGCTGCGCAAGATAGGGCTGTTCTGCAACATCGCGACGGAGAATGTTATTCCGGCGCTGGATGTCAAAACGATTTACGAAGTGCCGTTGTCGTATCACAAAGTCGGGCTCGATACGCAGGTGTTAAAATATTTCGGGATCAAGGCGCCGGAGCCTGATTTGAAAAAATGGGAAGAGATTGTCCGCCGGATCAAAAATCCCGAAGGCGAAGTTACTATCGCGCTGGTCGGAAAATACACGAATTTGGCCGATTCTTATAAATCACTCAATGAAGCGTTGATCCATGGCGGTATCGCCAACAAGAACAAGGTGAAGATCAAGTTCGTTGAGAGTTCCAAGTTCGATAACAATGACGGGATTATTCACGAACTCGAAGGCGTGAATGGAATCCTCGTCGCTGGCGGGTTTGGTGAGCGCGGCGCGGAAGGCAAGATCAAGGCCGCAAAATTCGCGCGCGAAAAGAAAGTGCCGTATTTCGGGATTTGTTTCGGGTTGCAAATGGCGATTTTGGAAGCTGCGCGCAACACGGCAGGAATTCCCAAAGCCAATTCGACCGAATTTGAATTTAAAAAAGACGATATTCCGATGATAGGCATGATGACCGAGTGGACCAAGGGCAACGCAAAAGAAGAGCGCAAGGCCAATGGCGATCTGGGCGGGACGATGCGGCTGGGCGAATATCCGGCGACGTTGAAAAAGGGATCGAAGGTCGCGCAGATTTACGGGTCGACGGAAATTCATGAGCGTCATCGTCATCGTTACGAAGTGAACATGAATTACCGCGAGCAGTTGGAAAAGCAGGGATTCATTTTTTCCGGTGTGTCGCCCGATGGAAAATTGCCCGAGATTGCCGAGCGCATCGACCATCCGTGGTTTATCGGCGTGCAATATCACCCCGAACTCAAATCCAAACCGTTCGATCCGCATCCGTTGTTCGTGAGCTTTATCAAAGCTGCGATTGAGCAAGAGCGGTTTGTTTAAGCCTATTTTATTGACATAAAAATAAAGACTGTTGTAGGGTTTTCCTATGTATACAGCCGATTATTTTGCGCCCGTTATGAAGCGGGGCATTCCCGTAAAGCTTGCAGCGCGTTCGTTCATCATTCCCGTTCCCAAAGGCGCGGGTGAATTTATGACCTATCCGCACGATGTTGGTCCGTTTAAAAAGGGCGATGCCGTTTGCAACAAGGAAGGCGTTCCCAAAGGCCAAGGTATTGTGTTCAAGAATTACACCGACGGCGCAGTGCAGGCCGCGCGCGGCGACGGCAAAAGCATGATCATCGTCAACGCAATTTCCGAAGAGCAGGCGGACAGGCTTTGGGCGTATTACAACGAAAAAATTTCAGATCCTGAACATACCGGTACGGGCACGATCCGCGAGGTTCTGGATTACGCGCATTTTGAATTAGGCATCGATGATTTTTTCAACGGCGATCGTGTTAAAATTCCGGGTTTCGAAAAGTTGAGGGTCCATCCGACCTGCCCCGATTGCGGATCGTTTTTACGCAGAAGCGATGAAATGCGTCGCGCCGTTCTGGGCCATGGGCAGGGCGAATATAAAGGCCCCGCGGCATCGCCGCAGCAATTCAACGGCAACGTCATTGCGGTGGGCAACGAAAAGCACATATGGATGGTGCAGGCGGCAGCGTTCGTGAATACATATCGCCACGCCGATGATGATCGTGAAATCAAACTTACGGACTTGCCCGCGTTTTTGATGCGGCCTGAAGCAGCGCCCGCGCCGCAGCCGGGCTGGGCGCGATAGGGCGTTAATTGGTTAATTCCATAATTTTATTGACATAACTTAAAAACCTGCCCTATGGTCCGGTGTGTTTGCCATGCTGTAAAAGGAAGAATTGTTATGATTGCGCCCCAAAAAATAGATGATATTGCCGATGAAGTAGGTGAGGCCGTATCTAAGGATTTTTATAAAGATTTTTTTGCCGCCGCCCATGTCCTTCTGCCGCATCGAGAGCCAGTCGAAGGAGAATATCCGCAAGGCTATTTTGACGGTCTCACGTCAAGCGAAATCGACAACTATAAAATCTATAACGAGCTTTGCATTCGACTTAACATGCGGCCGGTCCGGGTAAAACGGGATGACATGAATGAGTTGACCTCTAGTATTCTTACGCAGTTCAGGCAACGCCATGGTGATGTGTTTAATCGTCTTTTTGAGATGGAAGAGCAGCCACAAGCGCAAAGAATGGGAGAGATTATCGAGACAGTAATACGTGCCGCCTTCCTCCAAAAAATGGCGCAAGGCGCAGCAGAGTTATTGAAGTCGGAGACACTTCCCGCTTGCAGCGAACATAGACAAGGTTACCTGAGAGAGATATTTGGTTATCTTGCCCAGCATGCCTCTGCCAGCTATGAAAAGGATGGCAAAGTTCACCTGTTTCCACTCGCAGTCATCGCAAAGACTGCAACACCGTATCAACCGCCTGCCAATGATAAGATCTAAGTGATATGTGCGCAGTTTCGCTGCGCTCTTTGTAGATCCCCGACGTTGGTGTCCGCCTCCGCTTGCGCTACGGCGTGACCTCGGGGATGACAATAGAGGATAATTAAAATTGACATAATTATTAGAGTGTTCTAGCGTCCCTATATAATAAGGGGTTTGCTATGAGTATTCCCGATATTCCCGATTTACGCGCCGCGTTTCAGCAGGGCTGTGACGATATTTACATGGCGGCGGTGCTTATGCTGCCTTTTCCGGCGAGCGCCTCGGACGTTGATGTACCCACGTATGTGGCATCTTTATCGATAGAAGATCGCGTCAATTATCTTATCGACTCTCACATTACGGCCACCGAGCCCGTGGCTTTTGAAGAAATAGAAAAATACAATGTTTCGTTCGAGGCACTTTTGAACAAGCCCGAATATCAGCAACTGACCACTGAACAGAGACAACGGATCAGCGCGCAGGCAGCAGGGCGGTTGGCCACCGCAGATAAATTTTCGGAGACGATACTCAGGCTTCGATACAACGTGCCGTCCCCTCCGGAGCTTTATACAAAATGTACGGAATTAAAAGCGGTGTTTGAGAGTATCGCCGTCGATTGCGTGAAGATTTACAAAGACGAAAACGGTGTTGATACATTGCTTACGCCGGAAAGCCTTGTTTCGCTCGCCATGACCCCGAGGCCGTAGCCGGGCTAGACGCGCTCCCCTGGAATGGCCCGCGTTAACCATTGACATAACTTTGAAACCTGTCCTAAAGTCCCCCTTTGGTCCATGTGTTCAAGGGGGATTTAATATGGTGATACCAGATAAAGATTTTTATAGAGAGTGTGGGGTAGCATTCCTGTTGGCAACCAAAGAGATGCTCCTGGCCGCAAAGGATCTCATGCCGTTTCCGGATGTGCGCGAAAATGAGAAAGTTGAAGAGTACAGGGACAGAGTATCGCCGGAGGAGTTCATCAATTACACGTTGTTTCATGAGATCAAGGACATTGTGGCGAACCGCGTAACGCCACATGATCTGCTGAAACTGACCGCGATTGAAATGGCGGACGATCATTTTGAAAAAAATCAGGGTATGTATGCACGTCACAAATGGAATCGTGGTGTTACGCAAGTGTTTGTTCATGCAGCGGCGTTGAGCCATGTTGCGTATGATATCACGGCGGTTCTGGGTTCTGGTAATCCAGAGATCGGTAGCGATGAGAAGCGGGCCGACCTGAGCTGGAATTTCCTAGCGATTGCCAAGCAATGCGCTGTGGTACGCGGTGGCGATGTTATGCAGCGCAGTCCGGAATTGTATTTACAGCATCCCATCTATGTCGCGTGGGGTGTAAAGCACGGTATAAAGCCGATCGCGGCGTAGGAGCAGATCTATCAGCGTTTGCCCAAATTATAAAAGTGTAATCGGAGTATTGTTGTTATGTATGAGAAAGAGTTCGATCAAAGCGCGCGCTATTTGGCGCAGGGCAAGCAGGATATTCACAGGTTCTTAAGAGAGGCATTTCCGTATAGGCCGCATAGCTTTGGCCCGCAAGATGCAGGCGCAGCGAATAATGCCTGTATTATGCAGGCGCTTGAGATATTCATGAAGGCCGCAGAATCTGTTTCCACCACGAAAGATCGTTATGACCGTAAAGCCGTTGCTGCGGGTGTTGTTTTAGAAAATAATGCATACTTTGATGTCAAGTTGCTTACCGGTAGCGAAAAAGTTTTTTGCCAGGCCATAGGGCGGGTGATGGCAATACAAGATTTCGATGGCGCCATCGATAGAGTCTGGGAAGAACCCGAACTGGCCCTTAATCCGTACAAACTCGATCACATGGATGAGCTTTTGGAGATGGCTATGGTCGAAGGAACGACGCTGCTTGAGCCGAATAATGTGAACAGGAGAGTTCATCTTCACGCGCCCGAAGAATTGTCCAGACTGTGCAAAACCATGGTTGCGCAGAACCGCGAGGCCCGCGTCTTTTGCGGTGAGCGAATGCATTTTTCCCCTTAAGTTATTGTAAAAGATGGGTAATTTCAATTTATTGACATAATATATACAAAAACGTAGTATCTGCCCAGATTTCAGCCGTAAAAAGGGGCGCACGTGCAAACTATTCCAGAGCAAAGATTGCAGCAGGGCAGGGACGATATTACCGCGCTGTTCAACATCGTGTGTCCGGGATCGAAGATTGAGTTTCGTATGAAACCCGATGCGTTCATTGACACTTATCTGTGCCGGGCAGTGGAGCCGCTTGTCAGACGCGCAGCCGATCAATCAGACGATTATATGCGAAGCCTTTTGGCCGTTATCGCCAAAAATGAAGAGCAGAATACCGAGAGCAACAGGGCCAATCCGGATTACCTGCATACGCTGGCGGAAGCGACCGGCAGGCTTATGCAAGTGGAAAAATACCGGATGGCGTTCGACAATGTTACGCATTCGTTACATATGAAGACACGTAATCCGAGGGAAGATATGGAACGGGTGAGACGTTCCAAGAGAATTTCCAATACCGACCTGATACAAAGAATTAATGAGATCGGCGGTGCGCTGCATATAGCGGCGAATGAGGGTGTAAAAATCCAGATGACAAAAGAAAACGCTCCGGCCTTATATGATTTTCGGGTTCTGGCAATTTTTTATAGACAATCACAGCTTGGAATGCCCCGAAGTGTGCTACGGCTGGAACAGCGTTGATATAAATTTAAACCAAGTGCGATAAGAGATATCATGAGTAGCATTGTCAAGTTTGATCCAGAAGCGTTTAAAGCCGAATATTTCGTGGGGCCGTTCCCGACCCGCAAAGCGCTGATCGACGCGTGCCAAGTTGTTGCACGACCCAATGAGGCGTGGGAAAAATTTAGAAAAACTACGGGCAAGCTCGAATTCGACGGGCATATTATAACCACGGCGGATAACGACGATTTAATCGCGCGAAGATTTAAAACGTTGAAAGATCAGTTGGAAGGGCGCGAGCGCATTCCCGCGCTGTCGGAATTTTTAAGATCACAGTTTCAGAAGGTTGCAGACGAGCGGGCAGCGAAAGAAAAGGCAGCAAACGATAAGGCCACCGACCCGTTAAAAGTGCTTTTGATATCCACGCAAAGACACAATCTGTTTTTTGCGCTCAATAACGAAATGCCGGGCCTTAAGGCTCAGGTCACGCGGTTTATTGCGGATCGTGGCATAGCCGAAAAATTCAACGATCTTGTATCAGATAGCGCGCCGAATCTTGTCGACCGAGTTGTGCACACCGCCGATTTTGCTGGAGAGAAATTCGATGTAGCCGTCATAGACCAGGCCCTGATGTACAGCGATGAAGAGTCCGTTTTGCTGATGTTCAAGGAAATCGCAGATACGGGCGCGAAGAAGATTTTGATTCACAGCATCCACGGCGTCGAGGCGGGATGGTATGGTCAACGTTATTCCGGCGGCATTATTCCGTTCCGCGTTCCGACACTGGCGGAGATAGCAAATAGCTTGAAGGCAGCGGGCTATGACATTGAGGTCGCCGAATTGAATGCGAATCCCAGTACCGACCCAATTTACTTTAATCAGGTTCCTGCTATGTGGGATTTCGCCGCCTCCGGCCCCTAAAAAACCCATGGTTTTTTGTGCCGTAACGCGGTAAAACGGTTCCCATGAAAACCGTCAAAATCGGCGATATCGCCATTTCCAATTCCAATCCCTTTATGTTGATCGCGGGGCCTTGCGTTCTTGAATCACGCCAGCACGCCTATGATATGTGCGGCAAGATCAAAGAGATTACGCAGCGGCTCAAAATCCCGTTCGTGTATAAATCATCATTCGATAAGGCGAACCGCACCAGCGTGTCGGGTGTGCGGTCCGGCGTGTCGTTCGATGACGCGATGCAGATTTTCAAAGACATCAAAAAAGATTTCGGCGTTTCGGTTCTGACCGACATTCATTCGCCAGAGCAATGCGCGGTGGTGGCACAGGCGGCGGATATTTTGCAGATCCCGGCATTTTTGTGCCGCCAGACGGATTTGCTGCTCGCCGCCGGAAAAACCGGAAAAGTGATCAACGTGAAAAAGGGCCAGTTCCTCGCGCCGTGGGATATGAAGAATGTCGCGGCGAAGATTGCCAGCACGGGGAATGATAATATTTTGCTGTGCGAGCGCGGCGCGAGTTTCGGTTACAACACGTTGGTATCGGATATGCGTTCGCTGCCGATCATGGCGCAGACGGGCTACCCCGTGATTTTCGATGCTACGCATTCCGTGCAACAGCCGGGCGGACAGGGCGATAAATCGGGCGGCGACCGCACGATGGTTCCTGTCCTCGCGCGTGCGGCGATTGCCGTGGGCGTGGCGGGCGTGTTCATGGAAACGCACCAAGACCCCGATAATGCGCCGAGCGACGGGCCAAATATGGTCAAGCTGCATGAACTGGAAGGCATTCTTTCGAAGATGAAAGAGATTGATCAGGTTGTTAAGTAAGTAAAACCGCCACGGCGCCACGGACGCCACGAAAGATTATGCAAGAACCTTCGAAACATCTGGATGAAATTGCCAAAAGAGTTTTGGATGGGGCTTTTATCGTTCACAGGGAACTCGGCCCAGGTTTGCTGGAAAGCATATACGAAACCTGCCTTGCTGATATTCTTATCGATTACGGCGTGCATGTAGAGCGACAGAAGCCAATGCCTGTTTTATTTCGTGGTAAATTGCTTGATACAGGATACAGGTTGGATATGCTTGTTGAAAATTCGGTTGTGGTTGAGATTAAAAGTGTCGAAAGGCTGGCCGAAATACATCAAGCGCAAATTATGACTTATATGAAACTATCCAAGACAGAGCTGGGGCTATTAATTAATTTCAATGCGCCTTTGCTTAAAAATGGCATCAAGCGGTTTTATATCAACCAAAATCGTGGCGATCTTGGCGTCGTGGCGGTTTAAATTTTTTACTAAAAGAACCAAACAGGTAAAGCTATGTCACTAACAGAAGCTCAACATGATGCCGCGTTTCCCGCCGTTATGCCGTATGCGAGCGCGGGGGGTGTCGTGCCGAATATCGAAATTAAACTTTCCTTCTTCATGGACGGCGCCGTAAAGCGGATTGTGATATCTGTGCCTTCGAGTGAGCGACATGGCGTAGCCGTTACGATGGATGATTCCGACATTGGGAATTTTAAGTGGGGAATCACCTATATTGATGCTGAGGGAAGACTGCGGATAGTGGAAGAGCGGGAGGATTTTGAGAATAACAAGGCTGCGCAGATTCTGCTGATGAACTTGTATCAAAATGAAGAGAATCTTTTTGGCCCGGCGAATTTTTTAATATCCGGGGAGCGAGTGATTACCGCGCGGATTCCATGGAACCCGGAACATTCCCTTACATCCGGTAAGCCAGTGATTGGTCTTTCGCAACAACCTGAACTGGTTTAATGGCCGTCTTATTGGCCGATAGGGCTGTTAAAGCCCGTTGCGAGGGTGTCCCATTTTCTGAAGGTAAAGCGCGCCTTGATTCTCATCACCGCTATACAATGCAGCGGCATTTTGTAATTGGCGATTTCTATATTCTCCCTCAGATTTGGGCGCATTGTTTTTTATGAAGGATTTAATCCCGTTTATCGGTATGTCTTTGTTTAGGCGTCGCATGGCCGATTCAAAACGCACGGTTATATCGGGATGGGTTTCAGATATAGGATTGTTAGAGAATGCACGAAATGCAGCGAACCTGATGTGTTCGTGTGCAACGTATTCAGGTAAGGCGTCTTCTCTTGTTTTTGGATAATTATCGATTCCTAAATCGACTTTTACATGAAACGTCCCATCCTTGCAGGTAATTCCCGCTTTGCCTGTGCTAAATTGCCCTGCCAGATTGTCGATATGGTGTTGCGACATTCCCAAAAGTTTCATTTCATCAAAAATAACTTTTTTAACCTGGTCGCTGATCCTGTCGCCGAGCGATATAACGCCATCGGGCGTAACTACTGTTTCGCGGTGCAGAGCGACCGCGGTGCGGTGGTCAAGCGAGGGGGTTAATTTGGTCATGGGAAAATTCCTTTTCTCTTAATTTTTTAATTATGGGGTATTGGTAACCAACTTTTGAGATTATGTCAATAATTAACCTAAAACCTAGACGCAACCCCTTAAAAACCTTAAATTATAGGCGGGTTTAATGGGTTTCTTGTGAAAGGGATTGGATATGCAATTACCTAAAGGTCTCAAAGATTTTTATGATGCGGTTGCTTTGGTGGTGGGTGGAATAATTCCCACGCCGCGTGAAACTATCGCACCGGAGAGCAGGCTTACCCAAACAGCCACAGATGCGCTTATTGCCTATAGCAAGAGAGAACTGGGAAGCGATGAGGCGAAAGTCGCCATTGCCGAAAGAGATGGGATGCCCGTTTATATCATGGGGTGGGTCAAATCACCTTCGCCCGAGCACGGTGGCATAGCGGTGAGAGTAAACGATGGCGGTTATGCATGGTGGTGCCGCGCCGATGATCTGGAGAGCGCGGTGGAAAATCATACCGAATGGTCTACAAGATTCGATACGGACAATTTGGGCATAGCCTGGGATGAGGATGACGAGCGGATGCTTGCCAGCGCCAGAGAAAGCCTGAATAAAGTTTTGCCAACCGCCAAAGGTATTGCGATGATATTGCGGCAACATTATCGTCCTGTGTTTGACACAGGGGCGGTAAAATTCGGCAACGAAATGAACAGATAACAAACCAAAGAAAAGGAAAACAACGTAATGAGCGCTATCGTCGATATCACGGCCCGTCAGATTCTGGATTCACGCGGCAACCCCACGGTGGAAGTGGATGTGTTGCTGGAAAGTGGAGCCAAGGGCCGCGCCGCCGTTCCGTCGGGTGCATCGACGGGTGCGTATGAGGCGGTGGAACTTCGCGACAACGACAAGAAAAAATACGGCGGCAAGGGCGTTTTGAAAGCCGTTGGGTATGTGAACAGGGATATTGCCGAGGAACTCGTCGGCATGGACCCGGAAGAACAAGTGGTCATCGATCGCGTGATGATGGAACTGGACGGAACGCACAACAAAGCCAAGCTTGGTGCGAATGCTATCCTCGGTGTTTCTATGGCTTGCGCCCGCGCTGTGGCCGACGAACTCGATGTACCGCTCTACAAATATCTCGGCGGCCCATATTCGCATCTTCTGCCATGCCCGATGATGAACATCATCAATGGCGGCAAGCATGCCGACAACCCGGTCGATTTTCAGGAATTCATGATCATGCCGATTGGCGCGGAGAGTTTTGCCGAAGCGTTGCGTTGCGGCGCGGAAGTGTTCCATGCCTTGAAGAAAATTTTGCACGATGCTGGTATGAACACGAATGTTGGTGATGAGGGCGGATTTGCCCCTGCGGTTTCTTCGGCCAAAGAAGCGCTCGATTTCATTATGAAGTCGATCAATGCGGCGGGTTATACGCCCGGTAAAGACGTTGTTATTGCGCTCGATTGTGCCGCGACGGAGTTTTACAAGAATGGCAAATACGATCTCGAAGGCGAGAAGCGTAAATTGACGTCGGCGCAAATGATTTCGTATTTTGAAGAACTTTGCGCCAAATACCCGATTGTTTCGATCGAAGACGGTCTGGCCGAAGATGATTGGGAAGGCTGGATCGCGCTCACGGCGAAACTCGGTGATCGTGTGCAATTGGTCGGCGATGATTTGTTTGTGACTAACCCAAAACGCCTTGCCGAAGGAATCGAGCGTAAAGCTGCGAACGCCATTCTGGTGAAGGTGAATCAGATCGGTACGCTGACCGAAACGTTCGAAGCCATCGAGATGGCCAAGCGCGCAGGGTTTGGCATCGTCCTTTCGCATCGTTCGGGCGAGACGGAAGATTCCACGATTGCGGATATCGCCGTTGCGACGAATGCAGGTCAGATCAAGACGGGATCGTTATCCCGTTCCGACAGGGTCGCAAAATACAATCAGTTACTGCGTATCGAAGAAGAATTGGGCGACGCCGCGAAATATGCGGGTGCAAGCGTTCTGCGCCAGCAGCCGCAAAAAATCAAGGCCGCGAAGAAGAAGGCGGCTTAAACAACTACGATGTCATCCTCCGGCTTGACCGGAGAATCCATGGATCCCCCGGTCAAGCCGGGGGATGACATTTTGTGAAGGGGCGCCTTTTTATTTATGCTGCGAGGGCAGGGGCGGCTGGTGCCGGAGCCGAAACAGAGGCGGCGATCGTTGGATTTTCTGGCGATGATTTATATTTTAAAATGATATGTTTGCCGACAGCTTTGTTGAAATCATTGGCAGGGATGACAGGCCCGTCATTTTCCGGCCGGATGAAAAATCCAATACGGTCTTCGCGCAGGTGGCGCGCGGCGATGCGGCCTTGGTTGATGCTGGCCTTAACGCCATCAAGAGCGCCTTTGGTTATCAGATATGTAGCGCCTAGACCGGCTACCCCCACAGCTATCTCTGTAAGTGTGCCGATGTCTGCAGTCTTGATATAGTTGCTTGCAGTTACAACAGGCCACGGTGCAATGCCGGTTATTATTCCTGTAAAAATGGCATTTCCAATGCTGGCGGTTCCATGTTTCAGAGCGGATTTCGTTCTTTCCCCCAGCGGAATTTCCCTGATGTCCAGAACATAACCATTCCTGGTTTCGTATGAAGTTTTGCCTTTGTCATTTACGACGGGAACCTTGGCCCTGACGGGTTTGAACCCTATCTCTTCAAGATCAACATCGAAACGCAGGCGGTATTTCCAGACGCCTTCATCTGCATGAAATGCTGTGACATGACTATCCTCATCATTTTCCAATCTTTGTGTCTGCCATTGGCCAAAAACCTGCTCGTAATCCGGGGTGTTCTTGAGGAGAGCGTTTCGTATATTCCATTGTATTCTAGGGCCCGACATTCCGAGGCCGAGCAATTCGCTAGCCTGTGCCTGTCTGATATCATCGGGAATGCAGTTGTCGAATGCGTGGCGCAGGACGAGAGGGGTATTTAATTCGGTAGCTTGTGACATATTTTTGATCCCTGTTTGTTTTTTTTTTGATAGGGGACAGGA
The DNA here is from genome assembly GCA_964539025.1 of uncultured Micavibrio sp. Lineage (GTDB taxonomy): Bacteria > Pseudomonadota > Alphaproteobacteria > Micavibrionales > Micavibrionaceae > Micavibrio_A. The sequence continues at coordinate 31,009 of CAZIFA010000004.1, forward strand.
TGTTACATGTTTACATAAGCGTCAATTAAATTTTTGTTAACCGGATTTTGTTGTTTTGGAACAATGGGATGGGTATGGGTGATTGTATGTGCATCATTGCGAGCGCAGCGAAGCAATCCATCTTAGGATGTTTCGGCGCCTGCTAGGCTGGATTGCCGCGTCGCCTACGGCTCCTCGCAATGACGGGGGTGGTTTTACGCCTTACGCTGTTGTTTTGCCGTTGCGACGATGGCGGCGAAATCCTCGGCTTCATAGAAGGGGCGGATTTCAATTTCCGAAGGGCCGGGCATAGGGTTGGGGCATCTTTTCACCCATTCCACCGCTTCGTTCATGTCTTTGACTTCCCAGATCCAAAAACCCGCGACGATTTCGTTCGGCGTGGCGAAGGGGCCGTCAATCACGGTGCGCGCATCACCACTGAACGCGACGCGCTTGGCCTTCGATGTGGGTTTCAGTCCATCGCCGTTTTTCATGATGCCCGCCGCGATCAATTCCTGATTGAAGCGGCCCATGGCTTCGAGCAGTTCGTATTCGGGCAGCACGCCCGCTTCGCTGTCTTTCGTCGCCTTTACAAAAACCATCACGCGCATGTTTTTCTCCTGTCCGAGGTATTTGTTAGGGCGGCCCTTAAACCATGGTCTAGGGGGTTATGTGACAGATAATACCATCGTTCAGCGTCAATTTGGATTTGAAGGAACCGGCAAGATCTGTTGAATATTTTTCAGTGATGCTGTTTTCTTGTGCAGGTAGAAGATACAAGGTGAGTGACGCTGGGATACCGACAATGACTGTGGTGGCTGCTGCAAAAACACCTGCACAATAAAGCGCGCCTTTGTTGTCACTAGGCTGATTTATGTTTCTATAACGGCGGGCTTTGTAATTCATTCAAGTTTCTTTCTTTTATTTTTTACACCTAAATTACGCGTAGAAATTAGCAGAATTCATGTCTTATGTCAATGCAAGCTATTATGACTTAACCTTATGATTTATAAATCAAAAAAGTTCAAAGGTTAATTTTGTCTAGAATTTCAAAGTGCAGATTATGTTGTCACGCAGTGGAATTTTTATTTCGGTGCCCGGGCGGATGTTGCCGCCATTCACGTCATTGACGATGGCCTGTCTTAGTTGCGGCTCTATGGAAGATAGTTCCGTTGCGCATTTTCTTTGATGCGCCGCATCGCGGTCTTTATTGATTGCCCATACCCATATGCCGCCAAGTGATGCTATAGCCGCGACCGGCACAACGATAGCGGCCGCTTATCAATGTTTTTTTCCATTCGCTTGCGTGTTTGTAAGATTGCCAGAGACCCATTTTACCCGCCTTTTTATAACTGGCGGAGATTTAGCAGGCTTTTTACTTTTATGTCTATCTAATTCCCTGTGGTTAAATTGTGAATCATATGAGTCGGTTAGGCTTGATCGTTCCCCCTTTGTGCTAGAGTAAGCTGCTGGAATCGTTCTCGATTTTGGCTTGTATTGCCGACTCCTATGTGATTCATTGGTTCCATGAAGAGACTGATCGAACAAAAATACGTCGTTCGCCAAAACCTGATCATCGTGATCGGGGTCTGTCTTTCATTCTATTTTTGCTATCATTTGATAGCGGGGGAGCGCAGCTATTTAAGGCTTATTTCGCTCAACCACCAGATTTCCACGACCGAAAAACAGTATGACATCACGCTCGCCGAGCGTGAGGCGCTGGAGAACAAGGTCGTGATGATGCGTCCGGGTTCCGTGAACCGTGACCTGCTCGAAGAACAGGCCCGCTCCGTCCTTGGGTTTCATTACAAGGATGAGAAAGTTCTGATTAAAAAGGTGAATTAATACTTTTAGGCTTTCCGTTATCGTCATTCCGAACCCTTTAGGGTGAGGAATCTTTGGTGGAACGGATAGGGCAAAGATCCCTCGTCGCTGCGCTCGCTCGGGATGACGGATGGCCAGGTATCGCAATGACGATTTAGAAATCAGAGCCAAATCGTTATTTTCTTTCGCATTGCCAAATTCCCTTTTCATATCAATATGTTGCGCCGCACAAAAGCGGCTTTTTTGCTTGGCTGCGTCGGGGAAATGTTGTAATCGAAAGGTGCACTCTCTTAGAAACGTAGCTTATAGCGACAAGGTAAGATCATCGTGAGCGTAAACAAGACCAAGCCAGCCAAGAAACCCAACCTGAAATCCGTATCGAACGTATCGCCGGAGCCCGGTGCGGAGGAGATGAAAAAGCTCTACCGCGACATGCTGCTCATCCGCCGCTTCGAAGAAAAAGCGGGGCAGTTATACGGCATGGGCCTGATCGGTGGTTTCTGCCACCTATATATCGGACAAGAAGCCGTCGTCACCGGCATCAATTCGGTGCAAGAAGAGGGCGATACGGTTATCACGACATATCGCGACCATGGTCACATGCTCGCTTGCGGTATGGAAGCAAAAGGGGTTATGGCGGAACTGACGGGGCGCGGCACGGGATATTCGCGCGGCAAGGGCGGATCGATGCACATGTTCAGCCAAGAGAAAAATTTCTTCGGCGGTCACGGGATCGTCGGCGCGGCGACTGCGCTCGGCACCGGGCTTGGTTTCTATCACAAATATTCCGAAGATGGCGGCGTCGCCGTTGCTTACATGGGCGATGGATCGGCAAACCAGGGGCAGGTGGCGGAATGTTATAACATGGCAGCGCTGTGGAAATTGCCCGTCCTGTTCGTTATCGAGAACAACCAGTACGGCATGGGCACGAGTGTAAAGAGATCGAGCGCCGGACAATTATATGCGCGCGGCGCGGGATACGGCATTCCGGGCGAGCAGGTGGACGGTATGGATGTGTTCACCGTGCAGGCGGCGGCGCGTCAGGCGATGGATTATGTGCGTTCGGGCAACGGGCCGTACATCATGGAAGTGATGACATATCGTTTCCGCGGGCATTCGATGTCAGACCCCGCGAAATACCGCACGAAGGAAGAGGTCGACGGGATGAAAGAAAACCGCGACCCTATCGCCAATATCCGCGTGATGATGCTCGAAGAACATGGCGTGAAGGAAGACGAACTCAAGGAAATCGAAAAAGAGATTAAAGAGATTGTCAATGAAGCCGCCGATTTTGCGCAGCAATCGCCCGAATTGCCGCCCGAAGATTTATGGACGGATGTTTTGAAGGAAGTAGTGTGATGGATGACGATGAGCTTTTCCACCAATCGACCGCGCTCATGTCAAAGATCGGAAAAGTATGTCAGGGAGAAGAAATGCAAGTTGTGATGGCGGCTTTGTTAAGAGTGACAGCTAAGATGACGTCGATTTCTAAAAATCCTGCCGCAATAAACGAGATAGTTGAAACATTAAAACGTCTGCACCAAGAAGAAGTAGAAGAGATCAGAAATGCCAACTAATATTTTAATGCCTGCGCTTTCCCCGACGATGACGGAGGGCAATCTCGCCAAGTGGCACAAACGCGAGGGCGACGTCGTCAAAGCGGGCGAGGTGATTGCCGAGATCGAGACCGACAAGGCGACGATGGAAGTTGAAGCTGTGGATGAAGGCATTCTTGGCAAAATTCTTGTCGCGGCGGGATCGCAAAATGTGGCCGTGAACACGCCGATAGCAACCTTGCTCGGCGAGGGTGAGAAGAATGACAATAGCGCGGCGGGGCCTGTTCCTGTGATTGATATTCCGTGTGTGCCGCAATCTTCCCCCTCACCCCAACACCCTCCCCAAAGGAGCGAGGGAGCCTTTGCGGCGCAAGTCGCGGGGAAGGACATCAAAAACCGCGATATTTTATATGCGCAAGGGCATGTGTTCGAACCGCCTGTGTTCGATGAAGCAAAATTCATGGAGAGCACGAAAATGCAGACCGTGCGCGAAGCGCTGCGCGATGCTATGGCCGAGGAAATGCGTGCCGATGAAAATATCTACATCATGGGTGAGGAAGTCGCCGAGTATAACGGCGCATATAAGGTCACTCAAGGATTGCTCGACGAGTTCGGCGCAAAACGCGTGATCGACACGCCGATCACCGAGCATGGTTTTGCTGGTATCGCGGTGGGTTCCGCGTTCAAGGGATTGAAGCCTATTGTCGAATTCATGACGATGAACTTCGCGATGCAGGCCATCGACCACATCATCAATTCCGCCGCCAAGACATTATATATGGCGGGCGGGCAACTCGGTTGCCCCATCGTGTTCCGCGGACCGAACGGCGCGGCAAGCCGCGTGGGCGCGCAGCACTCGCAATGTTATGCATCGTGGTATGCGCACGTGCCGGGATTGAAAGTGGTTTCGCCGTGGTCGGCATCGGACGCCAAGGGTTTGATGAAGGCCGCGCTGCGCGATCCGAACCCGGTCATCATCCTCGAAAATGAGATCATGTACGGCCAGAGTTTCGAAGTGCCGACCGATCCGGACTATGTGATTCCGATTGGCCGCGCGAAGATTGAACGCGAGGGCAAGGATGTCACCATCGTCGCGTTCTCCATCATGGTTGGAAAAGCGATGAAGGCCGCCGAGAAACTGGCCGAAGAAGGCATTGATGCGGAAGTTATCAACCTTCGCACGATCCGTCCGCTCGACCGTTATACGATTTTAGAAAGCGTGAAGAAAACCAACCGCGTTGTGGTGGCCGAAGAAGGTTGGCCGTTCGCGGGGATCGGGGCGGAAATCGCCGCGTTGATCGGTGAGCATGCGTTCGATTATCTGGACGCGCCGCTTAAGCGGGTGTGCGCGGCGGATGTGCCGTTGCCGTATGCGGCGAATTTAGAGGCCTTGGCGCTGCCGCAAGCGGAACATATCGTCGCGGCAGCGAAGGAAGTTTGTTACAGGTAAGATGCTTATGAAGAAAAAAAATTCTTACTGCCATCCAAGCGCTAATTTGGCTCTCTTGCTAACCAGATCCAAGAAGGCTACGCGTGCGGGATCTGTAATTTGTACAGGCTCACCTCTGAAGGCATTTTTAATTTCACCATCAGTAAGACCTAATTGTATAAGTTCGGGTCTGGTGGTAGCGCGCCTACGTAGGCTTTCCGCTATAATCGGGTGCAAATGCCCACGCATTGCTTGGGTAGGTTTTGTTTCATTGAAGTGCGCAACAAGCCCAAGAAGTACTCTTGCATCGTCAACGGTGAGAGGGGATTTGGCGATTTCAGAAGCTTCTTTTGCGCCGTCGGTTGCGGGAACGGATCGGAAAAAAGATTCGGCGAGTTGCGAAGAGCCTCCGGTGTCATCGCCTGTGCGAGAAGAAATTACATCACTCATGGTACATACCTTCTTAAATTACCTAGTTTTATTGATGGGTTTCAATAAAACAAAAAATTTGCCGCTTAGCATCAACAAATTGATGCTTTGCCCAAATTTATAACAATATTTCGTGTTTTGGCATAATAGTTGAGATTTTTAAAAGTTACAGAGAAGAAACGAGTATTTAAAACGATGACGGCAGAAACAGGCAGGATATTAACCGGGTATATTCCTCTCATAGAAATGGGGAATTCAGAGCCTATGCATATGCGTGATGACGCCCGGTGCTTGCCCTGCGCGGTCCATTCGGAAGAGTTGTCGATGCTCTATCCGTATCGCCTTGCGCATGCCGCCAAGGCCGTGTGCTGCCGGTGGGGGGAGTGTTAATGTCGCCGAGAAAATCCAGAATTTTGCGGCAAACTACAGGGTTTGGCAGCGGCCATTTATCCGGTGCCTTATCAAGTTTGTCGGGAAGGCGGTCAGAGAAAAGTTCGCGCAATTTTTGCCTGGATGTATATCCACGGGTAACTGCGTATTCGCACAAGGCGCGGAAAATATCTTCATCGAATTTACGCGTAAGCCGTTTGCAGTATGGTTTAAATGAATCGGCATCGATAACAGAAGCGGCGTTGGCGGCGGATTGTGCGGGGTTCTTTTTGGGGCTTTCAGAGGGTTCAATTTGGGAGTCAGCGCGTCTCCAACCATCTTCTAACAAACTATCAAGTGACAAAGTAAACACTCCTTATTTTCATATCCGAAATAAAGGGTTGAAGAATGCAAGTCAATATAAACATATAGTAATGTAAAAAACGGAACCGATCATGACCATAAAAGTATTAATGCCAGCATTATCCCCAACGATGACGGAAGGGAACCTGGCCAAATGGCACAAAAAAGAAGGCGACGCGGTGAAAGCCGGGGAAGTCATTGCCGAGATCGAAACCGACAAGGCGACGATGGAAGTCGAAGCCGTGGATGAGGGCGTGATCGGCAAAATCCTCGTGCCCGCAGGCACGCAGGCCGTGAAGGTGAATGAAGTCATCGCCATTCTGTTAGAAGAGGGCGAGAACGACAATGCGTTGAAGGATGCTGGGAAGGCTGCGCCTGTGGCCACACCCTCACCTAAATCCTCTCCCAAGGGAGAGGACTTGAAGGCGAATGCTCCCTCTCCCTCGGGAGAGGGTCGGGGTGAGGGGGCTGTGCCCGCACCGAAGGGAAACAGAGTATTCGCAACACCGCTTGCAAAACGTCTGGCGCGGGACGCGGGTGTTGATTTATCGAACATCAAAGGCACGGGGCCGAACGGGCGTATCGTGAAGGCAGATATTCAGGGCGGCGGATACAAAGCCGCGCCGAGTGCCGCTGTATCAGCGCCTGCTGCGTTGTCTGCTGATGAGAAAATTAATCAGTTCGGTATGATTTATACGGAAGTTCCGAACAACAACATTAAAAAAATTACAGCCAAGCGTTTGCTGGAATCCAAAACCACAGTGCCGCATTTCTATCTGACCATTGATTGTCGGATCGACGAGTTGCTTGCTACACGCAAGGCGCTGAATGATGCTGGCAAAGATAAGTTGAAACTGTCCGTGAATGATTTTGTCGTCAAGGCTTGCGCTATGGCGCTCAAGGCCTATCCGGCGGCGAATGTATCTTGGACGGAGGCCGCAACGCTGCAATTCAAGCATGCGGATATTTCGATTGCGGTGGCTACGCCCAATGGCTTGATGACGCCGATTGTTAAAAAGGCCGAAGAAAAGGGTCTAGCCGCGATCTCAGCGGAGGTGAAAGACCTTGCAGGGCGTGCGCGCGATGGAAAGCTCAAGCCCGAAGAGTTTCAGGGCGGAACGTTCACCGTTTCCAATCTCGGCATGTTCGGGATTACAAATTTCCAAGCGATCATCAACCCGCCGCAAAGTTGCATCCTCGCGGTTGGCGCGGGGCAGGAGCGGCCCTATGTTGATAATGGTGTCGTGAAGATTGGCAATTTCATGACCTGCACATTATCGACCGATCACCGCACGGTGGACGGCGCGATTGGCGCTGAATTCTTACAGTATGTGAAGCGTTATATCGAAACGCCTGCAGCAATGTTGTTGTAATATAGGAGAGTATGATGAGTGAACCGACAGAACGACAAAAAGAATTTATAAGGAACGCAGAAGCACTGGCGCTAGCAAAGTACGGAGACCCGGAAGATGTAGAGGGATTTATGGATCATCCCCATATTGCTTCCTTGGGTCCATTGTCACCAAGAGACATGATCATGCAATCGGATGAGGGTGCGCTCGAAGTGTTGGATTATCTCATGCGTACGAAAGGTAGTTGGTCTTGGAATGCTGCGCCGACTTTGGCTCGGTAGGTTTGAGGATATTAGAAGCAAGTATGAAAGTCACATGGCATAAATTCGAAGGCGTGGAAGCGCAAGTGTTTGAACCCGATGCGGGAACGAACGCCGCCGTATTGTTCTGCCCCGGATTTCCCGGCATGGGCGGTACGATATTCGAGCAACGTCACGCTGCCTCGCTCGTAGCCGAAGGTTTTGCAGTTTATGTGATCAAGCACAAGGGCACAAAATTATCGGATCCGACCGGCCCGATAATGGTGAATAACGGCGCGCGCTTAATGGAAGGTCGCAGAGCAGGTGAAGGGCATATAGGCGGGGGGCCCGCGACGATCACCGAGTGGCTCGAAGAACCGCTCGCCGTTTTAAACGCGTTGCATCATGCGTATGAATCCATTCATGTGATTGGCAATTCTTTTGGCGCGTTGTCTTCCCTCTGGTCGCTGACTTATGAAGACGCGCCGATTGCCAAGGTGAAAACGCTGCTGCTTTATGCTGGCGCGCAGGGCGTGGATGATGGCGGCGAAGATTCTATCATGCGCCTATGGCAGCCGGGATTCCTGATGATGCCACGCATCACCGAAAAAGTTTCGCTCAACGATCCGTTCGATGTCGTGGCGACGTTAAAAAACCTGTACGCGGCGTTGCCGGATCGTACACGCGCTTTGCCCGCACATATCGTATTGAAATATCTGGTGGTGGAGAGGGATGAATTGCTCCGCCTGTCGGATACGGAAAAATTCAGGGCGGCCATCGGCGGGCGCGGAGATATTGTGATCGACACGGTGGATCATGCATGGCCGGAACACGGATTTCTGGCGCATGACACGCCTAATTACAAAACAGAAGATTTATTGCAGTTGATAAAATAATGTCATTCTGAGCGAAGCGAAGAATCTCGAGATCCTTCGGTCGCTTCGCTCTCTCAGGATGACAACAAAGAGGAAAACAGGATGAGCGACAAAAGTTTCGATGTGGTGGTGATTGGCGGCGGGCCGGGCGGATATGTCGCGGCGATCCGCGCGGCGCAGCTCGGCATGAAAACCGCCGTGGTGGAAGCAAACCATCTGGGCGGTATCTGTTTGAATTGGGGTTGTATACCGACCAAAGCGCTGTTGCGTTCATCCGAAGTGTTTCATTTGATCAAGCATGCCGAGAGTTTTGGCATTTCAGTTAAAGATGTGTCGTTTGATTTGAAAAAAATCGTTGAACGTTCGCGCGGCGTGGCGAAGCAATTGTCGGGCGGGATCGGCCATTTGCTCAAGAAGAATAAGGTTACTGTGTTCGATGCTTACGGCAAGCTGATGGGTAAGGGAAAGGTCGAATTGTCCAAGGATGGTAAGAAGATCGCTGAGCTTTCCGCCAAGCATATTATTATCGCGACGGGTGCGCGGGCGCGGGTGTTGCCGGGGCTGGAACCGGACGGAAAATTGATCTGGACGTATCGCGAGGCGATGGTGCCGGATGTTATGCCGAAATCGTTGGTTGTTGTTGGCTCAGGCGCCATTGGGATCGAGTTTGCATCGTTCTATCGTACGCTAGGCGCGGAAGTAACCGTAATCGAGATGCTGGACCGCGTGATGCCGGTGGAAGACGAAGAAATTTCTGCCATGGCACGCAAGGCGTTTGAAAAGCAGGGCATGAAAATTCTGACCGGTGCTGTGACCAAGAAGTTGGAAAAAGGCACGAACAATGTCACCGTGCATGTCGAGGTTGGCGGCAAGGTGGAAAAAATTACGGTTGATCGCGTTATAATGGCGGTCGGTATTTCGGCGAATACCGAAAATATCGGCCTTGAAAATGTGCCGGGTGTGAAAACGGATCGCGGGCATATCGTGGTCGATGGATATTTGAAGACGGGCGAAGCGGGCGTGTATGCGATCGGCGATTGCGTCGGCGGGCCGTGGCTCGCGCACAAGGCATCGCATGAAGGTGTGATTTGTATCGAAAAGATCGCGGGCCAGAAAGACGTGCATCCGATGGATAAGACCAATATTCCGGGATGCACCTATTGCCATCCGCAAGTGGCTAGCGTGGGCCTGACGGAAAAAGTGTGCAAGGAAAAAGGTCTGAATATCAAAGTCGGGAAGTTTCCGTTTATCGGGAATGGTAAAGCGATTGCGCTCGGCGAGCCGGACGGCATGGTCAAGACGATTTTCGATGCCAAGACGGGCGAATTGCTTGGCGCGCATATGATCGGCGCGGAAGTGACGGAAATGATTCAAGGCTATGTGGTTGGTAAGACGGCGGAGCTTACAGAAGCCGAATTCATGCACACCGTGTTCCCGCATCCGACGCTCTCGGAAATGATGCATGAGAGTGTTTTAAGCGCGTATAACAAGGCGATACATTTTTAGGATAAACACGGAGGAACGGAGTTTCGGAGTTTTTTTTAAGTGTCATTCCCCGCGAAGGCGGGGAATCCAGAAAAAGGTTTTTAACACGAAGCCACGAAGGCACGAAGTATCAAAGACGTCATTGCGAGGAGGCCGAAGGCCGACGTGGCAATCCAGCCTTCGATATATCCGGACCACTGTAAGCTGGATTGCTTCGTCACTGGCGTTCCTCGCAATGACGAGTGGTAAGTTTGGAAAGTTGCTATATTATTAGGAAATGCTATGAACAAAACTTCAAAATTGCTCTCTACTCTTGGATCTTTATATTTACTAGTAGTCGTAGTGTTTGGAATGTCTTATGTGACTCAAAAATTTGAAGATGCCTCGTTTTTTGAACTTGTTATGTATGCTCTACCTGTTTCATTAGATCGTTTATTCTTTTGTATCGGGATTATTGCCATAGCTTCACCAGGATTTGTTATGGTATACATTTCTGTATGGCTAAAAAATAAAACGTCTAAAGATAAGATAGTATGACATACAACCCCGACCTATTAGACCGCGCGAAGCGGCATCCGGAGAAGCAGAAACGGCCCGACCGCCCGATGGGGAAGAAGCCGGACTGGATTCGTGTGAAGGCGCCGCAGGGGAAGGTTTATTCGGAAACGCTCGCGACCGTGAAGGGCCTAAAACTCACGACGGTGTGTGAAGAGGCGGGTTGCCCGAACATTGGCGAATGCTGGGACAAAAAACACGCGACGTTCATGATTATGGGCGAGGTGTGCACGAGGGCGTGTTCGTTCTGCAATGTTGCCACGGGCAAACCCAACGAGTTGGACAAGTACGAACCGTTGCGTGTGGGTGTGGCGGTGGAGCAGATGGCGCTTTCCCATGTTGTGGTGACGAGCGTGGACCGCGACGATCTTTCGGATTCAGGCGCGGATCATTTTGTGAAGACGATTGCGGCGATCAGGTTTAAATCACCCGAAACGACGATTGAAATTTTGCCCGGCGATTTCAGGGGCGACATGGAGGCGATTGAATCCGTTATCCGAGCAAAGCCCGATGTGTTCAACCATAATCTTGAGACTGTGCCGAGGCTGTATCCGACCATTCGCCCCGGCGCGCGGTATTTCAGGTCCATGCGGTTGTTGCAACGAGTGAAAGAGGTCGATCCGTCGATCTTTACAAAGTCCGGTTTGATGGTTGGATTGGGAGAGACAAAAGAAGAGATTTCACAGGTGATGGACGATATGCGCGCGGCGGATATCGATTTCATCACGATTGGCCAGTATCTGCAGCCGACGCCCAAACATGCGCCCGTCGAGCATTTCTGGACGCCGGAGGAATTTGAGGGGCTGGAGAAAATGGCGCGGGCAAAGGGATTCCTGATGGTGTCGGCAACGCCGCTCACGCGCTCCTCATATCACGCAGGGGATGATTTCGCTCGGCTGCGCAAAGCGCGGGAAGAAAAACTGAGCAAGCTGGCGGCGGAATGACGGCTGACGACCTAGAATCGTCGCTGATCCGAATTTTTGCCGATAAAGGTGGCGTGATTGGCGTGTGTGGCTTGCCGGGTTCGGGGAAAAGTACACTCGTGGCAAGGCTTTCGAAGGCTTTTCCTTCACGTTCCCTTTCAATCAATCTCGATGATTTTTGTATCGCGCCAACGCCGGTACGAAAATGGTATTTGAGTGCGGCCCTTGAGAAGGAAGACCGGGATGCGTTGCGGGCCTTGGCGCAGCCGGAAGACTCGAAGTTGAATCCTTATGCCGATCCTCTGACATGGTATGACTGGCAACAGGCATCATTGACTTTGCGCAGGCTTAAAGAGGGCAAAGCGGTTGTGCGAGAGAATGCGTGGGACCAGACAACGGGATTGTGTAATAAGACTGTGCAATACTCACCGCCCAGCGGAAAAAATCCGATATATATTGTCGATTGCGTTTATTTGTTTGAGAATGTCTTGCGGCCCGAGATCGATGTTCATGTTGAAATCGATATGACAGCAGAGGAGTCATTCCGGCGAGAGAAGGCAAGGGATTCCCACCGAAATTCCGAGAGTTATGCGGCGTATAAAAAGATGGTAACGGATATTTATTGCGTGCCGTACCTAAAAAAATACCGCGATAAAATGGATTTTATTGTCAGTTAATATGCTCCAACACATCGAACAAAAGAAACTGCCTTATACGCCCGAACAGATGTTCGATCTGGTGGCCGACGTGGGGCGGTATCAAGAGTTCGCGCCGTGGTGTATAGCAAGCCGGATCAACAGGCGCGAGAGCGAACAGGTGTTTTATGCCGATCTGGTCGTGGGATATAAAATGTTCCGCGAGCGGTTTACATCAAAGGTGGTGTTGGAGAGGCCTCGGCGCATTCATATCGAATATCTGAAAGGGCCGCTCAAAAACCTTCGCAACAACTGGGAGTTTTCGCCCGCGCCGGATGGCGGATGCATCATCGATTTTTCGGTGGAGTTTGAATTCGGCAATGTCGCGTTGCAGGCGCTCGCCAATATGTTTTTTAACGAAGTCGTCAAACGGATGGTTGGGGCCTTTGAAGCGCGTGCGGAGCAGCTTTACGGCGCGCGGTAAAAAGCGGTTGAGCCTTTAAGAGCGTTTTTATCAGTGGGCAGATGTGCGGATGCTCTGCTGCTGTGCCAGAAGGGCGAAGCGTCGTTGCCTAGTGCGATTTCAAGTTTACGTTTGAAATTGTCAGTTGATGTTGAAGTGGCTCTGGCCCAATGCAGATCGGCGAGTATGGCCACCCATTGTGGCGGTGCAGTGTGACCCAGAGATTTTTCGAAGTCGCGTTTGAGGTTATCAATTCGGCGAGAATGATAAAATATATCGCCCGCCGCGAGGGCCGCCACCATTATAGGGAATCTGAGAGATAGAGCACTTCTTCTGTACATCCAACGGTGATAGTGGGTTAGTGAAAATATGTCAATGAAGATGCGTAAATCCGGTTAAGAGCTATTGCAGGATGGATTGCCGCGTCGCCTACGGCTCCTCGCAATGACGGTGGTGGGTTAAGCGACAGACGTTCCCAATCGTTCGATCAGCAATTCCAGAGCGCGTTCGACCGTCGCTTGACGAATAGAGGTGCGATCACCATCGAAATTGTTTTTGAATGCTTGCGCCGTTCCGCGCTTCACGGCGATGCCAATATATACAAGGCCGACGGGTTTTTGCGCCGTGCCACCCGTGGGACCCGCAACGCCGGTGACGGATATGGCGATGTCTGCACGGCTGTGGGCGAGAGCGCCTTGTGCCATTTCAAGTGCGGTTTGTTCGCTTACGGCACCAAACGTGGCGATGGTTTGCGCGTTGACGCCGAGTTCTTCAATCTTCGCCTCATTGGAATATGTCACAAATCCGCGTTCGAAAACGGAGGATGATCCGGCGCGGTCTGTCATCGCGGCAGCGATCATTCCGCCCGTGCAGGATTCCGCGCTGACCATACGCAGGTTTTTTTCGAGCAACAGCAATGTCAGTTCTTCAACCAATGAATGCATAGTGATGTATCCCGTATAGGCAAAGTCCGGCGGCAAGTCCTGCGGCGACGTCATCCATCATCACGCCCGCCGCTCCTGAGATGTTTTTGTCGAGCCATGATATAGGCCATGGTTTGAGCACGTCGAACAAGCGGAACAGAAAAAACGCGAAAAGGATGGAAAGCGGCGTGAGTGTGCAGGCGAGCAGCGCGATCCAGATTCCGGCGGCTTCGTCGATGACGATCATGGAATTGTCGTGCGTGCCTGTCATGGATTCAAAAATACGCGCGGACCACATGCCAAGGAACATCAAGAGCATAACGCCGATGATGAGCGCAGCCTTGCCGCCGAACGCCAGAAGAATGATGCCAATGGGCATCGCGCCGATCGTGCCCCATGTGCCGGGCGCGGGGCGCATCAGGCCGCAGCCGAACCATGTCGCGACCCATGTGGCGGGATTTTTAAAATCCAGTTTTTGCAAAATTTCCGGGTCGGGCAGTTGGAAGAATTTGGCCATGGGGCATCATCCCATCTTTTGTCATCCCGGACAAGCGAAGCGCGATCCGGGATCTTATATCAGGAAGATCCCGGATAGTAAGTCTCGCTACGGCCTTTGGCCTAACTCGACATAACTTCCGGGATGACAGAGGGGCTACAACGGGAAAGTAACGCACGCAACCGCCTGGGCAACGACGCCTTCCTTGCGGCCTGTGAAGCCAAGGCCTTCGGATGTGGTGGCCTTGAGGCCGATGCGGGATGGGTCGAGGCCGAGTAGGGATGAAAGGCGGGCGAGCATATGATCGCGGTGCGGGCCGATTTTCGGTTCTTCGGCGATCAGCGTGATATCAGCGTGGGTGAGTCGCCCGCCTTTGGCGCGGACGCGTTTGATGGCTTCCTTGATGAATATTTCGGAATCGGCGTTTTTCCATTGCGCATCGGAAGGCGGGAACAGTTGTCCGATATCACCATCACCGATTGTGCCAAGAAGTGCATCGGTGAGCGCGTGCAAAATCACATCGGCGTCGGAATGGCCGAGGAGTTTGCGGTTATGCGGAATATCGATACCGCCGAGACGGATAGACGTTGCGGGTGCAGGATCGAACGCGTGTACGTCATAACCCATGCCTGTGCGCGTTTCGAGTTGCGGCATCAAAAGACGTTCGGCGAGAATCATGTCTTCGGGCGTGGTGATTTTAAAATTATCGCGGCTGCCCGGCACCAGTGTGATGTCTTCGCCGATGGCGGAGACGAGCCCGGCATCGTCGGTAAAGCGGTCGTCATTTTTGAAGGCTTCATGCGCTTTTTTCAAAAGGCCGATATGAAACGCTTGCGGGGTTTGCACGGCGCTGATTTTATCGCGGTCGAAACGGTTGTAGTCGGCATCGACCAGCGTGTCGGCGACGGGCGTGGCGAGGGTGGCGGCAGAAGCATTGCCCATAGCGGTAAGCAGAGCATGGATGGATTCTTCCGACACAAAGGGTCGGGCCGCGTCGTGGATCAGGACGATATCATTGTCTTCCACGGTGTCATTCTGAGCATTAGCGAAGAATCTCGTTTCTGTGGTCTGCCTTTGAGATCCTTCGCTCCGCTCAGGATGACAAAGGGCTTGCAAACCATTATAGACGCTTTGTTTTCGTGTCTTGGCACCTATGACCGGAGGGGGGAGGTTTAGCCCGTTGACCGCCTCACGGTACATTTCCGCGTGCTCGGCGTCGATGATCACGCGGATGGATTTAAGCCCCTGAATTCCAATGAATTTTTCAATGGTGTGGCGCAGAATCATCTTGCCGCCGACGCGCCTGTATTGTTTGGGCACGGACAGGCCCACGCGTTCCCCCGATCCTGCGGCGGGAATCAGCACGTGAAAGCTGCGGGGGCTGTCTTTTACCATATTCTATTCTCTTGCGTTTTAAGGTGAGAATGTGGATAGTCTTAAAAACCAAAAAGGTCAATTATCGTAACAATATGGCTTTAGCGCCCCTGCCGGAAAACGAGAACGAACAGGTAAGGCCCGCCGCCCACAGGGTTGGCGGCGTTTCGCTCTGGCGCGCGCTGGAACGGGCGACGCTCGGAGCGGATTCCACCATAGGCAAGATCAGCCGGATGATGTTCAGAAAAGGGTGGAGCGGGCGATTGGCCATGATCCTGATCGCCGCCATCATCGCCTCGGGCGCGGCGACTTATGCTGCCTTATCCGAAGCGCCGCCGTTCGGCAATGACCCGAACGCAGTTATCTGGCTGCTGAATCTAGACCTCGTTATCATGATTTTGCTGGTTGGTTTGATCGCGCGGCGGTTTGCCAAATTGTTGAGCGGGCGCAAACGCGGCATTGCGGGATCGAAATTGCATGTGCGTCTTGTCGTTATCTTTTCGATCATGGCGGCGGCGCCTGCGATCATCATGGCGATTTTTTCGACCTTCTTCTTTCATTTCGGTGTGCAGGCGTGGTTTTCCGACCGCGTGAAGACGGCGGTTGATTCCGCGCAGCTTGTTGCGGAATCGTATCTGGAAGAACACCAGCAGGTTATCAAGGCCGACATTCTTGCCATGGCGAATGATCTGGATCGCCAGTCGGCGCTTTATTACGAAGACCGCGACAAGTTCGATGCGTATTTGGAAACACAGTCTTTCGTGCGCAATTTATCCGAAGTTATGATGTTCGATTCTTCAGGGAAAATCATCGCGCGGACCAATTTGACCTTCACACTGACCTTCGAAGGCCTGCCCGACATGGTGCTTAACCAGGCGCGGGACGGCGAAGTCGTGGTAATGACAGGGCAGTATGACGACCGTGTGCGCGCGCTGGTAAAGCTCAACAATTACGCGGATGCATATCTGTTCGTGGGGCGGATGGTTGATCCTATCGTGATTTCACAGCTTGATAAGACCAAGGAGGCTGCGACCGCGTACACGACGCTTTCACAGAAAAGTTCAGGGCTTATGGTGACGATCACGCTGATCTTTATCGTCGTGGCGTTGATGTTCCTGCTGGCGGCGACATGGTTCGGGATTATTCTGGCGCGGCAGCTTGTGACGCCTATCGGATCGTTGATCACGGCTTCGGATCGTGTGCGTGCAGGCGATTTGACGGCGCGGGTGTCCGAAGGTGAGCAGATCGATGAGTTCGATTATCTGGCCAAATCCTTCAACCGCATGACGATGCAAATTCAAGAACAGCGTGACGAGGTTATGCAGGCCAACCGTCAGCTAGACCAGCGCCGCAGATTTACAGAGACCGTTCTGGCAGGTGTTACGGCCGGCATCGTCGGTGTTGATGATAAAGGCATCATCACGCTGGCCAACGCATCGGCGGCGGAGTTGTTCAGCGTCGATCAGGAAAAGATGGTGGGGCAGAGCATTTCAGAGATCGTGCCGCAGATCGAAATGGCGCTCGAACAGGCACAGCAAAAAGCGGGCAAGGTCGCGCAATCGGAAATCCCTTACCTCGCACGTGACATGTCGCGCCGCATTCTTCTGGTTCGTATCGCGGTGGACCGGATCGGCGATGAAAACAAAGGTGCGGTTATTACATTCGATGACATCACCGAATTGCAATCGGCGCAGCGCGTGTCGGCGTGGGCGGACGTCGCGCGGCGCATTGCGCATGAGATCAAGAACCCTCTGACGCCTATTCAGCTTTCGGCAGAGCGTCTCAAGCGTAAATACATGAAAGAAGTTACCAGCGACCCGCAGGTTTTTGCCGAATGCACCGACACGATCATCCGCCATGTCGGCGATATAGGGCGCATGGTTAGCGAATTTTCCGATTTTGCGCGTATGCCTGAACCCGTGATGAAGGAAGAGAATTTAGCCACCCATATCCGCCAGACACTCGTCCTGCAAAAAGAGGCGCATGGCGATATAGCGTTCAATATTATCGACGATGTCGGCGATCTTCGGATCGTCTGCGACGCGCAACAGATACGCCAGGCGGTGACCAACCTGATCCAGAACGCCATCGATTCCATTCATGAGAAGGAAGGGGCGTCGCGACTCAATATCCTTTTGACTCATGATTCCTCACGCGAAAATTGCGTAATTTGTATATCCGACAGCGGGTTGGGCCTGCCCAAGGGTGAGGACCCCTCGCGCCTGACCGAGCCCTATGTGACCCACAAGGCGCGCGGAACCGGGTTGGGACTGGCGATTGTTAAAAAAATTATGGAAGATCATGGCGGAAAGCTTGTGATTGGTGTACCGGACTGGATAAGATCACTTAAGGGATGGGAAGATCTGGGCGGCGCGAGCGTCAGTCTTGTTTTGCCGTTGCCGGAAAAGAATTCTCAAACCCGCAGCGAAGCGGCGTAGAATAGATAGAATGACGATAGATATACTCATTGTTGACGACGAAAACGACATCCGGAAGCTGATCAAAGGCATTCTGGAAGACGAAGGCTATACTACGCGTCAGGCGAACGGGTCGACCAAAGCTTACGCCGAAGTCGATATGCGTGCGCCGGACGTTATGATCCTCGATATCTGGCTGCAGGGCAGCGAGCATGACGGGCTGGAAATTTTAAAGCGCGTCAAAAAGGACAATCCGCATATGCCGGTCATCATGATTTCCGGTCATGGAACGATCGAGACCGCCGTGTCCGCCATCAAGATCGGTGCGTATGATTTTATCGAAAAGCCGTTTAAATCGGATCGCCTGCTGCTCATGATCGACCGTGCGCTTGAGACCGCCCGCCTGAAAAAAGAGAACGAGGCATTGAAAGAGCGCCGCGATGCGCCGGTTGAAATGATTGGGTCTTCCAACGTTATCAACGGCATCATGTCCGCGATTGAAAAGGTCGCGGGCGCGAATTCCCGCGTGATGTTCACGGGCGATGCCGGAACGGGCAAGGAAATTGCCGCGCGCACGCTGCATAAATATTCGGCGCGCAAGGACGGGCCGTTCATGGCGTTGAATTGCGCGATTTTGCACCCTGAACGTTTAGAAGAAGAATTGTTCGGGATCGAAGATCCCAAAGGTGTGCAAAAAGGCATTCTGGAGCAGGCCAATGGCGGCACGCTGCTGCTCGATGAGGTGGCCGATATGCCGCTTGAAACGCAAGGCAAGATCGTGCGTGTTTTGCAGGAACAAAAATTCATGCGCCTGAATGGTCGTGAGGCGGTGCAAGTTGATTTACGCATCGTTGCGTCCAGCGCACGCAATCTAACCGATGCGATTGCCCGCGGTGATTTCAGGGAAGATTTATATTATCGCCTGAACGTTGTGCCGATCCATATTCCCGCACTGTCACAGCGGCGTGAGGATATACCTGCGCTCGCCAATCATTTCGTCAATCTGTATTCGAGACAATCTGGCCAACCTGCGCGTGCCCTTGCACAAAGCGCGGTGATCGCGTTGCAAAATTATGACTGGCCGGGAAATGTTCGCCAGCTTCGCAACGTCATTGAATGGGTGATGATCATGGGCGGTAACGACAAAGAGCCTATTGAGAAAAAGCACCTGCCGCCAGAAATTACCGGCGAAGTGCCGACGGGTGAAAGCCGGGCAGCGGTGATGCAGGATTATCTCACATATCCGCTGCGCGAAGCCCGCGAGGCGTTCGAGCGTGACTATCTGGATCGCCAATTGGCGCGGTTTGGCGGTAATATTTCAAAGACAGCGGCCTATGTGGGCATGGAGCGTTCCGCGCTTCACCGCAAGCTGAAAACGCTCGACCTTTCCAAAGCCGATGCGGATGATGCGGAAACCGCGCCTTCGGAACTTAAACGCGCGGGATAAGTCTATTCCTGTCATTCTGAGCCGAAGGCGAAGAATCTCTGGCTTTCAATTTGCGCGGTCCTATGAGATCCTTCGCTGCGCTCAGGATGACAACTTCTAGGAATAACATGAAAGGCATTTTCTTTGATTGGGACGGGACGCTGGTGGACAGTATCCCCTTATTGTTTTCGGCGCATAATTATGTGCGGGAGCAAATGGACTTGTCGCCATGGAGTTTCGAAGAATACGCAAAGGCGTTGCTGTATTCCACGCGTGAGCTGTACCCAAAGATATACGGTGAGCGAGCGCAAGAAGCGCAGGACATGCTGTATAATTTTATCCATGCAAACCACCTTGAGCAATTACAACTTCTCGACGGCGCGGAAGATCTGGTGCTGCATCTCGGCGGACTCGGTGTGCCGATGGGAATTGTCAGCAACAAACGTGACGATGTTTTAAAAAAAGAAGTCGAGCATCTGGGCTGGAACAAATATTTCGGCGTATATAACGGCGCGGGCATCGCCAAGAAAGATAAACCGGCGGGCGATCCGCTGATTTATGCGCTGGGTCTGCATCCGCATGCCGGGACGCTCAAAGAAATTATCTATGTCGGGGACACGGAAAGCGACCTCGGCGCCGCAGCCGAGGCCGGATGGCCGGTTATC
This sequence comes from uncultured Micavibrio sp., assembly GCA_964539025.1. GTDB lineage: Bacteria > Pseudomonadota > Alphaproteobacteria > Micavibrionales > Micavibrionaceae > Micavibrio_A. Next base: position 50,786 of record CAZIFA010000004.1, read on the forward strand.
TTCATTGACCATAAGGCGGGGCAGGAGGGGCTTATTTCCAGATATCGCCCCAAGCATGTCGTGAAGAACCTCGCAGAACTTAAGGAAAAGCTTATAGAATTCATAAGCGCGCCCTAGGAAAATCGGGGCTTGAAGATTGGGGATAAGTCCGCTAAACCCTTATGACTCTATAAAATCGTTATTGCAGGGAAACGAGACAATGCCAGAAAAATCACAAAACGTTCAGGACGTTTTTCTAAACAAAATCCGCAAAGAAAAAATGACCGTCACGGTGTTCCTCGTGAACGGCGTAAAATTGCAGGGCATTGTCACATGGTTCGACAATTTCTCGCTGCTTCTGCGCCGCGAAAGCCACGTGCAGCTCGTTTACAAACACGCGATCTCTACCATCATGCCTGGCGGCCCGATCTCCTTCTATGAAGGTGAAGAGCCGGGAACCGAAACGGGCGGCGCGGCATAGCACAAACTATCGAAAAAGCGTTGATCGTTCACCCCGTTCTGCCATTAAAAACGGAGAAGGGGACGACGCGGCATCACCGCAACATCGAGGATTTGTTGGAAGAGGCGGAAGGACTGGTCCACGCCATCCATCTGCAGGTCAGCAGCACACATGTGGCGAAGGTCACGAAGATCAGCCCTGCGCAATTGCTGGGTAAAGGGCGTGCGGAAGAAATTGGCGCTGTGATCGAGGCGGAGAAGCCCGCCGTCGTTGTGGTGAATTACAAGCTGACGCCCGTACAGCAACGGAATCTCGAAAAACTCTGGAACGTCAAAGTTATCGACCGGACGGGGTTGATTCTCGAAATTTTTGGTGCGCGCGCTGCGACAAAAGAAGGGAAGATTCAAGTTGATCTTGCCATGCTCGAATACCAGAAATCGCGGCTGGTGCGGTCATGGACGCACCTTGAGCGGCAGCGCGGCGGTGGCGGGTTCATGGGCGGTCCGGGCGAAACGCAGATTGAACTCGATAGGCGTGCCATCACTGATCGCATCGCGCAGTTAAAGAAAGATTTGGAGCAAGTGCGGCGCACGCGCGATCTTGGCCGCAAGAACCGTGAGAAGGTGCCGTTTCCAATTGTCGCGCTCGTGGGTTATACGAACGCAGGAAAATCAACGTTGTTCAACAAGATGACGGGAGCTAATGTGTTTGCCGAAGATTTGCCGTTCGCGACGCTCGACCCGACCTTGCGGCGGCTGGAATTATCAGGCGGCAAGACGATCATTCTATCGGACACGGTGGGATTTATCGCGGACCTTCCAACGACATTGGTCGAAGCGTTCCGCGCGACGCTGGAGCAGGTGCAGTACGCCGATATCATCTTGCATGTGCGCGATGTATCAAGCCATGACCATCCATGGCAAAGGCAGGACGTTATCAATGTCTTATCCGAACTGGGTATAGATTACGCGCATGATGAGAGAATTTATGAGGTTCTGAATAAAATAGATGCCGTGGCGCATGATGATCTGGAAGATTTTAAACGCGATGCAGCATTTAGCGAAGATCGACTGTTCCCTGTGTCCGCCGTAACGGGCGAAGGTATTCCGGTATTGCTCGCCCAGATTTCCGCACATTTGTCGCAGGCGGATGCGGTGTATGACTATGATATTCCGGCATCGGACGGGAAGGCGATGGCCTGGTTGCACAAAGAGGGCGAGGTTCTGGAGCAGGCAGGCGAGGGAGGCAATGTCCTTGTCAAAGTGCGGCTGAGCGCGGATAATCGGGGACGTTTTGAATCAAGGTTCCCCTATGAAAATCGATCACGATAAGATTTCACAAATCATCCGCGAAGTTGCGGACACCAAGATCGTGCCGCGGTTCCGGCAGTTGGAAGAGGGGCATATCAGATCGAAATCCGGCCCGACGGACCTTGTGACGATTGCCGATGAAGAGGCAGAGGTCGAACTTACGCGGATTTTTAAGGATATTTATCCTGGCACGCAGGTGATCGGTGAAGAAGCGGTTTCCAGCGGAACGACGCCTCGTGAAATATTGCAAACATCCGATGATTATATTTTTGTGGTTGATCCGGTGGACGGCACGGGGAATTTTGCACGCGGCGTGCCGATTTTCGGCACGATGGTGTCGTTGGTTAAAGGTGGCGAGCGTCTTGCGAGCTGGATATTTCAAATTCCACGCGATCGCATGATCGCGGCGGAGAAGGGTGCGGGCGTTACAATCGAGGGGCGTAAATTTATACCGCCGCAAAAACCTGCGAATGATGCACCATTTTCCGATATGAAAGCCTTTGTCGCGCGGAAATTTATGCCAAAACCTCTGCGTCCCTATGTCGAAAAACATATCAATGTCTTGAAAGATGCGTCCGCATATACGTGTTGCGCCTGGGAGTATATCGACCTTCTGGAAGGCGAAAGGACGTTTTCCCTTTATACCCGTATCGAGCCATGGGATCACCACGCCGGGGCGTTAATTATAGAAGAGGCGGGTTTTTTTTGCCGCCACTGGGATAAAAGCGTATATACGGGGCGCGATCTGGCTGGGGGCATAATCAATGCCCCATCAGAAGAATTGTGGGATCGTATCCATACGACCTTTATCAAAGACATTCCGGAAGATTTATTGCGCAATTATTTTGCGGCGTAAAAGGATCATGACGGCGGTCATAAGGTTAACAACCGTGATAGTTCCCTGATAGAGGGTGGTGGTGATGTTATAGACCGTCAGGGAAGCCATGCCTAACCCGCAGATGACCGCTGCTGTAAAAAAGGCACGGGGGGATTCATGGACAGGGTCGACCCAGGATTTGCGCACCGTCGGCCACGCGGCAACAACGTCGATAGCCGTGATCAGGATAACCGACCAGACGGGATCATCCGTTACTATCCAGAGCGGAATGGCGGAGAGAGAGAAGAAGAGAGCAATCCAATCCGAACGCGTATAATTTCTCTCGCCCTTGAACCACGCGAAGATGGTAATCAGGAAGGTGCCGCACGTCATAAGGCCTGTTTGCCACATGCCGTAACCGGCATTCTCGGACCACTGCGCGGCAAAGGCGATAGCACCAAGCAGAGTCCAGATGCCCCATGTGAACATATGTGGTTTGATCTTGCCCTCGGCGATTGATCGTAAGTAGAACGTATAGTTCGTGACCGATAACGTCATGCCGATTAAAAGAAGAATAAGTTTGTAATCCATTATTTCTTCTTACCTTCGGTCCATGCGGAGAGCATATCATCGAGCGAGGATTGTTCGAGCGTTTTACCTTTGTCGGATAAAACGGATTCCATGTTTTTGAACAAGCGTTCGAATTTTTTGTTGGTGCGTGAAAGAATGTCTTCGGCGTCATGCCCGCTCATGCGAGCGTAATTGACAATGCAAAACATCAGATCGCCCAGTTCTTCTGCTTGATCTTCTTTTGTTTTAGCGTTTTTAAATTCGGCGAGTTCTTCTTCGACTTTCTTCCATGCGGCATCTACGTCTTTCCATACAAAGCCTGATTTAGCGGCTTTTTTTTGAAGTTTCTGGGCTCGGAGGAGGGAGGGGAGGCCGAGTGTTACCCCGTCTATCGCGCTTTCATTTTTCTTCTCTGCATCTTTTCGTGCGTTCCAGATCGTCAGAACATCGGAAGAGGTGGCCGCGCTCTGATCACCGAACACATGCGGGTGGCGGTAAATAAGTTTATCCGCGATGGCGGACGCGACATCATCGAAATTGAATTTTTTTTCGTCTGTTGCAATCTGTGCATGAAACGCGACTTGTAAAAGTAAATCGCCAAGCTCTTCTTTTAAATCGTTAACATCGCCGCGCTCGATCGCGTCTGCGACTTCATACGCTTCTTCAATTGTGTATGGCGCGATGGACTCGAACGTCTGTTCGAGATCCCACGGGCATCCGCCGTCGGGATTCCTTAACGCCGCCATGACGCCGAGCAGGCGATCAATGGGGCGCAAATTCGTTAACGCGGCGGGATCATGTTTTGGTTTGTTGCTGGGCATGCGGAGCGGCGTTAACTTTTGTGTTAATCATTGAGGTACTTTGAAAGGGTCTTAGCCCCCTTTTCCAGCAAACGCGCTTCTTCCGCCCTCGTTTGCCGGTTTGCATGGCGGCCCTGACGTTCACGGCGTCCGGGTCTGCGCGCGTCCATATTGGCGTTATCTGAGGCAGTGCGGGATTCTTCCTGTGCGGGCGCGTCATCTTGTCCGCGATTTTTGCGGGTGCGGTCCTGTCGGGCTTTCTGGCGTTCGGCGCGTGTCATTTTTTTTTGCAGGCCTGAAAATGTATCTTCGTTGTTCGCGTTATTCTGGCGGGCGGTGTTGTTGGGGATTTCAATTTTGTGATGAAAACTTTGTGGCGTGTTTGAGGACATTCTGGGCGTGGTGTTTTGCGCGTTGGCGGGCAGCGCGCCGCAAAGAATGGCAGCGGTCACGGTGGCTAGGAAAAGCGGTCTGGTTCCGGTCATGATAAACCTGTGATGGTCTGGATGAATCTTCGGCGTCAGTCTATCATGGGGGATGGCCGCATGGCGTGTTTTCTATGCTCGGCTAATATATCGTCAAATGTGATAATGTATATTATGAAAAATAATATATCAGAATAAAAAATGGTCTTTAAAATGCGGCCAAAGCGCGGAAATAAAGGATTAGAACAGCTTTGCGATTAGCGCCCGTGTCTGGGCGGTTCACCGCCGGGCTTCGGCGTTTCCGGCGTGGCGATCGCCGTGGGATCAGGTTCTTTAAAGCCGGATGATTTGACGCTCGGATCGGTCGTAAACGTGCCGTCACTGCCCTTGTTTGGGCTGTATTTGTGCGGTGTTGGATCTTTGATGTGATCCGAGCTTTTTTTACTCCCATAATCGATATCAATACGCGAGGTTCTAAGACCGCGTTTGGCTAGTTGATCGTCAAGATCATTGCTGCCGTGTCCACCGTGCGATCGGCCATGCATTACGATGGTTCTACTTCCGGGTGTCCTTGTTTGGGTAATCATGTCACTTAAAGGCCCATCATTATCAATCCTGAATTGGCTTTCCAGTTTTCGGATGTTGTCGTCGTTTTCTTGCATGTCATGATATTTTTTCTGCAAGTCAAAAAAGAATTGGCCCATCTCTTTTTGAGACATTTTGGAACCCAATTGCTCCTGTACTCCCCGGACATATCGCCCTTGGGCCTCAAGTCTTTGATCCTCTGTCAATGTCATGTCAAACCCAGCGGTGAGATCTTTGCTATACAGAGCGTCAATATCTTTTGCTGAAGGATTGGGTATCTTATCGATGGCTTTGCTAACAATATCGAGCTTCTCATCGTTAATCGTGAAGAATTTTTTATGTAACGGTTCAAGTTGCGCTTTTTGATGCTCTAAAATCGGTATCTGTGCAAAATGTATGGTAATACCTTCTTTTTTTGCATTAGCGACAGCATCCAAAAGATCGCTGTTTTGTTGTTTTGCTGTTATAGGGTCAATATGTTCTGACGTCCCATTTTTTTCAAACTGTTCCAAGGCCTGCTCTTTGGTTATGCGGCCTTCGGCATAGGCTTTTGCAACGGGGCCATTGTTCACAAGGCCTTCAACATAAATATCTTTAACACCGTCGGCCTTGTAGGCTTTGAGTTTTTCAGGAGACAGCATGTCCTTATAGATGGTCGCGCTTTCGGCGTGGTTGTCGGAATAAATTGTGACGTCGGATTGTTGGATGATCTTGCGGACGCCGCCGAAACCGTTGGGCGACGCCGCCACCCTGCCAAATGTACCATTCACATTCACTGGTACTGCACCGCTGAATGGCTCTTTGGATGGATCCTGCGGACCTATGGGCGTTAAAAAGCTCATAAAAACAATCCCTTAGTATACATAACAAGTATAATAAAGAGAGAGTGTTAAAAACAATATAACGATATAATATATTGAATTTATTATATATTTTGTTTGTTGGCAGCGATCAGGTCGAGAAATCCAGCGTCATTCCGTCATAAGCCGGGACGAATCCGGGCGGCAATTCCTTGAGCAGCGTCTGGTAATCCATGGTCGGTGGCAGGTGTGTGAGGTAGACGCGTTTTGCGCCCACCTTCTCATTCATCTCGATCACCTCCTCTATGCAGACATGCACCGGGTTTTCGCGGCTGTGATTGCCCATGCCATCGACGATCCATGTTTCGACGCCGGACAGGATTTTATAGGCTTCGGGGCCAAGTCGTTTGACATCCGTCGAATACGCCACGTTGCCGATGCGCAAGCCCAGAGATTTGATGGTGCCGTGATCTTGTTCGAACGGCGTGAACGCGATATCGCCGATTGTCATTTGTTGGTGCAATTCAATGGGCACGGCATCACACACAGCTGGATAAAATCCGTTCTCGCTCGATTTAAACATGTAATCGACGCGCTTTTCGAGTTGGGCCAGCGTGTAGGGCGTGGAATGAACCGCGAATTTTCGGTTGTGGCGGCGTTGCAGAATACGCAATTCATCAAGGCCGTTCACATGGTCAGCATGGTCGTGCGTGATGACGATAGCGTCCGGGCAGCCGAGTTTTTCACGGTTCATCTGTTCGCGAAAATCCGGGCTGGTATCGACGATGATTAGTGTGTCTTGTGTTTTCAGCGCAATGGACGGCCGTGTGCGCAAATTGCGTGGTTCGGCGGGATCGCAATTGCCCCACCAGTTGCCGACGGTCGGAACGCCTGCGGAGCCGCCGCAGCCTAGGACGATTAATTTTCCGTCCATGTTTTCCGTGCCTTGTTAAACAGCGTGAAGAAATTGTTTTTGAATTGCGAGGCGAGCGCCCCCTCATCCACGCCCAGTAAATTCGCCAGATATTTTCCGGTGTGGGTTACGAAGGCCGGTTCGTTGGTTTTGCCGCGATAAGGTTCAGGCGCTAGGAACGGCGCGTCGGTTTCTACAAGAATACGATCTAGGGGGACGGTTTTGGCGATGGCCTGAAGTTCGGTCGATTTTTTAAAAGTGACTATGCCGGAGAAGGAGATATAGAATCCCTCTTCCAGCGCGTTTTTGGCAAGCATCGGGCCGGAGGAAAAACAATGCATGACCCCCCTGACCTGTTTTCCGGCGTTTTTGTTTTCTTCGCGGATAATTTTGATGATGTCTTCGTCGGCGTCTCGGGCGTGGACGATGAGCGGCAGATCCGTTTCGATGCAGGCGCGGATGTGTTTGCGAAAAGACGCGGCTTGATCATCGCGCGGTGACCGGTCGTAATAATAATCCAGACCGCTTTCGCCGATGCCGATGATTTTATCGTCAGAATTTGCGCGTTTGACAATTTGTTCTTGCGTGATGGATTTTTCGGCAGGCAATCCGGAATCGTGTGGATGCGTTCCGATGGAGCACCAGACATTTTGAAGCGGCTTTACGGTCGCCAGCAGTGAGTCCATTTCCGTGGCGATTTCACAGCAGATGGAGAGCATGCCGCCAACCCCGGCTTCGTTGGCCCGCGCGACTATCGCGGCGGGCGTGTCACCGTCCGCGGTGCGTTCGTGGTTAAGATGGCAGTGCGAGTCGATCCACATCAGTTTTTTATAAAGATTATTCCGACGCCTGCAAAGATAAAGCCTGCGCCGAGTAAATTCCAGAAGGTCAGTTGGGTTTCCCTGAACAAAACATAGGCGAACAAAGCCGTGAACAGCGGATAGGTTATTTCAATCAGCCCCACCAGCGTCGCGTTTTTAAGATTGATGGCCATTAAAATGGCGTAACCGCCCAGAACGATGCAGAGTGCGTGAATAAATAAGGTCCAGGCGGTGGCAGGATCGGACTGGAGCATCGCAATGCCGGATTTCATGTGTCCCTGAAACCAAGCAGAGCAAATATAGATCGGTAGCGTAATCATGGCCGACCCGAGGATCAGCATCGATGGATGCAAGCCGGTTTTCAGGAGTTTTTCCGAAAGAGCGTAACCAAGGCCCCAAAGTATGGAAGCGGTTCCGGCCAACACCATCCATAAGTAAGCCATGCGTTTCTATCCTTTTATGCCGCTTTTTCTTCGACCTGAATACGCGGAAACACGCCTTCGGGCGCTGGCAGTGCGGTGCCGGGCTTTAGCGCGTGTTTTGGTGATACATGTTCGTAAGTTCGCGCATCCATAGACACTGCAACCTGATCCAGAATCTTCGCGGCGGATTCTGGTGTGGTGGACTGCATAGCGATGCCGAGGCAGCGGATGGTTTCCGCCAGAACGTAAAGCACAGTTCCCATGCGTGCCACGTCGGTTTTCTTCAGACCCCACGGCGCTTGTGTGTCGATATACGCGTTGGCGTCGTACACCAGTTTCATGATGTGTTCGAGCCCTTTGTGGAACGCGAATTGATCAAAATATTTGCGCAGATCGCTGATCATCGTCTTCTGGGCAATATCCAGCAATGCCTTGTCTTCCGCTGTAAAATCACCATGCGATGGCACTTTTCCGTCACAATTTTTGGCAATCATCGACAATGTGCGCTGACATAGATTGCCGAGGCCGTTGGCAAGATCAGAATTAATACGGCTGACGGCCTGCGCGCGGGAAAAGTCCCCGTCGCTGCCGAACGGCACTTCACGCAGCAGGAAATAGCGCGACTGGTCGAGGCCATATTGTTCGATCAAATCATAAGGTGAAATCACATTGCCCAGCGATTTGGACATTTTCTGGCCTTCGATGGTCCACCATCCGTGTGCATAGACTTTTTGTGGAATTGGAATACCTGCGGCCATCAGGAAAGCAGGCCAGTAGACCGTGTGGAAGCGGATGATATCTTTGCCAACCACGTGAACGCCGGGCCAGAATTTTTTATAGAGCGAGGATGTTTCATCGGGAAAGCCCAGCGCAGAAATATAATTCGTCAGTGCGTCGATCCAGACATACATGACGTGTCCCGGTGCATCCGGCACAGGCACGCCCCAGTTCAGGCGTGTTCTGGAGACAGATAAATCACGGAGGCCGGATTTGACGAAGCTCATGACCTCATTGCGGCGGGCTTCGGGCATGATGAAGTCCGGCTGTTTCGTGTAAAGATCAAGAAGTTTGTCTTGCCATGCGGAGAGTTTGAAGAAATAGCTTTCTTCTTCCACCCATTCGCATTCAGCGCCGGAAGGCGCTATTTTTTTGCCGTTGGGGCCGTCTTTTAATTCGTCTTCGCCGTAATAGGCTTCGTCGCGCACAGCATACCAACCAGCGTATTTCGAAAGATAAATATCGCCTGATTTAACAAGGCGCTTCCAGAGTTCCTGACAGGCTTTTTTGTGACGGGCTTCCGTCGTGCGGATAAAATCATTGTTTGCGATGTTCAGCGGGGGCAGAAGGTCGCGGAAGACCTGCGATACTTCGTCGGTGAACGCTTGCGGATCGACCCCTTTTGCCTCGGCAGCTTGCTGAACTTTCTGGCCGTGCTCGTCGGTGCCGGTCAGGAAATATGTTTCGAAACCGTCCAGTTTTTTGTGCCGTGCCATGACATCGCACGCGATGGTCGTGTACGCGTGACCAAGGTGCGGCTTGTCGTTCACGTAGTAAATTGGTGTCGTTATGTAGAAAGTTTTATCGTTACTCATAGTCCCTCTGGTCGAAATTATATCTGTCCGCCAATTATGCCGAATGCGCCGATAATGCCCTGGCGCTTGTCGAGATTTCCGGTCTCAATGGCGGTAAAATGCGCGCCCAGCTTCTCACAAATTTCAATCCATTGTCCAAGGGAATAATGGTTTTCAAGGGCTTGCAGGCCCGGCGTGTTCAGCACTTCGGGCAGTGTTTTGCGGTTCACGGCCTTGGCACGTACGAAGCTCTGGCAAACCCATTCCATAATATGCGTAAAGCCGAGATAGGCTTTTTCAGCATCAACCCGTGAAAGATTATCCGCCATCGGGTGGATTTTAACCCAGTCCCAGTCCGGAAAACCCTCTAAAAACGCGAGGATTGTGTTCAGGGTGCCTACCCCCTTCTCCTCATACAGCGTCAGCGCACGGCCCATCGAGCCATCGGACAATGCGGCTAGGAGTTTAATGTCCGGCCCCGTTGCTTCCGGCGCGGCGCGCTTCAGAAGAGTGGTTAGTGTTTCAGTGTCCAGTGGTGAGAAGTTAAACGTGCGGCAGCGCGAGCGGATGGTCGGGATCATCGCGCCTAAACGGTTGCAGATAAGGATGAGCAATGCCTTTGGCGGCGGTTCTTCGAGGATTTTCAAAATCGCGTTCTGGGCGTTGCGATTCATCGTGTCGGCTTCATCGACGATGACGACGCGCCAGCCGCCATCGGATGAGCTCATGCGTAAGAAAGGCGCGATCTTGCGAACCGTTTCTACATCGAGAACGCCCCTCTTCACGCCGCGATCATTCAGCGGACGTTCGAAATAACGCAGATCAGGATGACCGCCGGAGGAGACGCGTTGATAGACAGGATCGTCTTGCGGGATAGAAATCGTCGTTGGCTTTTCGGGCGCATCGCCGAAGAGGCTGTCCTGATTATCATCGGCGTTGCCGTGTTTCAGCAAGAAACGCGCGAAACGAAAAGCGGTTGTGGTTTTGCCGACGCCCATGGGGCCGGCGAAAATCAACGCGTGCGGCAGCTTGCCTTCGTTAAATAAATCGAGCAGCATTTTTTCGTGCGTTGTGTGGCCGAACAATTCGGGGTTGTCGCGTGGCGCACGCAAAGACGATGCCGATGACGGCGCGTTTGTGTCCGCGTCATCAAGATATTCGTCATCAGGTTCTATAAAGTCATCGAACATAGGTAACCCTAGCGTGGCGGCCTTATGGGGGCAAGGATCATAGGTCTTCCAGTGGGTTATCGGATTTGACCTTACAAAATAATATGTTAAACGTAAAACGGTTCAACGTATTGATTGGTTTATAAAGTTTAGGGGTTTGATATGAGCAATGAGTTTACACTTCTGGGCTATGGCAAAGAGGTCATAGATGAGATGGTAAAATACCATCTTGGCGAACTGATTTTCTCCGCCTTTGTCGGAGCCGCCTTTTATGTTTCGCATAGATATTCAGCATGGCGCATATTGCATTCGGGGAATCTGGGCGGCCCGTCCGCCGTCATTCAAACCACCTTGTACGATCCTGCCTATCGCAAGAACGGCAAGGGCCAGCTTGAGATGCTGATCAATCCAGAAACCGGTAATGTTTTCCGGGATCAGAAGATCAGAACCGAGACGGGGCAGATCAACCTCGGAGCGATTTTTGACAAGAAGATATCGGGGGACCTTGTAAAATATTTCAACAAGGCGGCGAAGCTGGCGTCGAATGATTCTCAGATTGTCTATCTGCATCTAGACAAAGTTTTACCCAAAAGAGACGCGAAGAATATCCACGAGATGATCAGGAACGCCATGCAGAATTACATCAGCGGTTCTTATCGTAAGACGGAAATGTTCCTGTCGGGTGATTTGCAACCGAACCAATTGCGTGAAACCAAAAAGGTATTGCCGGTGCTTGTTCGTGAAGACGGCGCTATCGGATGGCAATTGCGCATATTGCTGCTCAATCTTAACGACGAAGGCGGAATCGATCTGCCGGATCCACGCGACGTGCGTTATCTTATGCCCGACGGTTCCTATGAAACCGGAACCAGAAGTGTAGAAATCGACAGATTTAAAACAATGACGTTTATTCAAAAGGCTTTGAGTAACCCTGAAACCAAAGCTGCGCTGTCCGAATATGCTATAGAAATTCCGACGGGACGCATTCTTACGCTGGCAATGCCTTCGCCGGTTGCTGCAATGCCAGTGGCGGCGTTATAGACGCCCGGAGACTTTTTCGAGGATTTCTTTTGCGATGGCATCTTCTTTTTGTGAAGCATCTATTACAATGCAACGTTCGGGATTGTGGTTTGCAATGGTTAAAAAGCCCAAGCGCAATTTTTCATGAAACGCTATATCTTTTGCTTCGAAAGCATGTTCAGAGGCGTTGCGCTTGTTGGCGCGCTTTAGCCCCTCCTCTGGTTTTATATCCAGAATAAACGTTATGTCGGGTTCAAAATCACCGATAGCGAGTTCGCGTATCGCCTCTATCTTTTCAAGCGAAAGATTTCCGGCGTAACCCTGATAGACGCGCGTGGAATCGGTGTAGCGATCGCACAGAACCGTTTGTCCCTTTTCCAGCGCCGGACGGATCAGATTTTCTGTGTGAAGCACGCGGGCGGAAAACATCAACAGCACCAAAGCTTCGGGCGGCCAGTTCTGTCCGTTGTTTTGAAAGAAGGTGTTGCGCAGCGCCTCGGCCTCGGGCGTGCCGCCGGGTTCGCGGGTGACGATGCATCCGGGCAGCGCAGCCGCCAGACGTTTGATCTGGGTGGTCTTTCCGGCCCCTTCCCCGCCTTCAAAGGTAATGAACAGGCCGCGCGTCATGTGCTATTCCGGTGTTGTTGGTGCTGTGGCAGGCGCTGCTTCAGGAGCGGGCACTGGCGTGATCGGCGTGATGGGGGAAGGCGCCGTGATAGCATCTTCAGGTGCGACAGCGGGAGCCGGAGTTGGCGTTATTTGCTGGACAGGTGCGGGTGTTGCAACTGGCACAGACGCAGGCATTGCTACAACGCGATCCCCAAATACCAAGCGTTCGGCTTTTTCAACCAGCGCGGGGAAGAAACCTAGACGCGGAACATCTTGCGCCGCGACGATCGGCAGTTCAATCGGCTGCATGTTTGGAATATTGACCATGACCGTGCCGACAGGCTGGCCTTTTTTCACGGGCGCTTCGATCGGGCCTTTGAACACTGCCTTGGCAATGATGTTTGCCTTACCCATTTTTGGCAGCGTGACTTTCAAATCCTGTTCGACGATCAGCGGCACTTTGCGTTCGACGCCCATCGCGACGGGTGCGTCGGCGACTTTCATGCCATTGTGGAAGATGTTGGTGTTGGTGAACGATGCCAGCGCCCATTCCATGACGCGGGTGGATTCTAACGCGCGTTCATCCATAGATGCCATACCGTTCAGCACCATGATGACGCGGCGTCCATCACGCACGGCGGAACCCATAAGACCATAACCGCCCTCTTCCGTATGACCTGTTTTAATACCGTCAGCGCCGATATTTTTATAGAGCAGCGGGTTGCGGTTGCCCTGTTTGATGTTGTTGTAGGTAAAATCTTTTTCTGAATCGTAACGATACTGATCCGGGAAATCGTGGATCAGCGCACGGCCAAGTAAAGCTAAATCATGTGCCGTGGAATAATGATTGGGGTCGGGCCAGCCCGACGCGTTCATGAAATGGGAATCTTTCATACCCAGTTCCTGCGCTTTGCGGTTCATGGCATCGACAAATTGTTCTTCGGTTCCGGCGACGCCTTCGGCCAGAACGATGGTGGCATCATTGCCTGATTGCACCAGCATACCGCGGATCAAATCTTCGACCTTGACCATGCCGCCGAGCGGTACGAACATTTTCGAACCTTGCATGCGCCATGCTTTTTCAGACACCGGGAATTGTTGGTCGAGTGTGATCTTGCCGCCCCTCAGCGCGTCGAACACCATGTACCCCGTCAGGGTTTTGGACATCGACGAGGTCGGCATTTTTTCATGTCCGTTTTTTTCAAACAGCACCTGCCCCGTCTCGAAATCAATGACATAAGCCTGTTTGGCGAGCGTATCCATTTGGGCATGGGCCGGAACGGCGGTGATCAAGGTAATAGCAAATAGGAAAGGCAGGAAAAAGCGCATCGAAAAACCACCAGATTCGGTCAAGGTTGATTAGATGCGTATGAAAACAGGGAATAGGCCGCTATGCAACCCCAAAGGCGCGGATTTATTCAGGTTTTTGAGACAATGTCATTCTGAGCGTAGCGAAGAATCTCATGAGATCCTTCGCCTTGCGGCTCAGGATGACAGCATGTCTCTAATCAACCACAATCTTTGCCTGCGGGGCGGCCTGTGCGATGACGCGGCCTAACACTGCGTCGGCCTGATTGGTGCTGGAGAACGGGCCTATGCGGACGCGGTAGAAGCTCTTTCCTCCAACGTTGGTCGGGTAGACTTTCGCCGTGCCATAGGCGCGCAATGTCCCGCTGAGGCGTTGGGCGTTGGCGGCATCGGAAAACGCTCCGGCCTGTACATAAATATTTGCGGCCTCAACAGGGGCGTGGGTTACGACGGGGTTGGGCATAAAGCGCCCGTCACTAGAGATGTGGCCCTGCACAGGTTGAAGTCGTGAGGATGGTAACGGCACAGCCTCAACCGAGGCCACACGCGCGGCGCCCATAGTATCGTCCGCCGATGCCGTGTGAACCGAATAGGCGGTCTGATCGGGATATAGCGTGACGGGCTGGTTCGGTTGAATCGGACGCGGGTTGCCGTTCAGTGCGACTTCGTATCCACGCGTGTCTTTTCCGGCGCGGGCGTCTTCGGCGATGCGGCGGGATTCAGCTGGGAGTGTTTCAACGCGGACCTTGGCCGTGCCCCTGCCCTTGAATCCCAGAAGATCGGCGGCTTTGGATGAAACATCTATCACGCGACCGCGCGAATACGGTCCCCGGTCATTGACTCGAAGCACGACGGCGCGCCCGTTTTCAAGATTGGTAACGCGCACGAGAGATGGCATCTGCAACGTTCTGTGCGCAGCGGTGAGTTCGTTCTGGTCGAACGTTTCGCCGTTCGCAGTTTTGTTGGCGTGAAAGCCGGGGCCATACCATGACGCGATCCCGGTTTCGGAATATTCGAAATTTTCCTGCGGGTAATATTCCTGCCCGTCGATCAAATACGGCTTGCCGACTTTGTACATGCCTTGCGATCTGTCCGCGCCGATCTGTTTTATCATGTTGGCGCCAAATTGCGTTTCGGCGCAGCCGGTGAGGAGCAGCACGGCGATAAACGGAATAATTTTTTTCGGGAGGGTCATGAATTTTTCTTTTGACGTTAGCGGGCCATCGCGTCAGCGAGCAATCCCACGGAGGTTGCAAAATATGTGGAACGGTTCCACGACATGATCGTCTGGTAGTTACCATAGACGATGTAGGCTTCGCCGCCAACCCCGTCGGGTGCGACGATGGAGGCGTTATAGTTTTCAGGCGGAAGTTCCGCGCCGCCAGCGGCTTTCACGCCCGAAGATTTCCAGAAAGACAACGGTTTGACGATCTTGGGCCCGACGAGTGTGGCAGGAAAACCTTTGGGCAGCGATACGCGCCGTCCCCATCTTTGCCCCGGTGTCCAGCCACTGCGGGCGAGGTAATTCGCGGTGGATGCAAAAATATCAAGTTCAGTGTTCCAGATGTCGGCGCGTCCGTCCTGATTGGCATCGACCGCGAAATTGAAAAAGCTGGATGGCATAAACTGGTTTTGCCCCATTGCGCCCGCCCATGATCCTTTCATGTTTGCGGCGGCTATGTGCCCTTCGTCGATGATGCGCAGCGCCTTAATCAATTCATCCTTAAAAAATGCGGCGCGGCGTCCTTCCCATGCGAGTGTCGCGAGAGAATCTATCACTTTGAATCCGCCCGTGTTCGCGCCGAAATTTGTTTCGATTCCCCATAGCGCGACGACATATTGCGGCGCGACGCCATAGGTTTGTTCGACCCATTGCAGGGCGCTGCGGTGCGTTTGCAAAAGACGCCTGCCCTTTTCGATGCGCTGCGCATTGACGACATTCTTTTTATATTGGGCGAAAGTCATTTTGCTTTCGGGCTGCTTGCGGTCGAGTTCGATCACTCTTGGCAGGGACTGGATTCCTGTGAGCGCTGCGTCGATGGTGGTTTGAGAAATTCCGGCTTGTGCGGCTTCCATGCGAAAACTTTGCAGCCATGTCTGGAAATCTGCGGCGTAGGCCGTTGCAGGCAGACATAACAACATCATCGTCATTGCGAGGAGCGTAGCGACGCGGCAAGCCAGAATCTTTTTACTGGATTGCTTCGCTGCGCTCGCAATGACGGTTTTAACTATCATTCTTTCACTTTTCCCATCGCAGGCGGAAAAACAAACGCGCTTTTGCCCGTGGCGTAATACACCACGCTGCCGATAATTTCCTTGAGCGCGAGGTTGAGCATGGCGAAATTGCCCGTGATGTTGGGCAGGCGCGTCAGGAACCCGAGTGAGCCGTCCGTGCGCGGATCGCATTGGTATGGAATGACTGGCCAGTCAAATTGTTCGAAGACGCCGACCGAACGCGGCATATGATAGGCCGATGTCGCGACGACCCAGTTTTCGCCCGCTTTGGGCTTCACGATTTCCTTGGTGTAGAGGACATTCTCATACGTGTTGCGCGATTTTTCTTCATAGATGATTTTGCGGCTCCCAAGGCCCACCAGTTTGAAGAAAGCGCGGGCGTCATCCCCTTCCATTGCATCGGGGTTTAATATGTCGCCTGATCCGCCGCTGAAAACCAGTTTTGCTTCGGGGTGCGATTTTGCGATGTCGAGAAAGCAAAAGGCGCGGTCGATCTGGTCGTTGGCGACGATGCGGCCCGAGCTTTTGGTCAGATGGCTTTCGAACGCCCCGCCCAGCAGGATCACGCCGTCGATTTTTGTGGGCAATTCGGCGGGCGTGGGATATTGGCGTTCCAGATATGACACCAGCAGCGGGCCGACGGGCAGCAGACCGAGCAGGACGATCAGTGTCAGCGTGACGTTAACGATCTTCTGCCCCGCCGCCTTCCAGCGCAGTCGCGCCAGCAGCCCGATAAGCCCCAGCAGGCATAAGGCGTTGAGCGGCTGGACCAGCGTCCAGAATATTTTCGAAAGGCCGAAGAACATGCTGGAATATTTAGCAGATTGGCCTTGCCCACCCAAGACCGGATCGTCTATGGTGCACAGGATTTATGGCTATTTTGTCATTCCCGCGATCTGCCGAAGGCAGATATAAACAGCGGGAATCCAGAAAAGACAGCGGCTTTGCCGCTGACATATGGATCCCCTTCGTTAGTGTTCGGCGGCATGCCGCCTCACCAAGGGGATGACAGTTTTGGGCACGGAAGAGTGGCAGAGCGCCCGTCGGCGAAGGCCGACAAATATAGATTTCAACCGCGACAACCGCGTGGTTGTGTAATAGGACGGAAGAGTGGCAGAGCGGTTGAATGCACCGGTCTTGAAAACCGGCGAGGATGCAAGTCCTCCGTGAGTTCGAATCTCACCTCTTCCGCCATTTTTACAGTAATTTAGTACATTCCTAATAAGTTGAATTATGAGGATTAAAATATCTGATAATGACATTTAATTCAAAAAAGTTATTATACTAGAGACGGAGAGAATCGTGGCCAGCTCGAATATGAAATTACCGAAAAAACTCTCTAAGGAGCCCCTGATAGAAGCTCTTTTTGAAGTGCGTTTTGATACTTCATCTGTATCCTCTTTAGCGGCACTATTGCCTGGATTTTTTTTGCAAAAATCTCCCAACCTAGTTTTGAAATCTTTACCAACCAATGAAATTCCTGCCGCTTTTAGAAGAGCAGATCAAAATCTAAAATACTCTGCTCTCGTTAGTTTAGAAGAAGAAAATTTTTTATATAATATTGGTGATTATACTCTGGGTGTAAGTTGTAAAATGCCCTATCAAGGCTGGGCTCATTTTAAACCTAAAATTTTAAAGACCTTACAAATCTTAAATGATATTCCAGCGTTGGCTAAGCTTAAAGTGGAGCGTTATTCAATGAAGTATACAGATATCATTGAAGCAACAGGGCTAGAAGAGCAAGCGGCCAAGCTTGATTGGAAGTTGCATATATCAGATTTCCAACTTAAGAAAGAAAATTTCCAAGTTAGGATAGAAAAAGAGAACAGAGAGTATATTCATATCATCTCGCTTTTATCTTCTGCTGTGGCGGTTAATGGAGATGTTGAGAAGAAGGGCTTAATCGTAGATATAGACACCCTTAAGATGACGAAAAACAAGACTCTTCAAGAGTTGATGTCTGATTTTGATGGACACTTAAATAAATTGCATGAAGAAAATAAAAGAGAATTTTTTATGTGCCTAACTGAGGTGGCTATCAAAGAATTAGGGCCTGTATATGAATAATGTGGCATTGAAACAGGCTATAGGTACTACAAGTCTAGTCGCGTTTGTTACTATGTTGCCGTGGTCTGTTGTGCCGGCAGATAAATATAGGTTTACGGATGTGGCGCATGAGGCAGCATTGCAGCCGCAAGGGGCGTATAAGCTAAGCTTCCCTGCTCTTTCTGCGCATGCTGCGAACTATACAGTGCATTTTGAATCCGTTGTAAGTGCGGATGCTGATCTTGCCGAATTTTCAAGAAATTTTATATCAAGGCAAAAAAATTTGGATGTCGATTTTCTCAATATTTTGGAAGAAAATAGCTGGGTTCTTTACGAAAAGGTCTAGTCCTATGAGCGTGACAGATGTTCAAAGGCTGGAGCAATTCATTCCAAGTTACTTGGCAGAAAATGATAAAAAAGCCCTTTTGGAAAATCTGAAAGCGTTTGAAGCAAAGCCGTATTATACAACGCTGCCTAAAGATTTATATTTGCAAGGTGATGGTTGGGCGGGCTTGCAAATAATCTCATTGCAAACAAAAGAAATGGCAAAAGTTAAGGCTCTTTGTATTTCTAATAGTTGCGATATTGCTCAGGAGACGCCCTTTCCTAACAAAGTTGTTTTTTCTCCGATAGTATCGGTAGAAAAATATGTGGATTTACTAAAGAATTCTGGTGCAGGTGAGGATAGGATAAATAGTTTTTATAAAGATTTAAGAGGGCAAGGCATATCAAACTTATTTTACCTTCCTCCATCAAAAGATATGCCTAGCGAAAGTCTCATTAACTTAGGCGATCTTTATTCAGCTCCTTCAGGTTTTTTTTCTGACGAAAAGAACGCCAAGCAGCTTTTATTTAGATTGAGCCAAATGGGACATTATCTTTTATTGCTAAAAATTTCTATTCACTTTTGTCGCTTTTGGGAGAATGTAAAAAGAAGCTAGCATGCGTTCATTTCCTATAAAAAGACTGATATCATTCCGCACCCCCTTCCCGCTCCCCACAAATTGCCCCATAATCCCCTCATGAGTTTGACTCTCAAGCAAAAATTGCAGGAACTTTATGAAGGCGAAGGTGCGAAAGCGCACAGGTTCCGGTATTTTCTGCTGGGCATGGATGTGGCGACGCTGTGCTTCCTCGTCCTTTCCTCATTCTATTACGGCCACGTCTGGGTTGACTGGCTGGAATGGGTGTTCGGGTTTTATATCCTGACCGATTTTCTGGCGCGGCTTTATATCGCGCCGGACCCGTTCAAATTCCTGACCAAGCCGTACAGCATCATCGACATGCTGGTGGTGATTTCATTCTTTCTCCCCCTCGCGGGGCAGCAGTTGGCGTTTTTACGGGCGCTGAGCGTGACGCGATTGTTGCGCTCCACGCGGCTCTTGGAAAAACTCCGCAAGGATTTTTCATTCTTTCACAAATATGAAGACATGCATATCAGCGCGATCAATTTGCTGCTCTTTATCTTCGTCATGACGGAATTGGTGTTTCAGACGCAGGTGGCGGACAACGAAAAGATTCTTAATTTCGTAGACGCGATGTATTTCACCGTGACGACACTCACCACCACGGGATTTGGTGATATCGTGCTGGAGGGAACGCTCGGGCGCATCCTCACGATCATCATCATGATTTTCGGGGTGTCGTTGTTTTTACGATTGATCCAGACCATGTTGCGGCCCCATAAGGTGCGGTTCCCGTGTCATGCCTGCGGGCTTTATCTGCATGATCGCGACGCGGTGCATTGCAAAGGATGCGGTGTTGTTCTCAACATTCCCGATGAAGGATTGTGTTGATGGAAAAATCCGTCGTCATACACAAAGAGCTTGTGTGCGTCAGCGTTGCCTCCTTTTTTCTGTGTCTCTACATATGGTGGATTACGGGGCGCCCTGACGCCAACCTGATAGCGGCGCACGATTATTTGGACAGTATTTTTCTTTATGATGTCGTGCGCGGCAGACAGGAAAATTTCCTGTTTGATTTTTCCTATGTTATTCCACAGTTCTCCGGCCTTCCTTTGAACGCGCTGGCCCTGCGAGATTTTGGAATCGGTGAGAATATGTACTTATTTCTTTCACCTTTTACCGCCTATGCTGTGAATTACGCTGCCGCAATTATCGTATCGTTTGCGGGTTTTTATCTTTTAGGGCGCGATTATCTTATCAAAAACAAGGACAATCTGGTTGTCCTGTCTGCGCTGCTTTTGTTTGCGTTTATGTATGCGGTCTTGCCCCATAAGCCGCAGAGACTAGTCGGAATTGCGATGTTGCCGCTATTGTATTGGGCAGCGGCAAATATCTGGCATGAAAGGCATAAGGCGCTTAGCTGGATCGTGTGGTTGCTTTATCCTTTTTACGCATATCTTCACTATAACGGGTTTGCGGTGGCGCTTGGGCTTGGCGTGTTTTCAGGCATTCTAGTTTTATTGAGAAGGCCGCAGGCCTTGCGGTTTTGCGTTTTGACCCTCCTATTTGGTGCGGTGTACGCCTTTGTTGAAATCAGAAACATTCTGGTAATTTTGTCGCCGGAGCATAATTTTGAATCGCTGCGGTCTGATATTATTGTCGCAGCAGGCGGAGTTTCGTCATGGCTAACATGGGACACTGCCTCGAGATATCTAAGTACGGTTTTTTTCCTAAATGGCCATCATCATATTGCAAATAATATGCGTGGAATGAATGAGGCTTTGTGGCTGGTTATGGCCTCATGCGCCTTGATATGCGTGATCAAGGTGTTTCTCGAAAGAAAATCCGTCGTTCCAAATTATTTGCCCAGGCACCTTAGGTTTTCATTAATTCTGATCGGCATTTATCTGGTTATTGGATCTATCAGTTTTTTAGATACTCTTTTCCCTGTGTTTTATCATACGCTTGGCATTCCTCTTCCTCTACGGCGTATAGACACGCTGGCGTTTCCGCTTTTGTCGATGGCGTGCCTATTGTCGTTGCTGGCATTATCGGATGTGCTTGCAGGAAAGTTTCGCTTCCTGATCCTTCTTCCTTGTTTGTATCTTCTGGGGGTGGTGTTTGATAACAACCATACATCTGGCCAGCAGTGGCTTGCGGATACGGGGCGTGCGCAGGCCTATGAGCCTGACCGATTCAATCTTTATCATTCCCTGGAGGGCCGATACAGCATCAAGGAATATTTTTTGACGGAGGCATTTGAAGATATGGCGGACGTGCTAAAAAAGCGCGTTGGCCCGACCGACTCCTACCGTACATTGAGCATAGGTTTGTCGCCTACCAAGGCACAATATAACGGCTATCAAACTATTGACGGCTATTTTTATAATTATCCGGTAAAGATGTACGACACATTGTACTGGCCTGTGGTAAAACCCGAATTTAAAGACATGGGAATGGGACGCAAGGAAGCGCTGGAGGCTTATATGACGAGGCTTTATGCTCCCGTTGCGCCCGCTAATAGGTCAAAGACCGGGATTTCACCACATTACGACTGGTGTTATTTTACGAAGATCGGCGGGAGGATTGTATTTTCCGCGTATTACATTAACAATGCAGGCATACAGGGGCTCGGTTATATAGGTCAATACGGCCCGGTTCATGTCTATGACGTATCAGGCGAAAGGGTTTGCAGTCGTGCAAGAAGTTAGCGGGACGGTGTCTCCAGAAATATCCGTGGTTGTTCCAGTGTATAATGAGGCTGGCAATGTCGCTAATCTTGTTCAGGCGATAGATGCTATGCTTAAGAAAGGCATTGGAAAAACTTATGAGCTTATTCTTGTCGATGACGGCTCTACCGATGGCACGACGGAAAAAATTAAACAGCTTTCACTGGATTTTCCAAACATTGTTCCGATTTCATTTGTAAGAAATTATGGGCAGTCTGCGGCAATGCAGGCCGGATTTGATCATGCAAAGGGCGAGATCATAGTAACGATGGATGGCGATTTGCAGAATGATCCGGGTGATGTTCCGGCAATGCTAAAAATGCTGGTTGATGAATCCGCTGATATGGTTTCAGGATGGCGGAAAAACCGGCATGACGGATTTGTACGTGTTCTTTTTTCTAAAATTGCAAACCGCATTATTGGCAAAATATCAGGCCTGCGGCTTCACGATTACGGCTGTTCTCTCAAGGTTTATAAAGCCTCGGCTATTCGCAACATCCGCCTTTACGGAGAACTCCACCGTTTTATTCCTGCCTTGATTAATGAAATAGGCGGTAAAATAGTGGAAATGGAAGTCAACCACAGGGCGCGGACGTCAGGGCGTTCCAAATACAATCTCGACCGTACATTTCGCGTTATGCTGGATTTATTGCTGGTTACTTTTTTGCGGCGTTACCTGCACAGACCTTTGCACTTCTTCGGGGGCATCGGTATGGCAATGGGAACGCTGGGGTTTGTAATCTGTATTTATCTAAGCGCCCTTAAGTTTGTGGGAGGGCAGGATATCGGCGATCGGCCCCTGCTTCTTCTTGGCATTACATTGATTATGGGCGGCATAATCTTGCTTTCACAGGGAATTAGCGCAGAAATCATGGTCAGGATCATGCATGAAGACGGTGCGCGGCCCCAGTATAGAAAAATGGACTGAGCATGGAAAAAGAGGCGCGCGAACAACTCTACCATGAAGAGCGCAACTGGCTAAATCGCGGTCGGACGCGGCTGATGGAATCTTTGCTGGAATACGCCCAGGTTCGTTCCGGCTGCGGGGCTTTGCTTGATATTGGCGCGGGCAGTGGGCATGCGATTGATACGCTGGCGAAATACGGCCCCGTGGATGCTATTGAGATTGCCCCGGAAGCGTGGCCCCTTATTGCAAAAAAGCCTGTCCGAACACTATATAAGGAAACGCTTCCTGGCATCAGGATAGTTGAAAAGTACAATGTTATCGTCGGCCTGGAGGTCTTGGAACATATCGAAGATGAAAAGGCGGCATTGCAATGGATATCAGATCATCTTGTCGACGGGGGAACGCTTGTTCTGACGGTACCTGCCTACCAATGGCTGTTCGGAGCGCACGATGTTGCAAACCATCATTTCAGGCGATACACACGTAGTCGTCTTGTAAAGGCCCTGCCACCGGAATTAACGCTGATACATAGCGGCTATCATATGATGGTGCTTTTTCCCCTCGCTCTCATCGCCCGCATTGCGTACAATATTAAATCGAGCGTCAGGACTGGCATGCCTGCCAAACAAAAATCCGGCATGCCTGCCTTCATAGACAAGATTTTTTTCAAGATCATGGCTTTTGAGGCATATATGGCAGGGTGCGGCGTGGCGGCCCCCTGTGGTATGACCGTATATATAGTTGCGCGCAAAATCGGATGAGCGTTTTCGAAAATTTTCAAAAATTCTTGAAATCTACGACTGTGCGCTGGAGCTCCTGCGTAGTCTTTACGGCGCTGTTTTTATATTGGCTGGCGCACTACGATTTTTTAAGTGCGCTGAAGAATGTAGAGCCTTTACGATTTGCGATGTTCTGTGCGGCTTCCGCCCTAATGTTGTTCTTGATGCAGTTTTTCAGGGGCTGGAGACTGTCCTGCTTGCTATCCGGACGTATGGTCCGGCCGGATAAGGCGGCATATCAGGTGTCTATCCTCCATAATTTTTACGCCATGTTAATTCCAGCAAGGCTTGGTGAGTTGTCTTTTTTACCCTTGTCGAAGCGTTTTGGTTTGAACACGCCGGATTCTCTTAAAATGCTTTTGCATATGCGGCTATTTGACCTGTTTTTGGTGATCCTGCTTTTTCTGGCGTCGGGCAAAGCGTTCTGGCACGCCGTGGATATATCTTTTTCCCCGTATATGTATGTCATCCCGATCGCAGCGTTGATCGGGATCGCCTTGTTTATGCGGCGATATGTTGTAATGGCCTATACATGGCTTTCCATGGAGTTCCGGTTGCTTCGTCCTGTGCTGTTGCTCAGCCTGTTTATCATACTATGCCATACCGCCGGAACTTGGCTTATGGTTCAAGCCTTTGATATTCCGCTTACATTATGGCAGACAACTTCCATCGTTGCTGCTGGTATGCTTGCTTTTGCCCTGCCCTTGAGCGGTGTGGCTAATGTGGGTCCTTATCATGCCGTATGGATTCTAGCCGCGGGACTTTACAGTGTAAACGCGGATTTAACTTTAGCGGCCGGAACAATTTATCATCTTTTGGCACTTATAAGCCTTGGGCTGCAAGCTGCCTTTATACTATTGCGCCCGCCGAATATTGGCTAAGATATCTCCATGACAGAGCCAGCCTTTACAGACGTTCGTCCCCGCCCGTTTTACACAAAGCTCTATTTCTGGGTGGTGCTGGGCATTGCGGCTGGCGTCGCGCTCGGGCATTTCGCGCCGGAGTATGGTGTGGCGATGAAGCCGTTCGGTGATGCATTCATCAAACTGATCAAAATGGTGATCGCGCCCGTTATTTTCTGTACGATTGTCACGGGCATCGCGGGCATGAATTCGCTTTCCGGCGTCGGGCGCGTGGGCCTCAAAGTCATCATCTATTTCGAAGTGATGACGACCATCGCCCTGATTATCGGGCTGGTGACATCGAACACGATCCGCCCCGGTGACGGCATGAATATTGACCCCGCGAGCCTGGATGCGAGCACGGTTGCCACCTATGCCGAAAAAGCGCAGGCGCAGGGCGGTGTCACCGAATTCCTGCTCAATATTATTCCAACCACCTTCACGGGCGCGTTTACCGAAGGCGAAATTTTACAGGTCGTGCTGATTTCTCTTCTCTTCGCCGTTGGTCTCGTGATACTCGGCGAACGCGGCAAGCCGTTGCTCGGCATGGTGCAGGGGTTTTCGGATGTGATGTTCAAGATAATCGGCATTATCGTAATGCTTGCGCCGTTTGGCGCGTTCGGCGCGATGGCGTTCACGGTGGGAAAATACGGGATCGTGTCGCTCGGTCCCCTGCTCAATCTTATGCTGGTGTTCTACCTCACATGCGCGTTGTTCGTAGCGATTGCGCTAGGTGCGGTGATGCGGATCATCGGGCTGCGGTTGTGGCCATTGTTGAAATACCTCAAGGAAGAATTGCTGATCGTACTTGGCACATCGTCTTCCGAAGCCGCCCTGCCGCGCCTGATTGAAAAGATGATCAAGGCTGGCTGTTCGCGTTCCGTCGTCGGCATGGTGGTGCCGACCGGGTATTCGTTCAATCTCGATGGAACCTGTATTTACCTGACCATGGCGTCGCTGTTTATCGCGCAGGCGTTGAATATTCATCTGGATATGGGGCAGCAGGCGGTGTTGTTGCTGGTCCTACTGCTCACCTCCAAGGGTGCGGCGGGTGTAACGGGCAGCGGGTTCGTGGTTCTGGCCGCGACGATTTCGACCGTCGGACATATGCCTGTCGCGGGCCTAGCCCTCATTCTCGGCATAGATCGTTTCATGTCCGAAGCGCGCGCCATCACCAATTTTATCGGCAACGCGGTGGCGACGCTCGTGGTCGCGAAATGGGAAAACGCGGTGGACATATCCGTTACCCGCGCGGCACTGGACAATGCGTGACGTTATGATGGCCGAACCGCACCGTCCCGCTTCCGGCGAATTCAGGGCCGATCTGCAAATACTGGCTCCCGCCGTGCGGTCCATTTACGGGCGATAAGAATCATTCGCACGGTTGGTTTTGGCCAATCTCTTTTTTGCAGCGCGAAATTAATGCAAAGGTTGCAAAAAACTATTGCAATAAATGCAATAATTGTTATCATCATAAGTAATAAACTTATAAGAAACTTTTATCAGGGAGACTATCACATGAGGTATTCAAACTCATTCGCGAACGCGTCTAATTTTGTTAAATCGCTTGCACACGCCCCTCTCCAGACTTTAACCGATACAGGCCGTGGAATTATGACGGGCGTATCGCATCTTGAAGGAGTCGATAAGGTCACTATGCCTATGTTTCTGGGGCTTGGGCTTACGCTCACCTTTCTTGGTGCTGCCACGCTTGATCCTGTTGCTGTAGGCGTGGGTTTGTTTGAAGCGGCGAATGGTGCAGGCGCTTATCTTGACATTGGGCAGCACCTGCCGCACGGCCCCTAATCGTATGAATGATTAGAGAGCAGCTCCGCAGAAGTAATTCTTTGCGGGGCTGTTTTTTTAAGCAAGAGATTGCAATAAGTCTTCGAAGCTACGAACTATGCTTCTCTGCTCAAATCTGGATGGCAGTAGTGATTTCCCTGCCTGTTTTTGCGACAGGGGTGCGGTCATAAGCGCGATAAATTCGGACATCGAGTTTACGATGTGCACAGCGTTCTGCTCGGCTTGCTGCGCAATTTCATTGATCCCGCCCGCCTCACTCATCGCGATCACGGGCGTGCCGCAGGCGAGCGATTCCAGCGCGACATTGGGCATGCCTTCCCAGCGTGAAGGCAGTAAAAACGCATCTGCGGCAGCGTAATGCGGCCAGGGATTATCTATATGCCCTAGCAGTTTGACATTGTTGCCAAGATTGAGCGCCTGGATAAGGGATTCCAGCTCCTCGCGTTGTTCCCCTTCCCCGAGGATGGATAAATGCCATGGTTTTGTCGGGCGGAAATCTTTGAGCGAAAGGATCAGGCGATCAAAGCCCTTTTGATGGTGCAGTCGGCCCGATGCGACGAAACGAATGGTTTGTGCATCGTTCGTGTTTGTCGATTCATTAAGCTTTGCGTTGATTAGCGCCGTGTTGACAGGATTATAGAGCAACACATGGTGCAGTCCGTCGATCAAAAGATCATCGTTAAATTCATCAATGATGATCTGTGATGGGCTAATGACCGCATCGGCCTGACGGTACAGAATCCCGTAGGCCGCTTTGATCAGCGGGGCCAGCAGCGGATGCGTTTCCAAGATGAAGGATGGAACGATGGCTTCGCGGACGATGAATTTCGTTTTGGGAAAAAGGGGCCGTAACAGCAGCAGCGCAAAATTCATATGCGCCATGGTCGAAACGACGATATCGGGCATTGCGGCCCTAAGCGCGGTATAAAGTTTAGGAATTGAACGGATAACGCCGTTATGGCCAAGATTGCGTACGGGGATGTCTTTATCAATCAGCTTTTTAAGAGAGCCTTTGGGAATGACGCTGATGAAAGATGGCGTGAAGCGCGAACGATCAAGCCCGTTCATCAGGGTAATAAGCACCCGTTCCGCCCCGCCCGCAGACAGGCTTGGCAGGACAAAGACGGTCTTGAAGGGCGGTTTGCCTTGCTTTGTTTCCATATTAATAAGATACCTCCATCCGATTTCACCTAAAGCGGCGGGTTCGGTCAAGCCTAAATCATTGATATTTTTGCGCAGCCCTTGAAAAACAGCGATGTCTTGATATTGTTCGGGACGATCTTCATTTCGAACCGAGACAGGCCAGAACATATGCAATCGGCAACGCTCAAGACGTGGAAAAATACGCTCCATGCGGCTATGAATCCATCCACGGCGAAGGTGATGGTGGATAAGGTCATCAAACGCTTCACGGATACAAAAGGTGGGCTGGATCATGAATCCAACCGCCAGTGGCTTCAGACCAATGCCAAAGACCTTTCATCTTTTTTGGAAAAATTCGACGAAACCATACAAAATGAAGTTTCAGCGTTTCAGACTTATATCAAAGATCATTCAGCAAAGGTGCTTTCGGCCATTCCATACGATCTGGGCGGGGGCGGCGGAACGTCCCTACTTTACGCCCTGACGCGCAAACTAAAACCCGATGCCGTCGTGGAAACCGGCGTGGCGGCGGGGTTTTCGTCCGCCGCGATTTTATCGGCGATGGACAAGAACGCTAAAGGCCATTTGTACAGCAGCGACTTCCCGTATTTCAGGCTGCCGAACCCGGAAAAATATGTCGGCGTGGTGGTCGAGGCACCGTTAAACGCGCGCTGGTCATTGCATCTGAAGGGCGATGATGAAAACCTGCCCGCGATAATTTCCGAGCTGACGGGCAAGATCGGTCTGTTCCATTACGATTCCGATAAATCATATAACGGACGCGATGCCGCGATGAAAAAGATTGCGCCGCATCTGGCCGATGACGCTATCGTGATCATGGACGATATCCAGGACAATTCGTATTTCCACGATTACGTGACGGCGCGGCCCGGATCGGATTGGGCCGTTTTCCTGTACGAAGGAAAATATATCGGCGTTATTGGCCGCGTGTTTTAGGGATTCCTATGCGTATTGCCTTTCTCCTTCCCGATCTGCGCGGCGGCGGCGCTCAGCATATGGTCATCAACATGGCGAATGAATTTTCGGCGCGAGGACACGAGGTAACTCTGCTCGTTATTGAAAGCGCCGGACCGTACGCCGAAAAGATTTCCTCTGCTGTACGCACCGTTTATTTTAACCGCAGCCGCACGCGCGATGGCTTGCGCCCCCTGATCGATTATCTGTGCAATGAACGACTGGATATTTTATATTCGGCGATGCCGTATGTGAACATCGTCGCGGTTCTCGGCAAAATCTTATCTTCCGTATCAAAAACAGCCGTGATCATCAGCGAACGCAATTTCTTTTCGCTCAATGCGCAGCAAGATGGCTCTACTCCTTCGTTTCTACAAAAACTTACTGTAGGCGCGCTTTACCCGTTGGCGGATAAAATCGTCGCTATATCACGCGGCGTGGCGGATGATCTACGCACCTACCTGTTTGCGGGCCATAAAAAACTTTCATACATTCACAACCCCGTCGTGACACAAGGCACGCAAGACCAGCTTGCACAGGAATGCGACGATCCGTGGTTTGTATCCTGTGCGCGGCCCGTGATCGTGACATCGGGCAGGCTGGTCGCACAAAAGGACCAGAAGACATTGCTTCGCGCCTTTGCAAAGCTTAGGAAAACACACCCCGCAAGCCTTCTGATACTGGGCGAAGGTCCGCTGCGGGACGATCTGACGCAAACAGCCCGCGATCTCGATATCGAAGGCGATGTATATTTCAAAGGCTTCGTGCCAAACCCCCTCGCCTATATGAAAAAAGCGGATTTGTTTGCGCTGAGTTCAGCATGGGAAGGGTTTGGCAATGTGGTGGTTGAGGCGCTGCTATGCGGCCTGCCCGTCGTGTCCACGGATTGCCCTGCCGGGCCTGCGGAAATACTGGATAATGGGCGCTATGGGTTTCTTGTGCCGGTCGGCGATGATGATACACTGGCGCAGGCGATGGAAAAGGCCCTCACCGCAAAGCCAGATCCACAAACCCAGAAGAAGCGAGCCATGGATTTTTCCGTACAAACCATTTGCGATCAGTATGAAACGTTGTTTACAGACGCCATGAAAGCGCGGGCGTAATGGAATCTCTTCCCAAATCATCGCTGCCCCTACTCGGCTATTTTGCAAAAAATTACCCGAAACAATCGGCAATGGTTGTGGGTGCGCTGATCCTCGCCGCTTTTGCGGAAACGCTTGGTATCGGTGCGTTGCTTCCGCTTGTCACTACGGTTCTAGGACAGGGTGCCGGCGGCGAATCTTCCGAAACTTTGAATAATATATTTCATACCGTTGGGCTGGAACCAACGCTCGGCATATTGCTGACGATAGTGGTTGGGATGATTTGCACGAAGGCAACCATTGTGTTCTTCGCGCTACGCTATGCGGGGTTTGTATCGGCTGATATCGCGCGGCAGTTTCAGATGCGGCTGATAAACGCGTTGATGAAGGCGCAATGGCAGTATTTTTCCGGTCTCTCGCTAGGTGTGATATCGAATTCCATCGCCGCCGAAGCGCAACGTGCGGGTCATAGCTATATGCTGGCGGGACGCGCTCTGGCCGCATTTATTCAAACGATCATTTATATCGCGGCGGCGTTTTTTGTTTCGTGGCAGTTGAGCGTTCTGGCTATTATTCTCGGCGGCGTATTCGCTTTCCTCGTCAAAGGCCTGATGAACGTGGCGCGCAAAACGGGGCAAGACCTTTCCACAACGATGGATGATCTGCTTTCTCAACTCAATCAATCTTTGAATGCCGCAAAGCCGCTCAAAGCCATGGGAATGGAAGATCGTTTCTGTGAACAGCTTGAAAAAGAAACAGACGCGGTTGTTACTGCGCGCAAGCAGCAATATCAATCAGGGCTGCTGATTCAGATTATTTATGAGCCCGTGATCATCGTCAGTCTTGCGATTGGTCTGTATTACGTGCTGACTTTCACGCAAACGCCCGTATCGCATGTAATTTTGCTGGCCTTCCTGTTCCAAAGATTAATGGGCTATGTTAGCCAGACACAAAGCCATTATCAGAACATGGTGCAAAATGAAAACGCCGTCTGGACCATGCAGCGTCAGATTGAACAGGCGCAGGAAATGCGTGAAAGCCTGCCCGGAAAAGAACATGCGGTGTTTTCGGATAAAGTCATTTTTAACAATGTCGATATCGCTTATGCCAATGGCAAAAAGGTTTTTAAAAAATTCTCTTGCGAAATTCCACACAAAAAATTGACCGTCCTGTTCGGCCCCTCCGGCGTAGGAAAAACAACACTTATCGACGCGGTTCTGGGTCTGATCCCTATTTCTTCTGGTGATGTGACGATCGATGGCAAGGATTTATTGAAGATTGATTTGTTCGAATGGCGGCAAATGACGGGCTATGTGCCGCAGGATAATTTCCTTTTTCATGACACTGTGCGCTGGAATGTTACGCTTGGTGATAAAATCTATACTGATGCGGAAATCATCGAAGCGCTTGAAAAAGCATCAGCCAAAGATTTTGTCATGGATATGCCTGATGGGCTTGATACTGTCGTCGGCGAACGCGGCGGGCGTTTATCGGGCGGGCAGCGGCAGCGTATCATTCTGGCCCGCGCCCTGATCCGCAAACCCAAACTCCTGATTTTGGATGAACCGACAAGCGCACTCGATAAAGAAAATGAAAAGATGATTTTCTCCGTGTTGAAAGATTTGTCATCTTCCATGGCGATCATCCTGATTTCGCACAATGAAAACGTGTTCAACCTTACCGACCATGTGATCCGCTTAAAATGAAAACTATAAATGCAGATCATCATGCCCGGATAATTACGGGCGAAGGGGTGGAAGATTTTTACTGGCCGATCACGCACAAATCAATGACAGAATTTGGTGAACGCTTCTATTATGAATGCGCTGATCTTCTGCGTGAATATCCGGACCAGAAATCAGCGCTTATCTATAAGTTAGCCGTCAATCATTTTATTGCCATCGCCGCGGGTCTATTTCAGAGTGATCTTTTAAAGGCAAGGGCGGATAAAGACGAGGTTGAACTTGTAGTGCCGGAAAACTGGTTGGTATGGCCTTATACATTAAGGGGAAATGCGCCACCTCAGGCACCGCTTCTCCAAACTTTGCGGCGTATCAAATCCGGACCTTCCTTTCTCAAAAAACTGTTTGATGTTAAGCGCTATAAGAGAATTTTTTCCAAAATAAAAGTCTCCAAAGACGGAATGGAGATCGACGGGCTGAAAATTGCGGCCTTAACACCGGACATCTTAACTAACAATATCATTGTGACGCAAAGAACAGGTCTTATTTCACGTCAAGCGCAGGCGTTGTCTGAGAATGTTGTACTCTGCCGGTCTGACTATTGGTTTTTGCCTGTAACGGAAGATGAAGTCACAGAGGCGAAAACGCAGCAAGATGCCGTGCTTGAAGGAAAACTGTATGACATTGTTCTCAAGTTGTATGCAGAAAAAGGACTATCTCCTTCGCCGTACGTTAAAAACTATCTAACGTCTCTGCTGACGGAGATGGGGGCGCTCCTACGGGTTCATTACGGACGACTTCTTGAAAGGAGTGATTTGCCGCGTCGTGTTTGGACCGGAACCGGTGGCAATATATGGGATACGATGCTGCGCTCTGCCGTAATTGAAAAAGGTGGTCGTGCGACAGCTTTCGATCATGGTGGCGGTACGGCGCATGTCAGCATCCCCCTCGTCGGTTTTATCGAGTTGTGGGCCTGCCACGAATTCGTGACGTTCAATGCACGGCAAGCCGACGATATCGCAAATGCTGCGCCAGGTTGGCCCCGACTTGATCTTATGGCGCCTAAAATTTCGTTCGTGCCGTCGGATTCTTCACCTCTACATCTTCTTATAAAGCCCGAAAAAGATGACGTCAAAAAAATCTATGTCCTGTCTACTTTGTACGATCAGGACCGTGGGCGCAGTTTCGCGTTTTATCCAGATATCACCTATGTCGATTGGCAAGCTCGTCTGTTCAAGCATTTGAGAGACTGGGGATATGAAGTTTATTTTAAGCCTCACCCGGAAAGCAGGTCGATGCCGCCAGACGCCTTTGAGGACAAGCTTGGAGTAAAAATCATTAGCGGGAATTTTGAAGATGTCCTGCGCGATGCGGATTTATTTTTAATTGATTATACATACACATCTATAATGATACCGGCATTTTTGACTAACATTCCAATCGTTCTGGTCGATTTTGATGAGTTGCCTTGGCATACGCAAGCGTATGACTTGATTAAACGACGCGCTAGTCTTGTGGAATGTGGACTTAATGCGCAAAACAGAGTAGATATTGACTGGGATGAGTTGAGGCGCGCAATCAAAAATGCGACGAAAAAGTGCAACAATCATGAATTTGCCAGAACCTATTATATCTAGACCGCAGGATATGCTGCAGCCGAAGATTTTAATCAATCCGCTTTGCCGGTGGCGGGAATGTGATGTTGCGGGCGGCAAGCTTTTTTATACGGGATGTGGCCTGGAAATTGCGCAGGAAATAGCTAGCGCGGAAGAAGGAAATATCGATTCTATCCTGAATCGTCAGACGAACTATTCATCTGGCATTTTTAGTTTTAACGGCAAGATAATTGTCTGGGTCGACCATATCAGAAGTTTTCCAGTTTTTTATTCGGTCAACCAGCAGCATCGAATCGTATCAAACGAAGCGCAATTGATTCTGCCCGACCTCGAAGACAAGATGGCGAACGATGTTGCGGCTTTAGAATTTTCGATGGCAGGGTTCGTAACTGGGGCGGATACGCTGTATAAAAATATCAAATGCCTGCAACCGGGGGAATTTCTTATTTATCCAGCGTCAGGCGGCGCTCCTGTGTTGAACCGTTATTATCGGTATCTGCCCTCGCCGGTTACAAGTTCGTGGGAAGAAAACCGTAAGAAACTGTCCGCTGTCTTGGATAAAATTATTCTTAAAATTATTAGCCGCGCAAACGGACGGCCTATCTGGGTTCCGCTTAGCGCAGGCTTGGATTCGAGAATTATTTTATGCAAGCTTCATGAGCACGGGTATAAAAACCTTCATACTTTTACTTATGGACCGAAGTACAATTTTGAGGCGTTCCATGCGAAGCGGGTGGCACAAAAACTTTGTGTCCCTTGGCATTTTATCGCTCTTTCAGGCAAGGAATGTCGTAATCTTTTTGAAAGCGAAGTGCGAAAGAAGTATAGCAATTTTTCAGACAATCTAAAAGTAGCGCCTAATTTTCAAGAATTTTCAGCGCTTGTAACAGCGCAGAAACAAGGATTAATTTCATCGGATTCCATTTTGATCAACGGACAGTCGGGTGATTATATCACCGGCGGTCATGTCGCTCCTGTATGGTACGACGGTAAAACAACTACGAAAGCGGATTTGTTTAATGTGTTGGTAGCCAAACATTACAGTCTCTGGCAAAAATTAAAGACGCCCGAAAATTTGGAGATCATTCACAGAAAGATAGATGGCATTTTGCCAGAAGTGAAGGTTCCGGCGCCATTTACACAGGCCGCGCAGGAAGAAACGTGGGAATATGAAGCGCGACAAGTGTTGCTCGTAATCAATGGGCAGAGATTGTATGATTTTCTCGGATACGACTGGGAATTGCCGTTGTGGGAGCGCTCTCTCTGCGATTTGTTCGAAGGCGTGCCGTATGATCAGAAAAGAAATCAGGCACTATTCAAGGATTATTTGAGACAGTATGATTATAAAGGATTATTTGCCTCAAAAGAGCCAAAGATATGGCGATGGCCTTTGCCGATGCTCTGGGTTGTTCCCGCAGCGCGCATTGTTGGCTTAATAGGCTCTGATGTAGCAAAAACAAAATTTTATGCTTTTATGCGGTATTTTGGGCATTATTCGAACCAATACGCCTTTTTTCCTTTTGCGCTCCATAAGGCGACATATGCGGTAACCAGGAATATTTTTTCGTTATATGTCAGGCATTGGTTTATCGAGAACAGATTTCCTCTTGCCGGTTCCTTGAAGGATGCGATGCAGATTTCTGATAGCGATCAGGCATATTGATATCGCGGCAACGTTAACGGATGAATATTTCGTCGTAATGACTGCCCGCCTTCGCAAGGATGGTGGGTTTAAATCCACAGCTTTCGAGCGGTGCGTAAATATCGTCCTGGGCGTTGCAGGAAAATTTTTGTAAGTTGGAATCATCTATTTCTGCGACGATGGATTTAACGTTTGTAAACCATGGCGCCTGCGAAAGAGTTTTTAAGATCACGGCTTCGTACCCTTCCACGTCGATCTTAATATGCACATTGCGGCTACCGATTTTATCGCTCAAGAATTGCCATCGTGCGGGGTTAAAGGCGGGAATCGTAAAATCTCCGTTTTGCGATAAATGCGAAGCGCCGCTATGTTCTTCTTTGAAAGTTAAACCGATCAATTTGTCTTGATCCGCAATGGCGCAATGAAAAGGAATGATGTTCTTGTGGCCGTTCTTGCGCATATTATCAAGGAAATAGCTGTAGATGACGGGGTTGGGTTCAAACGAAAACACATTTCCCTGTTCCCCGACGAGTTCCGCGGCCATCAGGGAAAACAAGCCGTAATTCGTGCCGATATCGATAAAAACTTCGCCTTGCCTGATTTTTTTGACATGTCCGGACACGACATGACCGTATTCACCGCTCAGCGCGAAGATGTTGGTCCGGTCACGCCTGTTGACGCGCATGATCGGCCCGTAATGAGATTTGAGGTAACGAAACGGCAGAAAAAAAAGCGCTAGGCGAACGATATGACGTTTGCCTTTGTGGTGAATATTCTGCAGATAATATTCAAACAGCTGCTTCATTGCTACGCCTTGAATAATTTTGCAGAGTCGACATTGTGCGGTTTCATGGCGTTGCGCGTGTCGACGATGAGTTTGGCGTTTTTGGCGATGTCGGCGTAAGGCAGATTGTCGTGATCGGTTATGATAAGAACCGCATCGTATTCGGCGATTTTCTTTGCATCGATCTTGACGGATTTGCGGCCCGTGATTTTCGGGAAATGGCGCATCGGCGTGATGGCATCGATATGCGGGTCGTGGAAGTCGACCTGCACGCCGTATTCTTCGAGCATTTGCAAGAGTGGAAACGCAGGGGATTCCCGCTGATCGTTTACATTCTTTTTATAGGCGATGCCGCACATCAATATCTTCGCACCGGCAAGCCCGCGCTTGTGCACTGCGTTCATCGCATGGATGGTCTTTTCCAGTACGTAGCGCGGCATGGCGACATTGATCTCGCCGGCAAGTTCGATAAAGCGCGTCGGCGTATCAAACTCACGTGCCTTCCATGACAGGTAGAACGGGTCGATCGGGATGCAGTGTCCGCCGAGCCCCGGCCCCGGATAAAACGGCATATAACCGAACGGTTTTGTTTTGGCTGCGTCAATCACTTCCCAGATATCGATGCCCATGCGGTCGTAGATGACCTTCAACTCATTCACCATCGCGATATTGACCGCGCGGAAGATATTTTCGGTGATCTTTACGGCTTCGGCGGTTTTGATATCGCGGACCGAAACGATCTCATCGATGAAACATCCGTAAAATTTCTGTGCTATTTCTAGCGATTCCGGCGTATCGCCGCCGACCACTTTGGGAATAGTACTGGTTTTGAAATCGCGGTTGCCGGGGTCTTCGCGTTCCGGCGAATAAATGACCATATAATCCTGGTCGAGCGTTAATCCAGTTTTTGCAAGGATGGGTTTGACGATATCATCCATCGTGCCGGGATAGGTTGTGGATTCAAGACTAATCACTTGCCCCTTGCGCAAGGTCGCGGCGATGTCACGGCTCGAATTTTCGATATAGCTGAGGTCCGGAACCTTGTACTGATCGAGCGGTGTTGGCACGCAGATGACGATAAAATCGACCTCTGCAAGGCGGCTCATATCATGCGTGGCCTCAAAAGTTTTCTTTGTCCTAGCGTCGGCAACTTCCACGCTCTTCACGGTTTCAAGATAACTCACTCCGCCATTCAGACTTTTGCATTTTTCAGGATCGATATCAAAACCGATAACCTTAACATTCTTCTTCGCCATGCTCATGGCCAGCGGCAGGCCGACATAGCCAAGGCCGATAATCCCTGCGGAAAAATCGTTGCGCGCAATTTTATCAATCAGCGTTTGATGGAGCGGTGTGGCCATGGGTCCCAATATCAGTTGCTAAGTCCGTGTCAGGAAACGGATTTTTTCAATATACTGGTTATATATAGGGGGCTGGCCCGCCAAATTCACTATCTTTTTCGCTTCCTCCAGCCCTTTTTCTGGCCCAACGCCCGCGCCGCGGCGGCAGGCTTCGGCCCAATCCTTGACTTTCAAGGACCGCAGATAGCCGTTTTCCCCGTCTTCGAGCCATTCGGCAAAACAGGCTTCATCGGCGTTGGCAATGACGGGCACGCCGCAGGCGATGGCTTCCATCATCGGCGTGCCAAACCCTTCGTCATAGGCGGGCAGCATATAAAGGTCCGAAGCCTTCATATATACGTGTGACTCCACATAATCGGTAATCAGATGCACGCGGGACTGCAGCCCGAGCGATGCAATACGGTCCCTGATGGACTGTAGATAGGCACGGTCGCGCTCGTAAAGCGGCCCCTGTTCTACCTTCGGCCCGGCGATAACGAGTTTGAACCGATCATCGAGCTGTTCAAGAACAGCAAGCAGGAATATCTGGTTTTTTTGCGGAATGATTTTGGCTATGCTCGATAAAACAATGTCATCCGGTCCAAACGGCGTCAGGCGACAACGCAATTCCATTTTTTCAACCGGCGATACGGGGAAGAACATTTCCTGATTGAACGGATTTGGTCGGTGCCATATCTGTGCGGCGTATCCGGCTTTCTCGCACCTTGCGCGAACATCGTTTCGCATGGTCACGATCACCGAATTTTCCGGCGGACAGGTCTTCCAGAATAAAAAAAATCTCTGGCACGGTGACGCCTTGGCGGTGACGAGTTCTTGAAAGACGGGAATATTGTTCTGTTTTGCCCATAACAATGCCGCCGCTGTAACGCCAGATGTGCCTAGGATATGAACCATGTCGACTGACTTGAAATTCTTCAATGCCCGCAATGCAACGATATTGTCTGCGAAATACGCGATGATATCGAACAATCCGCGCGGGATGATGTTGAACGGAAATTTCCGTCGCCTGATCCATGACGGAACGACCCGTGTGACCTTTAAACCTTCATGTTCATAGATTTTGTTTTCGGGATATTCAATACTGCCGCAAAGGACGCTGATATCCTTAGCAGCAATATCGTTGGCGATGGCTTTATAAAGGCGCGGGATTCGTACGCCAGGCCCGGAATATTCGGGCGGAAATTTACTGGCGACGATCAGGATTTTCATGCGGCATGGGCTTTTTTGGCGGCCTTATCTTGCTGCAGGTCGATCATATCCCAAGTCAGCGCTTCACCCGTATTAATGTCACGGGTTGCAACCATGCCCTCAATCTGATCCGCAAAACGGATATGCAGGCCGCCAGCGGGGCGAATGGAATCGATATTTCCTGTACGCTTGACGGCATCAAAATGGAATCTATCTCCTTTTTTAATGTCTGCCACCACCCATAAAGAAGGGCGAACGTTGCGGCTGCTGAGTTCTTTTTGGGTCGGTTCGAAACAGACGCGACCATGGGTTTTTTCGGCGGCGATGCGTTCTGCTTCAGTTTCGTATTCGATTTTGCCTGTCTTTTCGTACTGCCTGATCATGTCGATCATCTTTTTGAGTTCAGCAGGCTCGCGTGAGAACGGCCAGTCGAAACCGCCCTCGCCCTTATCGAACAGTGATTTTGCATGTGCGCGATCAAGCATCAAATGCACCTCGATGATTTTCGCGCCGAATTTCTGCGCTTCCACCGGTGTGACGTGGGCGAGCGGCTGCGCATAATTGGCCGTGTCGGCAAAAAGCGTGTGGTCGGATAGGCCTGTGACGGCATCGAACACTTCACCGATAACGGGAATGGTTTTGAGGTTTGCCTCTTCGAAGGCGGCGGGATAACCGCTGTTGCAATGAAGAAGGGCAAGATCTTTCACTTTGTTGTCACGAAGAATACGAACCGCCTCTTCCATCTCCAAAAAGTCGGTCATGCCGTTGGACATGATAACGGGCAATCCGGATTTTGCCATATGCTCGATCAACTTTGTGTCCACGACTTCAAAGCTCGCGAGTTTCAAAACATCTACGCCCAGATCGACGAGGAAATCGACAGCGGTTTCGTCAAAGGGCGACGAGAAAAAGTCTACGCCGTTATCGTCCGCCACTTTTTTAAGATCGCGGCTCCATTCCCATGGCGTGTGTGCCTTCTCATACAGCTTATAAAGATCGAGATTTTCCCAGATCGTGCCTTTGGGCCTTGTTTTAAAATTTCGGCTGATCGTGTCTGCGGTGTAGGTTTGTAATTTTACGGCATTCGCGCCGGCTGCGGCGGCGGCCTCGATAATTTTACGCGCTTCATCGAAATTGCCTTCGTGGTTGCACGATACTTCGGCAATGACATAGGTGGGTTGATTTGTCCCGATCGTTCTTTTGCCTATTTTCATCGTCCTCATCGTCTTACTCCTATCGTCATTGATGTTGCTGCTTTATGTACCAGTTTTGACCGTCCTGTGCAAACCCGGCGTTGCGGAAAAGCGTAAGAGAGGCCGTGTTTTCTGGGTAGATATAGGCCTTTAGCGACTTTTCGGGATGGTTTTGAATAAGAAGATTAAGCGCCCTTAACGCTATGCTTTTTCCTTGAAATGTCCGTCCGACAAGGATTGAAACTTCATAGCCTGCGTCTTGGGAAAGCGCATCCAGACGGACAAAACCGGCGGGCTCCGCGCCATCCAAAATAATATAACCGAAGGAACCCGTTTTCTTAAGAAAAGATCCCATCCAGTTTTCATGTTCCGCAGGTGTAGGCACAGCAGGATTGCGGGAATAACGGCGGGCATCCGGTTCGGTCTGCCATTGATACAGAATATCTGAATCTGCCTTTGTAAGCGGACGCAGGGAAATGTTCAGCATACTGTTAAGAATAGAGGCTATACGCCTAGTGCCCTGACCATCGCACAAGGATGCCGCCTTTTGAGACATGGCAATTACTTCATGTGGATGATCCATCAGCCATTCGATGTTTTCAGCAATGGTGTTTGAAGACAGTTTCTCATGCGGGCCGAGATATTTTACCGCACCTGCCTTTGCGAGGTTTTTGGCTACGAATTTCTGATTGTCCGCAATTTCGATCAAAACCGTTGGAAGGCCTAGGCAACACCGCTCCCAGCTCGCCGTGCCACCCGCGCCGATGCACAGATCGGCCTGCGTCATCAACGTCGCCATATCGGCAACATTCTCAAGGAAGCGGATTTTATCCGCATGCGCCGCGCGGATTTTATCGGCCTGCGCATAAATAGCGGCATCACGGCGGATGATAACATCCACGGCGGGCATGGTTTTAAGCTGCGTAACGGCTTCGAGCGCCTTAAGTGTAACGCCGTCAGGGTCCGAACCGCTGATAAGAATTAAAATACGTTCGATTTTTCCCGCACGGGTTTTTCGGGCAATAAGTGCCGCATCCCGTGCTTGCGCAAATTGCGGACGGAGCAACGCGTATTGCGCCCCTGTGAAGATCATACAGCCCGGCGGTACAAGTGATTTATAATCCTGCGCTTCCCTGCCATGGGTTTGATCCATAAGCAGATCGCAATCGTGCTGACGGTCTGTCATATCGTCTATGACGAAGATTTTTTTTACATGATGCCGCAATGATTGTTCATACGCGGCGTCGAATTGATACCCATCTACAATTAAAAGATCGACAACCGTCTGCGTCGTAATCTGTTCTGGTGCAATATGTTCATACTGCGCGGTCAGGATGGCGGGCACGGTTCGCGTCGTTTCATCAGAGGAGGCAAAGACACAATTCCATCCGGCCTTGGCCAGCGTGTCGGCGAGCGTCAGGCAGCGTATGACATGGCCTGTGCCTATTGTGCTAGATGCCTCGCAACGAAAGAGCGCGCGTTTCATGGGATTATGCCGCCGCTTCTTGCGATGACTGGAATTTGCGCATCTGTGTAACAGGGATGCCACGCTTGGCCAGATATTCCTTGGCTTCGAGCGGCGTTTGCTGGGTGAAATGAAATATGCTGGCGGCGGACGCTGCCTGTGCGCCGCCTGTGTGAATGGCTTGATAGATGTCCTCATACGATCCCGCGCCGCCCGACGCGATCACCGGGATTTTTACGGCCTGCGACACCATTTTGATAAGTTTTAGGTCATATCCACTCATCGTACCATCGCGTTCAATGGAAGAAATTAGAATTTCTCCTGCGCCTCTTTCTTCCATCGTCTTGGCCCATGTGACGGGATCGACCGATTGTTTCTTGCGCGATGAATTAGAATAACAACTATACGAACCATCCGCCTCTTTGCGCGCGTCTATGCCGACGACAACGCATTGTACGCCGTATTTTTCTGCGATCTGCGTGACAAGGCCGGGATTGGCATAGCATTCTGAATTGACCGCGACTTTATCGGCCCCGGCGCGAAGAAGGTTTGTTGCGTCATCGATGCTGCGTACACCGCCGCCGACGGTGAGAGGAACAAAACACTCGCACGCGAAGTTGGAAATTTCTGCGATATCAGGCCCCCTGCCCGCGTTCGTTGCGCTGATGTCGAGAACGATTAATTCATCCACCTGACGGCGGTTGTATACTTTTATGGACGGCAGCACAGTGCCGACGCGTCGCCAGCTATCGTACCCTACGCCTTTGACAAGGCCGACATCTTTCATTAGCAGCGTTGGAATGATGCGGGTTTTAAGCATGTCAATGAACCGATAAGAAATTGCGGATCAACTGGAACCCGGAAATGCTCGATTTTTCCGGGTGGAATTGTGTGCCCCAGACATTGTCCTTGCGCACGATTGAGGCGAAATCGTCGCCATAAGGCGTTCTTGCCAGAACATGATTGTCGCTTCCGGCGTTGAAATAATAACTATGCACGAAATAAAAATCCGTACCGTTGTCGATGCCGTTTAATAGAACATCGTCTTTCTTGTCGGATATCTCGTTCCACCCGACATGCGGTACGCGAAGTTCATCTTTTTTCTGCCGCGTTGAAAAATGCTGAATCTTCCCGGCAATCAGGCCAAGCCCTTTGGTACTACCGTGTTCTTCGCCTTCATCCGCCAGCAATTGCATGCCAAGACAAATACCAAGCATCGGCATACCCTTTTCGACGGAACTTTTAATGGAATCAAACCATCCGGATGCACGGATATTGTTCATCGCCATGGCGAAGGAACCGACGCCGGGAAGAACGATTTTGGATGCGCGGGAAACTGATTTCGGATCGTCACTGATAATGACATCGGCACCGCATTCTTCAAACGCCCGTTTGACGGATGCCAGATTGCCCATGCCGTAATCGATGACGAGTATGCTCATGCGGCCTTGCTGGTCCAGCTCTTGTAATCGTCCGGCGACGGGTTGTGTTGTTTGACCAGATTACCGTTTTTGTCTTTGACGAATTTTCCGTTAGAATCCATGGCAAAAATTTTACGGTTGGTGAAACGGTCGCAGATTTTATCGAATTCTTCCACGCTCATATCTATTTTGGCGAGGATGTCTTTCAACGGTTTTCCAAGGCAGGTCCATGGATAGGCGCCATCGTGTTTTTTCACGAGTTCGATGGCATCGTCGCGCGTGATGCGGCCGCGTCGAACATGGAGGCAGGAAATATCAGTGGCGCGGCCAAAACCGAATTTCAGATATTTGAAATAGTCGTGGATTCCGGTCTGGTGATTGTCCAGATTTTCGTAGTTGACGATGGAACCTTCGACCGTGGTGTTGAGCGTTTCAAACCCG
Source organism: uncultured Micavibrio sp. (assembly GCA_964539025.1). Taxonomy (GTDB): domain Bacteria; phylum Pseudomonadota; class Alphaproteobacteria; order Micavibrionales; family Micavibrionaceae; genus Micavibrio_A. The sequence continues at coordinate 92,667 of CAZIFA010000004.1, forward strand.
TGGGCTTGCGCGAGCAGCGCGTTGCTGTAACCGTCCCATGGCAAATAGTGGCCGAGAAACATGCCCGTAACACCAACACGCTTAAGGTCTTCGTCGCTCGGATATTGATAGGGAATGAGGTGTTTTGCCTCGATGCCGTCTTGTCCGATCAAATCGGTGACGCGCATTCCGAGCAGTCCGCCGAATTCTTCAAGCCAGCGGCGGGTCAGGACATTGTCTTTGGCAGCAGCAGCGGGGCCGCCATATTCATTTTGTGAGTTTTCACCCCAGACGATCAGCGGAACGTTGTATTGAACGGCGGCGCGGACGGGAATGGTGAAAATGCCTACATGTTCAGGCCACGAAATATCGCCGACATCTGACAGGCCGATACGGTTGAGTTTGGCGCGGACTTTTTTGTTCGGGGAAAATTCAATGTAATCGACACCGAAAGATTTGATGTTTTCGATGTTGCGGCGGCCGATATCGGCAAGATCGCAGGTCGTTGAGGTGACGCAGAGCGGGTTAAGTCCGAGTTGCAGGATTTTTAGAACTTGAAACGTGCTGTCCTTGCCGCCGCTGACCGGGACGATGCAATCCCATTTCGATCCGTCTTTGCTTTTGTAACGCGCGACGAGTTCGAGGAGTTCTTTATGGCGGGCGTCCCAATTGACGTCCTTGCGATTCATGAAAGCCTGACAGGCCGTGCAGACGCCCTTCTCGTTAAAGGCGAGATCGGGTTTTGTGTCGGGCATGATGCAATTGGTGCAGAACTTCATCGAAGTCAGCCTTTCTTTTCCATCAGGAACCACGTGATATCATCCATGGGGTAATTCGGATCGCGGCGGTAAGCAAAACCGTAATCGATCAATTCCAGGTCCTTGTACGTGTCCATCATTTCGCCCGCGAAATCACGTTTGAACAGGCGATCCTGATGATTGCGGTACGGAACGGTCACCGGCGCTGGGTTGTAATATTCGCAAACCATCACGTATTTGCGGCTGCCTTTGTATAGGTTTTCATACGCTTTGGGCAGGACGTCTGGGTTGAGGTGGATTAAAACGCCGGACGTAAAAGTAAAATCGGCTTCGTTCGAAAAGTTCTGACTGGTGAAAGATCCTTCCGTCGCGCTGTTCATCCATGGATAGGATTTGAGCGTCTTGACGGCAGTCGGGTTGATTTCGACAGCCTTGATCTCCGCCTTGGGCAATAATTGGTGGATCGCGTAAAGGTTCGAGCCGATATTGGCGCCAAACTCCAGAACGCTGTTCACATTCGTCGTGCGGGCGAGAATTTTGGAGAACAGCGACAAACGCGCAGGTGCCATGTCTTCAAGCCTGTTACGGCCGATATATTCTGTTCCGAAATCGCCCGCCCAGAATTCCTCCTGCGGGGTTTTATAATCGGCTTTGGCCATAGGGTCGTCTCCTCTTTTCATATTCGCGGGCATACTACTATGTTCGGCTTTTGTATTCCATCATAAAATCCAGCATTTTATAGTCTTCGTGCGTGTCCACATCGACCGCGCGCTCGAAAGGAATTTCATAGGAAGCGAGCTTTTCCGGATAGTAATTCGGACTAGCCAGAAATGGCGCTGTGCGCATGAAATACAACGTGCCGTTGCTTGCCACGTAATGCGGATAGGTCTGCGATTGCTTCTTGCACCAATCCGGATAAACCATTTTAAGGAAGCCGTTCGGCCCCTCTTCCAACGATTTGAATGGATGGATCGGATAGGCGCTGACCCCCATCACCACATCGGCGTTTTTATCTTTGAGGGCTTTGTACGCGCCTTGCAGATCTTCGGGAAGCAGCAGCGCCGCGGTCGGATAAATCGCGCAGAACGCATCCGGAGAAGCGCCTTCACCACGCAGAGTATCTAGAACATGGCGATAAGCATCGTGTTCATGTGCGCTATCGGTAGAAAATTCCGCCGGACGTTTGATAGCGCGAGCGCCTTCTTTTTCCGAGATTTTAATGATTTCATCATCGTCGGTCGATACGATGACGGAATCAAAAATTCCGCTTTTAAGGACGGTTTCGATCGTCCACGCAATCATAGGCCTGCCATTCACGGGAAGGATATTTTTCCGTGGAAGACGTTTTGAACCGCCGCGCGCTGGAATAATCGCGATCACGCCCATGCCGCCACCCTATTGCAGGATCGAATGCAGCGTTTGCGCGACATATTCGACTTCCTTGTCTGTTAAGGATGGGTATAGCGGTAGCGATAAAGTGCCCTCGTAAAATTTCTCCGCGCCGGGCAGGCTCTGTTTGCCGTAGAGGTTGGTGTAATAAGGTTGCGTGTGGACGGGAATATAATGAACTTGCGTTCCGACACCCTTCCCCAGCAATTTGTTCATCAGCGTCGTGCGGTCCATGCCGATAGATTGGAAATCGACGGAGATTTGATAGAGATGCCATGCGGGATTGCAATTGGCTGTCTGTACCGGCGTGCGGATAACATTCGATAACGGTTTGAGAAGATTATTATAGAGCGCAACAATCTCGCGGCGGCGCTTGACGAACGTATCAAGCTTTTTCATTTGTGATACGCCGAGCGCACATTGAATGTCTGTTGCGCGGTAATTATAACCCATTTCTACCATGTCATACGCCCACGGGCCAATATCGGGACGCTTGACCATGCCGTGGCTGCGTAGCTCGCGCAACTTTTTGGCGTAGGCGGGATTGTTGGTGGTAATCGCCCCGCCTTCGCCCATCGCGACTGTTTTGACGGAATGGAACGAAAAAACATTCATGTCTTCGTATTTACAAGAACCGACAGGTGCGCCGTCATAGCCGGCCCCGACCGCGTGCGCGGAATCCGCAACGATCTTTATGCCTTCGCGGTCTGCAATCTTTTTGATTTCTTTTAAATCGACGCACTGTCCGGCCATATGAACCGGGAACACAGCGCGCGGTTTTGTTTTACAACGCGCAAGCGCTTCTTCGAAATGTGAGGGATCCATCAACGCCGTGTCCGGGTTGACATCGGCAAACACGACATCGCCGCCCGCGTAACGGATGGCATTGGCCGTGGCTAAAAATGTGAGCGTTGGTATGATAGCAACATCGCCCGGCCCGATGCCTAACGTTTCGGTGGCCAGATGCAACCCTGTCGTGGCGTTGGAACAAACGATGGCTTCTTTAGCCCCGGTGACGGCACATAAAGATGCTTCAAACTCTGCGATTTTTGGTCCGGTGGTTAGGAAGTCGCTGCGCAATGTTTCGACCACTGCGGCAATGTCATCGTCATCTATGCACTGGCGGCCATAAGGCAGGACTTTCATGTTTGCTTACGCCGCCTTTTCCTTAGCTGCGATGCTTAACAGATTTTTTAAACCCGCTTCGTCCAGCCATTCGGTATTGCCATCGCTGGTGTAAGAAAAATCTTCGGGCACAGGCTTGGCGTTTTTGTAATGCGCTTTGTTGATCGCCCAGAAAGCAAAGGCTGGTTCGATTACGTAACGATCCGGCAATTCGATTGTATTGCGCCCGTCATCCACGGGAACCATAACTTCGTGCAGTTTTTCACCAGGGCGGATGCCGACGATTTTATGATCGAGGCTTGGTGCCATGATTTTGGCAAGCGATGTCATCTTCATACTGGGGATTTTGGGAACGAACACTTCCCCGCCCTGCATCATCTCTAAGGACGACAGAACGAAATTCACGCCTTGTTGCAGGTTGATCCAGAACCGCGTCATGCGCGCATCCGTGATCGGCAAAGTTTTAACGCCCTGATCGATCAGTTTTTGAAAGAACGGAACGACGGAACCGCGTGAGCCCATAACATTGCCGTAACGGACAACCGCAAAGCGCGGACCTTTTTCACCGGTGATGTTGTTTGCAGCGACGAAGATTTTATCGGACGCGAGTTTGGACGCGCCGTAAAGATTGATCGGGTTGGCGGCTTTGTCGGTGGACAGCGCGAGGACTTTCTTGACGCCATTTGCCATCGAGGCATACACGACGTTCTCCGCGCCGTTCACATTCGTCTTTAAACATTCCATCGGGTTGTATTCGGCGGCGGGAACTTGTTTCATCGCTGCGGCGTGGATCACGTAATCGACATCGCGCATGGCCAACGTCAGGCGGTCGCGGTCGCGGACATCACCGATGAAATAACGGATATTCTCATGGGTTTCGACCGGGAAGCGCTGGGCCATCTCGAACTGTTTTAACTCATCGCGCGAATAAACGATGACCCGGGCGGGCTTATAGCGTTCTAGGACCGTGGCGACGAATTGCTGGCCGAACGACCCGGTTCCCCCCGTCACGAGGATGGATTTGCCCTTAAGGTCCAGATTGGAGGGTAAAAAATCACGCATTTCTTTAAAAACCGCCTTAATAAATAGCCAGTGAAGGCTTTGTTTATAAACGCTCTTCACTGGCCGTGGCAAGCATTGCCTGCCCTGCGCTGGCCGAAATAGGCCGGGGGATTTTCTTGACACCTTAATATCTTCATGTATATTTCGCGGACTCACAGAAATGAGCGTTTGAAGACTTGTCTTTAAACCATTGAAATAACTAACAAAATATCAGGAATTAGCAATGTTTGCAGTCGTACGCACGGGCGGAAAACAATACAGAGTGGCCAAAAATGACCGTATCGAGGTCGAGCTTTTAGAAGCCAAAGAAGGCGGTAACGTGGATCTGGAGATCCTCGCTTTCTCGTCCGATGGCTCGAAACTGGCCCTTGGCAAAGACATTTCCGGTGCAAAAGTCAGCGCGAAAGTCGTTTCCCATATCCGTAACGACAAAATTCTGGTATTCAAAAAGAAACGCCGCCAGAACTATCGCCGTACCGCAGGACACCGTCAGAATAAGACAGTCCTCGAAATCACCGACATCAAGGCGGCATAGGCTTTGCATTAAGAACTGGCGATAAGTACATAAGAATAAAAAAGGATTTGGACAATGGCACATAAAAAAGCGGGCGGAAGCTCAAGAAACGGACGGGATTCAGCAGGTCGTCGCCTCGGCGTTAAACGCTATGGCGGTGAAATCGTTCTGGCCGGCAATATCATCGTTCGTCAACGCGGCACGAAATACAACACCGGCAAAAACACCGGCATGGGTACTGATCACACGATCTTCGCCCTCGTCGATGGCCGCGTGCAGTTCAGCAAAGGCCAGGGCGGCAAACCGGTTGTGAACATTGTTCCGGCCAACGACGCCCAACCGCTGGCTGCCGAGTAACTTCGGTCATCGGATAACAATTCAGATCGGGTGACCTAACGGTCATCCGATTTTCTTTTAAGGGCCCTACTTTTCATGAAATTTCTCGACCAAGCAAAAATCTACGTCAAAAGCGGTAACGGTGGCCCCGGTTGTATCTCGTTCCGTCGTGAGAAATTTATCGAACATGGCGGGCCTGACGGCGGCAACGGCGGTAAAGGTGGAGATGTCATTTTCACGGCCGTCAAGGAACTCAACACGCTGATCGATTTTCGTTACTCCCAGCATTTCAAAGCGCAGGGCGGCGACAACGGTGCGGGCGAAATGCGCTTTGGCAAAGATGGCGACGATATTATTATCCGCGTCCCTGTCGGCACCGAGATTCTCGATGAAGATCAGGAAACCGTGCTGATCGATATGACCGAACCAGGTCAGACGATCACTTTCTTAAAAGGCGGCGATGGCGGTTTTGGCAACGCGCATTACAAATCATCGACCAATCAGGCGCCGCGCAAAAAAACGCCGGGCTGGCCGGGTATTGAACGCGCGGTCTGGCTGCGTTTGAAACTGATCGCCGATGCGGGCCTTGTCGGTATGCCCAACGCAGGCAAGTCTACCTTCCTCGCTTCTTGTACGGCGGCAAAACCAAAAATCGCGGATTATCCATTCACGACTCTGCACCCTAACCTCGGCGTGGTCAAAGCTGGCGATAAGGAATTCGTCCTCGCGGATATTCCGGGTCTTATTGAGGGCGCGCATGAAGGTCATGGTCTGGGTGATCGTTTCCTGGGCCACGTCGAACGCACGGCGGTCATTCTGCATCTGATCGACATCACGGCGGATGAACCGTGGAACGCGTATAAAATGATCCGTAAGGAATTGAAAGAATACGGCCACGGCATCGATGAAAAGCCGGAGATCGTTGCGCTGAACAAGGCGGACGCGCTCGGCAAGGAATTATCCGAAGATGTCGCCCGCGAATTTGAGAAGAAAACCAAAATCAAACCGCTGCTCATTTCCGGCGTGTCCAAAGAAGGTGTCGACAAAGCCCTCTTCGCGCTGAATGATATTATTCAAAGAACCCGCAAAGGCACATTGGACGAGGAATAGGTTATGTTCTGTCATCCCGGACATTATGTTGAGCTTAACCTGTAAGGTTTAGCCATTTCTTCCCGTGTCATCCTCCGGCTTGACCGGAGGATCCAGACTGGATTCCCCGATCAAGTCGGGGAATGACATAGTGGATAAAATGCCTATAATAGACGTATGACTCTTATCACTCTTATCGCGCAATCCAAAACCATCATCATCAAGATCGGCTCGGCCCTTCTGGTGGATGTGGATAAGGGCGTGCGGCAGGCATGGCTTTCCGCGCTCGCCGAAGATGTCATGGCGCTCAAAAAATCCGGCAAATCGGTTTTGATCGTCACGTCAGGATCAATTGCGCTGGGCCGCAAGACGATGGGCATAGATCACAACGCGCCCTCTTCTTCCATTCCGCTCGAACTCAAACAAGGTGCGGCGGCGATTGGCCAGATAGCTCTGATGCAATCCTATATCAACGTTTTCGCCATGCACGGCGTAAATGTTGCGCAAATTTTACTTACGCCCTCCGATACTGAAAACCGCCGTTCGCATTTGAATGCCCGCGCCACCATCCATGCGCTGCTGGAAAAAGGCCTGATCCCGATCATCAACGAAAATGATACGGTCTCCACGGCCGAAATCCGGTTCGGCGACAATGACAGGCTGGCATCCCGTGTCGCGCAGATGATAGGTGCTGACCTCGTGATTCAGCTTTCAACCACGGACGGGCTTTATACGGCGGATCCGCGTATCGACAGCACGGCACAACACATCCCGCTCGTTGAAAAACTCTCACCCGAACATTTTTCTATGGCGGGTGACGCGCTCGCTGGCCCCTCAACCGGCGGCATGAAAAGCAAGATGGAAGCGGCGCGTATCGCCACGGAATCCGGCGTGCATATGATGATTGCCAAGGGAACGGAATCTCACGCGCTTAAATCCGCTTGTGATGGCACCGCCCGCGCAACGATCTTCCTTGCTTCCGATCTGCCCCGCACGGCGAGGAAGCGCTGGATCCTCGCGCATGTCAAACCAAAGGGCACGATCTATCTCGATGACGGCGCGTGCAAGGCGCTGCTCTCGGGCAAAAGCCTCCTCCCCGCAGGCGTTAAAAAGATCGAAGGCGATTATGACCGCGGCGATGCGGTGAAGATTTGCGATTCCAACGGCCAATCGCTCGGCATAGGCATTTCGGCCTATGAAAGCGATTCCACCCGCAAGATCGCGGGCCGCAAATCTGCGGAAATCCCCGAAATTCTGGGCTATTCCCGTGGCGACGAACTCATCCATCGCGACGATCTGGTGCTGAACGGCTGATCCACTGTTGACCCCGCTCCTGTTTCTGCTAATAATCATTTATTATTAAAAATGAGCAAGAAGTATTAAAGTATGCCTCAATTCAAAAAAGGCGATGGTCCCTATCATCGTATCGCCGCTTCGGCGGCCACGGCAGCCATGACTTACTTTTTAGGAGGTATGGTTGCGCCTATGAGTATTTCCGATGTCGACCGTGCCCGTGAAATATACGAAAGCCACCGCGCGGAAGCGAACGATAAGTTTACGAGTATCTACACCCGCGATCTAGAGCGCGCTAAGCCAGATAGTTTACAAGAACAGGACACGCGCTTTACGGGTACGCTTAATCTTTGCGTAACGCGTCAGGCTAAAAAAGTACCTATCGAATGGGTTTTGAAAGATGGTGTCGTGCGTATTGCCGAACGGAAAATGCCAGTCGATGTTTTCGGTCTTCGTGAATGTTTCGTTTCGGAATCCACCAAAGGCGCATACGATCATCATCAGCTCATGGAAACGATGAAACCGGTGTTTTACGGGCTGTTTTATGGAAGCGCAGGTGCAGCAGCGCTTGCAACCGCGTTCTTGTTTGGTACAGGCCTTGCAGGTTTACGACGCAACGGAAAAGATGTCGGTGGACCGACCTTGAGCCTCGGGCCAACATCGGCCGCAGGAGGTCCCGTATAAAAATCCCCGCTTCGGGACTATGTCCGGGCTGAAAAAACCAGTATCATCTGTGTGTCCAAAGGAGTTTTCCCATGCGCACAGACACGCCCAAAACCATTTACCTCAAAGATTACCAGCCGCCGCTTTACAAGGTAAAGCATATCGACCTGCGGTTCGAAATTTTTGTCGGGCGTACGGTCGTTCATGCCAAAACGCAATTCATCAAAAATCATAAGGGCAATGAACCCCTTTTTCTCAATGGCGAGCATTTAAAGCTGCTTTCTATCGCTCTCGATGGGAAAGAGATCAAGGCCGAAATGGTCGAAGGCGGAATGAATATCGCCGCGCCAGGCAAAGATCAATTTACGCTCGAAATCGTCACCGAAATCGAACCGGAAAAAAACACGCGCCTCGAAGGGCTATATTGTTCGAATGGCACCTATTGCACGCAATGTGAGGCGGAAGGTTTCCGCACCATCACCTATTATCCCGACCGCCCCGATATCATGACGACGTTCACCGTGCGGGTTGAGGCGGATGAGAAAACCTGCCCTGTCCTTCTTTCCAACGGAAACCTGATAGAAAAAGGCTCGCTCGGCGGCGGACGTCATTTCACTGTCTGGAACGACCCCACACCCAAACCCTGCTATCTCTTTGCGCTCGTCGCTGGCGACCTCGAACATGTCCACGACACATTCAAAACCATGTCGGGGCAAAAGGTCGATCTTTATATCTATGTCCGCAAGGGCGACGAAGGCCAGTGCGGCCACGCCATGCAATCGCTCATCAAATCCATGAAATGGGATGAAGATGTCTACGGGCGGGAATACCAATACAATATCTTCAACATCGTCGCTGTATCAGATTTCAATATGGGTGCGATGGAAAACACTTCGCTGAATATCTTCAACACCGCGCTTGTTCTGGCGCATCCTGACACCGCGACCGATGGCGATTTCATCCGTGTTGAGAGCGTCATCGCCCATGAATATTTCCACAACTGGACCGGGAACCGCGTCACCTGCCGTGACTGGTTCCAGTTATCATTAAAAGAAGGCCTGACCGTGTTCCGCGATCAGGAATTTTCGGCCGATATGAATTCCCGCGCGCTGCAGCGCATCGACGATGTAGGACATCTTCGCAAAATGCAGTTTCCTGAGGATGCTGGTCCCCTGTCCCACCCGATCCGTCCGGACAATTATATCGAAATAAATAATTTCTACACGATGACCGTGTATGAAAAGGGCGCGGAAGTCATCCGCATGTTCCACACGCTGCTCAATCCCAAAACCTACCGCAAGGCGACGGACCTTTATTTCGAACGCTTCGATGGGCAGGCCGTAACGACGGACGACTGGGCCAAATGCATGGAAGACGCTTCGGGTCAGGATTTATCGCAGTTCAAATTGTGGTATTCGCAGTCCGGCACGCCGGAAATTGAAGCGCGCGGCGAATATAACGAAACTGCGAAAACATACACACTCACCCTCAAACAACATATCCCCGATACGCCCGGACAAACGAATAAAAAACCGATGCATATTCCGGTCGCGGTTGGGCTCATCGGGCCGAATGGTCAGGATATGATCGAAACCGAGGTGCTACAGATCAAAGAACCCGAACAAACCTTCACCTTCAAAAATATCGGCGCGAAGCCTGTGCCATCGATCCTGCGCAATTTCTCCGCGCCGGTGAAACTCACGACGGATTTAACCGATGCCGATCTACGCTTCTTGATGATTCATGACTCTGATGGGTTCAACCGTTGGGAGGCAGGACAGACCTATGCCCTGCGCGCGCTGAACCAGCTTATAGATACGGAAAAACTCGATGACGGCTTGCTTGATGCGCTCGAAAGCATTCTGGATCAGGCAATCCAAGGCAAGGGCGATAAGGCCCTCCTCGCCCGTGCGCTTGGTCTGCCGGATATTCAAATTATCGCGCAAACGCGTGATGTCGTCGATCCCGATGCGATTTATAAGGCTCGTGAACATGTCCGCGATGCCTTCGCCAAACGCTGCGAAGATAAATTGATGACGGTCTATAAAGACAATCTGGAATCTGGCGCTTATAGCATCACGCCCGAAGCCATGGCGCGGCGTTCCTTGCGGAACACGGTTCTGGGTTATCTCGATGATCCTGCCATAGCCTCCGAACAATATAAAAAAGTCACGAATATGACGGACCGCGTTGCGGCGCTCTCGGTGCTGACCGATCATGAAGGCGAACATAAAAACGCTGCGTTCGCGGATTTCTACCAGAAATTCAAAAACTATCCGCTCGTCATCGATAAATGGTTCTCTCTGCAGGCGCTGTGCGTCAACGACAACACGATTGCGAATATCAAAACGCTGTCCAAACACGCGGACTTCACGCTGAAAAACCCAAACCGCGTCCGCTCGCTCTACGGCGCGTTCGCGATGAACAATCCGGTAGGGTTCCACCGTGCGGATGGATCGGGCTATGCCCTGCTCCAGGATGCCGTGATAACGCTCAACGGCATCAACCCGCAAATCGCGGCGCGGATGTTAACGCCTCTGCGCGAATGGCGGCGTTATACGCAGGACAGGCAATCTAAAATGAAAAACGTTCTGGAAGAAATCTCCAAAGTAGAAAAGCTCTCCCCCGATGTCTTCGAAATCGTCAGCAAGAGCCTTAAAGGTTAATATCGCCGCGTTCGATGCGGCCTTCGGCGTGCCTGTTTGCGGCATCGATGAGGTCGGCCGCGGCCCGCTCGCCGGGCCTGTCGTCACAGCCTGCGCGTATATTCCGCCCGAAAAATTAAATCATCCTGTATGGAAAGACGTGAACGACAGCAAGAAATTATCGCCGCAAAAACGCGATTACATTTTTGAAATTATCAAACATCAATGTGTCTATGCAATTGCGCAGGCCTCGGCGGAAGAGATCGATACACTGAACATCCACCACGCCACATTGCTAGCGATGAAACGGGCGTATGAGGAAATGGTACAGAGCCCCCCACCTAAATCCTCCCCCGCAGGGGGGGAGGACTTTATGGAACAAGAAGCCTTCCCCCCTTGTGGGGGAAGGTTTGGATGGGGGGTAAATCACCTCGCCCTCATCGACGGAAAATTCGCGCCGTCCCTGCCCTGTAAAACGCAGACAGTTATAAAAGGCGACGCAACGTCCTTATCCATTGCCGCCGCATCCATCCTCGCCAAAGTCACGCGCGATCGTTACATGCAAAAACTGCACGAAGAATTTCCGTACTATGGATGGAACACCAATGCCGGATATGGCACCGAAACACATATGGACGGTATCGCGCGGCACGGCATCACACCGCACCACCGCCGCTCTTTCGCCCCGTGTAAAACCGAAGCCGCTTAACCCATTGAACCGACTCTAAAATCTTAGAATGTTCCTATAACGTTCTGACTCCATTAAATTTTTTACATTTATGGGCTTGACGGCGACTCGCCAATGAATCATGATTCGTTCCACTTAAATCCACAGACCCGGGGGAATTATGAACCGAAAGTCACCATTAAACACCATCCTGCAGGGCGACTGTGTCGAGAAGCTGAAGAGCCTGCAAAAAGGATCGGTGGATATGATTTTCGCGGACCCCCCATACAATCTTCAGCTGGGCGGGGAACTCACCCGCCCCAACAATTCAAAAGTCGATGCGTGCGATGATGACTGGGATAAGTTTGATTCATTGAAAACGTACGATGCGTTTACGCGTGAATGGCTATCCGCCGCGCGCGAAGCATTGCATGATGATGGCGCGATCTGGGTGATCGGCTCCTATCACAATATTTTCCGACTTGGGTATATCCTGCAAGATCTTGGCTACTGGATTCTGAACGACATCATCTGGCGTAAATCAAACCCGATGCCCAATTTCAAGGGCAAACGTTTCACCAATGCACATGAAACCATGATATGGGCCGCGAAATCCAAGGATTCCAAATATCGTTTCAATTACGATTCCATGAAAGCATTGAACGAAGACCTCCAGATGCGCTCCGACTGGTTTATCCCGCTTTGCACGGGCGGCGAGCGTCTGAAAAACGACGCGGGTGATAAACTACACCCGACGCAAAAGCCCGAAGCGCTTCTGCAAAGAGTCATTCTCTCCTCCACCAAGCCCGGCGATACAGTGCTCGATCCGTTTTTCGGCACGGGTACGACGGGCGCGGTGGCGAAAAAGCTAGGCCGTAACTGGATCGGGATTGAACGCGAAGATGAATACATCAAATATGCGCAAAAGCGCATCAGCGCCGCCGAGGCATGCGATGAGGACACGATAACACTTGCGAACAAACGCGAGGAAATGCGCATCCCCTTCGGCTGGCTGCTGGAACATGGCTATTTGAAGCCCGGCGCGGAACTGACCGATGCCAAGGGACGCTTAAGCGCGAAGGTTCATGCTGATGGAAATGTCATCACAGGCAATCACCGCGGCTCCATTCACAAAGTAGGTGCGCTACTACAGAACGCGCCATCCTGTAATGGCTGGACTTACTGGCATATTAAAAAGAACGGCAAGAACGTTCCTATCGATGAAATGCGCCAAGCCTTGCGCGCGCAAATCGAAGGCGCAGCCAAAACAACGACGTTACAATAATGTTTTTTTGCCAAAAGAAAAAAGAAAAAAATCTTATCTTTGTTAAAGACATGATCGTCGAAATGGCGATCGGTATTTACAAGGAAGAAAAAGGGCGTTTGCAGCGCGTGCGGGTCAACGTCATCGCGGAACCGAAAAAATGGCCGGATGCGGCGCGCGACAACATCGAACTGACGCTATCCTATGAAAGAATTATAAAGCACATCAAGGACAACACGCACGGGCGGCACTTCAATCTTGTTGAAACCGTGGCCGATAATATTGCGGCGGCTTGCCTGAACGATGGAAAAATCCGTGAAATCACGGTCCGCGTCGAAAAGCTCGATGCTTATCCTTTTGCCGTTGCTGGCGTGGAAATAATCAGGGTGATGCGGTAAAGCCGACCGCCTGCACGGGCGCTTCGGATGGCTGTTGCGGCACAGGCGCGGCAAGAACGGGGCCCTCGGTTGTGGGCGCTGCTGTTTCCACAGGCACGGACATTTGCGGCGCTTCGGCGGCCTTGTCTTTATTGCTCATATCAACGCTGAGCATCAAACGCTTTTGTTTGGCGTCTTCGAAAACTTCATATCCGTCGATCTTGCCGTATAAAATGGCCATGGTGTTGTTCTGTTCGCCGCGCAAATTGCCGTGATATTGCGAGAATGTCATGCGCAGGCGCAAATATGCGTCGCGCTCATAGCGGGCGTTGCGCACATCTTCATCCAACTGGCTGTATTCCGATTTTTTGCGCAGGATGTAGGCCTGCGCGACATGCTCATCCAGTTTCAGGAAATCGAACGTGAACGCTTCGGGCAGAAGAACAACAAGACTCTTGGGGTAATCCTTGATCGGATTCTCATCAAAACAGATATCCTTGCGGGTATCCATGCTGTCCACTTCGATGCGTTTGGCGTCCTTAAACCCTGTGCGGTCGACGACCGGAAAACCGCCGAGCGCGGGATCGTAACGGCCCAGATGCAATTCCAAAACGAACTGGAAATTGAGCGGGAACGTGTCTTTGTGTTTTTCGAGATGTTTTTTCATCACCGAAACGATCTCTTTCCATTCAAGGTCGTCATTGATGTATTCGGTAAAAATTTTGCAATCGTTGATTTTTAGGAAATTGCCGACCGCCATATCGTCGTCGAGATCGAACGCGCCAAGACGCCAATAAACCTTGGAAAGATTTTCGAGCGTCGATGTGTTGTATTTCCCGGCGTACTCATCCTTGAGGATAGTGACTTCCTCATCTTCGGGTGGCATCGGCTGACTCATTTCTGGCTGGGCTGGCGCCGTTTGCGTCGGAACCGGAACGGATTGTTCGCCTTCCGCGAATGCACCGGGCGCAAATCCGCCGATCAGGATCATACCCATGGAAAACAAAGAGAAAATACGCAAACGTGAATCCATCTTCATATCCCGATTATATGATTGAACCGCCATCCGAACAAACGCCTAAATCAATTGTCAGATAAATTGCTTCAGGGCCTTTTTAAAAAGCGTTGGAATCCCTAGGTTCGCCGCCTCCTTGCGCGTGGCCCAGAAATAATCGCCGCCTTCAGGTTTATAAGTATCCTTCAGGATTACGGCAAAACCATGGAGTTCTAGGTCAAAATGTGTGAAGCCATGCAAAACCTTGATTTTCGTGGCCTTGGCCTTGCTGGCAATGGACAGGTGCTTGCGGGTTTTTGCGCGTTCTACCCATAAGGAAGTGGGCAGCCCGATGGTCCCGCCGAGCATCCCTTTTTCCCCTCTTCGTTCAAACAGGATTTTTCCGTCCGGCGAAGTGATCCAGTAAACATAGCCATGTTTTTGCGGTTTCTCGCCTTTGGCTTTGCGTGCGGGCAATTCATTCTGAATGCCAAGTTTTCTTGCCTCGCAATATTTGCTCACGGGACACACGCCGCATTTGGGCGATGTTGGCGTGCAAACCAATGCGCCTAATTCCATCACCGATTGCGCGTAATCACCGGGCCGCTTTTTTTCACCCAAAGACATTTTCCCTGCAAGCCGTTTCAATTCCGGCTTTGAATCTGGCAAAGGTTCGGTAACGGCATAAATACGCGCCATCACGCGCTCGACATTTGCATCTACGACATTGGCGGGGTGATTGAACGCCAGCGCGGCTATGGCATTGGCCGTGTAATCGCCGACACCCGGAAGCTCTTGTAATGCGTCCTGCGTCTGCGGAAACTTTCCGCCCAATTGCTCGCTCACCATCACCGCACATTTATGCAGGTTCCTTGCCCGGGCGTAATAACCCAGCCCCGCCCAGTTCTGCATCACGTCGTCGGCGCTTGCGGATGCGAGATCATGCACGCTCGGCCATTTGTTCAAGAATTTTAGAAAATACGGAATGACGGCTGGAATGGTCGTCTGCTGCGCCATGATCTCCGAAAGCCAGACATGGTACGGGTCGGCTGGCTGCCCCGGCGCTGCGCGCCACGGCAGGGGCCTGCGGTGTTTGTCGTACCAGCGAAGAAGATCATCTCTGAACCCCTCGACATTTTTGGCTGCTGCGCCCATGATGCCCATCGTTATGGCTATGAAACCCCTGTCACGATCAATCCCCGGTTTATTGGGGAAAGCGTTCGAGCGTAAATATATCGCGCTCGGGCGGATTGTCACGCACTGGCGCGAGATCGTCGGTGAGGAATATGCCGAACGCGCTCAGCCTGCCAAGATACATTATTATAAGCCTAAGGTTCCCAAGGAAAAGCCGACCGCAACGCTCGACATCGCTGCCTCGTCGGCGGACTGTGCGGTCCTGATCTACCAAAAAGACCTTATACTTCAAAGAATTAATCAGATTTTTGGCGATAAGTGGGTGACCGACATCAAGTTTTTGCATGTTGAACCGAAACAGGTTACAAAGCCCGCGAAGAGAACAAAAACCTTGACGGAAAACGAAAAAAATCATCTATCGCAGGTACTTGAAACGGTGGATGACGAAGGTTTAAAAGAAACCCTCTCCCGTTTGGGACAGTCTATTTTACAGGAATCGAAAAAATGACAAAAGTTGCAGCTATCACATTAAGAAAAGGTCATGTTCTGGATCGCGACGGCGATGGCAAGCTCTGGCTTATCACAGCACATGAAATCATGCAGCCGGGTAAAGGCGCATCGGTCATCCAGCTTGAAATGCGCGATATCCGTTCCGGCACCAAAGACAACGTGCGTTACCGCACCCAAGAGACGCTGGAACGCGTGCGTCTGGAACAAGCGGAATTCACGTATCTCTATAATGACGGTGCCGACACTTATACCTTCATGGACAAAGAAACCTTTGAACAGATGGAAGTCAAAAAAGACGTCATCGGCGATCAGGCAAAATGGCTGCAAGACGGCATGGAAGTTACCATCGAAAGCTTCGAAGGCGCTCCGTTGGGTGTTCAAATCCCCGATACCGTCGTTGTTACGGTCGAAGAATGCGAACCTGTCGTAAAAGGTCAAACCGCCTCTTCTTCTTACAAACCGGCCATCGTTACGGGCGGTATCAAGGTTATGGTTCCTCCTTTCATCGGCGTCGATACGCGTATCATTGTCAAAACTGACGACGATTCCTATTCCGAACGCGCGAAAGACTAATTGATGCCCGCGCAATCGCCCATCATGACCATGATGCTCCGCGCCGCCGAAAAGGCGGCACGGTCGCTTTTACGCGATTTTAATGAGGTTGAACATCTTCAGGTGTCCCGTAAGGGTCCGGCGGATTTCGTCACGGCGGCGGATAAACGTTCGGAAAAAATCATATTCGAAGAACTGCAAAGAGCCCGCCCCGACTATTCTTTCATGATGGAAGAATCCGGCGAAGTGAAAGGCAATGATCCCGAACATGTCTGGTTGATCGATCCGATTGATGGCACACATAACTTTATGCACGGCGTGCCGCACTGGTCTATTTCCATCGCGCTGGAACGCAAAGGCGAAGTTATCGCGGGCCTCGTCTATGACCCTACGAAAAACGAAATGTTCACTGCGGAAAAAGGCACGGGCGCATTTCTGGCCAATCGCCGCCTGCGTGTGTCGGGGCGTAAAAACCTCGAAGAATGCATGGTCAATTATGGCCAGCCTTTCGGCAATAATTATGACCGTGAGCGTTTCTTTAAAGAACTGGATGCGGTATCCAAAGTCGCAATGGTCCGCCGTTTCGCCTCCGCCGCCCTTGATATGTGCTATGTCGCGGCTGGCCGGATCGACGGCTACTGGGAACGCAATATAAAACCCTGGGATGTCGGCGCGGGCTACCTGATCGTCAAGGAAGCGGGCGGTGTGACAACCAGTATCGAAACTGATGACAATCCCGTTCATAGTGGTAATCTGGTGACCGGTAATCAGCAGGTGCACAGTGAAATCCGCAAAATCCTCAAATCTCTTTAGGCTTCTCCTTTCCGTTTCGTTGATTACAGGATTGAACGCGATTGCGCCTTCCTCTCACGCTCAGGACTCAAATTATGCGCCGCCGGATATGTTCGGCGATATGACGCCGCCGATGGTGCGCCCCGAACCCAATAGAGACGGATACATCGTCGAACCCAAGGCTTCGGCGAACACCCAGTTGCCGCCCGATGGCAATGTAAAACCCGTTATAACGCCGCGCGTGTCTGTCGATCCAGACTCGAGCCGCGCCCCGCAAACGCAACCTGCCCCTGCGCCAGCGCCGCAACTGGTTCCGCCGCAAGCACCGGTCGCTCCTGTCGTTCCAGTTACCCCTCCTGCCGTTCAATCGCCAAAGATGATGCGGCCCATCATAGAAAAACCTGCCGTGAAGCGTGAGAAGCCCGCTGCCAAACCGAGCGCGGAAAAAACAAAAGCCGTAAAACCGCTTGTCCCTCCGGTAAAACCGACGGCGCCGCCTGTTGCTGCGCCCACACCTGTTCCTGAAGAAGCAAAAACACCGCCGCAACAGGTCCAACCCGCCGTTCCTGCAACACCTTCGGCCGCGCCTGTCCCGACACCACCCATCGAACCTTCGAAAACAACGCCCGTCCCGCGCGATCCAAATGAAAGCGCGATCAAGGGGCCCAAAACCATGCCCGCCTTGCCTGCCCAGAATGTCGACACGCAGGTCACGTTCGAAGACAAACAACCGCCCGCGACCAATGGCCAGACCATCATGGAACGCCACCTTGATGAGGTGAAAACGCATGAACAGGCTGTTCCGCCCGCGCCAAAGCCGAACGTCGCTCCGGCTGCGTTCGATCCGGGCAACAAAGGCGCGCTGAAAAAATCCATTCCGTTCCAGCCGGGCCAGATCGGCCTTTCGACCGCCGATATAGATCCCATCGTCGCGGGCGTGAACAAGGAACTGGACGGCGAAGACAAAAAAGAATGGCGTGTTCAGATACGCGCCTATGCCACGCCGTACGGCACGGGTGTCAGCAGTGATCGCCGGATTGCTTTGAGCCGCGCTTTATCGCTCCGAACCGCCATGATAGCGCAAGGCATATCGGCGAGCCGAATCGATGTGCTGGCCGAAGGGCAGCAAGATGGAAACGCCAAGCCCGGCGACCGGATAGACCTCTATCTCTATGGGCCAGCAGCGGATTAGCACTGCTTTAATTTGCCACTCACCGTTCATCCCTCATCGTCATTCCGAACCCTTTAGGGTGAGGAATCTTTGGCGTGAAACGGATAGGCCAAAGATCCCTCACATGCGTTCGGGATGACGGGGTGGTTAGACACTGCCGGTAACAATTCTGGAAATTAACGACAGTTACATCTCGAGTGTCGTAGGGGGCATCATAGAGGCGGGAATGTCTTCGACGGATATCGTTAGCTGATAGGTTTTGCCGTTCGGAATGACGTCAACAACTGCAATAGTCCGTCCCCGCTGGACATTTCCGAAAGCGTCACGGACGATGCTTGGGTACACGCGAACTTGGGGTTCATCGTCCATTGAAATCCTTGTTTCGTCCTGTGATCGTCCCATTTGTACGCCCTCCAATTATTTATCTATTAGTTATAATAGAGCGCAGTTGCATGAACCGCAATAGTGGATAAGGCTGATATAGGTTTTGCCTTAAGTCCCCCTCTCCCCATGGGAGAGGACTTTAATCGGCAGCTCTTGTGTGGATAAGGCCGCCGGGTCAGCCAGGTTTTGTTGACATTATTCGTCCAAAAGCCCCACTTTAGACTGGATTTCCAAAAGAATTATGTTTAAGTCTAACACGTCATGTTTATGACAACTTTGGCTACGAGAGGGCTCTTATGTACGATACAAAGAAAAATACTGCCGGAAACGGACTTCTGATCGGCTTGCTGATTGTCGCCATCATAGGCGCTGCAGTCCTGGGCATGCTGTACTATAACAAGCAACAGGGCGCGATGGATGCCCTTCCCGATTCCGCTGAAATGGCCGCGACGCAAGAAGCTGCTCCTCCTGCTGTTTCTTCGATGCCGCCCGCAATCACAACGGATGAACAAGGCAATGCCGTTCCTGCTACGGCTGAGCTTTCGGAAATTCCTGCTGTGCCGGAAGAAATCCCCGCCGCATCCACCGAACCTGTGAAGATCGATATCGCCAAGGCGTTCTCTCCTCGCACGCTGGGTAGCGCCGACGCTCCGATCAAGATCGTCGAATATGCTTCATTGACATGCAGCCACTGCGCACACTTCCACAACGATGTTCTGCCCGAACTGAAAACCAAATATATCGACACGGGCAAAGTGTTCATTGAATTCCGCGAATTCCCGCTGAACGATCCGGCCTTGAAAGCCACGCTCACCGCGCGCTGCCTGCCCGAAGACAAATATGAAGGATTCGTCAATCTGCTCTTCAAGACGCAAGATCACTGGGCCGGCGGTCTGGATTACATGAACGCGCTGCGCCAGAACGCAAAACTTGCAGGGATGAGCGATGCGACGTTCGATGCCTGTCAGGCTGATCCCGACATGAAATTAAAAGTCGCCGATGGCATGAAGACCGCGCAGGAAAAATGGAAGATCAGCGCGACGCCAACTTTCGTGATTAACGATGGCGCGGAAACGATTTCCGGCGCGCAACCTCTGGCGGAATTCGAACGCGTATTCCGCAAAGTCTCCGGCGATGCCGTTGGTGAAGCGCCGAAGGTTGAATGAGTAATTCACTATGCTGAGTTTTTTTCAGGCACCTTACAAAACGCCGTTATACAAATTCTGTGATGATTTTGTAAAAGCGCATATGCGTTCAGATATGCCTAACTCAAAAGATATTTTTAGAATTCAATCATTTTTGATTTCTATCAGTTTTATGAGCGCTTTAGGTGCTTATAGGACTGATTGTAAGGTCAAAAAAGATAATAAAATGCCCCAACCTAAAAACTATGATGTGGCTCTAGTAGAGAATATTTTGGCTTATACTTCTTTTAATATTCAATATCTTCTAACAAATTACCAAAATTACTTTTCTAAAGAAGACACTTTTTTAATTAAAGACTTGGTTGTTGGCGTTTTAAATAAACAAATATTTCTCGCTAATATTGAAGAAATTGCGAAACTTAGATTGCAAACTGTGGTCATTGGTAATGAGAAACAAGCAAGTATCTATGAAGCTTTTGCTGAAATTATCTCTGGTGCCTATGAATCCCAAGCGTTAAAACCCAGTTATCCGATTCCATTATCAATTAGTGGCTTTTTTGAAAAAACCAGTTTGGCTGCTGGTATACCCACAATGGCAGAAGGTATGTTTCAGGCTACAGATGGCTTAATCAATTTAGTATTCGGCGTACAAAAAGTTAGAGCATAATGATCCAGTTTGAGAAAATTCGCTTAAGCGGCTTCAAATCCTTCGTCGATAAAACGGAGTTCGAAATCGGCCCCGGCCTCACCGGGATCGTCGGCCCGAACGGCTGCGGCAAATCAAACACGGTTGAGGCGCTTCGTTGGGTCATGGGTGAAAACTCCGCCAAACGCATGCGCGGCGGCACGAACGGCATGGAAGATGTCATCTTCGCTGGAACCACGACCCGCTCCGCTCGCAACTTTGCCGAAGTCTCACTGCTTCTGAACAACTCCACCCGCACAGCGCCCGCCGCTTATAATAATTCCGATGAAATCGAAGTAACACGCCGCATCGAACGTGATCAAGGCTCTCTCTACAAAATCAACGGCAAAACCTGCCGTGCGCGTGATGTGCAAATGCTGTTCGCTGATACGGTCACGGGCGCAAATTCTCCTGCCCTCGTTTCCCAGGGCCGCGTTACGGCGATGATCAACGCCAAACCGCAGGAACGCCGCATCGTCCTCGAAGAATCCGCTGGCGTATCGGGTCTGTATGTCCGCCGCCACGAAGCCGAACTTCGCCTGCGCGCCGCCGATCAAAACCTCCAACGCCTGCAAGACCTCGTTGGCAGCATGGAAGGGCGTTACAACGCGCTCAAAAAACAAACGCGTCAGGCGCAACGTTATAAAAACCTCTCCGCGCAAATCCGCGAATACGAAACCACCATCGCCTATCTGGAATGGCGTATTCAAACCAACCGCGTCGAAGCCGCTCGCAAAACATTCGGTGAGGCCGAAAGCACCGTCGCCACGCATATGGCCACAGTTGTTCAACTCACCCGCACACAAAACCAGCAGGCCGAAGATTTGCCGCCTCTGCGCAAAGAAGAAGCCAAAGCCGCCGCTGCGCTGCAAGCGCACTCGCTGGAACTGCAACGTCTTGATGATCAGGAACGCGATCTACAAAACCAGCTCGAAGAAGCCCGCGCGCAACTTCGTCAGACGATGGCCGACCGCGAACATGAAACCCAGATGCTGGGCGAAAGCGGTTCGATCCTAACTCGTCTTGAAGAAGAAGAGCGCATTCTCTCTGAAAGCCGTCGTAACGAAGAAAGCGACCTCGTCCAGAAAAAATCCATCAAGGAAGATCTGGAACAAAAAGTCGTCAAACTCGAAGCCGACTATGAAACCTTCATGCAAAAGACGGCTGAAACCAAAGCCGCCCGCCAACGCATCGAACAACAGATCAATTCTGATCAGTCCCGTATGCTGGTCGCCGATGAACGTAAAGAAAAACTGGCTGATGATCTCGCCCGCGCCAGATCGCAATTCGAAAATAACGCCGAAGTCGAAGAACTGAAAACCTCCATCGTCGGCCTTGAAGGCGAAACCGGCGGCCTTCGCACCGCGCTTGAAAGTGCCGAAAGCAATATCACCTTCGCCCGCGAACAACTGGAACAGGCGCGTGAAATCCGTCAGAGCGCCGAACGCCGCAAATCGGAAATAGACTCCGAAATCAAAGCGCTCGAACGCATCCTGAATTCCGACACACAAAGCCTGTTCAAACCGGTTCTCGATGACATCAAACCGGACAAAGGTTTTGAAAAGGCTCTCTCCCGTGCCCTTGGCGACACGCTTATGGCGTCCAAAGACAAAGAAGCACCGTCCGTGTTTCTGGATTACGCGGAAAACAGCATCGAAACACCCGCTCTGCCCTCCGGCACGCGCCAACTTGAACCGAACGTCAAGGCCCCCGCCTATCTGAAACGCGCGATCAGCTTTATCGCTGTTGTCGATACGCAAGACCAAGGCGATGCAATCGCCGCGCAATTGAAACCCGGCCAATCTATCGTATCGCTCGATGGCGCTTACTGGCGTTGGGACGGACTACACATCAAGGCCAGCGCTTCTGATCGTCACGCGATCCAGATGCAACAGAAAAACCGCCTCGAAGAACTCGCCCGTGAAAAGCCGGACGCGGAAGCCGCTTATGCTGAATCTTCGGAAAAAGTCGAATCCGCGCAATCTTTCCAAAAAGAAATTCAGGAAAAAATTGACTCCCTGCGCTCCGATCTGCGTTCGAAAGAACAAGACCTAAATGCCCGGCAGTCGCGCCTGAACCGCCTGACCGAACAACGCTCGGGCCTGTTCGCCGAAATCGCCAAATTCGAAGAATCCCTAAAACGCACCGAAGAAGACATCGTCAGTTACCGCGAATCCATCGTCAGCCATAAAGAAGAATTGACGACGTATAACGAAGACATGATGGCCTCGCACGCTGCCGAAGTTGAAAAACTCCGCGCCGTCCTTTCCGATGCCCGCGACAGCTATAACGCCGCCGTGCGCACGCTCGATACGCTGCAACAAGAGCAAGGCCGCCGCATGGCGCGTATGCACGCCATCGCCGATGAACGCAACCACCACACCAACCGCACGATTAGATCGCGCGAACGTTTGAAAGACCTCGAAGAACGCGAACAGATGCTCGTCGAACGCGTTGCCGAGATGGAAAATCGTCCGAAAACGATGGACGATTCACGCGAAGAATTGATGAACAAAGTCTCCGAACTGGAGAAAGGCCGTGACGAGGCCGCCGACAATCTGGCGAAGGTCGAAAGCGAACTGGCCATCACGACCCGCGCGCTCAAGGAAGCCGAAAACATTTTGACCGAAGCCCGTGAGGCTCGCGCTCATGCGCAAGCTATGGTTTCGACCGGTCAGGAACAACTCGAAACGCTCGTCAATTCCATCATCGAACAATTCGATGCGAAGCCGGAAGATCTTAAAGAACAAGCCACGGCGAGCATCTTTGCCGAAACAGGCGATCTGCCTGCTCTCGAACCGCTCAAAGTCCAAAAAGATAAATTCGTTCGCGAACGCGACCAGATTGGCCCTGTCAATCTTCAGGCCGAAGACGAAGCCGCCACCCTCGAAGGCGAACTGGGTACGATCTTCAAAGAACGTGATGATCTTACGCAAGCCATCGAAGAACTCCGCGCTGGCATCGATAAACTGAATAAAGAGGCCCGCGAGCGCCTGACCAACGCGTTCGATATCGTCAATGGTCACTTCAAAGAATTGTTCGTTAAATTGTTCAATGGCGGTCAGGCTTACCTGCAACTTATTGAATCTGACGATCCGTTGCAATCGGGCCTTGAAATCTTCGCGCAGCCGCCGGGTAAAACGCTGCAATCGCTCTCCCTGCTTTCGGGCGGTGAACAAACGCTTGCTTCGATCGCGCTGATCTTCGCGATGTTCTTGACGACGCCTTCGCCGATCTGCGTGTTGGACGAGATCGACGCACCGCTCGATGACGCTAACGTGGATCGCGTTTGCAACCTGCTCGATGATATCGTCGCGCGCGGTCAGACACGCTTCCTCATCATCACCCACCACCGCCTGACCATGGCCCGCATGGACCGCCTCTACGGCGTGACGATGTCCGAACGCGGCGTCAGCCAGCTCGTCTCGGTCGATCTGAACAAACAGATGGATTTCCTCGAAGCGGCGGAATAGCGTCCACTCCCTTCTTCTGTCATCCCCTTGGTTTGACCGCTTGCGGTCAAACATCAACGAAGGGGATCCATATGTCAGCGGCAAAGCCGCTGTCTTTTCTGGATCCCCGCTGTGCCAGTCCACTTCGTGGACGCCGCGGGGATGACAATGGGGTGATGGGTGTGTTAGGTAATGGCATGACCCATAAAGACGATTTCGAATCCCGCCTCGCCGCGGCCAAAGCCAAACACGACGCCCAGAATCCCGTGGTTCCGCCCATCGCTTCTGATGAGATGAACCAAGGCATGCGCGCGTTTATGGAAATGTTGGGCGTATTGCTCGGCAGCGGCCTTATGGGCTGGTGCCTCGATGCCTATTTCGGAACAGGCCCTAGAATGCTGTTAATCTTCATATTTCTGGGCATTATCGCGGCCTTTTACAACGTCTATAAATTATCCCGGAATTTGGGCACGGCGATAGGCTCTAAGAGCTTGCAAAACGGCGACAAAGCCGCTAATAAACCCTCGCAAAATGAATCTAAATAGAGAGACTGCATAAACGTGGCGAACCCTATTCACCAGTTTGAAATACAGCCCCTCGTCCCCCTCACCGTAGGTGGTGTCGACCTGTCCTTTACCAACTCATCCCTATGGATGGCTATTGCCGTTGTTTTGTCGATCGGTTTGTTGACCGCCGCGATGCGTACAAAATCCATGGTCCCTTCACGCGGCCAATTGATGGCCGAAGGTCTTTACAAATTCATTCACTCAATGGTCCGCGAAAACGTCGGTGAAAAAGGCATGGGTTATTTCCCATTCGTCTTCACCATGTTCATGGTTGTTATGCTCGGCAATCTTCTGGGCATGATCCCCGGCTCCTTTACGTTTACGAGCCATATCGCCGTAACAGGCGTTCTCGCGCTGATGATCTTTTTGATCGTAACGGTCATGGGCTTCGTCAAACACGGCCTGCACTTCTTGCAATTATTCATGCCGCCCGGCGTTCCGCTATGGATCGCGCCGCTGATCATCCCGATTGAAATCATTTCGTATTTAAGCCGCCCTGTGACTCTCTCGCTTCGTTTGTTCATCAACATGCTGGCGGGCCACTTAATGGTGAAAGTCATCGCCGGATTTTGCGTGATGATGGTCGGCGCAGGTGTTGCCGGTGCGCTCGGATCGCTTGGCCCGATGCTGTTCAACGTGCTGCTTATCGGCTTTGAAATATTCGTCTGCCTGGTTCAGGCATACGTGTTCGCCCTTCTGACCTGCATTTACCTGCGGGACACGGTCGAACTGGCCCACTAATTCAACTATCAACCTGAAAACCAAAGAGGAACTAAAATGGATATCGAAACAATCAAAATCATCGCAGCTGCTGTTGCTCTGCTCCCGATCCTGGGCGTTGGCATCGGCCTTGGCCTGATCTTCGGATCGTTCAATGGCGCCGTATCCCGTAACCCTTCGATCCAAGGCCCGCTGTTCGGAACGCTGATCTTCGGATTCGCCGTTACCGAAGCTCTGGCAATTTTCTGCCTTGGTATCTCCTTGCTGATCCTGTTCGGTCTCTAGGATTACCGATGAGCGCGTATCGCTTCATTCCGGTTCTGGCATTGTCCCTCGTGTTGGTGTTCGCGCCAACGCAGGGCTTTGCCGCCGCCGATGCAAAGGCTCCTGCTGAAGAAGCCGTGCATCAGCCTGCAACCGCGACTGAAACAGCGCCGCAAGATCCCGCCCACGCCGCGCAAGAACATGGCGAGGGCGGATTGCCGCAATTGGACATCGGAACCTATCCATCCCAGATTTTCTGGCTGCTGGTGACGTTCGCTGTTCTCTATGTGACCTTCTCGACGAAAATCTTGCCGACCATTGGTGGTGTTGTGAATGCCCGCGATGGCATGATCAAAGGCAATCTTGATGCTGCCGAACATATGAAACTGGAAGCGGAAAACGTCAAAGCGTCTTACGAGAAAAACCTCGAGGCCGCCCGCGCCGCCGCTATCAAGGCCGTGCAGGATGTCGAAGCCGCCGCAAAACAACGTGCTGCGGATCAGATCGACGCTTTCCGTCATAAGGCCGATGGCGAAATGAAATCCGCCGAAGAACGTGTCAACGCGCAAAAAGACAAGGCTATGGGCGATATGGCCAATGTCGCCGCAGAAGTCGCCAGCGTTGCCGCCGAAAAAATCACGGGTATCAGCACCGACATGCAAAAAGCCAAGGCGATTGTTGATTCCATCGCCGCTAAAAAAAAGGCCGCATAACATGATGGAAATGCTCCAACATAATACGACAATCTGGGTCGCCTTCTCTTTCATCATTTTCGTCGCCTTGGCCGTGAAAATGGGCGGCAAAGGCGTTATCGCGACGCTTGATAAGAAGATCGCCGAAATCAAAACCGAAATCGAAACCGCTGAACGCCTCAAATCCGAAGCGCAGGCGATGCTCTCTGATTTCCAGACCAAACAACGTGATGCCGAAAAAGCCGCGGCGCAGATCATCGAGCAGGCCAAGGCTTCTGCTCTGGCCGTGCAACGCGCCGCAGAAGCCGATCTGGCCGAAACCATGGAACGCCGCGAAGCGCAATTGACCGAACGCTTGGCTCGTATCGAACAAAAGGCCATTGCCGATATCCAGAACCACGCCGCCGACCTCGCCTTAAAAGCCACCCGCGAGATCGTCGAAAAGACGCTCGATGAAAAGGCCAGCACCAAACTGATCGATCAGGCCATTGCATCGGCTGCGAAATACCTGAATTAATCCCCGAATACTGTCATCCCGAGCGAAGTCGAGGGATCTTTGGCAGAACGGATAGGCCAAAGATTCCTCCGCTACGCTGCGCTTCGGTCGGAATGACACTATTCCCTTTGTCTCCTTTGCCTCTTCCTGTTAAAAATCTCCTATGGAACAGGGCGTCAGCCTCATCACAGACTTAGGCCATAAGGCCCGCAGAGCGGCCTTCGTCCTTTCACAGCTCGATGAAAGCAAAATCAATAACGTCTTGAACGATCTTGAATACGCGCTTCGTTCCCGCGCTGCCGACATCATGAAGGTGAACACGCAAGATGTCGTCGAGGCGCACACCAAAGGCCTGACACAGGCGATGATAGATCGGCTGACGCTCACGCCCGCGCGTATCGATGATATGGCCAACAGCGTTGCCGCCATCCGCAAACTTCCTAACCCTTGTAATATCGTGCTCGAAGAATGGACGCGACCTAACGGGTTGAAGATGCAAAAAGTTTCCGTGCCCATCGGCGTGCTTGGCATGATCTATGAATCCCGACCGAACGTAACTATCGACGCTGCCGCTCTCGCGCTCAAATCCCGCAACGCGATTATCCTGCGCGGCGGCTCTGAAAGCTTTCACTCGGCCATGATGCTTCACAGCCTCGTCGAAGAATCTTTAAAGAAAAACGGACTGCCGGAATCTTGCGTGGCGATGGTGTCTTCACAAGACCGCTCCCATGTCGGCGATATGCTGAATGCGACGGGCTTGATCGACGTTATAATCCCGCGCGGTGGTAAAAGCCTGACTGGCCGCGTGATGAACGAAGCGAAAATGCCCGTCTTCGCGCATCTGGATGGAAACTGTCATGTCTATGTCCATGCCAATGTCGATCCCGACATGGCGCTCGATATAATTAAAAACGCCAAACTTCGCCGCACGAGCGTCTGCGGCGCGGCGGAATCATTGTTGTTTGACCAAAACCTCGATACCTCCCTCGCCCGCGATATCATTATGATGCTCATGAAAGAAGGCGTGGAAATCGTCGGCGACGGTACGGCACAAGCCTTAAGCCAATATATAAAACCCGCAACCGATGAAGACTGGTCCACCGAATATCTCGATAAAAAGATCAGCGTGAAATTTGTGGGCGACGTTGGCGAAGCAGTCGCGCACATCAACCATTACGGATCGCACCACACAGACGCAATTTTGACCAAAGACAAAGCTGCGGCAGACTATTTCCTCTCCAATGTCGATAGTGCCATCGTACTTCACAACGCATCTACGCAATTCGCCGATGGCGGTGAATTTGGCTTTGGCGCCGAAATCGGAATCGGCACAGGCAAGCTGCACGCACGCGGCCCTGTCGGCGTGCGGCAGCTAACCA
Source organism: uncultured Micavibrio sp. (assembly GCA_964539025.1). Lineage (GTDB taxonomy): Bacteria > Pseudomonadota > Alphaproteobacteria > Micavibrionales > Micavibrionaceae > Micavibrio_A. The sequence continues at coordinate 120,764 of CAZIFA010000004.1, forward strand.
CATTCAAATACAAAGTTCTGGGGGATGGGCAGACACGCCCGTAATGATGGAACAACCGACCCTTAAAAAACCCGCCCCATGGAACGGCAAAAAAATCGGCCTGCTCGGTGGGTCGTTCAACCCCGCGCACAAAGGCCATCGTCACATCGCCATGCTTGCGCTTGCCTATTATGCGCTAGATTACGTGTGGTGGCTGGTCACGCCTCAAAACCCTCTCAAGGACACAACCGACATGGCGCCGTATGATGAACGCTTCGCTTCGGCAGAACAAATAATCGCGGGCCATCCGAAAATGATGGTGACCCATCTGGAACGTGATCTTGGCACGACTTACACCTACGAAACCGTCAAAGGTCTGAAACAGGCGTTCCCGCAAACCGAATTCATGTTCATCTGCGGCATGGATAACGCGCTGATCTTCCACAAATGGGATCGCTGGCAAGACCTGCTCGACCTCACCCCCATCATCTTTATCGACCGCCCCGGCGCCATCGATATCGTGGACGAAGCCCCCCTTAAAAAGATAACCCACCCGAATTTGATCTGGCTGCACGGGGAAGAGATGATGGACATCTCCTCCACCCAAATAAGAAATTCCTTAAAAAACAAATAGTTAATGCCATTTCTTGGCGCTGCGGTATGCGTTTGGGTTGTTTGGGGCCGGAATCAGGCGTATAATTAAAGAGTATGAGAAAAGCAGAAGCTTCTTTCGCCAAACCCCTCCCCGGACACACCACGAATCTGGTTCGCCCGCCTTGCGGTTTGGGCAGCTTTTCTATACATATGTCAAACCCACAACATTATAGGAGGCCATACCATTCTCAAAACTCGTAGCACCGGTCCGTTCGACGTGACCGCCCTTAAAGACCTTGTCGTAGCGTCGCTTGATGACGATAAAGGCGTAGAAATCCAGACGATCGACCTTAGCGGCCAGTCCGCCCTTGCAGATTATATAATTGTCGCCTCTGGAACATCCTCAAGACACATCACATCCATGGCCGAAAAGCTCCGCGAACGCCTCGAAGCGCGTGGCACGACGGGCATTCGCATCGAAGGTATGGGACAGGCCAACTGGGTCGTTCTCGATGCTGGCGATGTCATCGTCCACCTGTTCAGGCCAGAAGTCCGCGAATTTTATAATATCGAGAAAATGTGGAGCGTTCCCGTTCCCGGTTCCGATACAAAAAGCGGCGGATTGAACCGGGTCTAACCCGCCAGAAGCCTATCTTTTCTATCCCGTTTCGGGCATCCATACAGGATGGCCTCGATTGATCTTATCGCCGTTGGAAAATTGAAAAACGACCCGCTTCTCGATGTGTTCGAGGATTATAAAAAGCGTCTGGTCTGGAAATTTTCGCTCATCGAACTCGACGGCAAAAATCAGGCCGATGAAATCGCCAAAATCACCGAAAAATTAAAACCGAACGCTGCGCTGATCGTCATGGATGAACGCGGCAAGAGTCTATCCAGTCGTGATTTTGCCGCGAAGATTGAAGCATGGCAGACCAATTTCAATCACATTCAATTCGTTATCGGCGGCGCGGATGGGCTGTCCGATGACATCCGTAAAAAGGCCACGATGATCCTGTCATTTGGCGCGCAGACTTGGCCGCACATGCTGGCGCGGACCATGCTGATGGAACAGATTTACCGCGCGCAGCAGATTATCGCCGGCCATCCGTATCACAGGGATTGAGAATAATGGTGAATATTTTTTTACAAAAAGACACAAAGAAATGTCATCCTGAGCGCAGCGAAGGATCTCATGAGATCCTTCAGTCACTTCGTTCCTTCAGGATGACATCTGTAAACTTTGTGCCTTCGTGTCTTCTTGTGAAAAAAATGTTTCTCGCTATCGCCATTCTCTCCTTATTAACGTCCCCCGCCCTCGCCCAAGAACCCCCCGCCCGTCACCCATCCGCGCAAGTGGAACAAGACCGCAAGGAAGCTGAAGCCAAAAAGGCCGAACTGGAAAAACAGGCGAAGGAAATGTCCTCCGAACTGGATGACACCAAAAACACGCTGGTCGAAATCGCCGCTCGCATCAAAAAGAATGAAACGCGCCTCAACGAACTTGATAAACGCATGGAATCCAACCGTAAGGAACAAGATGATATCCAAAAGCGCTTAAAGAAAGACAAAAACTCCATCGGCAATCTCGTGCTGGCGCTGGAACGTCTTGATAGAACGCCGCCCGAAGCCATCCTCGCCCGTCCCGGCGCGCCGCTGGAAACGGCGCAAAGCGCCATGCTGCTCCAAAGCATCTTGCCCGACATCTACGGCCGAGCCGAAGCTTTGAAAAAAGACCTCACCCGTCTTGATGAAATTCTAAACGACATGGAAAAAGACAAGGCAGAGGTGAGGAGTACCGCTGCCGAACTGCTCCAGCGTCAGGAAGAAATCGGCGGGCTGCTCAAAAAACGCAAAGGGCTTTACGCCAAAACCCGCACGGACATAAAAGAGCAGGAAGTAGCATTACGGGAAATATCGACCCGCGCCGATAACCTCAAAGACCTCGTTGATCGCATCGAAGAACGCGAACAAGAAGCGCGTACCGGCAGCGGTTCGGGTGAATCTTCCCGCGCTGGCTTTGCTCGCCCGACCCCGATTCCAAAGTCCGGCTCCGCGCAATTGCCGATCAGCGGCATGATCAGGACAGGCTATAAACAGACCGATGATATCGGAGCCGAAAGCCAGGGCCTGACCATCGAAGGTCGTTCCGGTGCATTGGTTGTCTCCCCCATGGGCGGGGTCGTCCGCTATGCCGGATACTTCAAGAATTACGGGCAGATAATCATTGTGGAACACCAGAAAGATTATCACAGCCTTATTGCAGGTTTATCCAGAATTGATACAGTGGTGGGGCAATCAGTTGCGGCAGGCGAACCGGTCGGCACTCTGGCCAAATCATCGTCAGAAGGGGGAAAGCCGACCCTCTATTACGAACTTCGTCTTAACGGCGAACCCGTGAACCCTGCCCGCAAGTTTGCCGGACTCTAGATAACAAGGATTCTTCATGCGTCATTTCTCCCGTATCGTTCTGAGTGTAGGTCTTGTCTCCCTTCTGGCGCTGAGCGTGGCGATGCCCGTTTATGCGCAAGAAGAACCAAGAACGGTAGGCGAAGAAAAGAAAGAGGTCGATAAAGACCCTGATGCGAACAACACCTACAAACAACTCAACCTGTTCGGCGAAGTGTTCGAACGCGTACGCGCCAACTATGTTGATCCTGTCAGCGACAAACAACTGATCGAACATGCGCTGAACGGTATGTTGTCCAACCTCGACCCGCATTCGAATTACCTCACTGAAAAAGATTTCACCGATATGCAGGTACAAACCAAGGGCGAATTTGGCGGCCTTGGCATCGAAGTCACGATGGATAACGGCTTTGTAAAGGTTGTCTCACCGATCGATGATACACCTGCCTTCAAGGCCGGCATCCTGTCGGGCGATTACATCACGCACATCAACGATGAAACCGTAATGGGCACGACGTTGAACGATGCCGTCGATAAAATGCGCGGCAAGGTCGGCACCACTGTCAAACTCACCGTCCGCCGCGAAGGCGTCGACGAAGCGTTGCAATTTCCGCTCAAACGCGATGTCATTCGCATCAAATCCGTCCGCCACCATGTCGAACAGGACAATGTAGGCTATGTCCGCGTGACCACCTTCAACCAGAACACGGTCGATGGTGTTGAAGCCGCGGTCACGGACATCAAAAAACAGGTCGGCGAAGAAAAACTTCTCGGCTATATTCTTGATCTTCGCAACAACCCCGGCGGCCTGCTCGACCAGGCGATTGGCCTTTCGGATATCTTCCTCGATAAAGGCGAAATCGTTTCCACGCGTGGCCGTGCCGAGGAAGACACCAAACGTGATAACGCCACGCCCGGCGACATGACGGGCGGAAAACCTGTCGTCGTCCTTATCAACGGCGGTTCTGCCTCTGCGTCAGAAATCGTCGCGGGCGCGTTGCAAGATCACCGCCGCGCCATCCTGCTCGGCACCAAATCTTTCGGCAAAGGCTCTGTTCAAACCGTTATCCCGCTTCCGGGCAACGGCGCGATGCGCCTGACCACCGCGCGGTATTATACGCCTTCTGGCCGCTCGATTCAGGCCAAGGGCATCGATCCGGATATCGTCGTCGAACAGGCCAAGATAGAAAAAATTTCTTCGTCCATGGATATTCATGAATCCGACCTGCCCGGTGCTCTGAAAAACCCGGATGCGAACAAAACCGCGCCCGCCCCCGAAGTGAAGAAAGTCATCACCGAACCGCCTCCCGAAGACAAAAAGGGTGAAGAAGCGAAGCAGGTGGATAAACAAAAAGATTCCGAAAAGCAGGATTATCAGTTGTCCCGTGCGGTTGATCTTATTCGTGGCGTATCCATGTATGAAGGCCGCCTGAAACCGAACTAAGCCTTTAATCGAGGGGAATGCTTTTGGCAGACGCGCAAAAGGTCAAAAATAGTTTCCTATCCGGCTTTCGTCGCAAGAAAAAAAGCGGCGGCAACGATGGCTTTGTCGTTCCTACCGTTATGCCCTCTTCATCTGCTGCTGCGCCTTCCGGTTTTGCCATAGGCTTCAAAGAAGGGCTGATCGGTGGCGCAGTTTTATTCGCTCTGATGGCCGGATGGATGTTCCTGCGCTCCTCCGATACCGCCTATAAAATTCAAGACCTTTTGCCATCCAAGGCAGCTTCGATCGAAGACCCGAACGCCGCGCCTTCCGCACCTGCCGAAGAAGAACAGACGGCTGCGCCTCAATCAACCGAAACTGAGCAAACCGAACAGCCCGCAGTTCAAGAAAGGCCTGACGGTCCGAAAAGCCTCACCGCCCTGTCCGCTGCGCCTTTGGAAGGTTTGAGCCAGGATCATAACGGCAAGATGCTTCCCATCTCACGCATTCAGGACGATATGACACCGTTTCAGGCTTATAAGAAACCGTTCGAAGCGGTGGCCGGACGTGCGCTGGTCAGCATCGTCATCGTCGATTTCGGGCTTTCGGAATCTCTATCGAACACCGCGCTCGAAAAACTCCCCGCCGATATAACCCTTGTTTTAAATCCCTACGCCGACGACCCTGCGAAATGGGCGTCGTCTTCGCGCAGCAAAGGCCATGAATTCTGGTTATCGTTGCCGATGCAAACCAAAGAGTTTGGCACGGGCGATACCGGGCCTAACACGCTTCTGCTCAACGCCTCGAAAGAAGAAAACGAAGCCCGCCTGTTCAATGTTATGGGCACGGCTGCGGGTTATGCTGGCATAGTCTCACAAGAAGGCCATGTCTTTACGCAAGACATCCCCTCCGCCGAACCTATCCAAAAACAGATTTTCGGGCGCGGCCTTGGTTTTGTCGAAAGCAATCCCGATGCTGCTGCCTTCGGTATCAAAAGCGCCACGGACAACGGTTACCCCTACGCGCAAAACACGCTCTGGCTTGATTCCGATCTGCGCCCCGATGCGATTGATCGCGCGTTGAAAGACCTCGAAGCGCAAGCCACAAAAAAGGGCAAGGCAATCGCCTTCGTCCATCCCTATCCCGCCGTCATGACCAAACTTGAATCGTGGCTGAAAGACGCGGAATCCAAAGGCCTGCAAATCGCCCCTCTCTCGGCGATGGTTCAGTAATAATGTCGCTGCCTTATCGTCCCTGCGTTGGTTTATGCATTTTCAACCGTGATGGAAAAGTGTTCGTCGGCGAACGTCTAGATTCCCCCGGCGCGTGGCAAATGCCCCAAGGCGGCATCGATGAAGGCGAAGATATCAAAACGGCCGCGATGCGCGAACTCGCCGAAGAAATCGGCACGGATAAAGCGGACATCATCCGCATTCACGATCAAACATTAAAATACGATATTCCCGCCGAGGTCCGCGCGCGCCTGCCATGGGGTGATAAATATCGCGGGCAGGAACAAACATGGGTCGCGCTGCGCTTTACGGGGCAAGATTCCGATATCAAACTCGACGCATGGGACCATCCGGAATTTTCCCGCTATCAATGGGTCGCGCTCGCCGATGTACCGGGACTGATCGTGCCGTTCAAAATCGGCACCTACCAAGAAGTCGTCAGGATATTCTCCGATTTGTCATCCCCGAGGTCCGCGTAGCGGATACTAACGTCGGGGATCCGGAGAAGAGCGCAGCACAGCTGCTCACGTTATATTTGCCAGACCCCCGTTTTCGCGTGATTTTTATTAGTTTTTACAAGCGCTTATACAGAAAATCTTGCCTAATTCCATAAACCATCTTATAAAACTGATGAATATTTAAAGCATTTAAGGGGTACGCAATGACGCAACAAGCAGTAATGACAGGATTGAAGACACCAACATCAGAGCAGGCGAGTGAGCCGGGTGCTGTTCGTGCATCCATTCATGAAGGTGTCTTCAGAATTGGCGAGTTGCTGCCGGATGGTTGGATTGTCGGTCCGGCATCGCCCCGCACAGGCATTGTTATGTTGATTGAATCCCCATCTACTGTAATAAAGCTTGCCTATAAATGGCATCGTAAATTGTCTGATGAATATTTTTCTTGGCTGTTGGGTGAGAAGCACGCAGAAGAACTGCGCCAACAAGGCCATGCAAATGCGCGTCAGCCAAGCGTACGTGAGTTATATGCTATTTATAATGACGTTGTAATAGCTGGCCGCAACAGCCATGCGCAATATAGTACCGGCCGAGGCTCCAGAGTTTACATTCGGGGGGATTATTCGTGGGGCAAATACTGGAGCGGCGAGTTAGAGCGTGGCGGCGAACGCGCAATACATATGAACTTTGGCGCCTCCGCTCAACAGGCAAGTGACTCAAAAGACGACCACCTCCGTGCATATGTCCGCTGCGTACGCGACGCGCCAGGTATCAGGCTCGGGTAAATCCCGACTAACTGCCTACTGATTACTATTCAGCGGCGACCAGGCCGGGTCGGAACCGTCGCGCGGCGTCGGCAACACGCGCTCGTTATATCCCGTGATGTCGATCGTATAGACCTTGGTGGATCTGCCGCCCGGTGCTTCTTTGAAATACGTCAGAACGCGTCCGTTGGGTGACCAACTCGGCCCCTCGACGTGATAGGCCTGCGTGATAAGGCGTTCGCCCGATCCGTCGGGGCGTATAACACCCAGATAAAACTGCCCGCCCTTCATCTTGATGAACGCGATTAAATCCCCGCGCGGCGACCATACGGGGTTGGCGTAACGGCCATCGCCGAACGTGATACGGCGTGCATTGCCGCCCGAAGAATCCATCACGTAAATCTGCTGCGTGCCGCCGCGGTCAGATTCAAACACAACCTGCCGCCCGTCGGGTGAATAGCACGGCGCGGTGTCGATGCCTGTGGCGTCGGTCAACTTGCGCGATTTACGCGAACGCAAATCCATCTCGTAAATATCGGTGTTGCCCGAAGACGCCATCGACATCACGACCTTGTTTCCATCCGGCGAAAATCTCGGCGCGAACGTCATGCCCGGAAAATCGCCCAGAACTTCCTGCCGCCCTGTGTCTATGTTGTACAAATAAACGCGCGGCTGCCCGCCCTTGTACGACATATAGGTAATTTCCTGCGCCGTCGGCGAAAAACGCGGCGTGAGAACAAGCGTACCTTCTTCGGTCAGGTAACGATGGTTCGCACCGTCCTGGTCCATAATGGCAAGGCGTTTCATGCGGTGCGTCGCGGCGCCTGCTTCGGAAATATAAACGATGCGGGAATCGAAATATCCATCTTCGCCCGTGATGCGCTTGTAAACCTCATCCGAAATGATATGCGCGATGCGGCGCCAGTTCTGCGGCGTCGTCATGTATGCCATGCCCGATAGCTGCTTTTGCGAATAAACGTCGAGCAGGCGGAATTCGACGCGCGTGCGCCCGTCCGCCGTTTTGGTCACCGTGCCAAACACCAACGCCTGCGCGTTGATCGCACGCCATTCGGCAAAACGCGGACCTTCTTTTTGGATGGAGGCTGCGTCCTGAATGAACGCGCCGGGGCTAACGGGTTTGAACAATCCCGATCCGCGCAAATTGTTCGTGATGATATCCGGAATATCTTTGGCGAACGCCGCCAGCTCCGGGCTCGTCGCATAAAACGGGCTGATCGCGATCGGCACAGGCTCGATTTTGCCGCGGGTCACGCCGACTTCCAACTGCGCGTATGCCGGCATGGCGATCACGAGCGTCAAAAAGGCTAGAAAGGCGGATGCGAATTTTGTCATATGGAACGTCCTTTTCGTCGATCAGAATTTAGTGCCAGAGTACACTGTGCTTGTTTCAAAAGTCATATCTATTTGTCATTTCCCCCCTGTCATCCCCGAGGTTCCGCGAAGCGGAACACCAACGTCGGGGATCCAGGAAGAGCGTGGCAAAGCCACGCACATATTATGGACTGGACCCCCGCCTTCGCGGGGGTGACGACAAGGAGGAATTTGAAACACTATCCTGTCCTTTATGCCCTTCCGGATAGATATTTTTGGGTTCATAGGGCTTTCCCGGCGTATAGGCCCCCGCTAGAATCATTTTTTCCTCTAAACCGTCCATCACATGGTCGAAATAAACGGCCTGCTGTTTGTTAAACTCCCGAAACGCCTGTTTTTGCTCCACGCTGACCTCCTGACGGTCCGGCGCGTAATGGCACCCGGCCAGCATCAGAACAACGATCACACCCCCGAGTAGTTTCATTTATAACATCTCCGACGGATCGAAGGTCAGTATCATATCCTTCCACGCCTCATATTTTTCAGGCGGAAGATCGAGAACTTCGCATTGCGGGGAATACAACGCGCGAACCGCCTGATCGGCCGCTGCGCGGAAATAACTGTCCTGGCTGTAACGCCATTGATCTTCGATCGTGGCGTTTATAAGCTTACGATCAGGTGACACAGTGGCGCGAACCCTGACGACAAGTCCTTCGGCGTAACGCGCACCCGCCTGAATGCTCCAGCAGTTTTTCAACTGACGTTGAAGCGCTGCATATTCATTCTCGGTCAACTGCGCGCCTTGTTCCAGATTAGGTGCAGGCATCGGCGGTGTCGGCGTTTTGCTTTCGGGCAAATCTTCTTCGACGGGCTGCGGCGCGTCCTGAAGATTTTTCAATAGCTTGGAAAAATCTTGCGTCTGTTCCTGATCTTCGGCTTTTTCTTTGGCCTCGTCAGGTTCCGGCGGCTTTTTCTCTTCAGGTTTTTCCTTCACCTTTTCCAGCGCAGCCTCATCGGGCGGCGGCGGTGCCACGGGCTTCGCCTTGGGCTTTACGGCTTCCGCCTTTTTCGGCTTGGGTGGTTCCGGCGGCTTTACCTCTTCCACCTTGGGCGGCATCGGCTTGGCCTCTTTGGGTTTGGTCTTTACTTCTTCCTCAGGCTTGGATGGCGCTTCGATGGGCTTGCGGTTCGTCGTCGCCGTTTCCGCCACGGGCAGGATTTCAATCGGAATAGCCGACATCATCGGCTCGGGATCTCTTTTGAAATACGGCAAGCCCGTGATGATAAGGATGACGAGGATGACATGAACAATGCCCGAAATGATGAGCGGCCCCTTCATACCATCGGGGACCTCGGTCCAACGTTCCTTCATTGATGCTGCTGCAGCCGCTGCCATGGGGGAATCTTCTAATTGCCTTTTATGGCCGATTTATGGAGCCGCTTCGGAAATCAGGGCCACCTTGTTAAAGCCAGCGCCGTTGATAACGCCGAGGACGCGCATAACTTTTCCGTAATCTATACCCTTGTCGCCGCGAATATAAATCCTGCGGTCCGGGTTGTCTTCGGTCATGGAGGTCAGGATGGTGACGATCCGGTCTTCATCGACTTCCGTTTCGCCCACGAAAATACGTCCGTCTTTGGAAATGGATACTTCTAGCGGTTTGTTGTCTTCGTCGCTGATCGCCTTGGCCTTGGAATCTGGCAGATCGATTGGAACGCCTGCGGTCAATAACGGCGCGGCTACCATGAAGATGATGAGCAGGACGAGCATAACATCGACCATCGGCGTGACGTTGATCTCCGCCATCGGGCGGCGGCGACTTCTGCTTCTGTTGGAACCGCCGCGCGCGTCCGTTGCCATACCCATTTTATGCTACCTTCTTCGCGCCGTTGCTGCGGCCGTTGTCGGAAGATTCAAGGTGGCGCGATAAGATCGCGGAAAATTCATTCACGAATGCATCGAGACGACCCGCGTAACGATCCAGCTTGCTCGAATACCCGTTATACGCAATAACCGCCGGAATGGCCGCGACAAGGCCGAGCGCGGTCACGAACAAAGCTTCGGAAATCCCCGGCGCGACGACCGCGAGCGAAGTGTTATTCGAATGCGCGATGGAATTGAACGAATTCATGATTCCCCAAACGGTTCCGAACAAACCGATAAACGGCGCGGTCGAACCTACCGTGGCTAGGAACGTCATGCCGCGCTCTAACCTGACCATCTCACGCGAAATCGCGACCGACATGGCGCGCTCGACGCGCTGACGTAATGAGGCTTGTAAATTGTCCCTGTCAGGCACACCGCCAGACACCGTGTTCTGCCATTCCTCCATACCGGCGGAAAAGGTTTTTAACAAAGGGTCATGCGGGCTTTTCTTAATGCGTTGGTAGAGCTTGTCCAAAGGCTCGCCCGACCAGAAAGCGTCTTCGAACTTGTTGGCGCGGCGGTTGAGTTTGCCGATCGTCGCCTTTTTCTCGAATATGATCGCCCAGCACCATACCGATGCGAAAACAAGGATCAACGCCACCGCCTTGACGATGATGTCCGCATGCATGAACAGCGCGATAACGCTCAAATTCCCGTCGAAGGATTGGCCTGCGGCCATGGCGTCTACCGCGGGGGCTGGGGCTGCTGCTGTCATAACTTTTACTACTCCTGTAATTTGGCCCGGACTATGTCGGGAATCCGCACCGGGCGGCCTTTTCCATCGACACAGACGATTGTAACTGTCATGGAGAAAAGCATAGAATCTTGGCAAAAAATAGACTGATTTAGAATAAAAGAGCTGTTTTTAAGCTCTTTTAGGCTGCTTTGCGTCCGCAAAAGATCGTCCATCCGGGCGGGCTTGTGATAATCGGCGTTGAGGTGGCGGACCACAAACAAAACGCCCGTTTCTTGCTGGATGGTGGATGATTGCAGGCCGATATCGCGCAAATACTCCGCCCGCGCCCGCTCGCACCAGCTAATATACTTGGCGTGATACATGATCCCGCCGGCATCGGTATCCTCGTAATAAACCCTGTATTCGTGGGTGTGAATCGCCGTCATAAACTCTGTTTATCCTTCGTCAACCCGTTGTTCGCCATGTCATTCCCCGCATTCCCCACCTGTCATTCCCCGCGCAGGCGGGGAATCCAGCCCAAGAACATCCTCATACAAATCTTTCCAGTCGGGATTGTTAGCCTCAATCAGGTTTAACTTCCACTCTCTATTCCATTTTTTAATACGCTTTTCCCGTTTAATGGCATTTTCAGGATCGTCGTAAATTTCGTAATGAACAAGAATATGGACTCCGTATTTCTTGGTGAACCCATCGATAACATCGTTTTTATGCACCCACGTTCTTTTAATCAGCTCGGACGATATCCCCGTATACAACGTGCCGTTTCTTTTACTGGCGAGGATGTAAACACAATATTGTTTCATGAGCTTTTGTCTGTATTGTTATCCCCCGTTTCCTCACCTGTCACACTCCGCGTAGGCGGAGTATCCAGTCTGGATTCCCCGCCTTCGCGGGGAATGACATCAGGGTGAATCTTCAAACAACTGATCCTGCAACGGTGTTTTTGGCGTAAGGCCGAAATACTGATACCCCTTGGCGGAAATAACGCGCCCGCGCGGCGTGCGTTGAACAAAGCCCTGCTGTAACAGGTAAGGCTCAACCACATCTTCGATCACATCGCGTTGCTCGGATAACACGGCGGCGATGGTTTCAATCCCCACCGGCCCGCCGGAATAATTTTCGATGATGATGTTGAGGTAACGCCGATCCATCCCATCGAGCCCCGAATTATCGACATCGAGTTTGGTCAGCGCGGCATCCGCCTGCTTGGCATTGATCGTTTTGTGTCCGTCAACAGCAGCAAAATCACGCACGCGTCTTGTGAGCCTTCCCGCAATCCGCGGTGTGCCGCGCGAACGTTTTGCAATTTCCATCGCGCCATCATCGCTTAAATTCATGCCCAAAATCCGCGCCGAGCGCATGACGATTTTCGTCAGTTCCTCATGATTGTAAAATTCTAGCCGCAACGGAATCCCGAAACGATCGCGCAGCGGATTGCTCAAAAGCCCCGATCTCGTCGTCGCGCCGATCAATGTAAACGGCGGCAAATCAATCTGCACCGATCTTGCCGCAGGTCCCTCGCCGATAATCAAATCGAGCTTGCGGTCTTCCATCGCGGGATAAAGAATTTCCTCAACCGCGGTATTCAAACGATGAATCTCATCGATAAACAAAACATCGTGCGGCTGAAGATTTGTTAAGATGGCGGCGAGATCGCCCGCGCGCGCAATCACCGGGCCGCTTGTGCCGCGAAACCCGACGCCCAGTTCCTTGGCGATAATCTGCGCCAATGTCGTCTTTCCCAATCCCGGCGGGCCGAACAATAAAACATGGTCCATGCAATCGCCGCGCGACTTTGCAGCATCGATAAAAACTTTTAAGTTTTCACGCACCTGTTTCTGGCCCGTGAAATCGGATAACTTATCCGGGCGCAGCGGATTTTCTTCGAATTTTTCGCCGTCATTTAATTCGCGCATCAATGCCGGATTTGTCATGAATTGACCTTTTCATGTTTCACCACAAAGTCACAAAGGACGCAAAGAACCACAGAGTTTTTTTTATAATTTTCTTTGTGATTCTTAGTGTCCTTTGCGGCTTTGTGGTTATATTTTTTCACGCGCTCAACTCCTTCAACGCCAATCGGATAACATCCGATAACGATAAATCCGCATTATCATTGGCCTGCTTGACTTGTAGCACAGCCTGAAACGCATCACTCTTGGCGTATCCCAGATTGACGAGCGCGGACACCGCATCATGATCGACGGACGCAGACGCGTTATCCTGCCTTCCCTTGCCCATTTCTTTTTTGGGCAAAGACGCCGATAGATCGATCTTCCCGGCCTTGTCTTTCAATTCCGTGACGATGCGCACGGCCAATTTTGGCCCGACGCCATCGGCTGCCTGTATCGCCGCTTTGTCACCGGAAATAATCGCAAAACCCAATCGTTCGGGTGGGCACGTACCCAAAATCGACATACCGACTTTCGCGCCGACGCCCTGCACGCTCGTGAGCAACCGGAACCATTGCTGCTCCATGGCATCCTTAAATCCGTAAAGATTGATCGCATCTTCGCGTACATGCGTGTCGATCAAAAGCGAGCAAGCATCGCCCTTTTGTCCCGATTGTTGCAACGTGCGCGGTGAGCAATGGACGAGATACCCCACGCCCGCTACATCAAGTAAAATGTAATCCGCGCCAAAAGAATCAATGGTTCCTGAAAGTTTACCGATCATAGACAACCCCCGTTGTCATCCTGAGCGCAGCGAAGGATCTCATGAGATCCTTCAGTCGCCAATGCTCCTTCAGGATGACACCATAAATATAAACTGCCCGTATTCATCTCGCCGCTCCTGCCATAATGCCGCCGAAACGATTGCGCGATGTCGCGTGATGCGCATGACAAATCGCAATCGCAATCGCGTCTGCTTCATCCGCGCCTAAAACTTTGCCGACGCTCGGGATCAACGTGCGCACCATCATCTCAACCTGGTCCTTGGTCGCATGCCCGTTGCCAACCACTGATTTTTTTACGAGGTTGGCGGGATATTCGCTCACCTTCAAGCCAGCCCTTGCCGGAACGACCATCGCGACACCGCGCGCGCATTGTAATTTTAACGCAGATGCCGCGTTGTTGTTGACGAAGGTTTCTTCGATGGCTGCCTCCACGGGACTCCATGTCTTGATAACGTCCTGCATGCCAAAATCAATCTGGCACAACCGTTCGGCCATCGATAAATCCGGGTCGGTTTTGATCAACCCGCACGTGATGAAGCGCAGACGGTTGTCTTCCGCCTCGATAATACCCCAACCTGTTTTCTGTAAACCTGGGTCGATCCCGAGAATCCTCATGTCTTTACGATAACACCAAGCCATGAGGCGGCAAAGCCATAAGAACAAAACGACAACATGTTTACCCCGATGTCATCCTGAGCGCAGCGAAGGATCTCATGAGATTCTTCGGGCTGCGCCCTCAGAATGACCCCTAAGCCATAAGTCGTTCCATAATATCGTCAGACACTTCGAAATTCGTAAACACCGTCTGCACGTCATCATTGTCTTCGAGCATATCGATGAGTTTGAGCACGGTCTTGGCTGTCTCCTCATCGACGCTCGCATGGACGTTCGGTTTCCACACGAAGCCCGATTTTTCCGGCTCACCGAATTTGGCGATCAGCGCGTCACGCACAGCGGCAAAATCATTCACCACGCAGGTGATCTCATGCACCTCGTCCCCGCTCTCGGCATTGTCCGCGCCTGCTTCGATTGCGGCTTCTAACATCTGGTCTGCCGTGGCTTTGGACGCCGGATAGATAATCTCGCCGACATGGTTGAACATGAAGGACACGGAATTTGTTTCGCCGAGCGATCCTCCAAGCTTGGAAAAGTACGAGCGAACATCGCCCACCGTGCGCGTGACATTGTCGGTCAAGGCTTCGACGATCACGGCAACGCCGCCCGGCGCGTACCCTTCATATCGGATGTTTTTGTAATTATCCGTGTTGCCTGCGCCGATGGCCGTATCGATTGCGCGTTTGATCCGGTCATTGGGCATGTTGACGGCGCGGCCAGCCATAATGGCGGCGCGAAGGCGTGGATTGGTCGATGGATCGGGTCCCGATAGCTTCGCGGCGACAATAATCTCGCGGCCTATCTTGGTGAAAATCTTCCCGCGCTTGGCGTCTTGCGCGCCTTTGCGGTGCTGAATGTTCTTGAACTTGGAATGACCGGCCATGATGTTTTACTTTCTCTTTTAGACTGGAATGTTGTTACGAAGGCGCGGGCCGACGATGATCGGCTCGATACGTGTGCACAGACCTTTACTATTCGTTTCGATGAAGGTGCCGCAGAACGTCGCCTCGCCATCGGCGGGGACAAGCCGCTCACTCGGCGTGCGCTTCACAAAACGATGCAGCGGAATATCTTTTCTCACGCCAATGACGGAATCGTAATCGCCCGTCATGCCGGCGTCGCTTTGATATCCCGTACCGCCTGGATAAACCTGGCAATCATTGGTCGGCATGTGCGTGTGCGTGCCCACGACTGCGCTCACGCGCCCATCGAAATAATGGCCATAGGCGTTTTTCTCGGACGTTGCCTCGCCATGCAGATCGACGAAAATCGCATCGACATTCTTGCCCAGCTTATATTCTTTTAGAATCTTATCAAGGCCAACGAACGGGCAATCCAGCGCTTCCATAAACAAACGGCACAGCGCATGAACGATCAAAATTTTCTCGCCAGAATCTGTCGTGAACAGATACGTGCCGTTGCCAACCGTTCCCTCGGGATAATTAAGCGCACGGATCAATTTTGGATCGCGTGCAATGTACGGAATAATCTCCCGCTGATCCCACACATGGTTGCCCGTGGTGATGCAATCTGCGCCCGCCGCGTAAAATTCCTTACAATTGGATTCCGTCACGCCCAACCCGTGCGCCGCGTTATCGGCATCGACGATCACGCAATCGGCTTTTAAATCTTTTTTCAATTTGGGCAAATGCTTGGTCACGGCATCGCGTCCCGTTCGCCCCATCACATCGCCCACGAATAAAATACGCATTACATTCCTTTATACAATTGTGTCATCCCGACCGAACCCCGGCGAAAGCCGGGGGTAGTGGAGGGATCTTTGCATGACCGATCTGCCATAGATCCCTCGACTACGCTCGGGATGACAGTTAGGTTCTAAAATCCTGCACGCCCTGCGGCGTTAAAATCATATCCATCTTCTGGTCATGCTCTTCCATAGGAAGGTTGAACAAAACCGCCTGCGCCGCATAGGCCACACCGACGGCCAGAATATTGCGCTTTTTGCGAAGCGCGGCAAGCGTCGCGTCATAATGCCCACCGCCACGGCCCAATCTATTGCCCTTGCGATCGAACGCCAGCATCGGGACCAGAACGATATCCGGCTCAACCAACTGCTCTTTGGGCGGAACGAACGCGCCAAACGCACCTTTGATGAGGTCGCCCTTCCCATCCCACAAAGAAAAACTCATTTCGCGGCTGTCTTTGCGCGTGATCGGCAAAGCAACGGTAACGTCCGCCTTGATCAAATCGTCGATGAGAAAACGAACATCGATCTCATTCCCGATGGGCCAGTAAGCGGCGACAACCTGCCCGCTCGCCAGCTTCACATGCTTTTGAAACAACGCGCCCATCCCCTCCACATCTTCTGTGTCGGGGCGAATTTTCTCGCGGTGAAGCAGCGCCTGTTCTCTAAGTTCGTCTTTATCCACATCCACTCACTGTCATCCGGCCTACGTCGGGATGACAACAGTAGAGAATGTAAGGGGAAAATAAAACCCCCGCTTTCGCGAGGGCTTTTTCTATTTAATAGGAGTGAAAACCGGTTTCGGTGTCGGCAATTTCCATTGTACGTCGGTGCCAAGCTCCAATACATGGATCTTATTGCCACCAGGTTGATTTTCAATACAGGTGGCGGCTTCAAGCCCTTGCGTGGGCGACAGAGCAGTAACAAGTTGTGGGTGTTTATTGAAGTAGTTGGCCATTTGAACACAGGTGCCAAGCGTATGAGTGTTATATAGCGCGCCATGTCGGGGAGTTCCGCCTTTGGGAACAAAGTGTAACGTCACGGGCGGGATGGAAGAAGGCGCTATTTCCTGTGCCGTGGCCTGTTGAAAAGCGGGCGTGGCCATCATTGCAATAGCCAAAAGACCGGCATTTAAAATTCTATTTCTTTGCATCAAGTTACTCCCTGCTTTGTTTTTTGCTTAAAAACAAGCTACAGAGAGATTTAATTTATGTCAATAAAATATGGGAAAGATTAATAAATAAAGCGCCGCGAGTACCGTGTCCAAATCGGAATTCACACTGGCCCTGATGTACAGGTGGGCCCCAAATAACCGGACCAAGATCCGGCCAGCGTCAGGTCCCTAGTGAGAACTATTATCGGCCTCTGGAATTAAGTTGGATTCACGAGTACCGCAGCTAACCTTATTATATCACAGATATGGGGTTTGCGGGCCGCCCTGTCAAATTTTCAACAAAGGTAAATAGGTTAATTTCAAATATCTTGACTTTCCATAAGATAAATTATAAATTACGCCACATAAATAAACTTTGGGAGTTACGATATGGATACGGCTACTACAGACCCAAATACAGGCGACGCTCCGAAATTGGGCAGACGTAACTTCTTACGCACGACCGCAGGTATCACCTGCTTTAGCGTCGTGGGTAGCACAGGCGCCGCTACTGTCAGCTATGTATTTGATGATGCAACCGGTAGCACAGAAGATCAAATGCGCAAGGATTTCCCGGAGGTAGAATCAAGTCATATCGCCGAGGTCGCAAAAAAACACCGCCACGCAAGTGCGGTCAGAACAGCGCTGCTGGTCGGTTTCGGGACATGGTTGGGTCTGAATCTCAATAAATAATTCACCCAAAGATTGGGTAACATTGACACATACCCCCCTATTTCGTAAGGCTTTGGCAGGAGAGTTGCCATGGCGCCAAGCTATACAGAAGCAGAACTTAGGGCCTTTCAAGAAAGAAAAGGCATTACGAAATATGAAAGCGACGGCAGGAACCGCAGTCGTCGCGGCACATTGTTAAAAATCGAAGATATGTCCGCCGATGAGATCAAAAAATACAACGGTAAATTTCTTCTCACCGTTCACTTTGCCGATGTAAATAGAGACGTGCTTGTCGCCGTGCGGGAAGATCTCGCCGAAGGGTTGGTAAAGGGACAAATCTATGATTTTCCTCTGGTTCCCAGACACACATCTTTTACCGCTGACAAAGCAAGAGGAAACGTCGTTAAGAAAGTGGCCTTCAGGCTCTTTGCAAAACCCACCCTCGCGCGTTAAAAACCCTTGGTTTTTCAGCCACTAACACCAATTCTGTTGCTTTTCATAACACTTGAAGATATACTCCCCCCCCATAACAAAAACAAACGGGAAGTTATATGATGTTGACGCGTCGTAGTGTTATTCGTGCATTGGGAGTTGGCGGCGGTATGGGGCTGAGCACTGGCCTCTTCTACGGTTACCTCGAACGTATTGCGGACGAGCGTGAAGACCGGAGAGATACTTTGCGCAAAGATTTTCCCGGCGCGTCCGAAGAAACCATCAAACGTGTTGTAGATCGTTTCGGCAACGAGACGATTGTGACGGTAGGACTTTGCACTGGTGCAGCCGTTGCTACCACGCTGGCTTTGAAAATCGGAATTAAATAAGAAATCTAAGCATCCCCGCGCGGGCAATAAAAACATGTCAAACGCGAAGGTTCGAAGTAACGAAGGAAAACTTCGTCCCTTCGGTTCTTCGTGTTAAAAACTTAAACCACAGATAAACACCGATGAACGCAGATATCCGTGTTTATCCGTGTCCATCTGTGGTTCATTTTTTTGTAATAAAGTTACAAAAAAAATCCCGGCTTTCTGCCGGGATTAAAATTGTATGGCCCTAGGAAGGCTCTACATAAAAAACTCTTTACAGTTTTTGCAGGTTACCGGCGATCTGGTCTATACGTGCGGCGAGAAGATCAATAGCGGAGACTATGGCCTCTTCCTCCTCATCGCTCATACGGATGCCGACGGCGGCTTGCTGCTTAACGGCGGGGATTCCACCCGACTTCATATCGGCGATTTCATCGGCCAGAATGATGGCCGTCAAAACCAACAGATGTGATTCATTGCTCGCTGCGCCTGCGCGCGCGATTTCCTTTAAACGAAAATCGACATAACGGGCCAGTTCCTGAACCCGTCTTTCTTGCCCGTCGTCACAGGCGATGCCGTAATTGCGTCCGTTGATCGTGATGCTGATTTCTGCCATTACCCGCGCCCTTCCTTCAGGATCGTTTCAACCTGATTGATCGCATGATCAAGGCGTGTCGCCAGCATGCGGACATTGACGGGGTTAAAATTGGATGCGTTCTGGCCTGCGGTGATCGCGCCGAACAAATCCGTCTGCGGAACATTGCTCTTCTTTGCAGCAGAAGCAACAGGGGTCGGCAATGCTTTCTTGGTTTCAATGGCTTTTTCGAGCTTCACCACGGCGGATGCCAGTTTATCGATGGATTTTTTGATAGTGGCGCTCACGTCTCAGATCCCTTTTTGCATTCGCAAATGGTCATTTATATTTCGCTGATGTACTTATTTATGACCGCCGCGCGGCGCGGGTCAAGCCTTGCGTAAAGCTATACACAGGTTTTCCCTATCTTTTTATTCCTGCCTCACTCTCTACGTTCGTCATCCCGAGCGCGCAAAGCGCGGAGGGATCTATGCCCTACCCGTTTCCCCCCAAAGATTCCTCACCCTAAAGGGTTCGGAATGACAGATGGTGAAAAACCTCTTGACAAACTAGGAATTATATCCTATGATGGGTCCATGGAAAATTTAGAAACAGAAGACACTAATATAGACTACAACGAACGGGCCAGAAGACTGGATGCACAAATAGCCGAACTCCTGAGACTTGGGGCGTTCGAAGATCGCAAAGGCGCAGCCGATATAGAGGCCGAACAGCAAAGGTTCGCGGACATCATCACCGCCATCGAAGGCCGCATCACCGGCAGTGAAACCGCGCAGGACTTGCGGCACAAAGCGGCGGTGCAGGCCGGGTATCTGGATGAATTGTTCCTCTATCACTTTGGTAGGGCGAAAGAAAATCCCTCTTCTTTTCAAGAGCTTGAGCGCGCCTTGAAGATGCAACAACACGCCTTGCGCGCCATGCATGCATGGTGCCGTCTCGATGCGCGTTTGAACGCCGGGAATCCAAAACACGCGGAACGAACTGAACAAAACTTAACGCAGGACGGACTCTAAGTATGCCCCGCTGGACCCCTGAAGCAAGACTGGAACAATCCCGACGGATACGCAAAACTCGTCCATGGACGCGCTCCACTGGGCCGCGCACCATGGAAGGCAAACGTCTTTCCAGATGGAACGCCTATAAACACGGCTTCCATTCCGCCATGTCTTTGAAACTGCGTAGCGTCCTCGCCCGCCAAAGCCGCCTTCTTACGGCGATGTCCCACACTGCCCAATTACCAACATCCAACTTCCAATATCCAACCTTTGCGGTTGACCGTGCCAACCCTGACGGGCAATGTACGGGCAGTTTTATGGAAGGACTGCACAACAATGACCAACGCCGCCGCGAAAACCGCCGACACATCCCTCACCGCCCCGCAAATGACGCATATGTCGAACGCCATCCGCGCTCTTGCGATGGACGCGGTGCAAAAGGCAAACTCTGGCCACCCCGGAATGCCGATGGGCATGGCCGATGTTGCGACGGTGCTCTATTCCAAATTCCTGAAATTCGATCCGAAAAATCCGGGCTGGCCGGACCGCGACCGCTTTATCTTGTCGGCTGGTCACGGCTCGATGCTGCTTTACGCGCTGAATTACCTCACGGGCTACGAAAAAATCACGTTGGAGGAAATCAAGAATTTCCGCCAGCTTCATTCCAAAACGCCGGGCCACCCCGAAGTCGATGTCTCCTGCGGTATCGAAACGACGACAGGCCCGCTGGGACAAGGCATTTCCACTTCGGTTGGATTTGCATTGGCCGAAGCGATCCTGCAATCGAAATTCGGCGAAGACCTGGTCAACCATTACACCTACGTCATCGCCTCGGACGGCGATTTGATGGAAGGGATCAGCCACGAAGCCTGCGCTATTGCGGGCCATATGAAACTCGGCAAATTGATCGTTCTTTATGATGACAATGGCATCACGATCGACGGCTCGACCGAATTGTCCTTCACCGAAAACGTTCCAGACCGTTTCAAAGCTTACGGCTGGGATGTTCAAAAAGTCGACGGGCATGATATGGCACAAATCGAAAAAGCCATCGCCAAGGCACAAACAACCGATACTCCCTCGATCATCTGCTGCAAAACCGTGATCGGCTACGGTTCGCCGAACAAATCCGGCAAATCTTCCTCGCACGGCTCGCCGCTTGGTGACGATGAAATCAAGGCGTCGCGTGAAGTATTGAAATGGTCGCACGGCACGTTCGATATTCCAAAAGACATTCTCGACCAATGGCGCGCCATTGGAGCCAAAGGCGCAGCGGATTGCGCTGCGTGGAATGGCCGTTTGAAAGCCTCTTCCAAAAAATCCGAATTCGAAACACAACAAAAACCGGATGTATCGGCAGCACTGAAGCCAGTCATCGCGGAAATCAAAAAAGACTTTGCCGACAAAAAACCAAAACTGGCGACGCGCCAGACATCCGGCGAATGCTTGGAAAAACTCGTCCCCGCACTTTCGCAATTGATCGGCGGTTCTGCCGATTTGACAGGTTCGAACAACACCAAAGTCAAAGCATCGAAAGTCATCACCAAAGCCGATTACAACGGCAATTACATCAATTACGGCGTGCGCGAGCACGGCATGGCGGCGATCATGAACGGCATGGCGTTGCATGGCGGCGTGATCCCGTATGCTGGCACATTCTTGCAATTTGCAGACTATGCTCGCCCGGCCATTCGTTTGGCTGCGCTGATGAAACAACGTGTTATTCACGTCATGACACACGATTCAATCGGTCTTGGCGAAGATGGACCGACGCACCAGCCGGTCGAACATCTGGCCGCTTTGCGCGCAATTCCGAACTGCTATGTTTACCGTCCTTGCGACGGCGTCGAAACCGCCGAATGCTGGGAACTCGCGCTGCAAAACCAAAACGCCCCGGCTGTTTTATCACTGACCAGACAAGGTTTGCCGACATATCGTGGCGCGGATGCGGACAACAAATCCGCCAAGGGCGCGTACATTCTGAAAGACTCCAAAGGCTCGCCGAAAGTCACGATCTTCGCCTCGGGTTCCGAAGTCGAAATCGCGATAACCGCCGCCGAAAAAATCGGCGATGGCGCGCGCGTTGTATCCGTTCCTTGTATGGATTTGTTCTTTGAACAAAGCGGCGAATATGTTCAATCGTTGGTCTGCAACGATTCCAAAAAAATCGCCGTCGAAGCCGCCATCCGCCAAGGCTGGGATGCGATCATCGGACCTCATGGGACTTTCATCGGCATGAAGTCCTTCGGCGATTCCGCGCCCGCAGGAACGCTCTACAAACATTTCGGCATCACCGCCGAGGCGGTAATTGAGGCTGCGAAGTGAAGGTAAAAAGGAAGGATTTTGATTGCATCTTCACCCCCGTTTCTTTAAAACCACAGACATAAAACAAGCTCACGCTAATAGAGGAAATTCCCATGGCTGTAAAAGTAGCAATTAACGGATTTGGCCGCATCGGCCGTCTGGTCGCCCGCGCATTGTATGAATCAAAGCGCACGGATATCGAACTGGTCGCCATCAACGATCTCGCGACACTCGAAGGCAACAAAATCCTTTTGAAATATGACTCGGTTCACGGACCCTTCCCGTTCCCGGTCGAAGTCAAAGACGACAAGACCCTGATGATCAACGGCAAGCCTGTTATCGTCACACAAGAAAAAGACCCGACGAAACTGCCATGGGGCGATCTAAAAATCGACATCGTGTTCGAATGTACGGGCATTTTCACCAAGCGCGACAAAGCCGCGATGCACCTGACCGCAGGCGCAAAAAAAGTCCTGATCTCCGCTCCGGGCGAAGAAGAAGACATTACGGTTGTTTACGGCGTGAATTCCGACAAGCTGAAACCCGAGCACACGGTTGTGTCCAACGCGTCCTGCACCACGAACTGCCTCGCTCCCGTTGCAAAAGTTCTGCACGAAGCGATCGGCATCGAGAGCGGATTCATGACGACGATCCATTCCTATACCGGCGACCAAAACACGGTCGACACGTTCCACAAAGACCTGCACCGCGCACGTGCGGCAGCATTAAACATCATCCCGACATCTACGGGTGCTGCCAAGGCTGTCGGCAAAGTGTTGCCTGAATTAAAAGGCAAGCTGGATGGCGTGTCGCTTCGCGTTCCGACCCCGAACGTTTCAGTTGTCGACCTGAAGTTCATTGCATCCCGCGAAACAACGGCCGAAGAAGTCAACGCCGCGATCAAAAAAGCACTCGGCGACATGACGAACATTATGGATGCGTATGATGAACCGCTCGTATCAAGCGACTTCAACCACAATGCCCATTCGTCCATCTTCTCATATGCTGGAACGAAAGTCGTCGATGGCAAGCTGGTGCGTATCATGAGCTGGTACGACAATGAATGGGGCTTTTCGAACCGTATGCTAGACACGGCCGCGAAAATGCATGCTGTCGGGTATGACGCGAAAAGCAAAGCGGCGTAATTTAACGATGTCATCCTGAAGGAGCGTTAGCGACTGAAGGATCTCATGAGATCCTTCGCTACGCTCAGGATGACAACAAAAGGAAAGAAAGAACGATGTCCAAACTGAAACCCGGGGTTGTCTGGGGCGATGATTACCAGACGCTGATCAAGGCCTGCAAGGACGGCGAATACGCCCTTCCGGCCGTCAACGTGATCGGCACCAACACGATCAACGCGGTTCTGGAATCCGCCGCCAAGAACAAGTCGGATGTTATCATCCAGCTTTCGAACGGCGGTGCGGAATTCTATGCCGGCAAAGGCATGGCGGATCCTTTCAAAGCAAAGACACTCGGCGCAGTATCCGCAGCCCTTCACGTTCACGCGCTGGCCGAACATTACGGCATCTGCGTCATCTTGCACACCGACCATGCGAACAAGAAACTGATCCCATGGGTCGATGCGATGGTTGATTACGGCACGGAATTCTATAAAAAACGTGGCTTCCCGCTATTTTCCTCTCACATGGTCGATCTGTCCGAAGAACCTATCGAGGAAAACTTGGCTGAATGCGCACGCATCCTGAAACGCATGGTGCCGCTCGGCATGTCCATCGAGATAGAACTCGGCGTCACGGGCGGCGAAGAAGATGGCGTCGGTTCGGACGATATCGACAACGCGAAACTCTACACGCAACCTGAAGACGTTCTGCGTGCCTATGAAGTTCTGGCGCCTATCGGCCACTTCTCCACGGCGGCATCGTTCGGCAACGTGCACGGCGTGTATTCGCCCGGCAACGTCAAGCTGCGCCCCGATATCCTGAAAAATTCGCAGGACCTCGTCCAGAAGGTCAAAGGCTTAGGCCACAACCCGCTCGATCTCGTCTTCCACGGCGGCTCGGGTTCGGAAAAAGACAAGATCACGGAAAGCCTCGGTTATGGCGTGTTCAAGATGAACATCGACACCGACACCCAGTTCGCTTTCGCGCACGCTATCGGCCAGTATGTCTGGGACAATGAAAAAGCCTTCGCCTACCAGATCGATCCGGATGACGGTAAGCCGTACAAAAAGCAGTATGACCCCCGCGTCTGGCTGCGTGTCGGTGAAAAAGGCCTGGTCAAGCGGATGGATGAGGCGTTTGAGGACCTTCGCAGCGCCGGAAAATCCCTCGCCGCTTAACGAAAACATTGTGGACTAGAGCGCATAAAGCCTTTACCGGCTTTGGCGTCCGCCCCTGAATGACGTAATATTTACCTGCCCTCAACATCAGGAAAATATTATGGAAGCATTCGTCATCGTCATCGCGGCTCTCGCCGTCGTCATTATCGTCAAGGGCGTCAAAGCCGTGCCGCAAGGGATGGAATACACAATCGAGCGGTTCGGCCGTTACACAAAAACCCTGAACCCCGGATTGAATTTCATTGTGCCTATTATCGACAATGTCGGCGCGAAAGTTTCCATGATGGAAACGGTTCTGGACGTTCCAAGCCAAGAAGTCATCACCAAAGACAACGCGCTCGTCAAAGTCGATGGCGTCGTCTTCTATCAAATTCTGGATGCGGCCAAAGCGGCGTATGAAGTGCGCGGTCTTGAAAACGCTATCCTCAACCTGACTATGACGAATCTTCGCACCGTGATGGGTTCAATGACGCTCGATGAATTGCTGTCCGAGCGCGACCAGATCAACGCGCGCCTTCTTACCATCGTCGATGACGCCACCGCACCATGGGGAATCAAAGTCACGCGCATCGAGATTAAAGATATCGCACCGCCACGTGACCTCGTTGACTCAATGGCCCGCCAGATGAAAGCGGAACGCGACAAACGCGCGACGATTCTGGAGGCATCAGGCGCACGTGAAGCCTCTATCCTGCGCGCCGAAGGCGAAAAACAGGCGACGATGCTCGAAGCCGAAGGCCGTAAAGAAGCGGCTTTCCGCGATGCCGAGGCCCGTGAACGTTCCGCCGAAGCTGAGGCCCGCGCCACGCAAATGGTGTCGGAAGCGATTTCCGGCGGCAATGTGCAAGCAATCAATTATTTCGTAGCACAAAAATATATCGACGCACTCAAAGTGTTTGGCGCATCTCCGAACCAGAAAACAATTTTTATGCCGCTAGAAACCACAGGCGTTATGGGTTCCATTGCGGGAATTACGGACCTTGTGCAGGACATTGCAAGGAAGAAGGCCTAAGACATGGATTTTTTGAACGCGATAGAATACTGGCACTGGCTTGTTCTCGGGCTTATCCTGCTCGGTCTCGAGATACTCGTGTTCGGCGCGATCTTTTTATGGATGGGGATTGCCGCGCTGTTCGTTGGCGTTCTGGTGTTCCTGATCCCCACTCTGCTGTGGATGCCGCAGATATTGATCTGGTCAGTGATCGCTGTGATCGGCGCGTTCGGATGGCAATTCTATCGCAAGAAACATCCCGCAAAAGACAACGCCAAGGGCATGAACCGCCGCGGCGAACAATATATCGGACGGCATTTCACACTCACCAAGGATATCGTGAACGGCACGGGTGAATTGCATGTCGATGACACGCGATGGAAAATCGTTTCTTATAAAGACCTTCCGGCAGGCATGAAGGTGAAGGTCGTCGCAATTGAGGGTACATCACTGAGGGTTGAAGAATTTATATCATAGTAAAGGGGAATATCATGAACAACAAACGCAATAAAATTATCATCGCTGTTACCTGTCTTGCGCTGATTGGCGGTGCTGGCGCTGCGGCCTATATAAAGCGTGATGCTATGCCTATGCTTAGCCAGCTTGACGCCCCCGGCATCAGCCAGGAAACGAGGCAACATATTCTTGTTGGTGATAAAACAGGCGGCGGCCATAAATTCGGCGCGGGCAAAGACTGTAAATCTGAATTCCCGCAGGGCTGGAGCGATGGCGAGATTATCAGCAGCATCAAAAAAGTCGCCGCCAATGACAATCTGAAATGGAAGCAGCAAAAGAACGGCTATTTTGTTGCTACAGACGAAGTCAATGACATTAAAATCCGCGTTGTTTTGGACAAAGAAAAAGACGATATCGTGACGGGATATCCGGTCAACACAAACCGTAACGCCTGCCCGCCACGCACGGCAGCCGTTACAAAGCCGAAGCCAAAACCAGCCAATCCGGACACAACGGCTGAGGTATTGGCGGAGATCGAGCCAGCCACGGGTAATGTTGCGAACGCGTCGAACCGCCAGCCCAGAACGTCCAACATCAATCAGCGCAAAGATTAATCGTTACAGCGGAATATGGCGACGGGCGCGGTCCCGTCGTCAATCATATCGAGTTGCTGCGCGGCGCCTTCGCTGACATCTATCACCCGTTCGCTACTGAATCCGCCGCGATCATTGACGCGGACAAAGACGCTTTTGTAATTGCGCATATTGGTGACTTTTAAAACGGTGCCGAACGGGAGCGTCGGATGCGCAGCACTCATCGATGCAGGATCGAACATTTCATGATTGGTCGTCAGAGCGTTTTCAAAGCCCGGGCCGTACCAGCTTGCAACGCCGCGCTCCACTTCCTCAGAACAGGATGCGGGGCCTGCCCTTGCAATATGAGGGATAACGCAAAGAGCCGCGAATATGAGCAACAATCGGGACATAGTTTTGACCTTAACGGCTTTTATCACTGAAATCAAATTTCCCCCATGACTGTCATTCCGAGCGAAGCCGAGGAATCTATGATGGAACGGTTAGGCCAAAGATCCCTCGGCTTCGCTCGGGATGACAAGAGTTAACGGCAAAGATAGATATGCACCGGCATCGTGTATTTCATACCGAGGATTTTTGCTGCGCCTGAGGAGAGATCAATAATGCGTCCACGCACGAACGGTCCACGATCGTTGATGCGGACGATGACGCCATCGGGATTGCCTTTGTTGCCGTCTAGCATCACGCGAACCATGGTGCCAAACGGCAAAGTTTTATGCGCGGCGGTTATGCCGTCAGGCACAAACATTTCACCATTGGCCGTGCGGTTGCCCAAGAGTTCATTACCGTACCATGATGCATCGCCCGCTTCATAAAATGTGCAATTGCCAGCAGGTGGCAATTCGCCGGGTTTTGGGCCCGTGGCGCAGGCTGTTAGAATAAGGACTGTTACCAAGGAAAGAATGTTCATTATTACGTTGTCATTCCGAGCGAAGTCGAGGAATCTTCGACGGAACGGATAGAGCAAATATCCCTCGGCTACGCTCGGGATGACAGGATGAGAGGACTTTAAAAATTTCATCATGGTTTTCCGCACCAAAGGATTTGATCTATATCTGAAGCGCCCGTTGCGAGCATAACCAAACGATCCATGCCGAGCGCGATACCGCCGCTTTCGGGCAGGCCGTGTTCAAGAGCCGCGATGAATTCCTCATCGAGCGGATAGGTCTCGCCGTAAAGCCGTTGCTTGATTTCCATTTCGATGTGGTAACGCTTGCGTTGTTCGGCGGCGTCGGTGAGTTCGGAGAAAGCGTTGGCAAGCTCTATGCCGCAGACATACAGCTCGAACCTCTCCGCAAAGCGCGGATCGTCTTTTTTGGGGCGTGAGAGCGAGGCCATGGCGATCGGGTAATCGCACAGAAAGGTCGGCTGCATCATGCCCAGATTGGGTTCGATTTTGGCGTCCATGACGCGAAAGAACAGATCGTCCCAGTGATCGTCATCGGCGGCGCGAAGGCCGATCCCCCGCACCTTCGCACGAAATCCTTCGGTGTTCTCCAGATAATCCGCGATATCGAAACCCGCATATTTCACGAATGCTTGCCGTACCGTCAGCCGCTCAAACTCCCCGAACGGATCGCAGCCATATTGTTTATAGATGTAGCGTTTAATCCCAGCGGCGTAAGCAACCTGACGCAGCAGTCCTTCGCAGTCCCTCATGATGTCGTTGTAATCGGCGTTCGTCCTGTACCATTCGATCATGGTAAATTCCGGGGAATGGCGCTTGCTGTCCTCGGCGTTCCGGAAGACATGACAGATTTGATATATCCGCTCCATCCCCGCCACCATCAGCTTTTTCATGGCGAATTCGGGGCTGGTGTGCAGGTATAGGCGGCGGGCTATTTCCCCGTCTACCCCCCGTAAATTCGTACCAAAAGCCCTTATATGGGCATCAATAACCGGGCAGGTCTGGAGGATGGGGGTTTCGACTTCGGCAAAGCCCAAATCGTCAAAAAACCGCCTGGTGGCGCGGATTACAGCCCCCCGGACCTCCAGATAAGGCCTTTGGGCCTTAAAGTTCTCCGGCAGCCACCACATTTGCTTGCATTTCCCTTCCAAATCTCATAGAAACAGGACCGAAATTATACAAAGGACGACCGAAATGAAAGCCGATATTCACCCCGATTACCACGAAGTCGTTATCGTTCAGACGGATGGTACCGAATACAAAACCCGCTCCTGCATGGGCAAACCGGGCGAAAAGATGCGCCTCGACGTTGATCCCCTGTCCCACCCTGCTTGGCAAGGCGGTACGCAGAAAGTTGTCGAAAAACAACAGCTTAAAAAATTCGAAAACAAATATGGCGCCTTTCTGTCCGGCAATGCTGGCCGCGAAGATGCAGCCGCCGCTGCCGACACGGACAAAGGCAAGAAGTAAGCCTTGTTTTGAGTTTCAGAGAATTAAGAAAGGCCGCTGGAATAGCGGCCTTTTTGTTTATCCAACCCGAAAATATCGAATGGCGCTTTGGCAGCGCTTAAGTCGTGGGTCGTGCTTTTCGGGGTTTATCAATTGCTTCAGGGCATCGCCCGAGCTTCCCAATGTCTGGGTCAGATAATCGCAGGCTTGTATAAATTGAGAGGTGGCATATTGACCGTCATCGTCGATGATCTCCACGGCCCGGTGGAATTGGTCGAAATTAACGCCAATCGTAGACCCCATGAGTTTTACGGTACCCTGCGCCATCGCCGCCGTCATAACGGCGCTCAAAGCACAGGCAATTATTCTTTCACGTTTCATTTTTAATCAGCAAACTCAGAGACAAGGGCAACACGGTGACGGCGTTTTTGTTGTCTTATCGTTCCAAAAAATTTATCGAATGAGGGTCAGACATCCCGTGCTAATTTTAATGCGGCCTACGCCTATTACCTTCATCACAGTTGCTTCTGTGGCTGTGAGCATCTGGCACTCTTTCCTGTGCCTTACTTGTTCTGGATCAACCTGCCTTCCACCCTGAGTACATTTAGTAATAGGATCATTTTCTCCAAATATTGGGCATAAGATTGGAATATCTGAATTTAAATCGACTGGTACATAGGTTTGCTGCCCGCCTGCGCTTTGTGCAAAGATCGTGGATGCTGCGATGGCGGTTGCGAGAGGTCTTAAAATGCTCATGGTACTAATCCTTACTCTTATAATTTCGTGAAAAGATTAGTCCCGGATGGAGATTACGTCAAAGCAAATCAAGCGGCTTCGAGCTGGCTTAACGCGGTTGCTAATTTCTCAATCATTCCAAGAGCTTCCACCTTGCGGTTCCTGAATTCATCGAGGATTTCTGCGGGCGCATTGGCGACGAATTGCTGGTTGTTCAGCTTGTCCTCGGTCTTCTTTATATCGTCCTGAAGCTTGGCGATTTGCTTGTTCAGGCGCTCCCGCTCCTTGTCCAAATCAATCAGATCGGCGATGGGCAGGATAAAGGTCGCTTCATCGACGATGGCTTTGATCGAACGTGCGGGCGCTTTGGCCACTTCGCAAGTCACGGATTCAAGGCGCGCCATTTGTTTCAGGATCGCTTCATAGGTGGTGACGCGCGATTTCGTCGCCGTGTTCGCATCTTGAATCATCAGTGCTATTTTTGCACCGGCCGGAACGTTCATATCGGAACGGACAGAACGGATGGTGGAAATTGCTTTCTGTAGCCAAGCGATTTCGTTATCGGCTTCTTTTTTGATCGACGATGCCGCGTAAGTCGGCCATGTGCTGGAGAGCAGCGTGTCGTCTTTGTCGCGTTTTGCGATGTTGGCGTAGAGTTCTTCCGTCACATACGGCATGAACGGGTTGAGCAGGTGCAGAATTTGATCCAGCACCCAACCTGTCGTGCCGCGTGTTTCGTCTGCGATGTCATTCTGAGCCGCAGGCGAAGAATCTCGAGATCCTTCGCTATCGCTCAGGATGACATTGGAGAGGATAGGCTTCGTAAATTCCAGATACCAATCACAGAACGTGCCCCATGTGAATTGATAAATTGCCGCCGACGCTTCGTTGAATTTATAGGCCGCCAGCGCGTCTTCTATTCCCTTGGCGGTTTTGGTCACTTCACCGATAATCCATTGATTGATGACGTTTTTTACCGATACCGGATCGAAATCTTTTTTAGGCAAAGCGTCGTTCATTTCGCAATAGCGCGAAGCGTTCCAGAGTTTCGTCGTAAAATTGCGATAGCCTTCGACGCGTTCTTCGGACATGCGAATGTCGCGCCCCTGCGCGGCGGATGCAGACATCGTGAAGCGCAATGCGTCGGCACCAAATTTATCGATGAGCGTCAGCGGATCGATGATGTTGCCCTTTGATTTGGACATTTTTTGCCCCTTGGCATCGAGGATCAGCGCGTGCAGATAGACTTTTTTGAACGGCACGTCGCCCATGAAATGAATGCCCATCATCATCATGCGAAGCACCCAGAAGAAGATGATATCGAACCCCGTGACCAGAACATCGCCGGGATAGTATTTATCAAGTTCCGGCGTTTTTTCCGGCCAGCCGAGAGTCGAGAACGGCCAGAGCGCGGATGAGAACCATGTGTCGAGCACGTCTTCATCGCGGGTGAGTTTTTTATCGCCCGCCTGTTTTTGCGCTTCTTCTTCGGTTTCGGCGACGTAGATTTTACCGTCCGCATCGAACCAAGCGGGAATTTGGTGGCCCCACCATAATTGGCGCGAAACGCACCAAGGCTGAAGATTATCGACCCAGTTGAAGGTGATCTGTTCCCAGTTTTTTGGAACAAATTCTGTTTTGCCGGCCTTGATGGCGGCGACCACAGGCTGTGACATTTTCTTGGCGTCTACATACCATTGGTCCGTCAGGTACGGTTCGATGACAACGCCGGAGCGATCACCATGCGGGACCGTGTGCGTGATGTTATCGACTTTGACGAGCAGTTCCTGTTCTTCGAGTTCTTTCAAGATTTTCTTGCGGGCGGCAAAACGTTCCATGCCGACATAGCCTTCGGGCGCGTTTTCATTCAAATGCGCATTAATATCAAAAATATTGATTTTGGGCAGGTTGTGACGTTTGCCGACTTCGAAGTCGTTGAAATCGTGCGCAGGCGTGATTTTGACAGCGCCGGACCCCTGCTCCGGATCGGCATATTCGTCAGCTACAATCGGGATCAGGCGATTACAAATTGGAACAATAGCCATTTTTCCGATCAGGTCTTTATAACGATCATCATCCGGATGAACGGCAATCGCGGTATCGCCCAGCATGGTTTCAGGGCGCGTGGTGGCAATCGTGATCGTGCGGGCTTTGTCACCCTCAATCGCGTATTGGATGTGCCACATATGGCCTTTGATTTCGCGCTGTTCAACTTCGAGATCGGAAATAGCGGTGTGGAATTTCGGGTCCCAGTTGACGAGGCGTTTATCGCGATAGAGCAATCCATCTTTGTAAAGCTGGACGAACACTTTGACGACGGCTTTGGAAAGATTGTCATCCATCGTGAAGGCTTCGCGGCTCCAGTCCGGCGTCGCACCAAGGCGGCGAAGCTGCGATGTGATCGTACCGCCGGAATATTCTTTCCATTTCCAGACGCGTTCGAGGAATTTCTTGCGGCCCAGATCGCGGCGCTTGATCCCTTCTTCGTCCAACTGGCGTTCAACGACCATCTGGGTTGCAATTCCGGCGTGGTCCGTGCCCGGCATCCAGAGCGTGTCTTTGCCGTTCATGCGATTATAGCGCGTGAGAATATCTTGCAACGTCATGTTGAGCGCGTGTCCCATGTGAAGGCTGCCCGTCACGTTGGGCGGCGGCATCATCACAACCCACGGCGCTTCGTTCTTTTCCGGGTGCGCGGCGAACGCACCCGATTTTTCCCATTCCTTGTAACGGGCTTGTTCGATATCGGCAGGGTTGAAAGTTTTTTCCAGCATTACGCCCTCTTAAATTGAGGGAGTAATCTAAACGTCCTGAGCCTGACGGGCAAGCTTTTCCAGCTCTTTTTGGACCATGCGCTCAACCATCGGCGGCAGATTGTCGGAGAGCCAGTCCTTGAGCATCGGATGGAGCATTTCGCGCACCAGATCTTCCAGCGTGATATTGCCGTATTCCCGGTGTTTCGTGATCGGCATGTTCCCTGCCAGTTTCGCCATGCTTGAAATCGTGGCGTTGCGGGCGGATTCGGTCAGGATATCGGACGCTGGGACTTTAGGAATCTCCGGCGGCGGAGATTCCTGCATATCTATCTCCGGCTCATCCCTGATCGGATTGGTCAGTTCCAACACATCTTCCTTTGGTTTAGGAGGAGGAGGAGGCGGTGGGGGAGGTGGCGGTGGCGCAGCCACAACAGGAGCCGGTTCCGGCTCCTTTTCGTCATCATCAGAGATGATTTGACGAATGGATGCCAGGATTTCCTCGATTGATGGTTCCTGCTCTGGTGTTTTATCGGCGGCCATAAAAATTGTTCGAATATTAGGAGTTACAGTAACGACTCAGTTTCCATGATCGGCCTTGGCTTGTCAAAGCCCCTGCCCGGAGTTTTCCTCATCTATTACAAAAACTTCCTTGTCATGCCCGCGAAGGCGGGCATCCGGTATTTAAAAAGTGCGCGGCAAATTGCCGCACTCATCCCAGATCCCCGCTGTTTTAGCCTTGCTAACGCAAGGCCGCGGGGATGACAGAAATTTATTTAGAATACAAACTCATTGCGAGGCTCTTGGCCCGGCAGGTAGGGCACGGCGGCATCGAAGAGGACGCGCTCGCTCACCGTTCCATGGGTGGATTTTAAAAACAGCATGGCGCGGCCGATTTTGTCATTGCGGCCTTTGACCACGGCCACAAGGCGGCCATTGGGCGCAAGTTGCGCAATCAGCGCATCGGGAACGGACGCTACGGTGCCATTGACAAAAATCAGCGTGTAAGGAGCATAAGGCGCCTCACCGGTTTCAAACGCGCCCTGGTGCGGCAGGATATTGGAATACCCCAGTCTGGCCCATGTGTTTTCTGCCTGTGCGAGCAATTGCGCATCGGGTTCGAGCGCGACAACGCGGGATGTGAGTTTGGACAAGATAGCGGCGGAATAGCCCGTGGCCGTACCGACATCGAGCACCGTGTCATTCGCGGCGGGCGTCGCGGCTTGGATTAACCTTGCATGCGTGACAGGTTCCATCAGGCAGCGGGTTTTGGAGACAGGCATGTCTTCATCGCAGTAGGCGATGCCCCTTTTCCCTTCCGGTACGAATTCTTCACGCGGGACGGTACGGAAAGCCTCTAAAATAGGCTCGCTCACCACACCCATAGTGTGGATCTGGCTATCGACCATATTTATGCGCGCGGCGGTGAAATTCATGCTGAATATTGGATGATTAGAGGTTGGATGATTGGAAAACTAGAGAGACTTTACATCC
Source organism: uncultured Micavibrio sp. (assembly GCA_964539025.1). Classification (GTDB taxonomy): domain Bacteria; phylum Pseudomonadota; class Alphaproteobacteria; order Micavibrionales; family Micavibrionaceae; genus Micavibrio_A. The sequence continues at coordinate 154,775 of CAZIFA010000004.1, forward strand.
AATCATCCAATCATCCAATATCCAATTTCCATTGACAGAACAGCCCCCTGTCTCTATCACCATAACCCTTGGATGGCGCGATGTCAGAGCGGTTATGTAGAGGACTGCAAATCCTTGTAGGCGGGTTCGACTCCCGCTCGTGCCTCCAGCCCCCCTTCCCTGTGTGTTTTGCCAGCTAAATAGCATTGACATAAGGCGAAATCTTTCCTAGAAGGGCCGCATGAGTGCTCAATTTGTAGATGTTTGGACGGACGGAAGCTGGCGGCACAATCGGAGCGTCGGCGGCACTGGCTGGATTATCCGCGCTACAGACGGGAAGATACGCGAAGGCAGCGCCCGGCTGTCCGATATTCATAGAGATTATCAGCCACACGGATCTGATATAGCCGAACTTGCCGCTGCCAATTACGCAATGCAACGTGTTGACAGGCATTCGAAGGTGCGGCTTTACATGGATTGCTCAAATGTTATCGACTGGCTTAACAAACGCGCCATTACAACATCATCCAAAAGAATCCCCCCTCTGCTTGACCATTTTGAGCACGCGATAGATTTGATTCAGGGCATGACAAGCGTACATATCATCCAGGTGGCCGGCACCAATATCAACCATGGCAAGGCCCATACGTTGGCGCGGGCGGCGTGTCATCTGCGCTAGGGTTAAAGGCTTGGAATCCTGCCCTTTTGGCCCCTTCGCAACATAGTTGACGCCACCCCCAAAAATCATTAGTAATTACCCCCGCGTTCCTCGGTAGCTCAGCGGTAGAGCAGGTGACTGTTAATCACTTGGTCGGCGGTTCGATCCCGTCCCGGGGAGCCATTTTTTTCAGCCACTTATTATAAGATTTGAGGCGCCTGCGAGAGGGTGATGATCCTTTGACGCATAAAGTGTCTATGCACCATATCATTCAAAAATGCAGGGGATGCCGCCGCATTCAGCAAGGCGTATCGATTGCCGGCAAATGTTCCCACAGCGCGTTTAAGAAACACCCCAAGGCCCGGAAATTGATTATCGGAAGAGCCATGACGACCGCCGCTAAAAATAAATTCTTCTATATGTCCCTTCACCGCCGCAATATCTTCGTAAGGATTGCTCGACATATCTAGGCCAACCACAGCTTTCATAGCCCCGCTTTTCAGGAATTCGGTTTTCAGTTCACCGGGTTTAAAGCCGCAGTCAAAAACAAACTTTGAAATAGCTTCGACAGGCACGTTCAACTGGTTATTGATCGCTTTAAATAACCTTGGTATCGAAGGTTGCGATAAGTCCTGATAGGTAGGATCAGAAACCGCCTTTTGCCACTGCTGCAAATTATCTTCCATCTTCATATAGCTGTAATTATGTTCGAGCGCGATGCCCAGCGCCATATGCGCAATCCTCATGGAGGAAAGGTCTTTTAGCTCATCACCGTTTGGAAAGCGCTGCGCAATCGAATCCAGTACAATATAAGTCAGATGTCTGGATTCACTTTTTTTCAAGGCAGATAGAATGCGCAAATCTGAAAATCGTTTGACGAGCGCCGTTCCTTCGCTTTCATGCTCCTGAATGAATTTCAAGGAGGCATAGGCATCTGCAAACCTTTCGCTAAAGGACTCTCGTTCCATATCTGCCTTTGATTTCCACGCACCATTAAAATGTGGCAAACCTGCAGGATGTAGAAGTTGAAGGATGGCATGGCCGATTTCATGATGCGAGGCAATCTCCTTGAAGGCCGAAAGATCACCTTCATGCCGGATGAGCGGCGCATGGATTGTTGCCAAAAAATCTATTTTTTCAGGAATGTTGACAATACAGATGTGATTTTCACCGTGCGGGAACCACATAGTGCAAACCCGGTCTTGGGTTTCGGCGACAAGCCGTTCTATGGCGTCATGTATTGTCGGGTTGGTCGATCTTACTTGCTGCAGGAAATTCTCTGTCCTTTCATCGTCACCGATAAAGCAGACGCGCCCCTCCAGCTCGGGGAAGTCATGAAAGAAGTGATCGTAAAGATTGTCAGGCATTGTACTTAATGGTCCTACTTAAGTGGCGGCAGATTAGCGCTTTTTGACCTTATGTCAATCATCAAGACCTTGCCTTGCCATAGAATCCGTTCATGTTAGTGGGATGACCGCATTGCTTTCCGACAATGGAGTGATCCACGCCGAAGATATTTATTATCTTCTGGGCGGTAAGGAACCGATTAAAATTCTCGACGCCACCTATTCCCTGCCCGGCGGCAATGCATCGCCGTTCGATGCGTTTTTGACACAGCGCATCGATACCGCGCAATTTTTCGATATAGATGTGGTTGCAGACCAGGACGCGCCGCTTCCCCACACTATGCCGGACGCCGAATATTTCGCCGCCTGCGTTTCCGCCATGGGAATATCGAACAAGGATCATGTCGTGGTGTATGACCAAAGCGGCGCATATATGGCGTCGTCCCGCGCGTGGTGGATGTTCCGCGCCTTCGGACATGAGAAAGTCTATGTTTTGGAAGGTGGCATTAAAGCATGGATGGACGGTGGTTATCGCATCGTCAGCGGCCCCGCCGAAGTGCCGAAGATGGAACAATTCACGGCAACGATGCGCAACAACCTGATCGTCAGTAAGAACGATCTTCTCAATAATATAGATACGCATGATATTCGTGTGCTCGATGCAAGGCCGCCGGGAAGGTTTTTCGGCGCAGTGCAAGAACCATGGGCCGGGAAACGCTCGGGCCATATTCCGGGCAGTTATAATCTTCCGTTCGGCGATCTTATTAATCCGCAATCACGTGCGATAAGATTACCCGAAGAACTGGAACGGATATTTAAAGCGCAGAATATCGACGCAGCGGATAAAATCGCCGTGAGTTGCGGCAGCGGTGTCACCGCCTGCACGGTTGCACTCGCCCTGTTTAAAGCGCGCAAACAGGATGCGGCGATTTATGACGGATCGTGGAGCGAATGGGGCGATGAAGCCGCCGGCACGCCGGTTGAGCTTTCCGCATAACTGCCCTTCTGTTTAAGTATATCTCAAACACCTGTCAGTATTCGCAGTAATTGTAGCCTGTGCTTCATTTGCGCGGTTGTGATTTACCCAAGTTGTAATATTTGTTTTTAAAAGTGTAAATTTTTTTCAAATACTCATCAGTATATCTATTCTTTAAAGAAATAACTTATGTCTTAGAATAATAGTCAAAGCCGCTTTTTCATTCTTTTATTATTCGTGTTTCACTATTCGTTTCACAGAACAGATTTAGACTTGATTTTTCACTTTTCTTCTTGCCAAAAACAAGAAATCCAGCTACTAAATAATTACACACCCTCTATTACCGCCGTTTGTCCGGAGAGCTTCGGTTCTCCGGACCTTTTTTTGCCCGCAATAAAAAGCCCCCGTTTTCACGAGGGCTTTTATTTATTATCGCAAATATTATTTAATGGCAGTTCTCTGTGTCTTTACCACAGCAGGGACCGAACACGCAGCGACTAACAAGCCCCGCCACGATAGCGCCGACGATAGGCGCGGCCCAGAACAACCAGAGCTGGTCAATCGCCCAATCGCCCTGAAACAGCGCAGGGCCAGTGCTGCGCGCCGGGTTGATCGAGGCGTTGGTGATCGGGATCGCCACGAGGTTGGTCAGCACGAGGCAAAGGCCGATGGCAAGCGGCGCCATGCCCCCCGCTCCGCCCTCGCGTGTGACGGCGAGGATGACGAGCACGAAGAAGCCCGTGAGCAACGCTTCGGCCATAAAACATGAGACCATGCTGTAGCCGCCCGGCGAATGTTCGCCGAAACCGTTGGAAGCGAATCCGGCAGATGCGTCAAATCCCGCCTTGCCCGTCGCGATCAGGTATATCGCGCCCGCGCCTATACATGCGCCGACAATCTGCGCGATTATGTATGGGATCACCGATTTGGCGCAGAATTTTCCGCCCGCGAACAGGCCAAGCGTGACGGCCGGATTGAAATGCCCGCCCGATATACCGCCGAACGCCCACGCGCCGGTGATGACGGCTATACCGAACGCAAGTGATACGCCCAGAAAGCCGATACCCAGTTCAGGATACGCCGCCGCGAACACCGCGGAACCGACGCCGCCGATGACCAGCCAGGCAGTGCCCAGCATTTCGGCAACCATTTTATTGCAACAACCAAGACCCATTTTAAATTCCCCTTTTTAAAAAGTTGAAAAAGCCGTGAACGAACGACGAATACATAATCCGTTGAGTCGGAAGCCCCGGCAACAGCGGAGCGTTGTGCACGGCAATGGAGTTGGATGAGGAAAGATGGATATCAAGTTGAAGCAATTACAGAAGGCGCATGTCCTGTCGCCAGTCTAAGCCACTTAAAATGATGATATAATGCCTTGCGCTCAAGATTTAGAGTTCCTTTTTTGAGTATCAAGATTGGCCATTTCTCTTAATCTACAGTACGCCTCATGCAAAACATGCATGGTAAAACGAACAGATTGAAATTCAGTGCCTTTGAGATTTTCACTCTGATAAAAGTAGCGCCATTCTACGAACGCTTGTCTTAGATCAGAAATGCACGAGACGATATCAACGCCGTCTTCTAACTTATAATTGCGTCGTATGTCCTGCGCGGATCGCTGAATAATCGCCTTTTGTTCGTCAAGTAAGCTGTTATACAAATCCAGCAAATCATGTCCGCGTACATCTTTTTCGCCAATTTTGTGCATCGTTTTCAGATACATTTCTGCACCAAAGGCCGCATTAACAATAAATGGCGTTATGCTCCACATGCTCTTTATAGGAGTGGTTCTAAGGTCGCGCTCATATAAATCCTTGGCCGTTGCTGCGAAAGAGTTTGCTTGCTGGTACATAGAATCAACGACAGAACTTTCTTTCCAAAGCTCCTTATCTTTTAGATAGGTCTGTACAATTTGAATATCCGTCTCAGGATTACCTGAAGATTCATACTCGCCTACAGCTTTTCCGTTAAGGAATATGGTTTTTATTTTTCTATTTTCTGTCATCGCGGCCAAATATAGGAATGGCGTGCCCGGCAGGACTTGAACCTGCAACCCCCTGCTTAGAAGAAAGAAGGTTATACAAGTCAGGCTTCCTCACCATTACTCACAATCAATACAAAACAATGACTTAAGAAGACACTTGACCCAGACTCTCCTCACCATTACTCATTATGGTGGTTGCTAGGTGGTTGCAGATTGATATTTGCAGCTACATTCATAGAGAGGAAAGTTTATGCCTACCAAGAAAATCACCCTAAACAGCGTCAAGGATATAAAGCCATCAGAGACGCTATGGGATACCGACACAACGGGCTTTGGATGCCGTTGCCAGCAGCAGGACAAGATTTTCGTCGTGAAATACCGCGTGGGCAGTGGCAGGGCCGCAAGGCAACGCTTCTATAAGATTGGCAAACTTGGCGCACCCTGGACGCCAGACACAGCCAGGGACGAGGCAAAACGAATCCTTGGTCTTGTCTCGCAGGGGAAAGATCCGGCCTCTGAGCGTGAAAAGGACAGAACCTCCCCTGATATGAATGAGGCGTTTGACCTCTTTATGAAGCATGGGCAGGGAAAGCGCGGTGAACGCACCCTAAACGAATACCGCCGGATGTATGACCGCATGGTGAAAGTCACACTGGGGAAATACAGGGTTAAAGACATCATCGCCGCCGACATCTCACGTTTGCATATCGCGAATGCCCATATAGCCCCTCAAGCAAACCGACTGTTACAGATGCTGTCCGCCTTTCTCAATTGGTGTGAAAGACAGGAATACAGGGACCAAGGAACAAACCCATGTCGGTTTATCGAAAAATATAAGGAAAAGTCCCGGGAGCGGTTTTTATCAGAAGAAGAACTTTTCTGCCTGAGCCAAGCCATGAGCCAATACGAAGAACGATACAGATTTTTGAAAGAGCAAAGCCACAAAAAGCATAAAAGTGGCGAGACAGAAGAAAATGCCGTTACGCAATACGTCACTGCCGCCATACGCCTTTTGCTATTCACTGGCGCAAGACGGAACGAAATCCTTGATTTGAAATGGGGCGACGTTGATTTCCAAAACAGGCTTATCCGGCTGCAGGAAAGCAAGACGGGACAAAAAACGATATATCTTTCTGCCCCTGCCCTGATGATCCTTTCCGAATTACCGCAGATTGAGGGCAACCCCTACGTGATATGCGGCAAGAAAAACGGCACAAGGCTGGTCAATATCAAAGATCCATGGAAACGTATTTGCCGATTAGCTACCCTCAATTTATGGGAGCGGCAAACCCATCTTGCGTCCCTTATATCAAACCTTAAAGTGAAGACTCCTGAAACGCAGACGGAAGCAGAATTATTTGACGCGGTACAGTCCGAAGCTAAAAAGGAAAAGTTAAAACTCTCCATCGGCCTTATGGACGTTCATATTCACGATCTGCGCCACAATTACGCGAGTACCGCCGTTATCACCGGGCACCATTTGAAAGTCGTGGGCTCACTTCTAGGCCATGCCGATACAAAAACCACGGAAAGGTACGCACACCTTGCAAATGACCCGCTTCAAACAGCGAATGAGGCGATCAGCAATAAGATATTGCAGGCCATGACCTATAAAAATGATTTAAATAAAGTCGCGGACTTTAAAGCCGGTAAAAAACAATGAAAGGATCAGCCCAGCATAGCGCGGAAGCCTTAGATCAATTGGTCAAAGATCTCACTCTTCTAAGAACTGAATTTCCCTTAAAAACCCCGGAGGATAAAAATCCGAGAGAGATACGCGAATTATCAATCAAACAAATGAAGGCAATCAGAAAATACCTTTTCTCGTTAAAGATTAACCCTCCCCTAATCTCTGAGTTTATGGATGCGCTTCACGCCCTTGAAAGGTTAGATGATGGCTGCAAAACATCAATGTTTAAACCCGCGCTGGTTCAAAAAAGTTTAAGCGATCAGCTTGATTGTTGTCTTCTTGCGGCTGCGACAGATTTTATCCATAAAAATAAAAGGCAGATCGAACGAAAAGACGCCGCAAAAGAAGTTTTAAAGATTTCGGAGCCATTCATAGATAAAAATTGCTTACGTCAAAAAAGAACAAATGAAAGAGATAATAAGCCCTTATCTGAAACTTTAGAGGATTGGGCAAAACAGGCGAGGAATGGGAAAAAGGGAAAAACCGCTTTACACACTTACCAACACTATTTGGGTTTATTTGAAGAACAATTGCAAATAGTGCCCGACCTAGATGATGAGGATCCCTCCCCTAGAACACCTGAAAAAATTATAGAGAAAACATTCGATATTATAAGAACGTTTTCAGATGGTGTTATTTAGACCCTGTTAATTCACACGCCCTCATCTGTCTTAATCTGTCTCGTTAAGTCCTCTGCATGGTGCTGAGGAAGAATAGAGAGACAAAATGAAAGACAGCATACACGAAAAAACCCGTCGATTTTTAAACGAACATCAAGCGGCAAATTATATAGGGTTGTCCACCAAAACACTACAAAGATTAAGACTAAACGGGCGCGGGATGCCGTACGTAAAGGCAGGCGCACGCGTGCTCTATGATTTGAATGACCTTAATCAATTTATGGAAGACAAGAAAGTTTTATCAACATCCTCAAATTTAATGGGGGTTTAGATGATTGAATTTAATACTGAAGTATCATCAAAAAGTATCGGAATCATATCGGCTGTCTCTCCCAATTTAGATTCTTGGGGACGGACAGAATATACAGTTCGCACTGTATATAAGGAAGAGGTCGTATGGGCACTAGTTTATATAAGTCAGAAAACTGCCAATATCAGGATAAACATTGGAGACATTGTTCGTGTGCAAGGCCAAGTGCAGATTATCTACAATACGGGAGATGATAATGACGCCCCTTTCAATTCTGACGATCTATACCTTTCTTACGAAAATCCTGAGATTTACGTTTTGCGGGGAAAATAATGTCCAACTTAACAAATGAAATATTTCTGGACACGCTTCTAGGTGCCCAGAAATTCATTGGCTTGGGCGACCCATGGGTGTGCAGTTTTCACGGCGTGCAGAGTCAATGGAAAGGCAGACCCTATTCGCCTGCGCTATCAATAGAACTTGAAGAAAGCAGTAACTTTTTTTGCATATCGCTTATGAAACAGGTTAACGGCGTCATATCACGAAAGAAAGAAAACTTTGCAGGAATGCTTTGCGTTGCCCTTGATGACATTGGAACAAAGGCAAAACCTCCTATGCTACCGCCGTCTTGGAAGTTTGAAACCTCACCTGGAAACGAACAATGGGGCTATCTTTTAAAAGTGCCCTTAATGGATGCTGAGAAGGCGGACAGTATCCAGAAAGCCGTTATCGCAGCAGGTTACTGCGATGCAGGCGCGGGAGGCCCTTCGACGCGGTATATGCGCCTTCCCGTTGGCAGTAACAGCAAACCGGAACATATTCAGGCCAATGATGGTAAACCGTGGCGGGTTATCGTCAAAGAATGGCACCCTGAAAAAAGATTTTCAATAGACGAAATTGTTACGGGTTTAGCGCTTAAGTTTGAAACCGAACGTCCTTCTCCCGATACCTCCGTGGATATATTCCAGCATACCGACCTATCAAAATTCAGATCCAGGCTTAAATATATTCCTCCTTTCCAAATAGGCTACGAAACATGGTCAAGAATCGGCATGGCCCTATATCACGAAACAAACGGCAGTTTGGAGGGTCTGAACCTTTGGGATGAATGGAGCAAAGGCAATGTCTGAATATCCTGGCAGAGAAGCCTTAGAGGAGAAATGGCGATCCTTTGCGGGATACAAGGGCAAGCCCGTAACAGGCGGTACTATTACATACTACGCAAAAGAATATGGCTGGATACCCCCCAAAGAAGGATCAAGCGAGGAAGTAGTACTTTTTAAATTTCTGACCTTAGATGAGCTTTTCAAGAATATGACACCGACAAGGTGGCTGGTTAAAAACTATCTTGAACAGCACACTATGGGTCTTATGTTTGGCGATCCCGGCTGCGGAAAATCCCTCATTGCGATCGATATGGCCTGCTGCATTGCCACGGGCACACCCTGGCATGGGAATGATGCGGAACAAGGAGCCGTGTTCTATATTGCCGGAGAAGGTCATAATGGCCTTGCGCGCCGGTTTTTGGCATGGCAGGCACAAAATAAGGTTTTGCTCGGGGAAGCCCCTCTACTTACTTCGGAGCGAGCGGCGCAGTTTTATAACCACGAAAGCGCGCAGGCCGTTATTGACGCTATACATGATCTAAAAAGGAAATCGGGGTTTACCCCGCGGCTGATAATCATCGATACGCTGGCGCGGAATTTTGGTGGCGGCGATGAAAACAGCACTCAGGATATGAACATATTCATTCAGCATGTGGACGCGCTTAAAGACAGATACAAAGCCACGGTTTTAATTGTCCATCACTCAGGCCACGCCGATAAAGGCAGGGCGCGCGGGGCGATGTCTCTAAAAGGGGCGCTCGATCATGAATATAAAATTCAAAAGGATGAGAGCGAAAATGTAACTCTTACCTGCACGAAGACAAAAGACGGCCCAGATCCCGCACCCTTAAATTTTAAAATTGTATCCATGCTTTTAGAAGGTTTGGAAGGCGAAGACACGAACGGAGGAACAATCTCTTACATGGGGAGCGGCTGGAAGCCAAAAGACAAACCGCTTTCAAAACAAAAACAAGCAGCCCTTGATATTTTGAGCACCCTTTTAGACACAAAGGGCGTGAAGATGATGATGCAGGGAGCGGGCCTTGTTACCGTTGCACAGCTTGAAGAATACAAGGAAGCTCTCAAACAAGGGGGTATTTCCGATGCGGACAAGCCGGACAGTGTGCGGACAGCCATCACAAGAGCGATAAAAAATCTAGAAAAGATAAATATTATAGAGACTTACAAGGATTATGTCTGGATAGCGGACATGCCGGACAAATCCGGACATTTTGATTTTGATGATCTCACCGAAACGGACAGACAGGACACCCCTCTTTAGAGGGTGTCCGATGTCCGGCGGCGCATCCGCGACTTGCAAAGGCGGCCTCTTCCCCATACAAAGGTTATGGTTTGTCCTTGTGATGAACCGGGGCCTTAATAACCCCGCTATCAACGGTGGCGTGTCCGTCATCACGTCGCTTCTCGGTCTATGGCCGGGAGGCGGCGGCGTATGTCCAAAGCCTCGGCTCAAAGGCCGTCGCGGTCGTTTGATAGCGGCTTATTAACTCCCGGTCACCAGAGCAGGACATCTCTGGTGATTTTTTTATGGGAGAGACATATGCCAAAGTTTTTGTTTTTAACTCTTTTTGCTTTATGTGGTTGTAACATGACACCTCAACAACAAGCCTATTGGGGCGGAGTTGCAGGGCAGGTTGCAGATCAATATCAGCCACACAGTGCAGCGGCCTACCAAGAGCGCTTAGATCAATGGGCAAACCCCCCAATAGTTAACTGTGACAGCACCCCTGTAGGCGGAACGGTTTATACAACATGCAGATAAGTCAAAAATATAAATATCAGAAAAGCATAGCGATCCTATTCGCAATCCTTGGATTGCTATTTTATAGCACCATTGTTTATGCAGAAGACAACACTGCGCAGCGCGAAAAATTAGAGGCTCTTGTAGATTTTGTTGATAGAAAAATAGACATAGAGCCTATTAATGCGGCTTCCTTAAATCCCTCTGAAACAAAGGCGCTAACTACGAAGTTTTTGCCTGTAATACAGGAAAAATGCATAGACATTCATATTGAAGCACAGACCCGCATAATTAATGATTTTATTGGTTCTGTATACGGCTTGAGTACAGCAGCAAAAATCAGGGGCGCTGAACAAGCACGTCGTGAATCTCTTGAAATTGAAAAGCTAATGTACCAGTGCGCAAAAGATCATGGCTTTAAGCTGTCAGTTAAAGACATATTACGCGATGGCCGTTCAACAACTTGGCCGGAAATTTTTCAGAAAATGATCACGTTATTCGTAGAGGCTGGCACCCCTTAAGGATAAAAAGTTACTGCATGCATCGCAAATTATCTTCCCCAGCATCCTCACTTAACACGGCATGTATTTCTTCATCCCCAGCCAAAATCCGTTCTCTCAAACGTTGGATCTGATCAAGCCTTAGGCCAAGCCCCGGCTGCGCACGTTCTGCTGGATCAATCGCTTTTCGCTTTGGTGCCTGATAAGAAGCCAGTTCCGCGTACATGCGTCCCGCTGTGGCTAGATCGCCTTCCTTTTCAGCCTTATCCGCAATCCGCGCCATGCCCTCAAATGGGCATCCCAGCTCTTTGATTTTCTGTTCAACGGCCAACGTGCGTTTATTCAACGATCCAGGTTTACGCCCTGCCCCTTCCCTATATCCGCCCTTTTCCGTGTTCATCACGTTACCTATGATAAAATTTGATTGTTTATCATTTTATCACAGATCAAAAAACTGTACCAACTATAGGATAAAAACTTCAATGTGCGCGCGTATGAGAGGTTTAAAACGTTTGGAGCAGTTTTTCCTTATGGAAGAATTGCAGCGGATACTCAGGTGAAAATGGGCTGGAGCACCCAGTTTAACTTCAAAAGTCCGGCTTATACTACAAAGATAGGCGAGCTTCCCACAGCAAGGGCATAAAATATCGGTGATACTCCGCCCCAAAACGCTCGTAAGTTTAACTATCAGTGATAGAATAGAAATCTATTCAAGCGATTAGGAATTAAAAATGAGCAACGTTAATATAAAACGGGCTGTAGAGAATATAAAACATGGGACATCCGTGTATACGCCGCTCGTGGAGGTAATCGTAAATTCTATACAAGCTATAGATGAAGCAAAGGAGGAAAACGGGATCATTCATATCTATATTGAACGATCTGCGCAGGGAGATATGGAAGGCTTGCCGGATGTAACAGGGTTTAGGATTCAAGACAACGGCATTGGATTTGACGAAAAGAACCGTACTTCATTTGATACTCTATACACCGATAACAAAATGGACATTGGGGGAAAAGGATTTGGTCGATTCACCTATTTAAAATATTTCGACGAGGTGACAGTTCACAGCACATATAAAAATGCCGAGGCCTTTATGGCGCGCCGTTTCAAAATGGGTAAGAACACTGAAATAATTACTGATGAAACCAATGGCCACACGAAAAAAACCAAAACGGGTAGCGAGGTTCATCTAAGGGGTATTAAAGCAGGGAAGTTTCAGGAAAAGAAAGTTGTAACTATAGGAAAGATTTTAGTCGAGAGGCTCCTCCCCTATTTTATAACGAAAGATTATAAGTGCCCGCAAATAGCAATATCTGAAAGCGATGGGAAAGACGAAATTCAGCTAAATGGATTTGTCGAAAACCCCAAGTTTAAAAATATTACCGAAATGGTAATCGACAATGGAAATTTTAGACTTGGTGAGAATGACAACAAGTATGACTTTGAAGTGCGACTTTTCAAATTTTACGCGCCCAAAAGTCAAAAAAGCAAAGTCAGTCTCGTTGCACACAAGAGGGAAGCTAGTGAGACAGCTATTCACAATTATGTTCCCGAGTTTGCAGAGGAGTTTTTTGAAACGTCGGGTGAGCAAGACACGGAGAAAAATTATATTATTAAGGCGTATGTCTTTGGAAAGTATTTGGATGACAATGTGTCATTAGAAAGAGGAGCCTTTAATTTTCCTAAGGAAGCCAATATGTTTTTTTCTATTGGACAGGAACAAATTGAAAGCGCGGCTTCCGCAATCGCTGCGGAAGCTATGGGGACCGATGTTAAAGCACGGCAAGAACGTAAGCTTGAACGTATTAAAGATTACGTTGAAGCCGAAGCCCCTTGGCATCGCAAGTTACTAGAGTCTGCGGATTTATCCGGCATCCCCATGCACCCGACAAAATCGGACATTGAAGAGAGGCTGCAAAGAATAAAATTCAATAAGGAATTAGAAACCAGAAAAGAAGTAAAAGAGATTTTGGAAGGAATCACCGTTGATGATCTCGCAACGAAGATACCGGAAATTGTGGGAAGAATTACTGACACATCGCAAAATGATCTTATTCATTACATTGCTATGCGTAGAAGTGTAATCGACTTATTTAAGAAAAGTTTAGAACTAACCGAAAGTGGGGCTTATAGAACAGAGGGTGATGTTCACGACATTATTTTTCCACGAAAAGGTGATACCGACAAAACTAAATTTGAGGAACACAATTTATGGATACTTGATGAAAGGTTAAATTTTACTACCTTCGTCTCATCCGACCAACCTTTGAATGGTCCTAATTCAGATAGAACTGACTTATTAGTTTATAATAGAAGAGTATTATTTCGTGGTGAAAATGACCCGAGTAATCCGGTCACGATTTTTGAATTTAAACGTCCTCAGCGCGAGGATTTTACAAATCCTTCTTCCGATGAAGATCCTATTGCTCAAATAGTGCGCTACACGAATGCAATCAGAGGGGGCAAGTACAAAACCCCGCAAGGTCGAAGTATTGCTGTTTCTGATACCACGCCTTTTTTCGGTTATGTTGTTCTCGACTTGACACAGAAGGTCGCAGATTGGCTGCATAAAGAAAAAAACTTCAAACCTATGCCGGACGGATTAGGATGGTTTCAATGGAATGAAAACATTAATCTGTATATTGAGGTACTAGGGTGGGACAAAATTATAAAAGACGCAGAAATGCGGAATAAGATTTTCTTCCATAAACTTAATATCCAATAAAATCTGACATTCGTTAGACCCTAGTCTGATTTAGTGGGTTCCCAGCCTTCTTTTACATCTGTTGTTAATTGGTATTTATCTGTAGAGATTTTATTAATTGCTACCGCGCAAATTTTCCGCATTATAGGTAAAAGTTTGGCAACAGTATCCGCCTCTTTATGATTCAAATGAGTCACACCTCGTATCATACGTTTTCCCCGCCCAGTCCGTACGTGAGCGCATCTATCGCGGTAAGTATGGATTAGCTCTACGGGATTTGTTGTTAATGCAGCATCGATGAAGCGTTGAGAGAAGGAATTGATAAGTTCTTCAAGCTCTGTCTTTTTCCAGATATGGCCATCTTTATACAAAGATTCCAAAACCATGAAGAATGATAGAAAGCGATATTGGATAGGGATTTTATTGTCGATACCATCAGCATACAATCTCAAAACATAGCGAGTATCAAAAGCTGCGATAAATAAATTTTTGCTGTTTACTGGGTCATAATTTTTTTTACCCTCCTTTAGGGTCATTTGCATCCCAAAATTGTAAGGCTCGTCGTCATCAAAAAACTGCCAATAACGTCCAAAATCTGCGAACGCTAAATTAATGTCACAGGTCAGACGTAGAATAGATATCATGTGCTCAGATAGGGCTTGGATGTGGGGGAACACGTGAGGGGGAAGTTCTTTCTCTTTTAGTTTTGTCACCTTAATCCGCAAAAACTCTGGCATACCTAAATCGTTGCAGAAAAGTGCAATCTCGAAATCTTCTTCTGTATCATCGGTAGTAATGGGAATTTTGAAAGCTGCCTTTCTAGAGGGGGCATCATCTAGATTGGGGGGGTGAGGTTCAAAAGGTATGTAATAATGGCTGTATGGCATGATATCTATTCTCAGATGGTGCGGGCGGGGGGCTTGAACCCCCACGAGGAAAGCCCTACAGATTTTCTTACCCCTACGGCTTTCGCCGCGATCACCAAACGGTGATTTTGTGGTCTGGACTAATGTCGTCTCACTATCTATTTTCACTGTGCTAAACATATTTCCCCTAATCAGCAGTGATAATTAAGCACTGTGCTTTGCTTTCGCATAGTCTGGAATAGAAATACCAAACTTGCATTAGCATATAAGCAATTCTTAATCTGACTTTAGGTAAAAAGTAAAAATCCAAAAAATTTGTATCGTCGCCTCAATGCTATTCGAAAACTCATAAAGAGAAGTCCCGCCGGGGGTGACCACCCTTCCTATGTTATCCCATGCCCTAAAAACGATAGAAAAATAGTCTTGGTGGTTGCTATGTGGTTGCAAAGGCGATTCTAGCGAAAACGATATAACCATTAACCCCTTGAAAAGATTGGCGTGCCCGGCAGGACTTGAACCTGCAACCCCCTGCTTAGAAGGCAGGTGCTCTATCCAGTTGAGCTACGGGCACACTGGCTATTTACTAGCATTATCCTTGGGGGGAATGTAACGGAAATTATCGACATAATTGCGGGGGCGAACGATCCGCTCATGGGCCGTCGAGGCGCTGTATTCCCAGCCCTGCTCCTGGGCATAGGCAATGGCCTGTTCCCGGGTCGGAAAGCACAATTTAACCTGATTATTGGTGTCGCCGGACGCCGTCCAGCCCATCAGGGGTTCCGGCCCCCGGGCGGTTTCCAGCTCATATTCCAGCACCCAGCCCTTGGTCCGGCCAAGGCCCGATTGCATGGTATTCTTCGAAGGTCTGTAAATCCGTACTTTCATAATGGCTAGATTATAAAAGGAAATCCGCCCTAATCCAGCTAATTTTCACTGTCATCCCCTCGCCCCCTTGTCACCCCCGCGAAGGCGGGGATCCAGTCCTTAACATGTGCGTGGCAAAGCCACGCTCTTTATGGATCCACGATGTTAATGCCTGCCTTTCGACAGGCCTCGGGGATGACAAGATTGAGAGGAGACTGTAAATATCCTTGCTCGTTTCTGCTAGCCTGTGTATGACTTTGGCCTGTCGGGGCGTAGCGCAGTCTGGTAGCGCATCTGGTTTGGGACCAGAGGGCCGGAGGTTCGAATCCTCTCGCCCCGACCATTTTTCCACCAAATTTCAAATTTCTATTGTTTACCTTCTGCCTTAATTGCCTGCACTTTTGGATTTTCATTCAAGTAAGGTAGTTTTGAAGGATTATTTTTAACCTCATCTATTGCTTTCTCCCATGCGACAAACCGCTCTACTCCAGCAGGATGTGTATCAAGGAAGGCCGCACGACTACTGCTGCTTTCACCGGCAAATTTTGACAGCACGAGCATAACATTTTGGGCACGCTTCAAATTATACCCAGCACGAGACAATAGATACGCCGCCAGAAGATCTGCTTCGCGCTCCTGCTCTTTGGAATAACTGATTGCCCCGATTTCAGCGCCTGCATTCACCATATTTTCGATAGTTTGCTGGTTCTGCTGTTGCTGGTAAGGACTATAGTAAGGATTGTTGGCGTTTGCTGCTCCTAGAAGAACAGCGGTAATAATGCCAGAAATCGCCGCGCCGGTAGCTGCGTTCTCTGCTCTCTCTTGATTATGATTGGCCAAGTGATGTCCCATTTCATGCGCGACGACAGCTGCAACCTCATCATTGTTTTTTAAATACTGCATCATTCCACGATAAAGGGTTATCTTATAACCCTCACTCGCATACGCGTTTACTTCGTCTTCTGGATTATATACGACTTGAAAATGGCAACTTTCATATTCCGTATATTTACAAAGAGGCTTCGTGTTTTTTGACAAGCGATCGGCAATACTTGCAAGCATTTGCTTATTCTTTTTATCGCTGCGCTCATAAACCTTTAAAGGCTCCTTATTGGTCTCAATTTTTTTCTGCATCGCCTGCATGTCAGCATCGCTAACTTGAGGAAGGCGATAAGCGGAACCTGCACATCCTGTCAAAGACAAGACACAGAAAGATAAGATAAATACACGGTGCATATTTAATTGCCTTTCAAAATATATGGAAAAATATGACATATCTTTGCGCAGTTTTACATTCTTTGGCAATAGACTACTGCGACCGAATGCCTATTAAAATTGATTATTTTACTGAAAAAACGGATGCTTTACCTTATCGCCCGCAACGATACCGAATTTTTTGGTGATGCCCCCATTGAGTTCCAGCACCGCGAGCGCGGGGCCTTCCGATGAGATGGATGTCAGGTCGTTCGGCACCGCGCTGTCATGCACATGGCCTATCGTCCCGTCTTTGCGTATAAAGATCATATCGAGCGGAATTAGCGTGTTTTTCATCCAGAAAGCGCGTTTGTCTTCGGATGCAAATACAAACAGCATCCCGGCGTCTTTTGGCATTTCGGTGCGGCCCATCAGGCCGATCTCCTGCTGCTGCGGTGTCAGCGCCAATTCAATGTTGAAGCCATGTTCCTTGCCATCACGAGAAATAATGGTCAAATGCCGCGTCGGATCGACATTGGGTACATGTTTTTGATCGCACGCGCAAAGCGCCAGCAGGGCAAAGAAAACAATCAGGTATCTTTTCATCGCAATCCCGCGCCGTAAATCCGCGCATAAACACCGTCTTTGGTCAGAAGTTCGTTATGCTTGCCGCGCTCGGCTATACGCCCCTCTTCCAGCACGATGATCTGATCTGCGTTCTGCACGGTGGAAAGCCTGTGCGCGATAACAAGCGTGGTGCGTCCTTTTTGCAGTTCGGCGAGCGTGTTCTGGATCGCACGTTCGGCTTCGTTATCGAGCGCAGATGTCGCTTCATCAAGTAATAGGATGGGTGCGTTGCGGAGCACGGCGCGGGCGATAGCGATGCGTTGACGCTGTCCGCCCGAAAGTTTCAACCCTTCTTCGCCAAGTTTCGTATCGTATCCCTGCGGCAGACGACGGATAAAATCATCGGCTTCGGCGGCAATAGCGGCCTTGATGATTTCGTCCTGATACGCACCTTTCCTGCCATAACCGATATTGGCCCAGACCGTGTCATCGAAAATCGTGATGTCCTGTGAAACCAGCGCTATATTCTGGCGCAATGAAGCGAGGGATAAATCACGGATATCATCCGTGCCGATCAAAATACGTCCCACCGTAGGATCGAAAAAGCGCGGGATCATGTTCATGATCGTCGTCTTGCCTGAACCCGATGGGCCAACGAGCGCTGTAACGGTTCCGCCATATACATTGAAGGACACACCATCGAGCGCCTTTTTGGCGCCCTCTTCATACTGATATTCCACGCCTTCGAACGTGATGTCGGGGTGCTGATACGAAGCGGTTTTTGCACCGCTACGATCCGCGACATGCGGGTGTTGATCTATCATATC
This sequence comes from uncultured Micavibrio sp., assembly GCA_964539025.1. Taxonomy (GTDB): domain Bacteria; phylum Pseudomonadota; class Alphaproteobacteria; order Micavibrionales; family Micavibrionaceae; genus Micavibrio_A. The sequence continues at coordinate 172,735 of CAZIFA010000004.1, forward strand.
GAACACGCGATCAGCCGCGCCAAGCCCCATCTGGAACGAACTGTTCAGCTTGGCTATACGCTTCATCGGTTCATACGACATCGAAAAGGCGGTGATGAAGGACAGCAATTCCCCCACCGTGCTGCGGTCTGCCGCCACCTGATACCCGCCATAGACGATGATGGCGAAAACGACGAGGCCGACGAGCGTTTCGTTAAACGGCGTAGAAATATTGTTTATCCGCACGGCCTTTATAGTTAGATCGCGAACCCTGAATATCGCTTTTTCGGCACGATCCCGCTCATGGTCTTCCATGCCATAGGCTTTGACCAAACGCACGCCCAGAAATATCTGGGACAGCATGTCTGATAATTTAGCGGAATCTTCCTGAATGCGCCCCGACATCTTGCGAAGGCGCCGTCCTACCCATGCGACGAACACAGCCGTGAACGGGAAGATGATGAAAATCATGCAAGATAAAAACCAGTCCTGATAAAACATGACACCGACGAGGAAGATCAGGGTTAAAAAGTTTTTCCCCATCCCCGTAATACCGTCCGTCACCGCCGCGCGCATGACATTGACGTCGCCGGTCATGCGGGAGATAAGCTGGCCGCTTGGGTTGGCGTGAAAGAAATTCAGGTCGAGATCAAGAAATTTCGAGAACATGTCATGCTGGATCGTGCCGACGATGGTCTGCCCGACGCGGTTCATGATAATCGTGTGCTGGTACGTGGCGATGCCGCGAACGATAAAAATAGCAAGAATGGCAAAACCGAGCAGCCAGACGCGATCAAGATTCCCGGCGGTCAACACATCGTCCATAACAGGTTCGATCATCGCGGCGAAGGCGGCTGTCAATCCGGCGGAGAGCAGCATGAAAAAACTCGCCGCCGCGACGCTGCCCGTGTGCGCCGCAACATAATTTTTCAGGATGCGGCGCACAAGAAGCATTGTGGGCCTTTTGTGCATGACCGGCAGTGGCTTATCCAAGGTTTCTTTCATAATTTCTGTGATAAACTTATCGTGGTAGGTTAGCAAGGTATGAGCACTGACTATACAGGGAAAAACGGCGAAAAACAGGCGGTTTCCAATGGAATCGGCCTGGCATTGGGTGGCGGAATGGCCCGCGGATTCGCCCATATCGGCGTCATCAAAACCTTGGAAAAACACGGAATCAAACCCACCATTATCACGGGTACATCCATCGGCGCGGTTACGGGCGCGGCCTATCTGACGGGCAAAATGGGGGAACTGGAAGACTGGGCACGTTCGCTGAACCGCTTTCGTATCCTCTCCTACCTCGATCTTCGCGTGCGCAGCGCGGGATTGATCGGCGGACGCAGGCTTGTGACGTTGCTGGAAAAAAATTTCGGCGATATGAAGATGGAAGATCTACCGCATGATTTTACCGCCGTCGCTGCAGACCTAGCGACCGGGCATGAGGTTTGGCTCAAACACGGATCGCTCGTCGATAATATCCGCGCCTCTTTCGCCCTGCCCGGCGTTTTTCCACCCGTCGAGATGAACGGGCGCTATCTTGTGGACGGCGCCCTCGTCAACCCCTGTCCTATTTCTGTGTGTCAGGCGCAGGGCGCGCGCATGACGATTGCGGTGGACCTGCACGCCGACTTGATCGGAAAGGCGGTAAAGCCGGGGAGTAATTTTCAGACCGTTGCCGGGTTCGATTTATTTAACGAAGACGATGTTCCCCCCGACAAACAGGAACCTTTCTTAAAAAATCCGCTCTCCCTAAAGCTCTTCAAACGCGAGCCAGCTTCGCCATCCTTGTTCGGCGTGATGGTTTCCGCGCTCGGCATTATGCAGGATCGTCTTACACGTTCGCGCCTTGCCGGTGATCCTCCGGACATTCATATCAAGCCGCAGCTAGGCCATATTGGCATGCTGGAATTTGAAAAAGCGGATGATCTGATCAAGCTAGGTATGGAAGCGACGGAACGCGTCATGCCGGAAATTCGCGCGGGCCTTAATATTTTCTTGCCGAAACACCAGCGGCCAGGATACACCCCCCCTGATGATATTCCGGATTAATCACCACCCTGTCATCCCGACAGGAGCGAAGCGGAACGGAGGGATCTTTGGTCTGACCGATCTGCCAAAGATCCCTCGACTTCGCTCGGGATGACATGATTAGAGAATTAGGAAGGCTGTTTCCGCTTCTTATGCTTCCTGTCCGGAAGCGCCTTGCCCCATCGCAATTCAGGCGCAAGGTATGTCGGCATCACGTTGTTATAAACGGCCATAAGGTTTTTGAGCGCGTTGTTGGTTTCCTTGGGCGTTCTGCAATGCGCGAAGTTCGCGGCATGCAATCCTGATTTGAACAGACATGTATCGATGCCCGATGCGTTCGCGCCAATCACGTCATGCGCCATCGTATCACCAAGCATAACGGTCTGTGCCGGATAAACATCTTTCTTTTGCAGGTACTGGATGCAGTAATTGAAGATCAGCTTGTGCGGTTTGCCGATATAATTGACGATGCCGCCGGAATCTTCATATCGCCGTGCCAACAATAACGGCCCGGTTAATAATCCCGCACCGATCATGGAAAGTGAATCCGGGTTCTGGCAGTAGGCCCGCAGACGGCGCTGGATAGCTTTACGGATCATAGGATCGTAATCCTGCAGCGTCTGGCGCGGGTAATCCATACCGAGGATCAGGACAAAATCAGCATTATCGACATTATCGACGATTTCTATGCCGGAATCTTTATAGACTTTTTCCTGTCCCTTACGGCCAAACACATAGCATTTTTTGCCAAGCTTATCGAACACGCCGCCCGCGCGGGTGTTGAAACCTTCCCACAAAACTTCGGCGGGCGTGACGATGGCGTTGTAAAGACTTGGACCTAGACCCATCTTTTTAAGACGTTCCTTGTTGTCTTCCGCACGTTCGTCGGAATTGGACAGGATCAGGATGGTCTTTTTGCGTTCTTTGAGTTCCTTTAGGCAATCGGCGGCGCCGGGAAACAGTTCCTCTCCGTCATGGAGCACGCCCCATTGATCGATGATGAACCCCATATAGCTGTCGGAGATATCGGATACCCCCTCACAGAATTTTGTTTTTGCCATTGTAGCTAAAGGCCTTGGATATGAATAACGCCGTTACAGGTTGATATTATGGGGGTAAAGAACAATCTAATCAACCCGTTAATAAGGAAATCCATCTCCTTTCGTCATCCCGACTGGAGCGAAGCGTAATGGAGGGATCTTTTCACAGCCCGCCCTCCAAGATCCCTCGACTTCGCTCGGGATGACATTGGGAGCGTTGGGTTAAGCCGCCTTGCGTGTGCCTGTGTCTCTCGGGCGCTTGGGATCGCGGCCCGTGGCGGTGCACAGAATCTGATAGAGCTTGCCAACATCCGAGGAGAAGAACGTGGCCCCGAGCAGGTCGCCATGGTCGTTGGTGAGGGCTTGTTCGTAGACTTCCTCGAACTGTCGGACGAAGCGGCCCACATAGTTGCGGAATTCGGAATCGGCGGTGTATTTCTCGCGAATTTTGTCCACGGGAAGCTTGTCGCCCATTTCGACGAGGCGGCGGGTAAAGGCCCAGACATCGCCCTTCTGGTACGATTTCCACGTTTTCTCGCCGATTTCGCCTTCTGCCATACGGGTGATGTCGACAGATAGCGAGTGCAGTGATTCGACCACGAATTTGGCCGAAGACATGAATGCCTCGCGTTTGGCTTTCCATTCCGTGTCACGGATCACGTCGATTTGTTTCATTGCATCCTGCGCCGCCTTGAACAGGGCGTTGGAATGGCGTGAGAAGGTGCTGGATGCCTCTTCCGATGCCTTGAGCGCCTTGGTGGAGACGATGACGAGACGTTCGGATTCTTCGGCCAGACGTTCTTTCGACGCGTCGATGCGAACCGTGACATCTTCCGCCGCCGTGCCGACATCGTCGAGTTTACCGGACAGGACCGATACGGCGCGGCTGATCGTATCCGCAGCGCGGTTTCCGGCCTCGGCCACTGAATCCGCCTGTGCGGATAGCTCGTTGCCGTATTCTTTGGACGTGTTGAGCGAAACTTTCATCTGTTCCGACACTTCGCGGGCACGAAGAGCAAAAGAATCCCCTGCCTTCTTGAGTTCCATCAAAGTCGCCTGAGATGTTTTGAGAAGGTTTTCGGCTTCGCGCTGAACGTTCAGGACCATATCCTTGCCCGATGCGACCGTTTCTTCGCTGAATTCCTTCAGCTTGCGACCTTCGACCAAAGCATGATCACCAGCCTGTTCGAACCTTGAGGCGGATTCCTCGGCCACTGTTTGTGCGTTTTCGGCTTGGCGCAGGAATTCATCGCCCGCGTCTTTCATTTGCGTCACCGCCTGGCCGACCGAAACAGACAATTCATGGAATTGCTCGTTGATCGCCTTTTGCACCGCCTCGATCTTGAGCAAGGCCTGATCGCTGGCCAAATGCAGATCGGATGCCTGATTATTCAGCGTGGATTCGATGGTACGCATCTTTTCGGATGCCGATTCCGCGGCAGCTTCGATATCATCCACACGGTCACGCAGGTGATCGGACGAGGATTTGAGGATGGAGGATGCTTCGTCCGCGCCTTCCTTGAGTTTGGCAAGGCGTTCATCGAAGATTTCGCCGATGGCAGACAGGCCTTTGAGGTTGGAATCGGACGTATCGGTGAAATCAACGCGGAGTTTTTCCAACTTGTCCTGTGCGGCGTTCGCCTGCTCGACCGCGCGGATATAGACGGGTTCAATGCCATCCGCCGTCTGCAACAGCGATCGGGCAACGGCTTCCATCGCTTCACGTGCATCATCGCTTTCAGATTTTAGCGCGGTGATGCGGCCGGACAGACGTTCTTCCAGATTGGACAGGTCGCCAATCGCAGTTTGCGTGTTACGCGATATATCCGTGCAGCTTTCGGCGATCGTGCCGTTGAGACGCGAGATATCATCCTGCGCGGTGTGCGACAAACCTACGAGACGGCCTGCCTGATCTTCAAGCGCAGCGCGAACGGATTCGATCTGCCGCAGGCTTTCCGTGACTTTTTCGGAGAGGTCATCTTTTTGCTGCCCCATATGTTCAGAGATAGAACGCGAATGGCCAGCAATCTGACCCGCCAGCGTCGAAATATCCTGAGCCTGCGTACGCAATAGATCGCGGATTTTCTCAGCATTATCGGTTGCTTTATCAGATGCATCGTTGAGGTCTTTAACACGGCGTGAAAGCGTCGTAGCGATGGCTTCGTGCTTGAGGTCGGCGTCGGAAACGGCGCGCGTAACAGCCTGCAACGGTGAAGACAGCGCGTTGCGTACATTCTCGATCCGCTCGGTGAGTGTGGCTTGAGCGATGTTGATTTTCTCGACCTGTTCTTCGACAGATGCCGAAAGCTTGTTGACCTGTTCATCGGCCATGTTGCTAGCAGCCTGAATCTGCTCACGGCTTTTTTCCAGCATATCGACGATGTTCTGGATATGCTCAATATTGCCCGCGCCAGCTTCGTTAAGATGGTCGATGTTGGTCTTGGTGGTTTCGATAAGATTTTCCGCCTGTTTTTGCGCATCGTCAGTAGCGCGGGACAAAGATTCAATCGCGCGACGGACAGCGCTGCTGACACTTTCTGCGCCGGACAATGCAACCGTCATACCTTCGGATAGTTTATGCGCGGTTTGCGTGCCAACATTCTCAATGGCGGCGACTTTATCATCCATGCCATCCAAAACAGATTTGAGCGCGGTTGCGCGTTGTTCCAGACGTTCTTCTAGCGCCGTGGTCTGTGTGGAGATATGATCGACGGCATCCTTGATAACCGTCACGCCGCCATTGAGGCGCGTTGCGATACTCTCTGCTTCGTCGGCGAGTTTTTGCGCGCCTTGATCCAAGGCTTCGCGGTTTTCTTGGATGGTCGAACCGGCCTTGGTCATGGAATCGACCGTGCGCTTGGTCATATCTTCCAGATCCTTGATCTGGCCTTGCAGCGTTTCGCCGAGACGTGCGGTTTCTTCGGAAACATGCGCCGTCGCGCCTGCCAATTCTTTCTTGTGCGTGTCGAAATCACCCGACAGTTTTTCAAGCTTGATCGCGATCTCATCGACGGCGTGTTTCAGCCCGTCATAGCTGGTTTCAAGATTTTTAGAGATATCGGTGGTTTTGTCTTTGGCGGAATCGGCGGCTTCGAGCAGCTTCGAAGCGCCCTTGCCGATGGCGGATTCCATTTCCGCGGCACGTTCGAGAATAGTGAGCGTCGCCTGATCCCAAGCTTCAGTACCCGCCTGCGTTTTGGAATCGATATCCGATGTGCGTTGTTCGATTTCTTCGGTCAGGGACAGAAGTTTTGCCGAACGCTCATTCAGCGTTTCGGATAGACGATCGATGTGGAATTCGGTTTTCTTGGAAATTCCAGCCATACCCTGAATTTCAGAGCGCAATCCCATGCGTGCGCGGTGAATGGATTTCAAAACAGCTTTCGATGCCGTGGACAGTTCAGCCGCTTGGCGAACCAGTTCCTCAATATCTTTATGAATAACCTGGCTGCGTTCAGAGGACGGAAAAATCATCGCCTGCAATTCGCCGCGCAGCGCTTCTGCATACATATGAATATCGGAACCGCGCTGCACGAAAGCCAGCACAACCCAGATCAGCGCGATCGGCGCCAACATTCCGGCGATAAAGCCACCGAGCAGATGCGGTTGCTGTGCCGCGAGCGTGCTCCAGCCGATATTGGTAAAAATGTAGGATGCGCAAAGGCCGATCCATACCGCCGTTAAAATCATGGAAACGGCTTGCAGGATTTGAATAGAAGTCTTGCGACGAAAAGTTTTCTTGTTCGAAGGGGTGAGCATCAGCACAGGCTCATTATCAACATCCGTATCTTCAAAACGGCGGGCGGAAGGAAACACGCTTTCAGGTTCGGAATTATTGCTCTGGCTGGCCGTACTCATACGCAGGGTTTTGAGCGCGCCGCCCGAACGAATGGAAATGGACCCGCCATCCTTTTTGTCATTCGCGGCCTGTGCGGCGATTTCTTCTTGAACCTTTTCAAGCTTTTCGCGGGCTTCTTCGACGACTTTTACGGAGGAAGAGACTGTAACAGCGGGTTTTTTCACGGAAGACGAGTCGGACATGCCCTGAGCTTTCCTTAGCGAGTGATAAAATGAAAGTTGAATGAGTGTCTTATAAAGACACGCTCACATTTCACTCGCAAGGCGCAGTGGCTAGTTTTCCACAGGGGAAATTAACTATTTAATTGCACATCGGCCGGGAAACGGGGTGGCTGGGATTCATGGTCGCGGCCCAGGCTTTGATTTCCGCCGTGCTCATTTTATCGACCTTGGGAAGGCGCGGCGCGTATTGGGAACAAAAGATGTCCGGGCGCATCTTGGCGGCATCTGTCGAAACCTTGTTGGCAAAGTCGGTGCGCAAATCGTGCAACGAGCGTTCCGGGTTAGACTTTCCGGCCAGCGCAAAATAATTTATCAGCGTATTTTCATATCCGCCGATCAGATTCGCATGACGCGCGGTAATTTTTTGATATTGTACATAGAAATTCGCCCAGCCACGCGGCGTCATATGCTGACAATTAAGCGCGATAACCATCAGTTCGGAATGGATGCGGATCCCCTGTTCTGCCTCGGCTTCTTCTGGCGTGTAGCACTGGCGACCCTTGGCGCCATCGACGATGATAGGCACTTCAAGCTGGGCGAGCGCCGGAACGGCATACAGGCACAAAGCAAGACACAGGATAAATTTTTTCATAAGGACCCTCTTAAGCCACGGGCGTTAATAGCGGATCGCCGTTGAAATGCGCAAGCAAATTATCGACCACCAGCTGGCCCATCGCCCCCCGCGTTTCCACGGTGCCCGACCCTATATGGGGCAGCAGCACGACATTATCCATTTTGATGTATTCTTCGCGGACATGTGGTTCATCCGGGTAAACATCAAGCCCTGCCCCGGCAATTTTCTTGTTATATAAGGCGTTTATCAGATCATCTTCATGTACGACTGAGCCACGGGAAATGTTAATGAGAAACCCTTTTGGCCCCAGAGCCTCCAAAATCGGCGCATGAACCAGATGACGCGTCGCTGCGCCGCCCGGACAGGTCAGAATGAGGTAGTCGGCTTTTTCAGCCAATTTGTGAAGATCGGGCTCGAAGAAGTATGGAACGCCATCCTTTTTTCGTGGTCCCTGATATTCGATCCGCATGCCGAACGCCTCGCATCTGCGGGCCACGGCCTGACCGATCCGGCCCATGCCGACGATCCCGGCCACTTTGTTCTTGAGCGAATTGCCGAGCGGCATAGGCCCGTTCAGCCATTTGCCGACACGCACGAACATATCGGCCTCACAAATTCTTTTGGAAACGGCGAGCAGCAATGCGATCCCCGTGTCTGCCGTCTCATCGGTCAGAACGTCGGGCGTGTTGGTCACGGCAATGCCGCGCTCCCTCGCCGCCGCCAGATCGATATTGTCTGTGCCGACGGCGAACTGGCTGATGATTTCTAAATTCGGCAGCGCTTCGATCAGCGTGCGGGAGACCGGAATATAATGGGATGAAAGAATGGCTATAATGTCGTTCCGTCGCGTTTGCAGAACAGCTTCGGGATCGCGCTCCTTCCAGAGCTTGATGACATCGAAATTCCGCTCCAACTGGTCCATCTGTTCTTGCATCACCAGATTGCCCATGACGAGGAGCGTGCGTTTCATATGTCTTGTCCTTAAAAATTTTCGTCCCGAATATCGAACTCCAAACACATTACTGTCATCCCGGAAAATTCCGAAGGAATTTATCCGGGATCTTATGCAGGTGTTTTACAGGCACACGTCAGTAAATGAGGCATTGCTTAACCCATGAAATATCATGGCAATTCTTGGTTTTTTGGCCAATTTTTGACGAAAATCCCGATCCGTACTATTATCTGGCCATCAAAAAAAGAGAGAGAACATGAATATCAGAGGTATTTTCGTTGTCGCAGGGGGCATTATTGCCGCCGTTGCGGCAGCGGCCTATGTAGGCAAAGGTAATTTTGATTTGATCGGAACGCCGGAACGTCCGCAACCCGTTACCACGACATTTGATGTGAAGACACCCGCGACGGCAACGCTGGCAACATCCGGCTTTGTTATTATTCCCAAAGCTCCGTAAAAATTTGCGGGCTGATTACGCCAAGCCCGGGCCGCCCTCGCGATTAAAACCCTTTTTATACGCTTCAGCCAGATCATGTATTTCCGGGCCGAGGACACGAACGAGAAGCTCATTCACAGCCACATTTGTAATGATGCCGAGGGCGCATGCGTCAGCCGGGCTATCATTCATCGAAAATTTCAATTCATTTTTTTCTCTACCAGCCGCGGTGATAACTCTCACATCCCCGTTTATGGCCGTACGAATAGTGATGCTGTAACCCGCTCCGAAATTGGCTCGTCTGTGTAACGGGTTCGCGGGAGGATTAGGCTCCGCCCTTTCAAAGGCGACGCTCATTTGATAGCCCGTGCCATACATCGCTGGGTCGAGTATCACTTCCCCCACAGCGCTTGCAAATTTCGGATTGCCGTTCCCATACACACTATCCTTGAAGAATTCTTCGTACATCCCTTTAAGTATCTCCAAGGTATCATGCGCCCTGTCCTTGTTATCGAATACAGGTTTCAGTTTGGGTAATTGGTCGGTCATGGCATACTCTCTTTCACTTATTTCGTTAGCTGCAGGCCGCGACCGAGGCCGTTTTGCGGGACATCACTTCCCTGCCCCTTAAAATCTCCAAGCACACAAGCTGCCACCGCGAGCGGAGCGGCCTTTACAAAAGCCGCGAAAAAACTCTCGGCGGCTTCATCAATGGAACGTCCCGATACATTAAAAGGAGATTTTTCCCCTACCACCTGTTTGGCCTCTGTACCAGTCCAGACACTTACATTGGCTTCACCACTTTCATGCAAGTATAAAGAAACATGGCTGGAAACAGATCCGCACTGAAGATTAAATCCGGTTCTATGTGCTCCCGGGAGCACTTTTATGGACCTTTTTATAATGTCCGTCTCGAATGTTTCAGGATGGCGTTTAAACAAATCATACATCTTGCTCATGGCAGTAGACACGATGCTGCGATCCCTCTCCGCAGTATCCACAAGGCCGGCCATCAGGCACTTACGTACTGATTCAGGGGCAATCTTAACAAACGCATCAAAAATGTTCGCCACAGCCTTATCGATCGGAAGCTCGGCGGCAACAGAGAAGGAAGAAGTTTTCGTGTTTTCTCCATGGCTGCAAATTGTTACCCCTCCCTCACCATTCTCACGAATGTCGATATATACAAGATTCTGGCTGGCCCCTTCCATTAATGTAAAATGGCGATAGTGGGTCTTTTTGGGACCCTGAGCTTTGGCATAGTTAGGATTAGGTCCGATATATTTCAAAGTTTCAGAATGCCTGCGAAAAAAATACTCCATGAACTCTAGCGTACGGTCAGCGATGAACATGGTTCTTATATTTGCTGGCAGATTCTCCCGTGCGCCCGTACCGGAAGCAGCCACCAGAGCGGTGACCTTCTCTTCAGGCGACAGCACAGGCTTGGTGGATGGGGATGGTGGCTGTGGTTCGGCTGCCCCCCGAGCGAAAGCTCTGGGGAGAAGTTTCTTTAATGTCTCAGGTATGCGCATGGTTAATCATCCGGGGTTAAATTTTGCCGGGACCATAGAAAACTTTAACGATTATGTCAATAAAATTGTCTAAGAGGCTGAAAGGCAACGATTGGCCCCTACGGCAATACGTGCCCCCATATCTCCGGCAGGGGCCTGCTGCGCAGGTGCTTTTGGCGAAAAATCTTCGTTAAAAAGCAATTTAACCATCGGCTCTACCGACAGGTTATAAATCGCCACGGGGTCCTTTTCAAAGTATTTACCTACGCCAATTTTCAACGCCAAGCCCTTGTTTTCTGGCTTGTGTAGTAACTCGACGCCCCACCCGCCGCTTGATTTCGTATAGGCGATAAAAATGTCATCCGGGCCTTTTTCACGCATGACGGCCTTGGCCACGCAACGGATTGCGGGATCGAGATTTTCATCATCGCGGATATTGTAAAGATAATTGCTATGTTGGGTTGCGGACGCCATAATCCTTTGTTCGCCACCGAAGGCCGGAACCGTTTGATTGGTTAGCCATGAGTATGCGTACGAAGCCGCTGAATAGCCCAAGGCTGCGGTTGTTATAAATGCGTATGTAATCTTCCCGTATGACATAGAAGGATCGTATAATAATTGCAACAATTATGTCAAAAACAACACGATGGTTAATTCGATATGCTTTGACACATCTACATTGTTATGTTAAACAATGCGGGCAAAAATAAGGAAACCATTATGCTCAAGCTCATTGTCCCTTTCGTAACCGTTTGCGCCCTTGCCACTGGCGCTACCGCACTTTCCCCAAAAAGCAGCGCTAGCCCTGAAAAATGCCCCGCCTCTGGCTCTGGCGTTATTGCGACCCATCACCCGGATATGCGGGCTGGCTCCGCCGTTGCGATGGCTTGTATCAGACAACGAACATCTGCCCCTGCCATTTCCCGCTAACAGTAAGAAACCTTGATCGAACGGGCCTATCCGTGATTTAACCCCTTCCATGACCAAAGGCGCGGATAAAAAGCTGTTTATCAAGACTTGGGGCTGTCAGATGAATGTCTATGACAGCCGCCGGATGGCCGATATTTTATCACCTCTGGGCTATACCGCCACGGACACGCCCGAAGATGCCGACATGGTCATCCTCAACACCTGTCATATCCGCGAAAAAGCCACCGACAAGGTCTTCTCCGAAATCGGACGTCTGCGCGATATCAAAGAGGAACGCAAGCGCGACGGCAAAAAAACCGTGATTGCAGTCGCGGGCTGCGTGGCGCAGGCCGAAGGTGATTACATCATGGAGCGCGCACCGAGCGTCGATATGGTGTTCGGGCCGCAAGCCTATCACGAACTTCCCGAAATGATGCTCCGCGCCGGTGTCGAACGCATCGTCAACACAGACCTTGCGGTTGATACGAAATTCGACAAGCTCGCAGGCGAAGGGCTCGATCACGGCCCTGCCGCATTTTTATCGGTGCAAGAAGGCTGCGATAAATTCTGCACATTTTGTGTTGTCCCCTACACGCGCGGCGCGGAATATTCGCGGCCTGTGGCGCAAGTGCTCGATGAAGCGAAGAAGATGGCAGGCAACGGCGCGCGTGAAATCACGCTGCTCGGCCAGAATGTCAACGCCTTCCACGGCGAAGGGCCGGATGGCAAAGTCTGGGGCCTTGGAAGATTGATCGAAGAGATCGCCAAGATCAATGAGATCGAGCGCATCCGCTACACCACATCGCATCCGCAGGATATGCAGGACGAACTCATCAATGTGCACCGTGATGTTGAAAAGCTCATGCCCTACATGCACCTGCCCGTACAATCGGGCTCGGACAAAATCCTCAAAGCGATGAACCGAAAACACTCGGCGCAAAGCTATCTCGACACGTTGGAGAAAGTTCGCAACATCCGCCCCGGCATCGCGTTCTCCTCAGACTTTATCGTCGGCTTCCCCGGCGAAACGGATGAAGATTTCGAAGACACGATGAACGTCGTTCGCCAAGTCGGATATCAGAGCGCCTATTCGTTCAAATATTCCGCGCGTCCCGGAACGCCCGCCGCCAATATGCAAGGTCTGGTACGTGAAGAGATTAAAGCCGAGCGCCTGCTCCGCCTTCAGGCCTTTCTGACCAAACAATTTGAAGATTTCAACAAGGCGTTCGTCGGCCAAACGGTCCCCGTTCTGATTGAACGCAAATCCCAAAAGCCCGGCCAGGTTCAGGGTCGCTCCCCGCACAATCAATCCGTGAATGTTCTTGGCATGGAACGACTGATCGGCCAGATCGTTGATGTGCGTATCGAAGGCTCATCCGCGACCGCTTTGCGCGGCGACATAGAAACCATTGAAACTGTTAGTAAATCTGCTTAAAGATAGTCTAAATTAACTATTCTGTGGCATTCTATTAGAAACAAGGCAAAAAGGGGCAAAAAGCCATATCCAAGGACAATGACAGACGGGTCTCCGTGACCTTTGATGATAACAGCCTTCTTCCGCTGCTGTTCGGCGAACACAACGCTCATCTCCATTATCTTGAGAACATGCTCGACGTCGATATTGCGAACCGTGGCAATACCCTCTCCATCAAAGGATCGGCCAAGGCTATGCAGACGGCGGAAGTCGTGCTGGAGATGATGTGGTCGCGCCTCGAAAAAAATCAGGATGTGTCCGTTGGTGATTTTGACGCAGCGTTGAAATTCGCACGCGGTGAGCGCACGAGCGCGCAAAATGTCCCACATGCTATCCGCGAAAACTTTCTCGACGAAAAAGCAGCGATCAAAAGCGGCGGCAGCAAAACCGTTGCACCAAGATCGCCCAATCAGTCCGCCTATATCGAAGCAATGCGCAAACACGATATGACGTTCGGCATCGGCCCTGCCGGTACGGGTAAGACCTTCCTCGCCGTTGCCGCCGCCGTAGAAATGTTCCGCGATGGCGCGGTTGAAAGACTTGTATTCACGCGCCCCGCCGTGGAAGCCGGTGAGCGTTTGGGCTTTCTTCCCGGCGATATGTTGGAAAAGATCGATCCGTATTTGCGTCCTATTCACGATGCACTGCGCGAATTGATGCCATCCGAAACCGTTCAAAAGAAAATGGCGAGCGGCGATATCGAGATCGCCCCTCTTGCCTTTATGCGTGGCCGTACCTTGAAAAACGCCTTCGTCGTTTTAGATGAAGCGCAGAACACAACTGCGATGCAAATGAAAATGTTTTTGACCCGGATGGGGCAAGGCGCGCGCATGGTTATCAACGGCGACCCAACACAGACCGATTTGCCCAAAGGCACGAAATCGGGATTGAACGAGGCGATGGAAATTTTGAAAAATATCCCCGAGGTCGCCTTTGTCCATTTTGACAAGAGCGATGTCGTCCGCCACAAACTGGTTGGAAAAATCATCTCGGCTTATGACGATCATGAACGCAGAAACTAACGCCCACGAAATCGATGTCAGTATTCTGGAGCCGGAGTGGAAAGCTTCGTTTCTGGATGTGGAGAAGATCGCACGCAAGGCCATGGGGAACACGTTGTTGATGGCCCGGCTTCCGGCAAAAATTGAAGGGAGGCAACTGGAAGCTTCCATCGTTCTGGCCAATGACGATCTCATTCAGGTTTTGAACCGCGAATACCGCGAAGCGGATAAGCCGACGAATGTTTTAAGCTTTGCCACGCTTGATTCGGATGAACCTATTCCCGAATCGGTCCCCTTTCCGCTCGGCGACATCATCCTTTCGTACCAGACGATCGACCGCGAAGCCAAGGATCAGGGCAAATTCTTCAAAGACCATTTCACGCATATGATCGTACACGGAACTTTGCATCTTCTTGGGTATGATCATATGAACGACGACGACGCGACCAACATGGAAACGCTGGAAATCAGAATATTAGAGAAAATGAACATCCAAAATCCTTACATGGATGATCTGTTTATGCCATAATGATTGGGTTATGTTGAACATGTCAGACGATGATTATAGGCGCGATAGCGCGAAAAATCAGCTAGGCGCCCCTGCCTCACCGCCTCAGATTGAACCGCGCGTCAAAAGTCGTGCGATTGGATGGTTCAAGGAGCTTATTCGCGGCAAAGTCAGTAATTCGAACGAGCATCTACAAGAAGCGCTCGAAGATTATATCGAAGAGTTGAAGGAAACAGATCTGACCGATACTTCGGTCGACAATCAAAAGGCTCTTATCACCAATGTTTTGAAGACACGTGACCTGCGCGTTGCCGATGTGATGGTTCCGCGCGCCGATATCGTTGCGATAGAACAAGACACGGGCCTCGAAGAATTGCGCGCTCTTTTCAAAGAAAAACAATTCAGCCGTCTCCCGGTCTACAAAGAAAGTCTCGATCATATTATCGGTACAATCCATATCAAGGATATTCTGGGCTTTCTTTTGAATGATCAACCGTGCCACCTGCCCGACATCGTGCGCGAGCCGTTGATAGTTTCGCCCGGGATTCCGTTGATGGATCTGTTCGTTATGATGCGCGAAGACAAAAAGCACATAGCCCTTGTTCTCGATGAACATGGTGGCATCGATGGCCTCGTTACCATGACGGACGTGATTGAATCGATCGTCGGCGATATCGAAGATGAATTCGATCATGAAGATCAACCGCGCGTCATTGAAAAACCGGATGGTTCCATCATTGCCGATGCCCGCATGGATATCGACGAATTCGAAGATCGTTACGGCAATTTCCTGAACGCCGAAGAACGTGAAGATATCGAAACGCTCGGCGGCCTAGCCTTTAGCCTCGCGGGCCATGTTCCACAAAAGGGCGAACGTCTTAAACATACCTCGGGTACCGTGCTGGAAATCCTCGAGGCCGATGGACGCAGAGTAAATCTTGTGCGAATCCGCAATCTTCCCGGCCCGCATAGCAGCGACGAAGTTTAACCACCTCACCCATTTTGTCATCCCGGAAGCTATGTCGAACTGCCGAAGGCATAGTTAGACTTGCTATCCGGGATCTTCTGGCATGTGCAGCGGCATAAGATCCCGGATAAACGCTTTGCGTTTTCCGGGATGACAGATGGTGGTATGTTCAAAGCCTGAGGAATACTTTACAGTCCTGGGCAGTAATGACAAACTCGATATTTAGAAAACTTATCTTCTGCGCCGCATGTGTTCTATGCGGGTGGATCGCGGCGTTCGCGATGCCCCCCGTCTCTTTCTGGCCGTGTCTTTTTGTCGGGTTGTCAGGGCTCTATTACCTGTTCAGTAAAACCTCCTCCGCAGGACAGGCATGGGCCACAGGGTTTTTCTTCGCGCTCGGATATTTCGTCACAGGCCTTTGGTGGATCGGCAATGCGCTGCTGGTAGAAGGCAATGAATTTGCATGGGTGTGGCCGATATCGGTGATCGGGCTTCCCACGTTACTAGGCCTGTTCACCGGAACATATCTGGCGATGGCGCGAATGTTCGCAGCGCCTAACACGATAAAAGGTTTTCTGGCGTTCTGTTTTTTCCTGACCTTTTCCGAATGGGCGCGGGGTAACGCGTTTACAGGCTTCCCGTGGAATCTGTACGGCTATGTCTGGGCCGATCACCTGCCCATGGCGCAAATGGCACACTTCACAGGCGCATACGGCATGACATTCATCAGCGTCGTCTGGGCCGCGCTCGTCGGCTACCTGTATATAACAAAACTCCCGGTCAGAACGGTGGGCGTGTTCGTAGCCATGGCAATCTTCACGCTCGGCCTGACCTTCGTCAGCGGCACGGCGCGTCTTTCTTCCCATGAAACTATCCTGAACAAGGATGTTGGGTTGGTCGTCATACAGCCTAACATTCCACAGAACATGAAATGGGACCCGGTCGCCCTGCAGAACAACTTTTTAAAAACCGTCAGCCTGTCCAAGGGCGCTACTTTTGCCGCACCTATGCCCAAACATATCTTCATCGTCTGGCCGGAAACCGCGATATCGCCCACCGTCTACACAAAACCGGACAATATGGAACGGATTTCTGCGATGCTGCAGGACTATAAAGGTACAGATCCATATCTCGTCACCGGGATCATGCGCAGAATGGATTCGCCAAATGATATCCGTTTTGCAAACAGCGTCATGCTGCTGAACAAGAGATTATCCGCGCTCGACATCTACGATAAATCGCATCTGGTGCCGTTCGGGGAATTCATTCCGTTCCAGAACTGGATACCGCTCAAGCCCGTCGCCGCGTTCAAGGGGTTTGAATCCGGCAATGGTGCAACGACCCTCAAACACGGCGATATCCCGCCTTTCAGCCCCCTTATCTGTTACGAAGTGATTTTCGCCGACAAGGTAACACCACGAAACGCAGCACATCCACAATGGATCGTCAATGTCACGAATGACGGCTGGTACGGCGATTCCGCAGGCCCTTATCAGCATTTCGCGCAAACACGTCTTCGCGCCATAGAGGAAGGATTGCCCGTCGTGCGGTCCGCGAACACGGGCATATCTGGCGTTATTGATTCTTACGGCCGCGTGGTAGAGCGCGCGGATATTTTCCAGGAAGCCGCGATTGTAACCTATCTTCCCAAACCGATTGACGGCGGAAAGCAGCCCTGGCCATGGATAATTCAAATCATCCTGCCGCTTATCGCATTGGGATTGTTGCTTAAAATCGCCGTAAGCGCCTGTGGAATTAGGAAAAATTATCCTTAAGGCTACATTTGCAAAACAGGCTTGCATACCTAAGTGCGCATTTGCTACCCTTCCCGTTACCATAAACAGATAAATTTATGCCTTATGTATGTTGCGTACGTTCGGTTGAGTGGGGACAATGTCTACAGCATCGAAAACAAAATCCGGCAAAATTGAAATTACCAAAAGAAAAGGCCGCGCCAATTCCATCGACGAACATGTTGGTGTGCAACTGCGCCAGCGGCGCTCTTTATTGGGTCTGAGCCAGGAGAAGCTTGCCGAACATGTCGGTATAACTTTCCAGCAGATTCAAAAATATGAAAACGGTGCAAACCGTGTCAGTGCCAGCCGTCTTTATGAACTCAGCAAGGCTCTCGATATTCCCGTAGAATTCTTTTTCAGCAATTACGGCTCCGCCAGCAAACAACACTTCAGTCTTGCCGAAAACGACCAGTCCCCTTTTGAAGGCGCGGAAGATGTGATGAAGCGCAAGGAAACACTGGAACTGGTCCGCGCCTATTATTCCGTTCCCGACCCCAAGGCGCGCAAAAACCTGCTCAAGCTCCTTAAAGACATGGCTGAAAACCTTAAAGGCTGAAAGGCCGCGAAGTCTTGCCAGAATCTCCTCTTGAGGTTACGGTATTGGGAAATATCGTAAGGAAATATCATTATGTTAAAAACAGCGACCCACCCCCAGAGCGATCTGGCATTGCAGGATTACATCTTCACGAGCGAGTCCGTGTCCGAAGGGCATCCGGATAAACTTTGCGACCAGATTTCAGATGCCATCGTCGACCGTTTCCTGTCCGAAGAGCCAGAAGCGCGCACCGCTGTTGAAACAACTGCGACAACCAATTTTGTCGGACTGATAGGCGAAGTGCGCGGCCCCGCCTCTATCACAAAAGACGTGATGAAGGACATCGCCCGCCAGACAATTAAAAAAGTTGGCTATGAGCAAGACGATTTCCACTGGAACAAAGTTGAAATCGATTGCCGCATCCACGCGCAATCCGCCGACATAGCGCAAGGCGTCGATTCATCCGGCAACAAAGACGAAGGCGCGGGCGATCAAGGAATCATGTTCGGTTATGCCTGCAAGGAAACGCCAGAACTTATGCCTGCCGCGCTTCATTACAGCCACGAAATCCTGCGCCTGCTTGCCGAAGATCGTCACAAGGGCATTCTGAACAAACTCGGCCCCGACGCAAAATCTCAAATCTCTCTCGAATATCGCGGCGGCAAGCCCGTGCGAGCAACGTCGGTTGTTTTATCGACGCAACACGCGGAAGGATTATCCCAACGCGATGTTGCCGAAATGGTCATTCCCTACATCCAAAAAGTGCTTCCCGCCGGATGGATGCCCGCACCGGATGAACTCTACATCAACCCGACCGGACGTTTTGTCATCGGCGGGCCTGTTGGCGATTCCGGTTTGACGGGACGCAAAATCATCGTCGATACGTATGGCGGTTCCGCCCCGCATGGCGGCGGTGCCTTCTCAGGCAAAGACCCGACGAAGGTTGACCGTTCGGCAGCTTACGCCGCACGCTATGTAGCCAAAAACATTGTTGCCGCAGGCTATGCTGAAAAATGCACATTGCAGGTTTCATACGCGATCGGCGTTTCCAAACCGATTTCGCTCTACGTCAACACGCACGGCACGGGCACAGTGCCTGAAGCTGCAATTGCCGAAGCGATCTATAAAACGATCAATCTTTCTCCGCGCGGTATCCGCGAGCATCTGAAACTCAACCGCCCGATCTATGCACGCACGGCGGCCTACGGTCACTTTGGCCGCAAGCCGGAACCAGATGGCGGTTTCAGTTGGGAAAAACTTGATCTCGTTAAACCGCTGCAGAATATTTTAGGATAGAATAATTGATGTCATCCTGAGCGAAGCGAAGGATCTCATGAGATACTTCAGTCGCTATGCTCCTTCAGGATGACAGAAAAATTGAACGATGAGTAAAATCCCTTCCGCCTTTACAAAAGATGCCCGACGTCGCGTTTACGGACGCAGGCTCGGTCGCCCTATGGGCGCATCACGGCAGGACGTGATCGACAATCTTCTGCCAAAACTTTCTCTATCGACGGATCAGATGAGCGAAGATGCAAAGCTTGATCCCGCCATTCTCTTTGCCGACGGCAAAAAAGAAACCGTTCTCGAAATCGGTTTCGGCAACGGCGAACACCTCAAAGCCCTGATGGAACAAAAGCCGGACCGCAATTATATCGGCGCGGAACCGTTCATCAACGGCATGTCCGCCTTCTTAAAAAGCATCAAGGATATGGATCACGGCAATATCCGCGTGTGGATGGATGACGCGGTGATGCTCGCACGGTCACTGCAATCCAATAGCATTTCCGCGATTTACATTCTCAATCCCGATCCTTGGCCAAAGAAAAAACATCACAAGCGCCGCATCGTGCGCGACGAAACGCTGGGCGAATATCACCGCATTTTAAAACAAGGCGGTGATCTCGTCATGGCCACCGATGTCGATGAACTCGCCGAATGGATGGTCACTGAAACGATGAACCATGGCGGATTCGAATGGCAGGTGAAATCTTCTGCCGACTGGAAAACCATGCCCGAAGGCTGGATGCTAACCACCCGCTATGCCGCCAAAGGCGAAGCCGCAGGCCGCAAAGAAACGTATCTGTTATTCAAAAAGGAGACTTTATGCAATTGACATTTGAAGAGGCTGTGAAAGAAATCTGCGCCTAGTTCCTGAAGGATAAAAAAGTTTCCAATCATGCCGAAGCGATCGCAATCTTGGAGAAAAAAGAGAATGCTCGCTATAGAAATCCGATAGTCAACCGCATCGCCGGAATATCAAAACCCGGCAGACATGCCAACCTCGTCGCGGGCGATATACAAGGCGAGGTGCTGGATATAATCAGGCCAACACAATATTCGCATGAAGACACGTTTTTTATTTTGCAGGTCTTTGAAGTGTTTACGATGAAAATCCATCCAGGGCTGGTCCATCCTCCGTCCAAGAGCGCGCCCGCTTTTCGTGCCTGATAAAAACGACTAAAAGCCCATGAAATAGGGCTCTACTGAGCGTATGCTTAAGAAAATTGGTTAATACAGTATATTGACATAATGTAAAAAGTATGGTATTATGCCAAAAATCAGGGAGAAGTGGATGAGCCTCTTTAATACAATATTGAAAGCAAGTTGGAATGCTGTCTTTCCGAGCGGCAATCCGACGATTCTAGACACCAAAAAACAAGGGGCAAGTATCCTGCCTATTTCTTTCATTAAAGAATCTCCCGGATCTCTTAATCAAAATGTTCCTGTAGTATGGCTCAGAAATGTAAACGGCTTGGCCGAAAGAGGTATTCCGGAGGAAGGAATCCCTTGTCGTGTAGGCCTCTTTGGCGGCGAGCGAGCAGTTCTTAAACCAAATGTCATTTATTATCCTGATAGGCTTTATATTCAGGATCAAAATAGACGCTGGGAACCTAGATAAAGCTTGAAATCCGGCTCTGCTGGGCGTATATAAAGTACAAATTCCGGTATTAAACGGGGTGGGCTCGAAAAGAGGCCCGCCTTTTTTGTTATCGAATCAAAGAGTTAAGTAAAGTTTAGGGTATGAGACAAACACCGCTCGAAAACAAAATCATTGGCCTTGCCGAACCCGTTTTAAAGGATCTCGGCTTTGATTTGGTGATGCTTGAATTCAAAGGCGGCGTGCTTCAGGTCTTAGCGGAAAACCCGAAAACGGGGAATTTGAGCCTCGATGATTGCACCGCAATTCATAAGATGCTCTCACCCCTTCTCGAAGTGGAAGATCCGATCCCTAGCGCGTACACGCTGGAGATCAGTTCCCCGGGGATCGACCGCCCGCTGCGTAACGAAGAGGACTTCAACAAATATGTTGGGTTCGAAGCGAAGGTGGAACTTGAAAGCCCCGGTCCGACAGGTGGCAAAAAGTATCGTGGCCGTTTGCTGGGTGCCAAAAAAGGAATGGTCGGCATTGTGGTCGATGGCGTGGAACATGCGTTGGAACTGGCGGATATGCGAAAGGCCCGCCTCGTTCTGACCGATGAGTTGATAAAGAAGACGATGAAGGCGAAGGCGTGAAGAATAAATTTTTTGAATATGCGATGTCAGGTTCGACAATACCGACAATGATTGGTGGCGGTCTTGCAATCACATCTGTGCTCGCCTTGGCTTGGCATTCCGGGATGATTAATCCCAAAGATAAAGCACCGGATAGATTTATAGCACCCACCGAAAGCATACATAAAATAAAACCGCTGATTTTTAACCGCTCTATTACGAATTAAAACGAACAAAACTAAAAACGAAAAAGGAAAGATACGAAAATGGAACTGCTGCAAGTAGCCGATGCCGTCGCCCGCGAAAAGAATATTGACCGTGCCATCGTTCTCGAAGCCATGGAAGAAGCCATTCAAAAGGCTGGTCGCTCTAAATACGGACACGACCATGACATTCGCGCCCATATC
Source organism: uncultured Micavibrio sp. (assembly GCA_964539025.1). Taxonomy (GTDB): domain Bacteria; phylum Pseudomonadota; class Alphaproteobacteria; order Micavibrionales; family Micavibrionaceae; genus Micavibrio_A. The sequence continues at coordinate 194,430 of CAZIFA010000004.1, forward strand.
GACCGCAAAACCGGCTTGATCGATCTGAAACGTTACCGCGAAGTCGTGGAAACGGTTGAAGACGAAGTGCGTCAGATGACGGTGGCACAAGCGCAACGCATCAAAAAAGGCGCTGAACTCGGCGAATTCCTGATTGATGACCTTCCCCCGCTGGATTTCGGCCGTATTGCCGCGCAGACCGCAAAACAGGTTATCGTACAAAAAGTCCGCGAAGCTGAACGCGAAAAACAATTCCATGAATTCAAAGACCGCGTCGGCGAAGTCATCAATGGCGTTGTCAAACGCGTTGAATACGGCAACACGACCATCGATATCGGCGGCAAAGGCGAAGGCCTTCTGCGCCGTGATGAATCGCTGCCCCGCGAACATTTCAAAACCGGTGATCGCGTTCGCGCCTATATCTATGATGTTCGTCAGGAACAACGCGGTCCGCAAATCTTCCTCTCACGCTCGCACCCGCAATTCATGGCGGCGTTGTTCAAACAGGAAGTGCCAGAAATTTATGATGGCGTCATCGAAATCAAAGCTGTTGCCCGTGATCCGGGTTCCCGTGCTAAAATCGCTGTCGTTTCCCGCGATTCTTCCATCGATCCTGTCGGCGCTTGCGTCGGTATGCGCGGCTCCCGCGTTCAGGCCGTCGTTGGCGAACTGCAAGGCGAAAAAATCGATATCGTGCCTTGGTCTTCGGATATTGCATCTTTCATCGTCAACGCATTGCAACCCGCACAGGTCGCCAAAGTCGTTTTGGATGAAGACAAAAAACGCATGGATTGCGTTGTACCAGAAGAACAACTCAGCCTCGCCATCGGCCGCCGCGGGCAAAACGTCCGTCTTGCCTCCATGCTGTGCGGATGGGATATCGACATTATGACCGAAGCCGAAGAATCAGCCCGCCGCGCTGAGGAATTCAAAGTCCGTTCCTCGCTGTTCATCGAGGCGCTGGATGTTGACGAAGTCATCGCGCACCTCTTGGTTGCCGAAGGTTTCGCTTCCATCGAAGAAATTGCCGATACATCGATCGATGAGATGATGCAGATTCAGGGCTTTGACGAAGACGTCGGGGCTGAATTGATAAACCGTGCCAAAACATGGCTCGACGCGCAGGCGCAAAAGCTGAAAGAGCAGAGCGAGAAGCTGGGTATCAAAGATGACCTTATCACTATGGAGGGACTAGCGCCCCAGCAGATCATCAAGCTCGGCGAAGCAGGCGTGAAATCCAAAGACGATTTCGCGGATCTTGCTTCGGACGAACTGGTCGAAATCCTCGGCGAGGGTTCCATGACCCGCAAAACGGCGGAAGACCTGATCATGAAGGCTCGCGCCGACTGGTTCGCGGATGAAAAAGTTGAAGAGGAGCAGGTGGCATAACTGAGCCTGCCCTCGATGTCATCCTGAGCGCAGCGAAGGATCTCATTGTTGGAAATAGAGATCCTTCGGGCGTGGCCCTCAGGATGACACCATTGAAAAATTTGTGAAAGACAAGTGAAGTAATGAGCGAAAGCAGCAAAGACGACAAAGAAAAAAAACCCCTGACCCTCGGCGCCAAGCCTGCAGGGACGCTAAGCTTGAAAGGATCGGCCGCCGCACAGGCACGCCAGAACCTGACAGGCGGACGAAGCGGGACCGTGGTAGAAGTCAAACGCCGCCGCGCAGGTCCGCGCCCTGAAGATTCCGGACAACAGCCGGAAATCGACAGTGCTTTGTCGAGTGAACTCCACAGTTTGACATCTGAAGAACGGGATGCCCGCGCCAAGGCACTGCGCGAAGCCCTCGCCCAGCCGAAAAAAGAACGTCCCATCAGCAACGAAGGCATTGGTGAGACGGTTGATAAATCTGCCAAGGAAGAAGCTGGTAAACCGACGCAAGACGATCTGCGTCGCCGTGAACTCGAAGAACTCGAAAAAATCGAGGCCGAAGAAAAAGCCCGCCAGAAAGAAAATGATCGCCTGCGTCAGGATCAGGTTCGATCCTTCACGCCCGGTCCATCCAATTTTGCGCCGCGTCCCGGCACACCCGGCCCCGCACGCGATTCAGAAGAAGAATCTTCTTCTATGCGTGATCGTATGCGCCGTACCAATCCACGCAATCCTCGCGGTGCGGAAGATGACCGTCGCCGTGGCGGTAAACTGACTGTCTCCAAGGTATTGGGGGAGGACCAAGAACGCGATGGCGGAAGATCATTGGCCGCCGTCAAACGCGCCCGTGAAAAGGCCCGTAAACTGGCGATGGGTTCCAAAGAGCCTGCGCAAAAAGTATTCCGCGAAGTTATCATTCCGGAATTTATCACGGTGCAGGAACTTGCCAACCGTATGACCGAACGCTCGGCCGACGTTATTAAATCCCTGATGAAAATGGGCGTAATGGCGACCATCAACCAATCGATCGACGCCGACACAGCGGAATTGATCGTCGGCGATTTCGGCCACACCTTTAAACGCGTAACGGAATCCGATGTCGAAACCAATCTTGGCGGCGATGAAGACAAAGCCGAACATATGGTTTCCCGTCCGCCGGTAGTTACCATCATGGGTCACGTGGACCACGGTAAAACCTCCCTGCTCGATGCATTGCGCTCAACGGATGTTGTGTCCGGCGAAGCTGGCGGTATCACCCAGCATATCGGTGCTTATCAGGTGCAATTGCCGTCCGGCGCGAAGATCACCTTCCTCGACACGCCGGGCCACGCCGCCTTTACCGAAATGCGTGCCCGCGGTGCGAATGTCACGGATATCGTCGTTCTTGTTGTCGCGGCCAACGATTCACTGATGCCGCAAACCATCGAAGCCATCAATCACGCGAAGGCCGCCAAGGTTCCGATGATTGTTGCCATCAACAAAATCGATCTGCATGACGCCAATCCGCAAAAGGTAAAACAAGACCTTCTGTCTCATGAAGTCATTGTTGAAGAACTTGGCGGCGATACCATTGTTGTTGAAATTTCGGCCAAGAAAAAGATCAATCTCGATAAACTTGAAGAAGCCATCTTGCTGCAAGCCGAAGTTCTCGAACTCAAAGTCAATCCAAGCCGTCCGGCCGAAGGCGCCGTCGTCGAATCCAAAATGGAAGTCGGTCGTGGTTCTGTTGCCACCGTCCTCATTCAACGCGGCACGTTGAAAACAGGCGATATCTTTGTTGTCGGCGCCGAATGGGGCCGTGTCCGCGCACTTTACAACGACAAAGGCGAACAAATCCCGCAGGCCGTCCCGGGGCAACCCGTGGCCGTTCTGGGCCTTAACGGCACACCTGACGCTGGCGACATGCTCAACGTTGTTGAAAACGAAGCCAAAGCCCGCGAGGTTTCCGAATACCGCGCGCGTAAAAAACGCGAACGCGCTTCGGCTGCTATGTCAACAAACCGTCAAGGCAAAACATTCGAAGATATTCTCGCTGCTGCCAAAGTTGCCGGTGACAAGAAAATCATGCCTGTCCTTATCAAGGGCGACGTGCATGGCTCTGTCGAAGCCATCATCGGTTCGCTGGGCAAACTCACCGAAGAAAGCACGGAAATCGGCATTCAGGTTCTGCATTCCGGCGTCGGCGCTATTACCGAATCCGACATCACGCTGGCCAAAGCGTCTAACGCCTTCGTCATCGGCTTTAACGTTCGTGCAAACGCACAGGCGCGTCAGCAGGCCGAACGCGATGGGGTCCAGATCCGTTACTACAACATCATCTATAACGTTATAGATGATGCGAAAGCGGTTCTGTCGGGCATGCTCTCGCCGTCTTTACGTGAAGAATATCTTGGTCAGGCGCAAATACGTCAGGTGTTCAACATCACCAAGGCCGGAAAAATTGCGGGCTGTATGGTTACCACCGGCGTCGTCAAGCGCGGCGCGAAAGTGCGCCTGCTCCGCGACGATGTGGTCATCCACGAAGGCACGCTCAAAACCCTCAAACGCTTCAAGGACGAAGTCAAGGAAGTCAAAGAGGGTACGGAATGTGGCATGGCATTCGAAAACTACGAAGATATCCGTGAAAACGATGTCATCGAATGTTTCGAAGTTATTTCGGAAGCCAGAACTCTGGCGTAATCCTTACAAGGAACGGTGAAAGCTATGCCCGGTGATAAGAAAAAGCCAGATGAGGGTGAAATTCCCGACCTGACAAAAGAGCTTAATGATGCACTTGAGCGGATTGCGTTGGAAAAAGGCACAACGGCCGCCCAAATCATTAAAGGAAGCATCGACTTAATAGATTTTGCTGCTAGATGCAAAAATGAGCCCGGCCCAACAAGACATTAGAAGAAACAATGCGTAACACAACCAACCAGCCATCGCAGCGTATGCTTCGTGTCGGTGAACAAATCAAACATGTTGTCGCCGAAATGCTGATGCGCGGCGATTTTTATTCACCCGATCTTTCCAACGCTTCGAGCATTACAGTTACGGAAGTTCGTGTCAGTCCTGATCTAAAACATGCAACGGCTTATGTTATTTCATTAGGCGGTGGCAATATGGATACGATCCTCCCTGCCCTGAACGACGAAGCACACAGCTTTCAAAAGGAAATAAACCGCCAGACGCAATTGAAATACACACCAAAACTGCAATTTCGTATGGATGATACGTTCGATAAGGCGACGCGTCTCGAAGGCATCATCAGCAATTTAAAATATTCAGATCAGGAAAAGGAATAATTGTCCTTTGGGAAAAGCATCACGCAAAGCCAAAGGCAATAAAATCGACGGCTGGGTCAATCTGAACAAGCCGGCGGGCATTACCTCGACGCAAGCGCTTGCCATCGTCAAACGTGCACTTAATCCGCAAAAGGCGGGCCACGCCGGAACGCTCGACCCCCTCGCCTCTGGCATCCTCCCTATCGCGCTCGGCGAAGCGACCAAGACTGTTCCCTACGTTCAGGATTCCATCAAAACCTATAACTTCACCGTCACATGGGGCGAGCAGCGCACGACCGATGACGCCGAAGGCGAAGCGGTAAAAACATCCGACAAGCGCCCGACAAAAGCGCAAGTCGAAGCCCTGCTCGCATCCTTCCACGGAGAAATAGAACAAACCCCGCCACAATTCTCCGCCATAAAGGTGGATGGCAACCGCGCCTATGACCTCGCCCGTGACGGGGAAGATTTCGAACTCAAATCTCGCATCGTTTATATCGAAAGCCTTGAGATCGTCAGCCATTCGGAAGACCAAACCGCCTTCACCTGTATCTGCGGCAAAGGCACTTATGTCCGCTCTCTGGCCCGCGATATGGGCGAAAAACTGGGTTGTTTTGGCTATATTTCCGCCCTCGAACGCGCTGGCGTAGGCCCCTTTACCCTCGAAAACGCGATTTCGCTGGACATTTTCACCCAAAATGACGATAAACCCTCACCGGAGCAGGTATTGCTTCCCCTTCAGACCGCCCTGGACGACATCCCGGTTCTGGCCTTGAGGGAACAAGAAGCAGCCCGGTTGAAGAACGGCAATGGCCTCGTCTTCCTATCAAAACCCGATCTGGACCGCATGGACCAAGCCGGGATCGAATGGGGAAACAATTCCATCGTCACGGCTCTTGCGACCTATAACAAAAAGGCTATTGCCATTGTTGAAGTCGAAGGACCTGAGCTTCACCCGATCCGTATCTTTAACGTTTAACCCGCCCTGTCATCCTGAAGGAGCGGAGCGACTGAAGGATCTCAAGAGATTCTTCGCTGCGCTCAGAATGACAACAGGGCTTATGAAAGGAAATAAAGACGATGTCGATAGCACCAGCCAAGAAACAGCAAGTCATTGCTGAAAACGCCACGAAAAAAGGCGATACCGGTTCGCCGTCCGTTCAAGTTGCCATTCTGACAGAGCGTATCAACAACCTGTCCGAACACATGCAAACCAACAAAAAAGATTTCAGCTCGCGCCGCGGCCTTTTGAAGATGGTTGCCACGCGCCGTAAACTTTTGGATTACCTGAAGCGCAAAGATGAAAAAGGCTACAATGCTCTCATCGAAAAACTCGGTATCCGCCGCTAATCGTTAAGTGGTTAAGAACACAAAGAACCCGCCAAACGGCGGGTTTCTTATGGACAGATTGTTGCATTTTTTGTATTTATGCAAAGTATGGAAGGTAACAAACAATGAACCGCATCACCACCGTAATCAGTAGCCTCGCCGGACTTTTCCTGACCGCGCAAGCCGCCATGGGCCGGCAGACTGCCATTATAACTGATATCCCTACGTTGAATCAGATTGCTCCCGCTATGTTGCTGTGTCCCAAGACAACAGCGGAGGCTAAATCCCGTCCGGAGACGGTAGAAAAATGCGCGCGTGATGCCGTGCGTGGGGCAACAAAAATTGCAATAATGCAGTCGAGACATATCGGGGGGGAAATGCAAACCGACAAATTCAGAAGGGCGCAAGCGGGTCTGAACAACTGCATACAAGAATTAGAGACGTTGGATGGCAAGCCTCTGGGATCGCGTGGGGTCCCATCGTATGTGGACGGGGCAGCACAAGCCATAAACAAATGCGAAGCTGCGCTTGTACTCACCGACGAATTCTTCCGCATGGAATTCAACACGGATGCGCGCCGTGCCGTTTCTAGAAGCATAAATGAGTTAGCGCGTCTCCCGCTGCCGTCCCCGTCCCAAAAATAATGTCATTTAATGGTTAAAACCCGCCTTTTGGCGGGGTTTTTTATGGACAGATATCTGCCTCTTCTATATTTTACGTAAAAATTATAAATAGAACTTTTGAGGGTAAGTGTATTAATGCGTTCTTCTTTCGCCCACACCGCCGCTGCTGCTGCAATCTCTATGATGCAGCCTCTCGGCGCGCCTATGGCTCAGCAGCAACCCCTCTCCATGCAGGCTGCCGATACAGAGATGGCGCAGAAGATCGAGGAAAATATCGAGAAAAAATGCCCGTCAACATTGAAAAATCCCGAAGCAAATAAACCCTGCATCGACATTCTTCTTTACAACGCTATTGCGCTTAGCATGTATATGCACAGCTCTATAACTATAGATATAGGCACCTACACCAGACGATTTTCTGACCCCAAAATACTGGAATCAAATCAACGCAAGGCCAATAATGCGCTTGATGATTTGATGACCTTTTGTACGCGTCCATTGGCCATGATGGTGAAAAACCCAGGCCAACCGCAATTTTATCTCGAAAACGCAGCTAGAAATCTTATCGGCTGCAAGGACTCTTTTGACCGCGCCGATAAAGCACTGAACGCAAATTTGTATCCAAAATCACGCCTGATAGTGCATGGAAAAGCCCAGGCGATAATTGGCAATGACCTATATGGCAAGCACTTCCGCATTCCCGCTAGCAGGGACCAGCGTTTTAATTATTGACCGATCACCAAGCTTTATATACGTACGTAAAAATTATTGAGAGTAATAACAATGAAACCTACCATCATCGCACTCGGTTCAGTTTTTATAGCCGCACAGCCGACTATGGCACAAACGGCAAAACTTGATGTCGTTGAAAATCGTTCCGTGACGCAAGAAATCGCCAACCATCTGCTCATTTGTCCGGTAACCGAAGAACAGGCGCAATACCGCAATACAGCCGTGACCTGCGCCCATAATGCTTTACGGTCTACAAAAACTATTGCAACGCTGCTGAGGGAATATATCGGCCAACAAGGGCTCACCCGTGTTATTCCAAACGGAGGTTTGGCACAGGATGATTTAAACAAAAATTGCAGGAAAGTGCTAGACAGTCTTCACGGCCAGCATCAAAAGACGCGCACTATGGAAGAATCTAAAGAATATGTGGGGCGCGCCGCTGCCGCTATCACCAATTGCCGCGCATCGTTCCAACGCGCCGAACAATCGACGAGCATCCAATATGCCTATGATGCGCAAAGAGTTATCTATGGACGCATGGAACAACTACAAAATCTAATGGCTCTGAATCCCGTCAAATAAATTACAATGATGAAACCCGCATCGCTTCTCGCAAGTTCCGCGCTCGCCCTCACCCTGCTCTTTCAGGGTGCGCAGGCGAAAGAACCTTTTGACAGGCGCGCATGTTTGCGCGACATCGTCAGCGACGCCAAAAACTATTCCCAAAGATTCACGGGCCTGTTGCCGCTTCACGGCGAAAATCCATATAAAACGCGGATACTCGACGCCGACCGCCTAACAATTAGCAAGGAATGCAACAGGCTGAACGGCCACGACTCGGAACCCGTGCATATTGACGACTGTTTTTCTGCGATAGACTTGGCCGCGCAGGCACACAGCATCGCCCCCGACGGATTGGTTAATCTGAAATTGCGCCTGCGCGCCGTCGAAAACGGCCAGTGCAGGCCACGTTAATATGTCCGCAAAACCGCCGTTAAAGCACGTTTTTTGACTTTGCCGGCCCGTTTCTGTATAAGTTATGTATATTTGATGGAGGGGACGATGAGCATATTTACTAGGTTAATGAAAGCAGCAGCGCCTTTGGCGGTTCTTTTATCGGGCGGTGCAGCCACCGCGCAAAGCCCGGCGGCAGGCTGTATAGAAACTCTAGGCAAGGAAGCCAGCACTTTGGCCACCAGTCAAATAAGTTCCTATGGCACTCGTGACCAAACGCCTCGTGGCCGTGCCTCAACAGAAATTTCTATAGCCTGCAATCCGTTTGCTCAAATCGACATCACAACGATATCGCGATGCGCCAGCGTCATGAGACACCATCATGAAAAATTCGGCGGCGGCGATATGCTAAAGTGGGACAGACTTCGTGCCCAAATTGGAGAATTTAAAAATCACGGCGTCTGTGACGGCACGCACCTTACGGAATCCCTGCCAAAATCTACGCCAGTTCCACCCGGGACTTATCCGCCCAAAATGGAACAGCACTTCAAGACAATGACATCTGCTTGCTCTGCAGATTTAAATGACAGGCCCAACGCCATTAATTGTATGAAAGGAACAGCACAAGCAGCGCTCTCTCTGGAGAATGAATTTACCCATAGATTGGGACTTGCAAAACAACGCAGCTCAGATCCAACCGAACAACAAAGAATTCAAACCGGCATCGATACGGCAAAAGCCAACTGCCAGCCACTGACAAAGCTCACCGGAACATTTGAAACCATGCTGCAACCTACCCTTGAACAAATCAGCGCTTGTATCACTGATATAAATCATACTGGGTATGGCCAAAAACGCGATATAGTTGGCATAGGTCATGGTGATGTAACGGGAGTGCCGGACAACCTAAAATCTGTCACCTGGGCCATGAAACAAATCGCCGGAGAGGTTCTTAAACTGAATTATCTTGGACAGTATAAGCCCGGTGGCCCTGGCAGATGACCCTCCTCTCCAAGCTAACAAAAGCAGCCACGCCGCTGGTGACCATATTCGGCCTTACGCTTGTCACCCATGTCGGCCACGCGCAAACCTTGATGGAAGATGAGCATATTACAGCCAGCACAGCGGATTTGATGAGCAGAAATTGCGCCAAGGAAAAAGCCGCAGCGATTGAATCATCCAATATAATCAGTTGCACAACATCGGCTGCCCACGCCGTTCATGTGATTGCCAACTATATGAAGCGGGACATTCAGGCGATACAGGGAAAACTCGCCCCCTTTAACGTCGATATGGCGCAGGCGGCACTGCAAGTGGATTGCATCGTTCCAATAGACGAATTGATACGAAGAAAAGGCACCGGTCGTTATAAAAGCGATCCGGGACTATACGCAACTCACAGCTATTTATGGGCACAGCGCTGCGGGGAGGCCATATCCAGAAGTGGCCTTGCCGTCGATATAAAGTATAACTCCAAGGCTGTGGCTGAGGTTCATACTGCGTTGGGACAGCTAATGAAGCATGTACATGGCGACGAGCCAGAACCGCAAGTGAGATAGCTCTAACGTATTTCTCGGAAATTTTGGGCAAAAACACGATTTCTTTGACAAGGCCGCCCAATGGTGTTACGAAAAACACTATGCGTACAATTGTGTTCATACCCGCCCTTCTCGCCGCTTTCGGCTTGGCCACTCAGGCCGTGGCTGACGATGCTCGCACCGAAAAATATGTCGTCGATACGCTGCGAGCATCCTGCGCGAGCGATTCCAGAGATTTGCACACCTGCATCGACACCATGTCGAAAATGACGCTGGTTATCTCCAGACAAATACAAGACAGCATCAGCGCTCAGGCCACATCCAAAAATTGGGAGATGGCCTTGCAAATGCCCATCGCGACCATGTGCCACCAACCCTTGCAAGCGCAGATAGACAAAAAAAATAAAACCGCCGCTGACTATCGTGCGCTGGTTGCCCGCACCAGTGACTGTAAGCGGGAATTTGGCGAATTCGCCCAAAGAAAAGCCGTATCATCCGTACCGTTTCCACAAGCCCGTCAAGTTCTCGACGCCACGCTGAACTGGACGATAAGCGTACCCCTGCTTCACGCGCGTTGATTCTAACGCTTCAAAACGAACAAAAAAATCCCCGCTTCATGCGGGGATTTTTTATTAAGCTGCTTTCTTATCCGTCAGCGCGTACCGCTTGAGAATTTTACCCTTTTCCATCTCGAACACCACAGGCACGCCCGTTTCCATCTCTGCCTTGTTGATCGTTTCCGGCGTTTCCGCACCAAGGATAATAAGAAGAGCGCGAAGTGAATTACCATGTGCGGCGACGAGAATATTCTTGCCGTCTTCCAACTGCTTTTTGATGTTCGCTTCGAAATACGGACGAACGCGGTTTTCGACGACATCCTGTAAACATTCACCACCCGGAGGCGCGACATCGTAAGAACGCCGCCATATATGAACTTGCTCCTCGCCATACTTGGCGCGGGTTTCATCTTTGTTGAGGCCTGTCAAATCACCGTAATCGCGTTCGCGCAGATCGTCATGACGGATGATTTTCGAAATCAGATCGGCCTGCCCCGCATTCTCAAGCGCAATTTTCGCCGTGTTGCCCGCGCGCATCAGCGTGCTGGTATAAACAACATCGAATTTCACGCCGAGTTGCTTCAGACGCTTACCCGCGTCGGCGGCCTCAGAGCGGCCCAGTTCGGATAAATCGATGTCATGAAAACCGGTAAAACGGTTTTCGAGGTTCCACTGGCTTTGGCCGTGACGAAGCAGGACAAGATAATTCATCTGAAGAACACCCTTCTAGTTAATATTGGAAAGGTTTATACAGCCTATCGGTTCTTCAGCGCAACCTGAACTTCGGACTTAAGATTGTCTTTGGTTAACGTGCGGCCGCCCTGCCAGGCATTATATCCCGTCCAGACCAGAATGGCTTCGGCGGCACCCAGCACGGTCGTGCATAGATACCCTAGCGTGTAGGACAGAGCGTAAACCCCACCGAACACGATGTTGATGACAAAGAACGCGACGAACACAATTCCCATGAATTTAAAATGGGCGTGGTCGATGTCTCTAAAATCACCCTTGTGCTTGGTAAGGCCGATAACGGCCAGTATCAGCGACAAAAGCCCCAGCACCATCGTGGCGTATCCAGCGCTGGCGAAATTAATGCCGATGGCACCCAGCAAGGCATACAAAGCATTCCCCGCAGCGGAAACGAGCAAGAACATATAGGCGAAGTAAACATATCTTGCCTTGGGCACGATCCCCATGATTTTAACATCGTCTGACATCTGACTAGCTCCTCTTGATGGCTTGTTGAACTTCGGATTTTATATTGTCTTTGGTGATGATGCGGCCGTGGCTCCAGCTATTATAACCTGTCCAGACCATCAACAGGTCAGCAGCACCGATCAAAACCGAAACCGCATACATCATGGTCGGCATCGCGAAGAAGGATGAACCGACGATCATGCCGATAACAAAGAAAACCGCAAAGACGATCAGCATGTACATGAGGTGCGATTGATCGAGCGTGGCAAAATCGGGCTTGAACAAAAAGAACCCGGCCAACGCCAGAACCAGACCGGCCAAACCGCATAGCGTGAAAATGCCGCCGAGCGGAACGATCATGCCGATGAGCGCCAACAACGAGAGCGCTAATCCGCCTGCCGCGCCTGCTAGAAGAAGCCAGTAAGTGATCTGAACGTATTTGTTTTTGGGAATGAACCCTAGGATGGTGTCGGTATCGGACATTGAATTTCCCCTTCAAAGATGGACCGTACGCCGGGTAGTATGACATAGCCGTCCACCAGACCGAAGCCGTTTCAAGGGCTTAGGCAGGAAAATCCCCTACAATACGTTAAAGATATACAGCAGGATGATGATGGGGATCGGTATCCCGATAAGCCATAAAAGAACGCCCTTCATTGTGAAATCTCCTTGTTTTATATCTGTGGTGCATACGCTTCGCAGATATAAAAGTTCCTGAAAATTCAAGGCCATCAATCCAAACCCGGGGCTCTTTTTATGGCTTCGACCAAGTCACGCCAAAATTCATTTACATCGGTTATTTCTGGCGTGTCCTTGATATCTTCCCATGCTCTCGGGTCAGTGGCTGCGGCGGTCAAAGCTTGCGTTAAGTCACCCTTCACGCGCTCGAAAGTATTTCCACCAACCCCCGCAGCGGCGAGAAATGCACTGCATGTCATCTGCCAATCTATATCCTGATTCTCAAGCACAGCATCGGATGTAAGAAGAAGCCTTCCCCCACCTTCGCCGTTGAACACGGCAAAAAGCTCATAACCGCCATCCGGTTTTTGCCCTTTTTCAAGTCCATCATAAACAAACGGCATGCGGTATTTCCTTCCATTTATCTAGAATCTGTAGTGAGAAATCTTATATATGTCAACTAATGGGCCTGTAAATCTTTGACAAATCACAGGTTTAAGGGTAGAAAAGGCACCGGAATGAGGGCGTTTCTTCAGTCCCAGATGCATTAATACGGTGAACTGTTAAGAACAGAAAATCCACAGAGCTGTCTTTAGCTGTCCACCGCATTATCCACAAACCGATCAAACGTCCTTTTCCGCTTAGATGTCATTCTGAGCGAAGCGAAGAATCTCGAGATCCTTCGGCTGCGCCTCAGGATGACAATAAACAACACAACAAAGAAAAAGGACCAAACTAAATGTTCAAAGTATTCCGCAAGGAAATCCCCTTCGCTGGCAAAACCGTCGTGTTCGAAACCGGCAAGATCGCCCGTCAGGCTGACTCTGCCGTTATGGCGACCATCGGCGGCACGACCGTGCTCTGCACCGTCGTCGGCGCAAAAAAAGTCAAAGAAGGACAAGACTTCTTCCCATTGACCGTCAACTACCAGGAAAAAGCATTCGCCGCCGGTAAAATCCCGGGCGGATTTTTCAAACGCGAAGGCCGCCCGTCAGAAAAGGAAACACTGGTTTCCCGCCTGATCGACCGCCCTATCCGCCCATTGTTCCCGGAAACATTCCTGAACGAAGTGCAAGTCGTCGCCACCGTTCTGGCACATGACATGGAAAACGATCCGGACATCGTCGCGATGCTCGGCTGTTCTTGCGCGCTGACGCTTTCGGGCATTCCGTTCATGGGGCCTGTCGGCGCATGCCGTATCGGTTACAAGGATGGCAAATACCTGATCAACCCGACGATTCAAGACCTCGAGGGTTCTGAACTCGAACTCGTCGCCGCCGGAACCAAAGAAGGCGTTCTGATGGTTGAATCCGAAGCCAAAGAATTGTCTGAATCCGTTATGCTCGGCGCCGTCATGGAAGCATGGCGCGCGTTCCAGCCTGTCATCGATGGCATCATCGCAATGGCGGAAATGGCCGCAAAAGACCCATGGGACGTATCCGAAAAAGATCCGGTCCTCGTAAAACTCTATGCGGACATCAAATCCAAATACGCAGACGAAGTTGCAAAAGCCTACTCCATCACGGTAAAGCAAGATCGCTATGCCGCCGTTGGCGCAGTGCGCGACAAAGTTGTCGAGGCTTTCGTCACGGACGAACTGCCCAAGGATAAAGTTGCTGGCGAATTCCACCTGCTCGAAGCAGAAGTTGTTCGCGGCGGTATCCTGAAAACCGGCAAACGTATCGACGGACGCGACACAAAAACCATCCGCCCGATCATCGCAGAAGTCGGCGTTCTTCCCCGCGCACACGGCTCCGCCCTGTTCACACGCGGCGAAACGCAGGCTCTGGTTGTTACGACCCTCGGTACGGGTCAGGATGAACAGATCATCGACGCGCTGGAAGGTGAATACCGCTCCCGCTTCATGCTCCACTACAACTTCCCTCCGTACTCTGTAGGCGAAACAGGCCGTATGGGTTCTCCCGGACGCCGCGAAATCGGTCACGGCAAACTGGCATGGCGCGCGATCAATCCGTTGTTCCCAACAGCTGAAAGCTTCCCCTACACAATCCGTACGGTTTCCGAGATCACGGAAAGCAACGGCTCTTCCTCGATGGCAACCGTTTGCGGTACGTCGCTCTCGATGATGGATGCTGGCGTTCCCCTCGCTCGTCCTATCGCCGGTATCGCGATGGGCTTGATCAAGGAAGGCAAAGACTTTGCCGTTCTATCAGACATCCTTGGCGATGAAGATCACCTCGGCGACATGGACTTTAAAGTAGCCGGAACCGACCAGGGTATCACGGCGCTTCAGATGGACATCAAGATCACCTCGATCACCGAAGATATCATGAAGATCGCTCTGGCGCAGGCGAAAGACGGACGTATCCACATCCTCGGTGAAATGAACAAAGCATTGAACCAGGGCCGTGAAGGCGTTTCCAAATTCGCACCGCAAATGGTGTCCTTCAAAATCCCGACGGATAAAATCCGCGAAGTCATCGGCACGGGCGGTAAAGTCATCCGCTCGATCGTCGAGGAAACGGGTGCGAAGGTCGATATCGATGATGACGGTTCGGTCAAGGTATCGTCCGTCAATCAGGAATCCATCGACAAAGCCGTTGCATGGATCAAAGGCATCACCGAAGAACCCGAAGTAAACAAAATCTACAAAGGCAAGGTCGTGAAGATCGTGGACTTTGGTGCGTTTGTTAACTTCATGGGTTCCAAAGACGGCCTCGTTCACATTTCCGAACTCGCTGATGAACGCGTGGGTAAAACCACGGACGTCGTCTCCGAAGGTCAGGAAGTGAAAGTCATGGTCGTCGGCTTCGATGATCGCGGCAAGATCAAGCTTTCGATGAAACGCGTCGATCAGGCCACGGGTGAAGCCCGCGAGCCCAAAGGCCGCGAACGCAAAGAACGCGACGAAAACGCTGCGTAATTGGTTAAAATCTATAAAAACCCCCGCTTTTGCGGGGGTTTTTGCATGTGGAAGCCAGATTATTATATTCTAAAAGCATGATTTTGGTACGAGTAGAACCAGAAAGTGCTGGCCCTTTAGGAATGAACGCCGAACAGCGGAAAGATAAATTTCTGTCCGGATTTCGCGAAGAACAGCGCGGGGACATGCTGACCGCCTTCAACAAAAGATCATTGAGCGATATTCTCGGATGCTGGTTTTCACCTTCGATGGCGACAACGGATGGCACGATGGATGTTTTGCAGTATGTCAACGACATCATCGGGCCGGATCATAATTTTCAAGATCATGTATCGAACGTAAGAGTTTTGGCGATTGAGGTGGAAGATGCGATTGCCGAACGCTGGAAAGTGTCCAATCTTCCTAAAGGCCATTACGCTGGTATACGCTCCCTAAATCCTGACAGCGAATACCTATTGCCGAACGACATGCCGCAAATGGCAAAACAAATACTACTGCTTGGGCCTAACGAAAAACTGACCGAAGAACGCTATCGACAAGCATTGTCAGACTTGTCTACGCCAACTCTCAGGCCGCAAGAGCAATCCTTATCTTTGAGGCAATAATTTTTATAGCCCCAACGCGCGATAAGCATAACGCGCCTGCACCGCCAGCCAACCCATTTTATTTGGCACGGTGACTATCTCATTTCCATGAGCGACTTTGGGTTGTTTTAGCGTCAGGCCAAGTTCGTCCGCCTTCGCGCATTCGGCTGCATTTACCTTTGCTTCATAGTCGGCATGATCGGCACCAAGATGTTCCAGTAAAATAGGCAACTCCACGGCAACTTCAAAATGCCCGTATTGTTTCTGTTGTTCATACGTGCCGTGAAAAGCCGACATACCGAACGGACCAAACCATTTTTTGCTCAGTTGTGGAGATGGTATCCATTCCGGCGTGAGTATATCTAGCTGGTCACGAAATCCTAACTTCTTGCGAAAAAGATCCGTCCAGCCGCCCTTCACGGGTTCGCGCACCTTAAAGATCACAATAGTGCGGTCCCCGGCAACAGGAAGGTAGTCTCGATCATCTATCTTGGCAGGATCGTAACGGTGTATTGCGGCGGGCGTCGCTTCCACGCCGCCATTCCATTTATCCCAAATCGCCATCGGCTTATCGCAGAGCGTGCCGTCTTTTACACTGACCGCATTATCATCCGCGAATTTTGCGGCCATCACTGCCTTGATCACATCAAGGCCCGCCTTCTGGCCCGCATCATTCACACGATGAACAAACATCCTGTCGATTGCATCATCTGGGTTAAAAGCACGGGTCAACGTGAGTGCGAGCATGGGATATTCCTTATTTTATGACGCGCTTATATCTATAGATACGTAACAATTATGTCAACAAATGAGGGAATTATCGCTTAATTTCAATGCGATAAAAAGACTCTATTCTTCCTCTTCCCACCACAGATCGCAAGAATAATCCCACGTCAACTCCTCGCCCGCTTTAATATCGCGAGAGGCTTTGGCCGTGATCGTGTAATCGCCGATGTTGCTCTCAAGGTCCATATTGGCGGCGGGGCCGTGGTTGTACATCATGATGTAACCGAGCGGCATGCAATATTCTTCGCCCTCTTCCTCATCATCCCAGGTCAGAAGATAACCGTCCGGCGCTTCGCCGTTTTCGACGACGTTTTCCTTGGCAACGGGAATAACGGGGGCGACCTCGATCACCTCGCCCTTTTTGATGTCGCGCAGCGCGAAGACGCCCCGGCCTTTTTCCTCATCGATCTCCCGCCAGCCTATTTTGGCCCCGAGCATCGTCTCGGCTTTATTGGCCACGCTCTCGCGCTGCCAGTCCATGACCTTTACGGCCGTATTATTCTTCATTTCACACCCGGTTTTTTATAGAAGCGCCTTCCTACACAAACGGTGACAAGTAAGCAAGAGTTTCCTATAATTAACGCATGAGCAAGCTGAACATTCCCAAAGTCATCGGTCATCGCGGCGCAAAGGCCTACGCACCCGAAAACACAATCGAAAGCATCGAAACGGCGGCGAGCCTCGGCGTGAAATGGGTCGAACTCGATGTCAAACTCACGCGTGATGGGGTACCTATTATTTTTCACGATGAAGAGTTGAGCCGCACGACAAGCGGTTCCGGACTCGTCGCGCAAACCAATTACGCCGAAATCCGCGACCTTGATGCCGGAAGCTGGTTCGGCGACAGCTTCGTGCATGTGCGCATTCCGACGCTCGAAGAAGCCGTTGATATTTTGCTCAAACATGATCTGGGCCTGAACCTCGAAATCAAACCCTGCCCAGGGCGTGAAAAAGAAACCGCCGAAGTCGCACTCGATCATCTTTCGCAAATCTGGGACGACATGGACAATTTGCTCATCTCCTCGTTCCAGCATGTGAGCCTTGAGGCCGCAATGGATCTCGCGCCCGATTACGCCCGCGGCCTTCTGATCGGCGGTGAAGAAATGCCCGAAAACTGGAAAGAACTTGCCGAATATCTCGACGTCACCACCATCAATCTGGGCAGCAGACTGGTTAACAGGCAGGTGGCCGATGAGGTGATGGACCTCGAAAAACCCCTGCTGGTCTACACAGTAAACGACCCCATGCAGGCCCGCGCCCTTCAAAAACTCGGCGTAGATGCCTTCTTTTCCGACAACCCGGACATTATCATCGAGAATCTGGCGGGCGGATTAAATTGACATAAGATACGTTTTTGGCTATAGAGCAGGACATGAGTATTGATGTTCCTACAATTTTAGGCCAAAGCCCCTTTATCCAGGATTTTGGTTTCGTCGCTAGCGCGGAAGTACCTTTTTCCGAGCCGTGCCCAGTCGTGATGGATGCCACAGCAAAACGAAACGATCCCGACTTTGATCTATCGAAACCCGGTGACAAAAGATTTTATCTGGACACTCTTCCACCGCAGTTTCGTCCGCCCGCGTTGCGCGCCAGAGAAGTTTTTCAGCAACGCCACCCCAATCGCTCCCTTGGAACATGCAAAGCCTATATACGACAGGGGTGGCTTTACGAAGGCGAAACATTTGACGATTTTGGAATTCACATCGATCCATTCGTAGAAAACTACCCGGTTTCATATGGAACGGATGTGGAGGGCTATATGATTTTTGATAAGCTTTCTCCACTTGTTTACGATCAGCCATTTAAGATGCCGCCCACGCTGCAATGCACACAGACCGAAATTAACAGAAGGCTTCAGGAAATATTTACGCAACAGGCAATATTGCCGCCACGTCTTTTAGGAGAAGCAAACCATCTGCATGGCATGGGCCCGTTTACCGTCCATCAATCACAACCCGCGCAGGAACGCACGTTCCGCACATGGATGTTCATCAGGTTTAGTTAATCCCCGTTTTTGAACAGGCCTTGAATCTGATCCGGCATCGGCATGCCGACGGCGTTGAAACCGCAATCGACGTAATGCACTTCGCCCGTCACCGCACCCGAAAGATCGGATAACAGATACAACCCCGTCCCGCCGAGCTCTTCGAGTTCCACCGAACGGCGCAGCGGCGCGGTCATGACATTATATTTAAACGTCGTGCGCGCCGAGCCGATCACGGCACCCGCAAGCGTCCTCATCGGCCCTGCCGAAATCGCATTCACGCGAATATTATCCGGGCCTAAATCCGCCGCAAGGTATCTCACCGACGCTTCGAGCGCCGCTTTCGCTACGCCCATCACATTGTAATTCGGCATCGCTTTTTCCGCGCCGTAGTAAGTCAGCGTCACCGCAGTCCCGCCCTTTTTCATTAACGGTGCAGCCCGGCGCATGACGGACGTGAACGAATAACAGGAGATGTGCATGGATGTCAGGAAGTTTGAAAGGCTCGTATCGACATAACGTCCCTTCAATTCTTCCTTGTCCGAAAACGCAATGGCATGAACGATAAAATCAATTCCCCCCCATTGTTTTTTCAATTCGGCAAACACACGGTCCAGATCATCTTCTTTAGACACATCGCAATCGAGCAATATCTTCGCGCCGATACCTTCTGCGAGCGGCTTAACGCGTTTACCAAACGCATCGCCCTGATATGTGAACGCTAGCTCTGCTCCGTGCTTGTGCAACTCCTGCGCCATGCCCCACGCAATGGATTTTTCATTCGCGACACCCATAATAAGGCCGCGCTTACCCTTCATAATATCGGAAGCTGGTACACTCATTGAGGCACCTTGCTTACTCCCTCTCCCTTCAGGGAGAGGGTTAGGGTGAGGGCCTGTAACTCCAACTTTATCATATTCAAAACGCCTTCTGTGTTTTCTAGCACTTCATTATTCCAAAATCTTAAAATCCTGTAGCCCTGCGATTTTAGATAGTTATCCCGCATTTCATCGTATTTATTCTCACAATGTTGCCCGCCATCGATTTCAACGATCAAATCCAGATCGCGGCAAATAAAATCAACAACGTATTTTCCGATCTGCACTTGCCTATAAAACTTACACCCATCCAATTGTCTGCTTCTTAGAAAACTCCAAATCTTCTTTTCTGCTTCAGTCTGGTTTTTTCTAAGCTGTCTAACTCTTTCGATTATCCGCATGATGGCCCTCACCTAAATCCTCTCCCTAAAGGGAGAGGACTTTTTAGCCCTCGTATCTCGAAAGAGCCAGCGTCGCGTTCGTGCCGCCAAAGCCGAAGGAATTGGAAAGGATCGTGTTGTGACGGATATTGTCGATCCGCTGCCGTGCGATCGGCAGATTGCCCGCACCGTCATCGAGTGTTTCGATGTTGATGCTCGGCGCAACGAAATCATTCTGAAGCATGAGCATGGAATAAATCGCTTCCTGCGCGCCCGTCGCACCCAAAGAATGCCCCGTCATCGATTTGGTCGAACCGATATACGGCATATCCTGTTCGATTTTGCCGAAAACATTCTTGATCGCATCCAGTTCCGTGATATCGCCCGCCGGCGTCGATGTGCCGTGCGTGTTGATATAGGTCACGGGCACTTTGACGGTGGACAGCGCCTGCTTCATGCAACGCACCGCGCCCTCGCCGCTCGGCGCAACCATATCCGCGCCGTCGGAAGTCGCACCATAACCCGTGATCTCGGCGTAAATCTTTGCCCCGCGTGCGAGAGCATGGGACAATTCTTCCACCACCACAACACCCGCACCGCCCGCAATCACGAATCCGTCGCGGTTCGCATCGTACGCACGCGATGCCTTGTCCGGCGTCTCGTTATATTTTGAACTCATAGCGCCCATCGCATCGAACAGACACGAAAGCGTCCAGTGCAATTCTTCGGACCCGCCCGCGAACACGATGTCTTGCTTGCCTAGCAAAATCTGCTCCGCCGCATTGCCTATACAATGCGCGCTCGTAGAGCAAGCCGATGAAATGGAATAATTCACGCCCTTGATTTTGAAATTGGTCGCCGTGGTTGCAGACGCCGTGGACGACATGCAGCGCGGCACACGCAGCGGGCCAACCCATTTGGTCGCACCTTTTTCGCGCACGATATCGGCTGCTTCCACGATATTGCTGGTGGAAGGTCCGCCCGATCCCATGATCACGCCCGTGCGCTCGTTGGAAACTTCGTGCTCTTCAAGGCCCGCGTCTTTAATCGCCTGCTCCATGGCGAGGTGGTTATACGCCGAACCTTCGCCCATAAAACGGAGCAACCGCTTGTCGATCGCGGTCACAAGGTCGACCTGCGGACGACCTTCCACCTGTGATCTGAACCCGTGTTCCGCCATGCTGGGCGAATGTGTGATACCGGATTTTCCCGACTTCAGCGAAGCCAGAACCGTATCCTTGTCATTGCCGATGCACGAGATGATCCCGATGCCCGTAATGACGACGCGTTTTTGTGTGTTTGTCATGGGGAAAATATGTAAGGCCCGCAAGACCCAAAGTCACGCAAGAATTATATTTTCATATTTCTTTACTCACATGATTTCCGCGCATTGGAAAAACATATCTTTGACGATAGCCACCAATTATGCATGATAGAAACGCATGGCTTGCATGCTATGCACGTATAAATTGTTTTTCAGACGTCAATATTTACAATGGGTTGTATATTATGCGTCATTACACTTCCGGATGGACAAGGGCACGACCGGAACCAAAGAGTATCTTTGTACAGGCGGCCGCGCTGGTGCCGTCCGTACAACTCGTATTGGCTGACAACACGCCTGTTTCCCCTGAAGATAGACACGCCGTAAGAGATGAATTCGATAGAGTCGTTAAATCCAAGTTTTATCGCTGGCTCGCAAGGCACAGAACTTCGGATTTAAAGAATCTCTTCGATCTCAGCGACCACGATCTGGCGATACTCAAGGTAGAAGGTCTGTACGGGCTACCTAAAAAAAATGGGAAAAACTTAGGTGAATTACGCGGCATCACCGTTGATCATATTGTCCCCATTTCCCGTGGCGGCAACAATGACTATCTTAATCTGTGTTTGATGTGGCAACGCCTGAATAGATTCAGAGAAACTTTCGAAGCCTTTCAGCTTGCGAACAAACCGACTGCGCCCACTATAAGAACGATTGTCCCGCCCTATGACCAGAACGGTGAATATAAAAGGATTGTGCTTCTTTCGGACAGGGCAAAAAACGTTCTTAAACCAGAACGGCGTTAAGATCTAGCATAGGCCCGCACGGTTTTAAAACCGATCAATCCAAACACGGCAATGGCAATTAATTGCGCTATTCCGAACGGCGGTTCCGATAAGGTCGGGGCCAGATTGTTGAAAAACTCTATCTTCAAGAATGCCTGCGCAATGGCGACGAACACCAGAAGATATTCGCTCATCACAATACCGCCCGCGTAAATCTTCGGCCAGCGTCCTTGGGCCACGGCAACAGCAATCAAAACAAGAACCGATACGATGCCCGTCCCGAACGCCGGGGTGAAACCGATGAAGGGAAATAAAAATCCTGTCAGGGTAGTTGCCCACGCGCTGGCTAAAAATAGCGTAATCCAACGCTTGGAAATTTTGGGTTTGAACACAGCACCGATGGCCGCGATTCCAAGCGCCAGCGCGATAAAACTTAAAGCCGTGTGTATTTCGGTCACTATATCAACATAAGACATGCGTTATTCTCCAAAATAATAAAGGGGCCTTGCAGGCCCCTCATTTTATCCGTTATGTCGCCATCGCGGCGCTGGGGTTTTCGAACAGCCCGACCTTAAGGTCCTTGGCTTCGTAAATCACTTTGCCGTCTGCTTCGACGCGGCCATCGGCGATGCCGAGCACCAGCTTGCGGTTGATGACGCGCTTGATATCGATCACGTATTTTACAAGCTTCGTCGTCGGCAAAATCTGGCCCGTAAATTTCAACTCACCAAGGCCGAGTGCACGGCCTGAACCGGACGCGCCCGTCCAGCCCAGATAGAATCCGAGAAGCTGCCACATCGCATCGAGGCCGAGGCAGCCCGGCATAACGGGGTCGCCCTTGAAATGGCATTCGAAGAACCATAAATCTTTTTTGACATCGAGTTCGGCGACGATTTCGCCTTTTTCAAACGCGCCGCCCTCTTTGGCGATCTTGATTATGCGGTCGAACATCAGCATCGGCGGCAGCGGCAGTTGCGCATTGCCCGCGCCAAACAGCTTGCCCTTTCCGCACTCAATGAGATCCTCAAAACTGTAGGAAGACTTGGGAACGTAATCCATGATTTTCTTGACTGTATCCTGTAATGACATACAGGAGTTTTAGCCGTGAAACGGGCCGGAATCAAGCCATAAAGGCGTATTCCACACAGACGCTTTTGTAGCTTTCGGTGATAGCCGCCATAGCCAGAGGCTTGGCGATAGCGGGTTCCAGTTCAGGTTTCTTGCCGCCGGAGGCTATCGCAAGCATACGCCCCGCCGCCTTGGCACAGGCCACCGCCTGGTCATTCAGGTCGAACATCTCTATCGCTTTGAAAAACCCGGCACAGAGCGGCTCAAGATCACGGATTAACGAGGTCGGCGGATTGGCCGGGGTGTCATTTGCAGGTAGGCCGAAACGCCAGTCGGTCGTCGAACACAATCCATGCCGCACCGCCTCTTGCGTCATGACATAGGCGGTCTGATCTAAAACATCGGGCAGGTCGGAACCGCGGAACCAACAGCACTGGTTACGCCCCTCATGACTTTGCGCCAGTTTATATCCGGACGTGCCTGCCAGCGCGGCAACGGAATCCGCTAGCTTCCAATGAGATGTTCCTAGCTTTTGTTCGATCACGGCATCGCATAATTCCTGCGCGGCCAATTCAAACGCCATCGATTTATAGGTTGCTTCTACCAACAGGCGAAAAGATTCCGATCTAGGCTGGCCGAACATTTCCCAGCGGGCCAAACTTTGCTGGATCAGGAACAAAACCATGTCCTGAAATTCATAGGAACAATCTTGCCATTCTTCAAAGAATTCCCGCGCCAGCGCACGGCCCTGTTCGGAATCAAAATCTATAATATGTGATGGCGGCAGAGCACGCTCACCAAGATCGCCTGTGTATGGCTCACAATCCAGAAGATCGGATAAACGGGAGAACGCACCTTCCAGCGCCTCTTCGCAGTTGTCGAACAAAAACGCGCACTCGACCAGCATCCCCGCGTAAAGGTTTAAAACCTTCATCGCGTCGGTGCCCATTTCTGGTTCCTCTGCCATGGCCTGAATCGAAGTGTGAATCCGAATGGCCACATCTGCCTTTGCGGTATGTGCGAGCATTGTAAATCTGGGTTTTTGTTATGGAATCGAGTGGGTTGGAAGATTTAGTTCAGATCGGGGATAAAAAACGAATCACCCTATAAATTTTAGTCGAAGTCCTCTGAGTCGTAAATACCCCACAAAAACTTTCTTTGCGCCCAGCCCGTGTAGCCCTGTGATGACACCTCGCACCACGTGCCATGGCAACCGCCGACTTCGGCCACCACATTGGGCTCCAACAGAACCACGGGGTTGCTGCCCTCCAGCGCTTCCTTGCGTACGGACAAAGGCACCTCGCCCTTGACGATGACGGAACGGTCCCCCGAAAGCATGGATGTATGCACCCAGCCGCTATCGCCGTCCATGTCGCGGATTTTGCGCCAGGTATCGAATTCCTGAATGATTTCTACGGGCAGCTTCTCACGCTGGTATATCCATTTGACGGGGTAGCGCAGCGCCGGGCCGGTGCGCACGAACACCTTTTCCTTGGCCAGACTGACAAAGCGCGGAATCGGCAGGCCAGAAGAGTTCTTATTGGCCGCAGGCGTATCGACCGCCAGCGTGGTCTGGGCAGGTTCCGCCACGGAAACGGCCTTCTGAGCCTCCGCAGAGTGCGGAAGAACCAGCAAAAACACCAAAATCAGCGCTATTTTTTTACCCATAATCATATCTGGATATGCTAAAAACCATCCGACATCAAGAGGATGAATGAGTTTTAGGGGGAAATAACAATGTCAAAGACGCTTGCCTGGAAAGTTTATCTCACAGAGGCCTTTTCCAAAGTCCACCCTAGGTTCGATGAGGTGGACACCACAATATTTTTGGATGATCTCTCCATCAATGGAAACGGGGCCCCGTTCTATAATTCCTACGCACATCACCGCACCCCCGTTATTCCGCACTTCGATACATATGTTCCCGTAGCAGGCCATACGCCGTGAGCATAAATAAACCCCACATAAGCATCGCGCCGATGATGGACTGGACGGACCGGCATTGCCGGTATTTCCATCGCCTGCTCTCGCCCAACGTGCATCTCTACACGGAAATGGTGACGACGGGCGCGTTGATCCACGGCGATGTCGACCGGCACTTGCGCTACAACACCGAAGAACACCCGCTCGCGCTGCAACTCGGCGGATCGGAACCCGATGATCTCGCGACCTGTGCGAAGATGGGTGAACAATATGGCTACGATGAAATCAATTTAAATTGCGGCTGCCCATCGGAACGCGTGCAAAAAGGCGCGTTCGGCGCATGCCTTATGGCCGAACCCGATCTTGTCGCGCGCGGCGTAGAGGCAATGGTAAAGGCCGTAAAAATTCCAATCACCGTGAAATGTCGCATCGGCATCGATGAATGCGATCCGGAAATTTTCCTGCGCGCTTTTATCAAACCTGTGGCCGAAGCCGGATGCGAAACTTTCATCATTCACGCCCGCAAGGCATGGCTGAAAGGTCTATCGCCAAAAGAAAACCGCGAAGTGCCGCCGCTCGATTACGCCCTGCCCGCGCGCATCAAATCCGAATTCCCGCATCTGCAAATCATCGTCAATGGCGGCATCAGGACGGTGGAACAGGTACGATCATTCCTTTCATTGTCATCCCGACCGGAGCCTGCGATAGCAGGCGTAGCGGAGGGATCTTTCCATGATCCGTCTGCCAAAGATCCCTCGACTACGCTCGGGATGACACATTACAACTTCGACGGAACAATGATCGGCCGCGAAGCATACCAAAACCCCGCCCTGCTCACCGCGCTGGAACTCGAAATATTCGGCAATAAAAACACGCGCTCCGCGAACGAAGCCGTACTGGCAATGATTCCCTATATTGAAAAACAGATGCGCGATCACGGCACACCGATCAACACCATAACGCGGCATATGATCGGGCTGTTCGGCGGACAGCGCGGCTCCCGCGCTTGGCGCCGCGCACTGTCCGTGCAACCGCACTTAAATGAAACAAAACCGGATTTTCTTCAAACCGCCTTGCTCGAACTCACACAACAAGCCGCCTAAACCCGTCCCTTATTGCAAGCCCACTACCGTCATCCCGAGCGAGCGTAGCGACGAGGGCTCTTTGCACGACCAATCTGCCAAAGATCCCTCGACTACGCTCGGGATGACAGAATAATGGCCCACAAACTTGAATTTTTAACTATTTCTCAGGTAAAATATTAACAACAGTAGGAGGGTATAATGCCCCATAAATCAGACGGTTTTTTCACAGCGGTTTTCAGCGCCGTTGTACGGAGCCCTGCACAGACGATCACGGGCCCCCTCCCTTTCACGAAGGGGCCAACGCCAACCCCTTAAATTTGCGTTTTATACCCTCCTTAAATTTGCGTTTTATACCCTCCTTCGGGCAATATACTCATAACAGCAGGAGGGTATAATGGCCGATAAACCAGACAGCGTTATTAAACCGACTTTTGATTCTAAATCCACGGGTCCCACGCCTGTCATAGACGCGACCGAGCTTCCACACGCTCGCCCCTTCCCATTCGGCAAAGATTTCGTAGAAAGTCCCGGCTGGCCAATATCTAAACCGCCGCCGAAACCGTCAGGCCCAGGCCGCTAACCCCTTCAAAAACTTAAAATTTGCTTTTTTTCAAGGCTCGTTGATAATGTAATAGGTTTACCTATCAAGGGCTTTGCATGAACTGGCAGCGTCTAGACCGTGAAAACACCGCCAAGGTGATCGAATCCGTGAAATCCGCGCTCGATCCTGCCATGTTTTCGCTCGCTACCAGCGAAGTCCAAAGGGCGTATTTAAGCTTCTACGAAGGCGTCCAATTATTCAAACTGACCAACTTTTCCTCGCTGCCCTCTTTTACCTTCGAATATCTGGGCAACGGGATGCATTTCGAATATCTCGATGGCACCGAACTGCCGATCTATATCGTCAACGACAAAGGCTATCTTTCATTGAATGATCGCTCCGTTGTCGATTACCTCGAATTCTACTTCTCGCATGTCACGATAGACGACGAAGAAATGATGCTTATCCAGAATCCGCACGACATGCCGTTGCTGGATTCTCTTGAACAAGAAAGCATCGTCGTCGTGCTGCGCAATCACAAACCCGCCGAAGTCGTCTATGACGCCGGGTACGATAAACACACGGTGGAAGCTGATCTTTACGCAGATGGCTTATTGATCCGCGCCACCATCGAAGTAACCTCCTCGGGCCGCGTGTCCATTATCAACCGCCAGATGATTGTAAATGCCATTGCACAATCCTCCGGATCGGCGATAATGGCGTAGGAGTTCGATATATGAGCGAAAACGAAGGCACAGGATTAGGCGGCGTGTTTGGTGGCAAAAACAAAGGCAGCCAAATCGCCTATGGACACCCAAATGGTCAGGAAATCCTCGAAAGTGCCAAGGAAGTAATCAGAACAACGGAAACCGGACGCCTTCTTTTAAAATCATGCGAAATGGGGCGAATCCCCATCAACGTTATTAAAGGGCTAGGTGAACCCGGATTCTCTCCAGACGCTCGAATCATATACATTCAGGCCACTGGAAAGACCTCAAAAGCTGATTCAAAGCTGATTTTACAACTTATTAAAGCCTTACGTGAGGCCGATCAGGACCTGTTGGGATTGAAAGCTCCGGACCCCTCCAAAGACATCATGCACTATGCCACTGTTATGCATGGCAAAAATATGGACGCGATATTGTATGTCTGCCGGTTTGTGAAGGATTTGGTTAATACTTCGTTATTTACAGATTTCCTTGACGCCATGGACGAATTAGGCTATAAAAAGGTATACAAAGTGTATGCAGAGAACGGCTCGAAAGAGGAAGTATTTAAAGCATATGCTAATACGTAGTTCTACTTAAGAGGGAGACTGAAATATGAGCGCAAGAAACGTATTTAAAATGTCTGCAGGTGTTGGTGGTATTGCCGCTGATAGAGCCCTTGTTGAAGGCGCAGGCGAAATTATGGAATTCGTAGATAAAGCACAACCCCGCTCCTACAGCCTTGAAGCTGCTCTGGGCATGCAGCCATCCTTCAACATGTAATTCCTTGAACAGGGAAATGTAAGAAAAAGGGCCTCAATGAGGCCCTTTGTTTTTAGGAGGGTCGTTTCAATTCACGCGGAACGAACTGAACAGACTTCGACCGACTTCGTTGGAAATCAACAACTTAAGCTTTCTCTGATATTGGCCGCTCAACGGAGAAACTCTCACCGCAACCGCAACGTCCCGTCTCGTTCGGGTTGCTGAACGTGAACCCGCTTTCAAGCGCGTCCTCCTTGTAGCCTATCTCCATGCCAAACAGCATCCAGCTGTTGATCTTAGGGATGTACAGCACCGCGCCGCCCTGCTCCAGCCTGTCATCGGCGTTCAGGTCCTCGCTGGTGGCGAACTCCATCTGGTAGGAGTTACCCGAACAGCCCGTCGTCTTGATCGTCAGGCGCAGCCCCTTGGCCTCAGGACGCTCTTTCATCCTTGCTTTGATGGCGTTTACGGCGTCGTCGGTGAGTTTGATCGGTTCCATTACTTGATCCTACACGAACATGTTTAACTGGAGTTTAGCGGTCTCGGCCATTTTCGATGGGTCCCAACTCGGGTCCCAGACGATATCGACATCGACATTGCGCACGCCCTCAATCGGGAAGATTGCGCCCTGCACCCAAGCTGGCATCTCCTGCGCCACCGGGCATGCGGGTGATGTCAGGGTCATTTCGACATAAACATCGACCTTGCCGTCATCGACAGGCGTAACATCGATCTTATAGATCAGGCCAAGTTCGTAAATATTGACCGGAATTTCCGGATCGAACACCTTGCGCAAAGCGTCAACCGCCGCGCGCGCAATCGGGTGATCCATTATTTCGGCCTCCGGCGGCTCGGCCATTTCATCAAATTCATCGCCGACCGCGTTCTTGACCATTGTTTCATCGGCCACTTGTTCAAACTTTGTCATGACAGCAAATCCTTGGCCTTTTTGAGGCCTTGTACCAATGAATCAATATCGTTCTGATTGGAATAAAGTCCAATCGACGCACGCACCGTGCCCTCGACGCCAAGCGCCTTCATCAGCGGCATGCAGCAATGATGCCCCGTGCGCACAGCCACACCCTGCTTGTCGAGGATCATGGAAATATCCGACCCGTGACCCCATGCGGCGGTAAAAGAAACAATGCCGACTTTCTCCTGCGCGCTGCCGTAGAATGTTAGCCCATCGACGCGGGCCAGTTCACGCGTGGCGTAATCGAGCAATCGTTTTTCATGCGATGCGATGTTCTCGACGCCCACTGTGCGCACATAATCAATCGCGGCACCAAGGCCGATGACATCGACAAACGCCGCCGTGCCTGCCTCAAACCGCGCAGGCGCAGACTTATACGTAGTGCCTTTGAACGAAACAGATTCGATCATATCCCCGCCACCTTGATATGGCGGCATGGCATTGAGCAAATCAAGACGGCCCCAGAGAACACCCGCTCCCGTCGGCCCGTAAAGCTTGTGTCCCGTGAAAGCAAGAAAATCGCAACCAAGCGCCTGAACATCGAGCGGGCTATGCACCGCGCTTTGTGACGCATCGATCAGAATTTTTACATCTGGGTTCAAAACACGCACGGCAGTAATCATGCGCTCGACCGGGTTTATCGTGCCGAGCGTATTTGACGCATGGACAAGGCCGATCAGTTTCGTTTTATCGTTGATCAAATTTTCGAACGCGACCAGATCAAGCGTGCCGTTCGGTAGGACCGGAACAACCTTAATGGAAAAACCTATGCGCGCCTGCAACAACTGCCACGGCACAATATTGGCGTGATGTTCCATATCGGTCAGGATGATTTCATCGCCTGCCTTCAGGTTCGTACTGCCCCAGCTATGGGCGACAAGATTGATGGCTTCGGTTGTGTTACGAACGAACACGACTTCGTTTTCCGATTTGGCATTGATAAAATCGGCCACTTTCCGGCGTACGGATTCATATTCCTGCGTCGTCGTCTGCGAAAATGTATAAAGCCCGCGATGAATATTGGCGTAATGCGTTGACATCACATCACGCATTTTTTCGATGACCGCGAGCGGCTTTTGCGCCGATGAGGCCGTGTCGAGATATGCGAGCGGCTTGCCGTTCACCTTTTCGGAGAGAGCAGGAAAGTCTTCGCGGCAATAGCCTATGTCCGTGAGTTGAGCCATTCTTCAATCCTGCCTGCAACAAAGTCTTTGAATGTTTCATCGCTGATTGTTTCTACCGCCTGGCCACAAAACGACTGAATCAGCAAGGCGCGCGCCTGCGCTTCGGGTATACCGCGTGAGCGAAGATAAAAGAGCGGCTCATCATCGAGGCGGCCTGTTGTTGCGCCGTGCGAGCATTTAACGTCATCGGCGTAAATTTCGAGTTCCGGTTTCGTGTCCATCTCCGCCTGCGGCGATAGGATCAACGCGTTCGATAATTGATAACCATCAGTCTTTTGCGCGATCTGGTGCACATGCACCTTGCCTTGAAACACGCCATGCGATTTGTCATCGAGCGCAGATTTAAACGTCTGTTTCGAAGTGCAGTTGGGTTGTTGGTGTTCGATCGTGATCGTCGTATCCGCGTGTTGTTCGCCCTTAAGCAGATTGACGCCGTTCAGCCAGCAATGGCCATTCTGCCCCATCAGTTCGCCGTGTGTTTGATTGCGGATCGTCCCCGCGCCTTCGATCAGGCTGAACGATTCATACGTCGAATCCCGTCCGATACGAACATGGGTGAACATGCTGTTGACGCCCTGCTCCGCTTCATTGAAATGGCGGTAATGACGTAGCGTCGCGTTGCTGCCTAGGCGGATTTGCACCACCATGTTCTTCCAGTACGCACCCGCGCCACTGTGACGTTCGATGATCGTGACGCTGTCATTGTCCTTGATATCGATCACAAGGCGTGGCGACAACCATTGACCATCTTGCGCCACGATATCTATTTCCGCGTTTCCGGATAGGAATTGAACATCCTTCGCATGGCTGGTGTTCAAATCCCATAGGAACGTATCGCGATATTGTTGTTCTCCGGGCGCGGATGGCTCCAGCAGTACGACATTGCCCCCCCAGCCAAGGCTGGCCGGTTTTAAGTCGAGCTTTTTCAAGACGCGCGGAAAGTTGGTGTATTTCCACCGCTCACTCTTGGGGGTTGGAATTTGCTCAAGCGGCAACATTGGCATAACCGTTCTTTTCGAGTTCGAGCGCGAGTTCCGGCCCGCCGGTTTTAACGATGCGGCCATTCGCCAGAACATGCACGACATCCGGCTTGATGTAATCGAGCAGGCGTTGATAATGCGTGATGACAAGGAACGAACGGTCGCCGCCGCGCATGGCGTTGACGCCGTCGGCGACGATTTTCAGCGCGTCGATATCGAGACCGGAATCGGTTTCATCGAGCACGGCGAATTTAGGCTCCAACATCGCCATTTGTAAAACTTCGTTGCGTTTTTTCTCGCCGCCGGAAAAACCGACATTGACCGCGCGCTTCATCATCTCATCGGAAATGCCGAGTTCTTTGCATTTCTTCTTCATGAGTTTGAGAAAATCGATAGCGTCAAGTTCGGGTTGACCGCGTGCTTTGCGCACGGAATTTAGCGCCGTCTTCATAAAGGTCGTCATCTGCACACCCGGAATTTCCACGGGATATTGGAACGCGAGAAACAAACCCTTGGCGGCGCGCTCTTCAGGGGACATTTCCATGATGCTCTGCCCGTCGATGGTGATATCACCGCCTGTGACTTCGTAATCCTCACGCCCCGCAAGAACATATGACAGCGTCGATTTTCCCGCGCCGTTCGGCCCCATGATTGCGTGCACTTTACCGGGCTGAATTTCTAGATCCAGACCTTTGAGGATTTCCTTACCGTCGATTTCGACTTTCAGTTTACTGATTTTTATCATCTCTAATCTCTAATGCCATTTGGTAAAGTTGCGGATGGAGGCTCTTGCGAAGCTCTTCATCCTCGTTGTTCTCGAACATGCGTTCATCGTCATATCCGCCAATGCCGCGCCAGCCCGTGAGCAGATAATCGCAGCCGAAGGCCGGGTCTTTTAAAATCTTGTCGCGGCTGGTTTCAAAAAAATCGACCCACATATCATCGTTGCGCTTATGCAGCGCGATTAAATTGTCAAGCATAAGCAGCAATTGCGCGATCATGCCGCCACCTCTGCCGCCGTTAAAAGATTGTAGATGTCATACAGCGCCCAAAGAATTATAGTAGGCACAAAAAACCAGTTCATGATCGATATGATGCCGTTGACATACGCGCGCAAGAAAAAGAAAGCCAGCGTAATGACGACCGAATAGCCTATCATCCAAAGTGCCGTGGAATAAAATATGGCCGTAATCGCCGCCTGCTTTTGCGTATCGCCGATTTCGGGCATCAGCGGCGCGAGCAGCAGGAATCCTATGGCAAGACCGAACGAATAGGCTGCGCTTTTGAAAGACTTACGGCCTTTATGTCCCATCAATTCTTCATCGATCGGCGATTTCGATCTTGGTTTTTGTTTTACTCCATAATCGCTCATCCGACGCTCCCTTCGAGTGAAATGCTGACTAATTTTTGTGCCTCTACGGCAAATTCCATCGGCAAATGCTGTAGTACTTCACGGCAAAAACCGTTGACGATCAGCGCCAACGCCTCTTCTTGCGATATGCCGCGCTGCTGGCAATAAAAGACCTGGTCTTCGGAAATTTTGGACGTCGTCGCTTCGTGTTCCAGACGCGCGGATTTGTTTTTACTTTCTATATATGGGACGGTGTGAGCGCCGCATTGATCGCCGATCAGCAGAGAATCGCATTGCGTAAAATTACGCGCATTATCCGCACCGCCGAGAATACGCACGAGACCACGATAAGTGGAATCCGATTTACCTGCCGAAATAGTCTTGGCGATGATGCGCGATTTGGTGTTCGCGCCCATATGGATCATCTTCGTGCCGGTGTCTGCCTGCTGGCGATTATTCGTGATGGCGACGGAATAGAATTCGCCCTGGGAATTATCGCCTTTCAGGATGCAGGACGGATATTTCCATGTGATGGCGGAGCCGGTTTCGACCTGCGTCCATGAAATTTTCGAATTGCGCCCTTCGCAAATACCGCGCTTGGTCACGAAATTGTAAATGCCGCCCTTGCCGTCTTCATCACCAGGATACCAGTTTTGAACGGTTGAGTATTTTATTTCGGCGTCATCATGCGCGATCAGTTCGACCACGGCGGCGTGCAGCTGGTTTTCGTCGCGCATCGGCGCGGTGCAGCCTTCGAGATAGCTGACATAGCTGC
>CAZIFA010000005.1:0-205801 GCA_964539025.1 uncultured Micavibrio sp.
ATAAGAGTTGAGCATGGAGACGATCACGGGCATGTCCGCTCCGCCAATCGGGATGATAATTAGAATACCTAACAATGCGGCAAGAAAGACAAGAGCCCAGAAGAAGAAAGGAAGCTGGGTTGCGCAAAGCATGATCATGAGGAAGACGAGGAAACCTGCGATGCCTGCGTTTATCACATGCTGGTTGCTGTAGGTGATGGGTTTGCCCGGAATGATACCCTGTAATTTTCCAAACGCGATGATCGAGCCTGTGAAGGTGATAGCGCCGATGGCGGCGCCGAGTGACATTTCAACAAGACTGCCGACCATGATTTCGCCTTCATAGCCTATGCCGTAAGTTTCGGGCGCGTAGAATGCCGACGCCGCGACGAATACGGCGGCCAGACCGACAAGCGAATGGAACGCGGCCACGAGTTGCGGCAAGGCGGTCATATTGATTTTTTCCGCCACGACGTAACCGATGCCACCGCCGATACTTAAACCGAGCAGGGTGAGCCACGGCGATTCTACACTGATTATGGTCGTCAGGATGGCGATAGCCATGCCGATCATGCCGCACATGAGCCCGTTGCGTGAACTTTCAGGATGCGAGAGACCACGCAGCGCGAAGATGAACAGCACGCCGGAAACAAGATAGGCAAAATCGGAAAGCGTATCCATCTTAGGCGGCATCCTTTACTGGTGCGGGGGCGGCAGCCGGTTTTTTCTTGAACATCGAAAGCATACGTCGTGTAACGATGAAGCCGCCAAAGATATTGATCGAAGCGAGGATGACGGCGAAAAAACCCATCATTTTTGAAAAACTGGAATCGGCAGGTCCTGCTGCGATGATTGCGCCGACTATGATGACGGATGATATTGCGTTGGTTATGCCCATGAGCGGGGAGTGCAGGGCGGGGGTCACACGCCAGACGACGTAATAGCCGACGAAGCAGGCAAGCACAAACACTGAAAGCCCACTCATGAAGAAGTAATCGGCGTGGCTGTTGGCGGCGTCGGACACGAAGTTACTGGCGTCGAGCGCCATTTGCGCGGCCTGATCGGCAAGCGCCTTCGCCTGGTTCGCCAGATCGGCGGCGTTGTTGGAGATGGTGTGCGGTGCTTCCGTATTGTCGGCCATGGCGATATTCCTATTCTGCGGCAGCTTTTGTTTTGGGCGCGAAATTCGGATGGACGATCAATCCATCCTTAGTCAGGGCAATGCCCTTAATGATATCATCGTCCCAATTGATGTTCAGTGATTTGCTTTCCTTGTCGATCACAAGGCCCAGCAGGTTGAGCAAGTTACGGGCGTAAAGCGAAGAAGCGTCTGTTGCCAGCCGGCTCGGTACATTCTTATGTCCCACCAGCGTGATATTGTTTTTCACAACAACTTTTCCGGCTTCGGAGAGTTCGCAATTGCCGCCGCTTTCAACGGCCAGATCGACGATGACCGATCCGGGTTTCATGCTTTCGACCATTTTCGCGGTGATGAGTTTGGGCGCGGGACGACCGGGGATAAGCGCGGTCGTGATGACGATATCCTGTTTGGCAATTGTCTCTTCGATCAATGCGGCTTGCTTGGCTTTGTATTCAGCCGACATTTCTTTGGCATAGCCACCTGCGGTTTCTGCGGCTTTGAATTCTTCGTCCTGCACAGCGATGAACGTACCGCCCAGCGATTCGACTTGTTCCTTAGAGGCCGGGCGAACATCGGTTGCGGAAACGACGGCACCAAGACGTTTGGCAGTTGCGATGGCCTGTAATCCAGCGACACCCGCGCCCATGACGAACACGCGGGCAGGGGCGATGGTGCCCGCCGCCGTCATCATCATCGGGAAGGCGCGATTGAAATATTCGGCGGCGTCCAGCACGGCCTTATAACCTGACAAATTGGATTGCGATGACAAAACATCCATCGCCTGTGCGCGCGTGATACGTGGCACGAGTTCCATGGAAAAGGCGTTGATGCCTTTATTGGCAGCGGCCTTCAGGACGTCTGCGTTTTGGTAAGGAGCAAACATGCCGACCAGCAGCGCGCCTTTTTTCAGCCCGTCGAGATCGCCAAGTTCGACCTGGACCTTCAATGCGATATCGGCACCTGAGATCGCCTCAGTGCGGGATGAGGCGATTGTCGCCCCTGCCTCTTCATAAGCTTTGTCGGGGAAGGAGGAGGCATCACCTGCGCCTTTTTCAACCACGATGGAAGCGCCCAGCGCGGCCAGCTTTTTCACCGTTTCCGGTGTTGCGGCCACACGTTTTTCATATTCTGCGGTTTCCTTGGCGATCGCAATGGTTATAGCCACAGGTTTGCTCCTCGGGGGTGTTTTTTCGAAGGGATTGGAAATCTGGTATGGAGATTGCATCAGACTAGGCATTTTGTGAAGTCCTCCGGGAAATTTGTTTTTTGACTATCAACAGCCAAAACCAACTTCGAGGGGGACTTATTATACTTGCGTAAAACACTGTAACTGTTAAGATTCGCAGGCAGTATCCTGCGTTCTGACTATTTTCTGGAAAACATTAATGATCCGCCAACGGCCTTTATTATATGCCCTGACAAGCGCATTGTGCTTTGTGAGCTTTTCGCAGGCACAGGCGGACACGTTGCGTGATGCGGTAGGGGCCGCCATCAAATCCCATCCGGGTGTTGAAATCGCGAATTCACGCAAAGACGCGGCGCACGAAGAGGGGAGTGAGCAATTTTCAAATCTGTTCCCCGAAATCAGCACCACGGCAACCGGCGGGCGCATGTTCGGCGACAATTCAACGACACGCGGGTTGGTGACATCGCGCGGTGAGGCTTATTCATGGCTTTGGGAAGGAAATGCGTCTATCACCCAGCCGATTTTCAACGGGTTCGAAACCTATAACCGCATCGATGCCGCAGAAGCGCGCGAGAGTGCCGCGGAATTTACATTGGCGGATGCCAAGCAGGGACTGGCATTGCGCGCGGCGCAGGCATTTTTGAACGTGATGCGGGCCAAGGAAGCCTATGATAAAACCGTATCGTATCAGGACCGGATCAAAGATTACCTTTCGCGCATCCATGGCATGGTCGAAGGCGGCGCGGCCGATGCATCGGAAGAAGCGCAGGCGAAAAATATTCAGGCGCAACTCGATAATTCCGTCGCCGAGATGGAAGGGCAGGTCAAGCTGGCGCTGGCAGATTACGCCGAAGCTACCGGATCTGTGCCGAGCGGTGAATTGCAGGCGACAGAAGGCCCGCATAGTGCCTTGTTCGCGACAGCGCAGGAAGCAATTGACTATGCTACGTTGAACCATCCGCTGATCCTTGCCGCGCAAAAGACGCTGGAGGCCGAGGATGAAGAAGTGAGCGCGGAAAAAGGTGTTCTGCTGCCTGACCTCGATGGTGAATTGTCCTATCTCAAGCGTGACCAAAAAGAAGAAATCGGTGGCGAAGTCGAAGATCGCCGCGCCATAATGCGCATGAGTTGGTCTTTTTCGACCGGCGGCGGCCAACTGGCTCGTATTCGCAAATCAAAGGCGGAAAGATCAGAGGCGCTGGCCCGCACGGCACAGACGCAACGCGAGATCGAACGCGATATCCGCAAGGCTTACGCCGAATATGAAACTGCGACCAAGCAAAAAGAGTTGAACGCCAAGCGCGCAAGCGTCACCAAGGAATTGTTCGAGACGTATGAGAAGCAATTCGAAGCATCGAAAGTGCGCTTGTTGCAATTGATGCAGGCGGAGAACCAGGTTTTCACGTCTGAGTTGGAACAGATCAATTCCAACTATCGCGTGATGATGGCGGAGTATTCGACGCTGGCAAGCGCGGGGCGTCTGCTCGCCGCGCTAAATATCGATGAGACGGGAGAGACGGTTATGGAGGTTGAGCCTGTTGCTGAGGTGGAAGAGCCTGCGCAGGCGGAAGAGGTGTCTGAAGCGCCTTCCGATGACGTTGAGGTTGTCGAAGCGACCGTGGATTCTTCGGTATATCCGGCCAAGGATTTTGTTCTGCCTGAACAAGGATTATATCCCCCCGCTAAAGGTAAGTGATGAGCGGAGATAAGTCCCCCGCAAAACCCGTGAATGCGCAAAGCGTTGATCCGCTTTTATCCTGTCTGGTTTTTTTAAGCGTGCATTACGGTCACGCAAAATCGGCGCAGGCGGTTACCGCCGGGCTAGCTTATGATGAAAGAAACATGGGGCCAAGCCTGTTTTGCGAAGCGGCAGAAAAAATCGGCCTTCGCGCCAAGGTCGTCTATCGTGACAGGCTGAAAAAGATCAGCGCGCCGGTTCTTCCTGTCGTCCTGATCCTCAAAAACGCGCAGGCCTGTGTTCTATTAAAATTAAGCGCGGATGAACATTCGGCATTGATATGGTCTCCGGAAACGCAGGCGGAGCGTTCGGTAAAGCTTACCGATCTCAAGCAATCTTATACAGGTTATGCGATCTTCACGCACCCGCGCCCGGAATTTTCAGACCCCGAAGCGCCGCACGCGCAAGACGCCAACCGCCATTGGTTCTGGGGGCCGATGTGGGAAGTGCGGGAGATTTACTGGAAGGTGGGTATCGCCGCCGTCCTTATCAACCTGTTCGCGTTGACCAGCCCGATCTTCATGATGAATATTTATAACCGCGTCCTGCCCAACGATGCGGTGGAGACGGGATGGGTTCTCGCCATCGGCGCTATGACGGTGTTTATCTTTGATTTCATCATGCGTACGTTGCGCGGTTATTTTATTGATCTTGCCGGCCGCCGCGTAGATGTGATCGCCGCCCGTAGAATTTACGACCAGTTGATGAACATGAAGCTCGCGGGGCGCCCGAAATCTTCGGGCGCTTTCGCGAATATGCTGCGTGATTTCGATTCCGTGCGAGATTTTGCGACATCGGCGACGCTGACCGGTCTTGTTGATCTGCCGTTCACACTTCTGTTCCTTCTGGTCATATGGCTTCTGGGTGGTAGTGTGGCGTTCATGTTGCTTGGACTGATCATGCTGGTGACGGCGGCCGGGTACGCGTTGCAGGTGCCGTTGCGCAATTACGTGAAGAAGGCGTCCAAGTCTGCCGAGGCCAAGCATGGGCTTCTCGTCGAGACTATTTCGGGCCTTGAAACCATCAAA
Source organism: uncultured Micavibrio sp. (assembly GCA_964539025.1). GTDB lineage: Bacteria > Pseudomonadota > Alphaproteobacteria > Micavibrionales > Micavibrionaceae > Micavibrio_A. Next base: position 5,073 of record CAZIFA010000005.1, read on the forward strand.
GCCATCGGCGCGGACGGACGCCTTCGCGCGCGTTACAGTGATCAGGTTGCGGAGAATGCGCTGTATTCACAAGGCTCACGCTTCATTTCGGCGCTCGGCGGAAATATCGCGGGATTTGTCCAACAAGCCGCTTCCATCATCATCGTTCTGGTCGGCATGTATATGATCCGGGAGGGTGATATGACCGTAGGCGCGCTCATCGCTTGCGTCATGCTCGGCGGACGCGCCATTGCGCCGATCGGGCAGGTAGCAAACCTGATGAGCAGGTATCATGGCGCGCGTTCGGCCATGACGACCATCGATGGCATCATGGATAAACCGGTGGAGCGCCCCATCGATGCCCGTTTCCTGCATCGTCCGGATTTAAAGGGCAAGATTGCCTTTAAAAAAGTCAGTTTTACTTACCCCGGTTCTCAAGGAAAATCGCTCGACGATGTTTCATTTACGATCGAACCCGGTGAGAAGGTCGGCATCATCGGCCGCATCGGATCGGGAAAAAGCACCATCGCGCGTCTTATGATGGGATTGTACGATCCGGCTGACGGCACGATGCTGGTCGACGATACGGATTATCGCCAGATCGACCCCGCCGATCTTCGCCGCAACATGGCCTATATCGCGCAGGACGTCGTCCTGTTCAGCGGTAATGTCCGCGATAACATCACGGCCAGCGTGCCGCACGCGACGGAAGAGGAAATCCTGATCGCATCCAAGGCCGCAGGCGTCCATGATTTTATTTCGCGCCATCCGATGGGATATGACGCGCCCGTTGGCGAGCGCGGCGAAGGGTTAAGCGGCGGACAACGTCAGACGATAGCTCTGGCCCGCGCCATGCTGCTCAAGCCCAGCGTGTTCGTCTGTGACGAACCGACCAACGCCATGGACGTTCAGGCCGAACAATCGTTTACAAATCACATAGCGCAGTATTCCAAAAGCAAGACTTTGATTTTAATCACGCACCGTCAGCAGTTGTTGCCGCTGGTGGATAGGTTGATCCTGATCGATCAGGGCAAGGTTATGCTGGACGGGCCGAGGGATAAGGTCATTGAGGCGATTGCGCGCGGCGCGGTGGAGGTTCCGAAATGAAACGGGATGACGAAGCCGAAGATGTACAATTTATGGAAGAACTGGAAGCCGCAGTTCGCCTGAAACCATCGGCCACATCCAACATGATGCTGATTAGCACCGTTGCGCTGGTTGTTATCATGTTGGGATGGATGACCTTTTCGAATATCGATGAAATGACGCACGGGGAAGGGCAGGTTGTACCTTCTTCGGAAATTCAGGTTGTGCAGAGTCTTGAGGGCGGGGTTCTAAAAGAACTTCTGGTCAGCGAAGGCGAAGTCGTCAAAAAGGATCAGGTCCTGCTGAAAATCAGCGACGTGGCGTTTGCATCCGAAGAGCGCGGCACGGCGGCAAAACAGGAATCGCTTCAGGTGAAAAAAGCACGGCTTGAAGCAGAGGCGCATGGAAAGCCTTTTGTGATTCCCGAAGAGTTGGCCCAAAAAGTGCCTGATATTGCCCGCAATGAAGAACAATTATACCAATCCCGCCAGCGAGAGTTTGAAAACGGACAATCGATTTTAAACGACCGGATATCGAGGGCGGAGGCGCAACTATCCGAAGCCGGGGCGAAAATTGCGAGGTTGTCCGAAAGTAAAAAACTGGTTCAACAGGAACTGGGTATCACGCAAAAAATGGTCGAGCAAAAGGCTGTGCCGCAGCTTGATGCCATTCGTTTAAGCCGCGAGTTGAACGATATAAGCGGCCAGATCAACGAAGCCAGCGAGGAAAGCCAAGGTTTGCGCGCCGAATTGAGCGCAGCAAAAAAAGAACGTGAAGATCAGGAAAATAAATTCAGATCACAGGCGCTTGGTGAACTGAACGATGTGCAAACCCAGCTATCGCAATTGAATGAAAGCCTGACCGCCATCGGCGATCGCGTGGATCGTTCGGAAGTGCGCAGCCCGGTCGATGGTGTGGTGAACAAGATAATGTTGAAGACTATCGGCGGCGTGGTCGAACCAGCGATGAAGCTTGTCGAAGTCGTGCCGATGGATGATAAACTTAAAATCATTGCCCGCGTGCCGCCAAGCGATATTGCTTTCCTGCGTGCCGGACAGCCCGTGAAGGTTAAAATATCGGCCTATGATCCGCAGCGTTATGGTGCACTCGATGGTGAACTCGTTCGTCTCGGCGCCAATAGCGTGACGGACAGCAAGGGCAATATCTTTTTTGAGATCGAGGTGCGCACCAACAAAAATCATCTTGGTTCTTCGGATAAACCGTTGCCTATCACACCCGGCATGGTGGCGCAGACCGAAATTATCACGGGCGATCGTTCCATTCTTGAATATTTGATGAAACCCGTTTTGCGGGCCAAAGACCGCGCCCTGACAGAACGATGATCAAGTTCCTGACGCATAAATGGGTGCACTTTTTCATTCTTCTCGCTCTTCTTGCAGGCGCGGTTTATTTCAGCGGATCAAGCCACGAACTGCGCAAGCGCATCCAATATGCGACGTTTGATAGTTACAATAAGTTAAAGCCACGTCCGCCTTCGGACCGTGTTGCCATTATCGATCTTGATGAAGAATCGTTAAAGGTTCTCGGGCAGTGGCCGTTTCCAAGAACGGTGATGTCGCAACTTGTCTCTACATTGAATGAACTGGGCGCCAAGGTCATCGCGTTCGACATCGTGTTTGCCGAAGCCGACCGGACATCACCCGCGCGTGTTGCAAAGACATTGCCCGAGGGAGAAGTTTATAGCCCTGTCAAAACGGCGCTCGAAGGGTTGCCGGACAATGACCAGATTTTTGCGCAGGCGATCAAGGATGCCGGGAATGTCGTGACCGGTTTTACCCGCGCCAGGCCCGAGGAAACATTGCGCAGGCCTTATCAGGCGGCCAAGCCGACCTTTCTGATGAAGGACAAGGCGCCGTTGATGGAGCACACATTCGGCGCGCCGGGCATTGCCGAAAATCTTCCGGAATTTTCGATGGCGGCGGCAGGGAACGGAAGCTTCATGGCGACGCCGGATGTTGACGGTATTATTCGCCAGGTTTCGTTGTTCGTGCGATACCCGCCGGAAAAAGTCGGCGGTATTACACCGGAATTATATCCGATGCTGGGGCTTGAGGCGTTGCGTGTGGATATAAACAAAAACTCACGTCTGCTCGTGACGCAAAATAAAACAAAAGGCGCGTTCGATACCGAATATGCCATCAAGATTGCAGACTTCCAGATTCCTATCGAAAGTGACGGTAAGCTGTGGGTTTATTACAGGCATATAGACCATAAAGAATATATTTCCGCGCAAAAACTGTTCGACCCTACGCAAATGGAAGAATTACGTAAGAAGATCGCGGGCAAGATCGTTTTCGTCGGCACCAGCGCGGAAGGTCTTCGCGATATTCGTTCGACGCCGCTCGATATTTTCGTGCCGGGCGTCGAAGTGCATGTCAACGTGGTCGAGCAGATATTGCAGGAAAAATTCTTAAAACGTCCAGATATTATCGGTGGCGTTGAGGCGGCGATTATTGGCTTCGCAGGATTTTTGATTATTTTATTTGCGCCGTTCATGAATGTGATCGTGCTTGGCGTTTTGACCATGGGTCTGATGACATCGATGTTTTTGGGATCCTGGGAGATGTTCGAAACGATGGGGCTTTTGCTTGATCCTGTCTATCCCAGCGTAGCGCTTTCCCTGTTGTTTCTTGTGTCATCTTTGCTGAGTTACGTGCGCTCAGAGGCTGAACGGAGACAGGTGCGTCAGGCATTCGGTCTTTATATCTCGCCGACTTTTATGGAAGAACTGACCAAGAATCCTGACAAGCTCAAACTTGGCGGGGAGGTCCGAGACTTAACCGTAATGTTCACCGATATCCGCAGCTTCACGACGATATCGGAACACTTAACTCCGGAAGAGCTTATCCATCTGATGAACGATTTCCTGACCCCTATGTCCGATCTTGTGATGGCGAACAGAGGTACGATCGACAAATATATGGGCGATGCTATGATGGCGTTCTGGAACGCGCCGCTGGACGATCCGGACCATGCGCGTCATGCGTGTCTGGCGGCGTTGAAGATGAACGAAGCGCTGATTCCTGTAAACGCAGCAGTCAAGGCCAAGGCGGAAGCTGATGGAAGAGTACCTGTCCTTCTGAATGCCGGGATCGGAATTAACACAGGGCCGTGTTCGGTCGGGAACATGGGATCGCGTCAGCGCTTTGCTTATTCCGCGCTAGGCGATGCGGTAAACCTTGCGTCGCGGCTCGAAAGCCAGACCAAGACCTACGGTGTCAGCATCATGGTGGGGGAGAGTACGCGCAAGCTTGTGCCTGATTTCGCCATGCTTGAGCTTGACCTTTTACAGGTGAAGGGCAAGGAAAAACCCGTGCGGATATTCACGCTGTTGGGCGATGAGGTAATAGCTGGAGAGCAATGGTTTAAAACATGGCAGGCGGCCCATGACGCATTTCTAGCGATTTACCGCACGGCCAATTTCAGCGAAGCATCGGCGAAGATGAAAGCGGCGCAAGAAGCAGCAGGGGGTCGTTTGAAGGTATATTATGATCTTTATGCTTCCCGCATTGCCGAATTCACAAAAAACCCGCCGCCAGAGGACTGGGACGGGGTCTTTGTGGCAAAAGAGAAATAGCGGTTATTGAATGTTTACCGTTAAGTCGACATCGATAAAAAGTTTGTAGCCGCCGATTGTAAATTCGTTGTAGCCAGCGTTTGGTCCATTATCTACGGCACCGTTTCCATGCTGGTTTAAAGCATTGGTAATATCTGTCGTAGTGGCACCGGGGATTGCGCCTGCTGCATCCAAATTAAGGATGTTGCCCGCAATGGAAGAATCTATTTTCAAAGAGCCTGTATCGCTGGTCTTAAGCAGGTTGAACAGGTTTTCCAGTGTTAATGTCATGGTTTGCGTTGTGCCCGTATATTGCAACATTTCTATGCCGGACATTTTTTCGAAATTCACGGCGCTGAAATCAAGGTTTTGATCGGATATGATCCTGTCATAACCGCCTACGGCATTTGTTCCGCCGTCGATGCCAAGGAAGTTCGTGTTGCGGATCATGAATGAGTCGTTGCCCGCGCCGCCTCTCATGCTGACATTGGTAAAGCCTCCGTCATTGAGGGCATCGGCGATCTGTGTGCCGACGAGATGCTGATTGTTGGCTGTTGCGCTCAGACCAGCGGTCGTATTGCCAGTATCTCGACCATAGACAACGAAAACTTCCCCGTCGCCTGTTGCCGCATCCGGCGCGCCGACGGCCAGATCGTCATACCCGTCGCCGTTGACATCTCCGACGCTCGTGATTTCAAGTTCATCAAAGTCAACAGCGTCGCTATAGGTTAGTTCCAGCGCGTTGGCGCTATTTTTCAGGTAATCCGTGTTTATGACGCCGGGCAGTGTGCCTTTCCCAAATACGATATAGGCCCTGCTTTCAGTGTCATTGGTGAGGGAGATCGTGAAATCATCATATCCGTCACCGTTGAAGTCACCGGCGCTTCCGCCGCCAGAAACAGCGTAGCCCGTGGCACCGTCAGGAATATTCAAGCTGATATCGCTCGTTGCGTCGCCGCCGAAATAAATGGCGCCAAAATTGGTATCACTGCCAACCATGATATCCGATATGCCATCGCCGTTGATGTCGCCAAGGCCCATAATATCTTCGCCCAAACCTACAGGGCTGCCAGTGGTGAGTGTGAAGGTGGATGTAGCACTACCACCTTGAGAACCCGTATAAATTTTTACTTCTCCATTACCACTGTTGGCTGTCGGCCCGCCAACGGCAAAGTCGGAATATCCGTCGCCATCAAAGTCGCCGATGCCTTCGACACTCGTGCCGAAGCTGGCACTTGCCGAACCCGGTACTGTGATTACGTTTGCGCTCAGGGTCGATCCCCATGGAGTCCCACCAAGGGCCAGATAAGCGCCGCCATTGCCGCCGGTCAAACTAGGCGCGCCTATGATGATATCGGCATAGCCATCATTGTCGAAGTCGCCGATTCCGCTTACAGAATATCCTATTTCGGCTGAGGCGGGCATGGCCGCTCCGAAATAGAGCCTGTCCGCGGGGTTTGCTCCGCTTACGATGGCAACGTTGCCGGACATTGCGCCACCAGTATTGTTCAGGTATTGCCCGATAATATAATCTTCGACGCCGTCGCCGTTAAAGTCGCCGACACCAGAGATCACCGTTTCGCTAGTATCAACCACGCCTTTTAGATAGGCGGTTCCAGACGATGGGCTGGTGTAGCCACCGGAGAATGTCACTGAACCTGTGCTGAAATTGTATGAGTAGCTTGCCGAAGGCACCAAGGTTCCATCTATAAACACTTCCAAGTTTGTAGTATCCATTCCTGGCAATCCGGCAAAACCTGTAGCACCAAAAGAAATTCCGGTGGTCACAACAACCGTGGCTGGATTTACCACGACCTCAAGCCTGTTCGCCGTGTCCAGAGAAAGAATGTCGGCGGACGAGGGCAGATTAGCCGGACCGCCGTAAACTTTGTATATGTGGTTTTCATTGTCAACAGCGTTCGTGAAAGCAAAATCATCGAACCCGTCATTGTCTACATCGCCAAGAGCCGTGATGCTGTAGCCGATGGAATTGCCTATATTGTCGGTAATTCTTGAAACACCAGCGGCTGGCCCATCGAGATCAAGGGTTCTTCCGGCGCTGGCGTCTGTAACGTTGACATCAAAAGTTACCGTGGCGATTCTTCCGTCCGGATATGTGGTGACGACATTAAAGTTGCCAAGATCGACAACATCCAGACTGGCGGCGAGGGCCATGTGACCCGCAGTTGTCAGTACGACATTCACGCCCGTGCCATTGGCGACGAGTTGGAAATATGTGTTTGCCGCAGCGAAAGTGTAAGTCGTTCCGGCAATACCGCTATTGATAGATCCTACGACCTGACCGCTTGGTGTGATGTCGTTGAACGTACCGCCTGTAACGGCCGGCACAGGCGAGGGCGGCGGCGGGTTTATCACCGAAGGCGGCGGCGGAGCGTCAGTTGAATTCGGTGGCGGCATCATGAGGTTGCCGGGGCCGGGCATTCCGGGTGCCATTCCATTGGGCGGCGGTGGGAGGCCAGCCATCCCGCCGGGCGGGGGAGGTGGCATATTGCCCGCAGCGCCGTTCGGGCCGAGCATGCCTGCGGAAGGTTGTCCCGCAACCGCGTTGGCGTCAGGCAAGCCCATGCCATTGTTGTTCAGATTGACGATATCGGCAGGCATCGGCGCCACGATTGGTTCAGGCGCAGGCGCTTCTGCCTGTTGTTGAGCATCCGGCTGCGGCGCGGCGTCGTTTTGTGAGTTCTGATCGGACGGTGCGGTTTGCGCAGGAGCCTGTTGCGCGGGCGCGCCGGATTGTTCTTGCGCGGCATCGTTTATCATACTGAACAGCGACGGATTTACACCGCTGACGCTGCTGAAGCGCGCGCCGACATCGGAAGCGTTCATAACGCCCATTTCTCTTATCGGTTCATTAAAGCTGTTCAGGCGCACTGTTTCGAATTGTTGAGAAAGCGTTGTCTCGCCCGTGGCGTTGGTGATGACGATAGCGCCTTCAAGAACGGAGATATTGCTTTCGCCGCCGGGTTGAATTTCACCGGCGATGATCGTGCCGCGGATACCGATGGAGCCGACGGGCGTATCGATCTTCACATCATCCGGATCATCGCGTCCGATAAGACCGCTCGTAAACACGAACAGGCCGCGCAGAACGGAGAAGTTCGTCGTGCCGCTTTCGGTGGATGGATCGTAAGTGTATTCATCTATGGCAAGGCGGGCGTTTTCCGATACGGCCATGCTGGTTTCATCGATAAAGACGATATTGACCGCGCCGTTGGCGTCGGTCTGGACGATATCGCCCTGATAAATCGGCGTGCCGTTGGTGATGGTTTCCACCGTACCGTCGGCGCGGGTAACGGTCGCGTTGCCTTTTACTTCTTCGACCGCGCCCACAGGGCTTTCGTCGGAAGCGGTTTCATTGGCGGCGAATTCATACGGCGAACGCGCGAACGCCTGAACCAGGTTCGGGGTCAGAGTTGCGCCGTCGGGAGATTGCAAAAGAGGAGCGGGGTCCGCGCTGAAATATCCTTCGATGACAGCCACTTCGCCGTTCGGCGCTTCGAGGATGAGATCGTGGCCGTCCCGGACCATTTTGGCGTCCGCGATGAAATCGACGGAAGGCAACTCAATGCGCTCTGTACCATTTGCCTGAAATGTCAGTTTCTCGTGGTTGTCAGACGCTGTGCGTGCCATGTAAATCCCCAAACCCCAAAAACTATAAATTCGTTCAGAATCAATAAAGTAAGTCACAGATACTCTATTGCAACCTTACCAGTGTAATCTGAAAGGCTTAAAAAGTATTAAAAATTTGGAAAACTTTTATGTGAAATTCGAGACTTAGGCCGTTTTGCGGATTTTGGCCCATTCGATCATTTTATCCGTGATCTCTTTTTCCGAATGGGGGCGGGAGAAATGGTACCCTTGCGCTCGTTCACAACCAGCTTCCAGAAGGAATGTGGCTTCGTCGGCGCTTTCAACCCCTTCGGCGATGATTTTCATGTTCATGTTCTTGCCAAGGCCAATGATCGATTTTACGAGTTCGAGGGAGGTCTGGTCTTGAAGCATATTCCGGATAAAGCTTTGATCGATTTTGAGCGTGTCGATTGGGTAATAATGCAGGTACGAGAGCGAGGAGTAGCCCGTGCCGAAGTCGTCTATAGCGATGCCAAGACCCGCCTTGCGGCACATGGTCAGCGTTTCTTTTGCATTCTGCGGTTGGTTCATCAGAAGGCGTTCGGTGATTTCCAGGTGAACCTTGTGAGGCGCGATATCGGTTTCACTTAAGATCGTGTAAAGCTGATCGAGGAAATTTTCCTCGGCGAAATCGGTGCTTGAAAAGTTGACGCTCATGAACAGGTCGTGATCGAAGCCGACTTTGCCTTCTATGCGTTTCAATGCGCGGCAGGCTTCGCGCAAGGCCCAGCGGCTTGCTTCGACGATAAGGCCCGTATCTTCGGCAATCGGAATAAAAACAGCGGGGGAGATAGCCCCTTTTTCAGGGTGATTCCAGCGCATCAGCGCCTCGAACCCGTCAACGTGGCCGTTGACCAGATTCATGATCGGCTGATAGTGAAGGCTAAGCTGGTCCGTGCCGATAGCGGCGCGGAATTCATTTGCCATCTTGATGGTTTCAACCGTATTGGCCTGTTCAAGGTAACCGCGCTCTAATTCTTCAGGCGTCGGATAACCTGCTGTTTCTTTCAAGATAGTCGCGCGTGTCAGCATATCGCGATAACGCGTCAGAATAACTTGCGTCGTGATTTGCAGAACGGGGTCTGCTGTTTTGAGGCGCCGCGAAAAATCCGCGCGTGTGATTTCAAGAAGGCTGCATTCTTCCACCGCCTTGACCGTCGCTATGCGCGGCTCATTATCCACCATCGCCATTTCGCCGATGATCGTGCCTGCGCCGCGCGTGCCGACGCGCTGGATCAGGCCGTTGGATTTTTCTATCAGGATTTCAACAAGGCCTTTTTCAATGATATAGGCGCAGTCGCCATGCTCCCCCTGGCGCATGATGATATCGCCAGCCTTGAATATTTTGCGGGTTTGTGCGGCTTCCATATATTCGCTTACAGTTAAAAATGGGCCATTAGATAGTTTCAGTGAACACTATGCGGGCAAAACGGTTAGAAGTTGGTTAACGATGGTTAAAAATCAAACTGAAATCAACCGGCTTGTGCCATTCCGGCCTTGGAATCGGGGCTCGATATGACATACTGGCAGGGTACTGGTCTGATTTCATAAGAATATAACGCCCTGCCGGTTTTTTTCATGGATCCTCTCTCGCTCGTCCTATTGTATGTACTTTTCCGGTTCAAACAGCTTGTTTGCGACTATCTGTTGCAGACGGACTGGATGGCGCTCAACAAGGGCTTGCCGGGTAAAGAAGGGTATCGCGCGCTGCTTACCCACGCGGCAGTGCATGGTTTGGGTACACTTATGGTGACGGTAATCTTTGCGCCGGGTCTGTGGTGGCTGGGCCTGATTGATTTCGTCGTTCATTCGCTTATCGACCGGATCAAGGGCGATATAACCCGCAAGATGGGATGGACGCCCAAGGACACCGCTTTCTGGTGGGCTATCGGCCTCGATCAGGAAGCCCATAACTTCACGCATCTGGCTTATATCGTTGTGATCTTCTTGCATGTCTCGGGTGGGCTGTAACGAAGTCTTGACAAGGATTAAGGCTTTTGGCTATTGTCCGGCCAGAATTTAAGAATCCGGTTTGGAAGATAAAACAATGAAGATCGTTAACTCTTTGAAAACAATCAAAAAACGCGACCGTAACTGCAAAGTTATCAAGCGCCGTGGCCGCATCTATGTCATCAATAAGGTGAATAAGCGCTACAAAGCCCGCCAAGGATAATCTGGCATCTAAGAAATTCCCCGTATATGGGAGTGGGAAAGTCCGTAAATGCGTTTACGGGCTTTTTTGTTTTTAAAGCCTTATGAAGCGTGGAAAAGGCCAATTTCCTTGATGCGCAGGGGTTCGTTCTTTGCTATACCTCATCCGTCCTAACCGCAAAATTTGTTCTGTCTGGAAAAACATCAATGTTTTCAAAGCTTTTTGGTTTTATGTCTGCCGATATGGCAATTGATCTCGGCACGGCCAACACCCTCGTCTATGTCCGCGACCAAGGCATCGTTTTGAACGAGCCATCCGTGGTGGCCATTGCCACCGAAGGCGGCAAGAAAAAGGTTCTTGCTGTCGGTAATCGTGCAAAACAAATGCTGGGCAGAACACCGGGTAACATCACCGCCATGCGCCCTTTGCGCGACGGTGTTATCGCGGACTTTGAAGTGACCGAGGCGATGATCAAGGAATTCATCCGCATGGTTCACAACCGCCGTTCCTTCGCGTCTCCCAAAATGATTATCTGCGTGCCGTCTGGTTCTACTGCTGTTGAACGCCGTGCGATTCAAGAAGCCGCCGAGAGCGCGGGTGCATCTGAAGTTCATTTGATTGAAGAACCAATGGCCGCCGCTATTGGCGCGGGTCTTCCTGTGATGGAAGCAACCGGATCAATGGTGGTCGATATCGGTGGTGGTACGACCGAAGTTGCCGTTATCTCGCTGGGTGGTATCGTCTATGCGCGTTCGGTTCGCGTCGGCGGCGACAAAATGGATGAAGCGATCATTGCTTACATTCGCCGAGTCCATTCCTTGCTGATCGGCGAAAGCACAGCAGAGCGCGTGAAAAAACAAATTGGCTCTGCTTGTATTCCTGCCGACGGCGAAGGTCGCACGATGCAGATCAAAGGTCGCGACCTAATGAACGGCGTGCCCAAGGAAATCGTCATCACCGAACGCCAGATGGCTGAGTCTCTGGCCGAACCTGTCGGGCAGATCATCGAGGGCGTCAAAGTCGCCCTTGAACATACTGCCCCCGAACTTGCCGCCGATATCGTCGAAAAGGGCATTGTCCTGACTGGCGGCGGGGCCTTGCTGTCCAACCTCGATCTTGTCCTGCGCCATGCCACCGGCCTTGCCGTGACCATTGCGGACGACCCACTATCGTGTGTGGCGCTTGGCACGGGGCATGCATTGGAAGAGATGAAAATCCTCAAAAACGTACTTGTCGGCGCTTATTAGACGTCTTTTGGGAAAAAGACGTTGATAACGCGTTGAAGCATGCGGGTTTTTTCTATAAAATTAACGAAGTGACAGTAGAGTTTTATGCAGGGATGTAGAATTCCAGCCTGAAACCTTCAAGGGAACCACAGTGAAACGCCGCAGTCGCAGCAAAGTCCATGTACGGTTTTCACCCTTCCAGTTCGTCGGAAGCGGTCAGGCCTATGTCATCTTTATGCTGGCCGCCACTTTGCTCCTCACCGTGTCCTTCGTCCGGCCAGGCGTGTTCGGCGGCATCCGCAATTCCGTTACCGATATCGCCTCGCCTGTCCTGATCGTTTTAAGCGAGCCGTTCCGCCAAGTCGCAGCGATGACCAACAGTGTCACGGGTATGTCAGAACTTCGCGCTGAGAATGCCCAACTTCGTGCCGAAAACGTTCGTCTTCGCGAATGGTATCAGACGGCACTCATGCTTGAATCAGAAAATCAGTCGCTGCACGCGCTGCTGAATGTTAAACCAGATCCACAGCATCGTTTCATCACGGCGCGTGTGATCGGGGATTCCGGCAACGCCTATGTAAAAAGTGCCATCATTTCTGCAGGGCAAAATGACCTTGTGCAAAAGGGGCAGGCTGTTCTTTCCGGCGATGGCCTTGTAGGTCGCGTTATTGAAGCTGGTCGTACGTCTGCTCGTGTTCTGCTTCTGACCGACGTTAACTCTCGCGTGCCCGTACTTATCGAAGGAAGCCGCCAGAAAGCAATATTGACGGGCCTGAACACTGATCTGCCGGTTTTGAAATACCTTCCCGCCGATATGAACATTAAAGATGGCACCCGCATTATTACCTCCGGCAATGGCGGGATGTTTATGTCCGGTCTGCCTATCGGTACGGTCAAAATAGGCTCAGATGGCTTGCCTTACGTGAAGCCCTATGCCGATATTTCCCGTATCACGCATGTCAGAATTGTCGATTATCCGGAAGATCCGAATTTGATCGAAGGCGGCGCTTCACTGCAATAATCTGCGCGACTTTTTATCGCAGATGTTCTAAAACTTTTCCATGTCCCACTTCCTTCCCATCGAGTCCATCACCTGGGCAATGCGTCTTATGCTGGCGCAGGGAGTTATCATTGTTTTTTTACTTCTGAACGTCGTCAGTTTTTCAATGCCGCACGCCGGAGATTTTAAACCGTTCTTCTTGCTGATGGCGGTTTATTACTGGGCGATTTACCGACCGACCGTGATGCCAACGGGTTACACATTCGTGCTGGGACTCATTATAGATTTACTGGCGGAACTGCCGACGGGGATGAGCGCGCTCATTCTGGTGGGCTTGCAGACCATCGTGCGCCGCTCGCGTTTGTTCCTGATGGGTCAGCCTTACATCATGGTATGGCTGGGCTTTGCGATCACGGCGCTGGCCAATGCAATCTGCATGTGGCTTATCATGTCGATCAAATTTTGGAGCACCGTGCCGCTGCCAGTCCTGATGCAGACATTGGTGGCGGCAGCTTTGAGCATTTTGCTTTTCCCGCTGGCTTCGCTGGTTTTGCAGGGTGTCCATCGCATGATGCCCGCGTCTTCCAAGCCACTTCATTCCGTGGGGTAGGATATGGCGCTGGAAAAAGAAAGCGATCGCGCCTTAAGTTTTTCTCGCCGCGCTTTTGTCATCGGCGCATTTCAGGCGGGGTTTCTGGCTGTGCTCTGTGGTCGTCTTGCATGGTTGCAGGTCGTTGAAGGAAATCGTTATAAAACACTGGCCGAAAGCAATCGTATCAACCTGAAAATGATGGCGCCCGCGCGTGGGCAAATCGTGGATCGTTTCGGTGTGCCTTTTGCGGTGAACAATCAGAACTTTCGCGTCATTGTCGTTCCAGAACAAACGGACGATCTGGAGCAATCGCTCAGGCAGTTGCAAAAACTGATTAAGATCGACGATGCAACGTTGGATAAGGTTATCAAGCTTGCAAAGAAATCTCCGTCCTACACACCTATAGAAGTTGTCGACGATCTAGAATGGGAACAGGTGGCGACGGTAGAAGTTAACATTCCTGAGCTTCCGGGTATGAGTATCGATGTCGGCGAGGTACGACATTATCCGTTCGGCGACGCGGCGGCGCATATTATAGGTTACGTAGGAACGGCCAGCAAACAGGATCAGGAGCGCGACAAAGATCCGCTTTTGACGCTTCCGGATTTTCAGGTTGGAAAAATTGCGCTGGAAAAGACGATGGATACTTACCTGCGTGGTAAGGCCGGGAGTTCGGAAGTTGAAGTCAATGTGGTTGGACGTGAGGTTCGTGAGTTACACAATCTAAAATCTCATGAAGGTAGTCGCGTTGTTTTAAGCATCGATGCGGAATTGCAGCGCTTCGCCCAGCAGCGTTTATCTGCCGAACGTAGCGCGTCGGCGGTCGTGATGGATGTGCATTCAGGAGAAATTTACGCGCTGGCATCTTATCCCGCGTTCGATCCGAATTATTTTACCGGCGGGATAAGTCATGAACGATACGAAGAGCTTCGCACGGATATAACCTTCCCGCTGGCGAATAAGGCTGTGGCAGGACAATATCCGCCGGGATCCACGTTCAAGATGGTGACGGCGCTAGCCGCGCTTGAAGCAGGCGTTATCAACGAAAGTACGGGTGTTTTTTGTCCTGGCCATTATGATTTCGGAAACGGGCGCTTTCACTGCTGGAAGCATGGAGGCCATGGTACGGTGAATGTGGTGAGTGCCATTGCCGAGTCTTGCGATACGTTCTTTTATAAAATTTCAACCGAGCTTGGTATAAAGCGCATCGCCGATATGGCGCGCAGGTTGGGACTTGGCAGTAAGTTCGATATGGAGTTACAAGAAGAACGCGCAGGATTGGTTCCGGACGAAGAGTGGAAGAAGAAGCGCTATGGTGAATCGTGGCACCCCGGTGAGACTGTGATTGCCAGTATCGGTCAGGGATATATGTTGACGACGCCGATGCAACTGGCCGTCATGACATCCCGCATTGTGAATGGCGGCAAGGCAGTCAAGCCATGGTTGGTTAGCTCTATCGCTGACAAGCCTGTGAAGCATGAAGAATGGGCGCATATAGAACTCAATCCAAAACATGTTGAAATCATTATGCGCGGAATGTCGCGTGTGGTGAACGATCAGCGTGGAACGGGATATGGTGCACGCATCACCGAACCCGGGATGGAAATGGGCGGGAAAAGCGGCACGGCGCAGGTCAAGCGTATCACCAAACAGGAACGGTCCGCCGGTGTAAAAAATGAAGACCTGCCGTGGCAGTTCCGACATCATGCACTGTTCGTCGGTTATGCGCCGGTGGGTAATCCGCGTTATGCCTGCGCGGTTGTTGTTGAGCACGGGGTGGGCGGATCGAAGGCGGCGGCACCGATTGTTCGTGATCTGCTTTTGATGGCGCAGCAGCGAAATCCTGCCTCGAAGCCGGAGGCGACTAAACCTGCCAGTCCGGAAAAGAAAGAAGGGCCCGATGCGTAACATGCTCTATTTGTCGGGCGAAGGTTCTATCCTCCAGAAGCTGAAATATATCAACTGGGGTTTGGTTGCATTGATTACAATGCTGGCTTGCGTCGGGTTTACAGCTCTTTATTCAGCGGCTGGCGGTAATCTCGACCCGTGGGCATCGAAACAGATTCCACGCTTTTTTGTGTTTATGGTCGGTATGATCGTTATCGCGCTGATTGATATTCGTATCTGGTACAGATTGGCCTATCCGTTCTATTTTACCTGTCTGTTTTTACTGCTGGTGGTCGATATCACAGGGCATATCGGCATGGGGGCGCAGCGATGGATCAAAATCGGGTTTATCCAGATCCAGCCATCTGAACTGATGAAGATCGCCGTTGTCATGGCACTGGCGAAATATTTCCATTCGGCGGCACCCGAAGACATGAAAAGCCTGCGGTTCCTTGCAATAGGTCTGGCGTTCCTTATCGCGCCGTTCGTTCTGGTGGCGACACAGCCGGACCTTGGCACATCTGGTGTTATCGTTATGGCAGGTCTGGCTATGTTTTTTCTGGCTGGTGCGCCGATCTGGATATTTATTTTAGGTGCGATAGGGGTGATTGTGGCCGCGCCTATGGCGTGGCTTCTACTGCATGATTACCAGAAGCAGCGGGTGTTGACTTTCCTTGATCCGGAACGCGATCCGCTTGGCGCTGGGTATCACATCACGCAATCGAAAATCGCGCTGGGTTCTGGTGGACTGGAAGGCAAAGGGTTCCTGAAAGGCACGCAAAGCCATTTGAACTTCTTGCCCGAAAAGCAAACGGATTTTATTTTCACGCTATGGGTCGAAGAATGGGGATTCTTCGGCGGGCTGTTCATACTCGCGCTCGTGGGCATGATTTTATTTTATGGAGGATGGATCGCCATGCGCTGCCGCCATTCGTTCGGGCGGCTGATGGCCTTCGGCCTGATGGTGAATTTCTCCATCTATGTGTTTATCAATGTTTCGATGGTGATGGGGCTTATTCCTGTCGTGGGCGTTCCATTCCCGATGCTGTCTTATGGCGGAACGGCGATGATGACGGTGATCATCGGTTTTGGCCTGATGATGTCGTGCAATGTTTACAAGGATGCAAAGCTACCGCGGATGTGATCAGGCAGCATTTTTATAGGCAACACCTTTTTGCTTAAGAAGATCCTGTAATTCACCACTGACGAACATTTCTTTTACGATGTCACAGCCACCGACGAATTCGCCTTTGATGTAAAGTTGGGGAATGGTAGGCCATTGGGTGAAATCCTTGATGCCCTGACGGATGGTGGCGTCTTCCAGAACGTTGATATCCTTGAATACCACGCCGATCTGCGAGAGAATCTGAACGACGGCAGCCGAAAATCCGCATTGCGGAAAGGCGGCGGTGCCTTTCATGTAAAGCACGACGTCATTGTCGCTGATTTCTTTTTTGATACGATCGAAAACGATGTTTTCCATTTTTCCCTCAGTGTTACTTGTTTGGTGCAGATGTCTGAATTGCCAATGCGTGTAATTCGCCGCCCATTTTACCCTGCAGCGCTTTATAGACCATCTGGTGCTGCTGGACGCGGGACAGGCCGGTGAAAGCGGGGGATACGACATGAGCGGCATAGTGTTCGCCATCGCCGCGCAGATCATCGATCCGCACATCCGCGTTTGGTATTCCATTACGGATCATTTCTGCGATGGTCTTGGCGTCCATGGCCATGATTAAAATCTCCCCGGCCTTGATATAGCGTATGTCCCCGTGGCTCCAATATTAGCATTAAATAAGGAAAGAGTAACTATTTTCATAGTGTTTCTCTTTGCTACGAAATCTCAAAGGGTTAGGTGTTTATTTCT
The DNA here is from genome assembly GCA_964539025.1 of uncultured Micavibrio sp. Lineage (GTDB taxonomy): Bacteria > Pseudomonadota > Alphaproteobacteria > Micavibrionales > Micavibrionaceae > Micavibrio_A. The sequence continues at coordinate 22,090 of CAZIFA010000005.1, forward strand.
GCTCGTTCATAATCTGGATGCGGGCTTCTTCCATGAAGTGTTCTAGTTTGGAATCAATTGTGTGTTCGGCAATTGCAAGGCCTTTTTCCGCGATGACGGGGCGGATTGCGCGTTTGACGTCTTCAAAGCCCGGTTCATCGAGATTGGAGGAGACGACCGACCCAGCAAAGACCTTGGCTTCATCGGCGTTCATGCCCATTTGTTCGGCCAGCCACAGGCCGAAAAGCTTTGAGGCTCTGGCTTCAATACGGAACATAAGCTCCTGATCCAGCGCGTATTTCGTTTCAAATGCTTTTTGACGGTCGTCCATATTTGTCATTAGTTTCTATCCTCTAGTTAAAGCGTACAAATCTGGGAAATTAGTACCATTTGCGCATTTTTAAATCCATTGTTATATGAAGGGGAATTTAGCGAGGAAAACCTTATGGCAAGCATGTTCGGCAATCGCCGCAAAGTCATTTACGAAGGCAAGGCCAAGATCATTTATGAAGGGACCGAGCCCGGCACGTTTATCCAGTATTTCAAGGATGACGCGACTGCAAGCAATGGTGCCAAGAAAGCCTCCATCGCGGGCAAGGGCGTGCTCAACAACCGGATTTCCGCGCATATCATGACCAAGCTGGAAGGGATCGGCGTTCCGACCCATTTTCTGCGTTCGCTCAACATGCGTGAGCAACTGGTTCGCCAGGTGGAGATCATCCCGCTCGAAGTTACTATCCGCAATATTGCCGCAGGGTCGTTGTGCAAACGTCTGGGCGTAAAAGAGGGGACAATCCTTCCCAATCCGATTGTCGAATTCTATTACAAGAAAGACGAGCTTAACGACCCTATGGTCAACGAGCATCATATCTTTACGTTCGGATGGGCCGACCCGTTTGAAATCGAAGAAATGATAGGGCAGGCCTATCGCGTGAACGATTATCTCAACGGGCTGTTCGCCGGTATCGGTTTACGCCTTGTCGATTTCAAACTGGAATTCGGGCGCCTGTGGGGTGAGTATGACGAACTCTATATCATTCTCGCCGATGAAATTTCACCCGACAATTGCCGCCTGTGGGATGCGAAGACGGGTGAGAAGCTGGACAAGGATCGCTTCCGTCAGGATCTGGGCGATGTCGTCGAAGGCTATCAGGAAATTGCCAAGCGCTTGGGTCTTATCCCACAAGGCGGATTGATGTCGGATGGTGAATTCGATGAGAAGCTAGCCGAAAATCTCGATACGATCGATAACGAGTTGGCCCGTGAGCGTCGTCTGCGCGCTGTCAAGAAGCCTCCCGGTAAGCCGCGGGTCTAATATGAAATATGTTCTGTTCTTTCTGGCGATGTTCGTCGCAATTCCCGCCCACGCCCATGTCACGGCAAATCCGGATACGGCCACAGCCGGGAAATATTTTGAGACGAAATTCCGCATATCGCATGGCTGCGATGGCAGCGATACGGTGGAAGTGCATATCAGCCTGCCCAAAGGTTTTGTCACAGCAAAACCGCAATACAAGGCTGGGTGGACGGCCACGGTTGTTAAAAGCAAGCTGGATAAGCCTGTACCGGCCGGTCATGGCAAAATGGCAGATGAACAAATTGACGAAATCATCTGGAAGGGTGGGCCGCTGCCACATGATCAGTATGATGAATTTGGTGTTCTGATGAAGTTGCCCGACGCTCCGGGGACTTTATGGTTCCCAGTAAAGCAGATTTGTGAAAAAGGCGTTGAGGACTGGAAAAATGTTCCGGCTGGCGGCGAATGGCATGAAACCGATCATCCCGCGCCGTTCGTGAAAATCACTCCTGACGCTATGCCGAGCATGAGCGGGCATCATCACTGATTTTTGGGACTGCCGTAAGGGTTAACTTTTCGTCCCGTCACATATCGTATGGCTTCGGCTAAAGGCATCTTATTACTCTGTGCCAGAGCGCGAACTGAATCCATGGCCCTGTCAATATCAGTTGGATCCGCTTCGTCGAATTTTCGGCCTAAAGCCTTTCTCTGCTTTTGCCGTGTCAAAAAAGAATCCGCTGAATCGCCCATAAAATATACTCCTTAAGATACAAATTGTTCTTTTAAAATCCGCTCTTCCAGATGATGGTCCGGATCAAACAGCATTGTGCAAGAAATACTGGTAGATTGGTGAACGTCTATGCTCACCACGTCGCGGAATTCGCGTGAGTCCGCCGTTGCGCTCACGGGGCGTTTTTCACCTTCGGCGGCATCGATGCGGACCTTCAGGTTGGATGGGATCAGCGCGCCTCTCCATCTGCGGGGACGGAATGCGCTGATAGGTGTCAGCGCCAGAAGGTTGGCGGACAGCGGTAGAATAGGGCCGTAAGCCGAAAGATTATACGCTGTGCTGCCTGCGGGGGTTGCGAGCAGGATACCGTCACAAACCAGTTCGGGAATGCGCACGACATTGTCCACGGAAATTTTCAACCGCGCTGCCTGACGCGTTTCGCGCAGTAAGGATACTTCATTGAAAGCAATGGCTTCGTGCACATTGCCCTGCGTATCGATGGCTTTCATTTTTAAAGGGTGGATTTGCACCGATACAGCCTTTTTCAAACGGGCGGGCAGATCATCGGAATGATAGGGGTTCATCAAGAAACCGACAGAGCCGAAATTCATGCCGTAAACGGGCTTGTTCGATTTCTCATACTTGTGAAGCGCTTCGAGCATTGTCCCATCGCCGCCCAGAACGACGATCACATCACACTCTTCCACGGCACTCTGCCCGTAAATATCAAACAGCGCCTTATATGCATCCTTCGCACGGGCTGTTTTGGCGGCGTGGAAGTGGATTTTCATGCGTTGGCCTGCACGGGGCGTTTATGTTCGTTCTGTTTGCCCCATTCATCCGGTTCTTTTAAGAAGAACTCGACGGATTTCAATTCTTCTTCACTGAAATATTTTTGCTCGCGCGCAACTTTGAGGACATCGGCCCATGTTGTCAGAGCGTGAAGCTGCAATCCCCAGTCTTTCATGTTCTGATAGCTTTGCGGGAAATTGCCGTAGTGAAAGACAACAAATGCGTGTTCGACGATTGCGCCAGCCCCGCGAAGTGCGTCGACGAATACTTTTTTCGATCCACCATCGGTTTGGAGGTCTTCAATCAGGGCAACTTTTTTGCCTTCTTCCATGAAACCTTCGATTTGGGCCATTTTGCCGAAGCCTTTTGGTTTCTTGCGCACATAGAGCATGGGTTTATTCAAGCGTTCGGCAATAAAGGCGGCGTAGGGAATGCCTGCTGTTTCGCCGCCTGCGACGTAATCGAGATCAAGGCCTTTGAGCATGTCGGCGGCAAAGTCCATCAATATGCCGCGCTCTTTGGGAAAAGAGATCATCCGGCGCATATCGGTATAGACGGGTGAAAGGCGTCCCGATGTAAACACGAACGGTTTTTCAGGATTGAACAGTACCGATTTTGTATCCAGCAAAATTTTGGCCGACACTGCGGCGATATTATCTTTGGTCATACCCGTTTCCTTTGATTATTACTGGCTGACCCACAAAATCCGGGCAACCCATGCAATATCTTTGCTTTGTATGGCTCTGGCCGCATGGCTGGGATTCAGGGATTTGAGTTCCATTTTTCCGCCGCTTTTGCGCACCAGCTCCTTGGCCATCACTTCGCCCTTTACGGTTCGCACGACAACACGGTCACCTTTTCGGATCTTGGCATCACGCGAGATAACGAGAATATCGCCGCTGCGATAAAGCGGTTCCATGGAATCACCGCTGATTTCCAGCGCATAAGTTCCGGATGCATTCGCTGCGTTATTCTCGGGAAATTTCACTTCATCCCATGAATCGCCCGTGGGATAGCCATCCTCATCGAAAAACCCGGCGGCACCGGCCTGCGCGAAACCGATCAGGGGAATGAAGCCCGATCTGACACTGATGTCGATAGTATCGTCACCGTCCATCATGGACAGGAAGTCGGACATGGTCGCGCCCGTGGCATCTAGCACGCGGCTGATGCTTTCTGTGGAAGGCCAGCGCGGCTTTCCATCGCTGCTGAAGCGCTTGCTCTTGTTAAAAGACGTGGGGTCGAGACCTGATTGTTTGGCCAATCCCGAGGCTGAATAGCCTAGCGAGGCGGCGAGACGGTCAAGGGCGTGCCAGATATTTTCGTGTGTCAACATATACTTAGGCTAAAATTCCTACGAGCAAAAGTAAATAGGAAAATAATCATAAAAAGTGCTTGACTTCACGATTTGTTCCTGTCATTAATAAGAACATAAAGAGAACACCTGTGTCAAGGCGCCTTTATGTCCCAGTTCAAAATCAACCCTAAAACAAGAAAAGACCATGAGCACCAAAGACCGCTATACGCCAAAGACACAGCCGGATACCAAGCCAACCCCGTTCGATAATGCGGAAGAAGCCTGGCTCTGGTTCATCCTTGCACAGGAGGCCAGAAACGAGGGGGCGCGCTATACGGCGGGTCTCTCGCTGGTCAATCGCCCGTGCGAACCATCGGACATCTTAAAAGTGGTGGAACGCCTCTACCGCAACAGACGTCTTGTGATGGATCACCTTCTGGTGCTTCGCCATTACGGCAAGCGTCAGTTGCCGCCCGATCCGCGCCGCGTGAAAGAAGTTCGCGCTTTCGCGCTCTGGAAAGAAGCGCTGGAGCGTCTGGAACCTGTTCTCGTCAGAAAGGGCATCGTTCGCCCAAAGCTTACTTTGCCCAGACCGGGTCGGTACTGGGCGCACACGGCAATTATTTATGAAGGAGGATTATCAGCATGAGCGGTTTGTTATCGGCAATCAACGAAGGCCAGAGAGCATGGGTCGTATTCAGCGGCCAGACAGAAATTTCATGGCTCAAACTTTTGAAACCCGGTTTTCGTCATTGTTACGTTCTTATCAATGATGGCGAACGCTGGACCAGCATAGATCCGCTGAGCCACGTGACGGAAATTTCCGTGCATCACCATGTTCCGGTGGATTTCGATCTTCCGGGCTGGCTACAAGCACGCGGGAATTGCGTTATACAGGCATCTCTTCGCCGCGACATCGTAAAAGCCGCGCCGTTCATGCTTTTTACCTGCGTCGAGGCCGTCAAGCGCGTTCTCGGCATCCACAAGCGCGGTATCGTCACGCCCTGGCAACTTTACCGTCATCTAACATTTGCAACTTAATTTTATAAAGGAGTTTTACCATGGGTGATATTACAGGCCGCCCGAAAGCGCCGCCGCAACAGGTTATCTACGTTCCGCAGTATGTGTATCCCGATCCGGCCCCGAGCACGGGTGGCGGAAGCGCGACGGTGGACACGCCGACCGTCCCAACGCCTTCCGAACAGCGTGAAAGAAATCTGCTTGGGCGTTCGCGTTCCCGTATAGGCACGATTTTGACGAGTTTTCGGGGCATTCTTTCGCCCGCTGAAACCGACGGCCAGCGTAAAACATTGCTGGGGGAATAATTATCATGATGTCTATTATAAATGGAACGGCTCTACCGGAGCCGAAGGATCATTCGCATTTAATGCGCCGTTACGAGCAAGCCAAGAATCGTCGCGGTAACTGGGAAACGACATGGCAGGAATGCTATGATCATGCGCTTCCGCAATGCGGCGATTTCACAAGGATTAGCCAGCCGGGGCGTATCCGCACCGAGCGGTTGTACGATGGAACGGCGCTGGATGCTGTGGACCAGCTCGCGGCAAGCTTGCTGGGGCATTTAACGCCACCGTGGACGCAATGGTTCGGTTTTAAACCGGGTCCGGATTTAAGCCCAAGCGAAGCGCAATCTCTTGCGCCTGTGCTGGAAGATTCCGCCAAGATTATTCAGGCGCATTTCGATCGATCGAACTTCAGCGTCGAGATGCATCAGTGTTTCCTCGACCTCGTGGTCGGCGGTACAGCGGCGCTTTATCTGGAAGAAGCCGAACCCGGATCGTTTTCCGCGTTCAAGTTTTCCGCCGTGCCTTTGAGCGATATTGTACTTGAGGAAGGCGAAAACGGTTTTCTCGATGGATCGTTCCGTCAGTTAAAGCTCACGCTGGCGCAATTGAAAGATCGTTATCCGCTGGCGGAGATCCCTTCCGATATCATTCGTGAAGGTGATCGCGATCCGCAATCCCGCTTTGCTGTTCTCGAAAGTATTCTTCCAGAAGGCGGCGCGTATAATTATGCCGCGCTTCTGACCGAAAAAGGCCAGCCGGTGGAATTGACCTCGGGGCGCTTTGCCAATTCGCCTTGTATTGCTTTCCGCTGGATGAAATCGCCGGGCGAACTTTATGGTCGCTCGCCGGTGATGAAGGCTCTGCCCGATATCAAAACTGCGAATAAGGTTGTCGAATTGATTTTAAAGAACGCCTCCATCGCCGTGACAGGCATTTGGCAGGCAGATGATGATGGCGTGCTAAACCCCGCCAACATTGAGCTCGTTCCGGGTGCGATCATTCCAAAGGCTGTCGGTTCCGCCGGATTAAAACCGCTGGAAATGCCGGGGCGTTTCGATGTATCGCAACTGATCCTCGATGATCTGCGCTCCCGTATTCGTCACGCACTTTTGATCGACAAGCTTGGTCAGATTTCGGACAAGCGTATGACCGCGACTGAAGTCGTCGAACGGGCAAGTGAGATGGCGTTGCTTTTAGGGGCTACTTATGGCCGCCTGCAATCCGAACTCCTGACGCCGATGATCCGTCGCGCTTATTCAATCTTGCGTCGTCGTGGTGAAATTCCCGATATCGCGCTGGATGGCCGTTTCGTCGCGCTCGATTACCGTGCACCTCTGGCAAGGGCGCAGGCGCAACGCAATGTCCAGAACACGATGACATGGATAAATTCGGTCATGGGTATGGGCGCAGAAGCGGCTTCGGCTGTCGATATGCCACGCGCGGCGCAATTCCTCGGCGAAGCACTGGGCGTACCAAGCGACCTGATCAAAAAGGAGATGACCGATGCTGTTCTCTAAACAAACATCCTTGCGAGAGATCGAGGGAACAACGGTTTACACAAACCATGTATCCCGTCTTGAACAACAAGAGATCGAACGCAGCTTCGCCCGTGTTTTTTCGACCGAGGAAGGAAAAAAGGTTCTGGCCTGGCTTCAGGTCATGACCTTTCAGCGAGCGGCGGGGATGTCCACGCCGGACGAACAGCTTCGGTACATGGAAGGCCAGCGCAGCCTTGTCGCCAGCATCTTGCGCATGATCGACCGCGGCAAACACAATTAGGAGCATCCATCTTTTGTCCGGACGCAGCGTTATCCTTCGGTCTCGTCGTGCTCACATACTAAATGTATGCTCCGCGCGCCTCGCCTTGACTGCCTTGCGTCCAAACAAAATCTGAACGCTCTAACATCAATCAGTAAAAAACTAAGGAGAAAACTATGACTGCTACACAAATGAACATACCCGATAAATTCAAAGACCCTTCGACAGGCGAGCTCAAAGTGGATTCGCTTCTGACATCCTATTCCGAACTGGAAAAGAGATTGTCCCGTTCGCCATCCGTGCCGAAATCAGCCGATGATTACTGCATCGATTGCAAGCACGGCTATTTCGATGTCGATCAGGAATTGAACAAGCAACTCCATGCCAAGGGTTTTAGCAATGAACAGGTGCAGGTCGTGTATGACCTCGCGGCCGAACGTCTTGTTCCACTCGTCATTCAGATGGCGGCCGATTACAACGCAGAACGCGAGATCGAAAAACTGGTCAAGCAATTCGGCGGCGAAGAAAAATGGCGCGAAGTTTCGCGTCAGCTTCTGGCCTTTGGCCAAAAGGCTTTACCGGCGGATGTTCTTGAAACGCTGTCCAGCTCTTTCGAAGGTGTGATGGCGCTGTATCGTATGATGAAAGGCGAGGAACCGGGCTTATCCCGTGCCGAAGGTCCGCAAGGATCATCGCAAAACGAACTCGACCTGCAATCGATGATGCGCGATCCGAAATACTGGCGCGATCAGGACCCGTCCTTTGTCAACAAAGTGACCGAAGGGTTCCAGAAACTGTACGGTAAGAGATAAAAAATAAAATCCCCGCTTTATGCGGGGATTTTTTCTAAACCTGTTTGCCCTTTAAACCAACTGCGATTCCATAAATTCACGGGTGACGAAATCATCGACGACCTGTTTGAATTTACGAGCGATGTCGCGGGTGATCGGCTCGAATTGAATAGCGAGGCGATCGCGGGTCTTGCGGATAACGCGGCCGCGGTGCGGGATATCGACGATTTTGCCGGTCAGGCGGAATTTCATGGTTATTTCGACGGGGGCGGAGAGTGAGAACATGCGTTCATCAGCTTGAACCAACATGCCTCCATCGCTCCAGTTATGGACCGGGTAGGCCTTGCCGTTGATGATGGAAATGCAATTGTCGGCGGAACGGCGCGGAGAAGCGCGACGGGACTGGTCCACATCGTTGCTTACGTCTACGAATAGATTATCCATATTGTTCATTTGCTGTCTTTTTCTCCCGTCTATACCTTTATATCCTACAAAACCTGTTTCAGGAACGAAGATTTTTTAAAAAGATGCTTGACATTGTAGGAAATAAGTCCTACTATGGTTCCATCAACGCCCGAACTGCGTGCTTTTGCAAGGCCGCTCTGGGCGTTTTTATTTTTCCGGACAACGCGCAGCCAAGCCTGCCGCCCGCACACTTCCCGGTTCAGCCCAAACGGGCCCGATTTTAAAATCGTGAAAACCCCTGAAACCGGCGCTTTCCCATCAACAACCAACATTGAGGTAAAATATCATGGCAACAACCATTGATCAGGCCTTCATCAAGCAATTCGAACGCGAAGTGCATGAGGCCTACCAGCGCCAGGGTTCCAAACTGCGGAATTCGGTGCGATCCATCAACAACGTCAAAGGCGCGTCCACGACCTTCCAGAAGGTAGGCAAGGGCACGGCATCGACGAAATCCACACACGGCATGGTGCCGGTGATGAACCTGGTTCATTCGAACGTCGAATGCACGCTACAGGATTTCTACGCCGGTGACTGGGTCGACCGTCTTCAGGAACTTAAAATCAATATTCCTGAACGTCAGGTTATCGCATCTGCAGGTGCTTATGCGCTTGGCCGCAAGACGGACGAACTGATCATCGCCGCTCTGGCGACGGCTTCCACGAACACAATCGTCGATTCCAACGTCGGTTTGACCAAAGCCAAGATCATGTCCGCGTTCGAAACATTCGGTAAAAGCGACATTCCCGATGACGGACAGCGTTTTGCCGTGATCGGTTGGAAACAATGGACCGAGCTTCTGGCCATTCCGGAATTTTCCAGCGCGGATTATGTGGGTTCGGCCAATCTGCCGTACAACACGACGCTGACGCAGGCCAAACAATGGCTGGGCACGATCTGGATTCCGCATTCCGGTCTTCCGATCGACGGCAGCGATATCCGTTCTTGCTACTTCTACCACAAAACGGCGGTGGGTCATGCGTCCGGTTCTGATGTTCAGACGGATATCAGTTGGCACGGCGACCGCGCGGCGCACTTTGTCAACAATATGATGAGCCAGGGTGCTGCGCTCATCGATGGCGGCGGCGTCGTGACGATCAACTGCGATGAAACCCCAGATGCATAAGGAGTAATGAACAATGGCTTTTAAATTAACAGACCTTAGCGTTCTGGCTTACGCCAACAATTTCACTTTGTGGCACTACAAGACGATCGATTCATCGGTCACGGGCAGCAATTATTTTAACGCTGGTTCGGACATGATGCGCATCAACGATCTTATTATCGCGAACCTTGATACGGACGGCTCTCCGAGCACGAAATTCTATATCGTGACCGGCAACACCGGCGGTGTTGTTTCCGTGACGCTCTATTCATAGAGCATCCTCCCCGAAGTCATGAGAAACCGGCTTTGAGCAACAGGCGCTTTCCCTTTCAGAGGCCTGGCTCGCCATTTGCCGCCTAGCCGTCTTCGGTATTCGCGATCGCCGTTCCCCCCGCAGAAAATCGGGGGGAACGGCACTTTATTTTAAAAATATGTAAATAAATTTAACCAGAGTTTTCCACAGGTATTGTGGAAAAGATTCAATTTGCAATTCGTTGCGCGTTTTTGTTATGAAGGATGCATAAATAAATACAAAAAGACGTTCAGAGGGTTCGGCAACAATGCCTACGGCAGAGTATTTTTTTGTTTCCAAAGATGGTGTTCAGTTTGCAGCTTTGCAATCTGGCCAGATTTCTTCAGAGCGCATGAATGATAATGGTCGCGATCTTCTGGAAGAGCGGAAGATCAAGGCAGGCATATCAGCTTACACAGTTCCCTATGAACATAACGGGCGTGAAGGTGTATTGGTTATAGGTTCTAGTGACGAGGCCGCACAGGTTTCTAATCTGATCAGTGCTAAGGGCTATGGTACATCGTCCCGTGCTGTGCCAAGGCACGATAATGTTTTATATCCGGCATTTGCGAGGGCTGTATCTAATGCACCTGTCCAACGTCGCGCGTCTATTACAGGCAATGTACCTGTATTGGCAGTCGCCTAAACAGCGGCCTAAAAGAAGTAACACAAGTTTTTTAAAAGCGGCCTTCGGGCCGCTTTTTTTATTTTCACCTTAAAATTTTCAGGAGAATTACCATGGCTTTGAACGACGTGGCTCTATGCAGCCGCGCGCTGATCCGTCTTGGCGCGGCACCCATAACATCATTCGACGACGGCACGGCGGAATCGGAAATTGCGGGCGCATTGTTCGGCCCGACGCGCGATGCGCTTTTATCCGCCTATGGCTGGAGTTTTGCGAGCGGGCAGGTGGCTTTGACGCCGCTGGTTACACCGCCGGTCGCCGATTACGCCAAGGCTTTTGCCCTGCCCAATGATTTTTTACGAGCGATATCGGCGGGCGATGGCGGGCGTGGGCGCGGATTGAATTTCCGCATTGCGCGCGGTGCTTTGCATACGGATGCGGAGCAAGTCGTACTTTCTTATATTTTCCGCCCAGAGGAAGAAGAATTTCCGCCTTATTTCGATATGGCGTTGATCGCCAGATTGTCAGCAGAATTTTGCATGCCGGTCACGGAAAATACGTCGCGGGCCGATGCTCTGTTCCGGATGGCTGATGCTGAATTTGCCCGTGCGCGCCAAATTGACGCGCAGCAAGATACGCCGGGCCGCATAGAAAACTTCTCCCTTATCGATGTGCGAGGATAAACATGACACGCATCCGCCAGGTTAAGACCAATTTTACGGCAGGCGAGGTGAGCCGCGATCTATTGGGTCGCGGTGATCTTCGCGCCTATGAAAATGGCGCACTTACATTGCGCAATCTTTTTATCTTCCCGACGGGCGGCGTGACGCGCCGTGCGGGCCTGTCTTATATCGACACCGCCGCGGGTGATGGCCGCTTGATTTCGTTTGAATTCAACACCGAACAAACCTATCTGATGGTCGTAACAGATGGCCAGATTGATATTTACGCGGGCGGAATAAATGTTCAAACCTTGTCCGCGCCATGGACGTTAAGCCAAATAGGCCAACTCGCCTGGACGCAAAGTGCCGATACGCTGCTGATGGTGCATCCGGACGTTCCGCCGAAAAAACTTCTGCGCAATTCGCTGGGAAGTTTTGTGCTGCAGGATTGGGATTTCTTCACCGAAGGCAACGTCGTCCGGCAACCTTACTATAAATTTGCGGATAACACTGTAACCCTAACGCCGAGCGCGACGACGGGAAGCATCACGCTTGCGGCCTCCGTCGATGCATTCGAGGGCGGACATGACGGCACGCGCCTGCGCGTGGGTGGCAAGGAAGTCCTGATCACGATGGTGAATTCACCGACCGTGGTCACGGCTACGGTCATAGAAACACTGGCGGGAACGAGCGCGACGATAGATTGGGCAGAGCAGGTCTTTTCATCCGTGCGCGGGTACGCGGCTACCGTTGCGTTTCACCAAGACAGGCTTGTCATTGGTGGATCGCGCGATATGCCCAACCGCTTGTGGTTTTCAAAAAGCGGCGATCTGTTCAATTTTGATCTTGGCACAGGACTAGATGATGAATCGATTGAATTCGCCATTCTGTCCGATCAGGTTAACGCCATTCGCGGAATCTTTTCCGGTCGGCATTTGCAAGTATTTACCAGCGGTGCCGAATGGATGGTTACAGGTGATCCTTTAACACCAGCGAGCGTACAGCTCAACCGCCAGACACGCGTCGGATCACGTACAGATCGTTACATTCCGCCGGTGACGGTGGATGGCGCGACTATGTTCGTAGCCCGCAACGGCAATGAAATGCGTGAATTTTTATACACGGATGTCGAACAGGCGTATCAGTCCACGGATCTCGCGCTTGTATCGCGGCACGTTTTGGGAAAGCCTATGGATCAAGATTTTGATGCCTTGCGTCGCCTGTTATTCGTGGTGCGCGATGACGGAAAATTCGCTACGCTCACAATATACCGCGCGGAACAGGTTGCGGCCTGGACACTGCATGAAACGCAAGGTCTGGTGAAATCTGTCTCGGTTGTCGGAGATGATGTGTATCTTCTGGTCGAACGCAACGAAGCCTATCTTATCGAATTATTCCAGAATGACCTTAATCTGGATTCTGCCTTAACAGGTGAAGCGGGAAGCCCTGCGACCGAATGGTCCGGTCTCGATCATCTGGAAGGCATGAGCGTTTCCATCGTGGCCGATGGCGTCGTGCTCGATGATCATACCGTTACGGACGGTCAAGTTGTTCTTGATGAGCCGGCGACCAACGTGGAAATTGGCCTTTCCTATACGCATACGATCCAGCCATTGCCGCCCGCGGCGATAGGCGATGGAACGATGATCCGAAAGGTACGGATGATAGAGGCCGTATTCAGATTGCAGGACAGTAAAGCGCTGCGTCTCGATGTCGGGCGAGGGCTTAAAGATGTTTCGTTGCGCCAGCTCGGCGAAGAAGAAATTCTCGATGAGCCGCCACCGCTCGTGAACGGGGATATCCATGTTCGTGCACTTGGTTGGCAAAGACAACTCGCCGATCCGCTTTGGAAGATCGAGCAATCGGCACCTATGCCTTTCACATTATTGTCCGTCATGACGGAATTGAAACTCAACGATTAAGGAGAAATATTATGGGTGGACTAACATCTCTTGCATCGACCGCGATGTCGGCGCTTTCGCTTGCCAACACGGCATTAGGAGCCGTTAATTCTTATAAGAAGAACTCGGGACAGCAGGATTACGAAGAGGCAAGACAAAAAGTTGCGCTTGATAATGCCGCCTTGCAGCGCGAAGCCGCTTTAAAAAAAGAAACCTACCGCATCGAACAGGAAGCGAACGAACAGGACCGTCGCAATAAGATAAGGAAGCTGATGGCCGAACAGCGTGCCAGATATGGCAGCCAGGGAATAGGCTCTGGCGATGGATCTTCGCAAGCCCGTCTTTACGGCTTGTTGAATATGAGTGAGGATGAACAAAAACGTGAGGATGAAGCCTATACGATCCGTAATAAAATTATCGATCAGGGCGTAGGTTATGATCAGAGCGTGAATACGCTACAACTTACCCAATTAAAAGAACGGAACAAGATGAACAGAGTAGGCGCGCTTTATAACAGCCTTACATCCATATTTTAGGGTCATTCAAAAAATCCGTCGGCGTTAACGATAACAGGATTATCCTTGCCGAGCATCACGGACATTTCCATTTCTGTCTCAATGTGTTCTGTTTCGGCTTCGGCATCGAGTTTTTCCTGTTTTTTCTGGCGCGTCTGGGAATCGTCGAAAAAGGTGATTTCATCGGTGTCGTTTATTGTGGTAACTCGGACGATGCTACCGTCCGATCCGTAGAATGTATCGCCCCATTGATTATAAGTCGTGCCATCGTCGCCATAGATTGTATCGCCGAAACGCCGGAAAGATGATCCGTCGGATCCATACATCGCGTCGCCGAGCTGGTTGTATGTCACGCCGTTCGAGCAACTGGTGCTGATGTCCGATCCAAAACAATTGATCTGCGCCCGCGCGGCGTGAGGCAGGGAAAGAGCGGCCAGAAGGATCAATATATATTTCATAAAAAGGCTTCTTATGTGGTTGTAGCCAATCATATGAAGCATATTTCAGGCTGCATTGCCAGTCCCCCAAACTTATTAGGAGAAACAATGACTTCGGATCATATAAAAATCCCGGCGGTAGAGCCGATCGTACGCTATCTTGCCAATGGTGAGCAGACGGAATTCGAATATCTGTTCCCGATTTTTGCCAGCGAGGATTTGAGCGTCTATTTTGATGGCGCACAACAGTATGCTGGGTTCGATATCGCGCAGGCCGGGAATACCAACGGCGGAACCGTCACATTCGATACAGCGCCTACGGATGGTGTCGTTTTAACCCTTATGCGCCGTCTGCCGCTCGAACGTATGACGGATTTTCTGGAAGGCGGGGATTTTAGCGCCCGTGCAATCAACAATGAACTAGATTATTTAACGGCAAGTGTGCAGCAGGTAAACCGTGATCTATCGCCTATGATTCGTTATTCCGATCATGAAATCCCGGCGGAAACGGTTTTGCCGGATCGTGTATCCCGCGCCAACAAGGCGTTGGGATTTGACGGCGATGGAAATCCCATTCCTGTGAGTCTCGAAGGATCTATGGCCGCACCAAGTTTTACGGCTTATGGTCTTGGCGCGGTCAGCCGGACGACAACGGACAAATTTTCTGAATGTGTATCGGTAAAAGATTTCGGCGCTTACGGCAACGGCTTGAACGACGATACGCTTGCGATTCAAAAAGCCCTTACAGCGCATGATACAGTATATATTCCGCCGGGAAACTATCTGATATCCGGCACAATTACCATCGGCGAACGTCAAACTCTGTTCGGCGCGGGGCAGGTGAGCGTGATCGAATGTCAGGATAATGATTTTAACGCCGTTGAGATCGTCGCGGATTTTGCCACGCTAAAGGATCTGCGTATCAATGGCGGGGAAATCGGCATTAAGCTTTATAGCGCGGGGGATCGTCCTTGCGTTCAAAATGCCGTAGCCGATGTTACGATTTTCGGTGCAGATATCGGTGTACAGCTTGATGGAAACGATGATTTTGACTTCCCGTGCTATTGGAACAATTTTGATCGCGTTCTGGTGGAAGAGCCCGTTATCCACGGCATTCACTTAACCAAATCAGGCGCGGGCGACACGCCCAATGCCAACAAATTCCATGCCTGCCGCGTATACTCGCACGGCGCTGATATCTCTGGGCATGGAATTTATGTTGAACACGGTCAGTTCAACAACGCCTTTATCGACTGTGAAGCCAACGTCAAAGGCACAGCGCAGGGCTGTATGACGATGGGTGCGGGATCTTATAAGACTCTGCTGATCAATCCTTATTGCGAGAGTTTCAATACTGTGCCGAATATCAAGTTGGAGGCAGGATCAGACGAAACATCCATTATGAATCTGCTTTCTATGTCTGATGGTTCGGCCATCTGGGATTTATCGGGTGGGAAATACACCGCCTATAACGCTGGCTTTCCGCATAAGAACCGCCTACAACGAACTACGGCGGTCGATATCAACGCCACGCTGCAACGCTATGATACGGAATTTATCGATACAAGTGGGTCCGTAACGCTTGATATTTCACACTCCGTTCATTTGGTCTCTAGCTTTGGCGGCGCTCTTACCGTTAATCTGCCCAACGCAGCCAGTGCGGTCGGCGTAATGATGGTGGTCAAGAAAATAGATTCTTCAGGCAATGTCATCACGGTCAATGAAACGAGCGGCAGTGGCCCGGATGGGCGCAGCTATTATCTGGGCGCGGAGAACGACTTCGTGCAGATGTTATCGAACGGTGCGGAATGGTTTGTCATTTCCTCGAACCGCGCACCAGGCAATACGCGCTATTATGACGGCAGTGGCACATATGACATCGATATGGCGGTCGATGTATATCTGCTTTCATCCTTCGGTGGCACTTTGACCGCAAGATTGCCACCGGCGAACGCCTCAACGGCGATAGGCCGCACAGTGACAATCAAAAAAACCGATGTGTCTGCAAACGTAATCACTGTCACTGAATATGGCGGTAGCGGTCCTGATGGCTTCGGCCAACCGCTAGCCACGCAGCATGAGGCCATCACGGTCGTTTCCGATGGCGCGCAATGGTACATCGTGAGCAAGTTTTAGGAGATAGATATGGGATTTTTTGAAGATCTGGGTCTCGCGCTCAAAGGGAGCGTCGGCAATATGATGAAGAATGACGAAGATGATGTTATCAATGTCAAAAATGCTCTTCATAGGCTTGGATATCGTGCCGAACCTGCGCAAAACGGGATTATCGAACAAGAAACGGACGAAGGAATTCGTTCTTTTCAACGTGAAAAAGGTTTAAAAGTCGATGGCTATCTAATGCCGGAAGGTGAGACGGAAAACGCTTTTAAAACAGCATTAAAAACGCTAGCTAATAAATATAAAAAAGCATTACCTTACGCTTCGCGCAATTTAAACCATTACTTAGATGGCACAGGAAAGGATGTAGTTCTTTCTGCAGATGACTTAAATAAACAGCAAGTTTTTAAGTATGCCGAACAAGAAAATCAAAGACGTTTTGAAAAAAGTTTTATGGATGACAACCATCCTTTCAGTTCTCAGTTGAAATCCATTCGCGATATGCAAACAATTGTATTAAAAAACGATGATGGCGATGTGGGAGATTATTGGGATTATGAAAGCGGTGTCGGTAAAGTAAATTATGGCAAAAATCCACTACTTAGGCGAAATTTTGATGAATATTTATCTACAGGTACAAATAAGATCCATTCCAATGGTCGGTTTAGGGCAACAAGGATTGGTAATAAGATTGCATTAATGGGAGAAGTGGATCACGATTGGAATGACAAATATGATTTTGATCCAAATACTTTAGATGGAAAACCAATGACTAGCTTAGAAAAGAAAAAATTGGCAAAGCCATACACCGTTAAGGGTAAAAAGCAAAAAATCTTTACAGGTGTTTTAGAGTATGAAGATGGTACTTTAAAAAATCCCGAATATAATTGGTGGGATAAATAGGAATAGCCATGATAATTTTGAAAAGCATCGCTTGCTTTTTTTTATCTATGTTTTTGGTTGTAATTCTTGCTATTCCGGCGTTTCAAGCGGCAGAAGTTATTCATAGAAAATTTTTATACCTCGTTTTATGGTATGAAATAGATAAATATACAATTTTCTATATGTGTTTTTTTCTTGTTTTATTTTCAGCTATAGGATTTTTAATCGGACATATTGAGAATGAAAAAAATTCATCAGTTCTTAAAAGGTATGGTGTTGTCGTTGCGCTAAAGGCATGGAGCGTTGTTGCAGGTGTAATGTCTATTGCATGGTTGATCGCAAATTTTTTCCCTATTGGTCATGTAATTGTTTATTTGCATAGTTTTTTAAAGGATATTTGATGTCTTCCGGTATACAAGATGCGGCAGATGCTCTTTGGATTTTTTCGCTTTTGGCTACGTTTTCCGTGAGTTTATCGGGCGGTATTGTCGGTGCATATAATGCATATAGGAAAAATGAATCTCTATGCACAGGATTTAAAAAAGGATCCTTTATCGGCGCAATGTGGATTTTTGTTATATTGCTTCTGCTATTTTTGCTGTTTATGGGATTAATTTTCTTTTTAACGGCATCAGCCGTCTTTAGTTAAATAATTAATCATAAGCAATCTCTAGGAGTTTCATGACCAACATATTTGACGAAGCCACCCGGAAACAGGTGGCTGATTTTTTGCCTGACCTAATCAATATGACACTGCAATCTTATTACGACTTTATGAAAGATGGGCCGGATACGGAAGCAGACGATGCCAATGAAACCGCATCAGGTCAAAACCCAAAGTCAAAAAAGAAAAATAACAGCAAAAAATTCACTGAGCACCACAGTGCAGGGAAGGTTGCCTTAGCGCATCTTGAGCTTCTTTTTAAGCTTGGGCGGACGGCCGGTGTACAAACAGGGATCGATGAAGCGAGTCTAGAGGCCGTACAAAAAGGCATAGTCGAAGCGAACGAATACCATCGTTCAAAAGTTCCTGATGTATTAGGAAACGATGATGAGAGCCAATAATATTGGCACCAGCCATCTGAATTATAGCAATGAATTATATGAAATGAGGAGTTATGACGCCTGATCGTTGCAACAATGACGGTTTTGACGTATTTTTATCAACATGGAACGCGACGCAAAATTACACAACGCCTGGCATACATTTCCGAATCGCGATCTGGCTGCAGAAGTGCTGGGAGCGTGGAGAGACGCGGCTGCTCTTGCAGGCCTTTCGGGCAAGCGGAAAGTCGACGCTCGTCGGACTATTCTCGGCATGGCTGCTATGTCAGGATCCGGATTTGCGTATCCTGGTGTTGTCCGCCGAGTCGAACCTCGCGGAGAAGATGGTGAGGACGATACGGAAGATAATCGAGAAGCACCCGCTGACTAGGCATTTGCTATCCAATAATCCAGATCAATGGGCGGCGGACTCTTTCACGGTCCGCCGCAAACGTATCGGGCGGGACCCTTCGGTTCTGGCGCGCGGGCTTTATGCAAACATCACCGGCACACGGGCGGATGTCATCATTTGTGATGACGTTGAAGTTCCAAATACCTGTGATACGGCGGATAAGCGGGAAAAACTGCGTGAACGCCTGTCTGAAAACGATTTTATCCTGACGCCGGGCGGAAGGCAGATATATATAGGCACGCCGCACAGTTATTACACGATCTATGCTGACGAGCCGCGCACGGAAATTGGTGAACAGGATGTTTTCCTGAAAGACTTTGAACGGCTGTTTATCCCAATTTTGGATGAAGATGGTCAAAGCGAGTGGCCTGAACTCTATAAGATCGAAGATATCGATGACATACGGCGCACTTCCGGGCCTATGAAATTTTCATCGCAGATGATGCTTGAACCGGTGAATATCCTCGAAAGCCGTCTGGATATCAGCTTGCTTCGTCGCTACGACGATCCGCTTTGTGCGCGTGAGGCACAAAAATCTCTGGTTTTAAGTATCGGGGGACGAAAACTCGTTTCATGTTCCGCTTGGTGGGATCCGGCCTTTGGCAAGGCGTCGGGTGATGCCAGCGTTCTGGCAGTGGTTTATACGGATGAAGATGGTGATTACTGGCTGCACAGAGTTGCTTATATCAATGTCATGCCAAAAGAAGACGAAGATGAAGCCAGTCTGCAATGTCGTGAAGTAACAAGGATTGCAAAGGAATTGTTTGTCCCGTCTATCACTGTGGAAACCAACGGTCTTGGCAAATTCCTTCCCGCCATTTTACGGCGTGAACTAGGCAATGAAAAAGTAAATTGTGCCGTTGCCGAAAGAGCAAATAACAAGGCCAAAGCTGAGCGGATTATAGAAGCGTTCGATGCCCCTATGGCGGCGCGGGCTTTGTATGTTCATAGCAATGTCTATAAAACACGCTTTATCAGAGAAATGCAGGAATGGATACCGTCTGCAAAAGGCCAACGCGATGACGGACTAGATGCGGCGGCGGGCGCCCTTGCGCTCGAACCTGTACGCATAAAAAAACAATACACGACGGCCGGGAAAATCTGGTCTGGGTCGGGTAGCGGCCACGCGGCCATGACCGATTTCGACGTTTAATCAAGAAAGAAATAATATGAATACACTTTTTGACTCCGGCCTGATCTGGTGGATCACGGCCGTCGATTTGCCTGTGCTATCGGGCATGTTCTGGCTGATTTTTCGCATTCAGAGCGAAGCAGAAAAATCTATCGATACATTACATGAAACGCTCGATGTCCGTTCAACGCAACTGCGCGAGGGTCTGTCAGCTTTTAAACTCGAAGTAGCTAAATCATACGCATCGGTGACCGACATGAAAGACCTCGAAACGCGGATCGTCGCGCACTTGCTGCGCATCGAAGCAAAGCTCGACCAGACAGCGCTTAAAACTGAATCTCTCAAAGCCTATATAACGGAGTAATACTCATGAAAAAATTTCTTAAACTCCTGACCGGCAAGGCAGGGGAAAAGTCCTTTGCACAAAATTTCTATGACGATCTCGTGATCGACGTTCTTGCCCGCACTTTGTGGGGTGAAGCGCGCGGCGAGGGGGTGCAGGGCATGGAAGCCGTTGCCTGTGTTATTTTAAACCGCGTGAAAGTGGCCGACGAACGCGGCGGATATTGGTGGGGAAGGGATATTATTTCCGTCTGCCAGAAACCGTACCAGTTTTCCTGTTGGAACAGATCCGATCCCAATTACCGGCAGCTTCAGGCGATAACGGATAAAGATATCCATTTTGCGACAGCCGTTCGTATCGCCCGACGTGCCGTGGCAAATATTCTGATTGATACAACGAACGGCGCGACGCACTACCACACCAAATCCATCATGCCGGATTGGGCACAGGGGCAAACACCCTGCGCCGCAATCGGCGATCACGTATTTTATAGACTGGAGGTCTAGAATGTTAGGAACAATCATTGGAAAACTGGGGCTACCCGTGTTGATAAGCCTGATCGGCGGTGCGCTGTCCCGTGTCGATAACCCCGTGGCACAAAGCGCATCACAGGCACTTGGAAATTTCGAAAACGCGATTGCGGGTGGCGCGATATCCGCCGAACAAATGGCCGAAGCAAACCGCCACGCCGAAAAACTAGCTGAGCTAAAATCAAAAGAATACGAAACCGCGATGACTGAAATTAATCAGAGCGTCCGTGCGGAGGTGGCAAGCGAAGACGTCTATGTCCGCCGCATGCGACCGACCTTTGGTTATCTGATGGCAATCACATGGGCGGTGCAGATGCTGGGGCTTGCCTATGTTTTTACATTCAAGACCGAACGCGCGCCGGAAGTGCTGAGCAGCATGGAGGCATTGACGACCATCTGGGCGGTGGGCCTGTCGGTTCTTGGCATTTATGTCTATAAACGAAGCGAGGAGAAGAAAATAGTGGCATACCCCGTGAATCTTAAGCCTGCAGTGCCATCAACCCCTGTGCAAAAATCCACAAATATCTCTTCTGGCAGCCCTCCTGGAAGCGCGAAAACGAATGAATAACTTCTTTTGATTGGCGGAACAAGCAATCCCTGTAATAATTTAGGGCATGAACACGCCATTACCCAAAAAAGTCTATTACGTTGCCCGCAGCTTCTTTGAGCTGGAAGCAGCAGGGGGCATTCTGCTTGTTCTTGCGTCGGCACTTGCAATGATCCTGGCTAACTCGCCGTGGAGCGGATGGTACGACCACCTGTTCAACGGCGTGCATTTCCGCATTGGTTTTTACGATTTGGATGCACATTTCCTTGAAGTCGAAAAAACACTGCTTCACTGGGTCAATGACGGCCTGATGGCTGTGTTCTTTCTTCTGGTAGGGTTGGAAATAAAACGTGAACTTACGGTCGGGGAATTGTCTTCGCCATCCAAAGCCGTATTGCCGGTGATAGCGGCTATCGGTGGTATGGTGGTGCCTGCGTTGGTTTACGTGTTTTTCAATTTATCTTCCCCGGAAACAATGCGCGGCTGGGCTGTGCCGGGCGCAACGGACATAGCGTTTGCATTGGCCATCATGTCGTTGCTAGGCAGCCGTGTGCCGCTGGCACTCAAAGTGTTCTTAACCGCCATTGCGATCATAGATGACCTTGGTGCGATCATGATAATAGCATTGTTCTACGCAGAATCGCTCCATCCGTACGCATTGATGTTTGCCGTCCTGCCCATTGCGGGCCTGTTCATGCTCAACCGCGCGAACTATGCTCACCGTGGCGCGTATATACTACTCGGCACAATCCTTTGGCTCGCCGTTCTGAAATCCGGCGTGCACGCGACGATGGCGGGCGTGATTACCGCGTTGTTCATTCCGATCAGCGTGCCGGATCCCGAAGAGAGACGTTCGCCTGCGCAACGTCTGGAACGCGATCTTCATCCTTATGTCAGTTTTTTTATTCTCCCTATATTCGGTTTTGCCAATGCGGGCGTGTCGTTCGCGGGCATGAGCCCTGATATACTTTTTCACCCCATTCCCATCGGAATCGCGCTCGGCCTGTTCATCGGCAAGCAGGTTGGTGTGTTCGGGGCGAGTTGGCTCGCCATCAAATCCGGCTTGTGCCCGAAACCGGAAAATGCCCACTGGGCACAGATTTACGGGGTTTCGCTGCTCTGCGGTATCGGTTTTACCATGTCCTTATTCATAGGCGGGTTAGCTTTTTCCGGGGTAGAACAACAGGCCGAGGTGCGGCTTGGCGTGTTGGTGGGGTCTGTTCTTTCGGCGGTAGCGGGCTATATGGTTCTCAGGTCCGCCACACAAAAGGGCTAAATATGAAGCCATATCTGCTTGTTCTTGCTTTACTGACTGCAACCCCAGCCTTTGCCGAGGAGGTTCTACCTATGTCCACACCCACAAAATATGAGAAAACCAAAGAAGCCGTCGATCAACTGACTGACATGCAAAAATACGTCACGCAGCACGACGGCACGGAAAAACCGTTTGAAAATGAATACTGGGATAACCACGAAGAAGGTATCTATGTCGATGTCGTGTCCGGCGAACCGCTATTTTCCTCGACGGATAAATTCGATTCCGGCACGGGATGGCCGTCTTTTAGCAAACCCATTCAGGACCATAATATAAAGACAAACACGGACCGCAAATTGTTCATGGAAAGAACGGAAGTCCGTAGCGCTTCGGGGAATTCCCATCTGGGCCATGTATTCACCGATGGACCGAAGGATAAAGGCGGAAACCGCTATTGTATCAACTCGGCGGCCATGAAATTCATCCCAAAAGCCGAAATGGCCGAGGCTGGATATGGCGAATATCTTGAATTGTTCAATAAGTCAGAGCCGAAATAAGCTTATTGGTTTGCAGGTCTTGGAACGCACAGATTGCGCCATTCCGCTTGACGGCTTTTGCATGTTGGCCAGTCGGTTTGATCAGGTTCATTGGCGTAGAAATCACGGGCCATTTTTCCTTCTCTATGGGTCGCATACGCATAAGCAGCACCGAAAGATGCAAGACCAAAACTACATGTGGCTAACAAGGCTATTGCCTGGCCGCGTGTTAGTCGAAGAAAATCTTGTCTCATTAAAAACTCCTTATGTAATTCTTGCCTCAACATAAGCGCGGACCTATTGTCATGTCAACGTATCTTCATCCCTTTTTAACCAAACTGAGGTTCAATAGACGGGATTTAGACCTTCCAAGGGGGATATCCCATGTCTGCCATTACGCCTTATAAAATCCACGGTTCCATCGTCGATATGACGGGGGATGGCGTGTGGCCGCATATGTCTGCGGAAATTCGCGGGCAATTGATCGCCCCGTTCTTCCAGATCGATTGGAAAGTGCATGATATTTCCCTGCAGGCGCGCGATAAAACGAAGGATGCCGCGCTGAATGATGCGATTGAAGATTTAAAAACACACAAAGCCGCCGTCAAAGGCCCGACCATTACGCCGAGCAAGGAAGAAACCGCAAAGTTTTGCCTGTCCCAGCAGTGGGATTCCCCGAACGGCATTATCCGCCGTGCGATCAACGGCGCGGCTATCGTGCGCAACATGATTGAAATTAAAGGTATCGAAAAATTTGCACCGATGATGCATGACGTTACTATTGTTCGTCAGGCCGTGGGTGGCATTTACGGCGCACCGAACGTAGCTATTCCGGGCCGCGGTAAACTCAAAGTTGTTTTCGAAGGCGATGATGGATCGACACAAACTCTCGTTGAAAACTGCAAAGTCGATACCGGCGTTGCGCTTTTGACGACTGAAACAGACAGCTCCATCCGCGATTACGCGCATACTGTGTTCCAACAGGCTCTGGCCATGCATAAATCCGTGATCTTTGCCGGTAAAAACACGATCAACCCCACCTATGACGGTCGTTTCATCGATCTGTTCAACGAAATTTTCAAAGAAACGTATGCCGATAAATTCCATGCAGCGGGCTTGAACTTTAATGACAAGGTTCAATTGATCGACGCCGTGGTTTCTAAAATCCCGCAAGGCAAACTGAACGGTATGATTATCGCGCTGAAAAACTATGACGGCGATGTTGTTTCCGATCAGGTTGCTGGCGAACACAAATCACTCGGCCTTATGGACTCTACGCTGGTTTCCGCCGATGGTACATTGCTGGCAGACCCGCCGCATGGTACAGCGCCTGACCTTGAACATGCGTGGCATGAAAAACAAATTCTGCTGGCAAACCCGGCTGCACATATTTTTGCTTATGCTGAGGCCATTCGTCACAAAGCCGAATTGAACGGCCAGACTGAAGGCGTCGAACTCGCCAAGAAATTGAAACTTGCTGTCGTTACGACGATTGAGGCCGGTTTAAAAACCAGCGCTCTGACAGGCGATCTCGCGAAAGACAGATCCAAAGCAATCACGGGCCAGCAATTCATTGCCAATGTTCGCGATACGTTTGCCGATATGATCGCGCCTGCTGGAGTTCTTAAAGCTGCGATGGCGTTGCGGATATGATCGCGCTTGCGGGAACCATTATGGTCGCTGCGCGTTGATATAAACAGAATTTGGGTAAGACCGATATGGGAAGGGCCGCCGAGGTGAATAAGGCGGTCTTTTTTATTTGGAGGCTTTTGCCGCTTTCACAGTATTCTGCATCAAACAAGCAATCGTCATCGGGCCAACGCCGCCAGGGACTGGCGTAATGGCGCTGGCGACTTTGGCCGCGCCGTCATAATCCACGTCGCCGGATAGTTTGCCATTCTCTAACCTGTTCATGCCTACATCGATCACGATGGCGCCGGGCTTGACCCAATCACCCTGAACCATTTTCGCGCGGCCGATGGCGACGACGAGGATATCCGCCTGTTTACAAACGACGGGTAAGTCTTTGGTTTTTGAATGCGCGGTCGTCACCGTACAATTTTCCGCCAGCAGCAATTGTGCCATAGGTTTTCCAAACAGCAGCGAGCGGCCCACCACCACGGCGTTCAGTCCCGCCAGATCTTTGCGCACTGAATGAATCAAATGCAGTGATCCTTGCGGTGTGCACGGAATCATCCCTGTGTTATCGCCCGCGACCAATTTTCCGGCATTCACGAATGTTAGACCATCTACATCCTTTTCCGGCGCGATGGATTGAATCAATTCATCTGAATTCAGGTGGCCGGGCAGGGGGAGTTGTAAAAGAATGCCGTGCACGGACGGATTGAAATTCAAATTGTTGATCGCGTGGCGGATTTCATCCTGCGACGCCGTTGCGGGCATGCGGTGTTCGAAACTTTCGATGCCGACTTCCTGACATGCCCTTATCTTGTTGGCGACATAAACATGAGAAGCGGGATCATCACCGACGAGAATGACAGCCAGCCCCGGTTTTTTACCGTTGGCTTTGAGCGCTTCGACATCATGGGCGGCTTGCGCCCGTATATCTGCGGCTATTTTCTTTCCATCGATGATAGAAGCACTCATTCAAATTCCTTTACGCAAAGAAGATGCTGGCGACCAGGCTCTTGAGCAGGTAGATCGCAAAAATCAGGATAATCGGCGTTATATCAATTCCGGCAATAGGCGGTACGACTTTACGCAGAGGCCCGTAAACCGGCGCGGTGATCTTATCGATCAGGCGGATGAAATTCGCAGCCTGCGGATTGCGGATATTGATGACTTCGAATGTGATCAACCAGCTGAGCACGACCTGCATGATGATAATCCAGAAGCAAACATCCAGAAGGAAGATTAAAAGCTGGCCGATGGCAAAACCCATGATCGTTGGCTCCTTGCATTTGTTTAATGGTAAACTTACACCTTTGTTATATACTCTATATCGGCGATAAACGTAAAGGGGCTTAATCTTTGATAGGATTGGATTATTTGGTGGCGGGATATTTTCATCTCGCCGCCGCCGACATAGAGTGTAAACTGAAGAAAGCTCCGCAAATCCATGTTGTGGCGTCTGATACGAATGTTGAGTACGACCATACAAAAAATCAGGCCGCGCTCGACAAAATGGGCACGGACACGGTTTCCCCGTATGGCAAGGGCGTCACAACGCATGTCGGTGGGCTGATGGCGGGTGAGGTCAGCATATCCCAGAATATCCGCATTCTTACCGAAACATTTCCATCGCTCAATGCAGGCTGTCTTTATATAGATTCCCTGAAGGTGGAAATTCACATCGATCCCAAAATTTTCATCGCCCGCGAATTCCCGAAGACAGGCTGCATGTATTCGGCGGTGATGGAGCATGAGAAAAAGCATATCCGGGCGGATCGGCTGATCGTTAACAAATACACGACGGTCATTATTGATGCGTTGGATGCGGCGTTGAAAAAGGCAGGCTACGCTTACGGTCCCTATAGTGCTGGGGAAATCTCGGCGGCGCAAAAAGAAATTCAAAAGTTCACACAAGGCATAGTTCGTGCCTATTCGGCCAAGATGAACGCAGAGCGCAAGAAGATGCAGCAGGATATTGATACGTTGCAGGAATATCAACGCGTAAACAATATGTGCAAAGGCAAGAAATAATCCCTTTTTAACGACCCATACAAAAACCGCTGCCCGGGGAAAGGCAGCGGCTTAAACTTGTAACGGCTTGGTAACCGGCTGGAAACTGACAGGAGAAGGAGGAATGTTCCGGCTACAATCTCAGGATCGCCCCCAAATGTGGCGTAAGTATGAAAACGGCAGGATCATATCGTGTCATTTGGATTCAAAAGTTAAAGAATTCTTAATGAAGCAAGGGGGTTTATTGGCGATTTCACGCATCTTTTGAGCGGCAGGTACCAATCGCATATGATCTTTATATCTCAAAAACATAATAATTTCAGTGAACGTAATCGATGCGGGGCTGTCATCGGGAAGAGAGTCCACTATTAAGGGGGTTCTTCTGGTTTTGGACTGGTTGAAATTTATGGCATGTGCCACGGCTTCGAGTATCTTTTTTTCGGGAATATCCTGCCCCGGAGGAATTTGTCCCATGCGTTCAATAAATGTCGCTATAAATCCGGGCTTTTCAGACTCCAGCAGGCATTTAAACCATGTCGTTTCCGCTATGGCTGCCAAAGCGTAATCGGCCCGAATTGAATCCGGGGGAGTGTTAATCGTCGCAAAAAGACCGCCTGTTCCCATATCTTTACGTAAACCTAGGAGGTGGAGTCTGTCAACACACTAGAATGTATTAACCACTTTTTTGAGATCTGGGTTTTTGTTATTTCCAGCGTTCAGTCTTTTTCAGCCAGTCTTTTGACGGCGGCTTGGCAATATCCCAAAGGGCTAGGAATTGCTGGCGATAACTGTCTGCTATTACTGTGTTGGTAATGATCGTAACCCGCATGGCGGCAAAGTCGATCAGGGCGAGGCGGTCGGCATAAACTTCATAAGTCAGTTTATCGAAAAAATGATCGGGTAACATGCGGTAGGCGGCTTCCGGACAGACGATAAAGTCGGCTGTTTCAGGAATCAGTATTTTTTCGCGCCAGTTAATTTTGTCACGGGCCTTGGCATAGAGATGATTGTGAAGACCGGCAAGTTCTATCCATTTTCGTTCGTCGTAAGAGAAGGCGAGTATTTCCTGATCCGCTGATGTCATGTTGGCGATGATATCTTCATCAAGCTCCTTGATAAAATCGGGCCCGTTCAGAACTTTGAAGGAGTAGTCCGTGGGGCGCAAGGACACGCCGTTATTGTCGAGGAATTGAACGCCAGCCTTTTCGCACGCGATTTGTATGGATTTTAATGTATCGGGGCGAGGCGAATGAATGCCGCGTTCCAGATTGTTGATCGAAGGAAGTGAAAGCCCCGCAGCGAGCGCGAGGTTTTCTTGGTTCCATCCGAGCAAGGCGCGTGCGGCCTTTATTTGCAAAAGCGTTATCATTGATGGCGCGGTTGATGCTCCAGTGCGAAATTTGTTGCGGGGATAATTCTTTCACCTCTAATCAGTTCCCAATAATTATTGGTGCTGTAGTAGGTGTTGGTGTAGGCCTGCCAGCATTCTTTTTCCGCATTTGCTATTATAGCTTCTTTAAAGGCTGTCGGCATTTGCATATGCTCTTCCGCATTAAAGGGACGGGTTGGGCTCATCATGGCAACTGCGGTGTTGTTATCGCGTGCCATCCGCATAAGCATGTAATCCGCATCTGATCCCTTCTTCGTGGCAAACCGTACGAAGGCTGTTTTACCGGATAGGTGGCCCGCCCAAGTCTGGCAGGATTCCACCACGCCTTCGGGAAGTGGTGGCGGGTTGGCGTCAGCGGTCGAAGAAATAAGGGCGACCGACATAAAGGCGGCGGCGGTGGTTTTATTGAGTAAGAACATAAAAAACTCCTTGTTAGATGTTTTGTTTCCATATCTATAGTCCATTTGAGTTGTAAAATCAATAGTTATTTTATATAAAATGCATAAAATGTAACAACCCAATACAGCCGAATTCATTAACCACTTTTTTAATGGTTGCAGTGCATGATACACTTTGGACGCTTCACCGCGTTCACGTTTTCTCAAAGCAATTCAACCAGATAAGAACCATTCGCAAAGGCATATTCCATGGCACGCACCGGTCACGACACGCTAAAAACTCGTAAGACGCTGAATGTCGGTGGAAAGACCTATGATTATTTCAGCCTGAAGGCCGCGGAAAACCAACTTGGCGATATCTCCAAGCTTCCTTTCACGCTCAAGGTGTTGCTGGAGAATATGCTTCGTTTCGAAGATGACCGTTCGGTCACTGTGAACGATGTCAAAGCCGTCATCGAATGGCAGAAGAACAAAAGATCCGACGCTGAAATCGCCTATCGTCCCGCCCGCGTGCTGATGCAGGACTTTACGGGCGTTCCGGCTGTGGTGGACTTGGCTGCGATGCGCGAAGCCACGCGTGCGCTGGGCGGCGACCCGCAAAAAATCAATCCGCTGTGTGCTGTCGATCTCGTGATCGACCACTCTGTCATGGTCAACGAATTTGGAAGCGCGATCGCGTTCCAGAACAACGTGATCGAAGAATTCAAACAGAATATGGAGCGTTACAAATTTCTGCGCTGGGGCCAGAACGCGTTCAATAATTTCCGCGTCGTGCCGCCGGGGACTGGTATCTGTCACCAAGTGAACTTGGAATATCTCGGACAAACCGTATGGGTTGAAAAAGATCAAATGGGCAAAGACGTTGCGTTCCCCGATACACTCGTCGGTACTGACTCGCACACGACGATGATTAACGGTCTTGCCGTTCTGGGTTGGGGCGTGGGCGGTATCGAAGCCGAAGCCGCGATGCTTGGCCAGCCCGTGTCCATGTTAATTCCCGAAGTTATAGGATTCAAGATTACGGGCAAAATGAAAGAAGGCACGACCGCGACCGACCTCGTTCTAATGGTCACGCAGATGCTGCGTAAAAAAGGTGTCGTGAACAAATTCGTCGAATTCTACGGTGATGGCCTTGAACATATGTCTCTGGCCGACCGCGCGACGATCGCCAACATGGCACCGGAATACGGTGCAACGTGCGGCTTCTTCCCGGTCGATGAAGAAACAATTCGTTACTTACGCTTTACAGGCCGCGACGAAGCACGTTGTGCGCTCGTCGAAGCCTACGCGAAAGAGCAGGGCATGTGGCGTTTGAGAGGCCACGAGCCTGTGTTTACGGACACGCTGTCTCTGGACCTTTCCGAAGTCGAGCCCTCTATCGCTGGCCCGAAACGTCCGCAGGACAGAATTTTGTTGAAAGACGCCGCCCCGAATTTTGCGACGCTGGAAGTTTCCGGCAAAAAAATTCCTGTCGAAGGCACGGACTATTCTCTGGAAGATGGCGCCGTTACGATTGCCGCTATCACGTCCTGTACGAACACGTCCAACCCATCGGTTATGGTTGCCGCTGGTTTGGTTGCAAAGAAAGCGCATGAGCTTGGTCTGACGCGCAAGCCTTGGGTCAAAACATCGCTCGCACCCGGATCGCAGGTTGTTACGGATTACCTGAACAAAGCAGACCTTTCGAAACATCTCGATGCTATCGGCTTTAACCTCGTCGGTTACGGTTGCACGACCTGTATCGGTAACTCCGGTCCTCTGCCTGAAAACATTGCCAACGCTGTTGTCGCGGGCGATTTGACGGTGGCGGGCGTTCTCTCCGGTAACCGTAACTTCGAAGGCCGTATCAACCCGCACGTGAAGGCGAACTACCTCGCTTCGCCGCCGCTGGTTGTCGCATATGCCATCGCAGGTTCTTTGAAAATCAACCTGTTCACCGATGCTATCGGCAAAGACAAGAACGGCAAGGATGTATTTTTGAAAGATATCTGGCCGTCGAACAAAGAAATCGCGGACACGGTGGCGAAATGCCTCACGCCCGAAATGTTCAAGTCGCGCTACTCCAACGTGTTCCTCGGCCCGAAAGAATGGCAGGACATTAAGGGTAATGCGTCTTCGGAAACCTACACATGGGATTCCAAATCCACCTACGTGCAAAACCCGCCATATTTCGAAGGTATGAGCGCAAAAGCAGGCGGCAAAATATCTGATGTCAAAGGTGCGAAACTGATGGCGTTGTTCGGTGACTCGATTACGACCGACCACATCTCCCCTGCGGGTTCGATCAAGAAGGACTCACCAGCTGGTAAATATCTCATCGAAAACGGCGTATCGCCCATCGACTTCAACTCTTACGGCGCACGCCGCGGGAACCATGAAGTGATGATGCGTGGCACGTTCGCCAATATCCGTATCAAGAACGAACTGCTCGGCGGCAAAGAAGGCGGTTTCACGCGCTACAAAGGCGAAGAAATGCCGATCTATGATGCCTGCATGAAATACCAAGCCGAAGGCACGCCACTGGTCGTGATCGCCGGTAAGGAATACGGCACGGGTTCATCCCGCGACTGGGCCGCGAAGGGCACGACGCTACTCGGCGTGAAGGCCGTGATCGCGGAAAGCTTCGAGCGTATCCACAGATCGAACCTCGTCGGTATGGGCGTTGTTCCGCTGGTGTTCAAAAACGGCATGACGCGCGCAGACCTTAAACTCGATGGTTCCGAAACATTCGATGTCATGGGCCTCGAAGGTGATCTGAAACCGTTGCAGGACGTAACGCTCACCATCACGCGTGCCGATGGCAAAAAAGAAGAACACAAACTTCTGTGCCGCATCGATACGGCGGATGAGATCGATTACATGAAGAATGGTGGAATTCTCCATTACGTTCTGCGCGATCTGGTTTCGGCTAAGTCGGCAGCGGCGTAACTTTCACGATGTCATCCTGAAGGAGCGTTAGCGACTGAAGGATCTCATGAGATCCTTCGCTTTGCTCAGGATGACAATGGAAGATTAAGTCACCCAATCCTTGGCGTTCAGTTCCCCACTCGCGATTTTGGCGTCGATCTGGGGTTTGAGGATTTTCATGGCGAATTCTTCGGCCTCACGCACCATTGTCTGGAAATTGGGGCGGTCGGGGCGGTATTGCACGTAATATTTGCGCTCCATGCCCTCGATGGCCGAAGTGAGGTTGATGAGGCGTTCCGCGCCGCGTTTTCCTTTGCGGTCGTCATCCGAATATTTTTCGATGAGGCCGATCGAACGTTTGCGGTTGGTCAGGCCTACACCGAAAGCAAGCTGCACGCCTTCCAAAAACGCGGCTGAGACGGTGAGAATCGTCGGGACGCGCACTTCTTCACCGCCGATCTTTTTGGGTTTGACGCTGTAATTGAATGTCGTCTTGCGGTTTGCGCCGCGCAATATAACGCCGCATTTCGCTTCGTCGTCACGAATGGAAACGATCAGCGCGACGTTGGAATCATGCTCTATCTTCATTTCCTTGCCCGCCTGCTGGAACGCTTTTTCGGCGAAGGCAACGGATTCAGCGTAATTTTCGCGGTTCGCCGCGTCGCATTTTTCGATGATGTCGAGGAAGGGGTGGCGCGCCCCGTCTTCATACACGATGCGACCCTTGTAATAAATCGCGGCCCAGATGTCGGGGTTCCAGTCTTTTTCGTATCCCTTGGTCACGTCCCGCCATACATTTTCCCAACTGAAGGGCATAACGCGTTTCATGATCGCGCCGCGGTCGAAATATTCCTTGGCGATGGCCGCAGCCAGCCGTGTGCAACTGTGCATGTTCTGGGTGCGGATGATATAGGTTTCGGATTCTTCACCGATTTCGCTGGTCAGCGGTAAGACCATCCGGTTCGAGAGCGCAATGACGGGCGGCGTATCCGAAAGATCGCCGGAAGGATCGCGTAGTACGAATTTTTCACGCAGTAACGTGGTCTTAAATTCCGCAGACATGGAACAAGCTTACCACAATGGAACAAGTGTTTGAATTGTTTTTGCTTTTTTAGGTGGCAAAAGAATAGCCGGCGGGTTTGAAGAAGGAACGCAGCGTGGCGCGTTCCATCTCGGCCATGGTCTGGCCGGTCATGCTGAAACCGAAAGTCGCGCCCAGGCTCTTTTTCTCGCCAAGCTTATATTTATTGCGGTCGTTGGCCGGTTTTTGCTGGCGGCGGTCTTCGTAAACGGCAGAGGTTATTTCCGCCGCTTCCCAAGCCTGATCGACGCCGACGCCGCAAACCATGCCCGTGAAAGCCTGAGCCAAAGCCATGCCGAAAACACTGTCGGTTTTCGACTGGGGTAGGGAAGAGGTTTTCATAGGGTGGCTCATCGGTCTTACTCCAACACCCCCAAACTATCAAAGGGGCATGAAGGGGCTTTTAACTTTGCATAAAATTCGAAACGATTTCTGCTCCGCCAAAGCTACGCAGAATGTGGGTCGTGGATGGTTAAAAAAGGCTTAATTTTTGAAAAGCGCGTCGATGTCATCCTGCGTGCTGCCGCTCTGGGTGATGGTGCCCGAAGAAGAGGCTGCTGCGGCCTGAAGGCTTTCGGTGCCGATCCCCATGCATTCCAGCGCGGAATTGATACGGTCCTCGACGTCGTTGATGCTTTCCAGCGTCTTGCGGATACGTTGGCTGGCGATATCCTGAAACGAACAGGCGATCATGATGTTCTGGATGTCCTCACGCAGGGCGTTCAGGGCTGCGTCACGTTGTGCTGGGTCGTCCCACATGCTGGCGTCCGCCGGGTATAGAAGGTTGTTGATGCGGTCCGTGCAATCCAGGATAGTGTTTGCGGCCTTTGATGTATCGGCGATAACGGCCTCCAATTCCACGCCTGTGTTGGCCGGGGTGGTGCCGTCGCCCGAAAAAGAAATGGCGTTCATAACGCCCAGTATCTCGCCAAAGCGTTTGGCCATGCCGTCTTCTGACATGTCGATCTGTTGCGACGTTGCGTTGATTTCCATCGAAATTTCGTCAAACCTGCGTTTAATGAACGTTTCCATCGTGTTGATTTGACTCAACAACGTCGCCATGTGATGCGCCACTGTCGCGGCGGGATCATCATTGTCATGGGGGGATTTTTGCAAGTGAATCGTATTGTCCACGTTAAAGCCCTGCGGTCGTCATGATTTCAACCTACCAATCCTAGCGATAAATGGTTAACAATTGTCTATCTTTGCAGCCTCTTCGGTGTTTAGAAATTCTTTACCAACTTCATGATTTTTAAAGGATTTCGGGCCTAATATATCGTAGGGCCAGACCCGGCCCCCTGATCCATATTATAAGAGGGTTTCGGATTATGCCACGCGAAGACAGGCGTATATTTTTCGATTTCGAAGAAACGTATAAGGCCGTTTATCAACTGTGTTTGCAAAAGGGGCTGCCCAAGCCTCCGGCGGGTCATATCATCCGCATAGAACCCAATCTTGAAGATACGCTCGAACTCGATTTCTTCCTCGAAAATCACAGAACGAACGAGATGGAAACCGTTCAATATACGATCGATTTTGTTGTCGCCGCGCTCATGATCATGTGCCGCACGATAGGCATTCCGATTCCCAAGGGGGCGAACAAGACGCTGGAGCTGAATCGCGAAAAGGTCATCCTGCGCATTCAGATGATGCGCTAACCACTTACAAATCTTTCTTTTTCAGCCAGAATACTTCGCCGCTAGAATTTTCCGTGTCTATCCAAAGGAACGGCGTGCGAGCATACGCCTTTTCAAGGTCGGGGCCGCAGCGTCCAAGTTCGCACAACATCCCGCCGCCATCGTTCAGATGCGCTTTGGCTTCGCTCATAATACGGTGCACGATATCCAGACCATCCGAACCGGCGGCGAGCGCCATGACAGGTTCATGCCGGAATTCATCGGGCAGGTTATCCATGCCTTCCTGATCCACATAAGGCGGATTGGTGAGGATAAGGTCGTAGGTTTTCCCCGTGAGCGGTGCGAATAAGTCACCCTGATGGATCGATATCCTGTCCCCCAGATTGTGATCTTTGACATTGCGCCTTGCGACTTCGAGAGCATCCGGCGATAGATCGACAATATCGACGTGGGCGTTCGGGAAGAGATGCGCGGCGATGATGCCAAGGCAGCCGGAACCCGTACAAAGGTCCAAAACGCTGGTCACTGCGTCATAATCCTTGATCTGCGAAAACCCGTCTTCCTTGCATAATATCTCGGCGATGAAGGATCTGGGCACGATCACGCGTTCATCGACATAAAAGGGGCAGCCTTGGATATAAGCCTTATTTAACAGGTACGAAGCGGGCTTACGCGTGACGATCCGCTGCTCGATCAGATCGGCAAGGCGCCGGCGTTCCGCTTGTGTGAGGTGCTTGTCCCAATAGGGTTCCAGGTCGTCGATGGGAAGGTCCAGCCCTTCGAGCATCATGAAGGCCGCTTCGTCGGTTTCGTTGTCCGTACCATGGCCGAAAACGAGGTCCGAATCGGTGAATCGCGCGATGGCATATTGCACGAAATCGCCGAGCGTTTTGAGTGTTGCAACGGCGTTTTTAGGATCGATTTTGTTGAAATCGAGGGGTGTTGGCTCACGTTTCAAGAGTTATTCCTCATTTTATCGCCGCTTCGTTTTATCACAGAAACCCTTTAAATACAGCGTTTCCAAGCATTCAAAACATGATCAAAAGGCAAAAAAGTGCGTTTTCCCCCCATTTTATTGTGTTTTCTTGCATTTTGATGATTGCGTTTTCTGAAATGCGTCCTAAGATGGCGATACTTTGAAACTTTTAAGAAGGAACTAAAACCATGGCTGCTAAAGCTAAAAAGAAGTCCGCTGCTAAAAAAGCTCCGGCAAAAGCTAAAAAGGCTCCTGCTAAAAAAGCAGCGCCTTCGAAACCTGCCAAATTCGTTTCTGTTGCAACGGGTGACGTTGTAACGATGAAACAACTGGCTACCGACCTGGCCGCCCTGCACGAAATTCCGAAAAAGCAGAGCGAAGCGATGATGAGCGACCTGATCGCCCACATCACGAAGCACATCAAACGCGGCGCAAAAGTTCGCGTTCCTGGCTTCGGCATCCTGATGGTCAAGCGCACCTCCGCTCGCATGGGTCGTAACCCTGCGACGGGTGCAGCGATCAAAATCCCTGCCAAGAAAAAAGTGGCTTTCCGCGTCTCCAAAGACCTGAAAGCAGCTGTTCTCTAGGATTTTGTCCGAAAGACATGTAAAGAAACACATGAAAACCGCTCCCGAATGGGGGCGGTTTTTTGTTGCGTGATTGGGGTTCGGGCCGTTCGGGATGGCCCCGGCGTTCTTCCCTATAGCATCATGCCGGAAACGGGGGGTTGCACGGGCGCGATCAGGCTCATGGTCGGCGCGGCCTGATAATCGGGGCCGGCAAAGCGCACCCGCATCTTGTTGGCGCGGCGGCTGTCCCAAGCGGACGGCGCGGCGCATTTGAGGGGCGCATCGTCGCGCAGCAGGCGGCGCGGCGGTTCGGGGATATCGGTGTGGGGGTGGGGGCGTTTTGTGGCCATGCCTTGCCAATGACGGCGCGGGCAAAAGGTTCCCTTTTTCGCATTGGTTAAAGTTGACCAGAATTAACGTTTGTTCAGTTCGTTCCGCGTGAATTTGCGCGCGTGTTTTTGCGCACGGCGAAATTCCCAATGATTTCAATGGGGGCTTCGCGGCGCTTTTTTGCGGTTGGGTTTGGGTGGCGGGGCGTTGGGACATAAAAGCAGTATAGGAAAATTTTCCTGTTATGTCAAGGAAAAACTTAATCCCACAGCGCCCAACCGGCCCCGAGCCCGATCGCAAACCCCACAATCGCGCCCGAGAACGCGCAAAAGAAATAGGCGAGCGCAAACGCGCCGCGGTCTTCGTTGTCGATCATTTCATCCCCCTTTGTTTGATGTGAAAAAAACGGTCACCAGATTTCTCTGGTGACCGGGGATTCAAAACAACCTATTAGAGTTGCGCGACGGCCTTTAAGCCGAAGCTTTGGACATGCGCCGCCGCTCCCCGGACATATCCGAGAAGCGACATCTCTGATGCTTTTTGATGGATTGAAAAAGCATCAATGACGGTTGATGCCAACCGCTAATAGGAGGTTTTGAAGCCCCGGTAGATTACTCTACTTTTCATAGGGTAGGGGAAGCGAGGAGAGATGGCAAGGGGATTGTGAGGGGTGATCTACCGTAAAGGCTAACGCGTGGGGAGAGGATTTGATGCCTTATACAAGGCTAAAATCTTGTTCTAATGCTTCATAGACATTCTTAATACTACGTTCAAATGTGCCATAAGGAACCCTTTGTACTGCAGGGCTATTATTAAAATAAAAAGATCTGTTTCCTGTGAATACTTCAGAAGCGTTTTTATTTATGATTTCGTAGTTGTTGTAGTTTGTAAAATAAATTTCCTTCTGATTATGTTGTTTTGGCCTTAAGCATTTTCCTAAATTTAAAAGTGTATTGTTATTTTTATCAAATCCATAACCCAAAATGTAAACTTTCTTGGCATCGCTTAGAGATTTTTTGGCTTTATTTATAACGTCCTGATTTTTTGGCTTTTCGTGGGGATCAATGGTATTGATATTGCGACTTGCGTCAAAGCATTTATTTAATATTTCAGCGTAGCTTCTTGATCGTTGAGGCATGTCGCCGTTTTGAGCGTTGATCAGAGGCTCAAATTTTTTGTAGTCATCTTTTAGCTGTCCATAAACATGTAAGAAATTTTCTGGGTTAAAGAATTTATCAACAGAATTAAGTCCATCCTTTTTTAGTAGGTCTATTGCAGATAGAGCGCCATATAAATTGGCTTCCAGTGAAAGATCGTAATTAAAAGTGACAAATTTAACTTTATTATAGTTTAAGTCTTCCGGGTTTATACAATTCGATGTCAGTTTATAAATCAAAAATCTATACCAATCATCCTTGCATTTTTTAACGTCTATTTTCCCACCGTCTCTCTGGCTCAATCTGGGATTGCCTCTAAGTTGTCTGATATGGTTGTGATTATTATTTCCGCCTTGCACTAATCTATCGCCGGCTTCTGTTTCACGTTCTAATAAAACCCACGCAATGATTATTTTTGCAATCTCTTGAAGGTCGCTATTCTGTCCTAAAAAATAATCTATAACGAGTGGGTTTATTTGCTTAAGTCGACTTGCGAGGTCCCGACATTGTGAAAAGAAAAAATCATACGCTTGTTCTTGATTTCGGCCCACTAACAGGGAGGATATATACTTAGTCTGCATTAGTGAGGGATATCGCATAGAGACCTGCCCGCTGCCTATTCCATGTTTAATGATTGCCGCATCGTAAAAATTCCACAAATTTTCACATTTTAAAATAATTTCATTTACTAAATCCTCACCCGTTGGGTAGCCATAGTGCCAGCTTGCTCCTGCACCAAGAATAAAAACGGTGGGTTCAGTAAACATTTATTCCTAATTCTCCATCTTAATTGTCTGCGCTGAGTGCGATAAGACAAACACAATTGTAATATATTGGCCAGAAGAATTAAGGATAGATACTTTTTGTACTGGATCCCCGATCTGCGTTCGCGTTGCTCACTTGTCGGGGATGACAAGTTGAGGGCGGGGGAGCAGGTTCGGGAAAAGATGAGATCCTTCGGCTCGCTGCGCTCGCTCAGGATGACAGTTTGGCTAAGAGGCGAAGCCTCTAAGCAAACTGTCACTTCTCATCCCCCATCTTAAGGGCCGCAATAAACGCGCTTTGGGGGATTTCGACATTGCCGTATTGGCGCATTTTGAGTTTGCCCTTCTTTTGTTTTTCGAGGAGCTTGCGTTTCCGCGTGGCGTCGCCGCCGTAACATTTCGCGGTGACGTCTTTTCTCATCGCGCTGATATCTTCGCGCGCGATAAATTTCGCGCCGATCGCGGCCTGAATGGCGATCTTGAACATCTGGCGCGGGATCAATTCTTTTAAGCGCTCGCACATGCCGCGGCCGCGACGCTCCGCCTGGCTTCTGTGTACGACCATCGAAAGCGCGTCGACGGGTTCGGCGTTGACGAGGATATCCATCTTGATCAAATCGCCTTCGGTGTAATGATCGAGCGCGTAATCAAAGCTGGCATACCCGCGAGAGATGGATTTGAGGCGGTCGTAGAAATCAAACACGACTTCGTTGAGCGGCAAATTATAAATGAGCATCGCGCGCGAACCAACATAGGTGAGTTCTTTTTGGATGCCGCGACGTTCTTGGCACAGTTGCAGGAGCGGGCCGACATATTCATCGGGCGTCATGATGGTGGCGCGGATAAAGGGTTCTTCGATCTTTGCGATGCGCGACGGATCAGGCATGTCGGCGGGGTTGTAGAGTTCCATTTCGGTGCCGTCGGTGAGGTAGACTTTGTACACGACGGATGGCGCGGTCGGGATCAGATCAAGATCGAATTCGCGTACCAGCCGTTCTTGAATGATTTCCATGTGTAGCAGGCCCAAGAAGCCGCAGCGAAAACCCATGCCGAGCGCCTGAGAGCTTTCGGGTTCGTAATGGAGCGAGGCGTCGTTGAGTTTGAGTTTGCCGATGGATTCCCGCAGTTTTTCGAATTCGGATGAATCCGCCGGGAAGAGGGAGCAGAACACCATCGGCACGGATGGTTTAAAGCCCGCGAGCGGCGTGGCGGCCGGAGTTTTTTCATCGGTGATCGTATCGCCGACGAGCGTGTCTGTGATGTCTTTGATGGCGGCGGTGATAAAGCCCATTTCACCGGGGCCGAGCGCATCAAGCATGACTTTTTTGGGCGTGAACATACCGACGCGGTCGATTTCGCGCGTCGCGCCCGTGCCCATGAAGCGGATCTTCTGGCCGCGTTTCAAATATCCGTCGATGACGCGCACGAGGATGACGACGCCTAAATATGCGTCGTACCAGCTATCGACGAGAAGCGCCTTGGTTGTGTTGGTGGTAGAGCCTTTGGGCGCGGGCAGGCGCGTGACGATGGCCTCCAGCAGATCGGGAATGCCGATGCCGGATTTGCCCGAAACGAGCACGGCGTCGCTTGCGTCGAGCCCGATAACATCTTCGATTTGTTTCTTGGCTTTTTCAGGG
Organism: uncultured Micavibrio sp.; assembly: GCA_964539025.1. GTDB lineage: Bacteria > Pseudomonadota > Alphaproteobacteria > Micavibrionales > Micavibrionaceae > Micavibrio_A. Next base: position 61,330 of record CAZIFA010000005.1, read on the forward strand.
TCTGCGGCGGGCAGGTCGATCTTGTTGATCGTCGGGATGATTTCGTGATTGTTATCCAGCGCCTGATAGACGTTGGCGAGCGTTTGCGCCTCGACGCCTTGCGACGCGTCCACAACAAGGATGGAGCCTTCGCAAGAGGCGAGCGAGCGGGAAACTTCGTACGCGAAATCAACGTGGCCCGGCGTGTCCATCAAATTCAATTGATATTCGATTCCATCTTTGGCGGTGTAGGCGAGGCGGACGGTTTGTGCCTTGATCGTAATCCCGCGCTCTTTTTCGATGTCCATGTTGTCGAGGACCTGTTCGGTCATCTCACGCGCTTCCAGCCCGCCGCAGGTTTGAATCAGGCGATCGGCGAGGGTGGATTTCCCATGGTCGATATGCGCGATAATCGCGAAATTGCGGATATGTTCCAGTGGCTTGGTCTTGGGCGTGCTCATGGGGCCAGACCATAGGGAAAAGCCCCGAAAAGGGCAACATAGAAATGATCAGTTGGGGCGGGGCATAAGATGGGCTTTGCAGCTATCGCGGCCCATTTCCTGCGGCGCGGGGCGCAGCAGCGCGGCATCCATCCAGACTTCCTTGATTTTCGTGCTGGTCTGGAGAAGGATCCGGGCGTTGTCCCCTGCGCTCTGGATCCATAGTATACAAGAGCCTTGTTTCAAAATGCCCTTGGTTTTGCTGTGCGGATCGACATCGGCGCGAAGGGGGGCGCTCGCCGTCAGTATATGAAAGGCAGGGCCTGTTTTGAAAAAAACATCGATTGTGGGGGCCGGTATGCTCATGCCCAAGGCAAAAACACCACCAGCGAGAGCGCTCAATCCGGTGTGTATGGGTTTGCGAAACACCACGACAATTTCCCCCTCAAAGATGACCGGACTATAACGCGCGTCCCTTATGAAAACAAGGGGGCGTAAGGACGCTGGACGCGCAACGCCAGTGATCCTACATTGGTTTATGTCGAACAAGGAGATATCCGCATGACAGCCAGATCTTCCCGTCTTGTTTTGAGTTTTGCCGTGTTTGTTGGAATAGCGCTCGCCGCGTGCGACGGATCGGCGGAAGGCACGGACCTGCCCGAAGCGGCTTCATCTCAAGTGTCCGAAAGCGTGACGTCCGATTCCAGCATGGCGCAGGATTCCCCGGCGGGCGAGGGCGTGAGCGCGGAAGAGATTCCGCATTCAGACGTGCCGCCGCCTTCGCGCGCGGTGTTCACGGATTCCGAATGCGATTTTGAAGGCTGGGTCGGAAAGCCGGTGGACGAGGCCGCCATCAAGGCAACGGGCCGCCCGAACCGCATCATGGCGCCGGGTGCCATGATGACGATGGACCACAGCCCCCAGCGCGTGAATGTCGAGCATGACAAGGATATGAAAGTCACGCGCGTGTGGTGCGGGTAATTGACTATACGCCCTAAGCAAAAGGCCTGAAAAAAATTTCAGGCCTTTTTTGTATTCTAAACTGTCTTTACTACGGCCCGCCTACGCCCAGAGAGGTCGCCAAGCGCGGGTCCGGAGCCGGAGCCGCCGGTGCAGGCGGTGTTGCAGCCGGAGTTTGTCCGTTGACCGCGACGTTCCATTGGTTTCCTAACTGCACGTTAGGGACCACGTTGTTTCTAGCGCCTGTCAGCGCGGTCTGATATTTATTCGCTTCATCGGTTGCGCCGGTGACGTCGTTAAAGAACCCTACCGTTCCATCGATGACCCGCCTTGCTTCGGGGCTGGTCGGGCGATACATTTCTATCACACTGCTCACGCCGTTGAAAAACTGACCGGCACGGCCAGCTTGCGCCGGGCCTGCGAAATCCATAGCGGACATCAGGGTCGCGAAAAACTGTTTGGGGTTTTGGAATATCTGCATAATCGCCTGCCACGGATTTTTGGACATGTCCTGGAACATGATGCCCAGATCCAGACGTTTGTCTTCGATACCGCCTTTGGCGAGCAATTGCTTGGTCTTCGCGTAATCCTTTTTTGCGCCGGAGTCCCCGATCTCTTTCATCCATTTGAAATCGAATTCATCGCCGTCCTTTTCGGCAACTTTGTTCAATATCTTCGTGAAGAGTGCACGGTCTTTAGGATTTGCAAGCTTTTCAGCAAAGGCCTTTCCGTCCATTCCCTCGCCGCCGGAGGAGGACGTGAGGTCTACGATCCCTTTTGCAACGGAAGAATCTTTTTTGATGGCGTTGTTCAGGGCGGTCGTGAATTGTGTGTCGCCCCTGATCGCGTCGAGTTGTTTTTTTCCATCTTCCGTTTTGAATTGTTCTTGTCCGGCAAGCTTATCGAGGAGCAGCTTCGACGGATCGTCGCTGTCTTTCAGCGCCTGAACTTGCAGATCCTTGGTTACCATACTAGCCGTAAAGAACCCCGCACCGATGAGGGGGGTGGCTACAGCACCAAACTTAAACCAGCTTTTCCAATTGGCCATTCTCTTAATCCTCTTACTTTATGCCTTCATTGTACTGAATCGCGTAAAGCGAATGCAAATTTGGCAAAATAAGTATGATTTCATTATATGGATCAAAGGTTTAAACGGAGTTAAGGAAATCAGCGTTTTTTAAGGTTTTTGCGTGGGTTTTTTGTCGTTTCTCCCTCTCCCTTTAGGGAGAGGGGGCGGGGTGAGGGCCTTGTTTCATTTTTTAACCACGAAGAAAGCTGCGCGCAGCGCTTTAAAAAAAATTACCGCCACGTTCGCCAAGGGCGCCACGAGATCGCGAACCCGTGGCTAACGTGGCGTCGTGGCGGTCTACTTAAGAAATGTCTTCCGGCTACGCCGGGGCCCTCACCTAAATCCTCTCCCTGAAGGGAGAGGACTTTGTTTAAACGAAGAAAAAAGGCCGCGCATGACGCGGCCTTTTTTAAAACTTTGTGGGTTACGGCATTGCTGGAACGAATTGGTTCCCAAGGCGAACCGACTGACTCCGGACCGGGACGGTCTGGGAGGGAGAAGCGGCACCAGAAAAGATGCTCATCAAATTCGTCAGTCCCTTGTTCAGTTTTTCACCCAATCCCAATCCTAACGTTTCATCGGCAAGCTGGACAGCCTGAACGGTATAGGAGTGATCGATGGTGTTGTCTTCGCCAAACAATTTGGCACCACCCCAGCGGACAGCTTCGCGCCATGCCGTACCCACAGTGGCGTAACCGGCGATACCGCCAAGACCTGCGACTGTTTCGCCGACGCCGGAAACAAGGCTCAGACCCGACTTTGCAAATTCACCCCTCAAGGCATAGTTCGCTGTATTGTAGATAGCGTCACCAGCGGCAAAGAGGGCACCCCAACCTGGAGCGGCTCTTAAACCAAGTTGTAAGGCAATAGGTGTCGCAGCGGAGATAACCGCACCTGTGCCGATGATGGATGCGCCCGTAGCGGCAATTTGAGCACCGTTGGCTTGTAAATCACCGGGGCCTTTATTGACCGTTGCACCGGCTTCGGTTGTGGAAGGCGCGGCTTGGGCTTCGCCCGAGCCAACCAATGTCATGCCAATGCCGACAGGGATAGCGAGTATGGCACCAGCTCTGCCCATTTTGCCGAGCGTGGCCATGATGCCACCCGTTTTAGCGACCGCAGTTGTGGCGGCAGTCGTAACGTGAGGCGTGGTTGCCGTTGCCGTGGTGGCGGTGGTCACGGTTGCTGCTGGCGTTGGTGTCACGGTCATGGTTGTTGTGCCGGGCGTTACCGGAACAACACCAACGGGAGCAGTCATGCGCGTTGCCATAGAAGACGGTGCAGCCGCGGCGGCGGTCGGGCTATGAGTAAAGCTCGGGCCGGTGCCAGCAGGCATCGTGTGATGTGGTGAAGCAGCCGTGGCGCCAGCAGGTGTTGCCGCGACCGTGCCGGTACGTGCTGTTGCCGCTGCCGGAGCGCCTGCGGGCGCGATCGGAGGCGTGCCAGCTGGCGTAGCCGAGATGCCGCCTGCTGCGGCTTTGCCGCCGAAGAGGCCAGCTAGTTTTTTGCCGACTTTCCAGAGAACAGTTCCGCCGACAGCAGCGGCAAGAGTGCCTCCGGCAATAGCGACAGCGCTATCTCTATCTCCGCCATCTATAAAATCAGGAATAATGGATTCTGCAGTGCCCTTTAATGCATCTTTGGTTCTGGTGTTTTTGTTGGCTTCCATTTTATTGCTAAGCATTTTGTGGAATTCGGGGAAGTCTTTATCCCAGCCCATTACTTCCATGCCTCTTTTCAAGAAGGCCAGAATTCCATGATACCAAGCGGTCGTGCCTGCTTCTTTTTCGGCATTTTCGTTCATCGTGTAGATATCTGAAACGATGGCTTGAGCTAGTCCGGATTCTTTCAGGAGATATGCAACACCGGGAACACCAAGGCCCCATTTCAGCATAGACCATTTGCCTTTGGCCATAACGCCTTTTGCGCCTTCTGATGCAGCGCTTACAATAGCAGAGTTATTTTCTGTGAGCACCTTTATGGCATCATCGTCCAGATGATGACCTTTGCTGCGAAGATAATTGACTGAAGCTTGGGTTTGCGTCCTAACAGCACTTCCCCCAGCGCCACCGATACCCTCCTCAAGGATTTCCTTATTTTTGTTAAAAGGAGCGGTTATTTTTCCGAGCAGACCTCCGCCAGTTTGGATCCGCTGAAAGAATCTGCTGAATATGCCTGCTGCCATCTTAAACTCCTCAATCTTCCGCTTTCAAATGCACTTAACATATAGCGGAATTACGTTAACTTACCCCTAAGATACCAAAAACAAATCGGCGATCTCAAATCGGGTCCAGAAAGCGTATAATTTCAATGGGTTATGGCGGTTTGCCGATTTTTGTCGTTTTTGAGGAATCGACCGATCCAGTGGTTCGTTGGCTGTTTTTGGTCGATTCTGCGCCTTTTCGGCCATAATCCCTGTTCACTTATAAATATAGCAAAAAATGGCGGAAAAGTCACGTTTTTGAGGGGTTTGGGCCCGCCCGGGCCTTAAAAAAATATTAAACCGCCACGGTCGCCAAGAACGCCACGAATAATGCGATCTCGTGGCGAACGTGGCGTGCGTGGCGGTAAATATATTTTACGCGGAGGTTCGGAGAAGCGGAGTTTTTTTATGTTTGAACCACAACGTAAAACAAAGGAAGACAAAGTTTTTCTAATAAATACTTTGTTTAAACTTTGTGACCTTTGTGGTTTTTTAAATTTAAATTAATGCCGGAAATGCCGCATGCCAGTGAAGACCATGGCGAGGCCGGCATCATCTGCCGCCGCGATGACATCGGAATCTTTGACCGAGCCGCCGGGCTGGATAATCGCTGTCGCGCCTGCCTCTGCCGCCGCCAGCAAGCCATCGGGGAAGGGGAAGAACGCGTCCGAGGCGACGACCATGGCATCGCCGGATTTGGGGGAGAGGCCGAATTCTTCCATTCTTGCAGCCGCGATGCGCGAGCTATCGCGTCGGTTCATTTGCCCCGCGCCGATGCCGACCGTGACAAGGTTTTTCGCATAGACGATGGCGTTGGATTTTACGTGCTTGCAGACTTTGAAGGCAAACAGCATGTCGGCGATTTCTGCATCCGTCGGTGCGCGTTTGGTGACGATTTTTAAATCCGGCTTTGTGATGATGCCGTTATCCGCATCTTGCACCAGCATGCCGCCCGCGACGGGTTTAAAAAATGTGCGCCGCGCGTAGATGTCGGGCAGGCCGTTCGTTTTGAGCACGCGCAGATTTTTCTTTGTTGCGAGTACGGGCAGAGCATCCGGCGCGATATCGGGCGCGATGATGACTTCGGAGAAAATTTCTATGATCTTCGCCGCCGTTTTTGCATCGAGCGTGCGGTTCAGCGCGATGATGCCGCCGAAGGCGGAGACAGGATCGCAGGCTAAGGCTTTGTTGTATGCATCGAGCATGTCCGCAGCCACCGCCACGCCGCACGGGTTTGCGTGTTTGATAATCGCAACGGCGGGCGCATCGAATTCGGCGACGAGTTCATAGGCCGCGTCGGTGTCGTTGATGTTATTGTAAGATAATTCTTTGCCTTGGAGTATTTGCGCGTTGGCCGCGCCGGGGCGTTGTTCGAGCGTTGTGTATAACGCGGCGCGTTGGTGCGGGTTTTCGCCGTAGCGCATGGATTGTTTGAAATTTCCGGTAAAGGAAATCTGGCGTGGGTATTCTTCGTCTTGTCCCGCGAACCAGCCGGAGATGGCGGCATCGTACGCCGCCGTGTGGCCGTAGGCGCGGGCGGCGAGTTTTTTGCGAAGATCAAATGTCGTCGCGCCGCCATGCGCGTTCATTTCATTGATGACGGCTTCGTAGTCGGCGGGGTCGGTAAGAATCGCGACGAAGGCGTGGTTCTTGGCGGCGGAGCGCACCATCGCGGGGCCGCCTATATCGATGTTTTCGATGCAGGTGTCGTAATCCGCGCCGGACGCAACGGTTTTCACGAACGGGTAGAGATTGACGACGACGAGGTCTATATCGCCGATGCCGTGTTCGTCCTGTGCGCGTTTATGTTCCGCGTTGTCGCGCACGGACAAAATGCCGCCATGGACTTTCGGGTGCAGCGTTTTGACGCGGCCGTCCATCATTTCAGGAAAGCCCGTGTGTTCGGAAACTTCTTTTACGGAGAGGCCCGCTTCTTTGATCGCTTTATACGTGCCGCCCGTCGAAAGGATTTCCACGCCGTGCCTGGCAAGGCCTTTGGCGAATTCCACCAATCCGGTTTTATCGGACACGGAGATCAGGGCGCGTTTGATTTTGACAGGGGCGGGTGAGGGCATGGGGGCGTCTTTTCGGGCTGTTTGTGTCATTTAGACCGTTATAGACGAAAAGCTTAATGGTGCAAGGCGGTTAGGCGGATTTTGTTGACATAATATATTGACCTAAGCTATTAGATAGCCATGCAAAATCAGACCGCCGCACAGCCATCGCCGCACTTCAAAGACGCCAGCGCGCGGCAAAAAATACCGCCGCTGGGTTATAACGGCGAGATTTCGGAGATGGTCGAGAAGGGTATGCTGTTTCCACCGGCCGTTGCCCTGCATTGCGGGAATTTAAAACTTTCGAGACAGTTCACTTTTCACGATTCAATACATATTATAGTTGGCTGTCTTCATGAGACACATCCGCATTTAATAGTCGACAAAAATTATCAGGCGGATAACTGGGCGGAAGCGTATGTCGGCTCTATGGAGTATTATTCAGAAAATCATACTTGGGGGCGTAAACAGTTCATTTCAAATGTTCAATCTTATGCCGAGAATTTCATTTTCGCAGAAAACAAGAGCCGAGTTGTTGCATGGATGCTGTCTCCATCCAGCGGAAAAAGCATCATGGAACTTAAAGCGCTTGAGCAACGCCCTTTATATGAAATGGTGAGGGCAGCGGGTATTGGCATTGAGTATAACAAAAACCAATATTTTGAAAGGGGCGAATTTTTTACGATTACCAGTCCCGACCATGGCCGTTTTAAAATATCCCGCTCCGGCATTGAATTTCCGAACGGTTTTTCTGGGCAAAAAGAGCTTATTTCATTCCATGTGCCTTCCAATGATGAAGCTGGCGAAATGTTTGACGCGCTTGAACCCGCGCTGGATTTTATACGCAGGAAAATAAAATTAGAGTATGGCGGTATGGCGCATAACAGGGACGGTCGTATCCTGCGTGATGTTGCGGTGGGGGAGATTGTCGAGCGCATAAATGAAGGAAAACGCGCCAGCCCTCAACAGCGGGCTGTGGCCGGACGGGATGTTCCCCCGGTGGCAGTAAGCCCGGCACCGTAGGGTTTACGCATGGCAAAAACCCCGCCTTCAAATGCGCATTTTATGGACGCCAGCGCGCGGCAAAAAATACCGCCGCTGGGTTATAACGACGAAGTTTCAAAGGCGATTAATAATCGCGACCTGCTGAGCAAGGCGACGGATCGCCATCATGCGAACAGGAAATTCGGCATGTATGCAAAAGTTCACGAAGGCAATCATGTCGTTTTCAGTCTGCTTTGCTATACGCACCCGGAGTTGATGGCAGGCAAAAACTATCAGGGAGATCTCTGGTCGGAATCGTATTTGGTTGCCATGGAAAATTATATAAAGGGTGCCATATCCGACAAGGCAGAATTTATCAGGATTGTTCAGATGGAAGCGAAACCCTGTATTGTATACGAAAACAAAGCCCGCGTTCTGGCGTGGTTGCTGGCTCCGTTCAGTGATAAAACCTTGCTGGAGATCAAAGTGGAAAGTTCTCTTTTACTGTCTGAACAGATGGAGGCTGAGGGCATAACCCTGACCGATTATTATTCAGGGGGAGAAAAGGAAAAAGTCATTATCATCACTTCGCCGCAATACGGGAAATTTATAATATCGGATTACGGGATTGAATTCCCCGACGATTTTCCGGGGAGGGATATTATCGTTCCTTTTACCGTGCCGACGAACGATGAGGCAGGCGCGATGTTCGATGCGCTAGAGCCAGCGATGAAATTATTACGCGATAAAGGCAAGACCGATCCCATCGCGCCGAGCAGCGTTTTGTCGGATATCACGGTCATGGAAATTGTCGAATGCCTGCGGACAGGCGTTTCTGTTAATCGTGAGAGAAATGTCGTAAGAGGGATGGATGTTCAACCTGCTTAGAGAAATTTTCGGATGGGGCGTATCAAAACCGGCGATGGAAGAAGAATCTATCACAGGTTTTTCAAATTATGTCATGAGCACGGCCTATTCCATGGCGCACATGCATCAAGCCTTTTACGATTGGCGCACCAAGCCGGAACTCGCCGATAAATTCACCAATCCCAATAATATCGTCAGGACAATTTTTCTTGAGGCGGCAGCCAGACATTCCAGAGAAGCACGAACAAATCAAATCACACTTCCTGTAGAAAGCCATGTCATCGATCTATGCAATGAAATTCGTGATGAATATGAACTTTTTAAGTCGCCGTGTGTGTACTGGAAGCCGGGTGAGGTAGAGATTCTGGCGGCAAAAATCATGGCACCCGGACCATCCGTCGGGTAAAACGATTCATAAATCAGGCTTTTATGTCAGACTGAACGCCAGTGCGTGCCGCAGGGAGATGTGTGGATGCCGCGGTAGCAGACGCCGTGATCGCCGTGCAGCCGGGTTTGATATACATACCGCGTGTGTTTTCCAAAGGTTTGAAAAGATCGGTGATGCCGAGCACGGTTTCCGCACCACCCAGGAACATGAAGCCATCGTCGGGCATCAGCGTCGCCATATTTTGCAGCACTCGCGCCTTTGTGTCGCGATCAAAATAAATTAGCACGTTGCGGCAGAAGATGATGTCGAATTTTCCCAACATCGCCATCGGCGTCAGCAGGTTGAAAAATTTATATTGTATCATCGATTTAATGTCGTGTTTCAAATGCCAGCGATCACCCCTTTGATCGAAATATTTCATCAGCATGTTGATGGGCAGGCCGCGCTGGACTTCGAACTGGCTGTATTCACCTTTTTTGGCGATGTCGATGACTTCGGTGGAAATGTCAGTCGCGATGATTTCTATGTTCCAGCCGGAGAGTTTTGTCGCGTTTTCTTTGAGCAGCATGGCGAGTGAGTAGGGTTCCTGACCCGTCGATCCGGCTGCGCACCAGATGCGGGCGCGTTTTGCGTTTCCGCGTGTTTTGAGTAAATGGGGTATGACGATATCGCGGAATTGGTCGAACGGTTTCATATCACGGAAGAACGAAGTTTCGTTCGTCGTCATCGCCTCAACGATATCCTTGATGAGATCGGGCGAGGGCATGGCACGCAGTGCCAGCGTCATCGCCTCTAAATTCACATAGTTCCATTTTTTGGCGATAGGCGTAAGGCGGGAATCAAGCAGATAGGATTTATCGGGCGTCAGGGTCAGCCCTGACTTCTCCTTCAATAGATCTTTGTATAATTCGAAATCGCTGATCCGCATGATACCCTTTAAATTTTTCCGAATGCCTGTCTAACAAACGGGCCGATATCCTGCAAGGGCAGGACGGATGTACACAGGCCGTGTGTTGCCACAGCGCCCGGCATGCCCCACACGACGGATGTTTCCTGATCTTGCGCCACGACGCGCCCGCCGCCCGCGACCACTTCGCGGCAGCCGGGCAATCCATCCGCGCCCATGCCGGTTAGGATGACGGTCAGAAATTTCGGACCCCACACTTTGATCGCCGAGCGCAGCATCGGATCGACCGATGGTTTGCAGAAATTTTCCGGAGGGCCGTTATCAAGCACGATGCGGATTTGATTGTCTTTGCGCTCAAACGTCATGTGCATACCGCCAGGCGCGACATAGACTTTGCCGTTTTCAATGGCCATGCCGGCTTCGCCTTCGAATGCGGGGACGCCCGTTTGCTGGGCGATATGCTGGGCAAGAATCCGCGTGAAGGTTGCGGGCATGTGTTGTGTGACGATGATAGGCACGTCGAAATTTTTGAAACTGGCGATGACTTTGAACAAAGCCTGCGGCCCACCCGTGGAACTGCCTATCGCCAGAAGATTGGGACGGAAGATTTCTCCGGGCGGGTTCTTGCGCAATTCGTACGATGTTTTTTGTTTGAGCGCGGCGTTCTGTCCGCCCACGAAAGTCCCGGCACCGATTGGGGCGGTGGTGGCGGGGCGTGACAGGGCAGCGGAATCTTTCCTGTTGCCCAGAGCCTTTACAATGCGCAGCACGTCAGATTTGAAGCCGGTGGGTGAGCTGATGTCAGAGGAGTTGCTCGGCTTTGCGATGCAGTCCGTTGCGCCGAGCGCGAGCGCCTTTAACGTGATTTCGGCGTTACGCGCGGTGAGGGTAGAACACATGATGACTTTGACGCCGGGAGAAGCGGCCAGAATTTTGGGCAGCGCCGTGATGCCGTCCATCACCGGCATTTCAACATCCAAGATGATGATATCGGGATTATAACGCGCGGCAGAATTTATGGCCTGTTCGCCGTTGGCAACCGAAGCGACGACCTTGATTTCAGGATCGGTTTCAAGGATGCGGGTGATCAGCCCACGCACAACCGCAGAATCGTCGACCAGCATCACATGCGTGATGCCGGGGGCGGAATCTTTGCCGGAATTTCCGGCGGCTGGCGGTGTGAGAGGAGGCATTGATACCCTAAATTTATCCGGCGCTGTTGATTAGGCCGATCTGTGAGAATTTGGATTCTATGATTTCGGAATCGAACGGTTTCATGATGTATTCGTTGGCACCCGCGTTCATCGCGCGGGTGATGTGGGCCATGTCGTTTTCCGTGGTGCAGAAGATCACCTTCGGACCGCTGCCCGACGGCATCTGGCGCAATTTTTCCAGAAATTCTATGCCGCTCATCACCGGCATGTTCCAATCCAACAAAATAGCATCGGGCATTTTCTGGCTGCAATAATCATAGGCCTTTTGCCCATCTTCAGCCTCTTCACACGAAAACCCCAAATCTTCGACAATCCTGCGGGCGACCTTTCGCACCACGCGGCTGTCATCGACAACTAAACAAGACGGCATTTTTACGCTACTCCCCAATATAGTTTACTATGATACTTTAGTTTCCAATCCCTCCAGCAGGCGCGGGACATCCAGCACCACTAGAAGTTTGTCTTTCAGGCGATAGATGCCCTGGCTGACATCGCGCCATTGCGGATCCAGCGTAGCAGGACTTTTCTCGTAATCCTGTTGATCAAGCGACATGACATCGCCGACCTTATCGATCATCAGGCTGTAGAGTTCGTTCTGGTTTTCGACCACGACACTCATTTCCTGCGAATTGTCTTTCACGTGCGGCGGAAGGCCAAGGCATGCGCGGACATCGATGGCGGTGACGATGCGCCCGCGCAGATTGAGAGAACCTGCAACGGCGGGCGGGGCGAGAGGGACTCTCGTTACATGTTGCGCACCCAGAACATCCTGCACTTGAAGGATCGGAATGCCGAAAATCTGATCGGCGATCATGATGGTCAAGAAATCACTGGTCCTGCTTAAGGATTCAGATTTTACTGCGGCGGCTCCGGCACTCATCGTGCACCTCCTACAACTTTGGTGGGCGAGGTTACATCGTTTGTTACCAATGTTTCGGTCAGCGTGTTCAGCAGCGTGTCACGATCGAACTTGGCGATGTAGCGGGAAAAGCCGACATCGAGACCGTGGCTGATATCCTGATCGGTCGCGTGGCTGGTGAGGGCAACCATGGGCGTGTCGCGCCAGCGTGAATTTTCTTCGCGCACTTTTTTGGCGAATTCGAAACCGTTCATCTGCGGCATTTCGATATCGGAGACGATGATGTCGAATTTTTCGCCGTTCTCACGCATTTCCAGCGCAGAGATGGGCGATTCCAGCGTCGTAACGTTATAACCTGCAACCTTCAAAAGCGGCGTGAGCATGTTGCGGAAGAAAGGAGAGTCATCGACCAGCAGAACGCGGCGGCCTTGCGTAGAGGAACGGCCAAAAGATTCATCGCCGTGACGTTTGAACCAATCTTTGTTGGTGGAGCGGATATAATGGCCGATATCGACGATATCGGTCGCCTTGCCGCCGATAATTGCGCTGCCGACGATACCCGAGGACGAGCCGGAAACCTGTACGTTGACGATTTCTTCGGTGATATCGACGATTTCATTGACCACGAGGCCCATCGTGCTGCTCTCATCCGAAAAAACGAGGACGGGTTTTTTGCCAGGGTCTTTCATATTGACGGTTGTATCGAAAGGCACGAGTGGCATCAATTGGCCGCGATACTGAATCATATGCTGCCCGCTGGAAATCTCGACATCACCAGTGTTGACTTCCTCAAGCCGGGCAACGAGCGAAAGCGGGACTGCTTTTGGTGTGCCGTCGGACGTACGGAAAAGGAGCAACGAGGTTTTGTCCATAGTGTGCCCGGTTTTGTTGTCTGTAACGACACGGGATGAGGCTTCAGCAATATCGGTTTCGCCCGCAGCTCTGGCCACTCCGTTCGGATCGAGGATCATGATGACCGATCCGTCGCCCAGAATTGTGTTGCCGGAGAAGATTTCGATATCTTTTAGAACCTTGGAGACAGGTTTGACGACGATTTCTTCGGTGTCGAACACTTTGTCGACGATGATGCCGAACTGGTACGCGCCGATTTGTGCGACGACGATATATTTGCTCGATTCCGGATTGTCATTGTTTTGAAGGCCGAGTAGTTCGCTGAGCGCGACGAGGGGGAGGAGTTGATCACGCAGACGGAAGAACGGTGTGCCGTTGATATGTTCTATCTGCACGGATGACTTGGAGGACGCCATGACCAATTCACGCACGGCAAGCTGCGGAATGGCGAAGCGTTCGCCGCCGGCCTCAACAATCAGTGCGGAAACGATGGCCAGAGTCAGCGGGATTTTTATCAGGAAGGTCGAACCCTTTCCTTCCACCGATTTTAAAACGATGGAGCCGCCGATTTTTTCAATGTTGGTGCGTACAACGTCCATGCCGACGCCGCGACCAGAAACGGACGTGACTTTTTCTGCCGTAGAGAATCCGGCTTTGAAGATATATTGCTGGATGGCCTGATCGGACATTTGCGTGACTTCTTCTTCGGTGGCGAGGCCGTTCTTGATGATCTTTTCCTTGATCTTGGCGAGTGGCAATCCTTTGCCGTCATCGGTGATCTGGATGATGATGTGGCCACCCTCGTGGTATGCGCGAAGGACGATTTTACCGGTTTCCGGTTTGCCTTTTGCGACACGGTCAGCGGGGATTTCAACGCCGTGGTCGGCAGAGTTGCGGACCATGTGCGTGAGCGGGTCCTTGATCATGTCGAGAATCTGACGGTCGAGTTCGGTTTCGGCGCCGATCATTTCCAGATCGATTTTCTTATTCAATTCCATGGAAAGGTCGCGGATGATGCGCGGCAATTTCGACCATGCGTTGCCGATAGGCTGCATACGGGTTTTCATCACGCCTTCCTGAAGTTCGGAAACGACGTGGTTGAGGCGTTGCAGAGGGCCTGTAAATTCAGTGTCTTTTTTTGCGCGCAGGGTTTGCAAAAGCTGATTGCGTGTCAGAACGAGTTCAGAGACCAGCGTCATGAGGTTTTCGAGAACGTCCATGTTGACGCGCAGGGATTGGTCTGCGAGGACGGGACCTCCAGAAGTTTTTGCGCCGTTATCATCGCCTTTGGCGGTTGCTTCCACTTTGGACTGGGAGGTTTCCATCGCCTTGGCGGCATCGTTGGAATCATTTTCGGGCACGGTCACGATCGTGTCCCATCGGTCTTGTGGCAGAACGGGCGTTGAATCGAACAAAGCTTGCAGCGGATCGACAGCGTCTTTAACCGAATCCGGAATAACATCGACGCCGGACGTGCCGTTATCGGGGTTGCCGTCGCGGCCTTCGAACACGGCGTCGAGTTTTTCGATGAGGGCGGAATCATCGCCTTGCGGTTCGCTCCCCGTTTCTTCCAATCCCGCTACGATCATTTTAATGCGATCGAATGATTCAAAAATCAGCGTAACGTAGGCGGGCGTAACTTTCAGATCGCCATCGCGGAATCTTCCCATGACGTTTTCGGCGCGGTGCGCGACGGTTTCGAGGCGTGGCAGGCCCAAGAAGCCGCAAGTTCCCTTGATCGTGTGCATCAGGCGGAAGATGGAAGAGATCAATTCCCTGTCGTTGGGATTTTGTTCGAGCTTGACCATATCGAGGTCGAGCGCGCCGAGGCTTTCATTGGTTTCGGTCAAAAATTCTGCAATCAAATCGTCCATGAATACCCGCCCCCGCGCGAGTGATACCGCGCGTTAAGTTTCGAAAAATGCAAAAATACGTCTAATACACAAGAAAATGACAGAAGACGATTAACGCCCTGTTAACCCCGTCATTCTAACGAACGGAAAAATAAAGGAAAGCGACTTTGAAAATTATGCAGCCGTGGGTATGGGGCAATCGAGGGCGAAGGTGACTTTGTCTTCGCGCTTTTCCTTAATACGCAGCTTGTAGCCGTAATGTTCGGCGATCACAGAGATGGCGTAAGGGTGGACGAGTCGTGGATCGAGTTCATCGGCAGAGAGTTTTTGTTCCAGCGCGGCTTCGACATTATCGCGCAGCAGGACGCTTTCACCTTCGGCGATGATCAGGGTTTGGTCGCCTTCGCCGGGGCGGACCATGACATAGCCGCCTTTGACGAGGCATTCCATAGCGAGCATCAGACCGCACATCAACATCTTGCAGTAGGCGTAGGGAAGGGGTTTGGGGCCGAGATTGCCGTGCGGGTCCCAAGCTTGCGTGATTTTGCCATCGCCAGCGATCAGGTTCGAAAACGCCTTTTGCACGTCTTCGGGTTTGATATTAGCGTCGCGCCCGCCCGCGCCGTAAGCGATGCGAAAGGCCATGAGTTTTGCGGAAGCAGCGGAGGCGCTGTGTGAGATCAGGCCGAGCGCTTCTTTGCGTTGTTCGGGATCGTCGCCCATTTCTTCCATGAATTCGACGCCGTTGTTGATCGCGCCGACGGGTGAGACGAGATCGTGGCAGATGCGTGAAGCCAGAAGTTCTATCACCGAGGCGGATTTGGATTGTTTGGGTGCTTCGGCGGGTGTTTCGGGTTGTGGCTGGGCGGTGGTCATAGTCATCCTCTTCTTGTCATCCTGAGGGCATGGCCCGAAGGATCTCTTTGAGATTCTTCGCTTCGCTCAGAATGACAGCAGTTTGAAGGACTATCTGTATTTGTCCAGTAGTTTGCGAACGCTGTCCGCAATTTCGGGGTCGGCTATTCCATAAGCGATGTTGGCTTCGATAAAGCCTAAACGTGAACCGCAATCATAATGGCCGCCTTCGAAACGCAGGCCGTGGAATGGTTGCTGGCCGATCAGTTTGGCCATGGAGTCGGTGAGCTGGATTTCGTTGCCCGCGCCGCGTTCAAAAGCTGAAAGATAATCAAAGACTTCCGGCTGTAAGATATAGCGACCCACGACGCACAAACGGCTTGGCGCAGATTCCGGTTTAGGTTTTTCTACCAATCCACTGATAGAAACTGTTTTTCCGTCATCGTGATCAATTTTTAAGATGCCGTATTTGGATGTGTCCTGAAGCGGCACTTCTTTCGTCGCGACAACGTTGCCGCCGTGTTGTTTATACACCTCTACCATCTGGGCGAGGCAGCCTTCGGGGTGGTTGATGACGTCGTCCGGCAAGATGACCGCAAATGGTTCGCGGCCCACGAGATCTTTCGCGCACCAGACGGCGTGGCCGAGGCCGAGCGGTTCGTCCTGATAGGTTGATTTAAGCGCGCCTTCGGGCAGGTTTGAGGAGCGGAGTTTTTCGAGGATGTCTTTCTTGCCGCGCTTTTCAAGCGAGGATTCCAGATCATCATGTTTTTTAAAGTGTGTTTTTAAAGCTTCTTTCGAAGGGTTTGTAACAAAAATAAATTCTTCGATTCCAGCTTTGCGTGCTTCTTCGACCGCGTGCTGGATCAACGGGGCTTCGCCGACCGTGAGCATTTCCTTCGGGATCGCCTTGGTCGCGGGCAAAAACCGCGTGCCGAGCCCTGCCACCGGGAAGACGGCTTTACGAACGGGTTTAAAAGAGGTCGTGTTTGTCATGGGTGGGTTATTGCATCGCAATAAGAAAAAAAGCAAGCTTTTTGGCGTTTACCGATTTACCTATCTTAACAGCAAGTCGCGGGCGGCGTTAATCTTTTTGGCCAGCCAGTCCGAGCCTTCCTGGTCAGGATGGACTTTTTTCATCAGGCGGATATGGGCTTCCTTGATGTCGTCGGCACTGGCGCCTTCTTGGAGGCCCAGAACTTCGTAGGCTTCCTGCCGGTTGAGCGGCATGTCGGAATCCGACCCAAGCTTTTTATTGCGCATATAAGAGATTCCTATGGGCCAGAGGGCGGTTAGGATCGCAATCGCCACGGGCAGGCGGCCCGTCACGGCGAGGAATAAAGCGGCGAGGCCAATCCCGGCGGCGGCCACCGATAAGAACATGGCACGGATCTGCCGTGCATCGGCTTTGAGAAAAAACCGGTAGAAGGCGGCGAGGGCCAGTAGCAGGCCAATGGTTAAAAGGAGATAGGGCATGGACTTATACTAACGCCATTCTCTCCCTTCGTCATCCCGGAAGCTATGTCGAACTGCCTAAGGCATAGTGAGACTTGCTATCCGGGATCCATAGGCTGGAGCTTCAACATGCTATGGGTCCCGGCTTTCGCCGGGATGACGATAAAGGGCAGGATGGATTGCCGCGTCGGGCTTTGCCCTCCTCGCAATGACGATGTAAGATTGGACCATGATTTATGCCCAGAGACTTTCCGATCTTCGTGACGTTCTAAAGCAAGAGGGGGTGGATGGATTCCTGATCCCCCGCGCCGATGAGTATCAGGGGGAATACGTACCCGCGAGTTCCGACCGCATGCGCTGGATCTCGGGGTTCACGGGGTCAGCTGGTATCGCGATTGTGTTGAAGGACAAAGCCGCTGTGCTGAGCGATGGGCGATATACGATCCAGCTCAAACAACAACTTGATCCTGCGCTTTTTGAAACGGAGGACAGCACGCAAGTGCCGCCCGCCGACTGGATCGCCAAAACCGCGCCGGGAGTGGTGATTGGGTATGATCCGCGACTGCACACGCCGCGCGATTTAAAAAATTACGAAGAGAAGGGGGTTGCGTTAAGACCGCTTGCTCGCAATCCACTGGATGCTGTGTGGAAAGATCGTCCGCGCGCGCCATCGGCCAATGTAGAATTGTTTCCAGTAAAATTCGCGGGGATAGGCGCGAAGGAAAAACTCGAACAAGTTGCGGCGGCTTTGAAGAACAAGAAGTTTCAGGCGGCGGTGATCACGTTGCCAGATTCCATCGCGTGGCTTTTGAATATTCGGTCCAGCGATATCCCGCATATCCCGGTGGCGTTGTCGTACGCCATCGTCCGCGACGATGCGACGCTGGATTGGTTTATAGATGGCGCGCGCGTATCAGATTCCGTCCGGACAACATTCGGCAATCATGTTTCGATTCTGCCGCCGCAAGACATTGAAAACGCGCTGGCGTTGCTTAAGGGCGATACGGTTTTGGTCGATGAGCGAAAAACATCGGTGTGGTTCACGAATATCCTGAAAAAACACGGCGTGGCATGGGTCGATGCCAAAGACCCGGTGATCGCGCTCAAGGCCCGGAAGAATGATGCAGAACAGAATGCAATGCGCGCAGCACATATTCGCGATGGCGTGGCGGTAACAAGATTTCTGAAATGGCTTTCGGAAGAAGGCGTTGGAAAAACGGAATTGGATATCGAAGCCAAGCTGGAGGAGTTTCGCTGTTCCGCGCCGGAATTTCGCGATACGAGTTTCGATACGATTGCTGGTTTCGGATCGAACGGCGCCATCGTGCATTACCGTGCGACGAAAGAGACGGCAAAAACGCTGGAAGCCGGAAATTTGTTGTTACTCGATTCTGGCGCGCAATACGTGGATGGTACGACGGATATCACGCGCACGGTGGCGATTGGCAAGCCAACCAAAGAGATGAAAGAGCACAATACACTGGTGCTTAAGGGGCATATCGCCGTAGCATCGGCGAAATTCCCAGCGGGTACGAAAGGGCAGGAGATCGATGCGCTGGCGCGTGCGGCGTTGCAAGGACGCGGACTCGATTATGCGCACGGCACGGGACACGGCGTGGGTTGTTATCTGTCCGTTCACGAAGAGGCGGCGAGCCTATCATCGCGCGGCGTCGATCCGGTGGAGCCGGGGATGATTTTGTCGAACGAGCCCGGATATTACAAAGAAGGTGCGTATGGCATTCGGATCGAAAATCTGATTCTTGCGCGTGATGATGGTGGCGGGATGATGTCGTTTGAAACGTTGACCTTCGCGCCGTTCGATATGACGCTGGTAGATAAGGATATGCTGGGCGAGCAGGAACTGGCGTGGGTTGCGGCGTATCATGCGGAAGTTTTGGCCAAGATCGGACCGCATTTGGACGTGGCAACCAAAGCATGGCTGGAAACGGCAATACGATAAAAACAAAACCGCCCGGTGAGGGGCGGTTTCAATTTGATAGGTTAAGGTTGAACCCTAATCGCGATCTTTGCGTTTGCGTTCGACTTTTCTCCAGCGACGGACTGCCTCGGACTTTTCACGTTTCTTCTTTTCAGAAGGTTTTTCGTAGTCACGGCGCAGTTTCATTTCGCGGAAGATGCCCTCACGCTGCATTTTCTTTTTCAGAACTCGCAGGGCCTGGTCAACGTTGTTATCGCGAACGGATACTGTAACCAAATCAAATCACCTCTTTCTTTTTAAAATTGTATGAGTAAAATCATACAGGTAGGCCTGTTTCCTACAGACAATCCCGTGGAAAAGCAAGTCTTAATGAAACGCGCCGGAAACCCGCCCAGAAGACCGTTTTTGCCCGTTCTCGCTCTTCTGATCGGTGTGCTGGTAATTGCCTTGCCGTATCAGGCGCTTAGCGCGAAAAAAGCCATCCCCAAAGACCCGCCGAAGAACCCGGAAATTGCTACGCCTGTAAAACTTGGAGCAAGCGCGATGGGATCGCGCATCATGGTGGTTACGGCACACCCGGAAGCCACGCGCGTTGGGTATGAAGTTCTAAAAAGCGGGGGCAGCGCGGCGGACGCGGCGGTAGCCGTGCAACTGGTTTTAGGGCTGGTCGAGCCGCAATCATCAGGCATCGGCGGCGGCGGCTTCGCGCTTTATTATGATCGCAGGACCAATCAGGTTTATTCGTTCGATGGGCGTGAAACGGCACCATCGCAGGCGGGGCAATATCTGTTTCGTGGCAACGATGGAAAACCGATGGCGTTTTACGATGCTGCACTCGGCGGACGCGCGGTCGGCGTGCCGGGCACAGTGCGTTTGCTGGAAATGCTTCATAAAAAATTTGGCGTGCGACCGTGGCGCGATTTGTTCTCACCCGCCATCACTCTGGCCGAAACTGGATTTGCGGTGACGCCACGGCTTAGCGCGATGATCGATCATGACGCAGGCAATCTGCAATTGTTCAATTCAACGCTGCTTTATTTCTTTCCTGACTCGGCGACGCCGATCAGCGAGGGTGGGCGGCTGGTCAATCCACCCTATGCCCGCACGTTACGCTCGATTGCTATGGGCGGCGCGGATGCGTTTTATAAGGGCGATATTGCGGAAACCATCGCCAAAGCTGTACGCGAGGATATCGAGAATCCTGGTCTTCTTTCCATTGAAGATATGGCGAATTACAAAGCCGTTGAGCGAAAATCCATCTGCGGTAAGTATCGCGGCTATATGGTTTGTTCTATCGGTGAGCCGTCGTCAGGCGGGCTAACATTGCTGGCGACGCTGGGCATCCTGGAAAATTTCAACCTTGCGGCGATGGGAGTGAATTCGCCGCAAGCATGGCATCTAATTTCCGAAGCATCGCGGCTTGCGTTTGCCGATAGGAATTATTACATGGCCGATCCGGACTATGTGCAATCACCGGGCGAGATGCTGATTGATCCTACGTATCTAAAACAGCGCGCGGCGATGATCACGCCGGGCAAAGCTACGCCGAAAATCATGCCGGGAACACCAAGGGCTTGGCAAAAACATCTTCCGGCATCTGAACCGGTTTACCCAAAACCGCCGGGCACGACGCATTTTTGCATCGTCGATGCGGGCGGAAACATTATTTCCATGACCAACAGTGTTGAAGATTCCTTCGGATCGCGCATGATGGCGGGTGGATTTATTTTGAACAACCAGCTTACCGATTTTTCATTCGTACCCGAAGTCGACGGGAAAACGGTCGCCAACCGTGTCGAAGGCGGCAAACGTCCGCGTTCCAGCATGGCACCGGTAATCATCTTTGCGCCGGATGGCAGACCGTTTCTTGTCATTGGATCGGCGGGCGGCAGCGCGATCATCGGCTATGTTCTGGAACGCATCGTCAGCGTTATCGATTGGCAACAGGATATTGTGAGTGCGCTGGCCGCGCCGAATGTCATCAATCGCGGCAAGGGAATCGAATTTGAGGCGGGGGCGTCTGATCTTGCCGAACCGCTGCGCCGTTTCGGGCATCCGGCAGAATTAAGCGAACTTAATAGCGGCCTTACGGCCATCAGTATCAACAACGGTGTCATGACCGGCGCGGCAGACCCGCGCCGCGAAGGCACGGCAATGGGGGAATAGAAGGATTTAATCATGTCGAAACCGGGCGTTTTTACATTATCGGGAGAAGCCAAGAATTTCGTGTTTTCGAACATTCCGCTGTTCTTCAACCATATCAAGATAATTTTTCCATTACTTCTTGTCGTCAGCATCATCAAGCAGGCGGGGCTTATGATGCATGCGAATTATATTGCATATATTATGGCTGCGGCCACGCTGTTCGTGTTCGCCTGTTTCGCGTTGGCATGGCATCGTAGCTCGCTGAACGGTCCCGACAGAGCGCATGAGGTCAATCCAGTTACGCTGAAAGGCGACGATTGGAAGTTTATAGGAATTTTTATCGGAATCAGCGGACTGTTCGGCGTAGGCATAGAATTTTTCAATCATCTGGCGAACGGAGTTTTGCCTAAGTATGGACAGGGAATTGCAGTGGTAGGAGGGTGCGGCATAATAATCATTATGCTCGTTCTGACATTCCTTTTTATCAGAGCTTCGTTCCTATTTCCGGCAAGATCCGTTGGTGTAAAATTGAGCTGGGCGGATGCCAAGCGCGCTTCGAAGGGTTTGATCTGGCCGCTGATCGGCTCGAACCTCATCTTTATGATGATTTTTGTGGTTGCACTGGTCGTCTATATTTTTATCGTTGGCTTTATTCTGACGGTGGCTCGTGGCGGGACGGCGCCCGACGGCATGCAGGGGTTTGTGGTCGACTTCCTGCTTTCCATTCCTATATTGATGTCATCATTGTTGTTGGGGGCTCTTTGGATCACATCGTTATCGCGGGCGTATCAATGGGGAATTCAAAACAATCCGGTTCAGGTGGAATCCTAGGCGGCTTGGCGTGCTTTTAGATTGAGCGCCGCATCCATCAAGATTTTGGTATAGCTTTCCTTGGGTGCGGCGAAGATTTGCGCAGCCGGGCCTGATTCCACAACCTTTCCATCTTTCATGACGATCAGGTCGTGTGCCATGGCGCGGACGACGCGCAGATCATGGCTAATGAACAGATAGGCGAGATTGTGTTTTTCCTGTAGTTCGCGCAGCAAATCGACGATCTGCGATTGCACGGAGACATCGAGTGCGGAGGTTGGTTCATCCAGCACAACAAATTTTGGTTCCAGCACCATGGCGCGGGCGATAGCGATGCGCTGGCGTTGCCCGCCTGAAAATTCATGTGGGTAGCGGTGACGCGTGTCGGGATTGAGGTGAACGTCGTTAAGTGCCTTTACAACAAGCTCTTCTCGTTGGGCTGGGGTCATATCGGCGCGATGAACTTTCAGACCTTCGCCGATAATTTCGGAAACGCTCATACGCGGGGACAATGAACCGAACGGGTCCTGGAAAACGATCTGCATATCGGAGCGCAGCGGCGTCATCTGCTTACGGTTATAGGCGGAAATGTCGGCGCCGTTGAATTTGATTGCGCCCTTGCCGTTGAGCAGGCGTAGAATGGCAAAACCAAGCGTGGATTTGCCCGAGCCGCTTTCGCCGACGACACCAACCGTATGTCCGGCCTTGATGGTGACATCCAGTCCATCGACGGCTTTGACGACTTCGGTGATTTTGCCAAAGAAGTTTTTCTTTCTCGGGAAATGGACGGAAATGTTTTTAGCTTCGATCACGATTTTCGATGTCTGCGTCGGGGTTTTGGCTAGGCCGCGCGGCTGGGCGGCAAGTAGCATTTTTGTGTATGCCTGTTGGGGCGCGGCAAAAATTGTGGCAGTTTTGTCCTGTTCGACGATTTCGCCATTTTTCATCACGCAGACATGATCGGCAAATTTTTCGACGATGGATAGATCATGCGTAATCATCAGCATCGCCATATTGAGTTCTTTTTGCAGGCGTTCGAGCAGTTCAAGGATTTCCGCCTGTACGGTGACATCGAGGGCCGTGGTTGGTTCATCCGCGATCAGAAGCTCGGGGTTGTTGGCGAGCGCCATGGCGATCATCACGCGCTGACGCTGGCCGCCGGAAAGCTCATGTGGATAGGCGTTGAGGCGGTTTTTTAAACCCGGCAATTGCACAAGGTCCATCAGTTCGAACACGCGTTTTTTTACCGCGCTTTCATTCATTTTCTGGTGCAGTTTTAAAATTTCGCCGATCTGGCGTTCGATTGTATGCAGCGGGTTGAGCGCGGTCATCGGCTCCTGAAAGATCATGCCGATCTGCGATCCCCGAATCGTGCGCATGAAGGCATCTTTCTTGCCGACCATTTCCTGACCTTCGAAGATTATGGACGATCCGGCTGGATGCGAGGCAAGGGGGTAGGGGAGAAGCTGCATCACCGAAAGGGCGGTGACGGATTTGCCCGAGCCGCTTTCGCCGACCAGCGCGACGGTCTGGCCGCGATCAATGGAAAAGGATGCGTTTTTAACGGCACGGAACACGCCATCGGTTGTTTTGAAATCTACGGAAAGATTTTTGATGTCTAGAAGTTTTTCACCCATGGTTTTCCTTTGTATCAGGAAATCCATGGGTGACGTAGTGGTCGTTGGATTTTTTCCGGTAGAAATTAGTAGCCGGGGAAGAGCTTATTTTTGGCCACGGTTTGGGCATATTGGCCGCCGCCATATCCGACACGCTCTTTGTGGTCGATATCTTCAATAGATTCTCCCGGCGTTTGCTGTGCGGGCTGGCTGCTGGGGATTGCGGCATCTGTGGCTTGGGCTGCTTTGTTATGTACTTGTGTTGGTTGCATTTTTTATTCACTCCTCTATTGCGAATGATTATCAAATACAGTGGGGCAACGCCTGCGTCAAGATAGAA
This sequence comes from uncultured Micavibrio sp., assembly GCA_964539025.1. Lineage (GTDB taxonomy): Bacteria > Pseudomonadota > Alphaproteobacteria > Micavibrionales > Micavibrionaceae > Micavibrio_A. The sequence goes on from CAZIFA010000005.1 coordinate 85,119, forward strand.
AATGAGAATTATTCGCAATTGTTGTTTTTGGTTGCCCTTGCGTTCCTTTACGGAAAAATTTAGCGTCTTCGAACAAAGTTTTTTGAGGAGAGTAAAATGCCATTATCGAAACTAATAAAAGGCGAGAGAGTATCGGTTCATCTGAGATGTGAAATGCCCGAATCTGATTTCTGGAAAGATGAGAATTATGAAAGATTTTTCTTCCAGTTTCAAACGAGGCGATCCAGTAGTAATCGCTTTGAAGCCGGACCGGATGTACAGGACAGGCTGGTAGAATTTTTAAATAACGAAGTTACCGGCGCATTTTATGTCGATCATGAAACCACGGGATTGGGTGATTCAAAATATCTGGTCTACCTTGCCGATGCGAATGATTTCACAAACTTCATGGAAAGATTTGTTGCGGGCGAGGGCACGTTTGATTACGTGCATGATGCCTTAACCGTAAACGAGCAAATAGATTTTGAACATTTGAGAGATGGGCATGAGTTTCGTGATGCGCGTCTTCGCGATAAATTTTCTGGACTACGTGCCAAAATCCCGGATGTTTATTCTGATAAGGCCGCGATAGCTTATGCGTTGTGCATGGGCAGGCATTTCGACATTTAGTCACAGCGCGGCTTCAGTTTCTTAAAGTTCAGGCCACACTGCTGTCATCCCGAGCGAAGCCGAGGGATCTTTGGTGGATTGGATAGAGTAAAGATCCCTCCGCTTCGCCTTCGGCTCCGGTCGGGATGACGGTTAGGGAATGCTAGACAGCGGCCTTAACACGAACGCCTGCGTCTTTCAGGCACCACGCCAAGATAGCTTTTTGCGCATGAAGGCGATTTTCGGCTTCGTCGTAAATAACGGAGGCCGGGGATTGCAGGACGTCGTTGGCGACTTCCTCACCTTGATGGATCGGCATGCAATGCATAAACAGCGCGTGGGGTTTGGCGAGTTTCATCAACGCGGCGTTTACCTGATACGGCCAGAACATTTCGATGTTCTTGCCTTCCTGGCCCATCGACACCCATGTGTCGGTGACGATGACGTCGGCGTCTTTGGCGGCAGCTTTCGGATCATCGGTGATGATGGCGTTGCTGTCGGCCTTAGCGTGCAGCGCTTTGGGAATGGCGGCGACGAATTCAAATCCGAATTTCTTCGAAGCTTGCACGAATGTGCGCGAGACGTTGTTGTAATCACCCATCCACGCGATTTTTTTGCCCTTGATGTTGCCGAGTTTTTCTTCGATCGTCATAAGGTCCGCCATAATCTGGCATGGGTGGGAATTGTCCGTCATGCCGTTGATGACGGGAACGGCGGCGTATTTGGCTAATTCATTGAGCGTATCCTGATCGCTCATCCTTATCATGATGGCATCGACGAAGCGGGAGAGGACCTTGGCGGTGTCTTCGATGCTTTCGGCCCCCGCGACCTGCATGTTCACCATATCCATCACGACGGTGTGACCGCCGAGTTGTTTCATCGCAACCTCGAACGACACGCGCGTGCGGGTCGATTTCTTGTCGAACATCATGGCGAGCGAAAGCCCATGCATGACTTGGCGCGGCGAGAATTTTTCTTTTTTGTGCGCGTGCGCATCGTCGAGGATAGCCCGCAAGGTGGCTGCAGGAATGTCAGAGAGGTCTAAAAAATGGTTCATTTTGTCTGGCTCAATGTTTTCTTGATGATGGAAAGGCCTTCCTTGGCCTGTTTTTCGGTCAGGATCAGTGGGGGTACTATTCGAAGTGAGTTTTCACCGCAGGACAGCGCGATCAATCCGTTTTTCAGCAGCAGTTTAACGAAGTCTTTCACAGGACCGCCATTGTAATCGGCGGCGATCATCATGCCGAGGCCGCGCACGTTGGAGATCAAATTGCTTTCGCGGGCGATGGATTCAAGGCCGTCTTTAAGCACCGCGCCGACCTTATCGACATTTTCGAGAAAGCCCGGTTTGATGAGTTCTTTCAAAACGGTCGTCACCACGGAGCAAGCGAGCGGGTTGCCGCCATAGGTGGAGCCGTGCGATCCTGGCGTGATGTGTGAGGTAAACTTTTTCTTGCCCATGAACGCGCCTACGGGGAAACCCGCGCCGAGTCCTTTGGCAAGGCAAATCAAATCCGGCACGACATTGAAATGTTCATACGCGAAGATGGTGCCGATGCGGCCCATGCCGCACTGAACTTCATCGAATATCAGCGCGACATTGTGTTCATCGCATAACCTGCGCAAGCCTTCGATAAATTCCTGCGATGCGGGAATGATGCCGCCTTCGCCCATCACAGGCTCGACGATGATGGCTGCGGTATTTTTCGAGATGTGTTTTTTTACGCTTTCAAGGTTGTTAAATTCGGCTTCATGCGTGCCGGGGAGGAAGGGTTCGAACCCCTGACGGTACTGCTGTTGTCCATTCACGGACAACGCGCCCATCGTGCGACCATGGAAGGAGTTTTTGACGTAGATAAATTCGTAAGCGTCCGGCCCTTTGGTTTCGATGGACCATTTGCGGGCGGTTTTCAGGGCGCCTTCGACGGCCTCGGCCCCCGTGGAGCAGAAGAAAACCTGATCAAATTCTGACAGTGCCAGAATGGTTTCGGCGGCCTCGATCCGTTTTTCATCGGCGACATAGCACAGGCCCATATGGAGGGTTTCAACCTGTTTTTTGATGGTTTTGGTGTAGGTCGGGTGGGCGTAGCCAAGGTTGTTCACGGCGATCCCGGCACCGAAATCGAGGTATTTCTTGCCTTCGGTGTCGGTGATGTAGACGCCCTTACCCTTGGCGAACTGGACGGGCCAGAAGCCATAGACATTGATCAAAATCTCATTCGCGCGATTAAGAAATTGCGTGTCCGCCATAGGTGTCTCCGTGCTTTATAGAATTTTTATAACTTGTTCTATTTTAAGCGATTTTAGACGTTAAAGCCAGCGCAGTGGAAGCTGCACCGCACCCTTGGTAAATATTGTATTTCCAATAGGTCACGGCATAGCCCAGTTTCGGGTCATTTCCATGAGAAGCCGCAGTAAACCGGCTTTTCAGGAAGCTGCTGATGCTGGCCGGATTGTCGTCCGCCACCTTGGCCAGAATCTGCACATGGCCGGACATAAGCGCCATATCCTTGGCGACATCCAGAACCATCTGGGATAATTTTTTGCCCCCATGTTCAGGGCTGACGGCCAGAGACTGGACGATGGCCGTAACAGGTTCCGATCCGCTGATGGGATAGCCTTCGAGATTTTTCACCGCTTCGGCATACAAGGGATAAGAGACGAGAGCCTGCGCCACCAGATTTCCATTCTTATCCTTAACGCCGATAATCGGCATCCTGCTATCAAGATGGGCTTTGAGGTCTTCTTCGGTCCTAAGTTTGAGGAAGTGTTTTTGGTGATCGGGCAGGGCATTCCAGACTTTTTGCTGAAGCGCGCAAAAAGCGGGGATGTCGGATTCATCTAGTAATACAGGCGTAAAGGTTTCTTCGGGTTCCGTGATAGGGCACGTGCCCTGGTAAGGGTCGGGGTCAGCCAGCGTGGCAAATTGTGTATCGAGCATAGTCTCGCATCCTTTGGTCTAAAATCTTTTGTTTTTGAGAAAAGTTAACAAAAGAGCCCTGCTCTGTATCAGAGGGGGTCTCGGTGACCGCTAGCGATGGGAGGCTTATTGTTTTTATTGTGTGACGATAGGCGTCACGTCCGAACCTTTACCAACCGGGCGGTCAGCGGATTCGTCGTCGTTGCAGGCTCAAGCTGTCGTGCGAAACGGTGTTCATAGGGTAATAGTTACAGGAAAATCGCTCCGAAATGCAATAATTATTTGACCCCAAAGGCAAAAAAAGTATACATAACGGAAATTTTTAAAAGACGAGCGTAGCAGCCGCGCCAAGCAAGGCTGCATAAGAGGTGTACTATTATGACTGACGGAACGGTGTTAACCATTTCTCCTGACTTCTATGCGGTGGTGGCAAAGAATGCCGCCAAATACAGGGATAAAACGATCGTCATCAAATTTGGCGGTGAACTGGTAGAGCAAGAGCCGGTCATGCGCAATCTTATGAAGCAGGCGATTACGCTTAAAAATCTTGGGGCGCGCGTTGTGCTGGTCCATGGCGGCGGCAAGCAGATCGATGCCGAACTTGAGAAGGAAGGTATTGAACCCAAATGGTTTGGGGCTAAGGAACGCCGCGATACCGATTTACCGACGCTGGAAGTTACGCATCGCTGCCTTAACGAGTTGAATCGCCGCATTGTCAATTATTTTCATGAAGAAGCTAGCCGTCTTGGTGCCAACGTTGCTGCCGTAGGTCTTGGTGGTAACGACAATCGTTTGCTCACTGCCGTGCCTTACTACGATGGTAGCGATACACGCACGGGTCGCGTTTCATATGTGGATGTTGCTAAACTTTCCCATCTCGCCGATCAGAACAGCGTGCCGATTTTTCATCCGATTTGCGCAGGCAATGACGGTGTGTGTTTCAATGTGAACGCCGATGATGTTGCAGCGGAGATTGCTGTTGCGTTAAGGGCCGATCGCCTGATTCTGTGTTCCAACATTCCGGGTGTTCTGGACAAGAACAAAAACAAAATCACTGAATTAAGAACGGATAGAATTGCTTCGCTCATCGCTGACGGAACGATTACCGGAGGTATGAAAACGAAGGTGAAAGCGGCCGCCAGTGTTGCCAACAATCCGAACATCGGCGGTGTGGTTATCCTCGATGGCGCTGATCCAAAGGCAATCGAAATTGAACTGTTGACGGATACGGGCGCCGGCACTCTTGTCCTTAAGCCAGAGGAGCATGTCAGGACCGCCATGCCAAATCTTTCCAGCCAATTCGGTCGGCAGCCATAATTATTTCTTGAGCGGTAACGCGGCTTCGGCAACGCGGGCCCAGTATTCAATGCCCGTCGGGATAATGTCGTCGTTAAAGTCATATCCGGCATTGTGCAGGAATTTGTTGTGGGGGCTGTCGGCTTTGTCCACCGATTGGCCCATCCAGATGTAACAGCCGGGGACTTCTTGCAGCATCGCGCCGAAATCTTCCGCGCCCATACAAGGTTCGACATTGGCGTTTACGTTCGCATCGCCCAGCATTTCACGCGCAACATTGGCGCAGAACGTGCTCTCTTCGACATGGTTGATGGTGGGGTCGTAGCCGTCGCCGAATTTTATATCGATCTTTACGTTCATCGCCTTGGCAATAGCGGTCGAGATTTCTTCTATGCGGGTTTTCAGGAGTTTGCGTGTTTCGACCTTGAACGCACGGAATGTGCCGGACAGATAGGCCGTGTCCGGAATAACGTTCGATGCGCCGGTGCCCGCTTTGAAATTTGTGACGGAGACAACACCCTGATCGACTGGATCTATTTGACGCGAAACGATGGATTGTAGTGCCGTGACGATTTGCGATCCGGCGACGATGGGATCGATGTTCAGGTGGGGCAGAGCAGCATGTCCGCCTTTGCCTGTGAGAGTCATTTCGAACGTATCGGATGAGGCCATGATCGGGCCTGGACGCAGGCCGAGCGTGCCTTGCTTCATGCCGGGCCAGTTGTGCATGCCGAACACAGCGTTCATCGGAAATTTTTTGAACAAGCCTTCCTTAATCATCCTTATCGCTCCGGCGCCGCCTTCTTCGGCAGGTTGAAAGATCAGATGCACCTTGCCGTTGAAGTTGCGTGTTTCGGATAAATATTTCGCGGAGCCCAGCAGCATCGCGGTGTGGCCGTCATGGCCGCAGCCATGCATTTTGCCGGGAATTTTTGATGCCCATGGCTGGCCGGAGCCTTCGACGATATCAAGCGCATCCATGTCGGCGCGAAGACCGATGGCTTTGCCTGAATCTGTCTTCTGGCCTTCGATAGTGGCGACTATGCCCGTTACGGCCATGCCGCGTGTGAAAGAGATTCCCCATTCGGTGAGTTTTTTGGCGACGAGATCGGACGCGAAAGTTTCCTCGTAAGAGGTTTGCGGATTCTGGTGAAGCTCGCGGCGATATGCGGCGATTTCGTCTTTCATGGCGGCGATGGAATTGCTTAAAGTCATAAGATGTTCTTTCTTTGAATGCCCTTAGAAAATATCCTATTTTCTGGTAGATTCAAACAATGTTCGTTTTCCCCATCGGCACAGCCCTTAAAGAGACCCTGCAAAAGGGGTATAATTTTCCTACATTCCGGTCGGATCTGTCGGCGGCAATCGTAGTTTCGCTCGTGGCGCTGCCATTGTCGATGGCCTTGGGGATCGCCGTTGGTCTGCCGCCCCAGCACGGGCTGTATACCGCCATCGTTGCGGGGATTATCACAGCGTTACTGGGCGGATCGAAAGTGCAGGTGAGCGGGCCGACCGCGGCTTTCGTCGCCATCTTGGCACCTATTGTCGCACAGTATGGCCTGACGGGTTTGATTTGGTGCCAGTTGATAGCGGGCGGATTGTTGATCGCCATGGGCGTTCTGCGGCTTGGCAAATATATCGAGCATGTACCCTATACGGTCGTCGTGGGGTTCACGGCCGGAATAGCCGTGGTGATCGCGACACTGGCGATGAACGATTTCCTTGGGCTTGGCATTGAAAAACTCGGCCCGCATTATATCGATAAAGTTTCGGCCATTTTATCTCACCTGCCGGCGCTCACACCGCAAGAGGCGGTGATCGGTGTCGTCACACTGATTATCATCGTCTGGTTCAGGAAAGTGACGACAATCATTCCTGCACCCGTTGCCGGGATTGGCGTGGCAACATTGATGGCTTTCGTCTGCATGCAGCAGGGCATGCCTGTCCGGACGATTGAGAACGTATTTTCTTATATCGCCGCGAACGGTGACAAAATCGGCGGCATTCCGCCGTATCTGCCGCAATTCCATTGGCCGGATACGATGGATATCGTGCCGTTGCTTTGGCCCGCGCTCACTATCGCGATTCTGGCAGCGCTGGAATCGCTGCTGTCGGCAACCATCGCGGACAATCTCACCGAAGAAAAACATGATCCGAACGCCGAACTGACAGGGATTGGTATCGGCAATTTTTTAAGCGGGTTGTTCGCGGGGATTCCGGCTACGGGTGCGATTGCCCGCACGGCGGCCAATATACAGGCAGGTGCGAAAACGCCGATCGCGTCGGTGATGCATGCGGTATTGTTGTTGATCTATATGCTGATGCTTGCACCGTGGATTAGTAAGATCCCGATGTCGGCGTTATCGGCGTTGCTGCTGGTGACGGCGTGGCGTATGGCGCATCTGAAGGTGGTGGTTGATATTATTCGTGCCGGGAACAGTAAAGAAACATTCGTGTTGGCCATCACATTCTTTTTTACTGTCATCTTCGACATGGTGGTCGGCGTGGCGACAGGATTGGCGCTGGCGTGGATATTCCGTCTTAATCGCCGCTAGTTGATGGAGCGGCGGGCCTTTTGCAGGCGGTCCTTGCGGGGCGTGCGGAAAACGATATCCGGACTGGCGGGCAGGAGCGTCCATTGCCAGTTTTTAAGCTCATTTTCCAGCATATCCATGGTCCAGAGGCGAAAACCCATGACGATCAGGAATTCGGCATGGGGGGCTAGCGCTATGCGGGATGGCGTGTCGTCTGCCTTGGCAATAGAAGGCGGATGGCCGGGGACCAAGACATAGCGGTAGGATTGGAACGAAAAATCCGGACTGATGACATGCGTGTCCGGTGTTTCTTTCGCGCCATTGTGAAGGACGAGCATCGCGTTGTCCGATTGGTTGGGTCCGCCCAGATAGACGATTTTATCGCGGATCGATCTGTGCGCGCCGCCATCGAGCACGGATTCAAAATGGCGGAACGGGATTTCGGAATGTTCGGTGGTGATATCGAAGGCCAGAATGCCATCCGATTCATGATGGAAGATGAACCACAGCCCTGTGTCAGGGTTTTTGGTTGTGGGGACGAGAAGGCAGCCGACGAGGGAGGACATTACAAGTTCGTCTTGCGCGGATCGAATGCATCGCGCACGGCCTCGCCAATGAAGGTGAGTAGGGTCAGCATGAAGGCGAGCGATACGAACGCCGAAATGCCGAGCCATGGGGCTTGCAGGTTGTTTTTTCCTTGCGAGAGTAATTCGCCAAGGGAAGCTGAACCCGGTGGTAAACCAAGACCGAGGAAATCAAGTGAGGTCAGCGCCGTGATAGAGCCTGTGAGAATAAAGGGCATAAGCGTCATCGTCGCCACCATCGCGTTGGGCAGCACGTGGCGGCGCATGATGGTGAGGTTCGATACGCCGAGCGCATTGGCGGCGCGGACATAATCGAAATTGCGGGCGCGCAGGAATTCGGCGCGCACCACATCGACGAGCGATACCCATGAAAAGAGCAGCAGGATGGCGAGCAGAGTCCAGAATCCCGGCACGAACATCGCCGAGAAGATGATGAGGATGTAGAGCGAGGGCAGGGATGACCATACTTCGATCACGCGCTGCATGAATAAATCGAGCCGTCCGCCATAGTAACCTTGAAACGCGCCCGCCGTGATGCCGATGATCGAGCTGATGATGGTGAGGATCAGGCCGAAGACGACGGAAATGCGAAAGCCGTAAATCACGCGCGCGGCAACATCGCGCCCCTGATCGTCCGTGCCGAGGATATTTACGCTCGTGGGTTTCGATGGCGCGGGTTCGGGCAGGTCATAGGAAATCGTGTCGTACGAAAAACGGATCGGCGGCCAGACGATCCAGCCGTTCTTGGCGATCAGGTCTTTGACGAACGGATCGCGATAATCAGTTTCGGTTTCGAAATCACCACCGAACGTGGTTTCCGGGTAGGCGTGTAGTAAGGGCGTGTAGAGGGAATTGTTGTAGGAGATCAGGATCGGTTTGTCATTCGCGATCACTTCGGCGAACAGGCAGATGCCGAGCAGCGTCAAAAAAATCCAGAAGGAATAATAGCCGCGTTTATTGGCCCGGAACTGGGCTAAACGGCGATGGGTGAGGGGCGATAACGTCATGGCGGGTATTTTAGGGGGAGGAAGGGGTGCCGCCAAGCGCCAATTTATAGATCATCCCCGAATTCGACGTTATTGCAGCGTCTTGGGGCTGTCGATGTTGGATGGCCTGCAGATATCAAGAATGCCTATGGTCTATATATTTCGTACTACCCACGGGTATGATTGGGAAATCTTTTGAAAAATCTCCACAAGCCTCTTGGGCATTCGCGACAAGAAAAAGGTCTTTCAATTTTTCTTCGAAGGTTGGTGCCGGGCCATAGCAATCCTGCCCCTGATATATTTTTCGACGCTTCTCAAATATGGGGGGCGGTTCAAGGCCGACGCGGGCGCATGCGCTTCTAAAAGTTGTGCTTTCTGGATTAATTTTGGGATTATCTTTGAGATATTTTTCCAAAGCTAGCAAGTCGGGATATCTCGATTCCATAGTTTTTTGTATGATTTCCCTTGCGGATGGTGTTGGCCAGCCATATTTGCGGGCGAAATCTTGTTCCGGTACATGCCTTAGAGAACTATGATAGTCTGGATATATTCCATCTATGTATACAAATGCCTTAGCTACGGCCAGCCCATTTTCGTTAAAGAGAAAACGATAACATTTGTCTTTTTCCCACATGAGTTACTCCTTAGTGAACGGCGTTCGAGCCTGTTCCGGTTTTTTCAACGATAGACAGACGCTTTTTCTGATCAGGCGTCAAGATATTGTCATTGGTGGCACGCATTGCCATGGCGGTGCCTAGTTTGGATTGGATCGTGGCGAGTTGGTCATGCGCGCTGATGACCGTGTTATTGAGAAGAGATTTCAGTTCTTCTTCCGAGGTTTCGGAGATACAGCCTTCCGCCTTGATGCGGTCGCGCAGTTCTTTAAGTTTTTCCTGAATATCCTTGAGGTCCATAACCGTTTCCGTTCGTTTGAAAGTGGGCGGGAAGGTACCCGAAAATAGTTATTCTGTCAAATGATTTATGGCTATACGGTCCTGGCGTCGAAATCGATGCGGGGGTCAACCATGACATAGACCACGTCGCGGATCAGGGTGGTGATCAGGCCCATAAGGGAAAAGACGTATAAAGTTCCTAAAACAACGGGATAATCACGGTTAATGACGCTCTCGTAACTCAGCAGTCCCAGCCCGTCGAGGGAGAAAATCACCTCTATCAGCAAGGATCCGGTAAAGAAAATGGCCAGAAAGGCGGAGGGGAACCCGGCGATGACGATCAGCATCGCGTTGCGGAAGACATGGCCATACAAAACCTCGCGTTCGGTTAATCCCTTCGCACGTGCGGTAAGAACATATTGTTTGCCGATTTCATCGAGGAACGAGTTTTTCGTCAGCATGGTTAATCCGGCGAATCCTGATATCACCATGGCGGCGATGGGCAAAACCATGTGCCATGCGTAATCTAGGCTGATCTGCCACCATGCCATGTCCTGCCAGTCGTCCGACAAGAGTCCGCGGATGGGGAAGATATCAAAATATCGTCCGCCCGCGAATAAGATGATGAGCAAGATAGCGAACATGAAAGAGGGGATGGCGTAGCCGATGAACACGGCGGCGGACGTCCAGATGTCGAAAGCTTCTCCATCTTTCACGGCCTTCTTGATGCCGAGCGGAATGGAGATAAGGTAGATCAGTAGCGTCGACCACAGGCCGAGTGAAATTGACACCGGCATTTTTTCGAGGATCAGATCGATGACGGAAACATCGCGGTAGTAACTTTCGCCGAGATCAAAGCGTGCATAGTTTTTTACCATGATCCAGAAACGTTCAGGCGCGGGTTTATCGAACCCGTACATTTTTTCGAGTTCGGCAACGAGTTCAGGATCAAGGCCTTGCGCGCCGCGATATTTGGAGGCCGCGCCGCCGTCGGAACCACCTGCGCCGATCGCCATGTCGGCTCCACCGCCGTCGCCACCGCCGAACCGCGCTGTTGCATCGATGTCATGGCCTTGTAGTTGTGAGATCATGCGCTCCACCGGGCCGCCGGGAACGAACTGGACGATAACGAACGAAATGAGCATGATGCCGAGCAAAGTCGGGATCATTAAAAGCAAGCGGCGGAGGATGTAATTCAGCATGTCGGTTTTACGTTCCAGTCTTTGACCGTCCAGCGGCCGTTTTCGTATTGTAGGACGCAAACCGCGCCGGTGGAAATCTTGATTCCATGGTTTTGCGCAAAAGAATCGAAATCACCCGTAATATGGGGGGCGAAGCGGGCGATGCCGTTGGAGGTGACGACCATAATGCAGCTTTGTTCGTCGTCGATTATGTGATTCGCGAAATTCTTCCAGTCTTCGATACATTGTGCGGGATCGAAATTCCACCCCGGCGGCACGACCGCGTTTTTATCCCAGTCTTTTAACGCCTGTTCACCGACGCGGGCGATAACAGCGTCTTCGGGCTGGTTTTCATCCGGTCCGTAATCTATTTCGTTGAAGATGGCGAGGGGATAGACAGGTTCTTTGTATCCGGCTTCTTTTAAAGCTATCTCCGCAGTTTCTTTCGTGCGTTGTAATTGCGAGGAATAAATTGCTTCTGGATAAATCCCGTTCGATTTTAGCCAGCGGCCGATGGAATGCGCCTGAGCACGCCCGCTTTCGACAAGCGGCAAGTCGGTTTTCGCGCCGACACGGCGCGGCGTTTCATCTTTTTCGAACGTGTTGCCGTGGCGGGCGATAATCAGGGTCGTCATGATGATCCATGAAACCCCAATTATGCCAATGTTGCAATATGCTAACTGTTCGACGGAATCCTGGATTCCGCCATTTTTCGGGGCGCTTCGTCATCTTCCGATGGTCCCTGAGAGAGCACAACGCCGCTATGGATTACCCGCCATTTCCAGTTGCCTGTGCGTTGATTGCAACTATATCCGTGCTTGTAACGTTCTACCATAAGGTCATAATCTCCAAATAAATTTGGGCAAGGCCCTACCAACTTCGGATGTTTGTTATAGGTTCCAGAAATCAATTGTTGAGAAGGATATTCAGATGAAAACCATTTCGTTACGAGGTTTTAACGTACCATTGCTGGGTTTTGGCACATGGCAACTTTCTGGAAAAGAGGCGGTTCAGTCCGTCGATTTTGCGATCCAGAATGGCTACACACATATCGATACCGCCCAGATTTATGAGAACGAAGCCGAAGTGGGCGATGGGATCAAACAATCGGGCGTGGCGCGCGATAAGATTTTCCTGACCACCAAAGTCTGGCGCGGTGAATTTTCCGGTGGCACGGTTTTAGAATCCGTCGATGAAAGTCTGCGCAAACTTAAAACCGATTATGTCGATATGCTGCTGGTCCACTGGCCGTTCCCGGAAACGCCGGTGGCAAAACTGGTCGAAGGTGTGATGCAAGTACAAGATGCCGGGAAGGCAAAGCTTATCGGCGTTAGCAATTTCACCGTCAAGCAAATGGAAGAAGCGCTGAAAATTTCCGGCAGGCGCGTGTGTAACAATCAGGTGGAATATCATCCGTATCTATCACAAAAGCCGGTTCTGGAGTTCGTGCAGAAGAACAATATGATGCTCACGGCTTATTCACCCGTGGCGCGCGGCAAAGTTATTCAAGACGCCACGTTGAAAGAAATTGGTTTGAAGCATGGTAAGAACGCGGGGCAGGTTGCGTTGCGCTGGCTGATGCAGCAAGACGTAGCCGCCATTCCCAAGTCTGCGACGCCGGACAATATCAAGAGCAATATAGATATTTTTGATTTTGAATTGAGCGCAGATGACATGAAAAAGATCCATGCGCTGGCGCGTTCCGACGGGCGACAGGTTAATCCGGGGTTTGCGCCAAAGTGGGATGTGGCTGCATAAATTATTCTGTCATTCTGAGCGAAGCGAAGAATCTCATGAGATCCTTCGCCTGCGGCTCAGGATGACATTTTAGATAGGATTTTTTCCGCCCTTGCGACATCTTCGGGTGAATCGATCCCGGCTTGTGCAAGGCCTGCATCGACATCAAGCGTCACGGTCTGAATGGAAATCCCATTTTCAAGCAGGCGAAGTTGTTCGAGACCTTCGAGCCTTTCATAATGCCCTTCAGGCAGCGTGACGAATTTTTTCAAGATATCGAAGCGAAAACCGTATAACCCGATATGCTGATAGACGGGTGAGAATTCATCTTTGCGCAGTTCGTCTTCCTTGCGGATCGCGGGTAGAATATTTTTTGAGAACCACAGGGCTTTGCCTTTGTTGTCAATCACGCAGGTGGTACCGCTGAACGGCGTGATTTTTTTGGATTCACGTAAGGCGTCGAGTTCGGACCAGCGGAGTTTTACAATCGGTGTGACCACTTCGATATTCGGATCAGACATGAAAGCCTGAATCATTTTGTATGGCGCTTCGGTGGGCGTAAACGGCGCGTCACCCTGAAGGCCAACGACGAAATCGAAATCGCCGCCAAGATGCTGCGCGGCTTCGAGGACACGATCGGAGCCAGTTTTACAGCTTTCCGATGTCATCACGCAATCTATGCCAATTTCTTTGCAATGATCTTCGATACGCTTATCTTCGGTCGCGACCGCGAGTGTTACGTGCTTGAGCGATTTTCCCGCTTCTTTTGCGACATCAGCGACGCGGGCAAGCATGCTGCGCCCGCCAAGTTTTACGAGCGGTTTTCCGGGAAAGCGGGAAGAGCCGTAGCGGGCGGGAATGATAATGGCTGTTTTCATTGGACGTCCTGATTTCTGGCCCACCACGTATCGGACACGCCCGGCGTCAGCGGCGAAAGGGTTTCGGGCCGTTCCAGTTTCTTCCAGTAGGCGAGGTTGAAATGGTCCGTATGCCAGTGTGGAATCACGTAATAGCCAGATAGTAAAATTCGGTCCAGCGCGTGGCAGTATGCCACAAGTTCTTCGCGGGATTTGGCGCGGATAATTTTTTCGATGATGTCGTCGATGGATTTGTTTTTAATCCCGATGTAGTTGCGTGAGCCCGGTATATCGGCTTTGCTCGATTCCCAGAAATCTCGCTGTTCGTTCCCCGGTGAATCCGATTGTGCGATAGAGCCGACGGTCATGTCATAATCGAAATCATTCATGCGGTTCTGATATTGCGCGGGGTCGAGAACCCGGAAATTCGCTTGTACGCCGATCTTTTTCAGATTGGCGATGAAGGGCAAAACCCAGCGTTCGAACATCGGGTTGGCGTCGATAATTTCGAACTTTAATTTTTCGCCTTTTGCGTTGGCGCGGATGCCATCGGTGCCGAGTTTCCAGCCAGCATCATCGAGGATTTTGGCGGCGGTGCGCAGGCTTTCACGCATATTGCCGCTGCCGTCATTTTTGGGTGGTTGGTAGCGGGTGGTGAAAACTTCGTCTGAAATCTGGCCGCGATATTGTTCCAGAATTTTTAATTCCATACCTGTCGGAGGCCCGGCAGGCGCGGCAAGATCGGAGTTTTCGAAATAGCTGTCTGTGCGCGTGTATTCGCTATAGGCGAATTGTTTGTTCGACCATTCGAAATCGAACGCATAGGCCAGAGCCTTTCTCACCGCGATATCGGTAAAGACAGGGCGACGCATGTTATAGAGGAAGGCCTGCATTCCGGCAGGGCGTTGATGTTTCACTTCTTCTTTTATAATACGACCATCCTGAACAGGTGGCGTGTTATAGGCCGTGTGCCAGAGCTTTGCGGTGTTCTCAAGCCGATAATCATATTGCCCAGCGAGAAACGCTTCGAGCGCGACATGGCCGTCCTTGTAATAATCAACCACGATGCGATCAAAATTGTTCCGGCCTTTGTTGATCGGTAAATCCTTGCCCCAATAATCGGGGTTGCGGACATATTCGATGGAACGTCCGGGCGAAACCGCGCCGATTTTATACGCGCCGTTGCCGAGCGGCGGCGTGAGCGTGGTGTTGCCTATATCACGGCCTTCGGCGGTCCAGTAATGTTTGGGCAGAATGGCAAGTTGCGAAATAATCAACGGCAATTCGGCGTTGTCGTTGTGCGAGAATTTGAAAATCACGCGCGTGGGGGAGGTTGTCTCAACTGACTTAACATCGCCATAATAGGCTTTGAAGAACGGCGCGCCTTTTTCCATCATGGCGTTGAAGGTCCAGACGACATCATCCGCCGTGACAGGTTTGCCATCCGCCCATTTGGCTTCTTTACGCAAATTGAAGGCAACCCATGAATTGTCGGCGGGGCGTTCGATGCTTTCGGCGAGCAGTCCGTACATAGAGAATGGCTCATCCGTGCTTTGCTCCATCAGCGCGTCATAGAGAGGGCTTTGACCGAGATAAGCCAGAAGCGCGGCGGGTGATCCTTTGATGATAAAAGGATTCAGTGAATCGAATGTGCCAAGATCATTTATTTTAAGCGTGCCGCCTTTGGGCGCGTCGGGATTGACGTAGTCGGTATGGGTGAAGCCGGGTTTGTATTTGACTTCGCCGTGCATGGCGATTGCAGGTTGCGGCGTTGCGGTCTGCGCGGCGGCGGGGAAAGCGGCAAAAAGTGTGAGAAGAAAAAGTATGTGTTTCATGCGTCTTTTCCAATCGCTTTTGAAATGTGGTCGAGCCCGTCTTTTTGTAGCAACCGGATAAGGCCGGTCAGAATATCCGAAACCAGTTCCGGCCCTTGAAAAACAAGAGCGGTGTAGAGTTGCACGAGCGAAGCGCCAGCGCGGATTTTTGCGTAGGCATCCTGCGCGCTTGAAATTCCGCCTGCTCCGATGATGGGCATTTTACCATCGGTAAGTTTATAGAACTGGCGAATGATCGCGGTGGATTTATCGGTCAGGGGACGCCCGCTGAGGCCGCCTTGCTGTTCATAGAAACTGGCGGACAGATAATCGGGGCGGTCTAGCGTGGTGTTGCCGAGTATGACGCCATCGACCCCGGCTTCCGTAAGACAGGCGGCGACGTCTTTGAGTTGCGCGTCGTCCAGATCAGGTGCGAGTTTGACTAAAAGCGGTGGCGCATCGGTCTTGCCACAGGATTTGGCGCGTTCTTCCATGATGCGCGCTAGAAGCGGCATTAAGTTTTCACGGGTCTGCAAATTGCGAAGGCCGGGCGTGTTGGGGGAAGAAATGTTGACGGTGAGGTAATCTGCATAATTGCCGAGTTGACGCACCAGCGTGCAGTAATCTTTCGCCGGGTCTTCCACGCCTTTGTTCATTCCGATATTGATGCCGACGACACCGGCCGGGCGGGGTTTACCTTCCAGAAATTTTTCGATGTTGTGGCGAAAATTTTCAACGCCGTCATTCGGGAAACCCATGCGGTTGATGACGGCTTCATGATCCGCGTCACGAAACACGCGGGGGCGGGGATTGCCGTCCTGCTGGCGCGGCGTGACCGTGCCTGCCTCGACAAAGCCAAAACCGATCTGGAGCATCGGGCCGATGACATCGGCGTTTTTATCGAAGCCCGCCGCAAGGCCGAGCGGATTGGGAAAAGTGCGGTTCCACAAAGTCGTTTTCAGGCGCGGATCGTTCACGCGTTCCGGACAGGGTAGAGCGCCGGTTTTAAGCGCGCGCAAAGTCATTTTGTGTGCATCTTCCGGGTCCATCCGGTGCAAGAAGGGTTTAGCGATTTTGAACAGGAGGCGGGACATATCCATCATCCGATATGTTTCGCGCCGGCCTTCAGGTAATTCCAGCCGGTGATAACGGTGATGGCGGCGGCGATGGTAAGCAGTATATGACCCGTCAACAATGCACCAACGACATTGTCCGATAGAAAACCGAAGACGGATTGCATTGTGTCGTCGCCGTAATCGCCGATGACAAGGAAGCCGAGCGCGGTCATTTGAAATGCCGTCTTCCATTTGGCGAGTTTCGAGACGGGTACTTTTACATTCTGAGGGCCAAGGAATTCACGAAGTCCCGCAATCAGAAATTCACGCGTCAGAATGATAATCGCCGGGATCATCCATGGCCCATCGAGCCGATCAAACGCGGCGAGTGCGATCAACAAAGAGGCCACGAGAATTTTATCGGAGATCGGATCGAGGAACGTGCCGAAGTTCGAGGTGACGTTGAGCATGCGGGCCAGATATCCGTCAAAGAAATCGGTTACGGCGCAGAAAATATAAACCCACAATGCCGCCCATGCCGCCGTTTCACCCGGCATAAAAAACAGACCGATCAGGGCCGGTAAAAGCACGATGCGGGAGATGGTCAGGATGTTGGGCAATTGTCGAAGCATGGGCAGAAACATAGCCGGATTAGCCGCTTGCGTCACCCTTGGAGTTGTATTTTCCGAAAGGATATCCCCGGTCTTCAGGCCGCGTTGCGGCGGCTCGTGGCGGCATTTCCCGAGGCCTGCGCCAGACGGATCAGATCCTTATAGGCCGGGGGCCGGATTTTGCTCTGCATATCGAATTGCAGGAAGGAAAGGATCATCTGAACCCCGATCAGGACGGGCAGGGCGGAGAGCATGACCGTGCCTGCGCTGGCCGTGATGCCTGCTTCGGCACTTTGCCACCATTTGAGCATCCCGAAAATCACGCCGAAACCGAAAAGGAGCGTGCCGAGGACGAGTTGCAGCGAGGCGATGGAAAAATCGCGCAGGAAATAGCTGTAGAATATCCGTTTATAGAGATTGCGGGCATGGGCGGCGAGGAATTTGGGGACGATGCTGCCGATTTTCAGGTTGCTTTGTTCATCTTCATAAACCGCGCGCATAGGGATATCGCGGACAACGGCCTGCGCCAGATTCAGGCGAAAGAGCATGTCGCTTTCGAAGAAATAGCCCCGATCTATTTTTTCGAGCGGCACTTCGCGTAAGACCGCGCCGTGGATGGCGGTGTATCCGTTGGTGGGGTCAAATACATGCCAGTATCCGCTCGATAGTTTTGTCAGGAAACTGAGCAGTGCATTGCCGATAAGTCGTACGCGCGGCATTTTTTCGAGATCATCGAGCCTGTGGAAACGGTTTCCCTTGGTGTAATCGCACAGGCCTTCGCTGATAGGTGCGGTGAAGGCGGGGATAAGGGCGGGGTCCATCTGCCCGTCGCCATCGAGCTTGACGATGATATCCATGTTATCGGCGAGCGCGGCGCGGTATCCTGTCAGCATTGCGCCGCCGACCCCTTGATTGGTTTCGTTATAGATGACTTTCACCCGCACATCGGCGCAGTTCCTCTTGATGAAATCACCGCTT
This sequence comes from uncultured Micavibrio sp., assembly GCA_964539025.1. GTDB lineage: Bacteria > Pseudomonadota > Alphaproteobacteria > Micavibrionales > Micavibrionaceae > Micavibrio_A. The sequence goes on from CAZIFA010000005.1 coordinate 103,153, forward strand.
TTTTCGGGGCACGCATCATCTACGCAATAAATGGCGTTCACCGATGCGCCGATTTGCGGGATCAGTTTTGCGATATGCGCGGTGACTTTATAGCAGGGAATGACGACGGCGATTTTCATGGCTGCACTACACTCCCGCCTTGACCGTGATGAACCAGAGGCCCGTGAGGATCAGCGTTACGCCCGCGAAATAATAGAGATTCACATGCTCACCAAGGAAGAACACGGCGGCGAGCGGCACGATGATAAAGCCCAGGGCCATAAACGGATAAGCTTGTACGAGGTCAATTTTTTGCAGGATGAAAATCCAGAGCAGCGTAGCCGCGCCGTATAAAACGAGCGAAAGCCAGAACCAGATATTCGTAGCAAGGCCGAGAATGCCGGGGATACTGGCCAAAGAATCCGCCGTACGTGCCACCATCTTGAACAGGATTTGTCCCGTTGCCAGAAGGAACGAGAACAGGGTTAGCAATGCGACCAGACCGATCGTCATAAAACACTCGTATTCGTCAGCGGTTCGAGGCCGGGCAGCGGCTCATCGTTCCTTGTTTTCCATTTCCGCCATGCCCAGAGGACCGTCCATGCGAAGACGATGCCCAGCGCGGGGAGCATTATCAGATTGTAGCGCGTCACGTTGACGCTGGTAAAGGCATGAAAACCCAGCATGAACACACCGGGCATGGCGTAAAGCAGGAAATCCCAGCGTTTTCGCCGCAATGCCACGATCAAAAATACCGCCAGTGCGGGCAGGGCGATCAGGGCGAGTTTGCCACCCACCCACATGCCGCGCCAGACGAGGGAGAAGGTGACCATCACATGTTTGAAAGGCTGATTGAACAAATAATGTTCAAGAAGGTAGGGAAAGTGTGCTTCATAGCTTCCGGCCTTTTTCAATGTTTCCGGGCGCAGCGTGCGGTTGCCATATTGGTAAAACCCTGTTGGTTCTCCATACGAATGACGTTTGTACAATTCTTCGGGGAATATATCTTCGGACAGATTGTCGCCGAACGAAGGCAGGCCGTAAATGAACGAAGCGCCCCATTCAGGCCATGTCATATCATTGAAGGCCGCGCGCTGGGCAAAGGTGAATGGCGCGAGGCCGTAGGAAATATCCCACACGCCGATCTTTGTGCCGTTGCGGATTACCCATGGTGCGATGACGCCGGCACATAGAACGCTAAACAGCAGGAGTAAGGCGATTGGTTTTGCCTGACGCGCTTTAAAAAACCGAACGGCGAAGATGATCAGCAGGAACGGCACGGCGCAATAGAGCAGGTAGACAAAAGACGGGCGCGCTAGGCACAACAGTCCGAATGCAACCGCGCATAGGATCGTCCATGAAATTTTTTGCCCGCGCCATGCCATAAGCGCGCAGAGCATCGAAAGGCTGAAAAGCGGGAGGATCAAATTCTCGCTCATCGCGACGGTGCCAAGCTCGGCATAATCTTTGTCTGTGAAGATAAAAAGCATCGCAATCCATGCCGCGCCCCTGTGTCCCGTCAGGACATGCGCCCCGGCAAAGGCGCATACGGCCCCGAATGCGAGCAGGGCGATCTGTGTGACGATCATAATGTTGAGATTGAGGGGCTCACATTTTTCTTCTATCACCACCGGCTTTCTATGTTCGACCGAACAGGCTACAGTTTTTGCGAAATCGGGAGAAAGATTCATCAGGCTGTTCAGGAACGCGGGGTAGAGCGGCGCGAAGAACATGCCTTCGCCATTCTTGCCTGTCTTCTCGTTGGTGCCGGTGAATGTGCCGTCGCCATAGATGCCGTTTTTGTAGATTGTTTCGGCGACGGACATATAGGTGACTTCGTCGGCGTAGGGCGCTTGGTGCCAGCGGTCGCGTATCTGGAAAAACAAAATGGCGAGCGATACCATAATGGCCAGCAACAACTGGCCTTGCATGGTGCGGCAGAATGTCAGGATGGCTTCGCGGTTCACAATTTCCCCCTTATGCGGCTAAAGTGGCCCAGAGTGGCGGGATTTGCAACAATTCAAAAGAAAATCCTCATCTCCCTCCTCCTGTCACCCCCGCGAAGGCGGGGGTCTAGTCGATAAAAATGTGCGTGGCAAAGCCACGCCCTTCATGGATCCCCGAAGTTAATGCCTGCCTGCGGCATGCCTCGGGGATGACGATGGTAGAAAAATCCCCGCTTTTGGCGGGGATTTTGAATTCTTAAGCTGTGGCCTTTTGCTTGGTGGAGCCTTCTGCCGGATCGCGCAGGACGTATCCGCGGCCCCAGACGGTTTCAATATAACTATCGCCGCCCGTGGCTTGTTCCACTTTCTTGCGCAGCTTGCAGATGAACACGTCGATGATTTTCACTTCGGGTTCATCCATGCCGCCATAGAGGTGGTTTAAGAACATTTCCTTGGTCAGGGTTGTGCCCTTACGCAAGGATAACAATTCCATGATGCCGTATTCCTTGCCGGTCAGGTGCAGCGTTTTGCCATCCACATCCACCGTGCGGGTGTCGAGGTTGACGGTCACGCGGCCCGTGATGATTTTGGATTGTGAGTGGCCTTGCGATCTGCGGACGATGGCCTGGATACGGGCGATCAGTTCACGTTTGTCGAAAGGTTTTGTGAGGTAGTCGTCGGCGCCAAAGCCGAGTCCCTTGATCTTGTTATCAAGTTCGGCAAGGCCGGACAGGATGAGGATGGGGGTTTGAATTTTCGCGGCGCGGAGGTTTTTAAGAACGTCGTATCCATCCATGTCCGGCAGCATAAGGTCGAGAATAATGATGTCGTAATCGTAAATTTTTCCAAGGTCGAGGCCGTCTTCGCCCAAATCGGTCGTATCGACCACATAACCTTCGCTTTTTAACATCAACTCGATACTTTTGGCGGTCGAGCTGTCGTCTTCTACCAATAAAACCCGCATGTTTAGACCCCTTTGAAAATCAGTTCTTGTTTCATAATTAGCGGCATATTCTTTGCCCGATCTTAATCTTCGTTAATACGAATCTTAACATAGGTTACAAAGGTTAACAAAAGGTATTCATACGGGCATACCAGCCCGCACGGGGCTGTTTTTGGCCCTGAATACCCGTTTATATTGCCATAATATTGAAATAAAAGGCAAAAAAGAAGGCCGGGTCATCCCGGCCTTTTTGTTAAATTCTAAAAATTTCTAAAGGTCGCGGCCCTTTTTTATGTGGTGGGTGACATCACCGTTATGCAGGCTTGAGTGGGGCCTTCGATCGCACCGTGTAAAATAATCGGCTTCTAGGTCGGCCCTGAGAACAGCCAGCCGTTCCTTCATCTGTTCTGTGTATTCTGGCTTACCATCCGCATGTTTTTGCATCAGGTCAAACGCTGCCGTGTCGCCGTTCTCGTACAGGCTTCGAACGGCAATGCCGATATCTTTTTGTTGTATCTTCTCGCCGCTCTTCAAAAGAAGTTCTTCGATTCTTTTGAAGGCAAATTTAAGAGAAGCGTTTTGAGATTCTGCGACCAGTTCATGCGCCTTGAGGAATTCGCTATGAACGCCTTCATCGAATGTGTCGTGTATATGTATTTGACCGCCGTCCGGCATGGCATCCCCCATCCTTTTATTGCCTTATAACATTAGGGCCAAAGTCTTAAAAAACCATGAATTTGAGGGCTTTGTGTGAGGGCGGATTTGCGCTGTTTAAGGGTAAATGAGCGTGCGCGAATTTCCTCTCAGCGCCGCGTCCCATTGTTCCGCATACCCGGATAGACCAAGACCGGCGCAATATCTTTCGAGTTCAGCTTGCAGACGTTTTTTTGGTTCTTCCAATGCGGGATGTAGCGGGGGAGTATTCTCACTCGCGTTTATTCTATCGAACATATCGGTTTGATCATAATATAAAGTCATATTGTTTGCGGCGAACGACATAATGCTTACCCATGCAGGCCCGTTGCTGTTTGTACCGTCTGCGTGTTCGGGCCTTAAGGCTGTTCTAGTAAAATCTTCAAACGCGCGAATAAGGTCTTGATCGCCCGTTGCATGAATTAGCGCCAACGCCTGATAAAACTCCCTGTCTTTCGTTTGTGGTGGAATATCTTTTAACGCAATTCTGAGCGCTAAAAGCTGTTCTATATCTGTATGGTCAAAAACGTTTTCTAATCGGGGAAACTTTTCGGTTAGCATTTCATCGCTCTCCTGATTTTACAAATGGCATGGATATAACCAAATTATCGTGGATTTAAATTATGTCAATAAATAATCGCTACCCTTGTTACATGTCTATGCCTTAACATTTAAAGATGGAACGCCTCGCCGACAAAGCCCTTGCCGCAATAGCGCCGTTGCCCGTGTTCGAACTGCACGGCACGGTGGTCAAGGTTTTGGGCCTTTTGGTTGAGATTTCGGGATTCGGCAAAGAACTGTCCATCGGCTCCATCGTCCATCTACGCCCCAAGCCCGAAAAAGACATTCCGTGCGAGGTGATCGGTTTTCGCGAGGAGCGCGCGTTGCTGATGCCGTTCGGCACGCTGGAGGGGGTCGGCCTTGGCTGTCCCGCCGTCATCCAGAAAACCGAACCTGTTATCTGCCCCGATGATCGCTGGTTAGGCCGGGTCATCAACGCGCTAGGCCAGCCGATCGACGGCAAAGGCCCGATGATGCAGGGCGCGCATCCGATTCCGCTTAAGAACAAAGCGCCGCTTCCACATGCGCGGCAAAGGATCGGCGGCAAGCTTGATCTGGGCGTTCGCGCGGTGAACACATTTTTATCCACCTGTCATGGGCAGCGTATGGGGATTTTCTCCGGCTCCGGCGTCGGTAAATCCGTTCTGCTCTCGATGATGGCGCGTTACACCGAAGCCGATGTTTCCGTGATCGGCCTGGTTGGCGAACGCGGCCGCGAGGTGCAGGAATTTTTGGAAGACGATCTGGGCGAGGATGGTTTGGCGCGCTCCGTTGTGATCGTCGCGACGGGCGATGAACCCGCGCTGATGCGTCGTCAGGCGGCGTATATGACTTTGGCGGTGGCCGAATATTTCCGCATGCAGGGCAAGGAAGTTTTGTGTCTCATCGATTCCGTTACGCGTTTTGCGATGGCGCAGCGGGAAATTGGATTGTCCGCGGGTGAGCCGCCGACATCAAAAGGTTATCCACCCACCACGTTCGGTGAATTATCACGCCTGCTCGAACGCGCCGGTCCGGGGGTTGCGGGTGAGGGGAATGTCACAGGCCTGTTCACCGTTCTGGTTGAAGGGGATGATAACAATGAGCCGATTTCGGATGCGGTACGTGGGATCGTCGACGGGCACATCGTCATGGAACGCGCGATTGCAACGCGCGGGCGCTATCCCGCCATCAATGTTCTGACATCAATTTCCCGCGCGATGCCGAAATGTTTGAGCCAGGAACAGAACGCCATTGTCACGCGGGCCAAGCAATTGATCGCGCGGTATGAAGATATGGCTGAATTGATCCGTTTGGGCGCGTACCGCAAGGGGACGGACAAAGAGGTTGATGAAGCCATTGCCCGCTATCCTGCACTCGAAGAATTTTTACGCCAGAACAAGGAAGAATCAAACACGATCGATGAATCTTTCGCGCGTCTGGCCACGATTTTGGGACTGCCCTACACGGGCGGGCAACAACCGGAAGCCGCGAAAGAAGAATTCGTCAAAGGTTATCCCGTCCCGCCGAGGAAAAACATATGATTTTTTTAACCGCAGATGGACACAGATACACACGGATTATCTGCGTTTATCTGTGTGTATCTGTGGTTGTTTAGAATGGCGAATTTATTATCTTTAATTAAGTTGCGCAGACACAATGTCGATGAAAAGCAAAAGGTTTTGGCAGAATTATATCGTCAGGTGGAGACGATAGAGCAAAACAAACAAATCCTGATTGACCGTCTGCGCACCGAACGCGAGGTGCTGGATAAAAATGGCACGCTGGAAATGTATGCGTATTTCGGGCGCTTTTCACAAAACATCCATCGTTCGCTGGAGCGCATGAATATTGAAAAGCAAAAGATCGAAGTCCGGATTCAAATTGCGCAGGACGATGTGCGCGAAGCCTTCGCCAATATGAAGCGCATTGAGATCGTGCAGACCGAGCGCGAAAAGGCCGAGCAAAAAGAAGTCGATGAAAAAGAAGCCCGCGAACTCGATGAAATTGGTATCGAAGGCTTTCGTCGCAAGGGCGAAGATTTTTAGGTTTTTCTATACACGGGTGCGTAATTGGGACGTATGGGATTATACCGCATATTGAGTTCGTCATCAGAAATGGCGATATCTTGAAACCGGGACTGCACCGCATGCAGGGCGGCATTTAAATCAAGTCCGGCACCATACATATTAACCGCCTGAAGCAGTTGTTCGCGCAAAATGAAGCCGACTTGGTAGGCCCGAATACAGGCGCAGGTTTTGGCTGCATCGCCTGCGCATATATCTTCGTACAGCTTATGCATTTTGTCGTCATGCAATCCGGCATAATCGATTGTACAAAGAGTGTTTAATGCAGGGTCGAATCCAAACGTCATTCTTCTATCGGCTTCGATCACATCGCAGATAGCAACTACGCTTCGACGATTTCCACCTGTAACTACAGCGATAGATTCGTAAAGATCAAGGCCATCATTTTGTCGAGGCGTATATTCGGCTTTGACATGACAAGGTTCCCCTTCAACCCGTAAAATCTCCATAACACAGGCTTTTAAAAGGGTGCAAGAAAAAATAAAGGTTAAGCGCTTACGCCTAGGGAATGCGTGGCCTGTTGGACTGTTACCCGGTTCTTCATATCACCCTGAAAGCCCAGTTCTCCGTATATGTCGGAGCCTTCCAAAGCCTTGGCATAAGCCACCTTCATGGCTTCTTGCATAGGCACGCTCACGGGGATTTGCGTACGGACGATGATATCGAGCCTCTTGCCGTTCACCGTTCCGTCGAACTGCACATCGCCCATGCGGGTGAGAGATAGGTCGAGTACAAAGCGCGTTGTACCTTCGGGATTTTCGCCCTCATTGTCACGGGGTTCCTGCCGGACATGAAGCATGACTTTGGAGATTTCGTTTTGCCAGAGCATAGGCACGGGAAGACTTTTCCAGTCGGTGGCAGGTGTGTCTGTATTTCTGGATAGCGATGATGCTTCGCCGGAAAGTCGCGAGAGGATGGAATCTTTCCCAAGCTTTTGCAGCATCTCTAGTTTTTTATCGCCCATCCATGCCTGAAGTTCACCGGATTTAAGCGCGGCGGCGAACAGCAGAACGGCGGGGCCAAAATTCGCGCTGTTGGCGGGGGAGGGAATGATGCGGCTCAGAATTTGCGCTGCCTGCGGCGTCGCCTGATAAAATGTCTGGAACATCTCATCCATCATCGGCCAGAGCGAAACAGGTTGCATCAACGGCAGGAAGGAGCGCCACGCGGGCGGCAACATCGTCGCGGGCGGGGCGATCTGCACGTTCGGTGTTTGTTGGGTGGCCGTGATTGTTTGTTGTGGCGCGTTTGGGGTTTGTGTGGGCATTGCTATGCCCTGCATCGGCAGCGGCTGTAATGTCACCTGCGTGCCGATGGGAACGCTGGCGGGCGGAGATTGCAGAACGAAATTCTGTACCGCGCCTTTGTCGTTGATTTGGATGGGAATGATCGGTTGTTGTTGCGGCGTGACTTCCGTCACGGTCACGGTGATCAACGGCGCGGCGGGCGGAGTGATGGCTATCTGTGGTGCGGGTGTGATAATGGGCGCAGCTGTTGCGGGCGTTGACGGCGGGGCGCTTAGAACCTGTTCGGATGGAAGAACTAATGATACGATTTTTGCCGGGAGAACAAGCGGCTGCACGGATATATTGGCGGGCATTTGTAGAACAGGTTGCGTTGTTGCCACAGGCATCGGTGCTTTGCCGATAATTGATGCAGGTGCGGCATTAGCCGGCTGTGCCAATTGCGGCAGAACGGATTTCACGGCCTGTAATAGGTTGGTGATAAGATTGCCTTCGCTTTTTTGCGCAATGATATTTGCCTGTGCGACAGTTTTGGTAACAGTCGTCGGTTGTTCCGGCGCATCAGGCAGAGCTATATCCGGCAACGGCACGAGTTTTACTTTCTGTCCCGGTTCAAGTGGCGGAAGCTGTGCGGGCGGCGGAGTTGTAGGTTTTGTAGTTGCTGTTGTCGATGGTTGATAGATATCAGGCGTGTCCGGCGTTTGTTGCGGCGTGGCCGAGCCTGGTTGTTGCGATGTCGGCGGTGTCGTGCCCGGTTGCGTCGGTTGTGATGTTATCGGTGCTTGCGGCAAGGGTGCAGGTAATGCTGGCGTCGATGTTGTCGGCGTTTGTGGCAGAGGGAGTGCGGGCGGTGGAACAGGCGCGGGACGAATTGTTGCCTGACGCGGCGGATTGCCTGCTGGGATATCCACCTCGATCTTCGCGCCGGGCTGCGGTTGTTTGCCGCGCACATTGATATTGATGTCGCCTTCGGGCGTTCTCACGCGCACGGAACCGTCTTTGTTCTGCTGGATGACTTCGCCTTCGATGCGGATCGCGCGTGCATTGTTCTTCAGACCGTCGGGTAGCGAGATGATCTGTACAACCTGTCCGGTCGGTGCCGAAGGCTTCGCGCTGCCGGGCGTTGTGGGTACGATAGGGCCGCTCATGTCCTTATTATAGAAGGAAAAGGTTAAGCCGTCATAAGAGATTTTGGAAGATTAAGCAGAAGCGGCCTTGCGGCTGGCATCGGCCAGTTCGCCGATCACGAATTGCGCGATTTTCTGCACATCTTCCGCGGCATCGGCGTTGGGTGAGCGGATAAGGATCGGCGTCTGATGACGGATGGAATCTTTCACGCGGGAATCATGACGTACCATGCCGGCGAGCGGCGGGGTCAGGCGCAGGAAATTCTCACAGGCCTTGAGCAGTGTTTTATAGGTGCGTTCGCCTTCATGAACAGAGGCGGCCTGATTTATCACGATGCTGATATTCTTCGACATGCCTGCGGCGGAGCCAAGCTTGATAAACGCATATGCATCGGTAAGAGAGGTCGGTTCATCCGTCGCGACGAGCAATGTTTTTGTCGCAGTGGCGGAGAACATACGCACTGTGCGATCGACGCCTGCGCCGAGATCGAGGATCACGACGTCATACGAACTGGCGACTTCGAGCAATTGATCGCGCAGAAGCGTGAGGCGCTGTGATGGCAGGGCGGAGAGAGAAGCTTGTCCCGAACGTCCGGCGACGATATCGAACCCGCCTTCTTCATATCTTTGGGTGACTTTATCGAGGCCGAGGCGGCCACGGATCACATCGTTCAAATCGCGCTTGGGCATAAGGCCGAGTTGCACATCGACATTCGCCAGACCAAGATCGCCATCGAACAGCAGGACTTTTTTGCCGGATTTGGCCAGCGCGTGGGCCAATGTTATCGAAAACCAAGTTTTGCCAACGCCGCCCTTGCCCGATGCAACGGCGATCAGGTTTTTCCCACGGCGGAAAACCGGGGCTGTGGGGGTTTCATCAGGTTTTTTCTCAGCAATCATATCAGACATGGATTCTAACCTGCTTTTCGGACATTGGCGAGGGCCGATACATCTTCAGCCCGCGGCATCAACAGCTGTGTCAACCGTTTGGCGGACAACGGGGAAAGCCCGTCGGCCACTTTTGCCGTATTGGACAGTTCTGCAAAACTCAGGCCACCCTGATGGGCGGCGGAAAGCAGTGATCCGAGGCGGCGGGCGACATCCACGCGTGTGGAGATCATGGACCGTGCGCCGATCGTGGAAAAGACGCGGGCGATTTCACCGGATTCGTCGGCATCCAGCCCCGCAGGTATGACAAGAGTTGGGTCACAATCGGTTGCGCCGATCAGGCGGGCGAGGAGTTTGACTGATTCCGGATCGAACGGGTTGATGCCCGCCGTATCGATGATGATTTGATCCATGCCTTGCGCTTCGGCGATGCGGTCTTTGAGTTCTTTGGGCGATCCCGCTTTTTTCAGATCAATTTTCATCAGGCGGGTGAAGGCTTCGAGTTGTTCGATGCCGCCCGCGCGGATCGTATCCGTCGTGATGACCGACATGCGAAGGCCGTTCAATGCGCCGCGCGCGGCGATCTTGGCGGCGGCGAGAGTCTTGCCAGCGCCTGGAGGCCCGACAAGAATAAGCGGTGTGCCGTATGATTTTTGTGGCAAGGGCCGGAATTCGAAAAGCTGCTGTAACGCTGCAAACAAAGCATTTCTTGATTCCGTCAGGCCCATGATGTTGACGGAGGATACGACCTGATCGAGCACTTCGTCGGGCACGGCATGACGAAGCATGACTTCGGTGATTTCTTCCACGACCGTGGCTTCGTCATCATCATCGTCATACTGCCAATCGTTCATCGACGGTTCGCGATCATCGGCGCGCTGGCTCGGCATCGTCGCTTCGGTGTCTTTGTCTATGGCGGCGGTAACGCGCACGGTTTTGCCGCCGTTTTCCTCGCGCGTGGCGACAATGATGGCGTCTTCGCCGAGTGTCTCGCGGATCATTTGCAGGGCTTCTTTCATCGTGTTGGCCGTAAAGGATTTTAGCCGCATGGTTGGTATCTTACATTTTCAGAATCACTTTGTGTACAGAGTAAAGCCGTTTGGCAGTTGTGTCTACGACTAGCCAATCTCTTATAAACCTCCGAGTTTCTATTTTCCGGAATCTGGAATCGTTCAGTTCGTTTTGCGTGTTTTTTATTGAATGACCGTTTCCCGTTCAATAGTTCGTTTGTCGTGTTTTTTTCTTCGCGCACCGAATTTCCCAATGAAATCAATAAGGGCGGTTTTAATCCCGAACCATTCCCTTCGTCATTCCGAACCCGCATGGGTGAGGAATCTTGAGCGTTGGCTTTGTGTCGAAGATCCCTCCGCTGCGCGTTCGGGATGACGGATAGGGTAGGGATTTTGGTGGGGATAAACTTCATCCCGCACTATAGGATTTTATTCACAAAATGTCAAGTGTTATCAGGGCTAAACCTGCCCCAAAGTGCGGATTTTGGACTTTGGGTGGATTTCGTTCTGGGACATCACGATTGTGCTGGGGCGGAAACGTTCGATCACCGAGCGCACGAAGGGGCGGATGGAGGGTGAGGTGAGGAGCACCGGGGTTTCACCGATCGCCATGAATTTATCATACGCTTCGCGCACGGCGGTGATGAAATTTTGCAATTGCGTTGGGGCCATCGCGAGTTGGCGATCTTCGCCGTCACCCAGAAGAGATTCGCTGAACGCCTGTTCCCATTCCGGCGAGAGCGTGAGCAGCGGGACGAAACCTTGCGCGTTCGTGTTCATGTCGCAAATCTGGCGGGCGAGGCGGGAGCGAACATGCTCGGTGATATAGGCGATGTTCTTGGTGTAGACGGTGGCTTCGGCAATGCCTTCCAAAATCGTGGGAAGATCGCGCACAGACACGCGTTCGGCGACGAGATTTTGCAAGATACGCTGCAATCCGCCCACCGTCATGTGGCCTGGAATGACATCGGCGACGAGCTTTTGATATTCCTTGGGCAGTTCGTCGAGCAGCTTTTGCGTTTCGGCATACGATAACAAATCCGCCATATTGTCTTTGACGAGTTCGGTGATGTGCGTGGTGATAACCGTCGGTGCATCGACGACGGTGTAGCCTTTGAAATGCGCTTCTTCTCTATATTGTTCGTCGATCCACATGGCTGGCAAGCCGAAGGTTGGCTCTACTGTATTTTCACCGGGCAATGTGATCGGCGCGCCGGTTGGGTCCATACACATCAACATGCCTGCGCGCACCTCGCCGCGCCCGGCTTCGATTTCCTTGATCTTCACGAAATAGGAATTGGCGGGAAGTTGTAAGTTATCCTGAATGCGCACGGCAGGGAGGACATAGCCCATATCTTCGGCAAGCTGGCGGCGGAGGCCCTTGATCTGGTCGGTGAGTTTGTTGCCGCCTTCGCCTTGCACGAGAGATAGCAAACCATAACCGAGTTCGAGGCGGATGATATCCATCGCCAGCGCCTTGCTGATCGGTTCTTCCGCCGGTTTTGCACCGGGTGTGCCGGGCTTGGGTGGAAGCAGGGCTTGCGCTTTTGCTTCCTTCTCAGCTTCCTGACGTTGCCAAGAAACATAAGCGAGGCCGCCAAAGATCGAACCCATCACGGCGAACGGCGCGAACGGCACGGCGGGAACGGCGGCGATGATGAACATCAACGCGGAAGTCATGGCCATCGCTTTGGGATGGCGGCTGAACTGGTCGAGCAACGCCTGATCTGCTGTGCCTTCGACGCCAGCTTTAGAAACGAGTAGACCAGCGGAGATGGAAACGATTAGCGCCGGAACCTGAGAGACGAGTCCTTCGCCGATGGTGAGTACGGTGTAGGTCTCGGCCGCGTCGCCGATGCTCATGCCTTCTTGCACCGTGCCTATGATGATACCGCCGATGATGTTGATGAACACGATAAGCAAAGCGGCGATGGCATCGCCGCGCACGAATTTTGCCGCGCCGTCCATGGCGCCGAAGAATCCGCTCTCTTGTTCCAGTTCCTTACGACGAAGCTTTGCTTCGTCCTCGGTAATGAGCCCCGACGATAAATCGGAATCGATTGCCATCTGTTTGCCGGGCATGGCGTCCAGTGAGAAACGCGCGGCAACTTCGGCGATACGGCCCGAACCCTTGGTGATGACGACGAAATTGACGATGACGAGGATGGCGAAGACGATACCGCCAACGACGTAGCTTCCCGAAATAATCAATCCGCCGAAGGCCTGAATGATAGCGCCTGCAGAATCCGTTCCGTCATGCCCGTGCGCCAGAATCAAACGCGTTGCCGCGATGTTCAAACCAAGACGCAGCGCGGTGGAGATCAGCAGCACGGTGGGGAAGGTGGAAAATTCCAGCGGCTTTCGAATCGCAAGCGTGAGCATCAAAATGAAAATCGAAAATAAAATTGATACCGCCAGCCCCATATCCAAAAGCCATGTCGGAATGGGAATCAGCATAAACGTTAAAATGGTAACGAGGCCGATCGCCAGAACCACATCCCCGCGCAAGATTCCGCCCAGCGCGCCTCTTGCGGAAGACGCGCCGCTCGGGGCGGCTGGGGTTTGAGCTGGTACGGCCATGAATACTTAAAAGAATCGCGGGGGTTAGAAGGCTACTGTTGACCCAGTTTAATGTGTAAGCCGTGGAATTGTATAGGGAATTTAACGCCTTTTAACGCAGGGGCAGATGATATGGTTAACCCCTGAAAACGCTGGTTTTTCAAATGGTTCAGGGGAAGATGCCGGGAAGAAGCTTTTCAGGCGGGCCGAATAGGCATACAATCTTCGAGGAAACAAAGCTTGCCATTTGCGATAACGTCTAGTAGTTATAGAAAATATTTTTTAAGCATTAGCCAAGGGGATTTTGTTATGAGAACAGCTTTCGTCGTCACGCTTTTCGCCGCCACGTCGCTATTTTTGGGTGCCTGCAGCCATTATAGCGATGATCTGGCTTCTCTCGACAACGCCATGAAAGCCAAACCACAGCCCGTTATGGCCGCAGCCACCGCAACACCGCAGGAAATTGCGCCAGCCGCCGGAGCGGGGGCCGTTGCCGTTCCTGCAGTTCCGATGAACGATTATCTGGCCCGCGATTATTACGATCTGGCCAAGTATGAGAACGACAAGGCGTATGATTACAAAGCCTCCAAGATTTACACGGAAAAAGCCATGATCGCCGCGAAAGGCGAGCGTGTTATGCCTTCCGCTATTTCGTCTTACGATCTTCCCGATGAACGCGTGGCCGAATTGACCGAAGCGCGCAAACGTCTGGCGATCGCCCTCACCGAACAATCCGTGCCGGAAAATCAGCAGGCTCTCGCCAAGGCGCAGACAGGTTTTGATTGCTGGCTGGAGCGTGCGGAAGAAGCCGATAAAGAATCTCATTATGCAGACTGCAAGGCGCAGTTCGAACAATCGATGGCGTCCTTGATGATGCCCGCCGCCGGATCTGTTGAAACGCCTGCTCCCACTGCTCCTGCCGTTGTAGCCAGCATACCTCCCAGCACAGTAGAGCGCACGACGACTGTGTATGATATAAAGTTTGTGAGGATGGGCGCCGTGCCAGATGATGCTTCTAGAAAGTACATCGATCATATCGCACAGACACTTAATGCGCCGGAAAACGCCGTGCTGAAAGTCGCTGTGACCGCGCCCGCCGGTGATGTAGGAACGGCCCGCGCCAATTCGGTGCGTCAGTCGCTGATCATCAAGGGCGTTGCCCCGGCCCGCATTTCTGTGACCGCGCCGTCCGCTGGGTCCGCAGATGAAGGCGTGAAAGTCGCCATCATCGGTGCGCAGCCGCAACAGATTCAACCGCAACCGTATGCGCAACAACCCGCTCCGGCTGCGATTGTTCCGTCGGCCGGGAACTGATGAAGGGTTTTTCTATCCTTTCATGTGTTGCGGTCGTTTTGTTTTCCTTTCCGGCTTATGCAGCGGATGAACCCACCTATGATCGTGTTTTGAAAACGGGTGAGTTGCGCTGCGGCTATATAAACTGGAACCCTTATTACATTGCCGATCCCAACAATCCTGAAAAACGTAGCGGCGTGAATGTCGAAATCACGCAAGCAGTTGGAAAAATCCTGGGCCTGAAAATTATATGGGCGGAAGAAACAGGGTGGGGGACGTTTGCCGAAGGGCTGCGTGCGGGTAGATTCGATGCACTGTGCACTTCCGTCTGGCCCGACGCCGCGAAGATAAAAAACCTTTCACTGAGCGATCCCATGTTTTACGACACGCTCTATCCCTATGTGCGGGCGGATGAGGCTCGATTTAAAGACAAGGACAGCCTCGATAAACCGGAAGTAAAAGTTGCGGCTATCGAAGGCGGTCCATCATACGAAATTGCCCAGAACGCTTTTCCGCACGCGACGCTTGTCGGGATTGCGCCCAACGTGCCTACCGCCGATTTCTTTTTGACCGTTGCAACGAAAAAGGCGGATGTGCTTATTACCAGTCCTAGCGAGTTTCAGGCCTTTGCGGACAATAATCCCGGTAAACTAAAACGACTGGAGAAGTCGAAACCTGTGCGCGTTATGCCGATGTTGATGAGCTTCGGGCCTGACAACGACGCTTTGCGCAATCGTGTCAATTTTGCCCTGCAGATGATGATCGATAACGGCGATATGGACCGCATCGTTCAAAAATATTCAAAGGATTATGTGCTTAGAACCCCGGCGCATGATTTGAAATAGGGAACTAAATTCCGCCGCCGACAGCGGGGGGGACTTCAACGCCTTCATCTTTATACTGCGCGAGCTTGTTGCGCAGGGTGCGGATGGAAATGCCCAGGATGTTTGCGGCGTGCGTGCGATTGCCGAGGCAATGCCCCAGCGTATCGATGATCATATCGCGCTCGACATCGGCAATCGTACGACCGATCAGGCTTTCGACAACACCTGCGTTTTTAACGGCAGATGCGCCACCAACGCCGGATGGGTCGGGGGCTTTGCCGGGGCTAGCTGCGCTGGAAGAATTGCCCGAGGTGAAAGCACTTTCCTGTAAGTGAATGGCATCGGCTTCCATCTCGTTTTCAAGGCTCATTAAAATCGCGCGGTGCATGGTGTTTTCCAGTTCGCGGATATTCCCACGCCAATTATAGGCGGTGAGTTTCTTCTGAGCGTCTTTGGAAATCTTTTTCTTAGGCACGCCGTTGGCGTCCGCGTATTTGTCGCTGAAAAATTGCGCGAGGACGAGGATATCACCGGGGCGTTCGCGCAAAGCTGGCAACTTGATGTTCACGACGTTCAGGCGGAAATAAAGATCTTCCCTGAATTCGCCTTTTTGCACGGATTGTTCGAGGTTGCGGTTGGATGTTGCGAGGATGCGCACATCCACTTTCACGGCGTCGTTCGATCCGATGCGCGTAATTTCCTTTTCCTGAATGGCGCGGAGCAGTTTCGCCTGTAACAACGGGTGCATTTCCGAGACTTCGTCGAGCAGCAATGTACCGCCGCTGGATTCTTCGAACTTGCCGATACGGCGGGCATTTGCGCCGGTGAACGCGCCCTTTTCATGGCCGAATAATTCGGATTCCAGCAAGTTTTCGGGGATCGCTGCGCAATTGACCGCGATGAACGGGCCATCTTTGCGTTTGGATTTCTTGTGCATGTAACGCGACATGATCTCTTTGCCTGTGCCGGATTCACCGGTGATAAGGACGGTGGCTTCGGATGGCGCAATCTTGTCGGCGAGTTTCAAAACATTCTGCATCGCAATGTCGTTCGCGATCATACTCGAAGGATCTTCGGTTACAGCTTCCAAAACGGCGGCGATCAGTTCCGCATCGGGCGGAAGAGGGACGTATTCTTTCGCGCCATCCTGAATGGCTTTGACGGCGGTGCGCGCATCCGATCCTATGCCGCAGGCGACGACGGGAACGGCGAGACGATTTTCTTCGAGCGCCTTGACGAACGGGCCGATCTTTTGTTTGACGTCGCACATAACGACATCCGCGCCCTTGCCGTTGAGCAACGCGCCAAGCGCTTCTTGCGTGTCTTCACAATGAATGACTTTCGCGCCTTTTTGCAGGGCAATTTTGCCCGCGACGCTGATATAGCCTTCGAGATGTCCGACGATCATTAAACGCATGGTAGGGTAGTCCTGTCAGTTCGGAAAATTAAGTTCGGTCGGATTTAACAATCTCTGTCATCGTCACGCCGAGCTTGTCTTCGACGACCACGACTTCGCCGCGGGCGACAAGGCGGTTGTTGACGTAGATGTCGATAGCTTCGCCGACTTTACGATCAAGTTCGACAACAGCGCCGCGTCCCAGTTTCAGCAACTGGCTGACCTGCATGGTGGAACGGCCCAGCACGGCGGAAATCTGGACGGGAATGTCATAGATGGCCGAAACGTCGTTCGCCATCGGCTCACCGATCGGCCATTCGCGTTCTGCCTCGCGCGCGCCTTCGGCTTCGGAAATCTGGTTATAGGACAGGTCTTTTTCCTGTGTGTCGTCACTCATCGTTTTTCTCCGTCGTTGGCTTGGGCGGTTTTACCGATTCGGCCTTGCTCTTTAATGATACATCACTCCGGGCCGGTTCACTATCGTCCAATTCCGGGGTTTGCGGCACGGAAGCCCCAAAAAGCGCCTCGATATTGCGCCTTATATCCCGGGCGGTACGGACGGAATCCCGCACGGCGCCGCCGTCAGACCATTCCAGCGTGCAATCGCCAAAGCCCAGATCGGGGTCTTCGGTCGCCTGCCAGAGGACGGCTTCGTGTTCATTCGCCCGGATGCGGGTGATCAAAACCTCGATTTCTGATTTCAGGCCCACAGGTACATTTATTGTAATTGTCTTTGTTTTTCTGTGGGCTGTAAGTGTCTGTTCAATTATTTTGTGAACTTCGTCATGCCCCAGTTTTTCATTCAGCGTGGGGTAGAGCACGTCCAGCGAGGCGATGGCGAGCTTCAGCGCCTCTTTTTCAAAGATATTTTCCCGCAAGGTTTCGGCCGCGAACAGGTGGGAGAAATTCTCGGCGATGGCACTTAAAAGCTGAGCCACGTGCTGTTCACGGGATTCGATCTGTTCTTTTTGTCCCTGCTGGCGTCCTTGTTCGAAGGCGATGTCCTTTGCGGCGGCTAGCTCTTCTTCGGAAAATGTCGGCGGAGGCGGCGGCAGATTCTCATCGATTTCCTCCTTCGGCGGGGCGTCGAAGATATTTACGTCGAAGAGGAATTTGCGCTCTGGTTCCATAGCCATACAATATTGTACTTTCTAACGTCCGATAAAGGGGGCTTAGTAAATAAGCTCGTCCTCCTCGTTGCCGGACGCAATGGTAATTTCGCCACGCGCTTCGAGATCCTTGGCAACGCCGACGATGTGAAGCTGTGCCTCTTCCACATCCTTGAGGCGGACAGGCCCCATCGCGGCCATGTCCTCGCGCATGATTTTTGCGGCCCGTTCCGACATGTTGGAAAAGAACAGATCGCGCAAAGTTTCCGTCGCGCCTTTGAGGGCGGGTGGGAGTTTTTCCTTGTCGGCCGCACGAATGATCGCCTGAATGCCTTGGGGCGTGATTTTCTGAAGATCTTCGAACGTGAACATGAGCGAGCGGATTTTCTCGGCGCTTTCCGGCACGGTCTTTTCCAGCGCATCCATAAATTTTGCTTCGGCGGCACGGTCGAGATTGTTGAAAATTTCAGCCATATGTTCGTGGGAATCGCGGCGTGACTGACGCGAGAGGTTCGACATGAATTCCTGACGCAGTGTTTTTTCGACGTCTTCAAGAACTTCTTTTTGAACCGCCTCCATGCGGAGCATGCGGTGAATGACTTCGAGCGCGAAACTTTCCGGGAGCAGGGCGAGGACTTTCCCTGCATGGTCCGTCGTAATTTTCGACATGACGACGGCGACGGTCTGGGGATATTCTTTTTGCAGGAAGTTGGCGAGGATTTCCTCGTTCACGTTAGCGAGTTTCTCCCACATGGTGCGACCGGCGGGACCACGGATCTCTTCCATGATCTGGTCTATCTTGTCCTTGCTCATCCCGGCCTTAATCAGCATCCGTTCGGTGGATTCTTGGCTTCCGACCAGCGATCCTGATGAACTCATTTGTTCCGCGAAATCAACGAACAGGCGTTCGACGACGTTGGCATTGACCTTGCCAAGTGTCGCCATGGTTTGCGAGAGTTCGAGGATTTCCTCATCATCCATATGTTCGAATATCTTGGCGGTATATTCCTCGCCGAGCGCGAGCATGAAGATCGCGGCTTTTTCGACCCCCGTCAGCGTCCTGTAATCTTCCCTGATCCGCATTGCCATGTGAGAATATTACTCCGTCATCAATCTTGCGTCATCCAACTGCGGATAACGGAAACGGTTTCGGTCGGATAGGCATCGACAATGTCCTCGACCTTCTTGACCGAAGAAGCCTTCACCTTGCCCTCGACCTTTTGCACGTCAATCATGCTGTTGCTATCTTCTTCCTCCAGATTAGCGGGTTCGAACTCCTGGCTCGGCCCCTCCAAGGCTGGCGGGCGTGGCATAGAGGCGATCAGATCGGCTTCGGTTTCTTCGTCCAGTCCTGTGCCGCCTTCCGTTGTAAGCAGGCGGCCGACCATCGGTTGCAGGACCAGCAGGATGACAAGGACGATCATGACGGCGACGGTAATGACTTCGGCGACATCCAGAAGTTTGTTTTTGTCAAAACCGAAGAATGTGTTGTCGGGGAGGTCTTCGCTTGTGTCGATTTCGGCGAAGGGCATATTCACGACCTCAAGCGTGTCGCCGCGTTCTGAATCGAATCCTATGGCGGAGCGGACGAGGGCGGCTATCTTGTCTATTTCAGCATCCGGGCGAGGCTCATATGCTTTGGTGCCGTCTTCGTTGGTCTTATATGTGCCATCCACCAGAACGGCAACGGAAAGGCGTTTTATCTCTCCACCCTCGCGTATCGTGTTGCGCACGGTCTTACCAATCTCATAATTGGTGGTTTCTTCTGTGCGATTACTTGTGGAGGTAGGTGTTGCCTCACCCATGACATCGCCGCCGACGCCGGGCAGGTTGTTTTCAACCGAAACATTCTCGTTTGTATCCGCATCTGTTTCTTTCGCGCCTTCTTCTACCGTTTGCGTGGATCTCGCGACCTGTTGTTCCGGGTTATACAATTCTTCGGCCGTGGAGACGCGATCGTAATTTAATTCCGCGGAAACCGATGCGCGCACCTTGCCGTAACCGACTGTGCGGCCGACGAGGTCTTCGATGGTTTGGATTAGGCGTTGCTCTTGTTTTATCCGCATTTCATCGGCCTTCATTGAAGCCTGATCGCCTTCGGCATCGCCGCCTCGCGCCAGCAATGTTCCGTTCTGATCGATGATGGATACCGCTTCCATTTTTAATTCGGGAACCGCGCTAGCGACAAGCGATTGAATGGCGGCGATCTGTTCACGCTCAATGCGTTTTCCGGCGCGAAGTTGAACCGCGACGCTGGCCGATGCGGGGCGGGATTCCCGTGCAAACAATTCACGTTGCGGCAGAACCAGGTGAACGCGCGCGCTGCGGACCGGGTCGAGCGAGCTGATCGTACGGGCTAGTTCGCCTTCGAGGGCACGCATGGCGTTGATGTTCTGCACAGCATTCGTCGTGCCGAAGCCGCTTTGCTTATCAAACAATTCGTATCCCATCGATCCGCCGTTGGGAATGCCGGCCTCTGCGAGTAGCATACGCGCGCGCCCGACTTCGGTGTCAGGCACCTGTACGCGTGTACCATCAGCGGACACTTCATACGGAGTCTGCACTTCTTCGAGCTTGGCGGCGATGGCACCGGAATCCATGCTGGATAGATCGCTGTATAAGAGTTTCATTTCGGTAGAAGAGATACGCAAAGATACAAAAATAAAAAAGATCATCAGGCCGAGCAGAACCGAACCCATGATGGCCAGACGGGCAGGGCCTAATTGCTTTAATGTTTCCAGAAAGCTGTTCACGTGTCTAAAACCTGTCTAGTTACCCTATTGTCTCATGACCGTCCGCATCGCTGGAAAACCCCAAGGAGGGCGGGGCGCAAGGCGAAATCATATATTGTTTTCCCTAGCCGAGCCACCCGAGCGGGCGAATCGGCAGGTCATTCATTAACTATTATAAACTTTTTTGGCGGGATTTTCCATGGCCGATCTTGCCCGAGTCGTTTCTAGCCCGGGCGGGGCTTTTGGCTTTTTCTTCAAGAGGCTAGGTGCAGGCCGTTGGTTTTACGACGTGGACGGCTGCTTGGGGTGGTCCGCGCGGCGGTACCTGTTGATATGCGTGGTCCGAAGCGCGCCAGGACCATGGCGATTCAGTGCCACCTTCCAGGAATCCAGCTCTTCCTGAGACAGGGAATAGCGCTGGCAGGCCTGTTCATCGGACAGGACCCCGTTTTCTATCGCCTTGATAACGGCCAGTTTTCTGGACTTTACCCAGCGTTGCGTGGTTGGGGGCGGAAGGCGTGTT
Organism: uncultured Micavibrio sp.; assembly: GCA_964539025.1. GTDB lineage: Bacteria > Pseudomonadota > Alphaproteobacteria > Micavibrionales > Micavibrionaceae > Micavibrio_A. Next base: position 124,046 of record CAZIFA010000005.1, read on the forward strand.
ATCTCCGCGCTGAAGCCCTGCATATTATCCGACATATTAGTCACCCATAAGTTTGTAATATGAAAATAGTATGGCCTGATTTCAGTTAAAATTCCGCTAACACGAAGGGGCCAATTATTTGTATAAGGAGTGTTGTGGAACAAGCTGATATTAAACAATTTTATTGTTGTTATTATTTTTGTTGATAAAGAATAAATAGTAAAAGAGCAAACAATATTATATTTGTGTATTTTTTATTTAAGTAAATAAAATTTTTACTTAAGTAAATAAAAGAATTAATGATTTCTTACTTTTAACACAGACGCATGTTAACTGTCCGAATATTTGAAATGATAGCCTAAAAAAATTGACATAGACGCTTGATTTTGCTAGAATGATAGTAGGGTAGTGTGCGAATTTTTCCGTGCACTAAAGTTTGGGAATTTAAATGATTGAAGCTGTAAATTCAGTTTTGTCTAACGCCCAGTACACAAGAGCTGCCGCTGAGCAGCAGAGTGTAGCGTCTTCCTATGCTGCAAACCCTGCGCGTATTCAGCAGGCGAGTGCGCAAGCGCCGTATATCAGTCTGTTCATCAAGGTCGATGTAAATTTCGACAAGGCAATTTTGCAGATACGCGATTCAGACACAGGCGATGTCGTTCGCCAGATTCCTACAGAGAGTCAGCTTGAAGCATATCGCCGTGCGCAAAGTTCTAACGCAGTAAGGCCCGCGAAGGCGCAAGAAGTCGTGGAAAGAATTATCGTTGAGGAGCAGCCCGAAGTGGAGGTTCCTAAAGCCGCACCTGTGGAAACAAAAGAAGTTTCCGCGCCGCCGCCTGCGCCGACACAAGCGGCGCCAGCGCCTGCTGCGCCCGCACCAGTTTCAATCGATGCTTGATTTTCTTTTAAGCTGAGCTGTCCCAGCCGCCGGAGGGCGGTTTTTTTGCATCCGCATTTTCAGCGGGCGCGGGGGAAGCGCTTACGGTTTCGTTGCCGCTCGCCTGTGAATTTCTGACGCCCGTCATAAGGCCGCCCGCGATATCGCGGTTGATCTTGATCAGAACGTCGAATTTGTTTTTCTCCGGCTTGGCAAGAATGTCGATCTCCCGCTGGAAAATGTAGTTCGCCAAATTGTATATGTTGTTTCGAAGTGCATCCGGACGCTGCTCACCTTCCGCATTTTCGACGGCTGTGTCGTAGAACATCAACCAGATGCTACGATTATATTTTAACGTTTCTTCGAGAATTTCTGGCGTGATGTTGTCCCAGTCATTCTGTAGATCGAGCATGAACTGTGCTGCTTTCAGCAAGACACGGGCTTCAACCTCCCGCGGATCGGAGGTTGTCTTCTGGGCACTTGTGCCATACGCGCCAGCAGCCGACGCATATGGATTATGCGGCTGGCTTTGTTTTTCCGATGGCATTGTTAATAAGTTCCTCTTCGAATTTAATCAATTCACGCGCTTCGCGCATGGCTTTGTAATAACTGCCCTCGATGATTCTTTCGTTGATCGCGAGAAAGGCAAAGGCCGTGCGAGGCGCTGCTTGCTGTATCTCTTTGACCAGATCAAAATATTTTTTATGATACTGGCGCGGATCGTCCGCCATATACATGCACTGAATGAGAAAATAAATTTTCTTGCAGGGCGTATCGGCATCGTGTTCCTGCATTACATCCTTTTCACGAAGGATCGCCGCTTCACCTGAAATGTGAAGGCGGGTGCGCTGCGAGTCATTGGTGATGACCGCTGTGCCTATTAGAATTTTTTCGCCGGGTTTTAAATCGATTACGAGAGCCATGGATTTCTTCCTTTCTTGGGCATGGCAGGAGTTCTTCCTGCTGATACCAGTATACAAAAAGATAATGAGGAAAGCATTAAAAAATAAGGGTTTCTTGAAGATTCTTCACCGCGAAAGACGGCAAATTTTGCCTATAAAATATCGATTACGTATAAAGGCGAGTATAAAAAAACCGGCGGGATTCTTCCGCCGGTTTTTACTTGTAAACTTATTGCCGCCCCTCTGGCGTACTGTTCTACATCCCCAAGGATTAGAACAATCGGAGGACGGACTGCTGCGACTGAGACGCCAGCGACAGAGCGGTGACGCCCAACTGCTGTGCCGTTTGCAGAGCGAGCAGGTTTGCACCTTCTTCGTTCAGGTCGGCGTTCGTCAGAGCGTCCGAACCGGCTTTCAACGTGTTGATCGTCTCTTGCGTGAAGGTCTGACGTGCCTGGATAATAGCCAGGTTGTTTGCCAGCGAAGCTCCGAAGGTTCGGACCGTGTTCAAGGCCGTCTTCGTCAGTGTGGCAATGTTTTCAATCGCCGCTGAGCTTGAGAAGTTAGCTGTTACCATGCCGAGACCATCAGCCGTAAACGTCTTACCATACGTCACAAGCTTGCTGGTATTGTCCTCATTGAAGTATGTCGTGAGGTTATCGCCTCTGAGCAGGTTAACGCCGCGATATTCAGCATCCTTCACCAGGTCGTTGATTTGAGCCCGGACGGTGTTGTAGTCATTGGCGTAACCGTCGAGAGCCTGCGAACTAGAGTTGAATGCAATAATCTGATCGTAGGTACCCGTAGTGGTGATAGTTGTACCACCAGTGTTACCAATATCGTCCAGGTTACCGAGAGTATCGCCAAAGCCCAGGTTAAAGGTCTTAACACCGGCCGCAACTGAGGTAAAGCGGACGTCGATGTTCTCAACAGCATCACTGAGCGATGTAAATTGAAGCTGCCCAGAAAGACTGTCGAACGTTGCTTTAAGATAAGTGTTGATGTTGGTGTTGGCGTTGATTTGGTCGACAACGTCCTGGAAGGTCGTTCCCGTCGTTAACGTAACCGCGCCGGATGTGGCCGAGCCTGAGTTCCGGTTTGCGATGATGGTTAACGTGTCGTTGGTGCTGACGCCTGCGATCAAAGCGTTACCGCTAGCGTCAATAAAGGTGGTACCGGTGCCGGAAATGACATCTCCAGCATCCGCCAGGTTACCGGCAGATTCATACATTGAAATCGACTTGACCGTGTTACCTGCGGTAATCAAGGCCTGCGCACTAGCCGAAGTGGTAGCAGAGCCACCGCGCTGTTCAACCTCGAAGTAGCGACCGAGACCGAGAGCAGTATAGCCTGTCAAGGTCAAGTTGACGCCTGTGGTTGTGGTTCCGCTCGTATCGCCGATTTTAAAACTGCGTCCGCCTTTACTTTGGATTTCAAGAACGCCCGTAGTGGAGTTAATGTTGGCAGTGATTTCTCCCGCGCGGTTGTCGGCAAACTGGTCGGTGATTTTTGCCGCCAATGTGTATCCAGTATCACCGGCAGTAATCGTAATGTTCTCGACAATTTGAGTGCCGGCATCGTTGGTCGTGGTAATACGAATGATGTCACCGGTTGCGATGAATGTACCGCCTCCAGCCAACGTCGTAATATCCGCTGCGGTACGAAGGTCGACCGTACCAACCATACGAGCAACGCCATCAGATGCTGCGAGTTCGTCGCGAGCGGAGTTAACGATAGCGTCAGCCTGCTCGACCATTTTCGTCAGAGCGGAAACGCCTTTGTCGGCTTCAACAATCGTTTGAATAGACTGACCAATACCATCGAGAAGACGGGTGAGGTCGGACGCGCGGTTCGACAGAGCTTGCGCCGTGAAGAATGATTGCGGGTTGTCCAGAGCGGAGTTGACTTTCTTACCCGTCGCCAAGCGAAGCTGGGTGATGTCGATTGCTCTCTGCGTGTTCTGGAGGGACAGAAGGTTTGCCCGCGACGAGGCGGACAAGACTGCATCATTAGCCATAGTAAAAATCCTTTCCTAGGGTTGCTTTTGGCTTACTTTTTCGTCGCCCATACTGGTCGACATTTTCAATACTATAACATAGAAATTAACAGGGTGTTAACGGCAAAAACGCATGGAATCGCAAATAGTTAATATTATTCACAATAAAAACCCAATATTTTCATAACGTTAAATAGCGCATTCGATTCGTTTTATGTATTTTTGTTAACCGGATTTCTTATTTCCAATCTTTTAATCTTATCAAGAATTTGAAATATTTTGTTGAAGCGTACGCTGGTGCCGTTTCCGGAAGATAGAGTTTCCGGCCCATTGCCTCGTCGCTTATAAAATTTACATATAATATAAACAAAACGTACCATATACACATATTGCAGAATAAAAACGCCCCGCGAAGGAGAGAGCGGGGCGTTGTCATGTTGGATTATCTCAATCTGAGAAGATCCTCGGTCATCTGGTCGACGGTCGTAATGACCTTGGTGTTGGCTGAGTAAGCGCGCTGGGAGATAATCAGCTTCGCAAATTCGTCGGCCAGATCGACGTTGGACATTTCAAGAGTGGCGGGTTCGATAAAGCCTGCGCCGCCGGTTCCTGCCTCGCGAAGGTTTTCTTCGCCGGATTCGTCGGTTTCGGAGTAGGCCGTGCCGGATACTTCTTGCAAACCGTTCGGGTTCGAGAAGGTGATCAGCGGAACCTTGTAGAGCCTGGACGTCGCACCGTTCGAGAAGCGGGCGATGACGAAGCCTTCGCGGTCGATATCGATACCTGTTCTCAATCCGAGTTCGGCGCCGTTCTGGTCTGCGAACAAAACCGTGAAGTTACCGGCGAACTGTGAGTGGCGCTGGATATCGACTTCGATGGTTTGAAGCGCGGAACCGTTGCCCCAGTTGATTGCGGTCAATTCGATATCAATGTTGCCGTCCGAGTCAGGAAGCGCGTTTATTGTTCCGTCCGGCTGGAAGTTGATAATACCCGTCGTAAGAACGTTGTTGTTCGGGTCGATGGCTCTTACCTGCCACCATCCGCGCGGGTTGTAGTTCGGATCGCCTGGTAAGAACTGGAGTGTTGGGAACGATCCGGTGCTGTAGGGCGGAACATCGAGGGACGTACCGTTGTCGAAGCCGGCAAGGGACGGTGACGTACGAACACCCACGGCAAGACCGAGCGCTGCGAGCGGTGTACCCACACCGTTGGAGAGCGTCAGCGTTTGTGTGGAGCCGACGAAGGCATCGCGCTGTATGACCAATTCACCTTCGTTGCCGAGGAAGGCCGACATACCAACCCCGTTGTTGTTTATTTCGTTGATGATATCGCCGATCGTTTGCACCTGTCCGGCTGCGACAGGTACGCCTGCAACGACGGTCAGGGTCAGCGGAGCGGCAAGGTCCGTGTTGATGGTAAAGGTGTTACCGGCAACCATGCCCAGGTCTGCCAACAAGTTGGTCGTCGCCGACAAGTTGGTGATGTTCGAGTCTGCCGTGGCTTGCGGGCCATAGGTTTTGACGTACTCGAACGTCACAGGTTGGTCGTTGCCCAGCGAGTCGTACATCGTGATCGAGCGCGAGAAATCAGGTGGAACCGTTCCTGCGTTGGCAAGGAGCGCATCGGCCTGATCGCCGTTGGTCGAGTCAAGGTTCAGCGCTAGTTCTGCCGTCGTTGTCGGACGCGTCAGGCCGCCCAGGAATGCAACGTCGACCGGCACGAGCGATGTTAAATCGCCTTGGTTCGAAGGCAGGGCGCCGTTCTGGTCGAGCGGCCATCCGTAAAGATAGAATCCTGCCGTGTTGGTCAGGAAGCCTTGTGCGTCTTCGGAGAACTGGCCGTTCCGTGTGTACAGATACGGCGTCAAGCTCGAATTGTCGCCATCGCGTTTGACCGGATAGAAACCGTTTCCGGAAATAGACGTGTCCGTGGAGGACGATGATTGTTGAATTGGCCCCTGCTGGTTCACGCGCTGGATGCGGTCGACGGAGACCGTACCCGGCGAATAACGGGATGAACGGCCTTCGGTCGTGACCAGCGAGTAGAACGCGGCTTCGGAGCGTTTGAAGCCCACCGTGTTCACGTTGGCGATGTTGTTGGAGATCATGGCCGTTGACTGCGACTGGGCAGAAAGACCTGAAACTCCTGTATATAATGATCCGAACAAACTCATGATGATCTCCTAGGTTTTTCTTTCGTTGTTTAATTTGTTTAAGTTCCGGTTGTTGTCGTCGTCGGCGCGGGCGGTATTTTCGCGTTGACGATGGAAGAGATAGGTACAGCACGGTCGCCGACGAGCACGTAGACAACGCCGTTCTGCGTTTCGATACCATCGACATGGCCTGTCACGACGGTAGAGTTCTCGATGGCCTTGCCGTCTTTGTCCACAGCATCGATCTTGACACTATAGGTTCCGGGTTCCACCGGATCGCCGTTGGTTTTCTTGCCGGCCCAGGCGACTTCGTTCATGCCCGTATCTTTGGGCGCATCCGCCGAGTAAACCAGTTCGCCTTCTTCGTCATAGACGTTGATCTTCGACGTAACGGCTTCGCTGGCGAGAGCGTAGGTGACTTTCACAGGATTCGTGCCGTCATAATTCATTTCCGAACCGATATAGGAAATATCCATACCCACATAACCCAGAGCCACAGACGAAATACTGGCAAGCTGCATCGCCACCATGTTGTCGAGTTTCTGGTTGGTGTTGATCTGCTGTTCCACTTGCGTGAACTGCACCAGTTGATTCGTGAATTCCGTAGAATCCATTGGAGAAAGTGGATCCTGGTTTTGAAGCTGCGTTGTGAGCAGTGTCAGGAACTGTTGGAAATCTTCCGCGAGCTTGATTGTGCTTGCACCTGTTTTGGCTGCGTTGTTTGCGGCGCCTGATGTGGTGACTGGATCAACCATGTGTCTTTATCCTTATGCCAGAATGTTGTAGCGCATGTGGCCTGTCGACGGGTCGACCTGCCATGTCATGCTGGATTGAATAATTTCATCGCCCATGCCTGCGTCCTGCGGGCCAGAGCCACCGCCAAAATTATTGTTTGCGTCATCGCCGTTATTGTTCTGGCGGAACGCCGAATTATCCTGCGCCAGTTCAAAGCTGATCGCCTGGCCTTGCGTGTCGAGACCTGCCGATTGCAGTGCGCGTTCAAGGGAATGACTTTCGCGCTGAAGCATCATAAAGGTTTCCGGTTTTTCGACCATGATGTGCGCTTTTACGGCTTTATCCTTGCCGAATTGCAGGCGGACGGAAACATTGCCGAGTTCCGGCGGATCGAGACGCAGATTGATTGTGCTGTCATCGCCGCCTTTGACCGAGCGGACGAGGGTGGCCGCAACCAGTTGCGTCGCGGGATGCGCCTGCCCGGCGATGGTGGAAGACGAAACCATGTTCGCTGCTTGTGCCGTGGTGCTAAAAGTGAGAGCGGCGGTCGCGTTCATTCCATAGGGCTGAAAAATTGCGTCATCGCTTTGCGCGCCGAACATTGTGGCGGGGAACAGCATGTCACCTTGCTGCGGCTTGTTGAGGTTGTTCAGAAGATTAACCAGATTTTCCTTGAAGGCCGCATTGTCCTTTTTCGTGGATGCCGCGTCAGGTGTAGCTTGCGTATCGACGGAGCCTTCCTTCAGGGGCAGTCCCATGGGTTTTTTAGAGACATCGTCGCTTTCACTTTTGATAACGTTGGTAAGGCCCGCTTCTACATCCTTGAGGACATTATTTTTCGCATTGTTTGTTCCCGTGTCGTCACTGCTGCCGCCGACATCCATTGCATTCAGTTGCGCGGCGAGGTCATCGGTCGGTTGGGAATTTTCATCGATTGTGTCTATCACATCGATACCTGATGTCTTGGTTGAAGCCTTGATGGCTATGACGGCAGTTTCTGGCGAGGGCGGAATGATGCCACCGACACCGGCGATTAAATCTTCCACCGTAATTTCACGGCCCAGTTTTTTCTCCAGAGTCTGGATTTTTTCGGTCACTTCGGAAATTTCAGACGGATCGAGGCCGAGCGCGATCATCATCGGCAGGGGGATATCTTCAACCGGCGTGTCTTTTGTAATTACACCGCCTTCAATAACGGAGAGGGAGGCCTGTAACGTGTCTGATTTCGCCTGCAGCTTGGTCAGAATGGTTTTCAACAATCCGTCTTTGCTGGCGCTGCCTTCGGGCAGCATGGTTTTCAGATGGTCGATAATCTGGTTCGTTAAGTCGAGTTTGGATTGAATTTTTTCCGGACTGACGGTGCTGTCTAAAATGATATTGCCTTGTGCGTCGATAGGTTGCGATGCCAGCGCGATCTGAAGCAGGGCCAGCGGATTGTCATTTTGTACGACAGGTTTTTTATCGGTGCTAACAGGTGCATTGGTGATGCCTGTCGTAGGCGTTGATACTTTTGCATCTGTAGATGTGAATTGCGAAATGATCATATCCCAGAAATTGGCCATGCCGCCCGCCATGCCTGTACCGGCCAGAACGCCGCTCGTCTGGCTGCCGGACAGCGCTTGCGGTGCCGGAGCGTTCGATCCGGCGACGATTTGCGTGGTGGGGATGGGGTTGACGTTACTCATTATATATATGTGTCCTTATGCGCGTTCTTCGACGCCGATCGTGGCGCGGTTGCCTTTTTGCATTTTGCCCGATGAGCCGTAAGCGAATTGGGTGGCGGCGTCCGCGCTCTTGCGGGCGGCTTTCATAATGCGTTCGCTGAGCGCGCCGGTGGCGTTTTTCATGCGTTCGATCAGTTCCAGATTGCGATGGCAGACGTTGCTGAAATCACCTTGCAGGCGCTGCAACTGGCTTTTCAGTTTGGCATCGGCCATTTTTGTTTGTTCGCCGCGGCTCATAAGGTTGTTGACCAGTAATTCATAACGGCGGGCTACTTCGACTTTTTCATCCTGCAATTCAAGGAAAAGCACGGTGTTGCTGGCGGCGAGCGCATCGTTTTCCTTCATAAGAACATCGCGCAGGGCCGTAACTGCAATAATAGTGTGGAGTAGGGCGACATTGATATCGGCCGGGACCGTGTAGTTTTTTTCACGCGGTTCGAATGTTTTATTGTTAAACATCGTCATTTTCTCCTGTTTCAGGCGCAGCTGTGCCTATGAATTGGTTATGCATATTCTGTGCCAGTTGCGGTTTATCGGCCTTAGATTGCATTTCTATCAACTGCTGTTTCACCAGATCGGCGATGCCAAGCGTGCCGTTGGCCGCCATGCTCTTTCCGTATTCATCGAGCAGCATGCTTTTGAAAATCTCTTCGCCTCTGCCCCCGCCGAACATCTCATTGGTCTTTATGCCCTCGAACATCGGGCGCATCATTTCGGTCATGAACATGGCCTCAAAATCCCGCGCGGTTTCATCGATCCGTACCATGTCCATATGTTTTGGATCGATGGTGGGCTTCGAAAGAAGGGCGGGATTAAGTGCAACGGCGCTGTCGAGTTTCATGTCATTATCCCTACATCGTCGTGATTTCGGCCTGCAGCGCGCCTGCGGATTTGATCGCCTGTAGAATGGTGATGACATCGCGCGGCGGTACGCCAAGGCGGTTCAATCCGGTAACAAGGTCTTCGAGTGTTACGCCCGTTTCCATGACGGCGAGTTTCGCATCAGGATTGCTGTTCACTTCGAGGTCGGTGCGTGGAACCACGACCGTGTTGCCCTGTTCGGCGAACGGATTGGGCTGGCTCACTTGCGGCGTTTCGGTGATCTTAATCGTCAGGTTGGCTTGTGCTATCGCGACCGTGCTGATCTTCACATCCGACCCCATGACGATAACGCCGGAACGTTCATCGATCACGACGCGTGCGATCTGGTCCGGTTCGACGGGCAATTGTTCAATGTCTGTAATCAAATCGACGATTGTGCCCGCATACATGTTGGGGCGTTTCAGGACAACGCTGGCGCCGTTTTCGGCGGCGGCGACATTGCCGGATGTAAATCCGTTGATTGCCTGTGCGATACGGCGTGCGGTGGTGAAATCGGGATTGCGCAGCGCGAGGCGAACCTGATCGAGGTCTTCGAGTTTGAATGCGATTTCGCGCTCCACAATAGCGCCGCCGGGAATACGTGCAGCGGTCGGAATATTCTGGATCACTTGCGCGGCCTGTCCATTCGCGGCGTAACCGGATACGTTCACAGAACCTTGCGCGACGGCGTACACTTCGCCGTCAGCGGCCATCAACGGTGTGACGAGCAATGTACCGCCTTGCAGGTTCGAAGCGTCGCCGAGCGAAGAAATATTCACATCGATTGCAGATCCCTGATTGGTGAAGGGTGGGAGCGTCGCTGTCACCATCACGGCGGCGACATTGCCTGTGTTCAGATTCTGTCCGCGGACATTGACGCCAAGGCGTTCCAGCATCGCGATCAGCGATTGTTCGGTGAAAGGCGAGTTGCCAAGCGAGTCGCCAGTGCCGCTCAAACCGACGACGAGACCGTAACCGATCAACTGGTTTTCGCGCACGCCTTCGAAATCCACGATGTCCTTGATGCGCGTGGTTTTTGCCTGCGCTGCGGAAGTCACAAAAAGCGCGGCGAAGAGGGCCAGCGTTACGAGGAGGACGGCGGTTTTCAGTGTCTGAGTAAACATAATTCTATTCAATGCTGTTAATCCATTGAATATCTTGCGAAGTTCGTGCCAGCCTTTGTGGATAGTAAAATCTAATGAAAGCAACGGGTTATAAAAAACCTGGTCAGGTGGCCAACTTGACGTGGGGAAAAATTGCCCGAGTCGACCAAGTCCTTGATCGGGGCGGCAAATTTTTCCCTCTTAAATTGCCCGGCCCAATCGGGGTATACTGGCGTTATGAAGATCGAAGGACCATCAAAAACATCGGGCGCCAGCGGCAGCAAAAAGACCGGCAAGGTTGAATCCGACGGCAGTTTCGAAGATTTTATCGCGGCCGCGCCCAAGGGTGTGTCCAGCGCAGCGCCGACCAATTCCATCGCCCGGGTTGACGCGCTTTTGAGCGTGCAGGGGGCCGAAAGTGCCACCGAGCGCGCCGCCAAACGCCGGATGCAAGAGCGGGGCGAGGATATCCTCAAGGAACTCGACACCCTGAAAATGAGCCTTTTGACCGGGACCATGACACTAGGCCAAGTTATTGATATCGCGGACGTTGTAGCCTCTCACCGGGAGAAAATCGCCGATCCGCGCCTTACATCCATCCTCGATGAAATCGATCTTCGGGCGCAGATAGAAATCGCCAAAGCCAGAAAAGCCATGGAAGCCACACATTAACCGTAGGAATGGGCTTGCCTTGACGGGTCGCAGTCCATATATTCTCTACGCTTTTTAGACACTTACCAGCATTGTGATATTTGGGGTTTTTATGCCGACAGAAAAAAGCGTTATCGTCCCGCCGGATTACAATCCGAACAAAGACAAAAAAGAGTACATGAACCCCATCATGCGGGAATATTTCCGCAACAAGCTGATCGCATGGAGATCAGAACTGATCCGGGAATCATCGGAGACAATCCACAACACGCTGCAGGAAACAGAATTGCAGCAGCCGGACCTTGCGGACCGCGCATCGGCAGAAACGGATCACGCGCTGGAACTGCGCACGCGCGACCGCGAACGCAAATTGATCAGCAAAATCAATGAAGCACTTATTCGCCTCGACCAGAACGAATATGGTTTTTGCGAAGAAACGGGCGAGCCGATCGGCGTCGCGCGTCTTGAAGCCCGTCCTGTGGCCACTCTTTCGTTAGAGGCACAGGAACGTCACGAAAAAATGGAAAAGACTCACCGCGATGATTAAAAGTTAATTTTGGTTAGCCAACCAGATTTTTTAAAAAAGTCCCTCCCTCAGGGGCTTTTTTTGTAGTGAAACGTTTCACGAATTGACCAAAATTAACCACAGTAAAAAGTTAATTCTGGTCAGAATTAACTGTCAGGCGCATGTGTGGTGTTGATGGGGTGAGTATAGCACAAACATGAAAAACAGTCAGCATTTTTGTCATCCCGACTGGAGCGAAGCGGAATGGAGGGATCTTTAAAAGATCGATCCGCCAAAGATCCCTCGGCTTCCGTCTTCGCCCTGCGGGCTTCGCCGGACAAGACGCTCGGGATGACAATTTAGGGGAAGGTAGGAAAATAAAAAAGCCGGGAGATTGCCCGGCTTTTTTGAATTCGGAATGCTTGATGTTATCTTTTGTTTTCGAGTGGTTTAGGCGCCGGGGTGGACGGAGTAGCGGGTTTTACCGTAGGTGAGCCAGAAGTAGCGCCGCCAAATGCCGCGTCCAGATCGACGGTGGGTGGTATGCCCGCGTTCGGAATTCTTTTTGCTTTTTGTTCAGTCGTTACACCATCTTTTGTGACGGTGTAAGAAACCTCATCTCCGGCGGATGCCAGTGTCGGTTGTTCAGTACCAGGTCCTTGTGCCATTGCATTTCCCCTTATTTAATGATGCCTAAAAATAGCAATTCCGCGTTAAAGCATCCTTAATTGTAGCAAAATCAAGCCTGTAAACGCAAAAAACCGGCACATCCTGTGCCGGCTTTCCTTTTGGAGTAAGGGTAGGCATTACGTCGCCCTGAAACCCGACTGATCCTGAGTCAGGGACGTGCTGCCCCCTAGAAGGGAAACAGGACGTCGTAAACTTGTTGTCCGTAACGGGGCTGCTGAACATCCGTAATCTGTCCTTTGCCGCCGTAGGAGACGCGAGCTTCGGCCACCTTGTCGTATGAGATCGTGTTGTCGATGGAGATATCCTGCGGGCGAATGACACCTGCGAATTCAAGGACACGTTTTTCAAAATTGACGCGCACTTCCTGACGACCTTGAATCACCATGTTGCCGTTGGGCAAAAGCTGCATGATGGTGGCCGCGAGTTTCATCTTGATTTTTTCTTGGCGATCGATTTTGCCCGAGCCTTTATGGTTAGAAGAGGATTCCCCGCCGACGAGGGCGTTGTTGTTGACTTCTTCGGGCAGCACTTGTGCCAGATCGGTTTCGTAGCCAAGGAAAGAGGAGAGGCCCGCATTTTCATCGGCTTCGCGCGTGCGTTCGGTTTCGTTGTCGAGTTCTGCCTTATCCTTGATATCAAGCGTGACGGTCAGGATATCGCCGACATCATCGGCGCGTTGATCTTCGAAAAACGCCTGGCGGTTGGAGGCCCACAAGGAATTTTTCTCACGATGTTCGGTTTGCGGCGCGGGCATAGGCATCGACACGGCGCGGTAGTCGGCCTGCGTCGTGGGGTTTTCGATGGTGGAGAGGGCTGGAGGTTTGCCGACGTCGGCGAGACGTTCGGCGGCGCCGCATGCGGTGAGCGATAATGTTGCTGTCAGCACCGTTGTCATTCTGAGCGTAGCGAAGGACCTCATGAGATTCTTCGGCTTCGCCTCAGAATGACATTGTGTTTTTGTGTTCTTCATACTCTTACTCCCTTAACTCCACTATTACCGTATGGTGATTTCACGATGCGCCGTAACGACACCTTGAAGATTTTTGTTTGAATCTGAATTGGACACGCGGACCGTGTCGCCGATGGCGCCGGCCTGCAGCGCCTTACCCTTCGCGGTCAGAACCATCGGGCCAGTTTCAAAGACCAGCGTGACGGAATCGCCGCGATCGACCATTTTCGGATTTTCAAGATCGTTGGCGTTGATGGGTTTGCCCGACGTGGCCGTGCGGCGCGGCGTCATATTGATGATATCTTTTTCATTCAGGATGGTGCCATTGGCGATGCGGTTTTGCGGCAGGTCGATCCAGTCGATATCCATGGCGCCGATAATGTCGCCGGATTTGAGTGTGTTTTTCAGCACGGGGACGGGGATCAGGCGTTCGATATGGCCCGAGACGCTGATGCGTTTCACGGGATTTTCGGCGCTTGGCGCTACGATGACGGCGTTGAAATTGTCTTTTTGCGGATTGAAATTGAAGGAGGTGATTTCTAGGCCTTCTTCGGAGCCGCCGGGAAGGAGAATGTCGGAAGGCGCGGCAAGATAGGCGACCGAGAATTTTTCGGTTATGCCGCTCTCGCGCAGTTTACCTTCTAAAGTCTCCGTGATTTTTTCCTGTGGAATGACGATGGCGTCACGGCGCAGGATGATTTGCTGGGCCGAGTCCGATGGGGTCCATTCAACATCGAGGGCGGAGGCAATTTTATAAAGCGTGCGGGCGTTCAGGATCATATCCTTGCCGGGCGCAGGCGCGGGGCCGAGGACATATTCCGCGTTTTTGGTGCCGTCGAAAATATCGCCGAGTTTGATGTAATCGCCGGTGATGACGGTTTCGGAACGCAGCGTGGCGGCAAGCGCCGCTTTGGTCCCTGCAAGGAGTACAATCACGCCCGCAGAAACGACGAACACGAATGTAGCGATACGAGCCGCTATCTCCAGTGTTTCTATCCAGTCCTTGCGCATGATCATACTCCTTTACCTGCCTAGGGTCCTATTATCGAAGTTGCGTGACCGTCTGGAGCATTTCATCGCTCGCCGTAATCACTTTCGAGTTCATTTCATAGGCGCGTTGCGCGGTGATCAGGTTGGTGATCTCCTCAACAATGTTCACGTTCGAATTTTCCAGCGCGCCTTGGCGGATTTCGCCAAGGTCGTTTTGGGCAGGGTTGCCGACGGCGGGCGTGCCCGAAGCCCTGGTTTCGAGGAACAGCGTGTCGCCAATAGCCTCTAACCCGGCGGGGTTGACGAAGCGGGCGAGTTGCAACTGGCCGACATTGGCCATGGTCGTCTGGCCTGGTTGTTTGACGAGCACTTCGCCGGACACGTTGACGACGATTTCTTCGGCATCGGCGGGCACGGTGATGCCGGGCTGGATTCTGTAACCCTGCGCAGTAACGATTTCGCTGTCCTGATTGAGTTGGAACACACCTGAACGCGTGTAGGCGGTATTGCCGTTGGGAAGGCCGATCTGGTAATAGCCTTCGCCGGTGATGGCGAGGTCGAGCGGATTTTCGGTTATCTTGATCGTGCCTTGTTCATGCAGACGGTAGATTGAGCCGAGTGAAACACCAAGGCCGAATTGCATACCGGTCGGCACAACATCACCGTTGTCGGATGAGGTTGCACCGGGAACTTGTTTGTTTTGATAGATGAGGTCGTGAAATTCTGCGCGCTGGCGTTTGAAGCCCGACGTCGTCGTGTTCGCTATGTTGTTCGAGATTACATCGACGTTCATTTGCTGGGCCAGCATGCCCGTCGCGCCGATATCAAGGGATCTCAACATTTCTTTTTCTCCTAATCTTTCCCGCGTTAACGGGTCTTATTGTTCAACTCTCTCTGGTCCCCCGCCTTCGCGGGGGTGACAGGGAGGGGGTTATGCCGGGCGTCCGAGACGCTGGATCATTGCTTCCTGACGCTGGTGCTCCGATTGCATCATGTTCTGGACCATCTGGTATTCGCGCAGCACGTCGATCATGCGCGTCATTTCGAGAACGCCCGAAACGTTCGAGCCTTCGATTTTGCCTTGAACGACTCTGGTTTCTTTTGCGGGGGTTCCGGGTTCGGGGGATTTGTAGAGGCCGTTTCCAGTGGGTTCCAATTTTTGGTAATCGTTGAATTCCATGACCATCAGGCTGCCGACCGGGCCGTCTTCGGTGGATACACCACCTTTTTCATCGATGGTGATGGATTTTGCGTCGGCGGGGATCGATATGACGCCGCCGCCCTGACCCGCGACCTTCATGCCGGTGGAGGTGATTATTTCGCCGAGCGCGTTCAAAGAAAAATTGCCCGCACGGGTGTATTGGACTTCGCCGCCGGGTGATTGCACGCCCAAAAAGCCGGGGCCGATCAGCGCGACATCGAGCGGGCTGCCTGTGATTTTGATGGGGCCGGGGTCTGTAACTTGATATTGGCCGTAATCATAAACGAGGGAGACGTCCTCTTTCATCCGTTTTTGATCGGAGATGAATTCCTTGAACACGGCGTTTTGCCCGCGAAAGCCGGGCGTGTTCAGGTTGGCGACGTTGTTGGAGATCAGCGCCATCTTTTCCTGCAGCGCGACCTGACCCGACAAGCCGACGTAAAGTGAATTTTCCATTTGGTCCTAAACCTCTTTTAAGTCCCATCGTCGTCAGCCGTCGCTTTGCTCCGTCGAGCCGATGGGCGTAATAATCCGCAGAAACCATTGCGAAGAGCGTGCCAAGCCCAAAAAGCGAGAGAATAAAAGGCGTTATGGATTTATCCACAGCGGGATGGCGGCGTGAGCCGGGGCAATTTCGATATAGGGTTTCCGAGTCGGGCGGAAATTTTTGCCTGCCCGTTTTTGCCTTTAAGGTGAGGGAGTTGTGGGCGAAAAAACAAACGATCTGTTGTGGTAAAAATTTTGCTTTATACTGATGGACTGAATTTCAAAAGGCGGATTCCATGGCTGGCCCGAAAAAAGACGATCATAAAGAGCCCGAAGTCAACGCATCTTTGGATGACGAAGATGCTGGCGCCGAAGGTGCGGAGGGCGGCGAAGGCGGCGGTGGCAGCAAGAAAAAGCTGATCATCATTATAGTTGTGCTGCTTCTCGTTCTGGCAGGTGCCGGCGCGGGGCTATATTTCTCTGGTTTCCTCGATAAAATGCTGGGCAAGGGCGAAGCGACCGAAGAGAGGCATGAAGCAGCCGAAGGCGACGAGGCTCCGGTTGAAGAAGTTTGCACCAAAGGTGAAGATGGCAAGGAAGTCTGTGGCCCGCCCGGCGCGCAATTCCTTAAAATCCCCGATATGATCGTCAATTTGAATTCCGAGGACGGTACGCCGCGTTACCTGCGCCTGTCCGTCCAGCTTGAATTGAAGAGCCCAGAAGACGTGGCGGCGGTCGAAAAAGTCCTGCCCCGCGTGGTCGACCAGTTTCAGACGTATTTACGTGAGCTTAGGGTGCGCGATTTGCGAGGTTCCGCAGGTATTTACAGGCTTCAGATGGAGTTGCTTGCGAGGGTCAATCAGGCGGCTTATCCCGTTGAAGTCCAAGATGTTCTCTTCCAAGAAATCCTGATACAATAGGGATATGGTCTTTTTGAGCGCACA
Source organism: uncultured Micavibrio sp. (assembly GCA_964539025.1). Lineage (GTDB taxonomy): Bacteria > Pseudomonadota > Alphaproteobacteria > Micavibrionales > Micavibrionaceae > Micavibrio_A. Next base: position 140,791 of record CAZIFA010000005.1, read on the forward strand.
CGGCGTTATCCTTCGGTCTCGGCGTGCTCACGTACCCAATGTACGCTCCGCGCGCCTCGCCTCGGCTGCCTTGTGTGCATCTCAAAAATCCTCATACCCTAGTATGGAAAAGACGCTAGACTATAACGGCATGATTCTTGCGAAGTACACACTATGAGTGACACCGAAACCGCAAATATGAGCGCCGAAGAGAAGGCGATGATGGAACAGTGGGGCGCGGAAACCGACGCTGCTCCTGCTGATGCAGGTCCTCTTGGCGAAACGTCCACGCGCATTCTCAATCAGGACGAGATCGACTCCCTTCTGGGGTTTGACGACGATCTGGTGGGCGGGTCCGAGACTTCGGGCGTTATGGCCCTTATCAATTCTGCGATGGTCAATTACGAGCGTCTGCCGATGCTCGATATCGTGTTCGACCGTCTGGTGCGTTTGATGTCTACGAGCCTTCGTAACCTGACATCCGATAACGTCGAAGTATCATTGGACAACGTATCGACCGTGCGTTTCGGTGATTACATGAATTCCATCCCGCTGCCCGCCATGCTTTCAGTGTTCAAGGCCGAAGAGTGGGACAACCACGGTTTGATGGTGACGGATTCCGCGTTGATTTATTCCGTCGTCGATGTGTTGCTCGGCGGACGTAAAGGAACGCCAGCCATTCGTGTTGAAGGACGCCCATACACGACGATAGAGACAAAGCTCGTCGAGCGTATGGTGCAAGTATCATTGTCCGATCTATCTTCTGCATTCGATCCGCTTTCTCCGGTGTCGTTCAATCTTGACCGGATGGAAACCAACCCGCGTTTCGCGACGATTTCACAATCCGGCAATGCCTGCGTTCTGGCACGCCTGAGAGTCGACATGGGCGATCGCGGCGGGCGCATCGAGATTATTATCCCGTACGCAACGTTGGAACCTATCCGCGAATTGCTGCTCCAGATGTTCATGGGGGAAAAATTCGGACGGGATTCCATCTGGGAATCCCACCTGACCAAGGAATTGTACCAGACCGAAGTGCAGTTGCAGGCTGTGCTTGGCGAGCGCACGGTCCCGCTTCGCGAGATGCTCAACTGGAAAGTCGGCACCAAAGTGTTTTTCAACACGCGGCCTGAGGATGAGTTGGAGTTGCGTTGCGGCCAGTTCCCGATGTTCAAGGGACCCGTCGGACAGAAGCAAGACGGTATTGCCGTCCGCATAGAGAAATATATCCCGCCCAAGCCGATGGATGAGGAGCTTTAGCGCATGAATTTCGCCCTTGCCATGGATATCAGCATTCTGGTTCTTTTGGCCGCGACCGTGTTTCTAGCGTTTCGCCTGACGATGAGCTTGCGCCATTTTAAGGAAAGCAGGTCGGAGATGGAAGGGCTGGTCAACCGCCTTACATCCAACATAGACAAGGCCGAGCGCGCCATCGGCGGAATGCAGAACGCGGCGCGCAATGCTGGTAAAGAGCTTGATGAAATTATTAGCGATGCCAAGGCGTTGTCGGACGAACTTAAGTTTATGAATCAAACAGGCGACAGTCTTGCCAACCGTCTTGAAAAACTGGCGGAGCGCAATCGTGAACTGGTCGATAAAATCGAAGGAGCAGGGGGGCTTGGTTCTCTTCCTTCATCTTATCATGAGCCGACAAGCAGGCCTGCGGCTAAACCCACCTCCAAGCCCGCGAACACATCATCGGAGCCGTCCGGTTTCGCTATCCGTGACCGTGAATACAGCGAGGGTCTGGATGACGAGGATCTCGACTTCGAATCCGAAATGGGGCAGTTGCAAAGCCAAGCCGAGCGCGAATTGTTCGAAGCGTTGCAGACCAACAAGGACCGCATTCGTAAAGCTGGGACCACGCAGTAATGAAAAATCTTGCCGGATTTCGCATTCTTCCAGTTCTGATGGTGATTGCCGCCATCTGTTTTGGCGTACGGTTTTCGCAAGTCATGGCCGAGGTGTATAAACGCACGGCGGGGCACGAAGAGGCGAGGTATATCAGTAATGATGAGCTTGCCGCCATGGAGACCTCCGCGGGCGAAGCGCCTGCCAAACAGCCGTCTTCGGCAGAGTTGAAAGATTCAGCGACGCCGCCCGAAGCACCGAAGGTTGAAGAAAAGAAGGAAGAAACAGCCGCAGCTACAGCCCCGCCGCCGGGAAAACCTGTGATAGAGCCGCCATCGCTGGGCAAGCCGCCAAAACCCAAAACGGGTGCTAACTGGAAAGCGGCGGACGATCTGGACGATGAATATTCCGATGTGAAGATGGAAATGTTCGCCGATCTTTCCAAGCGCCGCAAGGATCTGGACGCCAAGGAGAAAGAGTTGGTCATGCGCGAGGCGCTGATCAAGGCGGCGCAGGCGGAGTTGACGCAAAAGACCGACGAGTTGACCCAGATCAAGGCCGATATCGAAGCCCTGCTCAAAAAACAGACCGAACAGGAAGACCAGCGCATCGCCAGCCTTGTTAAAATATACGAGGGTATGAAGGCCAAGGACGCGGCGCGTATTTTTGATTCCCTCGAAATGGACGTACTTTTGCAGGTCATGACCAAGATGTCAGAGCGCAAATCTGCGCCGATCCTTGCCGCCATGGATCCCGCGAAGGCGCGCAGCGTTACCATTCTTCTGGCCGAGCAGAACAAGCTGCCCGAGATGCCGCCTCTGCCGGTGCCCCAGTAGTAATACGCCTGTAAGGCTATCTTTTCCGTCATATTTTTAGGGTGTAAACTTTTGTTTGTTGCGCCGCGTTAGAATTCGGTTAACCAATTTGCGGGATACTGAATAAATTCAAGGCTAACAAAGTCCAGAAACGACTTTTAAAACAGGAGATTACAGTGAGTGTCGACAAGAATATGAACGTGCTGGTGGTGGACGATTACCAGACCATGATCCGCATCATCAAAAACCTTCTCAAGCAACTGGGGTTCAACAATGTCGACGAGGCGACGACGGGTCAGGGCGCGCTCGACCAGATCAACGCCAAGCAATACGGACTCATCATTTCCGACTGGAACATGGAGCCTATGTCAGGACTCGATCTTTTGAAGACCGTGCGTTCGACGCAGGGCAACGACAATATCAGCAAGGTTCCGTTCATCATGGTCACGGCAGAAAGCAAGACCGAGAACGTGATCGCCGCGAAGCAGGCGGGCGTAAACAATTACATCGTCAAGCCGTTCAACGCGGAAACGTTGAAGACCAAGATCGCCGCTGTCATCGGTGATTTCTAAGCTGTTCAAATTCTTTTGGGGAGGCGCATGATGCCTAATACGCCAAGATACGGCCGCGGCCAGGTGATAGAGATCATAAATTCGGTCATCGACAAAATGGATACCGGCAACGGGCACAGCCGCGATGTGTTTTTGCATCTGGCGGAGCTTGCCGAGATTATCGACTCCTTGAAAAAGAATATCTCTTCGCAAAAGCCCGAGCATGTGAAAACGTCGCATATTCCCGATGCGAACGACGAACTGGGCGCGGTCGTGACCGCCACCGCCGAAGCAACCCACACGATCATGAGCCTGTGCGAGGATATTCAGGCGATTGCGGGCGGGCTGGATGACGGTGTGCAGCAGAAGATCAATGATAAGACCATGCAGATTTTTGAAGCCTGTTCGTTTCAGGACATTACCGGCCAGAGAATCAAGAACGTCGTTGGAACGCTCGCCCTGATCGAGCAGAAGATCGATAACATCATGGCGACGCTGGGCGATACGGTCGGACTCAAAGCATCCGCTGCCAAGCATGAGAAAGTCGTATCGATCAATGACGATAAAAGCCTGATGAACGGCCCGCAGATGGCGGGCAAGGCGATGCTACAAGCTGACATAGATAAGCTCTTAGCTGAGTTTGATAAGCAGTAAGTGCTTAGTAGTGAGTTATGAGTAGCGAGATTTTCCTAGCTACTGACTACTCGCAACTAAATCCTATAATAGGACAAATGAACATCCCGTAAAAACCCCTTGATATCCTTGGCCGTGCGCTTGTCCTTTTAAGGGGCGTGTGGCAGGGTTTTACCATGCTATTCCTGCGCTTTTTCATGATCTTATGTGCGATTGCGGGCGTTGTTTGTTCAACGCCATCGCATGCACAGGACAAGGTCGCCGTGCGCACGTCCGCAAACCAGGGATATGAACGGCTGGTTTTCCAGTGGCAAGCGAAGCCCGAATATTCGATTTCGAAAGAGGGCGGGCGGATTTTGGTGCGGTTTTCCAAAGCGGGCGCGCTGGACATGGCGGGTGTCGCGGCGAACGCCAATATCAAGAAAATCGAGGCGCTGTCCAAAGATGGTGAGGCGCTGCAGGTCGCGGTGAGCATTCCCGACGGCAGCAAGTTTCGCGATTTCACCGTGCAGAACAAGATGATCATCGATGTGTATGATCCTGACGGCGCGGTGAAGAAGACGGAAGAAAAGCCGGTTGCGCCTGTGGCCGAAAAACCTGTGGCAGCAGCGCCGAAGGAAGAGCCTGTAAAAGAAGCGGCAAAAGGTGATTTTACGGTTAAGCCCGCGCCGAGTGAAGAGGCCGCGCCCGTTCATCCTGTCGAGGCGGCGAAAGTTGCGGCGCCCGCGATAGAACCGCACGCCATCACCCTGACCAGCACGACGAGCACAGGCATGGCGGCGTTTGTGCGCAATGGATGGTTATGGATCGTCATCGACGCGATGGATTTGCCGAATGCGCCGAAAGTCGAAGGACCGCAGGCGGATAAATTGCCCGCGCTGGAAAAAATCGAGATCGAAACGGGCGTGGCATACCGGATGGATTTGCCCGAAGGTATGAACGTGTACGGCGAAGGCGGCGGGCTAAGCTGGAAAATCCTTTTGATGCAAACACCCAAGCCTAAACAAATAGAACCCGTCAAGCCGTTGGAGCAGGCGGATGGCACCCCTGCAAAACTCGTTTGGCCGCTCAAGGATATGCGTACAATTCTGACGTTCACGGATCCGGCAGTGGGTGACACGATTACGGCGGTGACAGCTATCCACGCGGCGCAGTATACCGGACCGGCGCGCAACTATGTGAATTTGCGCACGCTCAACAGCGCGATAGGCCTTGCGTTCGTCGCCAAGTCTGACGATGTAACGGCGGAAAAAACCATAGCAGAAGTCAGTGTAGGACGTCCCGGCGGGCTTGCGTTATCAAGCGCGAAAGACGTGGCCTCGGAACAAATCCGCCAGGCGATGGCGGAAGAGAAAAAGCCTGTCGAAGAAAAACCTGCTGCTGAAAAAGCCGGGGAGGAAAAGCCCGATGAAGAAAAGCCGGATGAGCAGGTCAAAGATATGGCCCTGACCGAAGAGCCGCCGGCCCAAACCGAAGTGGAGCATGTAACGCCAGAGCCTGTGGTTGCTGCGAGCAAGGATGAATTGTCCAAGGCGACCGAAGAAAAACCCACGGGCAATAATATCTATAACTTCGCGCGGTGGGAAATGGGTGGCATTCCTGCGCTGGAAAAAAACCTGCATGTGATGATGGTAGAAATTTCCAACAAGAAGGAGGATGCGCGGAACGAAGATATTATTACCATGGCCAAACTCAATCTTGCCAACAATCGCGGTTCGGAAGCACTCGGCCTGCTGCGCATCGCCGTGCTAAAAGTGCCAGAGTTAGAAGATAATGCGGAATTCCAAGCGCTTCGTGCCGCCGCGCTGGCACTTTCGAAAAAATACGATGAAGCCATCATCGATTACACCCGCGAAGATTTAAAGAAATACGATGATATAAAATACTGGACGGCCTATACGCTCGCGGGGCTTGAAGACTGGAAACAGGCGATCACCGTTCTGCCCAAAAATTTCGAAGCGATTGCGCAATATCCGCGTGAATTGCGTACCCCCATGGCGCTGGTGTTCACCGAGATCGCGCTGCGCGGTGCCGATGTGCCAAGGGCCGCACGTATCATGAAAATTCTGGAGCCGGAAAAAGGCCATCTGCCGTTGGCCTATAATTCCGCGTGGAATTATCTGCAAGGTGAGGCGGAACGTCAGGCGGGACATGCCGACAAGGCCATCGCAATCTGGGAGCCGCTGGTCAAAAATGGCAAGGATGATTTGTACCGTGCGAAAGCGGGTTTATCACTGACCAAGTTACAACTTGATCAGAAAAAAATCACGCCCGAGCAAGCCATTGATCGTTTGGAAGGTTTGCGTTACGCGTGGCGCGGGGACGAACTCGAAACACTTATCAATTTCCGTCTTGGCCAGATTTACGTCGAGAACAAAGATTACCTGAAAGGTCTTACGGTTCTGCGCAACGCCGAAACGCTTGCGCCTCGCGAGGATATAGCCAAGGAAGTTGCGGATTACATGACGCGAACATTCCGCGAAGTGTTCAACAATGATCGTTTGAAGGCCATAACACCGCTCGAAGCCATAAGTCTGCATGAAGAGTTCAAGGACCTACTACCCATAGGTGAGGAGGGGGATCGTTTCACCGAAAAATTGGCCGAGCGTTTAGTGGATGCGGACCTTTTGGGCCGCGCCGCGACGTTGCTGGAATATCAGGTGAACAACAGACTAAAGGGCGACAAGAAAGCGGAGATTGCTATTCGTTTGGCCGCGATACGCTTGCTGGACGGCAATCCGGAAGGTGCGCTGCGCTCGCTGGAAATCGCGCAGGATACGCTGGATAAACTTAGCGGCAAGAAACCCGCCGTGGCCGATATCAAGCCGGAAGATTTGAAACCCGAAGCGGGGGAGGCGGCGGTGCCTGCGCCTAAAGCCGAGGAAGCAAAAATCGAAGCCGCCAAGCCAGTCGAAGAAGCAAAACCTGCTGAGGAAGTAAAGCCCGCGCTGGAAACGGCCGATCCGGAAAAACAGCGGCAGATTTACCTGTTGAAAGCGCGTGCGCTGTCGATGAAAAAACAGGTCGATGAGGCGATGAAGATTTTAGAAGCGATGCCGCTCGATTCCGATGTCAACCGTCTGCGCACGGATATTGCGTGGACGGCGGGACGCTGGGAAGAGGCGGCGATGGCGCTGAACGATCTGATCGTGGCCGAAGATATTTCGCCCAAGCGCCCGCTCACCGATTATCAACGCGATATCATCCTCAACCGCGCAATCGCGCTCAATCTTTCAGGGAATCGCGTTGCGCTGGCCAATGCACGGGAAAGATTCAACGCGCAGATGAAAGATACGGCCAAGGGGCAAATGTTCGAAGTGGTCACGCGTCCGCGCAAGCCCGATATGATCGGTAGCCGCGAGGCGATCGATTCCATGATTTCTGAGATCGATTTGTTCAAGGGCTTCCTCGATAGCTACACCAAGACCGAAGGGGCAAAGGACGATGTCAAAGAACCCGTAGCGGTGAAGGAGCCTGTGCCTGCGGAAGGCACGAAGTCTGCTGACGCGAAGGCTCCCGAAGCAGAGAAGAGCGTGACGAAATTACCCGAAGAAGAAAAGGCGTCTGAGACCGCCGGACAAAAACCAGCGCATTAATTTATCGGTTTAAAGATCGGGGCGGGCGAAGTAATGCGTATCCTGCATCCTGCATTCGTGTTTAAACCCAAGTTGTTCAAACATGCGCACCATATGCTGCGGAGTGACGTTCGAGCCTGTCAGGTCAGGGTGATGAAGTTCTATGGCCACCTGATGGCAGGTATCGAATGATTGCGGATCTTTTTCCAATATAAGAATTTCAGCGCCTTCGGCATCGCATATCAGCGAATATCCCCGCCTTGCCGTATCAAATTCACGCACGACCGAGGACAGGGAGCGGACCGGTACGCCGATTGTCGATTCAAACATACCTGTCTTTAGGACGTTTTCAAGGCCGGAGGAGAGGTTGTTGCGCGGGACAAAATTCTGAAGTTCGCCCTCTTTTGTAACCGGAATGCCGATGGCGGCGGGCATGATATGAATGTTCCGGCCAATGAAGCTATCCCCCAGATTGCGTTTCAACGACGGGATGGAAAGGGAATTGGCTTCGATCGCAACATATGTTCCGCCGGATTCCAGTTTTTTATCGCAGGCAAAGCGAGACACGTAACCGATATTAGCGCCGATTTCGATGATCGTGTGATCCGGTCTGAAATGTCTGCGTAGGATTTGAGTTTCCGCATATTCGTATTCTCCGCGTCTTAACGCGTCAATGTCGATCTGATTGAATTTTCCCGGAATAAAAAAGCCACCATTGTCGGGCGTCTGGATGTAGTCGGGCTGGCTCAGGGCGCTCTGGGCGGCGGCAACCCTTCTAAACGGCTTGATAAGGTAGCGTGCGATGTTGGCGACTGTCATGAGAGGCAAGGTAAGCCGGAGGGCAAAATGCGTCAATAAAAGTCTGTAAGTTATTGTTTTTAATGTGCTGTTGCCATTGGTTAATCAGGGTCTCTTGCGTCGACATAAGCCCAGGCTTTTGTGCCGGAGGAAAGTTTCACTTCGACGCGTTTATAGGCGTTCACTTCATATTTATCGGCTCTCATCAGCTCTTCAAACGTGATTTTTAGGACGCTGCCTTTGACTTCCTCAAACGGGTTTTTCGAACGGCGGATGATCGGGTGTTCGGCTTTGCCGCTGATCCGCACGACTTCGGGGTCGTCGATTTTGACCATCGCGTTTTCGTAGCCGGGCAGCAGATCGGGTGTAGTTTCGAGCTTGCGGCCGAAGGTCGATAGCTGGACGGCTTCGAGTTGCAGCGTGCCGTAAGAGAAAAGATTTTGTAGTTTTTCTTCCATGATGCTACCCCGCCGGACTGCCGGGAACCGAGTTAAAGCTCTGGATCAGCGAGCCGCAGATCAGATACCAGCCATCGACCAGCACAAAGAATATAATTTTAAACGGCAGCGAGATCATGACGGGCGGGAGCATCATCATACCCATCGACATCAGGATGGAGGCCACGACCATGTCGATAATGACGAACGGCATGAAGAGCATGAAGCCGATTTCGAACGCGCGGCGGAGTTCGGAGATCATGAAGGCGGGGATGAGGACTTGCAGGGGCACATCGGCCTGAGATTCAAACGGGCCTTCTTTGGATAGTTCTGTGAAGAGGATCAAATCCGTTTCGCGCACATGTTTCATCATGAATTCGTGGAACGGTGCGACGGTGCGATCGAACGCCTGCATTTCATCGATTTCGGCGTTGATGAGCGGCTGCACGCCGTTATCGTACGCGGCTTTGAGTGTTGGCGTCATGATGAAGAAGGTGAGGAACAAAGCGAGGCTGACCATCACGGTGTTCGGCGGGGTTTGCTGAATCCCCATCGCAGTGCGTAAAAAGGAAAGCACGACGATGATCCGCGTGAAGGATGTCATCATGATGAGGATAGAGGGTGCAAGGGAAAGAACGGTGAGCAGGGCCACCATCTGGATGATGCGGCCGGAGACGGTTCCGTCTTCTTGCGCGCCGAGGTCTAGCGTGATGGCTTGCGCGAAGGCGGAATGAGTCAGTGTGAAGAATGTTACGGCAGCGGCCAGCAATGCAAAAAGCCATATCCATTTTCTGGATTGCTTCGCTGCGCTCGCAATGACGGTGCTATTTGACATCGCTTTTCTTGATATTGGTTTCGACCACAGTTTCCCCGTTTCCGCCGAGGATGACAAGATGCTCCACGCCGTCGCGGGCGAGTAATACCGCTTTTCGGCGGGGATCGAGCGGGAGGATTTCGATGATTTTCAAACGGCGTTTGTCGGGCGGCGTCATGGCGATGTTGCCAAGATTGAGGCGTTTCAAAATCAGCGCCAGCCCGCCCATCAGTCCGAGGACGAAGGCAAGCGCGGCGACGAAGCGGATATAGTCATGGAGTTCCATGGGGGTACATTGTCATTGCGATCGACGTTCTGCAAGACCCCCCACCTAAATCCTCCCCCGCAAGGGGGGAGGACTTTAAGAGCGGGAATAAAAAGCCTTCCCCCCTTGTGGGGGAAGGTTTGGATGGGGGGTGAAGATTATTTCTTCTTCAAATCGTCTTTGTAGTCGCGCAGGGCGGTGGAAAGCCGTTCGAGATTGCCGATCAATTCGGCCATCAGCGGCTGGATATCGCGGGCATCAGACGGGGGCAGGTTTACCGCCTTTGTGCAGATGATCGCGACATCCTTATCGAGGCCGCTTAAATCCGCCATAGTCCCGCCGCGCACCTTCACCTCGGCTTCGAGGATAAAGTCGTTGAGCGTTTCCATCTTGGTGCGGATTTCTTCAATTTTCATGTAAGGATGTTTCGTTAGATGCAGACGCCGGGGCCACCGATGTTAGGTTCATGCGCGCGCCCTGTGTGTTTGTAATATCTGGCTATGCGCCCTTTATCTAGCCCTGTTAGAGGTTTCCAGTCTAATACACCCCAAGGATCGCCTGCGGTACCAAAGACTTTATTCAGTGTGCCGCAACGTTTGCAGGATTGTGTGCCAATATGGATTGATGATCCACCTATTTGAGAACGGTATAATTGTTTGTCCCCCACTGGGCCCATGTCGTGGCCCGTTGTCGCAACACATTTCAAATATTTAGCGACAGGATGCTGCTGCGCCCCATCTACAAAACGTCCCGCCGATTTAATTAATTGTTCAAAAAGCTGCATATCAAACTCCTTTGTTGAGAACACTTAAAGGACCATGCTTTCGCGGGTCATGCAATGGCTTATGACTTCTTTTTTTCGGAAGTTTCTTTGAGCACCGCGTCAAAGGGGTTTGGTTCGCCATTCGCGCGGTAGACGTAATAGAGGATTTCGGCGATGGCCATAAACGCCTCCGATGGTATGGGGGAATCCAGTTCGACCGCTGCCAGCATTTCGGCCAAAGGCCCGTCTTCCTTGACCTTTATGTCGTTTTCGAAAGCCAGCTGCAGGATTTTCTCGGCAATTGTCCCCCGGCCTGCCGCGACCACCTGCGGCACCTTGCGTTCGGCCGTTCTATCCTTGACCGCCACGGCGGTCTGACGCGTCTTTTTCTCTTTTAAATTCAGAGGCTTGAGAGGGTCTTGTGGATCGTTTTCGGGGTGTTCCGCCATTGGCACGGTTCCTGCAAGGTTCTTGACCGAAAACATTAAAAGGTATGGGAGTACCGATGTCTATACAGAATTTACCCTTGATGCGGGCCATGGCCGCCAAGATGGACTATCTGGAAAAACGCCAGGGCGTTATCGCGGACAATATCGCCAACGCCGACACGCCGGGCGTTCAATCTAAAGATTTAACAAAAGTGGATTTCGGCAGCGTTTTGAAGAATGTCGGCGGCATCAAGAACGTCGTACTCGAAACCACCAGCGACAAGCATATGCGCGGACCCAACGACCTCGCCAACGCCAAGGATAAAAAAGACAGACTGACCTATGAAGTCGCGCCCGACAAAAACGGCGTTATCATCGAAGAGCAGATGGTAAAGGCCAATGAGACGCAAATGGATTACACGCTGATGACCAGTTTGATGACCAAGACAGCCAACCTCTACAAGACGGCGCTGGGCCGTCAGCAATAGAGCAGGAGTAGCAGACCATGCCTGATGTGCAAAATTCAATGTGGAACACGATGATGATTTCGGCCTATGGGATGAAAGCCCAGGGCGAGCGCACACGCGTGATTTCGGAGAACATCGCCAACGCGGGCACGGCGGCTCTCACGCCTGATTCAGAGCCGTACACGCGCAAGGTTATCACCTTCAAGAACGAGATGGACAAGCAGTACAAAACCGATCTCGTGAAGGTGAAGGATATCGCGGACGATCGTAAAACCGATTATCAGTTGAAATATATGCCCGATCATCCCGGCGCGAACGCGGAAGGTTATGTGAAAATGCCCAACGTCAATATGGTCATCGAACTGACCGATATGCGCGAGGCGCAGCGGTCTTATGAGGCCAATATGGGTATGATGGAGAATTACCGGAATATGTCGATGCGTACGATAGACATGCTAAGATAACCAGTAGAATCGGAGAGTCGTTATGGTCGATACAATAGCCAATCCAGCCGCCGCCGCAGGTGCCTACGCCAATACGGCCAAGATCGGCGTGAATAGCCCGACGGATGTAAAAGCCGCAGGCCAGCCGAGCTTTCTGGAAGTCATGAAAAATTCGATCGTCGATTCCATGAACACGTTGAAAGCTGGTGAGCAGACGTCTGCTCGCGCCGTGACCGGCGAAGCGACGCTCCCCGATGTCGTGCAGGCGGTGAATGCGGCGGATTTGACGCTGTCCACGGTTATTGCTGTGCGTGATAGGCTCATCAACGCCTATCAAGAAATCATGCGGATGCCTATCTAGCATCCATCTTTTACCCGCAGGCGGCGTTATCCTTCGGTCTCGGCGTGCTCACATACTAAAATGTATGCTCCGCGCGCCTCGCCTTGGTTGCCTTGCCTGCGAATAAAATCTGGACGCTATACCAATAGAGCCTATTTTGGCTTTTCCCAGAATTATGGGTGGAGTAAGCTATCAGCCATGAACGAAACCGAACTTATCGATATCGCGCGGGAAGCGGTTTGGCTGACGATTGTCATCAGCACGCCTGCTATGCTTGTCGGCTTGATCGTCGGCGTCGTCATCGCGCTGGTCCAGGCGCTCACGCAGATTCAGGAAATGACTTTGGTGTTCGTGCCGAAAATCATAGCTATCTTCGCGTCGATTTTCCTGTTGTTTCCCGCGTTCGTATCTGTGATGCAAGGTTTTATGAAAGAGATTGCCGATAAAATTGTGGGGATTGGATGATGTTAAAATACATTTGTATATGCGCCGCTTTATTAATGTTCACGGCAACGACCGCAGTGGCGGGAGTAATAGAAGAGCGTTGCGGCTGGTTAAACAATCCAACGCCGGGCAATGTTTGGTTGTATGACCGGGCGGGGGAATGGCTTCTTTCCGTGCAAGGCGGCTATAGTGCGGACGTTATCGCTTGGCCGGAATTCGATGCTGACGATGAAACGCAATATGTTCGCACAGGACATGCTTCTTACGGATATGGTTGCGCCTGCCTTACCGGCCAGATCGACAAAGAGAAAAAGCGTTTTGAAAGCGTGACGGAGGCGGAGGTTTTTCCTCTTTCCAGATGCCGCGCCACCAGATTGATTAGAGGATTTGAGGAAGAAGCGATCAGATAAACGAAATCTTCTGATTGTCGAAGTGATCGATTCCTTCGCGTTTTTTTACCCATTTGGTGATCGTCACCGACAAGGGCAAGGCCAGCGTTTCGTACAGTACTTTGAATACCCACGCTATCAGCATCATTTTAAGCAATTCAAGGCCGGGCATCAGGCCCACAAACGCCACCGTACAAAATACGACAGTGTCAACGAATTGCCCGATAATTGTGGAGCCGATAAAACGCACAGACATGTGCTTGCCGTGCTGGATAAGTTTCATTTTGGCCAAGACGAAACTGTTGGTCAGTTCGCCCATGAGCCATGCGAGGCAGCCTGCGAGAGCCATGCGCCATGATGTGCTGAAGATGGTTTCATACGCGCTCTGGTTTTGCCAGAAGCCCGCGGGTGGTAAGTGGATGCCGAGTGTCAGGAAGAGGGCGTAGAGAATAGTGCAGGCGAGCACAGTCCAGATGATTTGTCTGGCGCGGTTGAAGCCGTAGATTTCCGTCATCAGGTCGGCCAGGATCGTGCAAAGCGGGAAGATGATAATGCCGGCCGGTAAGATAAAGCCTGCCAAGTCTATGATCTTGGTGTTCACCGCGTTGGTGATGATGTAAAGCGCGCAGAACGACCCCGCGACGATGCCGAAATATTTCGGGTTCCAGTCGGAATCCGTGTTCGAGATTTTGAGCGTCTCTGACATTCCCCGAAATTACCCCAACATTTTCTGTAATGCCATGTAAAATTATAAGATATATCTGGTCATTCACAGCATATCCGGCAAAAATAGGCCCATGTCCATTTTGGAAGACTTTCTGACCACGGGCGTGTTTGCCTTTATGATCATCTTCGTGCGGTTCGGCACGGCGATGATGATCATGCCCGGCATCGGCGATTCTTTCGTGCCCAACAATATCCGCCTGTATATCGCGCTGGGGTTATCTTTGGTGATGGCACCCGTTATACAGCCTTATGTGCCAAAACCCATTCCGGCGTTCGGCGTGTTGCTGCCTTTGCTGGTGATCGAATTCATCACGGGGCTGTTCATCGGCACCATCGCGCGGGTTTTGATGATGGCGATGGACACGGCGGGGATGCTCATATCACTTTCATCCGGTATTTCGAACGCGCAGGTTTTTAACCCTTCCTTGGCGGTGCAGGGCTCCGTGTTCGGCGCGTTTTTATCGGTGACGGGCGTGACATTGTTGTTCGTTACCAACTTGCATCATTTGCTCATCCATGGGTTGGTCGAAAGTTACAAAATGTTTCCTATCGGTGGCGTGCCGGACACGGGCAGTATGGCCGAATTGATGGCGCGCGCCGTGTCGGCGAGCTTTATGACCGGGTTCCAGATTGCGATTCCGTTTGTCATCATATCCATCGTTTTATATGCCGGGATGGGCGTGCTATCGCGCCTGATGCCGCAATTGCAGATTTTCATGATCGCCATACCGCTCCAGATCATGCTGGCACTGGTAACGCTGGCGATCGTTCTATCGGGCATTATGCTGTTCTTCATCACGAATTTTGAAAACGGCATGGTCTATTTCCTTGAACAAGGAGAGGGGAAATAGATGAGCGACGAAGACCAGGACGATTCCTCGAAGACAGAAGACCCCACGCCCAAAAAGTTGGAAGAGGCGCGAAAGAAGGGGCAGGTGCCGATCTCCCGCGAGATCAACAACTGGGTGATGCTCACGGCGGGGACTTTGGTAGTTCTCGCGATGGGGCCGGGGATGATGGAGGACTTAACAAGCCTGCTCAGAACCTATATCGGGCAGTCCCACACATTCCCGGAAATGCCGGGCGGGATGCAGTTCGCAGTGACCGAAGGATTGCTTGAAGTGCTCAAGATCATCGCGCTGCCGCTGATATTTTTGGTCGCGGCGGCATTTGTCGGCCCGTTTATTCAGGTGGGGCCGCTCTTCGCGCCGGAAATTATCCAGATGGATATCAGCAAGATTTCGCCATCTAAAGGCATGGCGCGGTTGTTTTCGATGAAATCCATCATGGAATTTATCAAAGGCATTTTGAAGATCGCCGTCGTTACCATCGTCGGGCTTATCATTCTCAAACCCTATTTCGGGACGATGGAGCATATGGTGGGGCTACCCGTTCCGACGGCGATGGATGAAACGAAAGTGCTTATCATGCAGCTTCTGATCGGTATTCTCGTCGTGCTGTTCATTATCGCGGTGATGGATCTTTTGTACCAGCGGCATGAGCATATGCAAAAGATGCGCATGACCAAGCAGGAACTCAAAGACGAATACCGCCAGTCGGAAGGCGATCCGATGGTCAAGGCCAAGTTACGCCAGCTCCGTCAGCAAAAAGCGCAGCAGAGGATGATGCAGAACGTCCCCACCGCCGACGTCGTCATCACCAACCCGACGCATTATTCGGTCGCGTTAAAATACGACCCGGACAAGGACGATGCGCCGCTGCTCGTCGCCAAGGGGGTGAACGAGGTTGCTATGCGTATCCGGGAATTGGCGCGAGAGCATAATATTACGATCCTGCCCAATCCGCCTCTGGCGCGGGTGTTGTTTGAAACCGTTGAGGTGGACGAGGCCGTACCGCACGAGCATTACAAAGCCGTCGCCGAGATTATTTCATATGTGTTTAGGCTTAAAGGGAAGTTGAAGTAGCGCTCTCTTTGTCATCCTCCGGCTTGACCGGAGGATCCAGAGCCATTTGCACCATTGTATGGATCCCCCGATCAAGTCGGGGGATGACATTGGAGAGGGTCGGGGGATGACATTGTGGGGTGGAGCGTTAGCGGATAAGGGGATTTTAAGGCTTCTGGCACGTTATCTTCTAGTCAAGATATTGAAAATTCTGGTATTATTCGCTCGTCATGAGCCTCGACCATTCCGAATTCATCGCCCGTCATACGCCCGGCCGCAAAGACCCCGAAGCCGGACGGATTCGCATGCGCCGGATCATGCTTTCGATCCTGTTCCTGATGATCTATGTGGTGGGATGCATCTTGCTGGCCCTCGTGCTGGATATTGAAGAGACGACGATGATAGCGGCGGGCTTGACTTTCGTGGTCGCAGCGGTAGCTGCGTTCGTGGCGCAGCGGTTTTTACACAATTACAGCACGCAGGAAAAAGAACGACTTTTGCTCCAACAGGTTATCGAGGGCAGCCGCGGCGCGCGCCTTATCACCGATGGTACGGATCACCCGGTTTTCACCAACCAGAAATTCGATGAGTTATGCGAGGAACAGGGCACGCCGGGGCTTGAGGCGCTCGCCAAACTGTTTTCCGACAACAAGGAAGCCTATAATCATTTTCGCAATCTGGCCGAGCAGGCGCAAAAGGGATTGCCTGACTTAATCGAACTTAAATCCGTGCAGGTCGATCGCGAGCGGTGGTTCATAGTTTCCGCACAACCTGTCGCGGGGTGGGCGGGTTACGTTCACTGGCGCGTCGATGATGTAACGCATCAGCGTGAGATTGAGCGCACCATCCGCGAAGAGCGCGAGAAGCTGATCGATTTCACCGACAATTCACCGGTCGGGTTTTTTTCCATCGATGAGGCCGGGCATTTCGTGTTTGCCAACGCGACGCTGGCCAGATGGCTGGGCGAGGATTTGCAAAACCTGCTCGCGGGCGGATCGTTGCATTCCTATATGGAGAATCCGCCGAACACTAAGGCGCCGTTCGATATCACCGAAAAAGGCGGCACGCGGCAGGTAGCCGAAATCGTGATGAAAGGCGTGGGCGGACGCACGTTCCTAGCATCCGTCAACCAGACCGTTGTGTTCGAAGATGACGGGCGCGTGCGCACCCGCGGCGTTATGCACGATTTAACGTCTGAGCGCGAAATGCGCCAGGCGTTGCAGGCATCCGAAGATAGGTTCGAGAAATTCTTCGAAGAGGCGCCGCTCGGAATCGCGCTGGTCGATGCCAAAGGTGTTTTGCAAGATTGCAACGCGGAGCTGGCCCGCATGCTCGGCAGTGGCACGGATATGCTGGAAGGCAAGAACCTCAAGAGCATTCTGGGCGATGACAACAGGGACAAGGCATTGTCTGCGCTCGCGCAGATCGGGCAGGGCGAGCAGTTGCCCGAGCCTATAGAGTTAACGCTCAAAGGCAAGAAGAGCGTTTCGGTGCAGATGCATGCGCGGCGCATCAAGGACAGCGAAAACATCGTTCTGCACTTTATCGACCTGACCGAACAAAAACGGCTCGAAGCGCAGTTTGTGCAAAGCCAAAAGATGCAGGCTATCGGCCAACTCGCGGGCGGCGTCGCGCACGACTTCAACAATCTGCTCACCGCCATCATAGGTTTCTGTGATCTTCTTTTGCTTCGTCACAAGGCGGGCGATCCGTCTTTCGGCGATATTATGCAGATCAAGCAAAATTCCAACCGCGCCGCGAACCTCGTCCGCCAATTGCTCGCTTTCTCACGCCAGCAGACATTACGTCCGCAGGTGCAGGACGTTACCGACATTCTGACGGAAGTTTCGCATCTTTTGCGCCGTCTCATCGGCGCGAATATCGAACTCGATCTCAATCATGGTTTGGATTTGGGGTTAGTCAAAGTCGATGTCGGGCAGATGGAACAGGTGCTGATCAATCTTGCCGTCAACGCACGCGACGCGATGGAGCAGGGCGGCAGGTTATCGATTTCCACGCGCAGACATGTCAATAGCGAACTTCAGAAATGCTGTGATGATGAAATGCCGCCGGGGCAGTGGGTTGCGATCGAGGTTAAGGATACGGGATGCGGCATCAGCCCGGAAAATATGAGTCGTATTTTAGAACCGTTCTTTACGACGAAAGATGTGGGGCAGGGGACGGGGCTCGGCCTTGCGACCGTGTACGGTATCATCCGCCAGACGGGCGGGTATTTATCGATCGATTCCACCGTTGGCATTGGCACTTCGTTCACGATTTATCTGCCGCGCCTATCAGCAAGTGAAGCGAAAATTCAGGCCGAAGCGCCGAAGGTGGAAGAATCCGCGGGCGATCTCACCGGCACGGCGCGCATTCTTCTGGTCGAAGACGAAGACGCGGTACGCACTTTCTCGACCCGCGCGCTCACCAACAAGGGCTATGAAGTGCTCGGCGCGGAAAGCGGCGAAGCGGCGCTGACCTTGCTGGAATCCGAAGATATTAAAAACATCGATCTTCTGATCACCGATGTGATGATGCCGGGGATGGACGGGCCGACGATGGCGAGCAAAATTCGCACGATGAGCCCGGACCTCAAAATCATCTTTATTTCCGGTTACACCGAAGATCGCCTCAAAGACCATATGGGCAAAAACATCTTCTTCTTGCCCAAGCCCTTTACGCTCAAGCAACTCGCCGAAAAAGTCAAAGAGGCGTTGGGTTAGGTCGGCCTACCTACCCCATATTCACATAGGGGTGATCGATGTCGTCTTTGAGGTCATAGACGGGAGGGACGCTTTCGATTCTTTTTAGATAGTTTTGAAGGTAGCGGCTTGTGTCATTTCCCCGCACACTGAGCGGTATGAACAGATCGGCGGCGCGTTGAAATTCCTGCGCCAGATAGCCCACATGAGGACTGATCACATACGTATATATACCGAAGCCGACTGCCGTGCACGCCGCAAATTCCATCAGTTTCCCCATTCTTAATGCGCTTTTCATGAGGTTTTTTTATTTCACCCTCAAGCAGTTGGCGGCAAAGGTGTAGGAAGAGCCGGGCGGTAAATACCTGTTGCTATGGATGGCGTTGATTTTCTACGTGCAACCTTTTCAAGAAATACCTCAGGCGAAACGAAATTCGTTCCCAAAAAATTATTTATTTGCGAAAAATCAGGAATGTTGCCGTCTTGCACAGCCAAAAGAGCTTTGTTTTGAAAGTCGCGTAAAATAGAAATGGCTTCTTCGTCCTCGCAAAGAGGTTGCCAACGGTTCTCGTGCTTGTCTCTTATATGCCAGTGTATGAGGCACATTTTTTTCCTGTAGTCGTTCAGGTCTTTAAAGTTCTTGTTGTCGGGATCAAGTTCATGAGTGGTAAGGGACAAAAAGCTCCCGTCGTTTGGATGATATTCAAAATCCAGCATTTGTTCGTGCCTGCCGGGATCAGTGTATATACTTTGCTTCATTGGCGATCTGGTAGTGATTGTCACTCTTTGAACGCCGCCAGAGCTCCACATTGTGGAAAGGGTGACGCCTATATCCGCCAGAGGGTCATGCAAGTTGACAAAAGTCATGATGTGTTCGGCTCTGGAGCAGGCTTTTCTATATCTGTCGCGCCCGGTTAATCCGGACAAGTGTTTCATTCCCCAATCCATATCGGCAAGCGGGACGACCCGATAGGACACTTCTTTATCGCCGCTCAGTTTAAATGTGCCGCGAAGGGGGCTGTTTTCCAACGTGTCGGCATCGTATTCTGCTAGCTTTGTCATACTGGCTCCTTTGGGAGTTTTTTTTAAAAGAAATTCATAATTATGTCAAAAAATTATTTGTTCTATCTTCGTTCTTTTTGATTGACCATGAGAACAAAGCGTGTACGATGGTGCGCATAACAACACTGTGCGTACCTCTCCCCTATAAGACCCAAGTTCGTTGAAACCCCATTTTAACTATGCAAGAAAAGGATAACCCAATGTCTGCAGTGGCCCAATTCAAGAAGGACGATTCCATGGATTCCAAGATCAATTCCGGAGACAAGCAAAAAGCGCTCGATGCGGCTCTGAGCCAGATCGAACGCGCGTTCGGCAAAGGCTCCGTCATGAAATTGAACGGGGAGCAAAAGCTGGATGTCGAGGTGGTATCGACGGGATCGCTCGGCCTCGATATCGGACTTGGCGTTGGCGGGTTGCCGCGCGGACGTATCACGGAAATTTACGGGCCCGAATCGTCGGGCAAGACGACATTGGCGCTGCAGGTTATAGCCGAAGCACAAAAACTGGGTGGCACCTGCGCCATCATCGACGCCGAACACGCGCTCGACCCCGGATACGCCAAAAAACTCGGCGTTGATTTGGACAATCTTTTGATCTCCCAGCCCGATGCAGGTGAACAGGCGCTGGAAATTGCCGATACGCTGGTGCGTTCCAATGCCGTAGACGTTCTTGTCATCGACTCGGTCGCGGCTCTTGTGCCACGCGCTGAACTCGAAGGTGAGATGGGCGATACGCATGTCGGTTTGCAGGCACGTCTTATGTCTCAGGCGCTTCGCAAAATTACAGGTTCGATTTCCAAATCGCGCTGCGTCGTCATCTTCATCAACCAGATACGTATGAAGATCGGCGTGATGTTCGGATCCCCCGAAACCACGACGGGCGGCAACGCGCTCAAATTCTACGCTTCCGTCCGCCTCGACATTCGCCGGATCGGTTCTATCAAAGAGCGTGAGATTGTGGTCGGTAATCAGACGCGGGTGAAGGTTGTTAAAAACAAGATGGCGCCTCCGTTCAGGCAGGTGGAATTCGACATCATGTACGGCGAAGGCATTTCGAAAACCGGAGAAATCGTTGACCTTGGAGTCCTGTCAGGCCTCGTGGAAAAATCCGGCGCGTGGTTCTCGGCCGAAGGCGAGCGGATCGGTCAGGGCCGCGAGAACGCTAAGCAGTACCTGAAAGACAATCCGGCGATGATGGCAACGCTTGAAAAGAAAATCCGTGAGAATGCCGGAATGGCGGCGGAAGCGATGCTGGTCGGACCCGATGCGGGTGAGGCGGCAGAAGCTGCGGAAGTTGCCGCCGCTGACGAGGCGCCGGAAGAAAAACCGACCGGTAAGTCGAAAAGGCCCGCCGCTAATGCCTAATGATACTTCCATCGCCTCGACGCTTGCATTGGCAAGCGGGTGACGGCGATGGAATCAAAGAATATGGTAGTTACACGCCATCCGTTTTCTTTAAAAATCTCCCGCCGCAAGCGGGGGATTTTTTGCCTGCGGTCTTACCACGAATAGACACATATACTAAGTCGTCATCCCGACCGGACCCCGGCGAAAGCCGGGGATAGTGGAGGGATCCATGTACTTTCGATAGAGGCCAAAGATCCCTCGGCTACGCTCGGGATGACAGGTGAGGGAAAATGGGATGATGGCATTGGATGAGCGGGGCGAAAGGAAAGATGGTAAAAGAAAAAGCCGGAAGTTTCCGGCCTTTGGGTTGCTATTCGAATGCTTGCGGGTGAAGTCTAACGACCATTCCAGTTTTTTGCGGTTCGGTATCCTCAGGGCGCTGCGAATAATTAAAGCGTGTATCGCCTGCAAGCGGGGGTGATAGACGTTCAGTGATACGCGCGGCTTGTGCCATCATGTGTCTGATCTCATCCGGTGAGCGGCCATAGGTTTTCATGTATGATATTTTGCCCCTTTAACTTTTTACGTTCTTGTTTGGGGTAAGCTTATATAAAGAGAAATGAAAAACGCAAATTGTTTGGAAAGTTATTCACGTTCATTTCGAAGGGTGCGGGCTTTCTCGCGGTTCCAGTCACGTTCCTTGATAGTTTCGCGCTTGTCGTATTCTTTTTTACCCTTGGCGAGCGCGATCTCCAGCTTGGCCAAGCCTTTGGCATTAAAATAAATCCGGGTGGGGACAATGGTATAACCATCGCGCGTGACCGCGCCCATCAGCCTGTCCCTCTGCCGCGCGTTTAATAAAAGCTTGCGCGGTCGGCGCGGTGCGTGTTGAAGATGCGGACCAGCCTGCTGATATTCGGGGATGTGGGCGTTGAGCAGCCAGAGTTCGCCCTTTTTCGGCGCGATGTGGGATTCTTGCAACCCGCACTGGCCGTGGCGCAGGGATTTTACTTCCGTACCCGTGAGCACGATCCCGGCCTCGATCTTTTCTTCCAGAAAATATTCGTAATGCGCCTTGCGGTTGTCAGAGATTGTGACATCCGTGGAAAGCAGTCCTGATTTTTTCGAGCCTTTCTTAGCCATGAAAGGGTTTTATCGTTAAATGGCTGAAATAGGAAGATTTAATATATAGGGAACCCCTCACGCGAAGACTAGGCGACCCGCTGTTTGCTGGCGGCAGGCAATAATCCCGCAGACGCCATCGCCTCATCGACCGCCTTACGTGCGGCGGCGGACGCTGGGACCAGCGGCAGGCGGATTTCATCCGTGCCAAAACCCAGACGCGAGGCGGCGTATTTCACCGGCGCTGGCGAAGTTTCGCAGAACAGGGCCTTGATCAGTGGCGCGAGAAGATCACGGCATTCTGACATTGTTTTCTGATCGCCAGAAGTCCATGCGTCCTGCATCTTCGCGCACAAAGCGGGCGCTACGTTGGAAGCGACGGAAATACAGCCATGGCCGCCTTGCGCCAGAAATCCGGTGGCGGTGTCATCATTGCCCGAGAGTTGGCAGAATTTATCGCCGACGCGGCCACGCATCAAAGTGGGGCGGGAAAGATCACCCGTCGCATCCTTGACGCCGACGATGCGGGGAAGCTCAGCGAGGCGCGACATCGTGTCGATGGACATGTCGATAACCGAGCGGCCCGGAATGTTATAAATCAGGATCGGAATATCCGTGGCGTCGTGCAACGCTTTGTAGTGCGCATACAATCCATCCTGTGAGGGCTTGTTGTAATAGGGCGTGACAACGAGCGCGGCATCGGCACCGTCTTTTTGCGCGTACTGAGTTAACGAGATAGCTTCTTTGGTGGAATTGGAACCCGTCCCGGCGATGACCGGGATGCGGTCCTTGGTAATTTCAATGCAGCGTTTGACGATCTGGTGGTGTTCATCGTGCGAGAGGGTCGGGGATTCACCCGTGGTTCCGCAGGGGACGAGCCCGTCCGTTCCGTTTTCGATCTGCCATTCGACGAGCTTTTCAAACGATTTCCAGTCAACTTCCCCGTTCTGGAAGGGAGTTATCAACGCCGTAATGGATCCTTTAAACATTTTTCGCTCGTCTGGGTCAGGTGTTTTCGTTTAGACTATAGTGTATAGTTTCTGACAAATACTGGCAAGGTAGCGAATGCATCTATTCAGGTCGATGGGGATAGCCTGTCTTATCATGACTTTGACCATGGCGTCGGTCATGCCGTCGGTGTTCGCCAAGCAGCAGGAAGGTTCGCGCAATTTCGCCTCGAAAGAGAGCGGGGAGGCCCATGGCAAAGCCAATATCGGCGGCGGCAGCGCGGCACAGACGTGGCTGCGCTATTACAAAGGCGAGCAGACCAACGTCAGTTATAAGACCATCACGTCCTTCATCAACGCGCATCCGGAATTTCCGGCAATGGGCAAGTTGCGCGAGGAAGCAGAGAAGGCGATGCCTTCGGACATAACGGACGATGAGGCGATTGCGTGGTTTTCAAAAAATCCGCCGGAGACGACTTTCGGAATACGAACCTATGCCGCCGCCCTAAGCAACAAGGGGCAGGGGCAAAAGGCGCATCAGGAGATCAATAACTGGTGGCAGACTTCCGATCTTACGCCCGCCGATCAAAGCAAAGGATATATGGCGTTTGCCACCGTTCTGGACAGAGGCGCACATGAGGAGCGACTGCGCAGGCTTATATATAAAGGCCAGTACACGAATGCGCGGTCGATGGCCGAAGCGATGGGCAACGGATATAAGGCGCTGACCGAGGCGCGGATATCGCTGCGCACAGGCAAGGGCAATGTGAATGCGTATCTGAACCGCGTACCGCAATCGTTACAAAATGATGAGGGGCTATTATTCGATAGGCTGCAATATCGCCGCAAGACAGATAATGATTCAGGCGCGATTGAAATCCTTAACAAATCGCCGTCGTCGGACAAAATGTATGATCCAGAGATGTGGGGCAAGGAACGTGGCATCATGGCGCGCCGCCTGTTCGAGGAAGGCAAGCATTCGCAAGCCTATCGCTTATCAGCCGATCACAGGATAAAGGACGGGCAGGGTTTTTCGGGCAATGAATGGATGGCCGGATGGCTCGCGCTGGAATATTTGCAAAAGCCGTGGGAAGCGTTCGAACATTTCGAGAAGTTGTTTCACAATGTTGAAACGCCGATCAGCAAATCGCGCGCTGCGTATTGGGCAGGCCTTGCGAGCGAATTTTTAGGGCATCCGGAAGTGGCGAAGAAATGGTACGAGGTCGGCGCGAAATACACGACGACTTTTTACGGACAGCTTTCATCATCCAAGTTGGGTGTGCAAGACCGTGTTCAGCCGGTGTCCGTATCAGCCGATTCAACAATGAAAAACAGCGCACTGGCGGGCGCAGCAAAATGGTTGAAACAAAACGGCCATAAAGCCGAAGCCGGCATGTTCCTGAGCAAGATGATCGAAATTTCCAAGACGCCGGAAGAATTTGCCGCCGTTGCCAGCGTAGCGGATTCCATTTCAATGAAAAATGTCGCGATTAAGGCCGCACAGGAATGCGAAAAAAAGAATGGCGCGCAGATGGTCGGTTACGCCTTTCCAAAAATTGAAAAATACATGAACGATGTCGATGTCGAATGGGCGTTGGTCCATGCGCTCGTCCGACAGGAATCGCGCTATGACACGGAGGCCGTGAGTTCGGCAGGAGCGCGCGGTTTGATGCAACTCATGCCCGGCACCGCCAAGGAAGTCGCCAAGAAGGCAGGGCTTTCACATCAAACGGCGTGGCTAACTTCCAAGCCAGCGCATAATGTCACGCTCGGCACGCGTTATCTTGAAAAACTGCTCAACCGCTATGACGGAAATTATGCGATGGCGCTTGCCGCCTATAACGCCGGACCGGGGCGTGTCGATAAATGGATCAATGAGATCGGCGATCCGCGCAATCCGAAAATCGACCTAGTGAACTGGATAGAAATGATCCCGATCTATGAAACGCGCAATTACGTGCAGCGTGTTCTGGAAGGCGTCAATGTTTACCGTCAGACGTTGGCGCACAACAAGGGCCACTCCACCAGAGGTGTCACTCTCGCGGCGCAATAAGCGTATCGCGTTGCATTTTGCAAAAAATTGCAAAATGAGAATACTTTCCCTTTGAAACAACAGGTTTTTTTTCGGCTGCATTCTTGCAGATGTTTCCTTTGTAATAGTTTTTTTTAAAGGAAGCAGCATCATGCAATCAATCATTATTGCCGATTCACATACGTTGTGTCGTGAGGCTTTGTGCGATTATATCCGCCATGCTGACATCGGCTATGTCATCGAAGGGTTTGCGGATTATGAGAGCTTGGTGGAGCGCATGAAAGATGCGTGCCCGGATTTGCTGCTGATAGACACCGATCTGCCGGGTTTTGATCCTGAAACCGCAGAGCAGGATTTAATCAAGGAACAATCGAGATACAAGATAGGCATGATCGTATCATCGCCCTATGACGAAGCATCTTTCGCGCCTCATATAAAGGGAGTCTTTCCAAAAAGCTTATCCTGTAAAGCCGTTATGAACGGAATCAGTGATGTTCTTGCCGGGCAGACATTTTTTCCGGCAATGGCGATGCCTTTGTCAGAGGAAATATCGCTCATACGCCGTGGGCCACAGGATTTCAACCTGACGACGAGAGAAAAAGAAGTCCTAGCTCATTTGGTAAAAGGGGCGAGCAACAAGGATATTGCACGTGCGCTCGATTTGCAGGTCGTGACGATCAAGCTGCATGTGCGCGGCATATGCCGCAAGATGAAGGCCGCGAACAGAACGCAGGCTGCCTTGATGGCCAAGGAAAACGGGTGGGGATGATATGGCTGTGTCCATCCCTTTACGGCTGCGACGGAACATAATTCTGGCTCTGACCTGTCTTGGTTATATTTTTTGCGTAGGTTTTATTCTAAGCGAAGTGATGAAGACCGGGCAATGGTTTGGTGTATACGGCGCAAGCATAGAGGATTTCAAGACCAATCTTGTAGTCATATACGTGATGGGAGCGCTTGGCTTTTTGATGATGATCCTGATGGCGGGGAGCTTTATCAACCTGCGACGTCTGCATAGGTCTGAGAAGAAGGCCTATGACATATTAAGCAAGCAGATGAAGGCCGTGGAATCTTCCATCGACGGAATCGCGATTTTGGACGCCGAAGGAAATTACACTTATATGAACAAGGCGCATGCGACTTGTTACGGTTATGACGATCCGTGGGAATTGATCGGGCGTAACTGGCGTACATTATATTCACATGCTAACGGGGCGAGGTTACAAAAGGAAGTCTTTCCTTTACTGCGGCGCGACGGTTCATGGGCGGGACAAAGCTACGGGTTGAAGCACGACAAAACGGAATTTCCACAGGAGATAACACTCAATATGCTAGACGATGGCGGGTTGATCTGCATCGTTCGCGACTTAACCGAGAAAATAAAGAACGATACATTGATGCATATGATCAAGCTTGCCATAGAGGCGGCGGACGACGGCATTGCGGTTACCGATCAGGATAACAGGCTTTTATTCATGAATTGCAGTTTTTTGAAGATTCACGGGTATGATCCGCATGACCGGGAAAACTATATCGGCACTGATTGGCGATATCTGTATAACGCAGTCGGGCAAGAACAGATAAACAGCGTTGTGTTGCCGACGACGATTCTTAAAGGAACGTGGGCAGGGGCCATTACCGTCATGAAGAAGGATGGAACTCTGTTCTACGGGGATGCGTCCCTTACAAGACTGCCGAACGGCATGACGCTGGGCGTTATGCGCGATATCAGCGATCGCAAGAAGGCCGAGCTGGAGCGCGAAGAATTGCGCGATCAACTTTTTCAATCGCAAAAGATAGAAGCCGTAAGTCGGTTGACGGGCGGCATCGTCAACGATTTCAGTCAGATTTTGCAGACGATATCCATGGCGTCTGATATTTTTATATCGGATAGTGCATCGCCAGAAATACGCAAGGAATACGCCGCCATGATTCACAGCAATGCGAAAAAGGCCAATGACCTGGTGGACCAGTTATTGTCTTTCACACACAAAAAGAACGTCAAGGCCGGTCCGGTCAATATTGCCGACTGTATCATCAAAGGAAAAAGGACGCTGGAAGGGTCTATTCCGCATAATATTCATTACATCGCAGATATAAGGATGGATGAGTCCTGCACGTTTGCAAATCCCGCACAGATAGAAAAAATCATTACCAATCTTTTGCTTAATGCGATTGATGCTGTGGGCAGCAAGCAGGGCAAGGTGACTGTTGCGCTCAAGGATACAGATCGCAGTCTGTTCGGTCTTCGCCGCTATATGATCGTTGATGAAGCACCGGATAAAGTGAAAGCTTCGGCGGTGCGCTATAAAGCAGGGCCCGAAAAGCACTTCTTGATGGCTGGTTTTCTTGTGAAGGGGCGGGATTACATCCAACTCACGGTTTCGGATTCCGGGCAGGGCATAACGCCCGATATATTGCCCAATGTGTTCGATCCGTTTTTTACGACCAAACCGCTGGAAAAAGGTGTGGGGCTCGGTTTGTCCACCGTTCAGAGTGTCGTTACGGGTGGTAGCGGCGCCATCATTATTGAGACTATTCCGGGAGAAGGGACGGATATTCATCTTTTCTTTCCGAAACTGGATGCTGTTGCGAGAGGGGCGGTCGCACAGGCGGCATAAAAATTCAGCCGCGTGCGGGATTGGCTTTTTCCCAGTTTTGGGTATGCTGAACGGTATGCAGCCCGCACGCCACATAACCCCGCCCGACTGGATGACCGATCATCGATGCGTCAAGATCATGCGCATTCTGGGCGGGAATGAAAACCCAGCGCAGGCGTTGTTCGTAGGCGGATGTGTGCGCAACACGCTGATGGGCAAGCCGGTCAAGGATATCGATATAGCGACACGGCACGCGCCGTTGCAGGTGATTGAATTGTTAAAGGCGGCGGGAATCAGATTCGTGCCGACGGGGCTTGATCACGGGACGGTGACCGCCATAGTCGATGACGCGACTTTTGAAATAACGACATTGCGCAAGGATATAGACACCAACGGTCGTCATGCGGTGATCGCGTTCACCGACAAGTGGGAAGAAGACGGGCAGCGCCGGGATTTCACGATGAACACGCTGCTGGCTTCGCCAATGGGCGATATTTTCGATCCGACGGGCGCGGGGCTGGACGATCTGGATAAGCGGCGCGTTGTGTTCGTCGGTGATCCCGCACAAAGGATCGCGGAAGATTATTTGAGGATTTTACGATTCTTTCGTTTTTGTGCGGCCTACGGCGACGGGGCGATGGATGCATCGGCGCTTGCGGCCTGTAAACAGGCGGCGGAAAAAGTATCATCGCTTTCCAAGGAACGGGTCACGCAGGAATTGTTAAAAATATTGGCTGTTGTGAATCCCGCGCCGACGCTGGCCGCGATGTTTGCGAACGATATCCTCAGGAGCATTGGCAAAGCGTTCAAACGGGACGCGATGGAAACATTGTGCGAATTTCAGGGACGGTACGATGCCGTCGACGTCATGACGCGGCTGTTTACAGTCGCTGGAATGAAGACGGAATATTTCGCGGACTGGTTGATACTTTCGAACGCGCAGAAAAAACATCTGGATGCTCTGGGCGAGGGGATTGCGATCATCAAATCGATTTCGAAAAAGAAGGTGCGCGAAATGGTGTACCGCGTCGGCAACGCGGCTTCGTTGCAGGCGTATCTTGTAAGGCTCGTGCAAAAAGGCGATCTTCCCGATCTGGAGATGATCGATGTCGCACGGTACTGGCACGCGCCGGTGTTTCCGATTAGCGGCGAGCAGCTTATCAAGAAGGGTGTATCGCCCGGGCCTGCGCTCGGCAAAAAACTTAAAGAGCTCGAAGAAAAATGGATCAAATCCGATTTTTCAAAGGTTCCGAAGGTTTAAAAATCACTTCATTCAATATCCGTCATTCCGAACCCTTTATGGGTGAGGAATCTTTGGTGGAACGGATGGGGCAAAGATCCCTCCGCTTCGCGTTCGGGATGACGACGTTGGGTTAAGGCAAAACAAAACCCCCATATGGATGGAGGTTTTTTCTTCAAATAAACTTAAATACGTGGCTGGTCTGTTATACGAGGCAGAATGCCATTGCATCGTTAATGGCGTCACGATCAGCATCGTCCAGACCTTTCAATGGGTCACCTAGTATAGGTCTGGGCTTTTTTGGTTGTCGTATAGGAGTAACTTTCTCACCAAAAACACGATTGAGATGTGATTCAGGTGTAACATGATGGTCGTTCATTATTTACCCTCTTTTTTGTTTCACACGAGGGAAGGAATAACCTGATTCTGCGCTGCAGCACAAGAGAATAAGCGGTGACATCCACAGTAAAATTGAGAAAATATTAAGTTGGTATATTAATTTATGCCAGTTATGGCCATTTTACTTCTGGCGGCATGGACATGAGGATGGCCTCGGTGTTGCCCCCGGTTTTCAGGCCGAACATGGTTCCCCGGTCATAGAGCAGGTTGAATTCGACATAGCGGCCGCGTCGGACGAGTTGGTATTCGCGCTGTTCTTCGGTCCACGGCTTGTGCATATGTCTGCGGACAATCGCGGGATAAATCTGTGCAAAGGTCTTGCCGACATCCTGCGTGAAGGCGAAATCTTTTTCCCAGTCGTTCTCTAGATAATCATAGAAAATGCCGCCAATGCCACGCGGTTCGTTGCGGTGGGGGAGGAAGAAATAATCGTCTGCCCATTGCTTGAATTTCGGGTGGTAGGCGGGATCGTGCCTATCGCAGCAGGCTTTGAGCGCAGCGTGGAAATCGGCGGTGTCGGTTGCGTCTTCAACCATCGGCGTTAAATCCGCGCCGCCGCCGAACCATGCTTTGGATGTCACGATCATCCGCGTGTTCATATGCACGGCGGGGACGAGGGGGGAGCGCATATGCGCGACAAGCGAAATGCCCGAAGCCCAGAACTGCCCACCGCTTTCCTTCGCGCCGGGGATTTGATCGGCGAATTTTTCAGAAAATGTCCCGTGAACGCAGGAGATGTTGACCCCGACTTTTTCAAAGACGCGACCGCGCATAAGCGAGATTTCACCGCCGCCGTTCAACTGGCTACCGGAATTGTTCGGTTGGTCGAGGGAGGCGCGATCCCATGGTTTGCGGGTGAACCTGCCTGAAGACTCGGTAGATGAAAATTCCTCTTCAAGCTCTTCAAAAGACACGCAAATTTGATCCCGTATGGTGCGGAACCATTGAAAAGCTTGCTCTTTTTGTGTCTCTGAACTAGGCATAGCAGGGTTTTGCTTTAGAGATACTAATGTCATGAGTCAACTTAAAGCCTATTTTACGGCTATTGGTCGATATAACAGTGCCGGCAAGCAGGGAACGCCGCCGGAGTTCCCTTGGGACGAATATTTCAGCACGTTGGAAGTCGGCCAGATCGTTTTCGCCAATACGAGGGCCGTGGTTCCTGATTATCCCATTGGGAAGGGGGCCATTCGTCGTCATCTCGTTTACGGGTTGTGGCGTGACGATGGCGGCAAGGTTCAAAAAATTGAAACGATATCGTTTACAACAAATATGTCGATGCACGCGTCTGATCTTGTGATTGATACGTCTCGTCTAAAGAAGAAATTTCGAGCAAAAACGGCCACTAAACTGACGACGGGTACAATTCATATTTTTGACATCCGACCGGATCATGTCGCATTGCCTTTCAGCATGCCTATAACAATAAGTAAATCAATATGGCCTGAAATTCTTGTGCGAAGAGCAAACTCCTTGTTATTCAGCCCGGAGCGTCAGCATAACATGCTGGAAAGTGATTTTACCGGGTTGACCCGCGAAGGGTTTGTATTTGGCACGATAGGCGATCAAAACCTGTGCGACCCACGTTTGGCCTTTGACACGAATGCAAGCCCTATTCAAAGAAAACCCGTTTCTATTTTGGAACAGTCGTATATTGATAGGATTGCATCATTTGCCGTGGCTTATCGCGAGAAGGCGCCATTCGGGAAAAAACATCTTATTTACCCGCCACTTAGTGAGTGGCCGTCGGATATTCCATCCGTTCCGCTTCCAGTATGGAAAAGGGATGAAAGGGATGTATGGGGGTTTTATAACAAGTCCTCTGCGAGTTTAAAACCTGATCTGCCTTAAAGCCTTGCCGATCAGCGTCTTGTTTACGGAACCATAAAGTGCCTTGATCCTTTTGCGCCTCTTAGGCCTAATGTCAGGTATGCCGGGGGACGTAATTGGCATCATGGGGCGAGTTTAGGTGATTGTTTTTAGCAGTACAATAGTAACTACAGGGAGAGTTTTGTGGGGACGTTAACGCTTCAAGCGAAATTGGGTGATGCTCGGTATGATGAACTCGCAAAACGGTTTAATCATCAGGAAGCGCCCAAAAACGCCGTATCTCTTGTTCCGGATTTGTCCGGGGGTGCGACCCCGGCCTATGAAACATTGCGGTTGGGTTCTATCATACCGTGCCGTATGGGCGAAGTGATTAAAGGCGACTACAACAAATCGCCAGACGTTTTCGTTACCGCGTTGTGGCGCGATGATACGAAACGGATAAGAAAGATCGAAGCGATGTATATATCTTCCAGCCCTGTGGCAAAGAGGTATTTGCACGACCTGTCTTTAAACACTTCGCAAGCCAGGAAAGATTTTCACAGAGACAAAGACGCGTATATTCCGGCGGGCCGTACCTATCTTATCGACAACACCAAGCAATTTTTCCCGGACAGCCAATACCGGCGGAGCGTTCCACAGGGGTATCTGATTGACCTTTTGGTACGCCGTGCTGCCGCCCTGCTGTACTCCCCCTCGGTGCCTTGTATTTGCACCAGCCAGGTGCCGGAGTCGCTGACGCGCGAAGGATTTACGTTCAGAGAAATTCAACCCGATAATGTGCGGGCCATGGTATTTGGGGATTCTAAATGGATCCCGGATATTTCCTTTACCGACATACGGCGGCAGAGCAGCGCACTCGTAACCCAGAGTCTCGTCGATCAAACCGCCAGGTTCGCGGCGTTCCATTATAACACCTATGCCGTGCCTCATTACAAACAGCCGGGCCAGAAGGAAGCTTATGAATTTCCCCGCTTCGATATGAAGCAAATTAAAGCGCGTGCGGATACGGCAGGATTATTCACTGTTTGGGAAAAGGGGCTGCAGCCGGAGCGAGGATTGCGGCAGGGCTAAAAGGTTCATCGCGTCTGTCTTAAAGCTTCGCCTATCACCATCGCGCAGGAATTGATAACGTTCATCGAGCGCAGACCCGTCGCCATAGGGATGGTCAGGCGTGCGTGTGCGGCGGCGTGGACTTCGGGCGGTGCACCGGCGCTTTCCTGCCCCGCGAGCAGGATATCGCCCTTTTGATAGGTAAAATCAAGATAGGATTGGGTGGATTTGGTCGTCAGCAGCAGAATCCGGCGGTTTGGATACGCTTCCAAAAAGGCGGACCAGCTTGCATGCCGCCGCAGGGTGACGTGATCGATATAATCCATAGCGGCCCGGCGGATTTTCGCTTCATCCCAAGCAAAGGTCGTGGGTTCGATAATATCAAGTGTCAGGCCAAGGCAAGCGGTCAAGCGCATGGCCGCGCCGGTGTTTTGCGGGATTTCGGGTTGGAACAGTGCCAGATTGATGTGCGGGTTGCTTGGTTGCATGCCGCACTGTATTATCTTTTTCTGCGGATTCCCACAAATCCTCTCTTGTCCGCCAAGGGATTTTGGTGGTATTCCAAAGCGTTAATTTCGACCCGAAAACCCCCATCGCGAAAACGGCATAACATAATATGAGTGCAGACAATCCCCCCCATCATCATGGACAAGCTGACGGCGAAGGCCGTCGCGATTTCCTTTTCCTGACCGCCGCGGCTTTTGGCGCGGTGGGGGCCGGGTCCGTCGCCTGGCCGTTCATCGACCAGATGAACCCCGCAGCCGACACGCTGGCCATGTCCACGACCGAAGTGGACCTTGCGCCGATCGAACCCGGTCAGGCGATCACCGTGATGTGGCAGGGCAAACCGGTGTTCATTCGCCACCGCACGCCCGAAGAAATCAAGATGGCCGAAGATGCTGATGTCACGACGCTGCGCGACCCGCAGGCCGATAAGGATCGCGTTCAAAAACCGCAATGGCTCATTATGGTTGGCATCTGCACGCACCTCGGCTGTGTTCCGCAGGGACAAAAATCGGCGGACGTAAAAGGCGAATACGGCGGATGGTTTTGCCCATGCCACGGTTCGCACTACGATACGTCGGGGCGCATCAGAAAAGGCCCGGCACCGAAAAACCTTGCCGTGCCAAATTATACATTCCTGAGCGAAACAAGCATCCGCATCGGATAGAAGATTTAGTAGAGAGAAAAGAACATGGGTTCCAAAGAACGTACAGCTTTCGACAATCCGGTGGTTGAGTGGATCGATTCCCGCCTTCCGGTCTTCACGATGATGCAAAAGGAATACGGTGTATTCCCGACGCCGAAGAATTTCAATTATTTCTGGAATTTCGGCGCTATCGCCATGGTGATGTTGGTCACGATGATCATCACGGGCATCACGCTCGCCATGCACTACAATCCATCGACGACAGGCGCTTTCGATTCCGTAGAGCGTATCATGCGCGACGTGAACGGCGGATGGATGCTCCGTTACCTGCATTCGAACGGCGCGTCGATCTTCTTTATAGCCGTCTATATCAAAATCTTCAGCGGGTTGTATTAAAGCTACTACAAAAAAACGCGAGAACTTCTCTGGATACTAGTCATGGTCATCTTCTTGTTGATGATGGCGTGCGGTTTCATGGGGTACGTTCTGCCGTGGGGCCAGATGTCTTTCTGGGGCGCGACGGTTATCACTAACCTGTTTTCCGCCATACCTCTTGTCGGCGATAGTATCGTAACGTTGCTCTGGGGTGGTTTTTCCGTCGATAACCCGACGCTGAACCGTTTCTTCGCTCTGCATTACCTGTTGCCGTTTGTGATTTTCGCGGTGGTGTTCTTGCATGTCTGGGCGCTGCATGTCACGGGATCGAACAACCCGCTCGGCATCGATACCAAGGGATCGCAGGACACGCTGCCCTTCCATCCGTATTACACGATGAAGGACACGTTCGGCCTGCTGGTGTTCATGATTATCTATGTCGCGTTTACGTTCTTTATGCCCAACGCGCTCGGCCATCCTGACAACTATATCGAGGCCAATCCGCTGGTGACGCCCGCGCATATCGTGCCGGAATGGTACTTCTTGCCGTTCTACGCCATCCTGCGCGCGATCACGTTCGACCTGAATATCTATCTTGCTGGCGCCGGTTTGACCGGCGGCGTTCTGGTCTATCAATATTGCTGGAAGAAGACGCCTGACAAGGCTGTTTCTTCGAAGCTAATGCCGCTGCTCATCGTGGCCGCTGTTCTTGCTGTGCCGGGTGGATTGCTGGCTTTCTTCAAAGACGTTCCAGCGCTGCATGGATTGATTGATGTCATCCCGTTCAAAGCCGTCAGTCTTATGGCCGCAAAACTCGGTGGCGTTCTGGCGATGTTCGGGGCTATCGCGGTTTTATTCCTTCTACCGTTCATCGACTCGCACCCGGTGCGTTCGTCTGTGTTCCGTCCATGGTTCAAGGCAGGCGTGCTCGCGCTTCTGGTCGTGTTCGTGATCCTTGGCATTTGCGGATCGAAACCCGCCGAAGGATTGTGGGTGCCGCTGGCACAAATCATGACGCTGGCCTATTTCGGGTTCTTCTTGGTTGCAATTCCGTATTTCAACAACAACGAACCGGTCATGAAGCTTCCAAACAGTATCCACGAAGCGATTTCATCCATGCCGAAATCAGTGATGGTTGCGTTGCTTGCCATAGGTCTTCTGACCTTCGTGCCGCATGATGCGTTTGCAAGATCGGAAAAGGCACCGGATAAAGTGGCCACGCCTGCGACAGAAGAAGCGGCACCTGCCGTTGCTCCACAAGGCGAAGGAAGTGGGGAAGAGGTCGCCCAACACGCAACGACCGCACCTGCTGGAGAAGATCATGCCGCCGCTGCCGGTGCACACCATTCACCCACCTTGCCAAAGCAGGACTGGTCGTTCAGCGGCCCGTTCGGCACATATGACAGGGCATCCCTGCAACGCGGATTTCAGGTGTACAAGCAAGTTTGCGCCGCCTGCCATTCGATGGACCGCGTTGCTTATCGCAACCTCACCGCGCTTGGTTACAGCGAGGACCAGACCAAGGCTGCCGCCGCCGAAGTGACCGTCATGGACGGACCGAATGATGAGGGTGAAATGTTTGAGCGTCCGGGTCGTCCGAGTGACCATTTCAAATCACCCTATGCGAACGACAACGCCGCCAAAGCCAACAACAATGGCGCGCTGCCGCCTGACTTATCATTGATCGTCAAGGCGCGTATGGGCGGTCCGGATTATGTTTACGCTATCCTGACCGGATATGAAGCTGCACCTGCGGGCGCCGAACTTGCCGCCGGACAACACTGGAACAAATACATGGCGGGCAACAAGATCGCTATGCCCGCGCCGCTGATCGAAGGGGCCGTTGCCTATGAAGATGGCTCGCCGACCACGGTGAGCCAGTATGCCCACGACGTGACGCAATTCCTGGCCTGGGCTTCGGAGCCCGAGATGGAAGAGCGTAAGCAAACGGGCCTCAAAGCCATCATTTTCCTCGTAATCTTTGCGGGGCTGATGTACGCCGTAAAACGGAAAATCTGGGCGAAGGTCCATTAATTATCGCCTGTAAATCTACAGCTTTTAATTAATCTTTGATGGCGTATAATAGACACGGCTTATACGCCATCACGGTATAGGGATTAATATTCATGCGCGAACAAGTCAGAGGATTGCTTATCAAGGCCAAGGTCTTGCAATTCTGCGCCGACATTTTCGCGGTGTTCGGGATATTCCTGTTCGCCTTCATCTATTTCAACCATTTCAAGGATAATCCCATAATGGCGCTGCGCGACCCGTTTTTCGTGGTCACCATCCTGATCCCGTTCATTCCAGCCGCCGTTCTCGCGTTCCTTGCCTCTTCCAAGCGCAGGCAGATTCGCGCCCTGCTTGAACAAAGCCAGAAGCAGGACTAGAATCACATCTTATGAAAGATGTGACGCAAGAGATTCTGGAATTTTGGTTCGAAGACACGCAGCCCGCACAGTGGTTTCAGGTCAATCCCGATTTCGACAATGAGATCAGGGAGAGATTTGAGGACGCTTATGACAAGGCATCGCGCGGCATTTTTGACGACTGGAAAACGGATTCGGATGGATGCCTGGCGCTGTGTATCCTTCTTGATCAGTTTCCTCGCAACATGTATCGCGGCACGGCCAAGGCGTTTGCCACCGATGCAAAGGCGCTCGTCGTCGCCAAATTCGCGCTGGCCAAGGGTTTCGATCAGGTCCTGACACCGATCAAGCGACGTTTTTTATATTTGCCGTTCGAGCATAGCGAAAATCTGAACGATCAGCGCAAATGCGTCGATCTGTTCGATAAGATGAAGAAGGACGATCCGCTGGGCTATGATTATGCGCTTCGCCACCTCAAGGTCATTGAGAAATACGGGCGGTTCCCGCATCGCAATAAGATACTCTCGCGTATGAGTACGCCGGATGAGGAAGAGTATTTAGCTCAAGCGGGCGCTGGGTTCTAATTCATTTATGTCTCGCCATAAAAACGTCATCCCGAACGCGAAGCGGAGGGATCTTTGCCCTATCCGTTTTTGCCAAAGATTCCTCACCCATAAAGGGTTCGGAATGACGGTTGTGGGCGGTTCTAACCCTGTACAAGTGCGCAAAACCCTTTAAAATAATTGGGTTAAAGGAGACGTGTTATCAGTCCTTCCATCGTATTGCTGAATATCATCGCCGGGGTCTGTTTCCTGCTGTGGGGCGTTACGCTTCTGCGGCTCGGAGTCACGCGCGGGTTCGGCGCGGAATTGCGCCGTTTCTTATCCATCTGCGCCAATAACCGGGTCACTGCGTTTTTTGCAGGGCTCGGCATGACGACGCTGCTGCAAAGTTCCATGGCAACGACGCTCATTGTTACGGCGTTCGCGGGGCAGGGACTGGTTAATGCCAGCACGGGGCTTGCGATTATTCTTGGCGCCGATGTTGGCACGACGCTTGTTGCACAGCTATTATCCCTCGATCTTTCCATGGCCACGCCGGTTCTGATGGTTGCGGGTTATATTTTTTACACTTTAGAGCACAATGGCCGACTAAAAAATATCGGGCGCATTATGATAGGTTTGTCCCTAATGCTCATGGCCCTGACCTGGATCAGGGATGCCGCCGTGCCGCTGAAAGAATCCGAAGTTTTGCCGGTCGTTCTGGGATCGCTGGACAGCGATCCGTTCTTTGCCCTTTTGCTCGCGATGATATTCACATGGATCGCGCATTCGTCGCTGGCCATTGTCCTGCTCATCATGTCATTGGTGGGCAGCGGCGTTTTGCCACTGATGCTCGGGCTTTACATGGTTATGGGAGCCAATATCGGCGGGACCATTGCGCCGCTGATTTCAACCTTACGCGACAACCCAACGGCGATGCGCATTCCGCTTGGTAATATGCTGATCCGCATCGTCGGCGTGATGGCTTGCGTCCCGTTCATTCATTTTACCCTGCCGTACCTCAACATGTGGGACACGGACCATGCCAAGCAGATCGTCGATTTTCACACCGCGTTCAATATTGTTCTGGCGATGGCGTTCTTGCCGTTCACAGGTGTGCTGAACAAGCTTTTGAAAGCTGCATTGCCGGATAAGCCGTTGCCGGACGATCCGGGCCGTCCGCGATATCTCAACGACAAAGATCTTGATATTCCATCCGTCGCGCTCGCATCCGCCGCGCGTGAGACGTTGCGGATGGGCGACATCATTCAACAAATGTTGGAAGACACGTTCAAGGTTCTAAAGAATAACGATGAGAAGTTGCTGGAGCGGATCAAACAGGAAGACGATACGGTCGACCGCTTGTACGGCAGCATCAAGCATTACATGGCCAAGCTAAGCCAGGAATTCATGGACCCCAAAGATGCGCAGCGCTATGTGCAAATTTTGACGTTCTCGACCAATATTGAACATATCGGCGATGTGATCGATAAAAACCTTCTGCCGATTCTGCAAAAGAAAATCCGCAGCCAGCATAATTTTTCCGAGGCCGGGTTCAAGGAACTGGAGAATATTCACAAGCTGGTTTTGGAGAGCGTACAGTTGGCGCAATCCTTATTCATATCCGGAGACAAGGACACGGCGCGCAGGCTCGTCGAGGGTAAGGAGATCATCCGTAAAGCCGAGATCGATGGGATGAGTACGCATATCAACCGTCTTCGCAGCGGCGTTACAGAGACGATTGCGACATCGTCGTTCCATCTCGATATTGTCCGTGATTACCGCCGGATCAACACCTATATCTGTACGGTCGCTTTCCCAATTTTAGAGGAAAGCGGTGAAATCCACGAAACGCGCCTGCGCCCGAAAAAGAAAAAGGAAGCGGAAGATGAGCAAATTCCAGAAAATCCTTAAATCTAACGGTTTGTCCGGATTGTCGTCCGGCGACCTGACCGTGCACACGCCGATCGATGGTAGCGTCATCGGCAAGCTACGCCAGAATAAAGTACGCGATGTCGAAGTTGCCGTGCGCAAGGCAGGTAAGGCGTTCGAACAATGGCGCGCCGTGCCTGCGCCCGTGCGCGGTGAGTTGATCCGATTGCTGGGCGAAGAATTGCGTAGCAGTAAGGATGATTTGGGTGCACTGGTAACGCTTGAGGCCGGGAAGATTTTATCCGAAGGTCTTGGCGAAGTGCAGGAGATGATCGATATATGTGATTTCGCGGTGGGTTTGTCGCGGCAGTTATACGGTTTGAGCATTGCATCCGAGCGTCCCGGCCATCATATGCGCGAACAATGGCAGCCGCTGGGGCCTGTCGGGATTATAACCGCATTTAATTTCCCAGTGGCGGTATGGGCGTGGAACGCCGCGCTGGCGATTGTCTGCGGCGATCCTGTCATCTGGAAGCCTTCCGAAAAAACACCGATTACGGCGCTGGCGTGCGAGAAGATTTTTGCCCGTACCGTGGCAAGATTCAAAAAGGCAGGACATGAATGTCCGGATGGGCTGGTGCAAGTTCTGATCGGCGGCAGCGATATCGGCAAGGCTTTGTGTGAGCATCCGGGCGTTCCGTTGATCAGCGCCACAGGCAGCACACGCATGGGTAAGGCGGTTGCGGCGAGCGTTTCGGATCGTCTGGGCAAATCACTGCTGGAGCTTGGCGGCAACAATGCGATGGTGGTGTGCCCCAGCGCGGACATCGACATGGCCATGCGTGCGATATTGTTCGGCGCGGTGGGAACGGCAGGGCAGCGTTGCACGACGCTGCGCCGTTTGATCGTCCATAAGGATGTGAAGGTGCCGTTGCTCAAGGCGCTGGAAAAAGCATATGGATCGGTGAAGATCGGCGATCCTTTGGACAAAAAGACCTTGGTCGGGCCGCTAATAGACGAAGCCGCGTACAGGGCTATGCAGAACGCGCTGGAAGAGGCGGTGCAGGCGGGTGGTAAAATACTTGTCGGAGGCGAACGCAAGAAAACCAAAGGTGGGTACTATGTTTCACCTGCCATCGTCGAGATGAATGCGCAGACAGAGATCGTCAAACACGAAACTTTCGCGCCGATCTTGTATGTCATGACCTATGGCAAGTTTGAGGATGCGATCCGCATGAACAACGATGTGCCGCAGGGATTGTCGTCGTGTATTTTCACGTTGAATGTTCGCGAGGCGGAGACGTTCTTATCGAGCACGGGCAGTGATTGCGGGATAGCCAATGTAAACATTGGACCCTCCGGGGCAGAGATAGGCGGGGCGTTCGGCGGTGAAAAAGAAACCGGCGGCGGACGGGAGAGCGGATCGGATTCATGGAAGAATTACATGCGCCGCCAGACGCAGACGGTGAATTACTCATCCAAACTACCCCTAGCGCAGGGCGTGGTGTTCGACGTTTAGGCAATAATCTTACGTATTCCCGATTCGCGACGATTTTAACGTTTTGTTAATTTTTATTATGGTAAATTTATAGAATGTGCAGAGAAATAACGCATTTCCGCACACGCCCCAGAACGGTTTGAAAGATTTCAAAAAATTGCCGCTCGCTTTCGCGCGCGCACATTGAAAGAAAGTTTCTTCCCAAAGCGTGTTTGCGAAAGTCCGTTTCTTGTGCCTATACTTTAACCACACCAAACCAAAACCACTTTGACGAAAGGAGATCGCGTAATGCAATCAACATCTGCGTCCCGTGTAAAAGCCCTCGAAGCCAGGCATGCTGCTCTCTCTCAGAAAATAGAAATCGAACAATCAAGACCGGGTAGTAATGACTGGTTTATAAAATCGCTGAAACGCCAGAGGCTGCATGTGAAGGAGCAATTGGAAGGCATCGCGTAACATTTTTTTCGTGTTCTTTGAAGGACAGAAAAATGCGGCTCCGAACGTGAGCCGCATTTTTTATACTTATCCTATCATGTCGCCCCCGCCTACGCGGGGACAGGCTGCGGCGGGGTTATAACGTGCGCAGCTTTGCTGCGCTCTTCCCGGGTCCCCGCTGTTTGTGTCTGCTTCGCAGACCGCGGGGATGACATTTAGCTCTTATTGCCCATGTTGGAGAGGAAGTTCGAAAAATCGAACCCGGCGAAAATGCCTTCCTTCGGATTTGAGGATTCCTGTTCCGGCTCGTTCTTCGCCTGTTGCTGGGCGAGGCGCTCGGCTTTGACGGCTGCAGGGTCTTTGCCTTGTGCGCGCAGGCCTTTTTCAGATGCCTTTTCCAGTTCCTGATACGTGCAAAGGCCAAGTTCCGCAGGGTGGCGAGGCTTGATGTTCGCTGCGTTCGGGTGCGTGCGGTCTTTCACCGAAGCGATCGTCGGCTTGGTGGTACCGACCAGCTTGCAGATTTGCGCGTCGGAGATTTCCGGGTGGTTCTTCTGGATCCACGCAATCGCGTCCGGCTTGTCCGTGCGTTTGGACACGGGCGTGTATTTCGGACCTTTGGCGCGGATCTTTACGGCCGGAAGGTCTGTGCGCGGACGCAGGATTTTCATGCGGTAGGAAGGATCGGCAATCGCCTTATCCAGTTCTTCTTGCGCCAGTTCATTGTTTTTGACCGGGTCGCGGCCAACCATGCCACGGCCGACTTCTTCGTCGGCCAGAGCCTGAACCTCGATCGAGTGCAGGCCGGTGAATTCGGCGATCTGTTCAAAGTCCAGCGCGGTGTTGTCGATAAACCATACGGCGGTCGCTTTGGGCATCAGCAGTTTGGGTGCATCTTGTGGTTTGCTCATAATTCTTCTCCGTCTCTTTCAGACATAGGTTTTCGTTGCCAAAACGCCCCATCCGTTTTGACCTTTTTGACATTAACAATGTCGGGGAATGGGGGAAATATAGCCAGCGGGCGGCCAAATGCAAGGGAATTTCTTTTGCTTGCGGGCAAAGGGCCGTTTTTGCTAGGCTTTTGCCATGTTTGACCCTGATCTGGAACCGCAGAAAAAAGCCCCAAAGCTCAAAAACCTTGAGCCGATGTCGGTTGACGAACTGATGGCCTATGTCGAGGAGATGAAGGCCGAAATCGTGAGAGCCGAGGCCGAAATCGCCAAGAAAAAGGCCTATGCATCCGCCGCTTCGTCCTTCTTCAAAACATAATCGCCGCTTGAAACGAGGGGGTGTTAAGCCTTGCCTTCGGAATCAGGCAAGGGTAAGGTATGCGTCTTGTTTTAAGATAATGAAAAGGCACACGTCATGGATGAAATTGAAAAAAGATTGCGCGAAAGCACGGATGCCTGCATCAAAAGCTTCGAGGACTGGGTGAAGGCCAGCAAGAGTCTAGAATCCCGTGAAGTCCTGATGGAGACGATGCACGAAGTGCGCAAAGTCATTTCCCGCGTTGAAATTGAAATCGCTATTTCCGAGCGCGACCGCCTCGGTTCCCGTCCGATTCCGATCCCGGCTCACAGATCACAGCGCAAGCGTGAAGGCGGCGAAGATGCCGGCGGCGATGATCAGGAAAATTACAATTTCGATGAACAACAACCGCAAATGGTCGGTGGCGGCCAGGGTGGCGGTGGCAACGATCAGCGCCGTCAACAACACCATAACCGCGGTCAGCGTCGTCCGATGCATGGACGTGGTGGTCAGGGCGGCGGCGGTCAAGGTGGCGGCGGTAACGGGAATAACGGAAATTCCGACAACGCGCAGTAATAAGCTTAAATATTATAAATTATCTTTGCGGAGCCTGAACTCCGCAAAGTTTTTTGTGCTATCGGCACGCAGGAACAGGTTGGTTTTTAACTCGGTTTCGAGCGTAACCGGGATGGTAGGCATGTTGTTCGCACGCAATCTTGCGACATCTTTCATACGTGCGGCAAGATCGGCATTGCCCGGATCGACGCTCAGCGCGAAATCCCCGTTGCTTTTGGTGTATTCATGACCGCAGTAAATTTGTGTATTCAGCGGCAGGGATTTAATTTTTTGCAGGCTCGCGAATAAATCTTCCGCGCTGCCTTCGAGAAGGCGGCCGCAGCCCATGGAAAAAAGTGTATCGCCGGAAAAGAGTGCATTCATGGCCTTGCTGTAGAACACAACATGACCATTGGTGTGGCCGGGTGTTTCGATGACATCGAATGTGATGCCGCTTTGTTCGATTATATCACCCTCTTCAACGCCTTTGGTCGCGTGGGGGATCAGTTTAAGTTCTGCCTTGGGCGCAATGATCGGAATATTGTATTTTGCCTTTAATTCTGCATTTCCCGCGACATGATCAGCATGGTGGTGAGTGTTTAGGATCAGAACGGGGTTGAGGTCATGCTGTTGGATAAACGCATCGACGGGTTTGACCTGCCCTGGGTCGATAATCAGTACATCTTTATTTTCGCCTTCGACGATATAGGCGTAATTGTCACGTAAGGTCGGAACGATGTGGATGCGCGTAATCAATGGGGTTTTTCTCCTGTCCCAATTTCATCCGTTCCTAAAAATTCCGCAAGCCTTGTTTTCGCGCTGCCGGGGCGAAGCGGTTGCTGTTGTGAGGTGTGTGGTGACCAGCCAAGCAGGAATATAACTTCAAAGCTCGCGCGGATACGGCCATCGGGATCGGCGAATTTTTGCGCGTAGAGTTCACCCGCACGCAGGAAAAGTTCCCGGCGGGTGAAATGCTTCGAGCGTTCGGTAATGGCGTTGCCTTCGCCCATCAAGCGAAGATCATGCATAAGTGGGAAAATAGAATCATATGTAACTGTCACAATATCGGAATCG
This sequence comes from uncultured Micavibrio sp., assembly GCA_964539025.1. Lineage (GTDB taxonomy): Bacteria > Pseudomonadota > Alphaproteobacteria > Micavibrionales > Micavibrionaceae > Micavibrio_A. The sequence goes on from CAZIFA010000005.1 coordinate 183,861, forward strand.
ACCACAGGCAGGGCAAATCCGGCTCTCTGAAGAAGTGCGCCCATCTGAGGTTTATCGGCAAAGGGCGCGATGCGCGGCGTGATGCCGCCGGACATGGCAAGTTCGGCTTCCGATAAACAGGCGCGGAGTTCGTGCAATGTTTCGCCGCCGAGCATGGCGGCAAGAAACAGCCCGTCTGGTTTAAGACTCTGGTTCATCTGGAGCAGTGCGCCGGGAAGATCGTTGACCGTATGCAAATTAAGGGCACTGACGATAAGATCTATGGAATTGGCGGTGAAGGGAAAGAAATCTTCTTCACAGATCACGTCGCGGTCGGTGACTATTTGCGTTTCGATGCCAAACTCTTCAGCGGATAGTGAAGGGCCGCGCGATCCGATTTGAACACATATCGGGAATTTACGGCGAACGACCTGAAGCCGATCTGCAATGTTTTTCATCGTCCAGTCGAACAGGAAGCCGTGATGGGAAAAGGTCGGAGCGCTACGGGCGCGCTGGCGGCGGATCTGATCGCGGTCGAAGACGGCGATCATCACTTGTCTCCCAGACCGTTACGCGGGGCATCACCGAGTGAAACCAAACCGGAGCGCATGGCGGTGGGGATTGCCTTCACATCGGCGAGTTTGGAAGCAAAGCTTGCAGACGGGGTCATCATGCTGTTGCTACCGACGGTGGCTTTGAGCGCGTAGGCCGCGACCTTCATGAAGCTGTCATGGTTGTCCCAGTAGAGCATTTTCCAAAGGTTGCTTAGAGGTGAGTAGCTGCCACGTCCACCGCGCCCCTTTTTCTGCCATCCTTCGATCCCGGCAGTGGAAACGGCAAAAGGATAAATGCGTTGTGGTGTCAATCCGATATGGCTGAAATAACTTTCGCCCATACGAGAAACACAATCGATAGGCACTTCGAATTTTTCGGCAATGTATTTGCGCGCCAGCTCGAAATTTGTGACTTCTTTGGGCAACGGCATACTGGGGCAGCTTAGGATATAGCCATTGCCTTTATAGCGTTGCGGCACGGGCAGATAATCTTCGATAAAACCGGCCATGACTTCGCCGTTAATGCGTTGGGTCAGCGGCAATATGACGGCGGTGTTTTGTGATTTTCCTTCGTGCAGGATAAATTCCATTTCGCGGCTGGCAAGTCCGGCGATGCTGCCTTTAACTTGGCCTTCATCAACAAAGACCGAATGCGCGGTTTTGATCTGTCCTGCCGTGCCACGAATTTCGCGGAAACGAGAATCGTGCTGGGCTAGCTTGTCGACAATCTCTTTAAGTTTTGAGATATGTTCGGGTTCTTCGGTTTTTAAGTTTAGCGGGCAATCGGCCCAGGCTTCATAGGGAAGATTCAGTTTTTCGTACAAAGCGAGAATTTGAATTTCAAGGCGGCTGCTTGGGATCAATCCGATGCCGATAGCGTTTAAGATGCGCTGTGCGTCCACTTCGAGAATCTTACCTTGCGTCGAAAAGCCCGTGATGTCCGGCAAAGTGCGGCGCAGGTTCATCGTGTTATCGGGTTCTTGAACCTGTAGATATTTTGTCTGGATACGCTCATCTATATGGTCGGGGGCGGGATAGAAACCGGGGCCTTCTTCGATGTCGTTGCCCGGCAGGGATTTTAAGCCGAAATAATCACGCGCAAAATTCAGCGTGGATTTGGCATCGCCCGGCCTGATCGCTTCAAACACGTCGTGCGGAATGGCGATCGCTTCGGTCATATGACCGGACCAGCGCTTGCCATCGATATTCGGGCCGTTGCGTGGCACGGCATTGATGAGTCCGCGCGGAAGGCCGTCATGGATAAAGATTTTCAGGCGGTTGTTATCGACGCGATAGGGGATAATTTCAACAATTTCCTGATCGCGCGTCACGACATCTTGAAGGCGCCCATCGACATTATCCCGCATGGTGGTGATGCGCAGCGCGCGATTGGGTGTGCGTGTCGGTTTGCGTTCGACGAGCAGCAGCGATTTTTTCTCGCTGACCTTTTGCGCCAGCGTGATAAAGCTGGTCGGCGGGTTGCCCAGAAGATTGCCGCTTTCATCGAACAGTTTGAATTTTTTATCGAAGCGCGCCTTGACGATTTGCTGGTCCCAGTGCGGCGCGGAGTAGAGCAGGCGGGCGTCGAGCGATTTGATCATACGGCGCATGTCTCGCTCGGTTAAAAACGCATATTCCTTGTGCAGTTCTTCTTCCCAGTATTCGCGGTCGTCTTTGCGCAGGACGAATTCATACGCCCATTTATACGGGAGGCGGAACAGGCGCGTTTGGGGAAAGCGCGGCGGTAATTCTTCGAGGTAGAAGCCGCGGTGCGCTGGGTCATCGCGCGGGCGTGCTTTTTCCGAATACTGGATCAGCAATTCAGGTTCTGATAGGCCCGCTATGCCATCTTCGGGATGTGATGGTTCGTCCGGCATTTCCAGCAGAACGTAGGATGTTTCGGGCAACGAGAATTCACGAATGAACAAAAGCCCGTCCGGTTTTAGCCAGTTGTAATGGTTTTCGATCATCTGGCTGATGACACGTTCATTGCAGTTGGTCTGGGAATAAACTTCGTGCAGTGAGAAGGAATGGATGATGGCATCGATCGAACTTTCGGGGAGTTCTAAATCGATCGCGTTGCCGCAGATGAATTCTAGATTGTCGAGTTTGTACAGATCGCGGGATTGGCGCACGAGGTTGCGATCAAAATCTATGCCGATGAAATGATAGTCTGGATTCATTACCGCCATCGCGAAAATCAGAGATCCTTCGGCAGAGCCGATATCGACGACGCGCGCGCCGGGCTGAAGTACGAGGTGCGACATCGTGAACCATGCTTTGCGGATCACGGCATCGGGGACGGAATTGAGGAGGGCTTTATATTCGGCGATGTTTTCTTCGGCGGTTCTGGGAGATTGAGCGGCGGGCGTCTGGGATGGCGGGGCACCCTCGGGGCCGCTGATAATTTTGATGTGGTTCTTTAAACTTGTCTGGCCCAACGCGCACCCGCTATTTTTAAGGCTCAGGCGTTACGAATTCGTGTTCGTAGTCTTTTTTATAAACAGTACCGCCAATCATTTCCCTTCTAGTTACCTCCTTGCAAAAAGGCAAGGAAATTGTGAAAAATCTGTGGCAAAGACTTTGAAATTATTATTTTTTATCATAGGGTTGCGGAAATGGCTTATTTTATGAAATTAATTGACGCGATTCTGCCGCCGCGCTGCCCTTTTACGGGAGAAATCGTCGATTCGCAGGGTACTGTTTCGCCGCAGGCATGGGGGGAATTGTCATTTATCACGGCCCCATATTGCCATAATTGCGGGTTTCCGTTCGAGTTTGCGGTTCCGGCGGGTAGTGCGGAGGGTTTATGCGCCGGATGCCTACACGACCGCCCGGAATTTTCGATGGCGCGGTCCGCCATGGTTTACAACGATGCCAGCCGCGATTTTATTTTGGGTTTCAAACATGGCGACCAGACGCAATCGGTCGTTTCCATGATCCCGTGGTTACGGGCTGCGGGGGCGGATTTGTGGGGCAGGGCCGATGTGATCGTGCCTGTGCCGTTGCATCGCTGGCGGCTTTTGCGGCGACGATACAATCAGGCGGCGCTGATCGGACGCGCGATTGCAAAGGATCGTGGAATGTCGTTTTTGCCCGATGCACTCAAACGCACGCGCGCGACGCCGAGCCAAGGGCATCTGAACGCGAAGGAACGGCATAGCAACGTCAAACGCGCGTTTGGCGTGCATCCGCCTCGCGCGGCTTCGTTGAAAGACAAACGTGTGATACTGATCGACGATGTTTATACAACCGGATCGACGGTGCGCGAATGCGCGAAGACCTTATTGGCGGGCGGCGCGAAGGATGTTATGGTATTGACGTTGGCGCGCGTGGTGCGTGCGGGACGTTTTGATTAATTTCTTTGGAGGTTTTTATGCGTCGTCGTGAATTTATGAATGGTTTTTTGCGTGTCGTTGAGGCAGGCGGATGGGGTGGTGTAGTTGGTTGTGGCATTGATGCTTCTTTAAACGGTAGCCCGGAATGGGCTTCACGAGAGTTTGGTGTTTCGGTCGAGGCTGGGGCAAAGATAGAAAAGCATGCCATGAATGTTGCAATTCTGAGTGGGGGCGCCGCGAGTCTTGTGTCCTGGTTTTCGTGCCATCATACTTTTTATCAGCCTTCAAATGCTACAAAGGCGAACCCTGCAGTAGGCGGCCCTCGTCCATAGCAGGGACCAAGCCCTGCTGCATCGTAAAGTTTTTGAGCGCCGGGATTTTTTCTAGGCCCTTTAACCCCAATCTACGCAAATCTTTTACAAACAGCATATCGTTGGCGACAACGCGGTTCAGCCCGTCGATGCCGATGACATGGGATTTAATATCGACATGACGGCGGCGTTCATAACGTGAGAGTACAGAGTGCGAGCCTATATCTTCGCCCAGCCGCGCGGCATCGGTGAGCGTTTCGGCAAGCGCCGCGACATCACGCAGTGATAAATTCAACCCCTGTGCGCCGATGGGGGAGAGAACATGCGCAGCCTCTGCGGCCAGCACGGCGCGGTCACCAATCAGTTTCTCCGAGGACAAAAGCATCAGCGGCCAGCTTTCTGGATTGGATTTGAGCGTGACGGTGCCGAGATAGCCGCAAGTACGATCTTGAATGGCGCGTTCGAATTCGGGTTTTTTCATCGAAAGATAGTTTTTGGCATCTTCGGTTTTTTCTACCCAGACGATGGAAGATTGATTGCCCGGCATTGGCACGAATGTGAACGGCCCGCCGGAGCGATGGAATTCGGTCGAAGTAAAGTTATGTGGTTTGGAATGTTCGATGAGGCAGGTGATGGCCATCTGCCCATAATTGTGTTTTTTTGCCTCGATATTCGCGACAGAGCGGACGATGGAATTGCGGCCGTCCGTGCCGATGATGAGAGATGCAGTGATAGTTTGCCCGGTTTCCGTGCGGGCGATAACGCGGCCATTTTCAACCGTATAATCGATAAGCTTGGTGGATGATAGATGCGTCAGGTTTTTTGTGGTTTTTAGTTTTGCGGTAAAGGCGGATTTCAAAAAGGAATTGGGAATGTTGAACCCGAATTGATCATGGCCGATATCGACGGCCTTGAATTCCACAAAGACCTGATCTTTACCGCCGTGGCTGTCATCGATGATCTTCATGATTTTGAGAGGTGTGGAGACAGACTTAAGCTCATCCCATATTCCTGCGGCTTTTAGCACATTCACCGAACTGTTGAGGAGAGCGGCGGTGCGGCCCGATGGCGGCGCTTTTAAATCTGCGGGCGTGGGTTTTTCGGCATCGATCAACACGACCTTAAAACCCGCATTGGCCAGCAGGACCGAAAGCGCCAGCCCCGCTGGGCCCGCGCCTGAAAGTATAATGTCGGCCTTGAGGTCTTTTGTTTGCATCATAGATATCTATATGGTTATTTAGAAACATAAGGAAGAAAAACCATGGCAAATGTCGAAATTTATACGACCAAAACCTGCCCCTATTGCGTGCGCGCCAAGAACCTGTTGAATGCCAAGGACGTCGATTTCAAGGAGATCGATGTGACGGGCGACGATGCTGGGCGTGAGGTTTTGCTAAAAAGAAGTAATGGGTTGCGCACCGTGCCGCAGATTTTCATCAACGGCCAGCATATAGGCGGGTCGGATGAGTTATATGCGCTCGAACAAAAAGGTGAATTGGAGAAGTTGTTGGCTCAATAGCACGCCAGCGCAGTTTAGTCTTTACTGTCATCCCGAGCGAAGTCGAGGGATCTTTAGCAGACCGATCATCAAAAGATCCCTCCATTGCGCTTCGCTTCAGTCGGGATGACAAGATTAGAGTTAGAAAGATTTATATGAAACTTTATAGATTTCTGGATGCCAGCTTTCGCTGGCATGCTATGGTGAAAGTATGAAAATCAAAGCCGCCGTCGTACAATTGAATGCCAAACCCGTGATCGAAGATAATTTGCGGGAAGCGGAAGCGTTGATCCGTGCTGCCGCGAAGGACGGTGCAACGCTGATTTCCACGCCGGAAAACACATGCCGGATGCGCGCCAAGACCGAAGATAAGATGGCGACTTCGCACGACGCGAAAGATCATCCTGCCATTCCATTTTTTGCCAATCTCGCCAAAGAGCTTGGCGTGATGATCAATGTAGGATCGATTTCTTCTATCCGCGTAGAGGGTGGAAAACTGGCCAACAGGTCGTTCTTGTTCAGAAAAGACGGATCGATCGCGGCAACGTATGACAAAATCCATATGTTCGATTCCGATCTGCCCAACGGCGATAAATATCGCGAGAGTGATACGCACCGTGCAGGCGATCAGGTGGTTCTGGCGGAAGCCGAAGGGGTCAAGATAGGGATGAGTGTCTGCTATGACATGCGCTTCCCGCATCTCTACCGCAAACTGGCAAAACAGGGGGCCCAGATCCTGACCATTCCGTCCGCCTTTACGGTCCCGACGGGGCAGGCGCATTGGGAAACTCTACTTCGGGCGCGGGCAATCGAGGCCGGTTCGTTCGTTCTGGCAGCAGCCCAAGTGGGTAGCCATGAGGGCGGAAGGGCAACCTACGGCCATTCCATGATTATCGCGCCGTGGGGACAAATTATCGCGCAAATTCAAGGGGATAATACAGGATGTGCGGTGGCGGAACTGGACCTCGACGAGGTTGCCAAGGCGCGGGCGGCGGTTCCTTCCTTGACCCATGACCGGGATTTCAAAAATTAACCTTTGAACTGGCGAAATTAACTTTTAACGGTTATAATTAACCTATGGCCGGACCTAGTTTTTTAGGACAGTACAGCGTTATTGATGCGGTTGGCGGTTTGCTCGAATCGGGCAGGCGTATCAACCGCAGCGGTATTGGCATGTCCGCAAATTCCCGCCAACTTCTTGAGAGTTTTTATAACAACGCAACAGCGATGTTCAACCAGCTTTATACCCGCGCCGAAAATTCCGAAGCTATCAATGTCACGACTATCCTGGCGCTGCGATCGAAACATGCGCATCTCGTCAACGATACGATCAAGGCGCAGATGGCGGAAGAAGCCGCGAAAGACGCCGACACCGTTCCTGTATCCAATACGAACGGCACGAACGTCGATACCGAGGCTTAGGCAAGTTTTTCCAACGGAACGTTCAACGCCTTGGCGATCGATTTCAGCGATTTGATCGAACCTTCCTTGCGTCCGGTTTCAATTTCGGTGAGGTAGGGGCGCGAGAGGCCCGCTGCATTCGCCAGATCATCCTGTGTCATGCCGCGATGTTTTCGGATGATTTTGATAGGGCTTTGCCCGCCGACCGCGAGTTTTTGCAAAATATCATCGGGCAGGTCGTTCGCCGCGCCGCCGTTTTTCATCTGCGTGTAATCGTGCAGCGGGATCAGGATATGCGGTTTTCCGGCGATATGGATGATGTCGTATTGCATGGCGATGTCTCCTAGGGCGACATTCTAGCATGAGGAGTTATACGCATCCAAGACATTGTTCAAGGCAACGGTTCACGAACACGGACTGGCGTGCGTCGGTGCCGATTTTCTTCCAGAGGATATTGTGGTCCAGAAGGCGGCGGAGCGGTCGCATGAATAAAACAAACTGTTTTAATTCTTCCAGTACTTTCGGATCGGCGGATTTTTTGTATTCGTTGAAGAGATCGAGGATCAGCGCGTCTTCGTAATGCATCTTGTCGCCGGGGCGGCGGGCGTAACGGCTCGCGGAGCTTAGAAAAATCCAAAGATCGCGCGCCTGCGCCGTGGCCAGCGGCATGACTAGGGCCGGGTTTTCTTCAAGATCGAGAAAGCCGATTTTTTCGCCGTCCCATGTCATGTCGCGCACGTAAGGGCGACCGTGGGCAAGTCCTGCCTTGTGTAACGCGGCGAGGGCATTGATCGCGACTTCTAAACCCGCCTTGCGTGTTTCGGAATCCGTGGTTTGGTCGAGATGGGCACGCAGTTGCGGCCCTGCATCGGTCATCACCATGATGTCATCATACGCGGCAACAACATCGGGAACATGAAAACCCAGTTGTTTGAACTGCGCGAGGCGTTCGGCCTCCATCTTGAGGCTATGGCTGCCGCCCGTGCTCACGGTGGCGCGGAGGATGGGCAGACCAGCGAGTGTGGCGACAAGTTTTTGTATCAAGTGCCAGATGCGCGTCTTCGGCGGAACGCTCTGCTTGACCCATAGCGTGCGGCCTTCATGCTCGCCCGATATGGTGCGGCTGTTGGGATGCGCAGACAAAAGGCAAACGCCGAAATCGTGATAATCCATCGTCTGTATCAATAAAAACAGGTTGGTATTCATCGGCGTGGCTAGTATCCTCAGCCATACCGGAACCCCGAAAGATTAAAGATCATGACGTTGAAAACCTATACGCATTCTCCCAAATCCGGAAAAAAACCGGACAGTATGGTAATCCTGCTACATGGGCTGGGTGCCAACGGAGCCGATTTGATAGGTCTTGCGCGGTATTGGGAGATGGCGCTGCCGAACACCGTATTCGTGTCACCCGATGCGCCGTTTCCGTGCGATATGGCACCGGTGGGATATCAATGGTTTTCGCTCCAGAACTGGTCGCCAGCTTCCATGCTTAAAGGCGTGCAGGAGGCGACGCCTGTTCTGAACGAGTATATCGACAAGATGCTGGAACATTACGGGTTGAGCGATGACAGGCTGGCGCTCGCGGGGTTTTCGCAAGGCACGATGATGAGCCTGTATGCAGGTCCGCGCCGTAAGAACAAAATCGCAGGCGTTCTCGGCTATTCCGGCGCGCTGGTAGGGGCGGAGACACTCGGCGGTCCCGATATTCACAAAATCCCCGTCCATCTTATCCATGGCAGTGTCGATATGGTGGTTCCGGTGGGTGCATTTCATTTGGCCAAAACCTCGCTTGAATCCAATGGTTTCAACGTTACCGGCGGCATCACGCGCGGACTAGAACACAATATCGACGAAGACGGTATAGAATCCGGCGCGGCGTTTTTATCGGGCATTTTACAATAGAAGGACAAGGCCATGGCGGAGAAAACCGAACAGCAAAGTCTTAAACGCGTTATCTCCATGCCGCAGCTTATCTTCTACGGCCTCGGGACCATGATCGGCGGCGGCATTTACGCGCTGACGGGCAAGGTGGCGGGCGCGGCGGGAATGGGCGCGCCGTTGTCGTTTGTAATATCGGCGGGGCTTGCAATGCTCTCGGCTTTTTCCTATGCGGAGCTTTCGACGCGTTATCCGTTGAGCGCGGGCGCGGCGCAATATGTGCGCGCGGCGTTCGACCGCAAGAATTTAACTCTACTCATCGGCTGGCTGCTTATTTTCACGGGCATTGTTTCTGCCGCCGCGCTGAGCAACGCCACGGCGGGTTTTGTTCATGATCTGGCCGGATTTTCTCAGCCTTTGGTGGTGTGCCTTCTGATCCTGATGATGGGCGGCATCGCGGCGTGGGGCATATCGGAATCGGTGTGGGTGGTGGTTGCGATCACTTTGATAGAGATCGGCGGGTTGATGCTTGTGATTTTTTCCAGCGGCGAGGCGTTCGGGCAGGCGGGGACGCGGTGGCGTGAATTCTTCCCGTCCGATATGGCCGACATAGCGTTGTGGAGCGGCATTCTCGGCGGAAGTTTTCTGGCATTCTACGCCTTTATCGGGTTCGAGGATCTGGTGAACGTCGCCGAAGAGGTCAAGGACGTCGAACGCGTAATGCCTTGGACGATCATAATCTGCGTGCTGGCGACGATGGTGATTTATATTCTGGTCGTGATGGCTGCGATTTTGACCGTGCCGATAGATGTTTTGGCGGTCAGCAAGACGCCGATGGCGACGATCATCGAACATGGGAAGTCGGGACTCGCACCCGAGATTTTGAGCGTCATCAGCATGCTGGCGACCGTTAACGGCGCTCTGGTACAGATTGTCATGGGATCGCGTGTGCTGTTCGGCCTGTGCCGCGAAGGAGAATCTAAACGGTTTTCGAAAACGTTGGGAGCCATTCACCCCCGGACGCAAACCCCGATTTATGCGACGGGCTTGATCGTCGCGCTGACGCTGGGATTTGCCCTGTTTTTCGACCTGACGATGCTGGCCAAGATCGCCAGTGCGGTGATTTTGGCGATCTTCGTGATCGTGAATGCGGCCTTGTTAAAAATCAAATGGGGCGGCGACTCGAGGGTACAAAAATCCTTCACCGTACCGCTTTTTGTGCCTGCGCTCGGCCTGTGCGCGTCCTTGGCGTTGCTGGCGTATGAGTTGGGCAAATATCTCTAAATTCCAATTAAATGCAGATTCTGACTATTTTACAAAGACTTCTGCGAATTTGCTGCATTGTTACTAAAGCAGATGCAACAATAAAGATATGCGCGTAAATACCTGTATTTCCGTCATATTTACCCTCTTTCCATACATCTGTGTGCGTTGCATCAATTTCGTTAACGCAACAGTTGGTATTGCATGAATTTTCAGGTAAAATTTATATATAAATCGTTGCGCGAGGCCTTCACATTTTACCCTCCCGCCTGAAGGCCTCCCCCGGGAGCCACTCGGGTATTGATAGGAGAGAATATGGAAGCTTTGAGAACACTGGAACAATGCCCGGCCCTGGTACTAAACGCTGACTACAGACCGCTGAGCTACTTCCCTTTATCGATCTGGTCATGGCAGGAAGCGGTAAAGGCAATGTTCCGGGACTCAGTGACGGTGATATCCGAATATGATCGGGTTGTACGGTCACCGTCCTTCGAATTCAAGCTTCCTAGTGTTTTGGTACTAAAAGAATATGTGCAGGCCGCACGTAAGCCTGCGTTTACGAGATTTAACGTTTTTCTGCGCGATGAATGGCATTGCCAGTATTGCGGGATGGCACACAAAACGAACGATTTAACGTTCGACCATGTAATCCCCAAATCGCGCGGAGGCAGGACTTCCTGGACGAATATCGTCACGGCCTGCCGGACCTGCAACACGGAAAAGGGGCATAAGCTCCCCTACGAATGCAGGATGTTCCCGAAGATGGAACCCCGGCAGCCCAGTATATTCGAATTACAGGACAAAGGACGAAAGTTCCCCCCGAACTTTCTGCACAAAAGCTGGGGTGACTTTCTTTACTGGGACAGCGAACTTGATTCGGAAGAAGGAGGAAGCGGCTCGGTAAGTTAAAGAACTAAAGACTAAACCAAATTATAACAACGTTGAACAAAAGGAGGTTTGCTATGTTTGGTAAGATACTTGATGTTGGTCATCACAGAACGACGATGGAAGCCGTATGGTTTTATTTCATCTCCCTGACCCTTATGGTCGGTATTTCCACCACGCTTGTCCATTTCTTAGGAATGGCTGGCATCGTTGATGGTGGCGGTTCGTTCTTTGGCGGCGGCGAAATCTACACGCTGATCGGCACAGTTATGGTGCTCTTGGTTTCTGGCCTTATTCTTACAGGCCGTAATCTGACGAGCGACATCTTCTCCGTGCTCGTGGTAGGTATCGGTGTATACCTTGCCTATACGTCAAGCGTGATGATCGGACTTATTCCGGTTGCCCTGCTGACGACCCTGAAAACGAAGTAAGTAATTACGGACACTTAGGACTATGAATTGGCCGGGCGGTGTAAAAACCGCCCGGTTTTTCTTGTTTTCTCGTCTCGTCGTCATCCCGGCGAACGCCGGGATCTATAGTGACTGGCTGAACCATAAGGGGCTAACTACAGAGCACGCAGAGGACACAGAGAAATTGTAATAAACCCCTGTCTGTCTCTGCGCCCTCTGTAGTTTAAAAATATCCTATGGGTCCCGGCTTTCGCCGGGATGACGTGGTGGGAGAGGATGGTAAGTGCTGGAAAATCCCCAAATTTGCATTTCAAATCCGGCTTGTGAGACACTCAATTTATGAAAGGTCCATTCACCACAGCCACTGCTGGAAAGTCCGTCTCAAAGGGGCCGACGCCTGCCGGTATGGTGGTTACGATGAATGGACCTCAAGCCCAGTGTTATCCCAAATTTTTGTAGAATTTGCATTCGAAAGCCGGGAACTGAGACAGCGATAACAAGAGAACAGAACAAGGAGAGTATAATGATAGAACAGTTAGGTATAAAATTCGCACAATTCGCTTATAATAAGATATCAGATGCGTTGTCCCCACCGCCACAAGTACAAATAGTGACCGCGACGCACCACAATCCTCCAGTCAGGATGCCAGTTGATGGTTCTTATCTTTCACAACGCGATTTTAGCGGCTTTACTATGAGCGGCCCCGGCGGCGCTTGCCGATAGTTTTTAAATTTTTGGTTTCTCCCTGTAAGGGCGGCTTGGACGAGCCGCCCTCTTTTTTGCGCCTATGGGAAAAATGGCAGAAAGCCTTGACTTATGCGTTCTGGACGGCTATTGCTTTGCGATAATTCATCAAAATCGAAAAGCGCGGAGTGCCGGATATGTTCAACGACCTGTTCAATTTCAAGAAACAAAGATCCTTAAAAGAGTCCGTTGGATTCTTCCTGTTTTATGCCTGCCTGATCATGGGTGTTCAGGGTTTTGCTATGATGCTCGGCGCGCAATAAGCGCGTAAAGTGCGGCTATCGTCAGCACAAGACACGCCATCACATTGTAATTGGCCATGGACAGCCCGAGCACGGGGTCGGTCCATGGGATTTCATCGCAGCGCGCGGCGGGCGTGGCGGCGATGCGGGCCAGAACGTCGGTGATATCGCCTTCCATATCGGGAACGGCGCAGCCCTCTAAAAACGATTTCCACCAGTGCCGTTCCACGCCCGAATGATAAAAGGCGATGACGGCGTTAAGGGCAAAAGCGCCAGCGGTTAGGCCAAGGCAGGTCCGGCCGATTTTCGGGACTTTGCCGTCCAGCGCTATCCCGGCAATCCCGAGCGCAATGACGATGAAATATGGCACCCGCTGGTAATGGCAGAGCGTGCAGGGCTGGAGCCCGAAGCCATACTGACTTATGTAAGCGCCCGCCAGCGCAAGGGCGGATATGGCCGCAAAGGCAATCAGGGCGGCGCGGTCGTCAGATATGAGGGTACGGACGGCGTTTTTCATGCCGCCATGATACCCAAGATTGGACGAAATTCCCATGGATTTTTAGAGGCCTATCGTGTAAGTGGTGGGGATACGTCTTTCTTATCCATGCATATGCGGGTGTGGTGAAACTGGTAGACGCGCCAGACTCAAAATCTGGTATCGCAAGATGTGTCGGTTCGAGTCCGACCACCCGCACCATCCGCCTTCGCTTCGCTACGGCGTGATAACGCCGGAGCGTTAGAGAAGCGGATGCCACGCCGTAGTTCCGTAAGGAACGAAGGCGGGCAAACAATAAAACGCTTCGCCCGGCGCAGTCATTATCCCCTAACATTTTAAAAAACGGATTCAAAAAGGTGCGTTAATTTTAAGGCGCCTTTTTCGTTTAGATGGTCGTTGTCGATAAAAACAGGTTCTCCACCCACGCTTCCGTAACAGATTTTTGAATCGCACAATGAATCCATCGCACCTAGAACCGGAATGCCGTTGCTTTCGATGTAATCCGTCAGTTCGTTTATAAGTGCGCCATTTTCTTCAACCGCATCGCGTTCGATAAAGATATCTTTACCTGAGAGGAAAATAGCTTCGGGAACATCTTTATAAAATTCCACACTGCTTTTGACGATAACAGGATAGCCGCCCTTGGATTTGATGATGTCTATGGTTTTAAGCAGTTCGTCCTGCAAAATGGCAAAACTTTTTGGGACGCTGCGATAAATATCGCCGGGTTGGATGAGGTCAGGAGAGCCTTCGTGATTGATCAGGCTTCTTTGAATGTAATAATTCCATCTGGCCGTCAGAAAAACAATCATGCCGGGTTTTATCTGTTCCAGAATAAGACGGTTCATGGTTTGACAGGTTGAGGTCAGTCCGGGCGCGTGGACCAGAGGCGGGCAGCCGCTGTTGGCGGACAGATATCCTGCTTTGCCATGTTTTTTCGCCGCAAAATCAATCGCAGGCGCAACGGCGCTGGCATGTGAATCTCCCCATATAATAAAGGCGTCGTTTTGGGAATTGCTGCCGAGCATGCATTTTTTCGATAAAAAATCCTTGGGCACGATATCTGCGCAATACGCGGTTGCGGCCTGTTTGTTTTTCTCCAGAATTTCTATCCCTTGAAAGCGGTTCGGGATTCCTTTGTACGTTATAATAATTGCGCTGAATGCAATCATGCATAAGGATAAGAGAAGAATCATGCCTAGAAAAACACGATCGTTTGCGAATATCAGTTTTTTACGGCAGGGAAGTTCGACATATTTATAAGTGACAATGGCAAGGCATAGAGCAGCCAAAATCAGAAAGGCCGTTTCGCAATGCGTTAGCGGTGTTGGTTTTGTATATGTGGCGAAGACAAGGAGCGGCCAGTGCCAAAGATAGAGGGAGTATGATCTGAGCCCCAGAAACACAAACGGGCGGGACGCAAGAATTTTATTCACGATGGGGTTTTCAGATCCTTGCCCCGCAAGGATAATGAGCGCCGTGCCCAGAGAGGGGAGAAGGGCGCTGATGCCGGGGAATGGTGTTAAATCCGTGTATATTGCGGCGGAGATGCCGATAAGCAAGAGCCCCGCAAAACCCGCCGCCTGTTTCACCATATGGTTTTTCAAAGCATGCATTCCGGGGTGTAGCAGCAATGCGCCCAGTAAAAATTCCCATGCTCTGGTTGGTGATAAGAAAAACGCCTTGGTTTGATCCGTGTAGCGCAAGGATTCGCTGAATATAAGGCTTCCTATAAAAAGTAATAAAATGATGGGAAAAAAGTAGCGGGGCAGGTATTTCCGAAGACAAAAAATTATGATCGGAAACGCGAGGTAAAATTGTTCCTCTACGGAAAGTGACCATGTGTGTAACAGCGGCTTTAAAATGACCGGAGAATCGAAATAGCCTGTTCCTTGCATAAAAAATATGTTTGAACCGAACATAACAGTTGAAATCAGGGTTTTTCCGAAGTCCACAAGGTTTTGCGGCAGGAACAAAACCAAAGCCAGCAGAGCGGACGTTATGAGCACGGCATAGAGCGCCGGTAAAATCCTGCGCGCCCGGCGAAGGTAGAAATCTTTGAAGGTAAACCTGGCGCCGCTAAGATCGTTCAAAATGATCGATGTAATAAGGTAGCCGGAAATGACAAAGAATATATCCACGCCGATGAATCCGCCGGGCATAAAAGAGAACCCGTAGTGAAATAATATGACGGCTATGACCGCAATCGCCCTGAGCCCATCGATGTCCCGCCTGTAATCCATGGGTGACAGCATATTCATAACTTTCTTCCGATCTTTGTCGAAGGATTTCGGTCGAATCCAACCACCTGCGCCATTTATTCTTCCATATGTATGATATCGAGATCCGAGAGCGCTGCGAGATAGCTGTCCAGATCGATCAGACCAACGCAAGGCTTTGCCCCTGTTTCCGTGATTTTGTTTCCTACGAGCATTTTGGCCAGAAGAATGGAAGGGATGCAGGGGATGTTCGGCCCATGGCCAGATCCTGTCACGATGTAAAATGTTTTTGTAAGTTCGCGATCATCAAGGTCACGGCCTTTCATCTCCATATGAAATGCGCTTTTGTCTGTTCCAAAAATATTGAACAATGGGCCGACTTTATAAAATCCTTCGGCAAATGGTTTTAGTGATTTGAGAATATTGAAACGTACAAGCCATGACGTTGCCCAGAGACCGAGATGAAGGAGCGGGACCTCAAGGCCTGCACGAAACTGGATGCCTTTTAAATCCGGATATCTTGCCGGAAATATTTCCAGATCGGGTATGTCGCAATTGGCCAGAAGACGGTATCCAAGTTCAGGATATTTTCTGATTTTAAGATCCTGCCAGCCATAAATTGTTTTGATGCTTCCGTTCTGCAGGGTTTTGAAGCGCTTGCCGGAATAATCGAGGATTGCTTTCGTGGTTGCCAGTCCGGGATTGGTCCTTTGTGCCGTGGCGATTCCGTAATCTATCGATCCGAGCGTCTTAAATTGTGAGGCGTAACGATCAAGAATCGCCGATGTCAGACATGGTACAGAGCTTGCTCCGCTGATGATAAGCACATTGGCTTCTTTCGCGGCTTTGTCCAGTTTTTGAATACCGGCAACAAAATCCCGGCCATCGGCCAGATCGATATAATGGCATTTATGGCGGATGCAGGATTCTGCGACATTATAACCTTGCCCCTGAAATGGCCCGGATGTGTGAATGACAATATCCGGCTTGAGGTCTGTCAATGAGGCATCAAGATTTTTGTCGATATCGAGAACCGCCCAGTCGGTGCCGATTTCGTTTGCAAAATTTCGTGCCTTTTCAGCGGATCGTCCTGCAATGATTAGTTTTAAATTTTGTTCGTGTGAAAGTCGTTTTGCAATAAAGCTTCCAAAGTTTCCGTAGCCGCCAATGATCAGAATTTTTTTCATGTTATCTCTGCCATTTTAAATCGGCCTTTATATTCGTATATCTTGCCCCAAAGCGGATGCGTGATGCTGGTCATCATATCAAAAGTATCGTCGTCAATCGGGATCTCTTCGGCGTAGCCCTTTCCCATGAAAAATTCCAGTGGGACGGGAATAATATGCCCGAAAAGACTTAGGCCGTAGCCCTTATGCTGCAAGATGATTTTTTGGCCATCCCATAGGTAGAGCATTTTCCAGCCAAGCCCGAATTTCATGACCTCGATAACTTCATTATCTTTGATCTGAACCATCTTTGAGCGAAATTCATAGGCAGGGATAGTTTTGAAGTGGAATGTTCGGTTGAAGTGAAAAGCTTTGGTGTCCGGATCGCTTTGGAATTTTACAATCACAGGCACATCATTTTCAGTATGAGCGGGGAGCTGTCCCATAAGTTTCATCAGTGGCGCCAGAAGCTTGAATGGCCCCCTGCACATAACGTCCAGTTTGCCGTTCACAATTGTTATATCGCGACTATAAGGGCGGTTGGCATAGTGTTTTTTAATGACAGGCGGTAAGGTTCCCCACGCTTCGCCAAATATATGTTTGAAGGTTGGTTCTGACTACAGATTCAGATTATCTATACGTGGTGCGTTTTTGCGTTTTAGTAGAAAATTTCGCGTTCCTCGCATCCACGGATAAGTTATAGCCGCTATTGTGTCCGACCAGAACAGGGTTTTGCAAAAGGCGGTGAAGCTGTTTGAGCCTTCGCCGTATCGCGCCATGAATTTCAGCGCGGTTTTTCCATGATAAAAGATGTCATTGGCGTAAATAACCATGCCTTCGTCGAGGTCGATGTTACGTTGGGTGATTTGGTCAATAAGGGGATGGTTGTCCGTTCGGGCATTCAGGATATGGATGGCACCATACTTCTTCCTGATGCGGATAGCCTTTGCAGCATTGGTGCACATAGGACATTCACCATCATACACAAACCAGACGCCGGATTCTTCCAAAGAAGTATTCATGCGGGTTTTGCCACCATCAGATAAAATATGATTAGAAGTCCGGCAAAGGCCGGCCAGCCAAGCAGGAACCAGATTTTGAAAAACCTGTGATAGCGGGCAGGGAGTTCTGTTTTGTTGTTGATGGAATCCATGACCATGTTTTTCAGTTGAATCTGTATCCAGACAACCGGAATCCAGCACAAGCCTGCGATCAGGTAAATCGCATAAGTTGTCGTCAGCCAGAAATCATTCCAGGCAAAGCCGCCCATGTGGACAAGGGCAACGCCGCTGAGTGGCTGGATGATGACGGCGGGCAGCGTAAACATGTAATCCGCCAGAGCGGTATTTTTTGCCGCATAAAATTTTTCGTGAAGATCTTTAGTAAACGCGGAGCGAAACATAAAAAAGGCAATGCCGATACCCGTCCCAAACAGGATGGTGGAACTCAGGATATGGAGGGTTTTTATCGCGGTGTATAAATCCATGGCGAAGACTATAACACTGCTTGCGCGGCCACATGAAGTTTTTCGTAAATTGTGACATAAAATTCCACCGAAGGGTTCCGGTTAATGGAACGTTAAATCTGTGTAGGACACCAACACACGGGAGAAAACGTCCATGTTCACATCTATCAGAAATACGGTTTTGGGTATCGCGATCAGCGTGGCGGCGGTGGCCGCTTTGCCGAAAGCGGCGAGCGCGGGCGATTACTGCCGCGAATACACGCGCACCGTTTACATCGGCGCGAGAGCGCAGGAGGCATACGGCACGGCGTGTCTTCAACCGGACGGAAGCTGGATGATCGTCGGCGAGGGGCTGGGCAACGATATCACGAGCAATGTCAGCGACGTCGATTACGTGATCCATGACAACCGCCGCGATTTCGCGCCATCGCGCGTTGTGTATTACGAGCGCCATCCGTCCTATTACAGACGACCAGCATCGCCGGTGTTTATCTGGTCGATCAACAACGGGTATTACAGACGACCAGCATCGCCGGTGTTTATCTGGTCGATCAACAACGGGTATTACAGGCACGGGCATCACTATAACTACCGCCGGGACTGGGACCGCAGGGATCGTCATGACAAATGGGACAGGCATGACAACCATCGCGGACGTGGCCGCGGGCATGGCCACCACTAACTCTAACCGGCTTTGCGAAGCGGGCTGACGCGGACTTCGGTGAGCGGCGGGCGCGTGACGGTGAAAGCGCGTTCCCCGTGCTGGGTGATGTCCAAGCCAACATCTTCGTCATGTTTGCTCACCCGGATTTTCATGACTTTGTCGATGACGTAGAAGATCGCGGCAGTCATCATGATCGTGTACGAAATCACAGCCAGAGCGGCGATGGTGTTGGCTTGCAGCAGCGTGGTGCTTCCATACAAGAGGCCATCGGCGCCAGCAGGGTTGATGGTTTTGGTTGCGAATACCGCCGTCAGCAATGTTCCGATCGTTCCGCCGATGCCGTGGCACGCGAACACATCTACCGTGTCATCGGTTTTGAGTTTTTGTTTGACGAGGCGGCAAGCGTAGTTGCAGCAGACAGCCGCGATGGCACCAATCGCGAGCGAGGCCTGTACCGTGACATAGCCAGCGGCGGGCGTGATGGCGACGAGGCCAGCGACCGCGCCGACCATTGCGCCGACG
The DNA here is from genome assembly GCA_964539025.1 of uncultured Micavibrio sp. Taxonomy (GTDB): domain Bacteria; phylum Pseudomonadota; class Alphaproteobacteria; order Micavibrionales; family Micavibrionaceae; genus Micavibrio_A. The sequence continues at coordinate 202,900 of CAZIFA010000005.1, forward strand.
GCGGAAGGTTTGCCCGCGATGATCCAATCCATCAGCATCCAGATGGTCATGGCGGTTGCAGCGGCGAAGAATGTTGTGGCGGCGGCTTGGCCGGCAAGACCGTTCGCGGCGAGCGCAGAGCCAGCGTTAAAGCCGAACCATCCGAACCACAGCATCGTTCCGCCCAGCATGACGAGCAGCGCGGAGAAGGAGTTGTTTTCTTCGGGTTTGAATCCCGTTCTGTTGCCGAGCATTAGCGCGGCGATGAGCGCGGCGTAACCCGATGTCATGTGGACGACGAGGCCGCCCGCAAAATCCAGCCCGCCCATTTTCATGATCCAGCCATCCGGCCCCCAGACCCAGTGCGCGACGGGAACGTAAACCAGCAGCGACCATACGGCCATGACGACGATCCACGCCTTGAAGCGGACGCGTTCGGCGAGCGCGCCTGTGATCAGCGCGGGCGTGATGATGGCAAAGGTGCATTGGAAGAACATGAAGATCACATGCGGAATGGTGGAACCGTAAGCGGGGTTTGGTTCTATGCCGACGCCCGCCAGAAAGGCGTGATCGAGATTGCCGATGAAGCCGTAATCGGACGCTGAGCCTGTGAAGACGAGAGAGTATCCGCACACCGCCCATAATGTGCCGACGACGCCGATACAGGCGAAAGATTGCAGTTTGGTGGAAACGACCGAGCGGGCCGGGACCATCCCGCCATAGAAGAACGCGACCCCGGGGGTCATCAGCAGGACGAGGGCGCAGGCCATCAGCATCCAGGCGATATCGGCTCCAATCATTTACAAAACTCCGGTGAAAAGTAAGGGTGAATCAGCTTTGATAAATGTATAGATCAGCCATGCGTGTATTGCAATGCTTTTGTTGCGGTGCAGCGGTTTTGTTGATTCCGTTGGATTTTTGTTCAGTTCGTTCCGCGTCTTTTGAAACGAGGGGGTGGTTTGTGTTTTTCGTAATCTTGTTTTGTTCAGTTCGTTTGGTGTGAGTTTTTTCACGGCGGGGTTAATTCTGACCAATATTAACCCCGCCGTTGTCATCCCCGAGGCCTGCCGCAGGCAGGCATTAACGTCGGGGATCCAGAATGGGCGCAGCTTTGCTGCGCACGTTTTTATGGACTGGACCCCCGCCTTCGCGGGGGTGACAAGGGGATGGGGATGACAATGTGGGGGCTGGGCGGTGTTTGAAATCATTGCCCAATATAGGACCAAAATCCTAATATGTCAAGGATTTTACTTGTACCTTTCATGTGCTGCGTCTTAACATCCCATCATGGCGAAAAATGAATATTGGGAAACGCTTCTAAATTATGAATCTTTGGAATTAGTAAAAAAACAATTCAAAGCTGTACATGGTCGAGAAGCTAATTCAGGGAAGGCACATGAAATTTGTGATTCCTTTATTCAGGCTCGTGGTTATATGCAGGCTGCGCAAGCGTCAGATAAAATTGTAAGGCCCTTACTTACTTATTACAGTGTTATAGGTCTTTCTCGTGCTCTTACATTATTTAGGAGCGCCAATCTTCGTGAAAACGGATTAGAGCAAGCACACGGTCTTTCGGTGGATTCGTGGGGACCAGAGCTCGCGCGTGATGGTGGTTGCATTTCTGCGTTAAAGCTAAAGATCAATGGGCAAGGAACTCTGTCACAGTTGATTGAGGCAACCGAACATAAATCATACTTACGCAACAATTCATCTAAGCCCAACCAAGCGGTATTTCACGATAAGCCGAATTCAGGCGTTTCGATAAATTTTGGCGATGTGCTATCAAGACTCCCTGAAATTCGTGACACGCATCAACGTTGGTGTGGTGATAAAAATATGGTTGCTGTATGGCCGCAGGGTGCCCTGCCAGATGGGAGAGGGAAGTTAAGAGTAGATTTACCTTACACCTATGATGATGTTAAGGCGGTTTTAGGAGAGGTGGAGCGCGTCAATGACGGTAGCGTTCTTAACATTATAGTTGATGGGAGTATAACGCCTCATATGTCAGATGTTGTAGGCCATTGGAATGTAGGAAGTTTGGTTTTGATGACCAAGTTACCTGGCAATATTGAGTTATCAAAAATTGCTACCGCCTTTGTGGTTTCCTATGCGCTTGGTATGCTTGTTAGATATTATCCGTCGCAATGGATCGCAATGCTTCATAATCGTCAACATACTGGGGCGTTACCATCGTTGCTAGCAGCTCTGCAACATATTGAAAAAGAGTATCCGAGATTCGTTTTAGAGTTCTTAGAAAAGCCTTGCTAGTATCAAGGGCCGTGGGCTTCACTCCGCCGCGACTTTGAGGGTCTTCTTGTTCAAGATCGGTTTGAGATATTGCCCGGTGTAGCTGTTCTTCACCTTGGCGATTTCTTCGGGGGTGCCGGTGGCGAGGATGGTGCCGCCTTTGTGGCCGCCATCGGGGCCGATATCGATGACCCAGTCGGCGGTTTTGATGACTTCCAGATTGTGTTCGATAACGACGACGGTGTTGCCTTGGTCCACCAGTGTGTGGAGCACTTCCATCAATTTGCGGACGTCTTCGAAGTGCAAACCGGTTGTGGGTTCGTCGAGGATATAGAGCGTTTTTCCGGTCGAACGTTTGGAAAGTTCTTTGGAGAGTTTCACGCGTTGCGCTTCGCCGCCGGATAGCGTGGTGGCGGGCTGGCCAACCTTGATGTAGCCGAGGCCGACTTCGCACAGAGTTTCCATCGTTTTACGAATAGTCGGCACGGCCTTGAAAAATTCGGCGGCGTCTTCGATCGTCATGTCGAGCACGTCGGCGATGGAATGATCCTTGAATTTTACTTCCAAGGTTTCGCGGTTGTAGCGTTTGCCCTTGCAGGTTTCGCAGGTCACATAGACATCGGGCAGGAAGTGCATTTCGATTTTGATGACGCCATCGCCTTCGCATTTTTCGCAG
>CAZIFA010000006.1:0-186286 GCA_964539025.1 uncultured Micavibrio sp.
GCCGAAGGCTATGCGGCTGGCGAAATGAAACACGGCCCTATCGCGCTGATCGATGACAAGGTCCCTGTCGTTGTCGTCGCGCCGGGCAATGACGTTTTGTTTGAAAAAACAGCTTCGAATGTTCAGGAAACAGTGGCGCGCGGCGGCAAGATCATCCTGTTCTCCGATGCGCGCGGCTGCGAAAAAATGAAAAAACAGGCAAGCTGGTCCGTAGCATTGGATGAAGTCAGCCCGTTTGTCGCGCCGATCCTTTATACAATCCCGGTGCAGCTTCTGGCCTATCATGTTGCCGTCGCCAAAGGCACGGATGTCGACCAGCCGCGAAATCTTGCTAAATCAGTAACGGTTGAATAGTAATACTACTGTGCCGCTTTAGTGAAAGCTGCAAAATCTAACGCCGTATTTTGATCGTGAACAATTTTCCACGCTCCGTCTTCCAATACGAAGACATAGTTCAACCATGTTTCAAAGGGTTCAGCTTTTGCGTTGGCGCGGTAGCTGTATTTTATGAGAGCCATCGCCATATCAGCGCCGACTATTTTATGAACGATTGAACCTTCCCAAATCCATTCTTTATCTTTGAACCATTCTTCGTGAACGGCAGAAAGTTCTTCTGGTGTGGTGAAAGCATGACCGTTTTGTACGATTGTGTATAAGGTTTTGTTCTTGGTGAGATGGGATTTGAACGCGTCCAAATCCCGGTTTTTGATTGCATCAAAATGTTTTTGAACGGCGGAATCAAAATCCTGGGTCATACGTTCTCCTTAAAATAGTGATTGTTTATAACGAGAATTTCTCGTCCGCGCAGGCCAGAAGGTTTTCGAACTTGCGTCCGTTGCTATACGGCACAACGTGCGGATATTCCCGGCTGCGCAAGATGCCATAAATACTATATCCTGCTGGGAAAAATGCCTTGATCGCCTCCAGCGACGAAAAATCCTTACGGGATAAATCACTCAATTCAAAAACCACGGCGGGGCGGAATTTCTCCAGCGTATTTTTCAATCCTCTGAGTACGTTCGATTCAAACCCTTCGGTATCGATTTTCAAAAGGCTAGGCGCTATTCCTATTTCCTCGATCACATCATCGCCGCGCCGGACTTCTAATGTGACTGGTGCCGCCGCATTATCCTCGGCCTTGGCGCGAAAAGAGCCAATGCCAAGATTGCCTGATGCAGGCGGAAAATAAGGAAGCATGGCGGCTTCATCGCTCAGGCCATAGGGCATGATCTTCGCATGCGTAAAATTGTTGAGTGCGAGGTTTTTCATCGCTCGTTCCCGCACACTTTCCCACGGCTCAAACCCGTAGGCATCTTTGGCAAGCCCGGCGACAGCGATCAGGTGCTGGCCGACATTGGTGCCGATATCCAGATAGACCGGTTTGATCCCGTTTTTTGCGTTATGGATCAGAATATCGCGGAGCAGGCGCAGGGTCGCGGGTTCGTGGCTGCCGTACAGATAGATTTTATCGTCCTGATGGTTTCCAGTTTTCCCTTCAAAAACGGCGTCAAACAATCTAACCTGAAACACATTGTCCGGGGACGGCGAGCCAGTCAGCTTTCCGAGTTTCTTACGGATACGAAGCGGAATTTTGTCGTTTCTTAAAAATGGCAAAAACATTGCTGCGGTCATTATGGCTGTACCAATAGCGGATACGGAGAAGTTTGTGAAGGCCAGCGCGTCCAATAATATTCCGATCTTTTTGTGGCTGGTCCTGCCGGCCGCGATCATTGTTGCGCAAATCTTCCTCGAAATCTTTATGCCGCGAAACCTGTTGGCACCAATGCTTTCGGAAGGCGGACCGCATGAGACGCTGCAATTCCTATTTGCCGCACTGGCCTGCCTTATGGCAGTGCGCATGGTCTTTCAATTGCAGGACAGACTACTCAAGGGGCTGATGCTCTGCGTTGCGCTGGGCTGTATTTATATTGCGGGCGAGGAGATAAGCTGGGGCCAATGGGTATTCGGATGGATCACTCCTGAATTTTGGCAGCAGGTGAACGATCAGTCTGAGACCAACCTGCACAACACATCCGCCTGGCTGGACCAGAAACCGCGCCTGCTGCTGTTTATCGGGATTATGGCGGCAGGGCTTCTTATTCCCGCTTTGCGCCGCTGGTGGCCTTCCAAGCTGCCGCCGCGCTTGGCGGTTTTATACCCCTCTGATCTGCTGGTCGTGACGGCCTTGGGCGTGAGCATCCCGTATTTCATCCAGGACGTCGCGGAATCGCTGGGTTTGCACCCATTCGAGAGGGTTAGCGAGGTTCAGGAACTCTATATGTACTATTTTATTTTGCTCTATTTGGTAGATTTCCATAAACGTGTAATTTCTCAAGTTTCTCTTGGGGAAAAACGCAGTTAAGCAATTAACCCATTCTAATCATTAGAAAATTTCTATATTTCGGAAAATTATAACTTGATTTTTTCCCTATTTGCGCGTTTACTCATATTCGCTTCCACGGAGATCAGAACGCTATAAGACATCCAGTATGTCGAAGAGCAAAGCCCCTATAATAAAAACAGTCAGGGGTGTGTAACGGAGTGAGTTATGGGTCGTTTTGAGAGTATGAATATACTATGGCCTCCTGTTGGCTGGCACCAGTTCGCTGACGTCCGGTTCTCATCGGGGCAGGCGGTTGCCAAGGATATCGGCAAGGCCCGGATATTCGGCCTGCAATATAATATCGAATCCACCCCGCTGTTCAAAAACGAGGAAAAGCTGTTCCGCCACGATATCCGGATCGAGGGCTGGGAATATTCGATTTTGAATGAAAGCATCGAATATCCTGTTTTATCGTTCAGCCTGTTCGATAAATTCGATCCCGATCTGCCCCGGGAATGTTTTATCACGGATATACGCTCTTACGCTTCACTGATCCCGCATACGCGCCGCTCGGCGAACCGTGCGGTCAGCGCCGGTCTTTTCCTGATCCGCCAGATAGCGCAAGGATCGGTGCCTGATGTAAACCGCGTGTTGCGTATCTACAAACTTCACCCCAATCAGGCGTTTCTATACCGGAACGACCGTGTGCTCGAACACGATCTCAAACGCGCGTTCGACGATGGAATAATTTCTAAAAGCCTTTAGGATTTTCTGAGCAGTAAAGTCACCCATTCAGCGCCGGGAAATTCGGCGATGAGGGACAAGCCGTGCGGCGTATAGGCATTTAAAACGCGCTCCGCTTGTTCCTTGAGCGTTCCCGATAAAGTCAGGTAACCGCCGCTGGCAAGAGCCCTAGACTGCTCCGCGGCCATATCTATGAGCGGCCCTGCCAGAATATTGGCGATGATGAAATCATACGGTGCGTCGTTCCACACAGGGCTTTGAAGATCATATCCTTCGCTCTGATAGCTTCGGACATTGCAAATGTTGTTGAGACCAAGATGGCGCTGTGTGACACGGATGCATTCGGGATCGTTATCGGCGGCGAAGACCGGAACATCGGGCCAGAGTTTTGCAGCAGCAGCGGCAAGAATACCCGATCCGCATCCCATATCGAGAATATTGCGGGGGGTAAAACCGCTCTGTTTTACGTGCTCGATAGCCAGTATGCAGCGTGAAGTGGTGCCGTGTTCGCCGGACCCGAACGCGGTGGCTGCTTCGATCAGGAGCGGGATCTGATCGTCTGGTTTCTCGTCGTCATAGTGCGATCCGTAGATAAAAAATGATCCGATCGTAAAGGGCGGCAATGCACGATAGCTTTCCGCCAGCCAGTCTCGATTCTGCAGCTCTTCGATTTTATAATCACCTTTTGGAATTCGTAATTCTTCAGATGCCCATTGCAACTGGTCACGGATAAAATCCTCATCCGGGCGGTGATCGAAAGTCCACAAAAACTCCCATGTACCCTTATCTTTCTTGGATGAAGACGATAGGGCAGTTCCTTCGAACAGCGCAGAAAAAAGGCCGGTCTGATCGTCATCCAGACCGGCTTTTATAGACAAGGTTAGCGTGTGATAGGAGGCAGAAATAACTATTTTTCCTCTTCTTCTTCAGCTATATCTTCGTCGATATCATCATCGTCGAGATCGTCTAGGTCCTCATCATCGATTTCGATATCATCTTCATCGAGCGTTATGGCGTCTTCATCGACATCATCGGAATCTTCTTCGATTTCCTCAAGGCTGACGGTTTCCGTTTCGCCTTCCTCGACGACTTCCGTTTCCTCCTCCTCTACGGCCAGAACCGGGACTTCCTCCTCCACCTGGGCTTCTACGGCCTCGCTGGGCAGGCGACCGCGGCGAGTCTTTACCTTGATCTCGCCGGTAAACTCCGTGTTGCAGCTGGGGCAGATGATAGGTTTCTTGTTCAGATCGTAAAAGCGAGCGCCGCAGCTCATACAGATACGTTTCAATCCTTTAAGGTCGGCCAAAATTCCCTCCGTGGGGGTTGTTTCCATGATTTAAAAGCAGGGTTTCTGACTGCCCGATTTTGAAGGCCGTGTCAAAGCAAAAGTTCAAAACGAAGCGGTTGGCCTGACTTGCCGAATACAGGTCCTTGAAAGCCGTTGCGAGGGGGCCCATTTATCTATTAAACTCCTCAGAGTATTATCATTTTTGTACGCTACAGTAAGGTCTTTAAAAGAGGGATTTTCCATGCAAACACCGGTTGTCATTTGCGGTTTTAAGCGCACCCCGTTCCATTTTGCGGGCAAGGGCGCGCTGGCCGGGGTTCGCCCTGACGATATGGCAGCGGAAGTTATAAAAGCCTTGATTAAAGACACGGGCGTCAACCCTGCCGATATCGAAGACATCCTGATGGGCTGTGCCTTTCCGGAGGCAGAACAGGGCTTCAACCTTGCCAAAATCGTGGCCCAACTCGCAGGGCTTCCCAATTCGGTTGCGGGCGCAACGGTCAACCGTTTTTGCGGCTCCTCCATGACAACTGTGCAGATGGCCGCTGGCTATATTCAAATGGGCGCGGGCGATGTGTTTATCTGCGCCGGTGTTGAATCCATGACGCGTATCCCGATGGGCGGCTTCAATCCGATGCCCAACCCCAAACTCGCTGAAATCTACCCACAGGCCTATATCAATATGGGCGAAACGGCGGAAAATCTGGCCAAAAAATATTCGATCTCCCGCGCCGATCAGGAAAAATTCGCCGCGGCCTCGCATCAAAAAGCCGCCAGGGCGCGCGATGCCGGGAAATTCAAGGATGAAATTGTTCCGATTAATGGCGTGTCTGATGACGGCACGATCCGCCCCGAAACGACCGAAGAAGGTCTTGCTGCATTGAAACTTGCTTTTGATGAAAGGGGAACGGTAACGGCAGGGACGGCCTCGCCGCTCACCGACGGTGCCGCGGCCGTTCTGGTGTGTTCCGAAGAATACGCAAAGAAACACAAACTGCCGATGCTGGCGCGTATTAAATCCGTGGGCGTCGCGGGTTGCGCCGCCGAGATCATGGGGATTGGCCCCGTGCCCTCGACGCAAAAAGCATTACAACGCGCAGGCCTGAAAATCTCAGACATCGATATCATCGAACTTAATGAGGCATTTGCTGCGCAATCGCTCCCGGTCATCAAGGATCTCGGCATCGATATCTCAAAAGTAAATCTTGATGGTGGCGCGATCGCCATGGGTCACCCGCTGGGGGCTTCGGGCGCACGTATCGTCGGCAAACTCGCGAGCCTGATGAAGCGTGAGAAGAAAAAACTCGGCCTCGCCACGATGTGTATCGGCGGCGGTCAGGGCACAGCCATCATTCTGGAATCGGTCGATGGAAAATAATCTGGAAGGCGCGCTGGCCGCCATTCAGGAACGCAACCAGCGTGTCGAAATACAAAAAGCATGGGAAACATCCAAAACCCGCCGCGCCTTTATCGCTTCCGTCACCTATGCAACGGCGTTTTTGTATATGAGCTGGCTCGGTATAGGCGATGCTTTCTTGCATGCCTTTGTTCCGACAGGCGGTTATCTGCTTTCCACTTTCAGCCTCCCTCTGGTTAAAGAGGCGTGGATTCGCCGAAAATTTGGCCAAAACCCTTAAAATTTTACGCAAAAATTAATAAATATTTACCTCAAAGCTATAAAATGAGGGGTGGTATTTACGGGTATTTAAACAGGGTTTTAGGGCGTGCAGCTACTCGATTCCGAGCAACTGGAACTTGCGTTTCAACTTCACGGCATCACGCTGGAGGCAAAGGCGCGTCAATTTTACACCGATATCTGGCGCACAATTCAGGCGGCGGAAAAGGCTCGCGATCAAAAAAGGGTTTTGGAACTGGAGAAAGAGCTTCGCGGCCTCTGTAATGCATATTTTTGTGCCATGCATGAATGGCGGCAAGAGGAAGAAGAGCGGCATGAACATACCTTATGCTGCGCCTTGTCCCGCGAAAATGCGCGTGAAGCCCATGCCGACATTCCTCTGTTTGAAAAGCAATTTTTTCGCTATGTGATGTGCTATCTCGAACTTAACCGCGCACTGATCCGCAGTCGTTCCCAGTTGTCGTCTCTGACGCAGGATTATGACCTGGATAATCTATCGAAAATGCCTGAAGTCAATCACGGTACCGGCGCGCTTCTGGCGCGAGCGCACAAGGAACGTCAGGCGATGACGGAAAAACGCATGCGGATTGAACGGGCCAGATCACTGCTGCTGTTGTCCGATCCGATGATGGTAGAGCTGGGTGCGGGCCTGCCGCGCCTGATGGGGGCGGAGGGCGATCGCCAACTCACTTTGTACAAGGGAGCGCTGCGCAAATTGGAATTTTCCCGCGCGGAGCGAATCGCATTGTCGTGGAAAAATGATCATCTCAGCGCCACTGGGCGAATTCTTTGTGCCGTTATTCAAAGAAACGCGAACGAGCTTGCCGCGCAGGATGGGCTGATGCTGCATTCGGGCGAACTTAGCTTAATTCTTGCCTCTCTGAAAGGCGATGAGGCGCGGGTCAACGATTTCCTGATCAAGCATAACGTGCCCTATATGGTGTTTCAGTATAAAAACCTGATTCATCTTGGCTATCTTCTGGGCAGGATAGGCTCGATAGAGGGTCTTATCATCCAGCACGCCAAGCTGATTACACTGGCCGCACGCCCGCACAATGATGCGGATTATGCCAAAACGCAGCAGCAGACAGTTCTGATACCGGCCCGTGGCATGCTGCAGACTAGCTTTCCGACCCTCGGACCGATTTTTGAGGAAATGGAAACAACCCTGATCGTGCTGGATAGGCTTTTCAAACAGACCCGCGAATCCATGGCGCATACGGCTTCATAAAATCCAAAACTAGCCCTCCCTTTTTAGTGATTTCGCGCTATTATGGCCACTGAGAATTTTCACACCAAAGGGATTTACCACATGCCCATTCAAAAAGTTTGCGTTATCGGATCCGGCGTCATGGGAAGCGGAATCGCTGCACAAGTAGCCAATGCCGGTATTCCGGTCGTGCTGCTCGATATCGTGCCTAAGAATTTAGAGGCAGGGGATGACCGCAGCAAAATAGCCAAAGGCGCGATCGAGAAACTCTTAAAGCAAGACCCCGCGCCGTTCATGTCGAGCAAAAACGCGAAGCTGATCACGCCGGGCAATATCGAAGATGATTTGAAATTGCTAGAAGATTGCGACTGGGTGGTCGAGGTTGTTCTGGAAGATCTGAAAATAAAGCACATAACGTATGATAAAATTTCCAAACATTTGAAAAAAGGCGCGATCCTTTCAAGCAATACATCGACAATTCCGCTGGAAATGCTGATCGAACCTTTGTCCAAAGACCTTAAAAAGAACTTTCTGATCACCCACTTCTTCAACCCGCCGCGCTATTTGCGCCTGCTCGAAATCGTCACGGGCAAGGACACGGATCAAAAAGCCGTAAAAGAAGTCATCGATTTTTGTGATATTAAACTCGGTAAAGGCGTCGTGAATTGCAAGGATACGCCGGGCTTTATCGTCAACCGCATTCTGACCTTCTTCATGCAGACCGCGCTCAATGTCGCAGTTTCAGACAAAGTATCGGTGGAAGTTGCCGATGCCGTTTTGTCCAAACCTGTCGGCATTCCCAAGACGGGTGTGTTCGGATTGATCGATCTGGTCGGCGTTGATTTGATGCCGCATTTATCTGAAAGCCTGCTCTCGACTCTGCCCAAGGATGATCCGTACCGTAAAATTTATAAGGATTACGGCTTTATCGGCGGATTGATCAAAGCGGGTTATACGGGCCGCAAGGGCAAGGGAGGTTTTTACCGTCTTAAACCGGATGGCAGCAAGGAAAAACAGGCTCTGCGCATCAATCCGGAATCGTTCGATGAATCGCAGTATGTAAAGGCGGACAAGCCCAAGCTTGCTTCGCTGGATGCAGGCAAGAAAGGCCTTCGTGCCGTTGTCGAAACGGACGACGAAGGCGGCAAATACGCATGGAAAGTTTTGCGCGATACGCTGGTTTATGCCGCCTCGCTGGTTCCTGATATTGCAGATTCCATTGCAGAGGTGGACGAGGCCATGCGCCTTGGCACCAACTGGAAACGCGGCCCGTTTGAAATGATCGACCAGCTTGGTGCGTCGTGGTTTGCGGGCAGACTCAAGGAAGAGGGAATCGCCATGCCCAAATTGCTGATGCAGGTCGGCGAGGGATCGTTCTACAAGGTTGAGGATGGCAAGCTTTCTTACTTCGGGATCGATGGTAAATATCGCGTCGTGCCGCGCGCAGACGGGGTTTTGTTGCTCTCCGATATCAGGCTGTCTTCTAAACCTGTTATCAAGACCGCATCCGCCGCCGTATGGGATATTGGCGATGGCGTTTTATGTGTTGAATTCACTGGCAAGATGAACGCGATCGATGATCAGGTGTTCGAAGCGTATCAGCAAGCCATCAAAATGATCACCAAATCTGAAGGCAAGTACAAAGCCATGGTGATCTATAACGAAGGCACACATTTCTCGGCCGGCGCCAATCTCGGCCTCGCGCTGTTCGCCATCAACACGGCCATGTGGCCGCAGGTGGAAGAACTGATCAGCGGCGGCCAGAAAATCTACAAGGCGCTTAAATATGCGCCGTTCCCCGTCGTGTCCGCGCCATCCGGCATGGCGCTCGGCGGCGGCTGTGAAATTCTGCTTCATTCCGATCACGTGCAGGCGCATGCCGAAACCTATTGCGGCCTCGTCGAAGTCGGCGTGGGCGTCATCCCGGGCTGGGGCGGCTGTAAGGAAATGGTTCTGCGCTACCAGGAAGAAGAACGCGAGAGTTACGATAAAAACACCGGCGGTAAGAAATTGTGGTTCTCACCAAAAAACACGCCGATGGGTGCGGTGAGAAAAGCGTTCGAAACTATCGCGCTGGCCAAGGTTGCCAAATCTGCGCAGGAAGCCAAAGAATTTCGTTACCTGAAAAAGACCGACGGCATCACGATGAATCGTGACCGCCTGCTATACGATGCTAAGCAGAAGGCATTGGAGTTGGCCAAGGATTACAAAGCGCCAGAACCTGTCACAGATATCCGTCTGCCCGGTCCTTCGGGTAAGCTAGCGCTTGATATGGCTGTGGCGGATATGCGCAAGAACGGCAAGGCGACGCCCTACGACGTGGTTGTATCCGGTGCGGTGGCGCAAGTGCTCACCGGCGGGGAGAAAGCCGACTGGACAAAGCCTATGACCGAGGACGATATCTACAGGCTGGAACGCGAACAATTCGTCTATCTGGTGCGTAATGAAGGCACACAAAAACGCATCGAACATATGCTGGAAAAAGGCAAGCCTCTGCGGAACTAGTGGCTTTACTTAGGCTGATTGACAGAAATTAAAAACAGGCATTTACTTCTTATACAAGGGGTAAGTCATGCCTGTGTATATTAATCCGAACGCCGCCAATTTTTTCCTCGATACTGAATTTTTTGAAGAAAAATCGCATGATTTTTCTCTGGATTTTTTTAGCATAGGATTTGTTGATGAAGGAGGGCATGGTGTTTATGGCGTCTATGATCAAATTGACGAAGAAAAATACAAAGAGACTTGGGTTGAAAAAAATGTTTTGGCAAAACTTCCGCCGCAACATGAACGTGAATCTCTAACCGAAATCTCCGATAAAATCTTGGAAAGTTTGAAGGGCACGCATGGCAAGGAGGTTCATATATGGGCCCATAATGGATCCTATGATTTCTTTAATCTTTGTAGATTGTTTGGCGGCATGATAGAGATGCGCCGTATTCTGAAAGAGAAGGCTAGCATCGAAAAAATAATCCTTCGTGATACCAAAGAACTGACCATGGATCCGGACTTATCGTATGTGAAACAGCCTGAACAGGATTCCGCTACGGAACATATCTCTATTTATGACGCGCATCAGGAACATGATGTATTTACGGCATACAAGCCTCATGTTTTGGCGATGCGGAGGGGGTTGGCTACGAACGGACTGGTCCTTCGTTTTTAAAAAGCAATAAAAAAGCCGCCCGTTAAGGCGGCTTTTAAATCAATCACAATCAAGTAATTACTTGGTTTGTGCGTTCGTGAACGTAGCATCGCCATTGACAACGCTTTCATTCTGGGCGCGGCCCGTCGTGCAAGCTGCCAGAGCAACTACCAACGTCAGTACGGACACGATTTTTGCAAATTTGGTCATCTCAATATCTCCCAACAAAAAAGAGGTTAAACCGTTTGCGAATATGAAGGTTTATAGAATAATGTCAACCCGTTGCGCCGATTATCGTCCCATCGCATGTGCATAAATGTGCTGTGTGCATGTCGTTATAAAATCATTGATAAGCCGCAGAAATCTGCCGTTTTCTCAGTTTATCCACAGGCTGTGTTTTCCCACTATCCTGTATGCCGCAAGATTCGTTTTGCCCCAATATGTTGCGCAGATGCCACACTTTATAAAAGCTCGGGGGATCAATCCGGGACAAGCCAGGAAGCGGGTGTTTCGACCAATCCCATATGCTGTGACAGGAGGGGCATGAGAGCTCCGAGCCGCTCAGGAATTTGATAAGGCGCGTTGAAAAGAATTAGACCTGATCCGTTGAACGTATCGGGCTGGTCTGCCGGGTGGATAAGTGTTTCAAAACACCATGTGCGCGGTATGCCAAGTTCAATCGCGGCTTTCTTGATACTGCCCACGGCTAGATGCGCTTTGATGGGATACCAGAGAAGGAAGACACCGTTCGCAAAACGTTTCTTCCATTCTTTCATCTGTCTTGCCAGAGTTTCAAACTCGTCTCTTTGCTCGAACGGCGGGTCGATCAGGACGAGCCCGCGTTTTTCGGTGGGCGGGATGTTGGCGCGGATACATTCATATGCATCCAGATGTGTAACGCGCGCGTTTTTATATTTGCGTAAATTCTGTATAAGAGTGTGCATATCTTCAGGATGAAGCTCGTTCGCGATCATCCGGTCCTGCGGGCGCAGCATGCGGGCGATCAGGCTGGGCGATCCGGGATAGAGTCCCTGCGCGAGATCGGGCATCACCAATTTTTGGTATAACGCGAAATCACCTGTTTCTAATATGCCTGCAAAACGTCCGATTCCATTCTCCCATTCGCGGGTTTTTTGTGCCTGCTCGGAATGCAAATCATATAGCCCTGGCCCGCCATGCGCGTCTATGACACAAAACGGTGCATCTTTTTTTTTCAGGTGGTCGATGATCAGACAGAGCGCCAGATGCTTCATGACATCGGCAAAATTTCCTGCGTGATAGATATGGCGGTAATTCATGATAGCTTCTTATCACCTATTCCGCTTTTTCGCCAATCCTTGATATGATCGCGGCATGCGGGGGATGGCCTCAACGAAGAAGGATACAGAATCTGGGAACGTTTTGTTCTTGACCCTGATCGCCTGCGCGTTGTTTGCCGCGCTAGCGTTTGTCGCTGAGATAACGTCTTTCGAGATGGCGGAGCAGGGACGAAGCCGATAATTGTGCACCCGTAACTTCTTCGACCAACTGGACCGTGCCGATGGTGCGACCTTTCGAATGAATGTTTGTCTTGAGCCACTCATTGATCGGGCGCAGATCGCCATACTGCACCATGAATGGTAAATCCGTCATTTCTGTATAAAGTTTTTCATGCAAGGTCGCGGCCATGATATGCGAAAGCGTGTTGGTCGGAATGAATCCGAAACGTCCCGTGAACCAGTCCGGGTTTTGCAACGGGCCTTCTGTTTCTTCATGCGGGCCGATTCCCAGATATTTTTTGCTTTCTTCGTTCCATCGTTCGGGCAGATCGGCGACAGACAATTCGCCGTTGATCAGATCACGTTCGATGCGATAGCGCATGACGTCATGGAAAATTTTCGTAAGCTCGTCCGCGTAGTTGCGCCGGGCGGACGGAGTGATGATCTTTTTCAGGCGGTAAAGATTCTCCGGCTCAAATGATTTATTTCTGAATTGGCGGAACGCGCCTTCGGCACGTGTCGCGATAAAATCAAAAAACTGTGGAGTACGTCCAAGGATTGTTTCATACAGGTTGGAAAGCGAGTTCATCATAAGCGATCCCAGATCCTGCCCCACGGGCTGCGTCGCCCAGTCGGCAGGGAGGTTTTGCAGATATAACCCACGCGCGCCCTGATAAAGCGTGTCTTCCATGGAATCGAGAAAAGTGTCGGAAGCGCCGCAGCGCACGAGGATGCGCGTATCGTCTGCCGCGCCGCCCGCCATAGGCGAAAGGGTTGTCACCTGCAACGTGCCGCGGGAAAAGTCGAATCCCATGATCTCCAGAATGGTTTTATTCAGCCACATCTGGTCTTCGCGCGAAAAATCGCCATCGAGCTTCAATGGTTCGGGCAGGGATTTTTGTTTTTCGAACGCCTGATCGCGCAATTTTGCCAAAGGCTCTAGAAGTGCATCGTACAACGCATCCATCTGCGTCAGTGAAATATCTCTGGCGTATCCAAGCAGTAGCGATTTGTAGGCGGTCTTGACGCCGAATTTGCGCTGCTTCAATTCGCCGATCCTGCGGTATAGATCAACGACGTTCGATATATAAGGCTGAATTTCCTTCCAGCTTTGGCCCGCCATGGCGGTGGCGTGGCGCTTGCGTCCCTCGCTCGCTACTTGTACCGAAGCGATATAAAGATCGGGCGGCAATGCGGAAAGATGCGAATGGATACGGCGCATTTCGGAAAGGTTGGCCTTATTCCAGGCGTCCCAGTTTTCCGGGTGGGCTTCGGCTTCGTTTTCCACCTGATCGAGCAGGCGCGAAACCGCGTTCGTCGTCGTCTCGGCATAGATGCGCTTGGTGACGGCGGAAATATCATGCAGGCGGCGGGCCAGCGCGCCGGACGGCATTGCGGTCATCATGTCCATGGCCAGCATGCTGCGGATGGAAAACAACGTGTTCAGATTGGCGAAGTAATATTTTAGATCGCCATAACCGTTGACGGCTTCGCTCACGGTCTTGAGCTGTGGTTGGTCGGCCATTTTGTGTGTGTTCCTTATCAGGAAAAGAAGAAATCCAATGATTAAGGTCGCCTATTAGGGTTAAAGATGCTTTAATGGAATGCCCTAAAGCGTAGGAATCGCATGTTCTGGAAGAAAAAAGACAAAGGTAAAAAGGCCAAAAATGCTGCCGCGAAAGACGGGAAACCGACCCGTGAGCAGATTATCGCGCAAGCCAAGGCTAACATGTCTGCTGCCCGCGCTGAAATTGGCGATGAAACGCTGGAAAAGATCAAGGCGGCGATGCTGAAAAAACAAGCTTCGGCCATCGAAAAGGCCAAGGCGCAGATCAAGGCTGCCGACCAGGACAAGGTCCGCGACAATCTCAGATTTATGATTCAAGAAGACAAGCCGACGAAGCGTTAGCTGCTCGAACTGGGTGCAGGCGCGCTGCCGCCGAACCCGCTGCGCTGCGATGTTGTTGTTGTCGAAGAAGGTGTCGATGCTGGTGTCGATCTGGTTGTTTGTGTCGGTGTGGCATGTGATTGTCCGCTGTTATTGCCCGGCGGTGGCGTGGAGGGGTTTGGAGGCGCGGAAGGTCTGGAAGGCGGCGTAGGTTGCGGGGATGGTGTACGTGTATAGGGATCAGTCTTGTACGCTGTTGAGGGAGCGCCCTGACGATTGAATGTCGTGCTTCCATTTGTGGCAGTTTTGAAAGCCGAACCGGTGCCTGTCACAGGCGCGCTCGTTGACCTGTCTCTATAAACGGGGCCTGTATTGTTGTTCTGCCCCATGTGATATCCCAACATGTAAGCCCAGTAAGAACCGCCGCCGCCTTGCTGCGTGGTTGTCGAAGAGCCTGAAGAGGATGAAGGAGTAGTGGTATCACTTGTTGACTGCGCCCGCGCGTCAAGCTGCTCGGACCCATCCGTGCATCTGGTTTTTGTAAGGGCTTCACATTCTTCTAAACTGCTGTAACGCACCGCTGTGCGTTCATGTTCGGTTTTTGCGTCTTTCCAGCCCTTGAGACAGTCATCCGCTGTCCGGCCCGATGTCATACAAACTTCCCATGGCTTTGCGCCTGTATAGACATCGACCTTGGCATCGTCCGGATTGCTGACGTTATTACTGGACGCAACATATACAATCGCACCCGCAGTTGCGGCAGCGGCGGCTGCGACAAGAGAAAC
The DNA here is from genome assembly GCA_964539025.1 of uncultured Micavibrio sp. Taxonomy (GTDB): domain Bacteria; phylum Pseudomonadota; class Alphaproteobacteria; order Micavibrionales; family Micavibrionaceae; genus Micavibrio_A. Next base: position 14,498 of record CAZIFA010000006.1, read on the forward strand.
CGTGACGGTTTTGGACATTTTTTTGGACATTGATTTTCCCTGTTTTAGTTTATTTTTTTATGCAATGAAACTAGCGACTTACGGCTGTTATGTCAATGAAAATATTCAACATCCATTAACTAGTTTTGAATTAAACTTGTGGTTCAGCCATTTAGGCTCAAAATCCAATCGGAGACTTTCCATGCCCGTCTACAAAGCCCCGCTCGAAAATATGAAATTCGTCCTGCATGACGTGCTGGGCGCAGAGAGTCTTTCATCTTTGCCGGGCTATGAAGACGCGACGCCGGATATGATCGATTCCATCCTCGATGAAGCCGCGAAAATGTGCGAGGAAGTTTTGTTTCCGATCAACCAGAGCGGCGATAAGGAAGGCTGCCAGTGGGACAACGGCAAAGTTCGCACGCCATCGGGATTTAAAGAAGCCTATGATGCGTTTTCCGGTGCTGGCTGGTGCGGCGCTGTTGCCGATCCGAAATATGGCGGCATGGGCCTGCCCGCGACGGTCGGCATGGCGCTCAATGAAATGGTGTGCTCGGCCAATATGTCGTTCGGCATGTATCCGGGATTATCCGAAGGCGCCTACAACGCGCTCTATCTGCACGGCACGCAAGAACAAAAAGATACGTATCTTCCCAAGCTCGTCACTGGCGAATGGTCGGGGACGATGTGCCTGACCGAACCGCAATGCGGCACTGATCTCGGTTTGATCAGAACCAAAGCGATTCCAAATGGCGATGGCTCTTACAAAATCACCGGCACGAAAATCTTTATCTCGGCGGGCGAACATGATCTGACATCCAACATTATCCACCTCGTTCTAGCAAAACTTCCCGATGCGCCCGAAGGCGTGAAAGGCATCTCGCTCTTCGTCGTACCGAAATTTCTACCCGACAATATGGGCGTCAATGCTGTCACCTGCGGCTCCATCGAACACAAGATGGGTATCAAGGCATCTGCCACCTGCGTTATCAATTTCGAAGAATCAAAAGGCTGGCTGGTCGGCGAAGCGCACAAGGGTCTTCGCGCGATGTTTACGATGATGAACACTGCGCGTCTTGGCGTGGGACAACAAGGGTTAGGTTTAGCCGAAGTCGCGTATCAGAATGGTCTGGCTTACGCGAAAGACCGTTTGCAGATGCGCGCTCTTGATGGCACGAAATATCCGGACAAACCCGCAGACCCGATCATCGTTCATCCCGATGTTCGCCGCATGCTTCTGATGTCCAAATCAATTACTGAAGGCTGCCGCGCGATGGCGCTCTGGGTGGGTATGGCGCTCGATGCGTCTGAAAAACACCCCGATCCCGAAGCACGCGAAGCCGCCGAAGATCTCGTCGCGCTTATGACGCCGATCGTCAAAGCGTATCAAACCGACATGGGGTTTGAGATCGCCAACCACGCGATTCAAATTCACGGCGGTCACGGTTACATCTGGGAATATGGCGTCGAACAATATGCGCGTGATGCGCGTATTGCACAGATATATGAAGGCACGAACGGCATTCAGGCGCTCGATCTCGTGGGCCGCAAAATGGGCGTCGGATTCGGCCGCCTGCTGCGCCGCTTCTTCCACCCGGTTTCCGATTTTATTGAACAAAATCAAAATGATGCTGCATTGCAAGAATTTATCTTTCCGCTGACGAAGGCCTTTGCTAAACTACAGCAATCGACGGCGATGATCGCTCAGAAGGGTTTGAAAGATCCGAATGAAGCGGGCGCAGCCTCCTCCGACTACCTCCGCCAGTTCGCTCTGGTAGCCTTGGGATATATGTGGGCCCGCATGGCCAAAGTCGCCGATGCAAAACTAAAGACGGACACCGACCCCGGCAAAAAAGAATTCTACGATTCGAAAATTAAAACCGCCCGGTTTTTCTTTGAACGCGTTCTCCCCGAAGCCGATGCCCGCCAGAAAATGGTGCTGTCAGGTGCAAAAAGCCTGATGGATATGGAAGAAACGGCGTTCTAAGAGAAAATAATCATGACTATTGTTGTATTGTCTGACGGCGGGCGCGATGCATGCCGCAAGAAGGCTGCAAAAAAAGTATGCGACCTGGCGGCTGCATTTAATTCATTGCCCGAACCGGAACAATTTGAAAGAGCCTATGCCTATTTTGAGGTTGCGCGTCGTGCAGCAGAGGCATGCATAGAGAATTTTGAACCTGCAAATTTTTACGAGCGCAAAAATAATGAAAAACCGATTGAAGAAATACGTGAGATAATGATCGGTGGCCTTCAGGCTATTCACCTGATGGAGAATGCCTGCAATGTAATGGAGGGGTTGTCTATATCACAAGTCAATGGAAAATCGACAACCCTTGCTGACTGTGTAGATACGGCCTCTCGACTCAAGAAATTATATGTAGCTTATACAAGCAGTGTCATTGTTAATGACGTTATGCCCGCACGAGAATTTCGTCATTAAATGTTTAGCCATGCGCATACTTGATTCCCTTTCCGTTCTTCGAAGCTTCGTTAAAGACAACCGCAAGGCGGGGAAGACCATTTCCTTCGTGCCCACGATGGGCGCGTTGCATGATGGTCATATCGAACTGGTACGGCAAGGCTTGGCCCGCACAGATATTTGTATTCCCTATATTTTCGTGAACCCAAAACAATTTGCGCCAACCGAAGATCTTGCGGCCTATCCGCGCACGCTGGAATCCGATCTGGAAAAACTGCGCAGTGTCAGTGCGAGCGCGGTGTATCTGCCTTCTATGAACGATATCTATCCCGAAGGTTTTGCCACAAATGTAATTGTGAGTAGCGTGGCAAAGCCGCTGGAGGGTGAATTTCGGCCTGATTTTTTTAACGGCGTTGCCACGGTGGTCGCCAAAATGCTTTTGCAATGCTTGCCCGATATCGCACTGTTCGGGGAGAAGGATTATCAGCAACTGCTTGTGATCAAGCGCATGGCAAAGGATCTCGATATTCCGGTGGAAATTATCGGCGTGCCGACGGTCCGCGATGAAAACGGGCTGGCGCTGTCTTCTCGCAACGCTTACTTGAACGAAGACCAATATAAAACCGCCATCCAGCTCAACAAAATTCTTAAAGAATTGGGTACGGCTATCAAACAGGGCAAAGATATTGTCATCAGCGAAACCCATGCGCACAAACAGCTTCTCGATGCAGGGTTTGAAAAGGTGGATTACATCACCGCCCGCAATGCCGATACGCTTCTGGTCCCGCAAAAGGGTGATAAAAACCTGCGCCTTCTGGCCGCCGCATGGTTGGGCAAGGCAAGGCTTATCGACAATATGCCGCTTTCGGACTAGAATCGGCAAAGCAGGAGAAAAATATGTCGCTCGATAATATTGCCGAACAAATGCAAAGGCGTCTTACAGGCTTCAATCATACAGCCAAGTTCGACTTCGAAGAAGACGGCGTTGTGTTTGTAGATGCAACGCAGAACCCGCCCGTCGTGAGCAACGAAGACAATGACGCCGAAGTAACACTGCGCTGTTCGCTGGAAACGTTTGAAAAAATCATTAGGGGCGATACGGATCCCACCATCGCCTTTACCCTGGGTAAGCTCAAAGTCAGCGGCTCGATGGGTCTCGCCCTCAAACTCAACTCATATCTGGAAAGCTAGAATCGATACCGGATCGCGGTGGAAACAATGCCGACGCTGCCTTCGGTCGTTCCGCGTGTTACGGTAACAGTGCCCGCTACGGGTGAAATATCGCGCTGGTTGATTCGTTCCTTTGAAACATCGATATAGGTTCCAGATAAATCGAACGACAAACTATCGTTTAACTCGTAGGAAAACCCTGCCGAAAACCATTTGCGATCACCGTCGGGAATACGCGTGGAACGGAAATCATCCACGGTCGGCGTCGGGTCGTACTGAAACCCTGCTTTCAATTGCAGCCGCTCGTTCATCTGATACCGCGTACCAATCGCAAAACCCAATGTATTCTTGTATCCCTGCTTTGTGCTGCTGAATGTCCCGTTGGACAGCGTCACGGGGATATCGTCAAAATTAGACCATTCATACCAGTTGGCACTGCCCAGAAGCGTCCAATTTTTGCCGATCTTTTGTGAGACACCAAGCGAAGCGATGTTAGGCAGATCAAGCTCCGCCGATCCTTCGATACGCGATGACGTACCGCTTAGAACACCGAGCGCGCCACTGATGGGTAATCTGTTGATCAGGCGTCCTTCGAGCTTATGACTGACGCCGTGCTTATAATGCGCGCCGATCTTGGTGCCTTCGATGGGTTTTAAAAGAAGGCCCGCGTTAAAGCCCACGGCAAAATCATCGCCCGATAAATCCGCCATTCCGTCTGTAGATGTGGATTGTGTCGCGCCGGGCGCTGGAATGGCGTTTTCCAGATGCGCATCCGACTTTTGTGCATTTATGCCCGCGCCGATGGAAAGCCAGTCGGTTGCCTTCCACGCTATGCTAGGCGCGACGTCAATCACCGATAGTTGCGACTGGCTGGAATTATATCTTCCTACGAAATCCTTATCATATTCGTTGGCTAGACCGAACGGCGCTGTCACTGCAATGCCGATCCAGAGCGTGTCCTCTTTCAGTGGCGCTGAAAAAAACAGGTTGGGTATGGCGGCGGCATCGAACGGATTATCGCCGTTTCTTCCGGGAATGGGGGCCGATATGGCGCCGCCGGTCGAACCTGCGTTTTTAAATTTCGCTTCGGGCAGCAGAATATGCGCACCCGCATAAAACTCGCGGCGGGCAAGTTCCGTCATGCCTGCGGGATTGTAATACACCGTGCTGGCGTCTTGCGTATCTGCCACCGCGCCCGCAAAGGCGGTACCAAGGCCGGATACGGATTGTTCTTGAATATAAAAACTTGCGGCTTTCGCATCGGAAGGCAGTATCACAAGGCAGGCGGCAGATAAAAGCCCTACGCGAAGATATATATGAATCATAACAGCCTCTCGTTCGGGATTTTAATCAATTCCGGAAAGCACAGCTAGAAAAAATCCCGCTGAGGCGCGTAAACATACAATCTTATGCTTATTGCGCTGCGTTCTGCGCTATCCAGCCTGAAACGATTTCGGCCATCGTCTGCGCATTGTCTTCCATTTTGAAGATGTGCAGCAAGCGATCATCCGGTCCAATGAAGTAGATGAATGAAGAATGATCCATCGTGTATTCGGTCATGCCGGGTTCTTCGCGTTTTGCGGCATAGATTTTATATCCCTTGAGCGCTTTTTTAATCTGCTCCGGTGTTCCCGATAGACCGATGAGGGATGGATGAAACAGGGAAATGTAGTCCTTCATCTTTTCCGGCGTATCGCGCTCCGGGTCCACCGTGATGAAAATAGGCTGGATCAAGTTTGCTTTATCGCCCAGCGTTTTAAGTGCGCTCGTAATCTTGGACAATTCGGTCGGGCATATAGCGGGGCAAAAAGTAAAACCGAAATAGATAAGTCTGTATTTGCCCGCAAAATCCTTTTCCGTGACGGTCTTGTCGTTATGGTCGGTTAAGGTAAAAGGCCCGCCGAACGCATTGGATGTCACGGCGATCAGGCTCTGTGGGCCGTCCGGGGTTAGGGCGCCGTTCTTCTGGACATAAAAGGCAATTCCCGCGAGAATAAGCCCGAGCAAAGCGGCGGCGGCGATTAAGGCAAAGCGCGTTTTCATCATGGGGTGATTTATATATGGCGATCAAATTAAAGTCCATCCGCGAAAATAAGCCAGAAGCGTTGGTGCTGGTCGGCTTGCCGGGTAGCGGCAAGAGCACATGGGCGTGGGATTTCAAAGGCGGGTATCCGGTCCTATCAATTGATTCCCACATCGAACGTATGGCCTATGAAAAAGACATGGAATACGCGCAAGCGTTAAAAACATTCTTCCCGCAGGCGACACAGGCGTTCAAAGAAGACGTGCTGACATTCTGCCGCGCAAAACAATCTTTTATCTGGGATCAATCCAACTTAACGCGCGAAGGGCGGGAGTTGATCTACAAAATGCTCTCACCGACGCACAAAGTCACCTATGTCTGCTTTTTCGTTCCGGTCGAAGAATGTATACGCCGGATTGAACGGCGCGTGGCGGCGGGCGGTGTTCCTATCGATCCGGTGCTGATCCGCAAACTGGCATACCGCTGCGAATTTCCTTCATCGAAATCAGGCGAAAAATACGATCGTATTGTGCAATTAAAACATCCTGCGTGGGGCGCGCACGGAAAGGCCGCATAAAAAAGACGCCGGAGGAGTCGCCGGCGTCTTTATCGGGTCTGAAGGAATGAAATTCTACGCCTTATAAAACCTCTAACATTTCGGCGACCAGCGGATGGCGGACGATGTCGGCTTGACCCAGCCTGATGACGGCGATGTTGGGAAGCGCCTCGAACCTTGCGGCCACATCTTCGAGGCCCGACACGCCGGGAAGAAGGTCGGACTGGCCTGGATCGCCCGTCACCACCATGGTCGAATTCCAGCCAAGACGGGAAAGCAGCATCTTGAGCTGGCCGTAGGTACAGTTTTGCGCCTCATCGATCACGATATAGGCATTGTTGAGCGTGCGGCCCCGCATAAAGCCGACAGGCGCGATCTCTATCGTCCCTTCGTCCATATACTGGCGAACTTTCTTGCCGCCCAGACGATCACCCAGCGCGTCATAAAGGGGCCTCAGGTAAGGGGCCATCTTTTCGTGCATGTCGCCGGGCAGATAGCCTAAGGATTCTCCGGCCTCCATGGCAGGACGGGACAGAACGATTTTTTCGACCTTGCCCTTGTTCAGCGCTTCGACGGCGGCGCATATGGCCAGATATGTTTTCCCCGTTCCGGCTGGACCGATTGCCATGGTGAGGTTGTGAGAGGCGATGGCCTCCATCAACTCCCTCTGGCCGTCTGTGCGTGGACGGACTGTTTTGACATAGCCTTTGTCGCGGGCTTGATCAATCTCGGCATCCAGCGGGTGCCAGTCATTGTCTTCGAATGTGGGGTGAATAATGTTCCCGTTCTTATGATGTCTGCCCTTATCGTTGTAATTCTTTTTTGCTTTTTTAGACATATATAGAATCCTCCTGTTTATGTGGGCGTTGATGGAATGGGATATGGGGTATTTAGAAAAACTGCGGCAAAAAAGCCGCCGGATGCGGATCCTGCGGCTTAAAAAATTCGTGACAATGATGGACCGTTTCGGGTAGGGCGCTTAAAATGGCAGCGCCACTGATTTCATCGGGATGTGCGTATCTGTCTGATATCAAGGAGAACCCTTGTGAGGAAAGACGTGAGAACAACCTGATAGCGATTCTATCAGAGATTCAGGGTTCTTGCGGGATAAATATTTTGCTTTAGGGTGAATTTACGGCTTGACGAACCAATCCGACGCGGTGCGCGTTGGCCTTACCATTTACGGGAGATTTGTATGGAAAAGCTTGTATCGAAAAGAACATTTCTGGGTTATCTGGCCTCCGTGCCGCTGGGCGTTGCCGCTTTGCGTTTGGTGAACGGCAATGGGTTTATTTATTCTGCCAACGCGGCGGAAACGCCAAAAACGACAGGGCCGTTTACACTGCCCAAATTGCCGTATGCTTTGAGCGCGCTGGAAAAAGCGATCGATGCGCAAACGATGGAACTCCATTACGGCAAACATCACCAGGCTTACATTGATAAATTAAATGGCGAGGTCGCAAAGAACGCAAAACTCAAAGACAAATCACTCGATGACATCGTCAGGAATATTTCCAAATACAATGACACCGTGCGCAACAACGCGGGCGGCCACTGGAACCATTCTTTCTTTTGGGAAATCATGTCCCCGCAACCCTCCGCACCGTCGGAAGAACTTGCCGCCGCTATCAACACCGCCTTCGGCTCTTTGGAAGAAATGCAGAAAAAATTCGAAGAGGCGGGGACGAAACAATTCGGCTCCGGCTGGGTCTGGCTGATTGTGAACAAAGACGGCAAACTTGAAATCACCTCAACGCCCAATCAGGACAATCCTCTAATGGGCAATGCGAAAGTGAAAGGCACGCCGATCCTTGCCAACGATGTTTGGGAACATGCTTATTATCTGCGCTACTTCAACAAACGCGCGGACTATCTCAAAACATGGTGGAAGGTTGTGAACTGGCAGAAAGCGTCAAACCTGTTCAGCGCGACCAAGAAAGCTTAAGCAGCTTCTTTCGCCGTATTTGCCGCGTTTTTCACGTTCTTTTGAATGAGCCACCAGGCGAGTTTTGAAACGCCTTTGCCCGCGATTCCTTTGGGGTCGAACCCGCACGCCTTGAACACCATGGCGACGGCGCGATCAACCTGCGGCTCCTGATAATATGAATACGCGCGCTTCATATATTCGCGGCTCCACACTTTGCGGTCATATTGTTCGTTATCATTCGCGTTGGCGGCGAAGAATGCGTAGGACAATTCATCGTCTTCCGATTCCGCAATCCGCCCCAGCGCAATTTTCAAACGCTTCATCCGGCTCATGCCTTCGCGTTTCACGTAACGGTTCAGCGTGTCGTAGAACAATTTGTAGTGACGGAATTCATCGCCCGCTATCTTGGCGCAGATTTCTTTGAGCACAGGCTCATCCGTGCTCATGCCGATGGCGGAATAATAAGACGACGTCCCTGTTTCCACCATGCAGCGCGCGACCATCTCTCCCGTGCGGCTTCCGCGAATCGACGTGTCGTTGTTCAAATGCTCGATCTTGTAGCCTTCGCGGAATTTCGCCATGGCTTCTTCGAGCGACCAAGTCGGGTCCACAGTCTCTGCCCAGCGGCCAAGGCTCTTGCCGTGCTGCACTTCCTCGGTCGCCCAGCAACGCGACATGGCCTGGAATTCGGGGTCGTCCGCAAACACCCGCTCTAAATACGCGGAATAGGCGACCGCATTATATTCGACGAGCGCCGCCGCCTTGACCACTTTGAGCAGGTCGGGCGTCACTTTGGATAGGTCCAATCTGTCCCATTGGATCTCGTTCATATCCCAGTGCGGCATGCTCATAAGCGGCTCCTTATTTTAAGGCTTTGAAAAAACACCAATATCACCCTCACGCCGGTGTTGCAAGAATGTCACTTTCGCCTGACAATTCAGAGGCTTGTAAATTAGGTATTGAATCGCGCGTGAATAATGATAAATACTGAAACTAACGCACGTGTCTATGGCCCTTCCCACAAAGAAGTTATGGTTATGCTACGACGGAAAACTAACTGTTAACCGGGACAAAAGGTCCCCTTTAATTTAGGGTTTTAACGTTGATGTACCACAACATTCCTGATGGGGCGATGGCCTCATCGTACGCATCTACATCCCCCAAAATCGACAATCTCGATGCTTATATCAAGCAATCGCGGCCGCGTTTCCCGGTCGCTGTGCTGCGCCTTGAGAAGCCGGAAAGCAAAGCGCGGGAATTTACCACACTTTTCCCCGGCACTGTCATGTATGCCGTGAAATGCAACCCGGATGAAAGAATGCTGAACGCGATCATAGCGGGCGGCGTCGAGAATTTCGACTGCGCCTCGATCGGCGAAATCAGACAGATCCGCGCATTAAAGCCTGATGCAACCATATTCTATATGCATCCGATCAAGGCGCGCGAATCCATCCGCGAAGCCTATTTCGAACATGGCGTGCGCATCTTCGTTCTGGATTCTGCTGAAGAGTTGAAAAAGATTCTGCAGGAAACCAAGAATGCGAAGGATTTGACGCTGTTCGTCCGCATGGGCGTGCCCAAGCAAAAAGTCGCGACGGACTTCTCGGTGAAATTCGGCGCGACGCCGATGCTGGCCGGTGAATTGCTGCGCATGGCTCGTCCACGCGCGGCGCGCTTGGGCCTTGCTTTCCACGTCGGTACCCAATGCACGGACACCAAAGCCTACTCTCATGCGGTGAAAGTGGCTTCTGATGTGATCAACGCATCCGGCGTCAATGTCGATGCCATGGATATCGGCGGCGGCTTCCCGGCTGATCTCGACCCTGCCAATCCTCCGCCTCCGCTCTCGCAATATATCGATGCGGTCAAAGACGCTTTGCGCAAGGCCCGCATGGAAGGGATCGAACTCTTCTGCGAACCCGGCCGCGCACTCGTGGCCGCTGGCGGTCAATTGGTTGCCCGCGTCGAAGGGCGGAAAGGCGATCTACTGTACTTAAACGACGGCACCTATGGCGGCATCTTCGAAGGCGGCGGCGCCATCGGCCTGCCATACCCTTCGCGCATGATCCGTGTGAAAGGCGCAAAAGCCGCCACCACTCTGGCGCCGTTCCGCTTCGCTGGCCCGACCTGTGATTCCGTCGACATGTTGAAGGGGCCGTTCATGCTGCCTGAAAATATCGGCGAAGGCGATTACATCGTTCTCGACCAGCTCGGCGCCTATGGCGAAGTCTCGCGCACGGCGTTCAACGGCTTCAATGAAGTCATCGATATCGTGCTGGCGGAAAAGAAATCCAAATCGAAGCTGCGCAAAGTAGCGTAAAGACAATGAATTAGAAAAAACCCGCCGGAATGGCGGGTTTTTACACGTCGCAGAATCCCATTTTACAAGTTATTTCAATATATTATAGCTTTTTTGTATAAAAACTTGTAAATTCCATAATTATAAGATATAAGATTGACGATCATTGGAAAATACGGTTTTGGGTAACATCAAAATCTTGAAGGGAAAAGTTATGACACAATCAGCATTACCAAATCAGGACGCAGAAACGGAGCAAATTGAACTTTCCCTGACAGATAATTTCGCGGGCGTAGTCCTGAAAAAATCTGGAAATGGTGGCCTTACCGTTGACGTGTCGGCCCTGGATGGCGTGGGTTTAACCGTAATAACAAGCGGCGGCGTATTGCAGTTTAAAGCCCCTAGCATAAAGGTAAGAACGCCCACAGCGGAACAAACCAATCATGCGCCCGCTATCATCACTGCCAGTCCCACAATAAAAAGTTTTAGCCCGGATAATGCCATTATACGCGCCGGACAAGTTGAGCTTCGCAAAATCAGTCAATATCTGGCAGACCTTCCGGCAGACGCAACAGCCGAATTACTGGTCGCACCACAGGATTTGGCAAAAATTGATGATCAATGGCTTGGCACTTGGGTCAACACCATTAAAAGAATTCGTCAGATTGAAGGCTACCACGGCCTCGATGGCATGAGAATTTTTGACCGTACTGAAGAAGCGCCAAGAGTTACCTATGAACAATCATGGGCAAGTCAGATCAGAACGGCTTGGGAACAAACGAAGCGCACAGGTCAGTCCGTAACAACTGGTTTATTTTTAGGCACGAAAGAACTTGTGCATGGTTGCAAGATCGGTTCAAGCAATGTCACTGTTGATACCAACCTGTATTCCCTGAGAAAAGAAATCGGTCAAAAAGGCAATGGCTTTATAGCGACAAGCGGTACGGACCTCGCCCATTGGCAGTGGTCTTGCACCGAGAACCCGTCCGACCCGTCCGACGTCTGCAACGTGGACTTCGAGTACAGCGACGGCGATTGGTGCCCCAAGGACGACCTCAACTGTTTGTCCGCCCGTCCCGTCGGTCTGGCGTTGCAGCCATAGCGTAGCGAAGGATCCCATCATTTAAAAACGGTCGCATCTGCGCCGTTCATATCCCACAACGGACGCCAGTCATAAAAAGGCGGGAGCAACTCTTCATATTGCAAATGTACGGCACAAGGTCTTAACGGGCTGAATCCGGGAATTTTGGTGAATAATTTATCGGTCGTGCGGCTTTCCGACCCTGCGCGCCGCTTCTTTTTATTACCGACAAACTTCGTGTTCTCGAAAAACCGCCAATATTTATCGACCACGCTGCCATGTGTCAGAAACGTATGTGTTGCATGCCGCATGCTGCGCCAATGCCTGTCTGCGCCCGCGACGATGTAGGAAGGATAATGCTCGGAATACAGGCGGCCATGTTCTTGCGGGTATAAAACCATGTGCGTTCCGGCTTGCGCCGCCATGTGTTTGTAAAATTCCCACAGGCGAAAGATCGCATCCTGCTCATGCAAATAATCATCCTCGACGCAATAGACGAGCGCATCTTTGCCGCGCGCTTCAAAAAAAGCCTGATGCAGCGATGCACCCTGACCCGTCTGTTCCGTGGTACGAAAATCCGTTTTGCATTGTGCGGCTGAAATTATGCGCTTTAATTCTTCTGTCGCGACTGCGTCCGAACGGTCGTCCAGAACGCTCAAACTGATCTTCAAATCTTTGTTTCTTGATACGGCATCGTTGATGGACCGCACCAGCGAGCGCACGCAACGATACCCGTTCTCGAATGCATCATCGCCGGTCAGGCGCGGGCGCGGATTGATGTTGCGGCGGTCACGCAGGCATGAACGTAAAAAAATCTCGATCTGGTCCAAATTTCCTTTGGGTTGATGCGGCGTTGCCGTCTGCATGGCTCGGCGAATTTCGCCGATATTTTCAGCATTGCCCGCATTTTCGAGCCCCGGTATTTTAAGAAAAGTCAGGCCTTTGCCCGGGCGTATGTGATAACCGAAGGGCTGAAGCGATTTGGATAGGATTTTCAAAAGATCGTTCATTATGTTTTATCTATAGGGGATTTGGCCGAAACGGCATAGAAAAAACCCGCCTTTGAGAGCGGGTTTTTTGCGATTGATTGAGCAAAATTGACTATTCCGCTGCGAGAACGTCACCGCCGTCTTCGGTGCCGCCGATCTTCTTGCCATAGCTGCCCGAGAAGACTCCATCGGAAAACACTTCTTCCCATGTGCCGCCGGTCGAGGCTTTGGAATATTCCGTGGCGCGGTTTTCGAAGAAGTTGGTGTGCTCGGCACCGTTCAGCATTTCATCCATCCATGGCAGCGGGTTTTTATCTGTGCCAAAAATAGGCTCTAGATTGAGCTGTGTTAAGCGGCGGTCGCCGATATAACGGATGTAATCTTTCACTTCTTTTGGCGTCAGGCCTTCGATAGGGCCTTGCTCGAAGGCGAGGTCAATGAACGCATCTTCGAACCCGACAATCGTGCGGCAGGAATCGGTAATTTCATCGCGCAATTCTTGATCCCAGATATCCTGGTTTTCATTGATGAATGCGTTGAATAATTTGATCATCGAAAGACAGTGCAGCGTTTCGTCCCGCACCGACCAAGTGATGATCTGGCCCATGCCCTTCATTTTGTTGAAGCGCGGGAAGTTCATCAGAATGGCGAATGAAGCGAATAGCTGCAAGCCTTCGGTGAACGCGCCGAACATGGCCATCGTCTTAGCGATATCACGTCTCGATTTCATCGACGCGTTTTGCATGTAATCGAACTTGTCCTTCATTTCCTTGTATTTCATGAAGGCGGAATATTCGATCTCGGGCATGCCGAGCGTGTCGAGCAGGTGCGAGTAGGCCGCAATATGCACGGTTTCTATGTTGGAAAACGCGGCGAGCATCATCTGCACTTCCACGGGTCCGAAGACCTGAGAATAATGCTTCATGTAGCAGTTATTCACTTCCACATCGGACTGCGTGAAGAAGCGGAAAATCTGAGTCATCAGGTTTTTTTCCGCCGGTGTCATTTTCTGTTTCCAGTCGCGCACGTCTTCGGCCAGCGGCACTTCTTCGGGAATCCAGTGAATGCGTTGTTGCGTCAGCCATGCCTCATAGCACCATGGATACAAAAACGGTTTGTAAACGTGACGTTCTTGCAAAAGCGGTGAGTTTGCTTTTTCGACGTCGTTGATGTGCTGGGCTTTGGCCATTTTTTGATACTCCTGATGCTTTTGAAATTTCGGTTATGACTCTAGTATTTTGCTCTGTGAATCCGAGTCATTTAAACGATTCGTCCACAGATTCTGATTCCATATTGCGGCTGGTAAACTTTCGGGCAGGTAGATCCTTGAAATCATTCAAAAATCTATATGTAGAGTGTTTATAAATAAAATCATACTACATGTTGATGTTTTGTCCAGAGGGTTTGAAAGAAAAATGTACAAAAATAAGACCCCGCCTCGCCTGTTACAGCGGGACGGGGCCGGATGACAATTTCACATACGGCTTTGGCCGACGTGAACATGGAAATGATCGGCGTGTTTCATCCGGGTCAATTCCTACTGTCAGGTCGTCCAACGATGGAAAAGCCCGCAAGGTTCCGAAAGCTTTTAGGTTTTTTTGCTTCGCTGCGAGAGTGCGAATGCTTCGCCGGGGCCGGGCAGGCGCACGGTCAGGAAAGCGGGAGATGTCAATCCTTGCGGCGCGCCAAGTGCGATATCGATCTTGGCAAAGGAATGCTCGCGTAAGTGATTGAGAAGCGGTTCTACCTCAACCGCACTGCCGACACTCTTGTGCAATTCGGGCGATGCATTGGGGATCAGTTTTCCTTGCTGCACGATCAGGTGCGAATAATCCCGCGCTTTTGCCGCCATGCACATGGCGCGAATATAAAAACGGTTATACTCGCCTTCGGCCAGCATCTTGGCGCATTGCTCTTTATTGATGGCGCGGGACATGGTTTTGCCCCCCATCGCGGATTTAACGATCTCGCTTGCCAAAAAACAATTACGGCGGACCAGTTCGCGCTCCAGCCAGACATCGGTATGGTATTGCAACGCGTCCTTGAGAAGGCCCAGCCAGCGTGCGCGGCCGCCCTCGTTGAGGCGCGGGCTCATATAATGGCCGCCCTGGTCGAATTCATTCAGCATGAATCGCCGCGTGCTTTCATTGAGTTGCGTGTAGTTTAGCCCCATGGTTCCTCCATGTTTCTCAAGCGTTTAGCCCCCGACGGGTGAAAAACCCGCAGTGTCTTGAAATACAAAGCAATATCCGTGCCACATGAAAAACCCCCAGCTTTCGGCGCGGGGCTGACTAATCCTCGTCCGAAAACAACCTATACAACCCTTCTGGCTTAAGGATTTCGAGCCCGTGCGGGTGCAGGGCAATCAGCCCCTCATCCTCGAATTTGTTTAAGGCACGGCTCAGCGTCTCGCGCGTTACTTCAAGCTGCGAAGCGCAATCCTCGCGGTTGTCGAGCCGGATGGTTTTACAATTATCTTCTTCCATCATAAACACCAGATAGGCGGCGATCCGGTCCAGCGCCGACATCGTGGCGTTGCGGGACAGGCGCAGCGAATTGATGCGCAAATGCGATGCCAGATAAAACATCATGTCCTGCGCCAGTTTCGCATCGCCTGATACGAATTCGATGAATTTGCGGGCGGGAATGATGCCGACATTCATATCCGATTGCGCGATGATGGTCGCCGTGCGCGGTTTGCCTGTGAAGGTCGCGTAATATCCGAAAATATCACCCGCTTCGAAATCCATGAAATAGGCGGATTTTCCATCGCAGGATAAGGAAATCGCCTTCGCCGTTCCTTTTATGACGTAGTAAACCTCGTCGCTCGGGTCATCCTTGAAAATGATGATTTCATTTTTCAGGAAACTTTTTTTCGGACAAGAAGGGAGCAGCCCCTCCGCTATGCCCTTGGATAACGGCAGATCGTGAAAATACATCATGGGATATTACCGGACGCAAAAGGAAATTCCAATATGCTGATCGCGTTCGTTCTGGCATTTAATGCGGTTAAAACCGCGCTGCAACAGCGATTTTCCCGCATGCGATCCCGGAAAATCCTTGCACACATTGCCAAGGAAATATTTAAGCGAAGCGGGTCCCCATGGGATTGCGCCTTTGGTTTCTATGGCAATTTTTTCGCAATTTTCCTGTGTAACCCTGTAATTCAGCGCGGCGGAAATACCCAAATCAGCATCGCTGACGATTTGCGCGCAGGTGGCGAGCACAGGATCGCACAACATCGATACGAACATCGGATCGACATGGCTCGGCATGCACCGCGCACCGCTGCAAACATCATAGATTTGTTTGAGCTGCGTCGAAGGGCTTGGCTCTTTCGTCGGCGTGATATCGGTCGGCAGCACGATCATGCACAGCGTGTGCCAATCCGCCCAGCTCAAGCCCGCTTTATCGAGCGCGGGTTTGGCGCATTTAAGCGAATGCTTTTCCGTGCGCATCGGATATACGTTTCCATTAATCTTGTTGCCCATACCGTCATTTTTATAGTCATGAATACCGGCGCCGGCGAGCGTAAGCCACGCCATGTCGTTGTCGATCTCGGGCTCCAGCAAGTTCATCCTGTGACGGACCAGCATTGCGAGCGTTAAGGCTGCGACCTCACGGTTATGATGATGACTGTGATAGGCGTTGTCGCTTTTTTCATCGGCCATCAGAAGCGCGGCTTTTGCAATATCGCGCAATTTTGCGTTTTTGGGCGGGCCTATCAGGCGTTCGCAAATATCGAGCAAGCCAACGCTGGAAAGATTTTCATCCTTGCGCCAGTCTAAAAAAACGTCTCCCAGACGCTCGCTGGCATTATCGGCAATACAAGTAATGATCTTTTCGTATTTTGAATAAATGTTAAACATGACATACCTTCCTTGTTGATTGGGAGCGTATGCCGGTTGCCAAAAAAACGCTGTGATGCGCGTCACAGACGAAAAAACCCCCGCTTTTGCGGGGGTTTAAGGATACATATTAACTGTTCTACCTAGGTAACACCTATTGGCAGGCGAGGCATTCTTCGTATTTCTTCTCGCCTTTATTATTCTGATCGGACAGTTCAGGATCGCGGCCTTGGCTTTCGCGGGCGCGGACCCATGATGCGTTGGACTCGGCACGCTGGATAGATTTGGAGCGGCAGTAGTAAAGCGATTTAACGCCCTTCTTCCACGCTTCCCAGTGAATGCGGTGCAGATCCGACTTGTGCACGTTGGCGGGCAGGAAGACGTTGAGCGATTGCGCCTGACAGACGAATGGCGTGCGGTCTGCTGCGTGTTCGATCAACCAGCGCTGGTCGATTTCGAACGCGGTCTTGAACACGTCTTTTTCTTCTTGGGTCAGGAAATCTAGATGCTGGATCGATCCTTCGTTGGTGAAGATCGAGGACCAGATATCATCATTGTTCTGTCCGCGCTCTTCGAGCAACTTGGCCAGATACTGATTCTTGACCGGAAAGGAACCGGACAATGTTTTGTGCGTGTAGGCATTGGCAGCATTGGGTTCGATACCCGGCGAAGCGCCGCCGCAGATGATGGAGATAGACGCCGTCGGCGCAATCGCCATCTTGTTCGAAAAACGCTCCATGATGCCGTAATCGGCGGCATCGGGGCAGGGGCCGCGCTCATGCGCAAGCTTGATAGAGGCATCGTCGACGCCGCGCTTGATGTGTTGAAACATGCGACGGTTCCACACTTTGGCCATCACGCCTTCCATCGGAATCATTTTGCTTTGCAAGAAGGAATGGAAGCCCATGACGCCGAGGCCCACAGACCGCTCGCGCATCGCTGCGTATTTCGCGCGCTTCATGGAATCGGGGGCTTTCTCGATGAAATCTGTCAGCACATTGTCAAGGAAGCGCATGCAATCTTCGATCATCGTCGGGTGGTCCTGCCATTGCTCGAAATTTTCGAGGTTGAGCGATGAGAGGCAGCACACGGCCGTTCGATCATTGCCCAGATGGTCTTTACCTGTCGGCAGCGTGATCTCCGAGCAGAGGTTTGACATCTTCACGTTCAGGCCGGCCATCTTGTGGTGGTCTGGAATCTTGTCGTTCACATGATCTATATAAACGATGTAGGGCTCGCCTGTTTCGATGCGTGCAGTGAGAAGGCGGATCCAGAGGTCACGCGCTTTTACTTTTGCGACGACGGAATTATCTTTCGGAGATTTTAATGCAAAATCTTCATCATTCTCGACGGCCAGCATGAACGCATTATTGACAAGCACGCCGTGATGAAGGTTGAGCGCTTTGCGGTTCGGATCGCCGCCCGTGGGTCTGCGGATTTCAATAAATTCTTCAATTTCCGGGTGCCAGATCGGCAAATAAATCGCCGCAGAACCGCGGCGTAAAGATCCTTGCGAAATCGCGAGCGTGAGGGAGTCCATAACTCTAATAAATGGAACGATCCCGGACGTCTTGCCGTTGCGTCCGACTTTCTCGCCGATCGAACGGACATTGCCCCAGTAAGAACCAATGCCGCCGCCAAGCGAGGCGAGCCAGACATTCTCATTCCACAAGGAAACGATGTCTTCCAATGAGTCGTTGGTTTCATTCAAGAAGCAGGAAATCGGCAAACCGCGTGACGTGCCGCCGTTCGAAAGAACGGGCGTCGCGGGCATAAACCAGAGTTTGGAGATATAATCATACATACGCTGCGCATGGGCGGAATCATCGCCGTAATACATCGCAACGCGCGCGAACAAATCCTGCGGCCCTTCTTCGGGCAGGAGGTAGCGGTCATATAATGTCTCGATACCGAACTTCGTCAGATTTGCATCGCGGCTGCGATCGATCTGAACGCGGTTTCCCCCTTGGATTTGCGCGTAGTCAAACATGCTTCTACTCCCCAAAATGGTAAAAGTTATTCACAAACTGTGGATTTCTTCTGTGGAAGACCTGTGTGTAAAACCACAAGCCTTAGTGGTTAGTTCTTAATGATCATACTACATCTCGGGGGGCTGTCTATACAAATTCGCCTTGATTCACAGCCGAAAAACGCATGGCACATGCCATCGAAAACGGGTCTCAAGCCCTTGGAATTGGCTGTCTTTTTTCTGCCACATTCCAAATCGTTAATATAAAAGACGCATTATTTCAAAATTACTGCTAATAAATTTAGGTGGTTTAGACCCCATAAAAAGGCCTCGAAACAGGAATCATTTTCACTAATCGGTCGATTCCCTGCACTACGAAAAAGATTCGCCCGAATCGGCCCGCGACTCGTGCGAATCGATGATTTTTACCGCTCATTGCTCTCATCGAACGCCTTCTTTGTACTGGCATTATATAAGGCAACCTCAAGGGCCGTTTCGGTGTCCTGAAACGCCGTGCTGTCCATCACGCGCCATAAATGCATATTGGCGGGCTTTAAGTTTCTAACCCGCACCAGAAGCGTGAGGAAACGGGTTAAACGCGGCTGATAATATCGCAGCGGTTGTTTGAGGGTGATTTTCTCGATCTTTTTGGCCGCCATGCTACACCGCCCGTTTGTACAGGTTGGCAAAATCGATCTCTAGCTGGGCGCGGTAGAGGGAATCCAGCTTCTGGGCCTGTTTCAGCTTGGCGTTAAACTTCTTTAACGCGGCACGGGCTTTGGCCTTTTCTTCATAGGCGGCGTCATAGGCCCCCTTAACGTCGAATAAGCTTATCCTGTTCTGATTGGATATATCCAATTGAAATAACTTAACAAAATGTCTTTTTACCCGTTTCAGACCACTCATAATACGTCCCCTTCACACAGTTTGGTTGTTAATGATGGTAACTGTTTTATGGCAAAATCGTTAAATAAATATTAAAAAAATTGATTTTTATTGTATTTAGCGTAAAAATCACTTTTATAAGGCTTATGAGATAAGAAAAATGATTACAGGTGAACAAATTAGGGCTGGTAGAGCCTATATGGGGTGGTCCCAAACGGAGCTGGGTGAACGCGCCAATTGCTCTCTTTCAACCATTGCCAAGATCGAACGGCTTGAAGGGGACGTTGGCGCAGACATTATTGAGAAAATCAGACGGGCCTTCGAAAAAGAGGGCATGTTCTTCACGGAAGATGGTCTCATTAAACGCAGCGCCTCTATGTACGAAATAGAAGGCGACGGTTGGTGGCTGCGTGTTTTAGATGATGTGTACCAATCCATGATTGATACAAAGGGCGCTGAAGTTTTGATTTTTTGTGCCGATGATCGTGAATCGCCGCCGCAAATAAATAAAGTTTGGAAAAAAATCCGTAATGCTGGAGTTGGAATGCGCCAATTGGTGCGTGAGGGCAATACATACCTTATGGGGCCGACGAAAGAGTACCGCTGGATACCCAAAGAGTTTTTCGAAAATTACGTCACGATGGTATATGGCGACAAGGTTTGTATGTGCGCTGAAAATAACACTAAAGCCGTAATTTTTAGAGATCGTCGCCAAGCCAACACAATACGAAATCTATTCAACCTTCTTTGGAATAAACTGGAAGAGCCAAGTGAAAGCACTGCACCAGATCGCTTCTGATTACCGTGTAACGGTAAACGGTAAATACGGCTCCCGCCCTTCGGATAAGGCGCGGATACAGATAAGTATTGGTAATCCAAAATACGAAGGTGCAAAGCTTTTGACCTTAACGGCATGGTGTGCTGCTCGCTTTAAAGAAACAGAAGTAATCGTCAGCGATACACTACAGCGTCATAATCTTTCTTATGATACCGCGACAGCATGGAACATAACTCGTGAAGAGGGTGATAAATGGCTCCGTAGAAATGCCGTGGCGCTTGAAGGAGCAAAGATTATACGTTGGGATGAGTTACTCCATCATGAAGATTATGCGTCCTCCTATGAAATCATTGAAAAAGGACTACAGCAGTCTGAGTCAGCGCAAAAAACTTTAACTGCTATGGTAGAACGTATGTCAAAACGTCGTGATATCCCTCAAGAAAACTGCATAGACTTTTTGAAAGAGGAATTGGCAATTTTTCATTTCATGATGAAGAACCCCGCCGTTGATATTTATGCCGGTTCCTGGATTACGGACATTTTTGAAGCTCTTTCCATACCAGTTTTTCAAAATCTACAATGTTTGGAAGTGGATTTTGAAAGAAAGCATAAATTATAGATGCTTTGGGACTCCGCACAATGAGCTTTATAATGACCCATCTGGCAATTGCTGCCAGCGACTTTAAACCGCTTCAGGACAAGGCAGGTTTCGCCATCCACGAAGTTCCGGCAACGCTGTCCTTCTTTAAACCACTGATCGAACGCGTTGGGGGGCCATGGGGTTGGACTCAACGCCCTAAATATTTCGGCGATGACGCTTTGACTGAGCGCTTGAAGGACTTCCGCTTGTTCCTGCTGGAAAAAGACGGACAGACTGTTGGCTATTGCTTAAGCAACCCGTTCAAATCCCTGACACTGGGTTTTAACGGTGCAGCGAAGGTAACGGAGATTGAGAATTTTGGTATGTTCCCGGAATTCAACGGCAAGGGCTTCGGAAAAGCCCACTTGCCGATGATGTTCGAAGAATTGTTCAAATCTTGCGATATGGTTTACCTGACCACACGTTCCAGCAACCACGCCAAAGTTGTGAAATTCTATCAGGATTGTGGGATGAAAATTTTACAACAGGATTTGATGGCTGATGATCTGGTGCCCGTCCCAACTGCACCAGAACGCATGCCGATGGTGGCCTAGGCCGATAGGCGGATTATTTCTTGACAATTAAGGAATAATTTCCTATATTGTTTTCATGATAAATCTCACCACAGCGCCGCATCCAACTCCGTTAATTCTGACCAAAATTAATCTTTTGGCCGATTTTCCGCCCGCTGATTTCACGGGGAAGAATTCGGCGCGTGTTTCAAAAAACGCGGAACGAACTGAACAGACATACAGGAAAATCAATAACTTGAGTTTTTCCTTATATGCCACCGTCCGAAAAAAACGGCAAAACGAACTGATAAATCACGAGACTCTGGAAAACCTGCTGCGCCGCATGGACAAACGCTCATGTCTGCCGCATAAAGGGCCGGTCATACATAAGGAGTCCCGATGACCGTTCTTCACCGCCACCGCCAGACCAAGATCGTCGCCACGCTGGGCCCGGCTTCGGGCAATCCCGATATGATGAGAAAGCTCTTCGTGGCGGGGGTCGATGTCTTTCGCATGAACTTCTCCCACGGCACGCATGAGGCGCACGCGAAGAACCTGGCTACGGCGCGCGAACTGGAAAAGGAATTCGGGCGTCCCATCGGCGTGCTGGCCGACCTGCAAGGTCCCAAAAACCGCATCGGCAAATTCAAGAATGACCGGATAGAGGTTGCCGCCGGGCACAAGATCAGATTCGACCTCGACGAAACACCGGGTGATGAATCCCGCGTCTACTTACCGCACCCCGAAGTGATCGCGGCGATGAAACCGGGTTCGGAAATCCTGCTCGATGACGGCAAGGTCCGCGCGGTCATCAAGGAACAGGGGAAGAACTACCTGATCGCTGAAATCATGACGGGCAGCAAACTCTCCAACAACAAAGGCTTCAACATTCCGGGTGTCATCATACCGATGCCTGCGCTCACCGATAAAGATCGCGTAGATCTCGACGCCGCGCTGGAAATGGGTGCGGACTGGGTCGCGCAAAGCTTCGTGCAGACCGCCGCCGATGTCGCCGAAACCAAGAAAATCATCAATGGCCGCGCCGCCCTGATGGCGAAAATCGAAAAGCCAAGCGCGCTCGAATACTTCACCGAAATCCTCAATCACTGTGATGGCATCATGCTGGCGCGCGGCGATCTAGGTGTTGAAATCCCTTCCGAAGATGTGCCGAGCGTGCAAAAACGCATCGTCCGCGAAACGCGCAATTCCGGTAAACCGATCATCGTAGCAACGCAGATGCTGGAATCCATGATCGAGAGTCCGCGCCCGACGCGCGCCGAAGCATCCGATGTCGCAACGGCTGTGTATGACGGCACCGATGCCGTGATGCTGTCCGCCGAAACCGCCGCCGGGAAATACCCGGTGGAATCGGTCGAAATCATGGACCGCATCTGCCGCTCGACGGAAAACGATGAAACCTATCATGCGATCATGCGCTCCAACCACCCGCAAACCGAAATGGACGCGTCCGATTCCATCACCGTGGCGGCAACGAACGTCGCCCGCGATATCCGCGCCGTGTGCATTGCGAACTATACGACATCGGGTTCCACGACTTGGCGCACCGCGCGTCAGCGTCCTGAAATGCCGATCTTGTCCTTGACGCAAAACCTGGCGACCGCGCGTAAACTTACGCTGTCCTATGGCGTTCAGCCCGCGCACATGCCGGTCATCAACTCCTTCGCCGAAACGGTGGAATGGTCGACGAAAATTGCCAAGGAAAAAGGCCTCGCCAAAAAAGGCGAGCGCATCGTGCTCACCGCCGGCGTTCCCTTCGGCACGCCGGGTTCGACCAACGTGCTCAGGATCGCATGGGTGGAATGAGAATCTTCTTCGATGTCGATGGCGTCCTGATCGACGGGTTCCACACAAAGCCCGAACGATGGAGACGCTGGGATACTAACATCGAACAAGATCTGGGTATTAAATCCGGTCACATAGAAGACTTCATCCTGCGCGGCACATTTCGGTATGTGCTGCACGGCAGGCTAGATTTCGAACAGGAAATGGCAAGCTGGCTGGCGAAGCATGGTTACAGCATCACGGCGCAAAAGCTTATCGACTACTGGCACGCACGGGATTCATCGGTGAATCGCCCGGTGTTCGATGTGGTAGAACGGATTTCTCCTCGCAAGGACGTCCAGCTCTACACGGCGACAAATCAGGCGCATGCGCGCATTGCCTATCTGCGCGACAAGTTGGGATGGAAACAACATTTCACCGACTTCTACTATTCCGCACGGCTGGGATGCCTGAAATACGATCCACATTACTTCGCACGGATTGAAGAAGAATTGCAGTTCGATCCGTACAACGAACCACCGCTGTATTTCGATGACGATCCGCGCAATATAGAGGTATCGTCCACACGCGGCTGGAACGCCGTTCTGGTCGATGGGCCGGAAGATGTCGTGGGCCACCCTGATATTCAAAGGCTGCTGACATGAGAAAACTCCTCATCATATCCACTGTCATGCTATCTGCCTGCGGCGGGACGGAAGAGAAAATCACCGCGCGCCCCGAAGTTTCCTACGCGCAAATCCAGCCCGCCTCCGGCATGACGTACGAAGAATTCAGGCAGCACGAAGAATGGGGGCAGGGCGATATGCGCGACGCGCAAAAACGCTTCCTCGTTCTGGATCGTGATAACAACGGCAGGCTTACACCCGATGAGCTAGGGAACTAATCGGCCCTGCCGCGCTGGTCGATGGCGGGGAGCATGGTCTGCGATGGGATGATGTAATACAGCCCCGTTTCCTTGATCAGGTCCGCCATGCCGAGCATAAGGTCTTGCTGGATGCGCAAGAACTCGTTGTTGTCGGAGACGTTGATATAAAAGAACAGCTCGATAACATGGCCGCCATCGCCCGGGCCGAGATAGCGGATGGGGAGCCCTTCTTCGGTGACATGCTCGTTGGCAAAGAGCATCTCTTCGGTCTTCTTGGTGAACAGGCGGATCTGTTCGGGCGTCGCGTCATAGCGCAGTTGGAACTTCTTGTTCACAAGGAAGCGCGTGCGCCGCGCGAAGTTCTCAATTCGCTGGTTCGACATATCGCCGTTGGGAATGGTGATCAGCGTGCGTTCATTCGTGCGAAGACGTGTTGATCTCATACCGATATCTTCGACCGTTCCCGCGATATCGCCGATCTTGCAGTAATCGCCGATATGCACCGGCTGGTCGATAACGATGGCGAGAGATCCGATGAAGTTCTCCAGCGTCTTTTGCGCGCCAAGGGCCAGCGCGATACCGCCGATACCCAATGCGGCGAGGCCAGCGGTGACATCGACGCCCAGATTGTCGAGCACGATGAACAGGACGAAGATTCCGAACACGACCTTGACGATGCGGCGGAAGAAAAACAGAATCGATGAAATGCCGAAAAAGCGGCTATTGGCGACGATCCTGTTTTGTGCGGCCTCGGCGAAAATATCGATCAGGCGCCAGATAAGCAATGCGACGGCGAACCAGGCGACGATGACGTTGAGTTGTCCGACATGCTGGCGGACGATGATGGAAAGCCCCAGCCACAGGCTCGAATAACCGAACACCCACACCGCGATGTAAAGGCTAAGCGGGACACGCACGGCGTCAAGGAAATGCGTGCCGGACACGGCGCAATGCCTGGTCCATATTTTCTTGAGCAGGGCCAGAATGCCGAGCGCCACGAACCAGACCGAAAGATAGGAAAGCGCGAATAAGAAAATAACCGCGATCCAATGGCCCACGGGCGCGCCGAATATCTTGGCGTCTATCAGAATATCGGGAAGGACTTTGTTTATCAGTGGTTCTTCGTCGGCGTCAGTGCCCGATAACAGAGGTAGCTGTTCAAGCGTGTTGTCGGAGATCAGCCAGATCAGATTACCGTCGGAATCTTTTTCCTGCGCAGCAAGTATATCGATCGTACGGCCATTGCCGCGCAGATTGCCGATCCGCTCGGAACCTTCTTCAATACCCTCTTCATCCTTGCGGCCATCGCGTTCGTTGCTGAGCATCGAACTTGGAAAGAACCAGCCACCCTTATCGAGTAGTGTTTGCAGATCCTGTGCTAGATCGGCCCCGCGCTTTTTGTGCTGAGCCTGCGGAATAGCGGAAAGATCGAGATATTCCGACGCTTTTTCAAAATCTTCCTTAGAGATGGCATCAAGAAAGCCCACCACGGTGCCGCGCGGCGTACTGCGGCCCAGAGAATCGACGGGCAATGCTTCAGGGGCAATTGCTGCGGCTTCACTTTTCCGCTCCGCTGCAACCACTCCGCTCGCATGGGCCATAGGTTCGAATGCGCATAGAGCGATCAGTAAGAGGGAGAGCGTATAAAAACGGCGTTTTGTTATCATCGGGGCGTCTTTGATCATGGTTTTAGGGAGGAAATAAGGCAATCACCGCCCAGATCCAGCCTAATATTTAAACCGTACGGTGAAAAAGACAAAGGGCGTTTTGCAGCAAAGGCCTTCTTTTGTCATCCCCGAGGCCTGCCGCAGGCAGGTATTAACGTCGGGGATCCGGGAAGAGCGCAGCGAAGCTGCGCACGTTTTTATGGACTGGGCCCCCGCCTTCGCGGGGGTGACAGGAATGCTATGACAGAAAGCGGATGATTAACGGGCGGACGATGCGACGACCGTGACGCTGCCCTTGGGTTTGGTGTGCAGCCACCAGCCATTGCGGTTGATCGAAAAGATCGGCTTGTAATGCGATACGCGTTCCGCGCTGGTCACGGATTTGATCTGATTGTCCAGAAGGACAGCACCGTTGTCGGTGTAAACGACCAGAATAGCGTGCGGGATATTCTTTTGCTGATCCTGCAGGATCAGGATACGCATGCGTTCTTCAGGAACGCCGAGCGCACGCAAAGCTACATATTTCGTGATCGCGTAATCTTCGCAATCGCCGCCGTTTTTCATGAATTCAATCGGCGTGGCCCAGTAATCGCTCTGGCCGTAGATATTGGAATCATTGATGTAGGGGATGCGGTTCACGATCTCGTTGACACCCGAAACCATCTTGTTCATCGGCAGGCCACGCAAAAATTCAATCTGCGATTTGAAATCGTTGACCGATTGCTGGCCGTTTTTCGTGTTCAGCGCAGCGTCGAAACGATCGAACATCGTCGTCCATTTTGTGAAGGCGGTCAGCGAACTTGATTGTTTTTCGATTGAACCGAAGAGTTTTGGATATTGGCCTATCGGTGCAAAGGCTGCTGCCTGCTGGAAAGCCACGCGGGCAGGCACGTCTTTGACGCTGGCCGCACGGGCATTTTTGACGCCGCCAACGGCAAAGCCCGCGAATGAGATGAAAACCGTCAAAACGGCCATCATAAAACGGAGCATGAATTGTTCGACAAGGGTCTGGCGGATGACGTCGTAATCGACGATCTTATCATCGGCCAGAACACGGCCCAGTTGTTTGCCTGTGGATTTACTGACCGCAAGGGCCTGCTGGAGTTCATCGGGAGAGATAAAGCCGTCGAGGACGAGGAGCTCGCCAAGGCGGTTTTTGTGCATACGGATTTTCATGCCCGTAAGAACCCCTTTATAAGCCCGATCTTTGTGGCCAAGTGACGACACGCCTGAATACTTCCCCTAAAAAACTCGTTATTTACTAGTTTCCCACATTTCAGTATGTCTTGTAAAAATTGATAATATATTAATTATAACCTCGAAAATGCTGGCTAAACCCGTTAAAAAAGTTTTAAGGTTCGGGGCATTGAAAGAGACATTAACCATGCCTGATATGACGAAAACACTGAACGCGGTGAAGGGCCTTTCCATCATGGTCGTAGGCGACCTGATGCTGGACCAGTTTGTCTATGGTGATGTCGATCGGATTTCACCCGAAAGCCCGGTCCCCGTCCTCAATATTCAAAAGCAGGATATGATGCTGGGCGGCGCGGGCAACGTGCTGACGAATTTATCAGCATTGGGCATCACGCCTATTGTATTTGCCGTGGTAGGTGCGGATGCGCAGGCGGCGCTTGTGCGTGACATAGCCAAAAAGGCAAATGCAAATGTCGATGGCATCCTGACTGACGAAAGTCGCCCGACGACGATTAAAACCCGCTACCTTGCGCGGCATCAGCATCTCCTGCGTACCGACTTTGAAAAGACGCATTCGCTTTCATCCGATATCGAAGCGAAAATATTCGCCGGGATCGAAAAGGCGATGAAGGGCGTAAAGGCCATTGTCTTGTCCGACTACGGCAAGGGTGTGCTGACAAAAACACTGCTCTCTAAAATTATTGCTGCGGCGAACAAGGCGAATATCCCAGTGCTGGTCGATCCAAAGGGCAACGATTACACGATCTATCGCGGGGCGGATATAGTGACCCCAAACAGGAAAGAGCTGGCGCTGGCCGTAGGGACGTCTGTTCTTGTTTCGGATGATGAAATTACAAACGCTGCGCAGAAAATCATCAAGGATTGCGGCGTGGTCTGCATTGTTGCAACACGTTCAGAAGACGGTATGAGCGTGATTTCTAACGCAAAGCCTATGCATCTGAAAACACAAGCGATCGAGGTGTTTGATGTCTCGGGCGCTGGCGATACGGTGATTGCAACACTGGCGGCGGCTATTGCCGCAGGATCTACGATGGAAGAGGCAGCGCGCCTCGCCAACCTTGCGGGCGGTATCGCCGTTTCAAAGGTCGGTACAACGCCGGTGCGGATGGAAGAATTACAGACGGCGGCGCTGCGCGGCGTGCCGGGCGAAAGCCGCACGGCGCGTCTGGCAGATGAAAGCGAAGCCGTCGATCAGGTTCGTACATGGCAAGCAAAAGGGCTTAAAGTTGGCTTCACCAACGGTTGTTTCGATATCCTGCACAAGGGCCATGTGATGTATCTGGAAGAAGCACGCAAACAATGCGACCGTCTGGTCGTTGCGCTCAATCACGACGCGTCCGTCAAAATCCTCAAAGGACCTGCGCGTCCTGTGAATGATGAAGAAGCACGCGCGGCGGTTATTGGATCACTAGCTTGCGTCGATCTTGTCGTTCTGTTCGGCGCAACGAAAACGGGCGCGGACAACACGCCCTCTGCCATCATCGACAAACTCCGCCCAGATATTTTCTTCAAGGGCGGGGATTATAAAGAGGACCAGTTACCGG
This sequence comes from uncultured Micavibrio sp., assembly GCA_964539025.1. Classification (GTDB taxonomy): domain Bacteria; phylum Pseudomonadota; class Alphaproteobacteria; order Micavibrionales; family Micavibrionaceae; genus Micavibrio_A. The sequence continues at coordinate 42,673 of CAZIFA010000006.1, forward strand.
AAGCCAAGATCGTGCGGGCCTATGGCGGGGCCGTGTCTATCGTTGGTTTACAGGACGGGTTCAGCACCACCGCGATTATCGCAAAATCTGCCGCCACAAACTGATTTCATCCACAACATCTTGTGTCTTGCTTGCATACCGTCTTGACAAACGCCTTATAATTGAGAATAATTCTTAATATCAGAAACGGCATTTATCATTGCCGTTGATTTCCGATCTATCAACCGCCGAACACAGGAGGGTGCGATGCTGCACGATCTCTATCTGCTGTCTTGTTACTTCGAAGGACCACAGGCCGTTTTGTATGAGGATGATCTAAAACGCCGCTACGGCGCGGCGGCTGTGCGCGATGCGCTGCGTGAAGGATTGCTGGAGCTTTACTGCGCGCCGTGTGCGAAGGGACCGGGAAAGTTCTTTTGCCGCCTGTCATCACGCGGGTTGGGCCGGGTTCATGCCGCGCTCGCGTAGGATCAAGGACTATACGAGGCATTTGTTCCTTGCTAGACTGGCAGGGTCTTTGATTTCAATATCCGCCTCCTATGGATCGTGTCCTCATGCTCACAGCAAAATCTAAAACCAAATATCTGGTCCTCTCATTCTGCGCCACGCTCATTGCGCTTGCCGGGTGCAGCGTACCCAATGCGATGCCACGGGGCTATGCCTATCACAAGGAAGCGTATAAATCGCCCAATCCACCGGAATCATCTAAATTCACCGAATTGCAGCGTTCGACGATGGGACCTGAACAGGCCGACCAGTTCCGCCTGTCTATTTACAGCCTGGTTGAAAGTCTGACCAACCGGGCTGGTATGCCGCCCAAACCGATCTATGTGGCCAAGGCCGAGCCGATGACGCCTTTCTACGCCAATCTCGATAATGACCTGCGCGAATCTATGCGCCATATCGGTTACCGCCTGAGCGATTCGCCTGATGACGCTTATGTGTTCGCTTATCTGGCGACGGTCAAGGAAAGGGAAGGGTACGAACCTGTCGATCCCGCCGATACTACACCGAACGTCCATATTGCCCTGTATGTTTTCGACCGGATGGGCGAAGAGGCCAAGCAGTTGACGGTGGAGGAAGGTGATTTCTTCATTCGCGGCGCGGAAGAGTTGAACGTCCCGTTCGCGTCTTTCCCCGGTGTCTGGATTCCTGAGCCGAGCGGCCCGGGTGAAAATTTCCGGCAATAACCATGCGGCATTTTAGTTCCACACTTTTGATCTGTTCGGCGCTGGCCCTTGGCGGATGTCAGGTCGTGGCGGCAGGTGTTGCAACGCCGATGGTCATACAGCAAAAACATGTCAACCTGTTGAACGCGTCCTATGCCGCTGCCGACGCGTTGTCGATGCAATCGCAAAAGACGTTTTCCAAAAATCGTCCGCTGGTCATATCGGATTTACAAGAAATTCTGGAGACGAATAAAAAGGGCGTGGTCGCTAATCCGAAGGTGGGCGAAGTTCTGGCTGGTCAGATGCGCACGCGCTTTTTGCAACTTGGCCATAACGTTGCCGACATGCCGGGTTATGCGGGAAGCATGAACGATGCGGGCGCGGTTTCAGGAACATATGAGATCGCCAAAAACACGATGAGCGTGGCGTTACAGCTCACAGACCGTACGACGGGCAAAATACTTGCCACTTATACTTATTCGCTGCCTGTCACCTACGACATCAAGAAATACATGACCAAAAGCGCTAACATGCTGCCGCCGTTGTTTTAGCGCGTCAGCAGGACTTTGTAATAATGGAATGAACCGCTATTGCATTTGACGCAGGCTTCTTTTGCCGGGAATTTTGTCACCACGGCATCGTCCAGAAGATTTACCGCCCCACCTGCTGCGAATGTTCCCTGAAATTCCGATCCCGGCTGGTGAACGCATCCGTTTGCGGCGGGGTCACTTGTGCTTGCAAGATTGATGGATGACTGCCCGACGATGCGGTTGATCTGGGTGCAGAAAGCCTGTGTGACATTGGGCAGAACGGCGATCAACTCGGCCTTTTGTGATCCCCCGGTATCGATGCCCATATCCGTGAAATGCGTCGTTGCGAAGAATTGCCAGGCCGTGCCGTCATTGATGCCGCTGGGCGGTGATTTGTACTCGACGCCGCCACCTCTGGCCACGAACACCTGACGTCCGGCATCGTTGGTGATGTCGCCGTAAGTGGAAGAGATATTCGTGGCAAAGCGTATGTCGGCCTCGCTATAACCGTTGCGAAGTATGTACCCGACGCCGCGCTCAAGCTCTCCGGCATATTGCTGCACCTGTGTCGCCTTGATCACGATCTGATCGGCGTCAATGCCGGAGCCTTCCTGAAAGTTACCTTTTACGAGGAAGATCAAAATACCCATCAGAAAAATTGCGCCCAAAATATAAAGCAGCATATTGCCGGAGCGCGAGTGTAAAGGATTATGCGGCATGGAATTCTGCATCAGCGCGGTTCAACCGGCAGGCAGTCGCGGAAATAACGGCAGGCTTCGATCGCCTGCTGTTGGCTTAATCCGCCAAGGCGTGCACGGAATAAAATCCCGCCATTTGATTTCAGCGGCACGACGATCGGGCGGGCATGGATCAGGTTCGCGGGCAGTTTCGAATGGGCGTAGCGAAGTGCATCATCGGTCGTGACTCGGCTCGTGTAAGCGCCGATCTGTATGGACCATAAATCGGATGTCGCGGGCATAGAAGGCGGCATGGATGCGGGCGCTGGGGTGGGGCCCTGTGTTGGTTGTTGCAAGGTGCCGTTGGCTGCGTGTGCCGCAGATGCCAGTTGTAACTCACGAACCTTATCATGGTCGCCCTTGTAGACGGCGGCGGCGATCAATCCAGTTTCGACACGGCGCGCATTGGCGGCATCATAATCGCCCTGCCCGGTCAACTCACTATAATCGCCGCGATTGATTGCGCTTTGCACGCTGGCAACGGCCTGTTCAGTCACATCAGGTTCCGGTGTCGTTTGTCCAACAACAAGTTTACGGCCTTGCCCGAGCGAGGAGAGGGAAGTGAAATTTGCGGTGGCTGTGCCTGCTTGCGGTTCTATGCCCTGTATTTCCTTGAACACGGGTTTTGCTGTGGGGATGGGTGGCGGGGTAACGGGGGCGTGTTCAATGCTGGCATTGGCCACATCGACCGGTACCGGTGCGCCTTGTGCGTAACGCAATTCGCCAAGTTTGCCAAAGCCGGTGTTGAGAAGTGATGCCATATGATCGTTACGGGATTTCCAGCTTCTGCCGCCGAACACGACGCCGATCAATCGCTGCCCGTCACGTTTGGCGGATGCGATCAGGTTAAAGCCCGACTGGTTGATGAATCCTGTCTTGAAACCGTCCATGCCGCGATAGGTCTGCATCAGGCGATTGTGGTTGGTCATCGTCTTGCCGCGATAGGTGAATTGCTTGGTGGAGAAATAACGGTAGTAGTTCGGGTAGCGTACGATGATGTAGCGGGCGAGGATCGCCATGTCGCGGGCGGTCGAAATCTGTGCAGAGTTATGCAGGCCGGACGCGTTGGCAAAGTTGGTCTTGGTCATGCCTATATCATGGGCACGGCGTGTCATGCGCACGGCAAAGCGAGATTCGGATCCCGCTAGATGTTCACCGATCGCGGCGGCAATATCGTTGGCGGATTTGGTGACGACGGCCAGAATGGCATCCTCGACGCGGATCGATGAGCCGGGATTTAGTCCTAATTTGCTGGGCTGCTGTGCCGCGGCGTGATCTGAGATGTATATCCGGTCGCTCAGGCGGACATTGCCGTTCTCCAGCGCGTCGAACAGCAATAGCAAGGTCATAACCTTGGTCAGTGAGGCCGGGTGGAGGGGTTTACTGGCATTTTTTTCGGATAGGACACTGCCCGTGGCGGCGTCGACGATGATCGAAGCGTATTTGTTGTTTTCGGCCGGGGCCTGTTTTTTCTTACCCTTCGCCATCCCCTCGTGTGGGACCGAGAGGGCGAGCAGGACCATGCATGCTGTGGTAATGATGCGGCGCAAAAGCTTGTCTCCCGCGGACTTCAGGGTGTGCTGGTCGGTTCTGTCCGTGATCCGTCTGTTTATTATTAACATTTTACTAGAAGGTGATTGAAAAGACCCTAATTTCATCCGATAATTTGATCGGCGTAAACCCACTTAGCATTTTAGACAACAATATATTGCCTGTCTAGAAACTGCCTGAAAAACAATGATTTGTGCACCGCACAAAAAGCTATTGACCAATGGTTAATTTGGTGATAGGTTAATATGGTGCGATGCAATAACGTTAAGAAAATCGCTCAACAAATTAGGAGGCCTCCAATGGCGACCAAGAAGAAAAAGAAAACCGTTGCAAAAAAGACGACCGCGACGGTCTTGAACAGCAGACCGGCTGCAAGCATTTCTGCTTTCACCAAGGGCTTCCCGCAATTTCAACAATTTTCGCAGTTCCAGCCGTTCAAAATGGATTCGGACCTGTTTAAAGGGAGCAAACAAATGGAAAAATTCACACAAGGCGCGGCTACCATGGGCCAGGATCAGGTCGATGCGCTCGTAAAATCCACGACAATTTTCGCCAAAGGCATGGAAGACATCATGAAAACCTGCATGGAAATCGCGCAGGAAGCTGGCGAAAAAGGCCAGTCCGTTGCCAAATCCGCGATGGCCTGCAAAACTCTCAACGAATTAACTGATTTCCAGACCAAACTGGCTCAGGCCAGCTTCGATGACTTCATGACGAACGCGACGCTGATCTCGGAAAAGGCTGTTAAGCTTTGCACGGAAGCGATGGCTCCGATCAACGATCAGGTCGGCAAAACCATGAAACGCGCCGGCAGCATAGCCGCTTGATCCTTTCCTCCTTCGAATCAAAACCCCGCCCCGGCGGGGTTTTTTTCGTGTAATGCCCCGTGTTGTGTATTATGGTATCTACCATGTCTCTCATATTTACCAGTGCCGCTGCTTGCAGTTCCCATCTTCTGATCGCTATGTCGGACTTTCGCCATGGCGCGACCATGGTTGACGATTTATGCAATGAATTTGCCGTCGCGGCAGCCGCCATTCTACGCTCACCTGAAAGAAAACAATTGCTGCGTGAATATGGCAGCATATCCGCGCAGGATATGTTTGATAATGATGTTCACTTTTTGTGGAGTATCTTCACCGATTGCATGACAAAGCGGGCTGCGTTCAATGTGAAAGAGCAGCCGCAGCATATCGACTGGCTCGGCGATTTATGCGTTTATATGCGCTGGAATCTCGATAATTACGACATGATCATGAAAGAATTTCCGAGTGAGCATTACAGCAAAATTTCCACGCATTTGCGCGAGGTCTATCTCCCTGCGGTCCAGGGCTTTTTAAAGTTGGATGACGCGTGGCTTAAGAAGCGATCCGCCGAACTTATCGCGACCCGTGCCGCGGGTATCGACATCTTCCTGCCGATCTCCGCGGAAAAATGGCATAACTCGATATAATCTCAAGTATTTGTGGCCCGTGGCTGAGGGCTTTCATTTCCGTCCTCCCGATATTATATTCTTAGCCGTAAGCCGCCTTTTGCGGTAAAATGGACGCCATAGGACGATTGAATGAGTTTCAGACAGCCGCCGATCATGAATGACGACGACACGCCCGCTTTGCCGCCGCCGGACGGCGGTGATGGCGTCGGCGGAGATCAGGAACGCGAACGCCAGACCGGTCTTTTGCTTAAACCCCGCCCCAAGACCAAAAAGCCTTCCATGTACAAGGTTTTGCTGCTGAACGACGATTACACCCCTATGGAGTTCGTCGTTCATATTTTGGAAAGGTTTTTCAGTAAAAATCGTCAGGAAGCGACCGACATCATGCTCCATGTCCACCGAAGGGGCGTCGGTATCTGCGGAATTTTCACCTATGAGGTGGCTGAGACGAAGGTAGCGCAAGTCATGGATTTCGCGCGCGCCAACGAACAGCCCCTCCAATGCACGATGGAAAAGGAATAGAAGTGACCAATCTGGTTTTCGAAAATATATCCATTCGTGAGAGCGGGGATCCTATAGTTGATTTGTCAACCTACCCCTTCGCCGGTGAGCCGATGTATTTTAAATGGAAATTATCGGCAACACCCACATTATGGACACGCAAATCGATTGCGGACAAATTGCTAGCAGCTCAAAAAGAACATTTAGAACCGCTGGGTAGAAAATTCAAAATCTGGGATCCTTGGCGTTCCCGCGAAGTCCAGAATAATATCTACCAAAAATACTGGAATGAGCTTGCTGCAAAAAATCCGGACTGGTCAGAGGAAAAATTGCAGCACGAAGTGGGAATTTTTGTAACGCGGCCCGATAATCCGAAGCGCATCCCGCCACATGCTACAGGCGGGTCTATAGATCTGACAGTCCTTGATGCAAAGGGGAATGAGTTGGATTTTGGCACTGTGTTCGACCATTTTGGACCGGAAGCCGCATCGGATTATTTTGAAAATAATGATTCAAATTCTATCGCACGGGACAATCGCCGTTGGCTGCATACTGTTATGAAGCAGGCGGGATTTGAAACAGATGTTGATGAATGGTGGCATTTTGACTATGGCAACCAAAAATGGGCCGTTCAGGCAAAAAAAGACTATGCTTTTTACGGAGAAATAGTCGATCCGCTGCAATTCAACGCACGGTTTGAAAAGGAGATAAGACATGCTCTCTAGAAATTTGGAACAGACGCTCCATCGCGCTCTTGCTGCGGCCAATCAGCGTAATCACGAATACGCGACGCTCGAACATCTGCTGCTCGCATTGATCGAAGATCAAGATGCAATGGCCGTGCTGCGTTCTTGCGGTATATCGCTCTCCGATTTGCGCGAACAACTTGAACAATATCTCGATCATGAACTCGGCTATCTCGGAGCCTCCGAAGGCGATGAAGCCAAACCCACGACGGCGTTCCAGCGTGTGCTGCAGCGCGCCGCCATCCATGTGCAATCATCGGGCCGCGAGGAAGTGACGGGCGCGAACGTGCTTGTCGCGCTATTCTCCGAACGTGAAAGCCACGCAGTTTACTTCTTGCAAGAGCAAGATATGACGCGCTTTGACGCGGTGAACTACATTTCTCACGGTATAGCCAAAGTGCCGGGACAAAATGATCCTGGTAAAACACCGCGTGGCGCTGAAGAAGAACAAGGCGAAGCGCCCAACACATCGAAAGCCAATGGGGAGGCGCTCAAAGCTTACTGCAAAAACCTCAATGAAAAAGCCAAAACAGGCAAGATCGATCCGCTGATCGGACGCCAGAAGGAAGTGGACCGTACGATCCAAATTCTCTGCCGCCGCTCCAAGAACAACCCGCTCTATGTCGGCGACCCTGGTGTCGGTAAAACGGCCATTGCCGAAGGGCTTGCCAAAAAAATCGTCGAAGGACAGGTGCCTGACGTTCTCAAGGGCGCGGTTATTTATTCACTCGATATGGGCTCGCTTCTGGCGGGCACGCGTTACAGAGGAGACTTTGAAGAACGCATCAAGCAGGTCCTTGCCGAACTCGAAAAAATTGATGGCGCCGTTCTGTTTATCGATGAAATCCACACGGTGATCGGCGCGGGCGCAACCTCCGGCGGCGCGATGGATGCTTCGAACCTGCTGAAACCGTCTCTTTCGAACGGCACACTGCGCTGCATCGGATCGACGACCTATAAAGAATACCGCAACCATTTCGAAAAAGACCGCGCGCTCGTGCGCCGCTTCCAGAAGATCGATGTGTATGAACCCACCATCGATGAAACGATTGAAATCCTCAAAGGCCTCAAAACTTATTACGAAGAACATCATGGCGTGAAATACACCGATGAAGCTCTGAAGGCCGCCGTTGAGTTGTCGGCCAAATATATCGGCGACCGCAAACTGCCTGATAAAGCCATAGACATTATCGATGAAGTCGGCGCGGCACAGATGCTTGTGACCGAAGACAAGCGCAAGAAAATCATCGATATCGCCGATATCGAAGGCGTTGTTGCCGCTATTGCCCGTATCCCGGCTAAAACGCTGACCAAAGACGACAAAACCGTCCTCAAAAACCTCGAACGCGATCTTAAAACGCTGGTGTTCGATCAGGATGAAGCGATAGACACGTTGGTCAACGCGATCAAACTTTCTCGTGCCGGCCTTCGCGATGCCGAAAAGCCGATCGGCGCGTTTTTGTTCTCAGGCCCCACGGGTGTCGGCAAAACCGAAGTCGCGCGGCAGCTTGCGAAAACAATGGGCGTAGAACTCAACCGCTTCGATATGTCCGAATATATGGAACGCCATTCTGTTTCACGCCTGATAGGCTCTCCCCCGGGCTATGTCGGCTTCGATCAGGGCGGATTGCTCACCGATAAAATCGACCAGCAGCCGCATTGCGTTCTGCTGCTCGATGAAATCGAAAAGGCACATCCTGACATCTACAATATTTTGTTGCAGGTCATGGACTACGGCAAGCTCACCGACAATAACGGTAAATCGATCGATTTCCGCAACGTCATTTTAATCATGACAACCAATGCCGGCGCTGCCGAACAAGCAAGGGCTCCCATCGGCTTTGAACGTGAAGTACGGGTGGATGAAGATAAAGAAGCCATCACCAAAATGTTCACGCCGGAATTCAGAAACCGCCTAGATGCCATCGTCGGCTTCAAACCGCTTAAACAGGCGACTGTGGTACGCGTTGTCGATAAATTCATCGCGCAATTGGAAGCTCAACTCACCGAGAAAAACGTGGCGTTGCAATTATCCGATGAAGCCCGCGAATGGCTCGCTAAAAAAGGCTATGATCCTGCAATGGGCGCGCGTCCGCTTTCCCGCGTGATCCAGGAACACGTCAAACGCCCGCTGGCCGAAGAATTGCTGTTCGGCGAGCTGACTGAGGGCGGCACCGTTCACATCAATGTGAAAGATGATAAAATAGCGCTCGATATCGATCCTCAGAAAAAATCGAGCCGTAAAAAGCCAGCGCAAAAGGAAACCGTGGAATAACGGCGTTTAGGTTTTTTGAAGAAGTGGCCAAACTACCATTGCTAACTGCAAGGTTTAACGCTGCCGCCATTGACATGGTAGATGGCGCAAGAGCCATCGGCAGGACCGGCCCCAACCGCGCCTGTTTCATCGGCTGAAATCTCGGCGGCAGTACATCCACGCGCTGTCAAACGCTTCGTCGCCATGTTAATTGCATTGGTGCAATCCTGCGATGAATAGTCTGCCGCCTTTTGTTGCTCCGTGCCTAGCCAGCTCACGTTGCTACGCGATCCTTGCATAAACGCGAAAGCCAGAAGCCCGAAAAGGGCGACGGCGACAAAAAGCATAATGATGGCGCTTCCGCGCTCGGAAGTTTGGTTCATGGCTTGATTCTATCATGGCAATAGACATCTGTTCGAGTGTTAATTTTTAGCCTATAATCCCTTTCCATGTGGGGACGTCATAAAAAACTTAAAGAATGGGTGGCCGCCGGACTTATGACCGATGCGCAGGCTTCGATTATTCAGGCGCACGAAGATAATCGCAAGAAAGGCCATTTTGGCCGCGGGCTTATTAACTTAAGTATCTTCGCCATTCTCGTCGGCGTACTCTCCATCATAGCAAGCAACTGGTACAAGATTCCGGGTGAGGTGAAGATCGGCGTTCATGTCCTGCTCAATATCGGTATCGGCGCACTGGCGCTCTGGGCCGATAAACGTGGCAAGGATATCTGGCGCGAAGGTGCGACGCTCGGCTTTATCGGTCTGACATTCACGCTGATTATTCTGATCGGACAGGTGTTCCAGTTGGTCGGTTCTACGGTACAGGCGTTGATGCTCTGGATGATCATCACGCTGCCGTTCTTCTTGCTCATGGGAAAAACCTATGCTACCGCCGTGCCATGGATGATTGCGTTTCTGACGACGCTGGGTATGGTGATCGAAGAGTATGTAGGCGATCTTCCCGAATATTATCAGGGGTATTTAGTATTGGGTTTGGGTGCATTGTTGCCGCTGGCGTTTATGGCTGACGGTATGATCGGCCTGTTCCGCCGACTGCGCCCTGCGCTTGCCGACGTATCACTCAAAACCGGTGCGGTTATGTCTGCATTGTTTGCCAGCATGTCGATCATAGTCTGGGGCGAAATTCAAAACTCATACAACTACGATGACTATTTGAAGGAACAACCGCTGGTGGTTTTGGTGATCGGTCTTGCGGGTATGGCGACTCACGCATTCTTCTATCGGTTCTATAAAAACGATCCGGCGATAAAGGCCGGTGCGATATTCGCGCTGGTGGGTCTTGTCACGCAGATGCTGCCATTGCTTGCACCGCAAGCGGGCAATTCCCTCATAGCGGCTCTGGCATTCATCGGCTACTGGATGTTTATCGGCTGGCTCGCGCAGGGCATGGGGCATATGCGCATCGTCTCTCTCGCCATCACCATCATCGCTATCCGTATTTTCGTGATTTATGTTGAAGTGTTTGGTTCTTTACTGACCACCGGTATCGGTTTGATTAGCGGCGGCGTGGTCATGCTGGGTCTGATATATGCTGCACGCCGAATGAACGCGCGTTTGACAGGCAAGGGGGACGAGCATGCAAAAGCATAAACCTTTGCTCGTCGCGCTTTCTATTGCCATTGCAGTCATTGTGCCGTTGTTGAATGCCATGAAGGTGAAGATGGACCGCGCCTCGTACCCAATCGTAAAATTCGACATCGAACCTTACGATCCGCGCGACCTGCTCTACGGACATTATATGAACTTTGCCATCACCTGGAACTGGAAGGGGGGCAAGCCCGATGACAAGGCCTGCATAGGCAATGAATGCTGTCTGTGTGTTGGCGAGGGCGATTCCAATCCGCAAGTCTTCCTCTTGCAATGCTTCTCACCCTCAAGTTTATCCTGTAAACACAAGTTCAAAGGCTATTATTACAGCGGTGGCACTTTCACGACCGACATCACCCGTGTGTTCGTCGATGAACGGATCGCATTGCCGCTTGAGGAAATTTTCCGCCGACAAAAAGAAAAATTCAGCATCGGGCTTGGCATGGCTCCCGATGGCAAACACATCATCGAAAGACTCTATATCGGCGGCAAGCCGGTGGATCAGTATGTCGATGAAAAAGGCGGTTCGCTTACATCGTCTGAAGACGAACCCACTACGCCTTAATCTCGAATATCGCATCGACCTCGACCGCCACGCCGAACGGCAGGCTGGGGGCACCTACGGCAAAGCGCGCATGCTTGCCGCGCTCGCCCAAGGTATGAACGATCAAATCCGATGCACCATTTACCACAGCGGGCATCTGGTCGAATTCGGGCGTACAATTCACGAATCCGCCGACCTTGACGCAACGGACGATTCGCTTTTCATCACCGCCGACCGCCGCCAGAACTTGTGCCAGCAGATTGAGGGCACAGGCTTGCGCCGCCTTTTGCCCTTCTTCAATTCCCATATTCTCACCAAGTCTGCCGAAATGCGCTTTGACGCCATTTAAAAATGGGATTTGTCCGGCCACGAAAACAAGGTTGCCGCTCACGACATAAGGAACGTAACTGCCCATATAGGTCGCGGGTTGGGGCAGGGTGAGTTGCCATTGTTGCAGACGGGTTTCAATCTCGCTCATTTTTGCCGCTTCCCTTCATAATAACTTGATTTCAAGCCCTTTTTAGGACAATTCTTGAGCGTCGAAAAGGAAAAAGGCGCGTCACCTCATGGGACTTTTTACACCGATAGCCAATCTGCTGGGCGTTCTCTCTCCCATCCACATTCATTTTGTGACGCTGGTGACCGGGGCAAACCGCGTCGGAATCGATCCTTATGGCAACAAATACTACCGTACCAAAGCGCGCAAGGGCTATAAGCATGAGCGCCGCTGGGTGATCTATCAAGGCCAGCCTGAGGCATCTGCTGTCCCACCGGAATGGCATGGATGGCTACACCATCAGACAGATGTTGTGCCGAGCGCGAACGGCCAATCGTTCCGCCGCGTATGGCAAAAACCGCACCAGCCGAATTTAACAGGCACCAATCAGGCCTATCGCCCGCCCGGTCATATTCTGAGCGGCGGCAAACGAGACAAGGCGACGGGTGATTACGAAGCCTGGAAACCAGAATAATATTGGGGGATTTGAATGAAGCGTAATGTAATTGAAACGGTTTTGGGCGCGGTCGTTCTTCTGGTCGCTATCGTGTTCTTAGGGTTTAGCTATTCTTCCGCCAATGTCGGCGATGTGGACGGCTATCCCATCACGGCGGATTTTTCGGGCATCGGTGGTTTAAGTATTGGTGATTCTGTGCAAATCAGTGGTGTAAAAATCGGTTCCATCGCGAAGATTGAACTCAAGTCCGACGATTACATGGCGCGCGTCACGATGGAAATAGACGATGATATCAAATTGCCCGACGATACGTCCGCCTTCATCAGCTCTGAGTCTCTGCTAGGCGGCAAATATATGGAACTCCAACCCGGGGCGTCCGAAGAAATAATGGGCGCTGGTGGCCATATCGAATTCACGCAGGCACCGCAAAATCTTGAACAATTGCTCGGCAAATTTATCTTTAGCATGGATAAAGGACCAAAGGGCGGCAACGATGATGATTCCGCTGCCGCTGCGATACCTGCATCGGTTCCGCCCGAAGAGAAGGCCGCGCCGTTCATGCAGCTTCAGACAGAACCGCAGCAAGAACAAGTGCCTGCTCCGGATGAAGCATCGCCGGTTCAGCCGTAATTTCTTGATCGGGAGATTTTTTTTGCGCCGTCTTTTCGCCAGCCTATTTACGCTTGCTCTTTTGACGGCCAACCCCGCTTTTGCGGTGATGGAAGATTATCCTTCGGTCAAATTGCAAGGGCTCGATAAATCTGTCGGACGCACCGTGACGTTCGAGGCCAAGGTAGGATCAACCATCCAGTACGGCCCGCTTTTCATCAAAATCCATGCCTGTCGCAAGGCACCGCCGATCGAAACGCCGGAAAGCGCTGCATTCTTACAAATCTGGGAAGTACCGCCGGGCCAGGATAAATCCGAATGGGTATTTTCGGGATGGATGTTTGCTTCCTCGCCCGCGCTTTCGGCGATGGATCACCCGGTTTATGACGTGTGGGTTCTGGATTGCCTCGGCCGCGAGGAACCGAACGAAGAAGCCAAGGCTGCTGAAACGAACGAGCAGGCGGACCAGACGAGCTTGCCCGCTGGAGATGGTACCGCAACGCCCGAAGCAACACCGGAACAAGAACCTATCCCGACCGATTCCGAAGCCGATATGACTCCGGAGGAAGCTGCGCCTGCCGCCACCGATTCAACAACGATGCCGGAAACACAAGCGCCGGATTCCGATGCGCATGTGCCCGAAGATGTTCGGCCGCAAGACCCGACGGGTGATGGGTTTACGGCCTATGATCTGATGAAACAGGGTGGCACGAACGCTCAACCGCCGCCCGTGCAGCAACAGGCTCCGGCCAACGCAACGCCGCAATATTGATTATAATCCGCGCATCGCAAGATAATCGGACAAGATGGATGGAAACCCTTCCTGCTGCACGATCTCGATGTTCGTATCCTTGTCCATTTCGGTTTTGATCAGCGTTTCATATTCTTCCTGCGGCATTTCATACGCGCCGAACTGCAGCAGATGCGGGTTGAGGAATTGACTATCGAGCATTGTGAATCCGGCCTTCCAGAGCAGCGCGCATAAGTGGACGAGCGCTATCTTGCTTGCATCGCGCTCGAAGGAAACCATGCTCTCGCCGCAAAACACCGCGCCGATTGCAAGCCCGTATAATCCGCCCGCGAGTTTGCCGTCGGGTGTCCAGCATTCGATGGAATGGACGTGACCGTGATCGTGCAGAACGCCGAAAATATCGCGGATGGGGCGGTTGATCCATGTCTTCGAACGTTTTCCGGTTTCGGCGGCGCAGCCATCGATGATTTGTTCGAACGCACGGTTCATCGTTACCTTGAATGGTTCTTGCCGCAGCAATTTTAAAATTTTTCGTGGAATGTGCAAATCGACGATGGGAATAAGTCCGCGCACATGCGGCTTATAGAACGCGAATTCACCCGTGCCCGCGCTTTCTGCCATGGGGAAAATTCCCATGCGATAGGCTTCCAGAATGACGTCAATGGGGGATGAGCCGTGCATGGCGGCCAGTATAACATAACTTAAATGAAAGGGTTATTTCCGTTCGGCCAGCTTTTTCTCAAGCCAGTGGATATTGTACTGGCCGGAAACGAATTCGGGCTGGTTGAAAATCCACTGGTGCAGCGGCAGCGTGGTTTTCACGCCCTCGACAACGGTTTCGGATATGGCGCGGCGCATACGGGCGATACATTCATCGCGCGTTTTGCCGAACACGATAAGCTTGCCGATCATCGAATCGTAATGCGGCGGAATGGAATAACCGCCGTAGATTGCTGAATCGAACCTCACGCCGAAACCGCCCGCCGGGTGGAACTGTGTGATTTTGCCGGGCGAGGGTGCGAACGTGTCCGGGTCTTCGGCGTTGATGCGGATTTCAATCGCATGACCCCGCAGTTTGATGTTTTCTTTATTGAGTGTCAGCGGCAATCCTGCGGCGACTTTGATTTGTTCTGCAATCAGATCGATTCCCGTGATCTGCTCTGTCACCGGATGTTCGACTTGAATGCGCGTGTTCATTTCCATGAAATAGAACTTGCCGTCTTCATAGAGAAACTCGATCGTACCTGCGCCGACATACCCCATTTTGCGGATAACGTCCGCCGCCAACGTGCCAATATATTCGCGTTCTTTGGGTGTCAGGACAGGCGAGGGCGCCTCTTCGACGAGCTTTTGGTGGCGGCGCTGGATGGAACAATCACGCTCTCCCAAATGAATCGCATTGCCGTGCTGATCGCCGAAAATCTGAATTTCAATGTGACGCGGTTTTTCGAGATATTTTTCGATATAGACCGTGTCATCGCCGAAATTGGCTTTGGCCTCGGAACGCGCGGTCGAATACATTTCCTTGAACTGATCGTCGCTGCGCACGACTTTCATGCCTTTGCCGCCGCCGCCCGATGCCGCCTTGATGATGACGGGGTAGCCTGCTTTTTTGCAAAAAGCCAGACCGTCTTCCACGGATGTCACCGCGCCATCCGATCCCGGAACCACGGGCAGGCCCAATTCCATCACGGTTTTCTTGGCCATGACTTTATCGCCCATCTTTTCGATGTGCTCAGGTTTAGGGCCGATAAAGGTGAAACCGTGCTCTTCGACCATGCGGGCGAACATTTCGTTTTCGGATAAAAATCCGTAACCGGGGTGAATTGCTTCTGCGCCCGTCACAGTGGCGGCGCTTAAAATTGCAGGAATGTTCAGGTATGAATCCTTAGCGCTCGGCGGGCCGATACACACAGATTCATCGGCCAGTCGCACGGCCATGGAATTGGCATCTGCCGTGGAATGGACTGCAACAGAGGCGATGCCCATTTCGCGGCAGGCACGTATCACGCGCAGCGCGATTTCACCACGATTGGCGATGAGGATTTTTTTAAACATGTCTTATTCGATGACCATGAGAACATCACCGTATTCAACCGGCTTGCCGGTTTCGATGAGGATCTGGGTGACGGTTCCGCCTTTGGATGCCTTGATAGGGTTCATGACTTTCATGGCTTCGATGATCAGCAACGTATCGCCTGCGGCCACCGTATCGCCTTTTTTAACGAAGGTCGGGGCGGACGGTTCTGGCGCGAGATAGGCCGTGCCCACCATCGGCGAGGTGACGGCGCCCGGGTGATCGCCCGTGATCGTTCCGGGCTTGGACGTGTTGGCGGCTTGTGGCACGGTCGGGTCGGACGGCATGTTGATATTGGCAGGGGCGTGATGCGCATGGCCGCCACCCATATAGGCGCCGCCTTTGTTAACGCGGATCATTTGATCGCCTTCGGCGACCTCGATTTCGGTCAGACCGGTTTCGTTCAGGAGATCCGCAAGCTGGCGGATCGCTTTGGCGTCGATTTTCATGAAATCCTGTGCTCTGTTTCGTTAAGCTTCAAACGCCCCTGAATAGAGAAAAAAGCGTGAAAAGTCAAAGGAATCGGGCAAATTAGCTTTTTACGAGTGTGGACAAAGGCTTGCAACAAGGATATTGACATAACCTTAATACTCCTTATACAAAACCTATCAGTTTTTAGGAGTTAGCAATGTCCAATGACCTTAATGCCCTTTTTGAAAAAGCCCGCGACGCTGGCCTGAATGCCTATGCACCTTACTCGAAATATCATGTTGGTGCAGCTTTGGTCACATCTAGCGGCCAAGTCTTTACAGGATGCAATGTTGAAAACGCAGCCTACAAAGGAACTTGTGCCGAAGCTGGGGCAATCGCGGCTATGCATCTTGCCGGTGAACGCCGTATTGCCGACATTGTTGTGGTAGGACCGCGTAATGATGAATGCACCCCGTGTGGTGACTGCCGCCAGCGTGTTCGGGAATTTGCCGATGCGACGACAAAAATTCATACCTTCACCAACGATGGGCATCACTTGGGCAGCTACACGATAGAAGAGCTGCTGCCGAAAAGTTTTGGCCCACAAAACCTGAATTTTTAGATTCTATTTTTTGTCCGTTAATGTGGACAAGGCGGTAATCGCCTCTGTATAGCCAGCCGCGCCCTTGCCTTTGATGATTTTGGCGGCCACGGGGGATATATATGAAAAATGACGGAATTCTTCACGAGTTTCGGGATCGGAGAGGTGAACCTCGATAACGGGCACGTCCAGCAACTTGAGCGCGTCATGGATGGCGACGGACGTGTGAGTATAGGCCCCGGCGTTAATGATTAGGCCCGCGATATTTTCCCGCTCTTCTTGTATCCAGGTGACGAGTTCGCCCTCATGATTGCTCTGGCGAAAATCGACGCTGTAGCCAAGCTCGCCCGCGCGCTCCACACACATGATTTTTATATCCTGCAGAGTTTGCGAGCCGTAAATATGCGGTTCCCGAACCCCAAGCATGTTGAGGTTCGGGCCGTTGAGTATGAGTATTTTTTTACTCGGGCTGTTGTTCATCGGCAGCAGGTGCGTCCGTTGCGGGTGCGGTCGCGTCAGTTGGTGGCGGCGTGGCTTCGGCCGGTGTCGCTGTGCCATGATCCATCGTACTGTGATCCATCGTCGCTGTCGCATCGCTGGCCGTAGCTCCCGGAGCCGTAACGCTGACGGACAATGTGACATCGGCGGCGTTTTCAAAATCCAGCGTGATATTGAACGGTGTGCCTTCTGTGAGTGGCGCGGTAAGGCCCATCAGCATCAGGTGATAGCCATCCGGCTTTAAGCTGACCTGCTGGCCCGCGGGGATTTCAATAGCATCAACTTTCGTCATCGTCGCGACGCCGTTGGCATCGGTCGCGCTTTCGTGGATTTCAACACTGACAGCTGACAGCGTGCTTGCGCCGATCAGCTTGTCGGCCTGTGCCTGCTGGTTATGCAAGGTCATGAACACCGCGCCGTTTGTTGCGCCAGGCGCTGTAGCATAGGCGGTTGCGCCTTCTGCCGTCATCGTCGGGGCGGGTGCAATTGCCACATTTTCCGTCGGTGCAGTTTCAACTGGCGCGGCGGAAGACGTATATCCGCCGTTGGCTTCGTCGCCCGGAGCTTTTTCATCGGATTTGTCATCGCAGGCGCCGAGGCTGAAGCTCAGAGCCGTGGCTGCCATCAGGGGCATAAGATACAATGCGCGTTTCATGAAGAATGTCCTTTCGTAAGTCGTCAGTGGTCTAAAAATTTAGGGGGCCGCAGCTAGCGGGCTTTCTCTGCCTGTACCATGCGGATCAGATCGGGCAGCGTCAAGGGCCTATCAAGCTGGTAGATCGTTTTTCCGATCATGAAGGCCGGTGTCGATTGCAGCCCAGTACTCAGCACGGCGTCGATATTATCCTTGGCCATGTTTTGTACGATTTTATCGTTTTTATCACGCAGCATCTTATCGTAATCAACCTCATACAGTCCGGCCGTTTCGCGGTAGAATTTATCATTCGGCACGCCGCGATACTCTGTTATTGCCTTGTCGAACTCCCGAAATTTTCCTTGCAAACCCGCCGCCAGAACCATTTCTGCCGCCTCTTGCGCGTAGCCATTATCAAACGGCATAGGCCGTACCGTATAGCGTATATCGGGGTTGTTTTGCGCATAATCCAGCAGCACCGCGTGCGAGCTTTTGCAATACAGGCAGTCGTAATTCATGAACTCAACGATTGCGGGGGCGGAATGGTTCCCCTCTTGCAGCACGGTGAATTTCGCTTCGGGGTTGCGCAGCTTGTAATAGAAGTATTGTGCCGCGCCGATCTCATAGCAGGCGTAACAGACCGCCAGCGCGATCACCACCATGACGATGCGGAACAGCATGTTACAAGCCTTCCTTTTTAAGAAGCGTTATTGCTTCGCGGCTTCGCGCTCTTCCTTAAGCGTTTTTTGAATCACATCATAGGCGATGTAACCGCGGAAGATTTTTTCGTTGATCAGGAAGCCCGGTGTACCCTGAATGCCAAGGCCTTGCGCCGTTTCGATGTGTTTCTTGATTTCGGCTTCTATTTCCGGCGCAGTCTTGTCTTTGGCCAGTTGTTCGGCATCCAGACCTGCATCGGTTGCGAGCTTTTTGAAAGTTGCTTCATCCTTGCCGCCCTGATGATTCATAAGGGCCGTGTGAAATTCAAAATACTTGTTTTGCTTTTTCGCGGCTAGCGCCCATTTTGAGCTTTCAAGCGAATCGGGTCCCAAGATCGGCATATCGTAGAGAACGATTTTGACGTCTTTTTCGTCCTTGATGACTTTTTGAATTTCTTCAAATGCCTTTTTGCAATATCCGCAATTGAAATCGAAAAATTCAACCATCGTGATTGTGCCGTTGGGATTGCCCGCAATCGCCACGTTTTTATCGGCTTTAAGAGAATCCAGCAACGCCTTGGCTTTTACACCGGCCTGCTTGTTGGTTTCATCTTCTTGCTTGGCTTGATACTTGTTGACGCTCTCGATCAGGATTTCGCCGTGTTCGAGGATATATTGTTTGACCAGTGCCTCGACCTCAGCCTTTTGCTCGGCAGTCATTTCGGCGCGGGCGGCGGGCGGCATCATCAGGACGGCCAGCATCAGGAAAAGGGCAAAGCGGTTCACGGGGTAATTCTCCTTCGAAAGGGTTTTTGTGCAAAAAATCTTGGTGGTTATACTATCTTACCTTATTGGCTTTGGGCAGATCAAAATAGGCTCAACCATCGTAATCATCCCGTACTTTCCGGGTTTGTACATAATTTAGGATGTCGTTCGCCCGGATCCAGTCCGCCGAACCGGATTTCAGGCCTTTCATGGCGTTGCCCGCCTGTTCCTTGGCGTACCCGAATTTGTTCTGCAAAACCGCTTCCTCTGCCAGATGCAGGCGCGCGCGGGGTTCATCGCCAATACGCCCATAGGCCGTGGCCAGAAGACGGTGGATGCGCGAGGAGCGCGGCTCGGTCTTTAAGGCAGTCGTAAGATTGCCTATCGCCTTTTTCAGCTTGGCATTGTCATTTCCCGCGCTCTCGATCTGCGCGTGTGCGAGCGCGATACGGATCAATCCCGCATCGGGTTTTTTCGCAACTGCTTTTTCATAGAATGGAATGGCTTCCTTCACGCGACCGAAATCGACCAGCATCTGACCTTTGAGTTCCAGAAAATAAGGATTGTCGGGTTGCCGTGTCAGCAGCGCATCCGAAAGCCTGAGTGCAAGCGCGACATTGTTCTGACGATAGGCGGCGATGGTGCGTGCGACCTGCGCCTCGATAGAAGTATCGCGGTCATCGTAAATCCAAGCGACCTGTCCCGGTGAAATAAAACCGTTGAGTTTTGCGAGCATCATTTTGTGCTGTGTGATCCATTCCGCAGGATAGGGTTTGTCTTTGTGCGGGGATTGCGTGACGCGCAAATTGATGGCGTCGATCCTGTTGCGGGTCAGCGGGTGGGTGCGGACATATTCCGATTGCTGCGAAGTTGGGCGCAATTCCTGATCCTCCAGCTTGTGCATGAAGGTTTCAAGCCCGGTGGGGTTTAACTGCGCGCTTTCCATGAATTTCATCGCGGCCTGATCTGCGCTGGATTCGAACGCGCGGGAATAGCTTAAGAATTTGCGTTGTGCCATAGACCGCGTACCCGCGCTGATCGCACCCATCGCGCCACCATCGCCTGTTGCAATCGCCGCCGCGCCGCCCAGAATCATCCCGAGGATGCTTTCATACGATGCTTGCTCCATCGCTTCGCGCCCTCGAATTAAATGCCCGCCGGTGATGTGTCCCATTTCGTGCGCGACGACGCCGATCACTTCGCCGGGTCCGTCTGTCTTTTGCAAAAGGCCCGTGTAGAGGAAGATGTTCGATCCGCCCGCGACAAAAGCGTTCAGTTGAGAATCTTGCACCAAGATGATCTTGACCTGATCCGGGCCCATGCCCGCCGCGTCGTAAAGCGGTTTGAACCATTCGGCCATATCCGCCTCGATTTCCGTGTCGCGGATGACGGTCTGGGCGTTTGCCTGCGCCGGGAGAAGGCTCAGCAGCAGGAGCAGAGGCAGAAAAAATAGGATCGTTCTGTAAATCGTCATGGCAATATTTATGAAAGCAAATTATGGTGAAAACAAGACCTTACGTTATTTGTAAGGCCAAAGGCCCACCAGAGATTATATGAAGAAGATAAAAACCGCCAAAGGCCGCAAGATTTCCTCGATCAAATGGATCGAACGGCAATTGAACGATCCTTACGTCGCACGCGCGAAGAAGGAAGGCTATCGTTCGCGCGCGGCTTATAAGTTGATCGAGATCGACCAAAAAGCACATGTCCTAAAAAAGGGACAGGTGATTGTCGATCTGGGCGCCGCGCCCGGCGGATGGTGCCAGGTTGCGGCGGATAAAGGCTGCAAGGTCGTCGGCATCGATCTTTTGGAGATGGATGAAATATCCGATGTAATTTTTTTCCAAAAAGATTTCATGGAAGACGACGCGCCGCAGATGTTGATCGACGCGCTGGGCGGCGAGGGTGCTGACGTCGTGCTATCCGATATGGCGCACAACACGGTCGGCCATCGCGGCACCGATCATATCAAGGTCATGTTACTGGTTGAAGCAGCGTATGAATTCGCGATTGAAATTCTAAAACCCCACGGCGCGTTCGTTGCCAAAGTGTTTCAGGGCGGCACGGAAGGCGAGCTTTTGACTCGCATGAAAAAAGATTTCAAAACCGTCAAACACATAAAACCGCCAGCGTCCCGCAAAGAATCGCCGGAGACTTATGTTGTGGCGCAGGGTTTTAGAAAAAGTTAATTTTGGTTAGCCAACCAGATTTTTAAAAAGCCCTAAAGGGATTTTTTGTAGTGAAACGTTTCACGAATTGACCAAAATTAACCACGGTAAAAAGTTAATTATGACCAGAATTAACTGCCAGGCGCATGTGTGGTGTTGATGAGGCCATTATAGCATAAATAGTTTGACAATACCACATATTGTAGGTATATATACCTGACAATCGATACCGCTTTTGCGCCCCGGATACCGGACCCGCGCGAAGGCGGTTTTTTTATGCCCGAACGGGCGGAAAAGGAATGCGCATGCAAATTGCGCTGGAAAGAAGAGTCATGCTCGACCGCCCTGCCGTAACGGAGGAAGAGCAATATGCCGTGCGTCAGGTCAAAACGGCATTGAACCGTTTGGGATTTTACACGCCCGATCCGCACACGGGTATGACGGGCGATGTGGACGAAGGATTCAAGGATGCGGTCTATGCGTTCCAGCGCAAGGCTACGATTTATTTCGACGATGTTGATGTCGGCCCCGGCAGCACGACAGAGCGTATTTTAAACAAGGAATTGGCGCAGCAGGACGGGCGCGCGTTTTATACATGGCGCACGGTGGGGGACGGCAAGGTGCGCGGAGATCACGCGGTGCGCGCAGGCCGGAGATTTTCATGGGACAATCCACCAGACGGCGAAAACCCCGGCGAGGATTACAATTGCCGATGCTGGGCGGAGCCTGTCGTTGCGCGATGGCATCCGTGGATCGAGTGGGTGAATAAGAGGCGGGACGAACGGCTCGCGCAATCATCCGTGGTTGAAAAACTCGCGCCACCGAAAGACGTGAAAGATAAAATCACCGATCTGATGACACCGATGGATGCGATTAACCCGACTGTTAGTCCTTTAGATTTCGTGGGTTTTAGCGATTCTCTGGCAAAAGCTGCCGTCAGGGAAGTTATGGTTCCTGCGGCACGAGCAGGCGCGTCTGCTGCTGTTAGGATAAGCGTTGAACTTGCGGCAAAAATGCGCGATGTGGATTGGATTAAGGATACGCCGACAAGTCAGTTTCAAAGCAAATTTAAACATGCCAAAACTTTTGGAATTAAAGATAATCCAAACAAACAGAGTCTAGAGGCATATAAAAAAGCCATAGAAGAACATGTTAAATCACCAGATACCGTGGTAAAAAAAGGAACTTATCATAAAGAGCCAGTGACACATTATTACAATGAAAAACAGGTATTAACGTTATAAGGGGCAAAAACGGTGATTTTATTTCCGGATGGAAACTTGAAGGAAAACAGATCGAGTACATGAAAAAAACCGGAAATTTGGGAGGAAAAAAATGAGGAAAGAATTTATTGATTTGTACATTAATTTGATTGAAAGATTTTTAGAAAAAAAAATTAATGTAAAAATATTTGAAGGAAGTTTTTTAGATTTATTCCATGAGAATGCGAATGATTTAGATAGTGTTTTATATGACACTATTGAATACCTTTTTTACGGGGTAGAGGCATACACAGATATATTATCCTTACTTAAAGAAAACCCAGATAGATATATTGATGAAAAACAGCTTCGCGAAAGTGCAGCTAAAACACTTCAAAAACTGCAGGCTTTAAAATGATAATCGCATATTCCAATAGAAAAATTTATAATGCCACTTGTTTTCAACCCGGCTCAAGTTTATGAGTAACGATGCTGATGTCCGTACGAGGATTGAACGTCAGGTAAATGCAGGTCGGCGGGCTGATAACATTGAAGCGCTTTTGGGTCAGGCCGATACCTTTTATCTTATCCGGCATGATTGCTTCGACAGGGATTGAAACCGGATACCCATTGATCGCCAAGTGTTCGGCGCAGCGGCCAAGATAAAGCCCGTTCAATTTAAAAAGGTCGTAACGGTCGTCCGTGATTTCCTGTTCGATGGCATCCAAAAGATTTTTCAGCTTCTGGATGTTGAATTTTTTTTCGAATGATTCAAATCCATCGAACACCATCTCTGCCTGCTTGCCGCGCCATGCCCAGCTATGCGCCAGAATATCGCCGTCGCGTTCGACAATGTCATATCCGTTGTAATCGGTCTTGCAGGCCTGTTCGACTGCTCTTTCAAGGGTGTTTTCCCCATCATATACTTTTTCGCAGCAATTGGTGAAATGCCCCAGATACAACAAGCGCGGATCGCGCCTGTCCATCTTTCTAAAGATCGCGCCGGGCATGCCGAATTTTTCGCCATCGATGGTAAAATCTGGCAGGCGTATCTTGGGGCCGGGAGGAACTTTATCGGCATTAAGAAAAGAATATTCCAGGACGCGTTTAAATTCACTTGGCTTCTTTTTGAATCGCAAAGCGAGATCGGTCAATGGTTCCAGAGTGTTTTCAGGTACCCGATCTTTCCAAGGAAGCGCTACGGCAGCGAAATTCATACGGCGGAAGGAAATATTTCCGCCGCGATCGTATAAGGGACGATCAAGCACGCTAAAGTGATTTAGTATTCTTTTGTAACCGTGTTGAACGAAGGCGGTGCCCCATTCGCGAAAGGCAACTTCGCGCCAACGTTCGGGCTTGGGAAATTTCGGCGCCAGTATACGCATCCATTCGGAGCCGGATAGTGTATTATCACCGCTGTCCCGCCGACACCGGTCAACATAGGCTTTAAGCCCCTCCCGGGTTTCAAACAACAAATAGGCTTTGTATGCCAGTCTGTTCTGTTTACGTGACGTTTGTGCCGACTTATAACTTTGCGGACCCAGATACTCTCGTATTTTCAAATATGGTTCCGGTTTGATGGTGAAGGGGACCGCGTCCACTTCCAGACCTGCAAGATATATGGCTGGAATTTGCCAGTTTTGTTTACAGATGGCGTTGAATTTATCCTGAAAAAGGGACGGGCCGCCTTCCGCTTCGAAAAGCTCAGATATAAAACGGTCAATATCAGACGCGGAATTCATGACGCTGTTATATCAAATGGCTTTTGCGGTTCAAGAGGGGTGCCACGCGCGTAAGGATTAACCAATTGGCAGAAAAACCTTTACTTTTGGGGGCGGACGCGTATATATGCCCTGCAAACAACGACTTTACCTCGAAAGCGGGTTTGCATGGCCAAAACAATCTCCCCCTCCATCCTGATACCGGAAGCCTACACGTTCGACGATGTGCTGCTATTGCCCGGGGCGAGCGACGTTCTGCCAGATGGGGTTAACACCCAGACCCAATTGACAAAAACCATTAAATTGAACATTCCGCTGCTGTCTTCGGCCATGGACACGGTAACGGAAACCGAAATGGCGATCGCCATGGCGCAAAATGGCGGTCTTGGCATCATCCACCGCAATATGAGCATAGAAGAACAGGCCGAAATGGTCCGCCGCGTCAAACGGTATGAGAGCGGCATGGTGGTCAACCCGATCACGATTGAACCCGAAGCAACGTTGGGACAGGCGCTCGCCGTGATGCGTCAGCACAATATTTCGGGTATTCCCGTTACGGAGAAAAATACAGGAAAACTGGTTGGAATCCTTACGAATCGTGACGTGCGTTTCGCGGAAGATATTGCGCAGCAGGTTAAGGAGTTGATGACTTCCGAAAACCTCGTGAAAGTTTACAACAAGGTGACCAAGGAAGAAGCGCGCAAATTGCTGCACCATCATCGCATCGAAAAATTGCTGGTCGTCGACAACAACGAACGCTGTATTGGCTTGGTGACTGTAAAAGATATCGAGAAGGCACAAAAATTCCCCAACGCTTGTAAGGACGATAAAGACCGCCTGCGCGTCGGCGCGGCCATCGGCACGGGCGAGAGCAATATTGACCGTGCGGCGGCTCTGGCCGATGCGGAACTTGATGTTCTGGTTATTGACACGGCGCACGGGCATTCCAAGGGCGTTATCCAGATGGTTGAAAAAGTGCGCAAATTACGCACCAACGGGTTGCAGATTATCGCCGGAAACATCGCAACGGGTGAGGCCGCGAAGGCACTCATCGGTGCGGGCGCGGATGCCGTGAAGGTTGGTATCGGTCCGGGTTCGATTTGCACAACGCGCGTTGTTGCGGGTGTGGGCGTGCCGCAATTGACGGCGATCATGAATGTCGCCGACGAAGCATCCAAGCACGGTATCCCCGTGATTGCCGATGGCGGCATCAAATATTCAGGCGATTATGCGAAGGCGATTGCGGCCGGCGCGGATGTCGCCATGATGGGCGGCGCGTTTGCCGGCACGGACGAAGCACCCGGCGAGATCATTCTTTATCAAGGCAGATCATACAAGTCCTATCGCGGCATGGGGTCCGTCGGCGCTATGGTCAATGGTTCCGCCGATCGTTATTTCCAAGGCAATGTCACGCAATCCAACAAGCTGGTGCCCGAAGGCATCGAAGGCCGCGTGCCGTACAAAGGACCCGTCAGCAACGTTATTCATCAAATGGTCGGCGGTCTTCGCGCCGCGATGGGTTACACGGGCGCTGCCACGATCAAGGACATGAAGGAAAAGGCGCAGTTCGTGCGCATGACGGGCGCGGGCTATCGCGAAAGCCATGTGCATGACGTGACCATCACGGCAGAAGCGCCGAATTACAGAACCGAAAGTTAGTCGTTCGATTTTTTGGAAACGGCGTCGCCGATATCGTTGATGGTTTCGGATACGGAATCGGCGATCTTTTCCTCGGGTGTTTTCTCGATAAAATTCTTGTAGACAAGAACGCCGAGGATGCCGATGAGTACGACGGCTATGATAGCCAGAATGGCATTGTTGGTTTTTTGGGCCGACATGGTTTAAATTCCTTCTTTAAAAGACGCAGCATAGACATGATCCGCAAAGCCACGCAAGACGATATCCCGACCATCGCTGCCCTGCATATCGAAGGGTGGAAGGGCGCCTATGGCGGCATCGTCGATCAGGCGTATCTGGATACCCTCACGGTTGAAAAACGGATCGCCGACTGGACGCAATGGATGGGATCAGGCGAGAGCGAAGTTTTTCTGACAGAAGAGGGTGGACAGCCTGCCGGGTTTGTTGTGATCGGCCGCACCAAAACGCCGCCGCCGGGATCATCGTCCATCCGTCCCAGCCATTCGGGAGAGGTTTATGCGCTCTACCTTCATCCAGATCACTGGCGCAAGGGTATTGGCACAGCACTGCTCAAGCACGCGGCACGGGAGTTGAAAGACCGTAAGCATTCGGCGATATGCCTGTGGGTGCTGGACGCCAATGTTCGTGCCAAGGGTTTTTACGAAAAGATGGGCGGGCAAAAACTGGGTGGCAAGATGATCGAGATCGGCCCGTCGAAACTCAAGGAAATCTGTTACGGCTGGCGGGATACGACCGCTTTGCGCGGATAGTATATGTAAATATATGCCCCAATTTACTTGGTTTCTGACATATTCCCGCCACGATTAAAACAGACTCCGAAAAAATACGCATTTTTGCCGTTGAAATATGCGTATTAGCCTCCTGAATCCTCTTGATCTTTGACCCTGTTTCAACATACTTACCACCGCCGGACGTAATAGTGCGCCTTGGTGAAATTTATTTTGAGGACTTACACAATGAACAAATACTTGATGCTGCTGGCTGCTGCCGGCGTTCTGGTTGCCGCCCCCGCTATCGTAAAGGCTGAAGAGCATGCTGCTCCTGCCGCTGCCGAAGCTACGGCTGCCGAGGCTCCTGCCGCTGTTGAACACGAACTGGAAGACGGCACGAAAGTTTCCGTTGAAGGCGACATG
This sequence comes from uncultured Micavibrio sp., assembly GCA_964539025.1. Taxonomy (GTDB): domain Bacteria; phylum Pseudomonadota; class Alphaproteobacteria; order Micavibrionales; family Micavibrionaceae; genus Micavibrio_A. The sequence goes on from CAZIFA010000006.1 coordinate 69,591, forward strand.
GTTTCCGTCGTTGCCGCTGACGGCACGAAAACGCCTGCTCCGGACGGCGATCACAAAGCCAAAGACGGCACCGTGATCAAAGTAAAAGACGGCAAACTGGTCAAGTAATTGACCGGGCCGTTTTAGGTCCATTTAAAGGGTCCGGCAAGCATGGCTTTGCCGGGCCTTTTCTATTGGTGTCAAAGAAGCAAAGCACAAGGCGCATATTTTTCGAATCGCCCGATTGCATTTGAGTAAAAAAGTGGCATAGTGGGTCCGTTCTCAAGAACATACACCTAACAACCCATTTTACCGGAGAGAATTACCATGAATAAATACGTTCTGATGATGGCTGCCGCTGGCCTGATCGCCGCCGCTCCTGCCTACTATGCATTCCAGGCACAAGCCGAAGAAGTACCTGCCGCGCCGCAAGAAGCTGCACAGACGCAAGAAGAAGCCTCCGCTACGCAAGAAGCGACGCCGGAAGCCAGAGAAGCCGCCTCCAAGGAATCCGCAGCAGGCGAACCTTCCCAGAAGCCGGCTCCCAAGCAGCCCGGCAACGAGTAATCTCTCGCACCTGAATTAAAACCCGCCCATTGGGCGGGTTTTTCTTTTGAGCCTATAGGGCGTATCAGGCTGCCTGTTCCATGACGGGGTAGTCGGTATAGCCTTCCGCACCGCCACCGTAAAAAGTGGCAGGATCGGGCGCATTCAAGGGCATGTTCATCTTAAGACGGCGGACAAGATCCGGATTGGCAAGGAACGGCACGCCGAACGCAACCCCCTGCGCCAGCCCGCTTTCAATCACTTCATTGCCATGCTGCAGATCATATCCGCCATTGACTATCAGGTTGCCTTTATAGGCTTTGCGGATTTCTGGCGTGACATAGGGTACGCCGGGGACGGCTTTACCGGATTCGGGAAAGGACTCCATCACATGCATGTAAGCCAGATTGAAGCCCGACAAGGCGTTGGCGTAGGCGGTGAAGGTTTTGATCGGATCACTGTCTTTCGTGCCGCCATTGGGGTTGGTCGGCGAGATGCGGATACCGGTGCGTTCATGGCCCGCTTCTTTCACCACAGCCTTGACGACCTGCAACGGGAAGCGCAGGCGGTTTTCAATGGAGCCGCCATACTCGTCTGTTCTCTGGTTGGCGCCATCGCGCACGAACTGGTCGAGCAGATATCCGTTCGCGCCGTGTATTTCGACGCCGTCGAATCCTGCGCGCAGGGATCTTTGCGTTGCGAGAACGTAATCATCGATGATGCCGGGAAGCTCCGAAACCTCCAGCGCGCGTGGGATTGTATATTCCTTTTTACCGGACGCATCGCGGGTGAAACCTTCGGGTTTGATGGCCGAGGGTGCGACCGTGGGCTGACCGTTCTGGAAGATGGGATGCGAGAGGCGGCCCATATGCCAGAGTTGTAGAACGATTTTGCCTCCGCGTTTATGCACGGCATCGGTCACGCGTTTCCAGCCTGCCTCCATTTCATCTGTATAGATGCCCGGCGCGCCTGCCCAGCCATAGCCCTGTGGTGAAATAGCCGTGGCTTCGGTGATGGTCAGCCCGGCTTCGGCCCGCTGGGCGTAATATTCGACCATCAGGTCATTGGGGATGCGGGAATCGCCCGCGCGGCCCCTTGTGAGGGGTGCCATCAGGATGCGGTTGGAAAGGGAAAGCCCGCCAAGCTGGATGGGATCGAAAAGGTTGGAAGACATCGGTAACACCCCTAAAATTCGTTCGTTTGAAGTAAGAATATGGCGCGGCGCAATAAATTCAATCGCCGCTTGGCCAAAAAACTTCCCTTTGCGGCCCAAAACAGGCTAAACCCTTCTTCGTTATGAGAGAGCCAGCCCGCATTGCGACGTCGATCGACCTTCTGACCCGTATGAATATGGGCAAAATCCCCATGGATAACGTCATCCGGGATTTTATGGCGGCGCGGCGTTTTATCGGGTCCAAAGACCGTACGGCGATTGTGGAGCGCGTCTACCGCATCATGCGCGCCCATGCGCGATTGGGATGGTGGATCCAGCAGGGCGGCATGCAGGATACGTCAAGAAATCGCGTTATAGCCGATCTTGTGCTGATCGAGAAAACCAACCTCGAAGATTTGCAGAGCATTTTTACAGGTGAAAAGCACGACCCGGATGTTTTGGAAGAAAACGAAGTAGCATTCGCCGAATTTTTATACGGCAAGGAGATAAACGATTCTGCCATGCCGGTTGCAGCACGTTGCGAATGCCCAGATTGGGCGGTGGAGAAATTGCAGGACTTGTTCGGGGACGAGTTCGAGGCACAGATGAGCGCCATGATCGATCCCGCGCCGCTGGACCTTCGCGTCAACACGGTCAAGGGCACGGTGGAAGAGGCGATGGTATCCTTGAAGGCTGACAAAATCCGCGTGCAGCAAACACGCTATTCGCCGATTGCGTTGCGGGTCGATGGCAAGCCGTTCATGAGCGATACGAAGGCGTTTAAAAACGGCCTTGTCGAGATTCAGGATGAAGGATCGCAGTTGATCGGACTTGTCTGCGGCGTGAAACCCGGTATGCGGGTTCTGGATTTTTGCGCGGGCGGCGGCGGCAAGACTCTCGTTCTGGCCGCGATGATGAACAACAAGGGCAATATCGTTGCCATGGACAACGATTCCCGCCGCCTTGAAAAAGGCAAGCCGCGATACCGGAAAGCAGGCGTTCACAACGTGGAAACACGTTCGCTTTCCGAAGAACAAAACCGCAAATGGCTGCGCCGTCAAAAAGGTACGATGGATGTCGTTCTGGTCGATGCGCCGTGCTCATCGTCCGGTACGTGGCGGCGCAATCCCGATTTGCGCTGGCGCTGGTATGGCCCCAATCTGGAAGAGATCATGCAGATGCAGACCGAAATTCTCGATAAGGTTGCCGATAAGGTAAAAACCGGCGGGCGGCTGGTTTACGCGACTTGTTCGCTGTTCCCGGAAGAAAATGAGAAACAGATAGAGGCGTTTTTAGTGCGCCATCCCGATTATTCGGTTTTATCGCTGGAGCAGGTTTGGGAAGGGAATCAATCCTCTATCCCCAATAAAGGCCCGTATTTACGGTTATTTCCCAAGACCCATCAAACGGACGGGTTTTTCGCCGCGATTTTACAAAAATCATAATATCGCTTGACAAAGTTGCATATTGCCAATTAACACTAATTTAGTTGGTAATAAACATCTATGTGGGGAAGTATGATCATAAAATCATTATCAGGTAAAATTATCTATCAATCGGAAAAGAGAACGATCAGGGCGGCGCTGGAAGAGGGGATACAAAAGGGCGTAGATTTTTCGCATGCCGACTTCAGGCACGCAAAACTATCGAACGGGCATTTCGACGGGCTAAACGCCCCGAACGCCTGTTTTTGGGGGGCCGATCTAAGCGGTGCGGATATCGGTTTTGCCGATTTGCAACGCGCGGATATGCGCTGCACAAGTTTAAAGGATAGCTGTTTTGCGGAGAGCTTGCTGTGCGGCGCCGATATGCGGGGGGCCTATTTTTCGCAAACCATCATGGATGGGGCGGTTTTAGACGGAATCCGTGCGTCATGTCCCAGCTTCTGGTCGCTCGATCTGGGTATGGCTAAGAGTTTTAAGGGTGCGGTGTTCTGTCATAAGGGCGAGCGCGATATAAAGCTGGAGAGGGTTCCCTGGGTGGTCGGGGGGCCGGATGAGCGCTTGGTCATCCATGAAAATCAGTGCTTTCTGGGCGACGATTTATATGAGGGTGGGACTCTACCTGCTGCGCTTGAGCAATCGCTCCATCATCTCAGAATCGTGATTGATCGTGTATTGCATGGCAATATTTTGCACAATGCACTTAAACCTATTCCAAAGAGAGTTAATGCCAATAGTGGCCCTTAAACCTTCCTTAAAGCTTATAGGTCAAAACAGCGCCTGTTAAAATCTAACGGCTATTGAAGGAGTATATTATGTTGAAATTCATACATTCAAAAACATTTTTTAAAACGCCAAGCATAGAAAAAAATTTTCAAATTTTCGATCTTTTGCAGCTTTCCAAAAAGGAACGTGAATGCCGCGCGCAATGCATAAGCAGTATGCAAAAATTCGATCGATGGAAAAAGCTACAAAAATCGCAAGAGAGTTCCGTTCTGAATTTTTATTCAAAAATCGAAGGCATCATGTTGCGCCGTCAGGCGCAGGATGCAATTTTGTTCTACCGGATCATCAAAAATGACAGAGTGCAAGCGTTCCAGGAATACATGCAAAAACTGCCCGTGCGTAACGGCGTTTTCGGGGTATCGTCATGATTTTATATCTTAAACTGGGCAATGTCCGCGCCGTATCGTGTGAGTTGAACAAGGAATTCGGCGGCTGGCCTCTTTTCAAAAGAACAAGTTACCATTGCGAAACGATTGTAGATATGCCATATACTCAAATCATATTTACATCCGGAAAATGGACAGCGATAAGAAGAGCGGCCAATGACAAACAAAAAAATGAAAAAACTACAAAATATTCTACAGGAACTGATCGCGATCGATCCTGAATTTCCGATTCAGTGGGTGACTGTTTTTGCAGAAATTGCCAGCGAAGAGGGGATTTCGCTCAAAGATATTTCGGATCGCACGGGCATTTCCATGTCGGTTATGTCGCGCACGATCGGGGCGTTGTCCAACGCCCGCCGCATGGGTAAGCCTTATGGTCTGGTTGTCGTCAAGCACGCCAAGGATGATCGTCGCCGCAAGGAATTGTTCTTGTCCGGGAAGGGCAAGAAGCTTGTTGAGAAGCTTGAAAAGACGATCTGATTTTTGTGTCTGTATTTAAAAAGGCCGGATTTTCATCCGGCCTTTTTCATTAAGCGGCGTTGCTGGCCTTATGTTTTGTACGCATCTGCTTTGCGGCTTTCACCATGTTTTCCAGCGCGGCCTTGGTTTCGGGCCATGCACGCGTTTTCAGGCCGCAATCCGGATTGACCCAGATCAGATCGGCGGGGAGGACCTTGATGGCTTTTTCCAGCAGATCGACCATTTCCTGCGTCGAAGGGATGCGCGGCGAGTGGATATCGTAAACGCCGGGGCCGATTTCGTTCGGGTATTTATAGGTGCCGAATGCGCCGAGCAGTTCCATTTGGCTGCGTGACGTTTCAATGGAAATGACGTCCGCATCCAGTGCGCCGATCGATTCAATGATGTCATTAAAATCGGCGTAGCACATATGGGTATGGATTTGTGTTGAATCGCCAACCGAGCTTGCCGATAAGCGGAACGCATCGACCGACCATTTCAGATAGGCTTTGCGGTCCGCATCACGTAGCGGCAGACCTTCGCGCAAGGCAGGTTCATCGATCTGTATCACTTTGATACCGGCCTTTTCGAGATCTGTAACTTCATCGCGGATGGCAAGACCGATCTGCATCGCGGTTTTTTCGCGGGATTGGTCATCGCGCACGAAAGACCAGCACAGGATCGTGATCGGGCCCGTGAGCATGCCTTTCATGGGGCGTTTGGTCAGACTCTGAGCGTATTTGCTCCATTCCACCGTCATTGGTTTAGGGCGCGAGATATCGCCGTAAATGATCGGCGGTTTCACATAGCGGGAACCGTAGGATTGTACCCAGCCATTTTGCGAAAAGGCATAACCATCCAACTGTTCGCCGAAATATTCGACCATGTCGTTGCGTTCGGGTTCACCGTGAACGAGGACATCGAGATCAGCGTCTTCCTGATACCGGACGACATGTTCGATCTCTTTTTTCATGGCGGCGGTGTATCCGGCCTGATCCAGTTCGCCTTTTTTAAAGGCGGCACGCGCCGTGCGGATATCGTTCGTTTGCGGGAAGGAGCCGATGGTCGTAGTCGGGAACATAGGCAGTTTCAAATCTGCCTGCTGCAATTTCCGGCGCGTTGAGAACGGGTTCTTGCGCTTGACCATGTCGGGCGTGATGGCGGCCATGCGTTTTTGAACCGCATCGTTGTGGATGCGTTTGGAGGTTTTGCGTGACTGTGCATATTTATCGCTTTCTGCGAGTTTGGCGGCAATAGAAGTGCGGCCTTCATTGATGCCTTTGGCCAGTGTCGCAATTTCATCGAGTTTTTGTTTCGCATAGGCCATCCAGCCTTTGATTTCAGCATCCAGTTTGGCTTCGGAATCAAGATCAATGGGGGTGTGGAGAAGCGAGCAGCTACCAGATACAGCAAAGCCATCACCCAATGTTGCCTTGGCTTTTTCCAGTTTTTCCAGAGAAGCGGAGAGATTGTTTTTCCAGACGTTGCGGCCATCGACGAGGCCAAGGACAAGACAAATTCCAGTTTCCTTAGCTTTTTTAATGCAGGCGTCCAGTTGATCAGGGGCACGCACAAGATCAACGCCAATTGCTTTAACGGGCAGTGAAAACGCCAGATCGGTGTTGTCGCGTAGCCCTTCAAAATAAGTCGCCAGATGGATGTTTATTTGTGGAACAGCGTCTTTGAGTTGCTTATATGCGGCTTTGTAGGCGTCCTTGTAACGATCTTCCAGATCGAGGACTAGGCAGGGTTCATCGAGTTGAATCCACTGAACGCCCTGTGCGAGTAGTTTTTTACAGATTTCGATATAAACATCGACCAGAGATTTTACCAGCGTGCAGCGGCAATCGGTGAAATCCTCTGCTTTTTTTGCCAGCATCAGGAATGATATGGGGCCAATCAGAACGGGTTGTGGTTTAAACCCGGCATCTTGCGCTTCCTTGGTTTCGGCAAAAATTTTATCGGTCGAGAGTTTGAACGTCTGGCCTTTTTTGAGTTCGGGCACGATGTAATGATAGTTCGTGTCGAACCATTTGGTCATTTCCATCGCGATAACATCGCGGCCGTTCTTTTGACTCCCTCGCGCCATGGAAAAATATAAATCCGGATCGTTTTGATCGTAACGATCAGGAATGCAGCCGAACAGGCAGGAAGCATCCAGAATATGATCATAGAACGAGAAATCATTCGTCGGCACGAAATCGATCCCGGCGTCTTTTTGCATTTTCCAGTGGCGCAGGCGCAGTTCCTTGCCCGTCTGCATCAGTGCATCGCGCGTGATTTCGCCCTTCCAGTAGCTTTCAAGCGATTTTTTCAATTCGCGTTTTAAACCGATGCGGGGAAACCCCAGATTGAGGGCGAGAACCATAATTTTTCCTTTCACTGTGTAAGAGCGTTCCTAGAATGGGGATGTAGGCCGTGCCTGTCAAGATTTGAGGGCGTATTCCAGATCCCGGATCAGATCGTCTGCGGCTTCGAGGCCGATGGAAAGGCGGATCAGCCCGTCCGTTATTCCAGCCTTTATCCGTGCTTCTTCGTCCATGGAGGCATGGGTCATGGTGGACGGGTGCGCCACAAGGCTTTCATAACCGCCCAGGGATTCTGCGAAGCTGAACAAGCCAAGTCTTTGCACGAATTTTTGAACGGCCTGTGTATCAGGAAGTTCGATACTTAACATCGCGCCAAAGCCTGTTTGTTGCGTCTTGGCGATATGGTGGCCCGGATGATCGGGTAAGCCCGGATAATAGGTTTTTTGAACGGCCGGATGTTTTGCAAGAAAAGCGGCGATTTCACCCGCGCTGTCATTTTGCTGGCGGACGCGCAGATCGAGCGTGCGAAGGCCGCGAAGCGTGAGGAAGCTATCGAAAGGCGCGCCTGTCGTTCCGGTACAATTCGCCCACCATGTGAATTTTTCATGGAGTTCGGCCGTTTTTGAAATCACCGCGCCGCCCACGATATCGCCGTGCCCGTTGATATATTTCGTGGTTGAGTGAATGACGATATCTGCGCCCAGTGCAATGGGCTTTTGCAAGATGGGCGAAAGGAAAGTGTTGTCCACGGCCACAAGCGCGCCTGTCTGTTTGGCTATTTTTACGACCGCTGCTATATCGGTGATGCGGAGCAGGGGATTGCTCGGTGTTTCAATCAGGACAAGCTTTGGTTTACAGGCAAAGAGCGCCGGAAGATGTTCCGCCTGTGTCAGATCGGCGAACAATACTTGAAAATGTCCTTGTGCGGCCCGCGTCTGTAAAAGCCTGTGCGTTCCGCCGTAGCAATCATGCGGGGCGATAAGCAGATCGTCGGATGAAAGCTGTTGAAACACCAGATCAAGTGCGGCCATGCCCGAAGACACGACAACGGCGTTGTATCCGCCTTCAAGGCTGGCGATGGCACGGCCCAGTTCATCCCGCGTGGGATTGCCAGAGCGCGTGTAATCATATGGGCGTTTTTTACCGAATCCTTCGAACGAAAAATTGGTTGAAAGGTAAAGCGCGGGGGTAACCGAACCGTGGAGCGGGTCTTTATCGACGCCCGCGCGGGCTGTTTTCGTGCATGGTTGCCATATGTTTTCAGTGCTCATCTTTTGTCTCCTTCAAGCCAATAAAAAACCGAATCGCAAAGGCGATCCGGTGCATGAAAAGGCAATATTATGAGCCACTTCATCTTCCGGCTTTCGCCGCAGGATTTAGCACCTTGTTTTAAGTCGTTAGACCTTTACAGGTTGCTTCAGCGTCAACGGGCCTGTCCCTCGGCTGATCTTGATGATGAATTTATAAAAGCAGAAGATGCGCCGCTTGTCAAAATTATTTTATGGCTTTGATCAGCATGTCGGCTTTGTTGAGCGTATAAAAATGCAAATGCGTGGCATTTTGACGGGTGAGATCGTCTATCTGCCAGCGTAAAATATCCAAAGCAATGCTTGGGTGAGCGGCTTCATCCGCATTTTCGAATTTTTCGCGGATGGATGTTGGAATAATAGCCCCGCAACGTCCGGCAAAATTCAGCATGCTCTGATAGTTGCCGATAGGAAGAAGGCCCGGAACGATCGACGTTTTAATGCCGATTTTGAGGGCGTTTTTCAAAAATTCGGCGTAATTGTCATGATTGAAGAAAAATTGCGTGATGGCGCGGTCCGCCCCGGCATCGCATTTTTTCTTGAGCGCGAACAGATCGGCGGTCATATCCGGCGCATCGGGATGTTTTTCCGGATAGGCGCCGACGGAAACTTCGAACGGCCTGTGCGCCTTGATGCCTTGGATAAAATCCGATGTGTATTGGTAGTAATCAAGATCGGCATCGAGCGGCCATTGCAAATCTTTGGGCATATCGCCGCGCAGCGCCACGATATGCCGCACATTCATATTCCAAAGCGTATCGAGATAGGCTTTTAGTTCGGTTTTCGTGATCGAGATAAAGGTTAAGTGACAGGCTAACGGAACATCAGTCACGCTTTGGATGGCCCGTAGTGTTTTGAGCGTACCTTCCCGCGTCGAACCGCCCGCCCCGAACGTCACCGTCATGAATTTGGGGTTCAGGGCGGCAAGTTTCTTTGCCGTTTCCATCAGGGATTTTTCGCCCTCTGGCGTTTTGGGTGGAAAGAATTCGAAACTGATCGTTGGTCTGGTCATATCATTCACGTTAGACAAGAAATCATAGGAAAGTCGAGTTTTTTCTTAAAAGTAACTATGTCCAAAGCTTGCCTTTTGGGAACTTTTCCGCTACAAATGGCCATGACAAGCACAGCCCCCAAAACATCTGCATCCTCTTCCCCAAATCATGACCGTATCCTGATCCTCGACTTCGGATCGCAGGTGACTCAGCTCATCGCAAGGCGTCTTCGCGAAAGCGGCGTCTATTGCGAAATCTGGCCGTTCAACGGCGCAGACGAAGCCAAGGTCAAAAGCTATGCGCCCAAAGGCATTATTTTATCGGGCAGCCCGTGCAGCGTGAACGACAAAGACAGCCCGCGCACGCCGCAGCACATATATGAGATGGGCCTGCCGGTCTTTGGCATCTGCTACGGCCAGCAGACAATGGTGCATCAATTGGGCGGGATCGTCGAAAGCGGGCATGACCGTGAATTCGGACGCGCCTATATCGATGTGGTCGAGGAAAGCGCCATTTCAGCCGATGTTTGGAAAAAGGGCGCGCATGAGCAAGTGTGGATGAGCCACGGCGACCGTGTGACGAAACTCCCGGCAGGCTTTAAAGCTATCGCAAAGTCAGAAGGTGCGCCGTTTGCCATCATCGCGAACGAGGAACGCCGTTTCTGGGCGACGCAATTCCATCCCGAAGTTGTGCACACGCCGCACGGTAAGGATTTGCTCAAAAATTTCACGCATAATATCTGCGGCTGCAAGGGCGATTGGACCATGGCGGCGTTCAAGGAAGAGTCCATCGCCAAAATCCGGGCGCAGGTGGGCAAAGGTAAAGTGATTTGCGGCCTATCGGGCGGCGTCGATTCTAGTGTGACCGCGATTTTGCTGCATGAGGCGATTGGCGATCAGTTGACATGCATCTATGTCGATACCGGATTGATGCGGGCGAACGAGAGCGAGCAGGTCGTGAAGATGTTCCGCGATAGCTATAACATCCCGCTGATCCATGAAGACGCATCGAAACTCTTTTTGGGAGCGCTGGAAGGGGTGTCTGACCCCGAAACCAAGAGGAAGACCATCGGCAAATTGTTTATCGACGTGTTCGATAAATGCAGCAAAGAAGTGGGCGGAGCGGAGTTTCTTGCGCAAGGCACGCTCTATCCCGATGTGATCGAATCGGTTTCGGTCACCGGCGGTCCGTCGCAGACGATTAAATCCCACCATAATGTCGGTGGCTTGCCCGATTATATGAAGCTCAAACTCGTCGAGCCGATGCGGGAGTTGTTCAAGGACGAGGTGCGGGCGCTGGGCCGAGAGCTTGGCATGCCCGAAGAATTCATCCGCCGTCACCCGTTCCCGGGGCCGGGTCTTGCCATTCGAATCCCCGGTGAGATTACGAAAGAGAAGCTGGAGATATTGCGCAAGGCGGACACGATTTACCTCGAAGAAATCCGTAACGCCGGATTATATGACGCGATCTGGCAGGCCTTTGCCGTGCTGCTGCCCGTCAAAACCGTCGGCGTGATGGGGGATGAGCGGACGTACGACCATGTCTGCGCCATTCGCGCCGTTACCTCAACCGATGGGATGACAGCGGATTATTACCATTTCGATCATGAATTTTTGGGACGGGTGGCGACGCGCATCATCAACGAAGTCCGCGGCATCAACCGCGTCGTGTATGACATCACGTCCAAACCGCCGGGAACGATTGAGTGGGAGTGAGATGAAACTGGGGTTTTGGAAAATTTGGAGGGAGTTATTTGATGCTGCTTGCAAAGCATTACTTATTGTCGCTCTCTTCTCATCTTTAAAATTTGGCATATTTTTTTCTACCAGCCATCTTGGTAAGGGAATTGCAGATGCCTTCGTAGGCTCTCTACTTATGCACGGCATAGGCTTCATATTATTTTTGCCTGTAATTTTTCTTTTATCTTTACTAGTTGGTGCTCCAATTAGTTACGCGCTTTTAAATAAGCGTGAGAATAATATTTATGAATTAGCTTTCACTGGCATGATCGTCTCTTTTCTATTTTTATATATACCGTTTCTTTTTACAAAAAATGGGTTTGATTTTTACTCTTTTCTATCCGGGGGCATTGACTATGCTTTAGGCGGGGCCTTAACGGGAGTGTTTTTTTATAAAAATATTGCATCTAATACGAAGGCAGAAAGTTTAGAAATGGTGATTCCTCCACGTACTCGTACCTTTCATGATGAATTAGGTGGGTAATTCTATCCCCCCTTTAAAAACCTCCCTCTAACCCATAGCCGGGAATAAGCAATGACCCTAGAAATGAAACAGGCTTGTGAAAAATGTACGAAGGTTCTTTCGAACGCGGGTCCTGCCTTTATATGTTCCTTCGAGTGCACATTTTGCGAATCCTGCACCGATGCGATGAATTCCATCTGTCCAAACTGCCAAGGCGGACTCGTCGCACGGCCCGTGCGTCGATAGATTTTTGCCTTCACAAATCTTTAACACATCGCGTGGGCACCGCAGAAATGTGCGGGGTACACGCGGTGTCACTCTCATCTTATATGCGCCAGCGTGAATCGCTTGGCAGCGCAAATCTATCGGAGCGTCGGATACGAGTCCGACCATCGAGGGCGGTGTGTCATTTGAGTCACAGTTGTGGATTTTATGAGGGGGTATGCATAAATCATTTTTTTTATATCGAAAATGGAGTACACTGATTCGCGTGTAACTACTTCTTAACCTTTTCTTGAAATCATCAAGAGAATATTTTCCAAAACCGAAGGAGATGGAGAACTATGGCTACGAAAAAAAGAAAAAAACCTGCCAAGAAAATGGCAACGTCTGTTGTGAAAAAAACAGCAAAGAAAAAAGCAGCAAAACGCAAGCCTGCTAAGAAAAAAACGGCCAAAAAAGCCGTTAAAAAAGTTGTGAAAAAAGCAGCTAAGAAAAAAGCCAAAAAGAAAAAATAAGTAAGCTTGCTCTTTAGCGAGCTTTTTGCTTATTCAGCGCCCGCCCGGTTTTTCCGTGCGGGCGTTTTCTTTGGGTTTTCGCTTCCCATCGGCCCAAGAACGTCATATTATGACCATAGTTGGCGATCAAAACCTTAAAGACGTTTCGTCGGGTTCCGCCAGCGCGCTCAAAGGGTCTGCACCGGACCGCTCATCGAATATTAAGGACGGATTGCTATGGTCATCGGCATGGATCACTGGAACAAGCTGCGCAGCTGGGCTGCAAAACTGCCTATCATCGGCGCGCATCTTGCGGGGGTGAAGACGCAAGCCGATGAGATATTGCGCCTGCCGCCACCGCGCCAGCCGGATGACGTTTCCAACACCAAACAATATGAAGAACATTCCTCAAAGTCTTACATGGACCTGAAGATGGAATTTCGCGATATCGGACGCATGAACGCGATCGTCGAGACGCTGGGCCGCGATTTCCTGACCGCCATGCCTGAAGGCGCGTATAAAAGCCGTCTGGGCCAGATCGCGTTCTTATATCGCCGCATGCATGAAGAACTCGCCAATCCGAAAATCTCGACCATGATCGATGATGCACATGTGCATCAGCAAAAATCGTCGGGATCGTGGGACCCTTGGGATAAGGCGAATTTGCGCGAGATGGAGAATATGTACCGTCATGTGGCGCAGGTGCCTGCCGACCTGATGGAAAAGAAGGCGCGGCTGGCCTATGAGGGTCGCAGGAAACACCGCGACGTTTTGAAATGCGATGATTGGGATGATGCGCGCCCATTCCTGGAGGATATGGTCGATCTGCAGCGCCGCATCGCCGATTGCAAAATCCTTAAAGACAACGATCACGCGACCGATGCGCCGTATCAGGCGTTGATGCGTGAATATATGCCCGGCGCGCGTCTGAACGATGTGGATGCGTTGTTCGGGCGCATGGAAGACAAGCTCAAAGAACTTTTGCCATGGATATTGGAAGAGCAGGGTAAGCGGGCGGAACCCGTTCCGCTGACCGGGCCTTTCCCCGCAGCGCAGCAAATGTGGCTGAACAAATCCTTGCTCAAAGTCATGGGGTTCGATTTCAACCGTGGCGGTCTGTATGAGACAGGCCATAACCCGGTCGAGGGTGGCACGCCCGACGACACCCGCCTTGTGATCAAGACATCGGATGCGACGAACTTCCTCGATTCGATGAAGAGTGCGTTGCATGAAGGCGGGCACGGGATTTACATTCAGGGTCTGCCGCGCGATACGTGGCGTTACCAGCCCGTGGGACAGGATCTGGGCGCGGCGATGCAAGAAGCGCAGGCGCTGCTGATCGAGATGATCTTGGGCCGCACGAAGGAATTTTATCGCTATCTTGCACCCCGTGTCGAAGGCCTGTTCCAGAAATTTGGCGACCCGGCCATGACGGCGGAAAATCTCTACCGCCTGAAAACCCGCGTCAAACCCGGCACGGACCGCAAGAGCGCCGACGAAGTTACATACTTCTTCCATGTGCTTCTTCGTATGAGACTGGAACGCGATATGATCGGCGGACGCTTGAAGGTGAAAGACCTGCCCGAAGCATGGAATGCTGGTATGAAAGAATTGCTCGGCGTCGAGCCGCAATCCTACGCGCAGGGGTGTTTGCAGGATGTGCACTGGTTTGTCGGCAAGTTCGGCTATTTCCCGTCTTACACGCTCGGCCATATGGCGGCGGCGCAAATTTTCGACAAGATGAAACGCGATATCCAGAACATCCCTGAACTTATGTCGCAGGGTGATTTTATGCCCGTGCAGGCATGGTTGGCCGATAAGGTTTATAGTCAGGGGCGCTTGAAGCGCACGGATGACCTGTTGATGGATGTGACGGGTTCGCGCCTGACGCCGGGGCCGCTGATCGCCCATCTGCAGGACCGCTATCTGGAAGTGGCGTAAGGGGTTGGAATCGCAAGCCAACTGTGCTTAAACATAATCACATGATTTCATTCATTTCCACCCGCGGCGATAGCGCCAAAAAGACTTTCACCGATGTGCTGTTGTCCGGCATGGCCCCCGATGGTGGCCTCTATGTGCCCACGCAATGGCCGCAGATTGATGTGAACGCGTTATCGGGCCTTTCCTACACCGACATAGTCTATCAGGTCATCAAACCCTTCGTCGGCGATGATATCCCGGCGGACGATTTGCATGAGATGGTCGTCGAAACCTATGAAAAGAATTTCTCCCACCCGGCGGTTGCACCTTTGGTTCGACTCGACCCTTCGACATGGGTGATGGAATTGTTCCACGGCCCGACACTGGCGTTCAAGGATTACCCGTTGCAGCTTCTGGGCCGTCTGTTTGATTACGTGCTGGAAAAAAGGGGTGAGCGCGTCACCATCGTCGGCGCGACGTCGGGCGATACGGGTTCTGCAGCCATCGAAGCAACGAAAGATTGCAAAAATATAGATATATTCATCCTGCACCCTGAAGGCCGCACCTCTGAAGTGCAGCGCCGCCAGATGACGAGCGTGGATTCCCCCAACGTGCACAATATCGCGTTGCAGGGCACATTCGATGATTGCCAGAACGCGCTCAAGGCGATGTTCGCGGATCACAAATTCCGCAATGAGATGAATTTGTCGGCGGTCAATTCCATCAACTGGGCACGCATCATGATTCAGGTCGCGTATTATTTTGCTGCGGGCGTGGCGCTGGATGCGGGCAGTCGTAAAATTTCCTTTGCCGTTCCCACGGGCAATTTCGGCAATGTCTATGCGGCCTATTGCGCGAAGCAAATGGGGCTGCCGATTGAACGGCTTATCATCGGTTCCAACCGCAACGATATCCTGACACGTTTCTTTGAAACGGGCGCGATGACGGCGGCGAAAGTCGAGCCGTCTTTATCGCCCAGCATGGATATTCAGGTTTCAAGCAATTTTGAACGGTTCCTGTTCGATCTTGTGGGCCGCGACGCCGATGATGTTCGCGCCAAGATGAATTCTTTTAAACAAAGCGGTGCGTTTTCAGTCTCCGAAGAACAGCTTAAAAAGGCCCGCAATATCTTCAGCGCACACCGCTGTTCGGACGCACAGACATCCGTAACGATGGCCGAATGTTTCAACGAGAGCAACTATATGATCGACCCACACACGGCTGTAGGGTTGCATGCGGGTTGGTGCGAAAAAGGCCGGGATTCCGCTATTCCGCTGGTGGCGCTGGCCTGTGCGCACCCGGCCAAATTCCCCGATGCGGTGGAACAGGCGACCGGAATCCGCCCCCCATTGCCCGCGCATCTGGCAGATTTGTATGGCCGGAAGGAAATATTGACGGTCTTGCCGAACGATTTGTCCAAATTGCAGGGATTTATTCGCGATAATATTAATAAATAACCCAATTTGATTTCTTAAAGCCAACTTTGGTACTATGCACTTCTGATTTAAAAGAGAAGAGTATGATGTTAGATCATAAATATCGCAAAACCGTTTTGGATAATGGTTTTGAAGTGCATTCCTTACAAATCCCGAATGCTGAAAAAACCTATCTGGAAGTCCGGATAAAATCCGGGAGCGCCTGTGAAAGGCCGGGACAATATGGGGTTGCACATTATCTCGAACACATGCTCGGCTATGGCTCTGAACAATACGGGGAGAATGATTTACTGCCATATTTTATCAATAAAGGAGGGTTGTACAATTTTACCACAAATTATTTTTATACCAATTATTATGCTTATGCTCTTCCCGCAAAAGTCTTTGAATATTTAGAGCGTATTTCAACGGTTTTGACGCGTCCCGCCTTTACCGAACGCCAGGTCGATATGGAGCGAAATCCAATATTAAGCGAGCGGCGAACCTATGAGGACGAATCTAGATTTAATACTTATATTAGAGGTCAAACTCTTTTGTATCCCGATCACCGTATATCGCAGCCTATTTTAGGAACAAAGGAAGATATTCAAAAAATATCTTTTGATGATCTTATGCATTATTATGAATCAGTCTACGTTGCACCTAACATGTTTCTTGTTGCCGCAGGCGCCGTAGATCACGAACATCTTGTAAGAAATGCAGAACTGCTTTTTTCAACTCTTCCAACAAGAAGTTGCAGTCTGAGTCCTCAAAAAATGGATTTTATAGGCGGTAGCCATACATCTTATATGGATACACAGGCTCTTGAAATTGTCGCTGGCTTTGAAGCTCTGCCCCGATGCGATAGCGGAACGGATATTGAAAGTATATTGACTCAGACACTTTCAAGGCGCTTGCATGAAAATTTAAGGGATGAAAAAAAGCTTGTCTATGATGCACGCGCCAGCCTGCAGCGTCCTCCGGGTCAGTCGTTTTTAGCAGCGGTAACATCTTTGGATCCGCAACATGTAAGTAGGGCCACAGAAGTGATATTCGATACATTCGAAGACTTTGCTCAAAATTTCGGGAAGAAGGACATCGAAAAATTTCAGGCAGGAGAAGAAGAAACTCTGGCTGAATATCGGCATTCGCCTAAAAATAACGGGGAATATTTGGCGGAGCAAATAAGCACTGCAGGCCGCTATCACCCTTTAAGTCAGGAAATGGATGTGTCTCGTTCGACGTCCATTGAAGGGTTTCGTGAAGCTATTCACGCCATGTTTTCCAGAAAATTTTATTTTCTTGCCGTCGGCCCAGAGACTAAAATTCCTGATATTAACCAGCACATTGACCGTTTACGGAGCGATCTGGGTATTGTTTCGATAACACAAAGGCCTTATATGGTAGAAGGTAATAAACCCACCCCTATGTAAGGTTATCATGAGCATCAAAGTCACCAAGCTTGAATCCGGTCTTCGCGTTATCACCGACACGGTTCCTGAAATGGAAACGGTGGCTGTCGGCGTCTGGGCCGATGTTGGCACGCGTCACGAAGATTTAAAGCATAACGGCGTGGCCCACATGGTCGAGCATATGATGTTCAACGGCACGCCGACGCGCACATCGCGCCAGATCGCCGAAGCCGTCGAAGATGTCGGCGGTCAGATCAATGCCTACACATCGCGTGAAATCACAGCCTATTATATTCACCTGCTCAAAAACGATATGCCGATGGCGATGGATATTTTATCGGATATTCTGCAGCGCCCGACTTTTCCGGACAATGAGTTGGAAAAGGAACGCGGTGTTATCCTGCAGGAAATCGGCATGACCAACGATACGCCGGACGATGTCGTGTTCGATCATTATCAGGAAACCGCCTATCCCGATCAGGCGCTGGGCGCGCCGATTTTAGGCCGTGAGGAAATCGTCGAGAATATGAAGAAGGAAACGTTGTATGATTACGTGCATCGTTTTTACACGCCAGAAAAACTCGTTGTTTCCGCTGCCGGCAATGTTGATCACGATTCCTTCGTTCATACTGCGCGTACTATGTTCTGCGATCTGCCCAAGGACACGCATCAGGCCTATGCGCCTGCGCAATACAAGGGCGGTGAGCGGCGCATTGAAAAAGAACTGGAACAGGCCCATGTCGTTCTGGGTTTTCAGGGGATAAGCCGCGAAGACCCGGATTATTATTCCGCTGTTATGTTAGGCACGGTTCTGGGCGGCGGCATGTCATCACGCCTGTTTCAAGAAATCCGCGAAAAACGCGGACTTGTTTATTCGATTTATTCCAGCCATTCCTCTTATCACGATGACGGGCAGTTTGAAATTTACGCAGGAACGGGGCCGGAATCACTGAACAAGCTGGTGCCGGTTACTTGCGAGGAGTTGGTGAAGATAATGCAAGACCCGATCAGCGAGGAAGAGTTGAACCGCGCCAAGGCACAGATCAAGGCTGGGATATTAATGAGTCGCGAATCGATGTTGTCCCGTTCCAACCGCCAGGCGAAGTATCTGATCAATTTCAACCACGCGCCGGACGTATCCCGCCTGATCGCGCAAGTAGATGCCGTGACGGTTTACAGCGTCCAAAAGATCGCGCAGAAGATATTCACCGGGAAACCCACTCTCGCCGCGCTCGGTCCGATCAAGACGCTTGAAAGCTATGATAAAATCATAAACAGGCTGGCGGCCTGAGCCCTATGTGGTCTGTGAAGCTTAAATCGCCGCAGGCCACGCTTCATTGTCAATTGATGACACCGCTCCTCGAGCTTCGTCCTGCACGCGAGGAAGATTACGGCGCGTGGCACAGGGTTCGTTCATTGAATGAATCATATCTTCGTCCGTTCGAGCCTGCATGGCCGAAAGATTGCCTGAGCGAGGCGTTTTTTCAACGCAGGATTTCTCGCATCACACAAGATTGGTTGGCGGATAGGGGCTATTCCTTCCTGATCTTCGATCAAGCACGCCGTGATCTGGTCGGAGGAATCAATATCAACAATGTCTCAAGAGGCGCGGCGCAATATGCGTCTTTGGGGTACTGGCTGGATGAAGCTTCGCAAGGAAACGGGTATATGACCGAGGCGACGCAAGGCGTCCTTGATTATGCCTTTTCGATTTTGTCCCTGCATCGGATGAATGCGGCCACTCTGCCGCATAACCATAAAAGCCGGGCTATGTTGATCAGGGCCGGATTTACCGAAGAAGGTTTTGCCAAAAATTATATCCAGATAGAGGGGCGGCGGCAGGATCATATCCTATACGGGATAAATGCCGCCGATTTCCTAAGCGCGGCCCGAGATACTCGATAGCATCGCGGGATTAACGCCGATCAGGGCGAATGCATTCTCCCACATTTCAGAGGCAGGTGTATTGAACACGATCTCATGGCTTGCGGGGACGGTGAGCCAGACATTGTCCTGCAACTCCCGCTCCAATTGTCCAGCGCCCCATCCTGCATAGCCGAGCGTGAAAATCATTTTTTCAGGACGGTAGCCATTGACGATGGTGCGTAGGGAATCCACTGTGCCGCTGATCGAAAACAGATCGTCGACATGGATCGTATCTTTTTGTGAAAAATCCGAAGAATGGATCAGAAAGCCGTTAACTCCCTGAACCGGACCGCCCGCCAGAACCGGCATGGCACGTATCTTGTCATCGAGCGGACGATCAGCCATAACACCGACCTGTTTAAGCACTTCCGCGAAATCTGGTGAGGGCAGGGGGTTGTTGATCACCATACCCATAGCCCCCTTTTTGTCGTGCACGCACAAGAATACGACTGCGCGGTGAAAGCGCGGATCGTTCATTTGCGGCATGGCGATGAGAAGGTGGCTTTTGAGAGAGGAAAAACCGGACGGTTTGTCAATTTCATTCATGATTCCATTTTCACAGAAACACACTCAAACGCAATCGAGGTTTCCCACTATGAAAAAAACCGTCACCATGTTTTTTTATTTTAATAAAGACCGCCCGTGCCGTTGAAATCGGAACCGCCCGGCGCGGGTTGTTCCTGCATCGGTGGATAAACCGGCGTGGGTTGCGCCGAATCGTCCCGTTCGCGGCTGAAGCTGGTGAAAGAATCATCGGCGGGAACGAAGGGTTGTTGTTCGATCGGCGGCGGCGCCTGATACGGGTCATTCTGGTCGGGTATTGTATCCGGCGCGGCGTTGTCCATGCCATCGCCATAGCCGCTGACCGCCTGATCGCCGCCGATCACCGTGTTATCCAGAACATAGTCATCAAGGTTGGGTTCGGTGCCGGTGACGAAGGCTTCCCATATGACATGCTTGTCGCCCGGTTGCGCAGCGCGGCCTGTGTCGGCGTTGATCCGCACATTTTTGATGCCGGGAGGAACGCGGAACGGTGTGGGCGGCGTATCTTTGAGGGCTTCTTCCATGAACGAAGCGAAGATCGGCGCGGCGGTGGACGCGCCGGTTTCGCGTTTGCCCAAAGATTGCGGTTCGTCGAATCCAACGAACACGCCTACAACCAAGTCCGGAGAGAAGCCGATAAACCAGCTATCTTTGGATTTGTTGGTGGTTCCCGTTTTTCCGGCGAGCGGACGGCCTAAAGACGCGAGCTTTGCCGCCGTACCGCGCTGGACGACGCCTTCGAGGATACTCACCATCTGATAGACGGTGCGTTCATCGGCTATCTGTTCGCGATCATCAGGGACTTCGGGCGTGGTCTGTCCGTCCCAGCGGATCAAATCGCCGCAATTGGGGCAGGGGCGTGTGTCATCGCTGTATATCGTTTTGCCGCGCCGATCCTGAATGCGGTCGATGATGGTTGGCGTGGTTTTCTTACCGCCATTGACCAGCATGGCATAGGCGTTGGTCAGCTTGAGCAGCGTCGTTTCGCCCGCGCCCAGAGCGTAGGAAAGATAGGGTTTCATCTCATCGGCAATGCCGAGGCGTTTGGCGTATTCAACGACGGTGGCCATACCGACATGGTCGGCAAGGCGAACGGTCATCAGGTTACGGGATTTTTCAACACCGACGCGGATTGGTGTCGGGCCGTAAAATTCTCCTGAATAATTGGTCGGGCTCCAGAAACTGCCCGGCGATTGCTCCATGGTAAAAGGCGCATCGAGCACGCGTGTGGCGGGGGTAAAGCCTTTATCGAGGGCGGCCAGATAGACGAAGGGCTTGAAGGCCGAACCCGGCTGGCGTTTGGCTTGCGTCGCGCGGTTAAATTGTGAGGGTCCGTATTTCCAACCGCCCTGAATGGCCAGAACGCGGCCCGTGTGCGGGTCCATCGCGATCAATGCGCCCTGCACTTTGGGAAGTTGGTGAAGTTTCCATGAGGTTTTTTCATCTTTGCCAGTTTTTTCGACAAGGATGACATCGCCTTTGTTTAAAACCTGACTGACGCTCGTGATTTCAGGCCCGAGCGCGTAGCATTCTTCCAGACATTTGCGCGCCCATTGTACGCCTGCGAGCGGCAATGTGCCGGTCGATTTATCGGCAAATCCGATTTTGGCTTGCGCCGTTCCACTTTCCAGCACGATGGCCAGAACCCAGTTATCGGGCATATCATCCGGTTCTTCGACCTTGATTAACTGTTCGGTCCAGTCATCGATGGAATCAAAATGTTGCAACGGCCCGCGCCATCCGTGACGATGATCATATTCCATCAGCCCGTCGCGTAAGGATTTCACGGCGATCTCCTGCAATCTTGGATCGACGGAGGTGCGTACAGTCAGGCCGCCCTTGTAAAGGCTTTCATCGCCATACTGGACTTTGATCTGACGGCGGACTTCTTCGGCGAAAAAGGGCGCGGAGACGACGTCGGCTTCGTCCTTGAGCGTCATTGCCAGCGGCGAGGCTTTGGCGAGGTCGGCCTGTGATGCCGTGATATAACCGTCTTCCTGCATTCGATCGATCACCCAGTTGCGCCGCCCGATTGCGGCATTGTGTTTGCGCACGGGATGGTAATTGTTGGGCGCTTTGGGCAATGCCGCCAGATAGGCGGCTTCGGCAACGTTGAGATCATCGAGTTTTTTATCGAAGTAAGTCTGTGCTGCAGCGGCGACGCCATAGGATCGTTGGCCCAAAAAAATCTCGTTCATGTAGAGCTCAAGAATCTGGTCCTTGGTCATCGCCTTTTCCATGCGGGTCGCAAGGATGGCTTCGCGGATTTTACGCTCCAGAGAGCGTTCGTTGGTCAGCAGGAAGTTTTTGGCGACCTGCTGTGTGATGGTAGACGCGCCGACAAGACGGCCACCTTTGTGTACGAAGTTTGAAACTGCGGCGCGGGCAATGGCGGTCAGGTCGATCCCGGGATGCGTGTAGAAATTCTGGTCTTCTGCTGCGATAAAGGCGTTCTTCACCATGTCCGGCATGGATTGCACGGGCACGAACACGCGGCGTTCTTGCGCATATTCAGCCAGCAATCGCCCGTCACCCGCATAGATGCGTGTTACGATGGGCGGTTCGTATTTTTTGAGTTGGGTATAATCGGGAAGGTCGCGTTCATAATGGCGATAGACCAGCCATGCGCCGCCGGCTGCGGCTATCCCGCCGAGCAATCCCAGATAGAATAACAGAATGAACAATTTGCCCAAAAAGCGCATGCGAATTTATAGCCCGACTTGATGGCGCAATAAAGGCGCAAAAACAGATAATCCCTAGGCTGCGAGTTCGCTTAAAGACAGGAATTGACGCAAGCGCTGGCTGCGGGGATTGGACAGAATATCTGGCCCGCCTTGTTCCTCTATCGTCCCATCATTCATGAAGACGATCTGGTCCGCCGCGCGTTTGGCAAAGCCCAGATGGTGCGTGATCAAAAACACGCCGATATTGCGTTCCTTGAGATGTTCCAGCTTGGTCAGGATGCGGGCCGTCTGCTCGACATCCAGAGCGGATGTGATCTCATCCAGCATGATATAACGCGGGTTGAGTATCAGGGCGCGTGCCAGCGCAGCGCGTTGCCGCTGGCCGACCGAGGCCTGGTTCGGGTAATTGTCGATAAAATGTTGCATCTCGAACAGATGGATCAGACCCTCGATATCCTTCTCCGCTTGCGGGTTGCAGTTGCGGGCGGGTAGCATGATATTTTCCCGCAACGTTAGGTGTGGCCACAAGAAGAGTGACTGGAACACAGCCGTCAGTTTCGGCCATGGCGGGGTTATTTGCTGTTCCGGGGCCAGCGGGAAAGAGAATTTTTCCCCGTCCACTTCTATCCGTCCGCTATCCGGGTAGTCGAGCAGCGTCATGGCGCGGAGCAGGGTCGTTTTTCCCGTGCCTGACGGTCCTATAACACAGGTGATCTGGCCCGGCTCGATATTCAGATCTATCCCACGCAAAATTTGTTTGTCACCGAATGATTTATGTAGGTCGTGTGCGGATAACATCTATTCCGTCCTGTATCTTTCTTTTGGGGCCATGAGTTTTTTACCCGTTGGGTCATATTTTTTCAATGTTTTATCCAGAAAACCGCTGTCGTTTAAAAGGTCAATCCCTTGATTGAGCGTGTTTAAGAGGCTTTGTTCCCCTTTGAGTAGGCTGATAAGCATGGGCGCGACAGTCATTGGTTTTTCCGGACGCAAGGCCACAAGCTTCTCTTTATTATGGGCGCCTTGCGCATCGATGGTTATGGGGTCGTTGAGAACCGCATCCGCCTTTCCGGCAATAACATTCTGGATTAGCATAGTAGGGTCGGATGTGGACGGCATGGACATACGTTTTGCGTTCGGGAAAAACGTGTCCAGATATTCCGCGCTGCCATCCCCATCCATCAACGTGAATGTGACATCCGGGGAGTTTAGTTTATCGAATGTAAGTTTTTTGGGATTACTCTGCGCCACATAAGCATAGGCCGGAATAAACAGATATTCATGCGTGTAATCCAGATAGGGAATGGCGCTGCGCGTCCACGGCCCATCGCCACAAAGCGCATCCATCTTCCCCGACCTTAACGCTTCCACTTGCTGGCCGAATGTATATTCATAGGACCATTCAATTTTGAGGTTTAGAACATTCCCCAGTTGTTCGATTATATCGTAATAAATTCCGCTTAACTTTCCCGTGGCGGCATCTTTTTGCATATGCGGCGGCCATATGAAATAACCGCAGCGCAGCGTGCCTGTCTTTAACACTCTTTCATAGGCGCTCTCTTTTTCGGCCGCAAAGCCTATCTTTGGGAAGATAGAGATTCCGGATACGAGAATGAGAAGGCAGAGAAAGAGTCCTAGTTTCATCGCTTACTTCACCTTATAGGATGTGTCAACCGGGTAGAACGCGTCTTTTTCCGGCAACCATTTTTCTATGATCGGGTTGATGGTGTTGGTGTTGATCATAGCGGCCACCGCGCCGTTCAGCATATTCAAAAGCTTGTCTTCGCCTTTGGCTGTGGCAAAGCCGATCGGATAAACCGCGACGGCCTCTTTAGGGAATAAGTTTTTCAAGCCCGGCTTGTTGTTCTTATTGAACGTGTGGATGGAACCCGGATCAAGAATCGTGACATCTCCCTTTTTTGTGGCAACGTTGGTCATCAAGATGCCCGGATCGGTCGTGGCGGGGAGTGTATCAAGCTTTGCCTTCGCGTAGAGGCGATTGACCAGATCGACGCTCAGATCACCATCCAGACCTATAAAGGTTACTTCCGGCTTGTTCAAATCGTCCATCGTTTTGAAACGCGTCTCATCGGCGCGGCCATAGGCGAAGACGGGTGCGTAGACGTAGGGATCGGAAAAGTCGATGAATTTGATGGTCGTGAAAACGTAAGGTCCATCGTTGATCGTGATATCGTACATGCCCTGTTTTAACGCCTCGACCTGCGTTCCGTATCCTGTCATCTGCACCCATTCAAGTTTGACGTCGAGAAGGGACGCTGTGAGTTCGGCGATATCCACGCCCATGCCGGACAATTCGCCGGTGTTGGGGTCTTGAATCGTATAAGGCGGCCAGATCGAATAGCCGACGCGCAGAGTGTTTGTGCGTATTACGCGGTCATAAGCGGATTCTTTCCCCGCTGCGAAGGCGGGAAAAGCAAAAGTAACCAGTGCGAGAATGAAAAGGACAGGTTTCATTTTTTTACCTCATATGGTTTGGCAGGAGAGTAAATGGTTTTACGTGTTTTATCGTATAAATCGATCTTATCGTCGGCCAGACCAATATTAATGGCCATTTCCGTGGCGCGGCTCAATACCTCTTTTAATTGGTATTCGCCCCATTTAACCGACATACCGACCGGGTATACGGCAAAGACTTTGTCCGAAACGGCTTTGACCTTTCCGGGATTATTTTTTATGAAACCATCGGCCGTAACGGGATCGAGCAGAACCAGATCGGCCTTTTTCGTCGCAACATCCATCAGCATTTGCGAAGGATCGGTGATGCTCGGCGCGTTGCGCATTTTGGCCTTGGGGTAGCGTATCTGCACCAAATCGGTGCTGACATCGCCATCGATGCCGACAAAGGTTATATCCTCTTTGTTCAAATCGGATTGAGCGTTAAAGCGCGTATCGTCTGCGCGGGAATATAAGAAGATGGGGGTATAGGTGGCCGGCGTCGTATAATCGACAAACCGTACGTTCGAGAGAATCCATGGGCCTGCCGCGCACATCGCATCGATCCTGCCGGTTTCCAGATCCATCGTTTCATTGCCCAAGACGACCTGAACCCATTCCGGTTTCCATCCTGCGAGTTTGATGATGGAACCGAACAGCTCTTTCGCATGACCTTTGACTTCGTTGGTGTTGGGATCGACCTCAAACCCCGGCGGCCATGGAACATAACCGCATTTAAGAACGCTTGTCTTCATAACGCGTTCAAACGCGCTTTCTTTCTCTGCGGCGAAAGATTTAACTGGGCCGATAGTGACCGCGCCTATTAGAACAAGCAAGCATAAGAATTTTTCCGATCTCATCTTATTTCTCCTTCTTATCAGTATAGTTTCTTGCGGGCGGGGTAATCAGCGGCGATACGGCCTTGACCATTTTTTCCATCTGTCCGGTATCGATCATCATCCGCAATGCAACATCGACTGTATCGCGCAGCCCATATTCGCCTTTGGCAAAGCCGTAATAGGATGCGAAACTAAAAACAGGCGGAATGTTGAGTTTTTTCAGCTTTACCGGATTGTTTTTGTTCAGCGTCTCATAGCTGGCCGGATCAATGAAAAAGATATCAGCTTTTTTGCCCGTTACCGACATGTGCAATTCTTCCCAGCTCGAACTGTTGGGCAGGCTTAATCTTTTGGCGTTCGGGAAAGTGCTTTTGGCCATATATTCCGTGACGTCGCCATCGACAACGGGGATAGTCACGGTTTCTGAATTGGCGGCATTTATATCCTTGTCGAACCTTGTATCGTCGCTACGCACATAAGCATCCACAAAACTATAAGCTACAGGAGTAGATAGGCTCAAATATTTCATGCGCGGCGGGGAAATCCAGAGTTGCGTGCAAAAAGCGTCGTAACGGCCTGCTTTCAAATCTTCCGTGAACGTGCTCCACCCGCTGAATTCCACCCATTCTATTTTCAGATCAAGGTGGCGGGCAACGGCCTCCCAGACATCGTAATCCATACCGGACATTACGCCCGTGTTGGGATCTTTGTTCAAAAGCGGCGGGGACACGCCGTAGCCGCATTTCAAAACCCCAGTTGCCATGACACGGTCGTAGGCGGATTCCTTTTCTGCCGCGAGGGCGGGAAGGGAGGCGGTAATTAAAGCGAGTGCAAGAAGAACGTGTTTCATAGGAACTCCTCATATGGTTTTGCGACGCGGAGCAGGGTGCTTGGATGATTTTCGTATTTTTTCAAGATTTTTTCGATCGTGCCGTTTTGTAAAAGCTCCGCCGTG
The DNA here is from genome assembly GCA_964539025.1 of uncultured Micavibrio sp. Lineage (GTDB taxonomy): Bacteria > Pseudomonadota > Alphaproteobacteria > Micavibrionales > Micavibrionaceae > Micavibrio_A. Next base: position 96,016 of record CAZIFA010000006.1, read on the forward strand.
GCGGTATCCAGAAAAGCTTTTAATCCGGGCTCATTTTTGGAAAGTGCAACCGTATTGCCAAAGCTGCGAACCATAGAACCGCCGGGCAGGAGTTTGAGTTTCCCAGGATTGTTGGCCATGAATCCTGCGGCTGTGGCGAGGTCGGTGAAGGTTGCGTCAGCTTTACCATCCGCGACATTGATCAACATCTGTGGCTGGCTCGCCGTTACAGGAATGGAGAGTGCCTTGGCCTTCGGGAAATCGGCGGCGGCTATCACGCTCGACATTTCAACATCCATCGTTGCCAGCGTAATATCCGGTGAATTCAGTTTTTCCATCGCGTTGTCGAAACGGCTATCGTTCTTGCGGACATAGGCACTGATCGCGACATAATTGATTGGTGCGGTGAACAGCATCTCCCGTGCCCGGGCCGCCGTCGGGAAGATGCCGGCGCACATGCCATCGATGCGGCCTGCGTTTAATTCCAGCGCGAAATCGGTAAAGGCTACCTCGCGCCATTCGATTTTCAAATTTGCGGCTTTACCCAGTTCTTCCATGTAATCGTAGAAGATACCCGAAATCGTGTTTGTATTCGGATCTGAGATGATGTTGGGCGCCCATACGCCATAGCCGCAGCGGAATGTGTTCGTTTTCATCACGCGGTCATAGGCGGATTCTTTTTCCGTCGCGAAAGCAGGGACTGTCAAAAAAGCAAAAAGTAATGCAAGAACAGTCAGTCTCATTTTTTAACCTCATATGGTTTTGCAGGGAGCAGGAAATGACTATCGGGTAGCGCGTATTTGCCAAGGATGGCGTCGATCGCCTGATCGCCGATCATAAGGTCCAAAACTGCATCTATCATGCCTTTGAAGGCCATGTCGTTTTGCGGCAGGACAAGGACGGCCGCCAGAGTACGCAACGGGTTTGTGGATACGGGTTTAACGGTGCCGGGATTTTTTTGCATGAACACGGATGTTGCGGCCGAATCGTTCAAGAAGACATCGGCCTTTTTTGTTGTCACCGAGAGCATAACCTGCGATCCGTCGGACAAAGGCGGTAGCGTAACAAGCGAAGCTTTGGAAAAATCGCGCTGGACGATTTCATTGGCGAATTCTCCGTCTATCACGGCGATTTTGACGGAAGGATCGTTGATGGCTGCGATGTTTTTAAAGCGCGCATCATCGGCGCGGGCATAGGCCAGATAGGGGATGTAGAAGAACGGGCGTGAGAAGGCGGCGATCTTGGCGCGGTCGGGCGTTGGCGTGATCGGTCCGCAGAACATATCGAACCGTCCGGTTTTCATGCCTTCGAACGGATTGGCTTGACCCGTTTCCTCCGTCCATTCGATTTTGAGAGAGAGTTTTTTGCCAATCTCTTCCATCACATCATGATAGATACCGGAAAATTTCCCGGTGTTGGGGTCTTTCATCAAAAATGGCGACCATGTGAAATAACCGCAGCGGATGGTTTGCGTCTTCATCACGCGGTCAAACGCGCTTTCTTTTTCCGCGGCGAAGGCGGGGAAGGAAGTTGCAATCAGCGCAATGAAGAGAAGCACATATTTCATTTTGCGCTCTCATAAGGTTTTGCAACGCGCAGGAAGCTGCCGGGGTATTTTTCATGGCGTTTTAAAATGACTTCGATACGGCCGCTGTAAAGCAATTCGAGCATTCCCTGATCGAGCAATTCGTTCAAAGATGTTTCGCTCTTGTTCACGGCGAGCGTGTTTCCGAAAACACGCAGCGGCTGTTCGGGCAATATAGGGGCGAGTTTGCCCGGATTGGCCGTGGCATAGGCCATAGCGGCGGAAGGTTCGGCAAACACGATGTCGGCTTTTCCTGTCGATATTTTCAGGAAATTATCCGTGAACAGAGTAGAGGCGGAGGACGAAATACGCTGCGCCAGCGGGAAATCGGTGCGGGCGATGGAATCTTCCTGCGCGCCGTCGATGGTGGCGAGGCGCACTTCAGGTTTGTTGAAGTCCGCGAGTGTTTTAAACCGCGTCTCGCCGGGTTTGGCCCAGCTTACGATGGTGCTGAAAAAAACAGGAGATGTGAATGTTCCAACACGCGAGCGCGAGGTGCTGGGCCATATGCCGCTGCACCAAACGTCATACCGCCCGTCGGCAAGCCCGGTGAAAATGCCATCGAAACCGACTTCTTCCGCCCATTCGATCTTGAGTCCGGCGTTTTTGCCTAGTTCTTCCATGATGTCATGGAAAATGCCTGAAAATTCGCCTGTGTTTGCGTCTTTTATAAAATAGGGGGCGTACTGGTTGTAACCGCAGCGGATGGTTTGCGTTTTTATGACGCGGCTAAACGCGCTTTCTTTTTCCGTGGCGAAGGCGGGAAAGGAGATTGCGATGAGGGCGAGGGCTACGATAAGACGTTTCATTTTGTGTCCTTGTAGTTTTTGTCGACGGGAATAACGGCATCCGGATATTTTTTGTTAAATTTCGCGATAGCCTCATCCATAAATCCGTTGTCCAGAAGATAGAGGACGGCGGAATCGAGCATTTCCTTCATGGCGTGATCGTGGATATTTACGGCGTATGCGTTGGCGTAAATCGCGGCGGGTTCGGTACCCGGAATGCGGCGGAGTTTTTTATCTTCGGATCGCCCCTCGTTATATTTCCCGGTGGTGGTGCCATCGGAAAATACGATATCCGCTTTGCCCGTTATGACGTTCTCATAAAATTCGGCCACGGACGCCGTGGAAGGCAGGGACACCAGCGTTGCTTTCGGATAGTGGCGTTTGGCCAGAGCCGCACTTATATCCCCGTCCTGCACGACGATCCTTACATCGGAGTTGTTCAGGTCGCTGTTCTTATCGAATTTTTTATCGTTTGCGCGGGTGTAGACATAGAGTGGACTGTAGAAAAGCGGGCGGGTGTGGGCGACCTGGCGTCCGCGCATAGGATCGACCCACAATGTCGAGCAGGCCACATCGACGCGTCCTGTGGCGAGGGAGGTGGGTATGTTGGCCCAGCCGGTTTCTTCGGGCCATTCCAGCTTCAGCGAAAGGGACTTGGCGACCTCTTCCATAATTTCAACGTAGAAACCTGTCATCGCGCCGGTCGCGGTGTCTTTCATAATCCACGGATCGGCTGTGCCATATCCGCAACGGATGGTTTGTGTGCGCATGACGCGGTCATAAGCGGATTCTTTTTCCGCTGCGAAAGCGGGGAGAGAAAATGTTATCAGGGCGAGGGCAAGATAAATAATTTTCATTTTGTGTCCTTGTATGGCTTTGCAACACGCAGATATGTTTTACCTGGTTCTGGTTCCCATTCACGCAGCATGCGGTCTGTATCGCCTGTGTTGTCCAGCTCCTTGATCGACTGGTTTAGAAACTCAAGAAGATCTTTTTCGTCCCGCGCCACGGCAAGCGGGAAGGATTGTAGCTTGAGCGGTTTGTCCGTAGCAATGAATTTGAAATTCTTGTCGTTGGTTTTTTCGTAGTAGGCGAGACCATTCCGGTCTGTCATCGTGACATCGGCTTTTTTGGTGAGGAGTGATTGATAAAATTCGCCGCCGCTGGCGCTTGGAGGAAGGGTGTAAAATTTCGCTTTTGGAAAAAGAGCCCGGCCCAAACTATCCGTGGTTGTGCCTTCCTGGGTCAGAACCGTCACGTCCGGGTTGTTGATTTCTTCCAGTGTGCCTTTAACGAAGTGAGGATCGTCTTTTCGCACCAACGGATAAAGACCGGCATAAAACATGGGTTCGGTAAAAGTGACGGCTTTGAGTTGCGCCATATCGGGCCACATAGGCGTGCAGGCGACATCAAACCGCTCCGCTTGAATTTCAGGAATCCAGTTGGCCCATGTAAATTCCTGCGTCCATTCAACCTTGAGTGCCGCGCGTTCGGCAAGCTTGTTCATATAGTCGACGGAAAAACCGGATAATTCGTTGGTGTTGGGATCGCGAATTGTGACCGGAGGAAACACGTAATAGCCGCAGCGGATGACGCCAGTTCGAATGATGCGCTCGAATGCACTCTCTTTTTTATCGGCTGCCAGAGCTGGGTCAGAAAAAAGTAAGGCAGCTATTAAAACGATAATAGCCTTTTTCATTGCGCATCCTTATAAGACTTGCCCGCGCGCAGATAGGTTTTGCCGGGCTCAGGCTCCCATTTGCGCAGGATGCGATCAATTTCACCGCTGTAATTCATTTCACGGACCGCAAGATTTAAAAACTCCAGCAATTCTGTTTCGCCGCGCGCAACGGAAAACGGGAATTGCTGTACTTTTATGGGGTCTATGCTGTCAATAATCTTGATCTTGCTTTCATTGTGGTCATTCCACTGATTGATCGCATTGTAATCGGCGAGCTGCGCATCCGCTTTTTTACTGACAACGGACGTAACGATCATGGTTGTGTCCGCATCGGGCGGCAGAACATAGTGTTTGGCCTTGGGAAATACAGCCTTCGTAAGAAGGGCTGTTATATTGCCTTCTTGCGATGCGAAGGTGACGTCCGGTTGGTTGAATCTTTCCCGTTTAACATCTTTGCCAAATCTCGTATCGTCCGCCCGTACGACGGGATAAATTCCGGCAAAGAACATTGGCTCGCTAAATGAGGCTGCTTTGGCCATGGGAAGCTCCGGCCACATGGGGGTACAAATCACGTCCACGCGGCCCGCCTGTAGCGCCGGAACCCAGTTGCCAAAGGTTACTTCTTCCGTCCACTCGACCTTCAGCGATGCGCGTTCTGCGATGTAATTCATCGTATCTACGGTTAAACCCGAAAGCGCGCCGCCATTGGGATCGCGGTACGTAATAGGTGGGAACACGTAATAGCCGCAGCGGATCACGCCGGTTCGCACGATCCGTTCGAAGGCGCTTTCCTTCTCCTTAGCGTAAGCCGGGAAAGAGAGAGTGACGAGCGTCAGGGCCAGAAGGAATGATTTCATTATTGTAATGCCTCATATGGTTTGTATACACGGTATAGCGTGTGTGGTTCCGGATCATACTTATCGAGCACTTTATCGACAAAACCCTCGTTAACGAGCTCGGTGAGGGCGGCATTCATGAACAGCCACATTTTTGTTTCGCCCATACGCACCATGACCGAGTTTGCATATGTGTGTATCGGGGCTTCAGGAATGATATTCTTGAGCTTACCCGGGTTGTTTTTTGAAAACGCGGCAGCTTGACTTAATTCAACGAACGTGACATCCGCTTTTCCGTTCGAAACATTGAGCAAGTTCAGCAGATAATCGCTCAGCGCCGGTGCCGAGAGGATTTTTGCCTTGGGAAAATCCTGGAGCGCTATCCTCATTGGGATGGTGCCATCAACGGCAGAAATAGTGATATTTTCGTTGTTCAGTTTTGTGTAGTCCTTATCAAAGCGTGTATCATCGGCGCGTACATAGATTCCGATGCCGCTGTACCAGAGGGGAACGGATACAGCGCCGAATTGCGCCGTTTCTGCCATTGTCCAGAATGTGCCGCAAAACAGATCGACATCCGGGCGTTTTATATCTTCGGAATATGTGGCATATGAGCTCTCGGACCATTCGATCTTCATGTGGACCCGTTTGCCGATTTCTTCCATCAGATCATAAATAATCCCGCTCAACTGTTCTGTCTTGGGATCCTTCATCATTACGGGTTCATATAGAACGTAGGCGCATTGTATCGTTCGTGTGCGCATCACGCGGTCGAAAACATCTTCGTTTTTTTCCGCCGCGAAGGCGGGCAGGGCCATTATGGATAGAAGGGCGGTCAAGAAAAGTTTTCTCATCTTATTGCTCCGAAATATTGCGGGTGAATTTGTCTTTCAGGTAAAGCGCGATGGCGTTGACCGGTACGCAGACCGCGAGGAAGAACACGCCAAGCGCGGTGTAAATTTCGACGGGGCGGTATATCTGGGCGTTGATGCGCTGGGCGACACGGAAAATTTCTTCGACCGAGATAAGCGAAGAGAAGAGCGTAACATGCAGCATCGTCACTTGCAGCATCAACAATCCTGGTGTGATAGAGCGGACTATCAACGGAAGTTCGATATGCATGATGGTTTGTTTGCGGGTCAGGCCGGTTACCTTTGCCGCAATAACGTACTGCTGTGGAAAGTCGGACAGCGCCGCCCGCACAATATCGGCCACGCCGAAAATATTAATGAGGCAGAAGGTAAAGGTCGCGGTATAAAACGGATCGATCACGACGTTGAGCATTGCCTGCGCCGGATAATGCAGCCAGAACAAGAAGACGAGGATTGGCACGCCTGCGAGAAGGAAGGAAATGATCCGCGTCGGAAACCCGACATGGGCGGGATACCTTGTGGCGGCAACGCCAAGTGCCGTGCCGAAGACAATACCGAGCGTCCAGATGATGACGGACATTTCAAGTGTAACGGCCAAGCCTTTGAGGAATGCTATGTGGTAATTAATAAGGATATCGAGAACGGACATAAGACTCTCTGCATTATTATGATTGAATTATTTGCATAATATTTATGGATTGAATGTTTCGCCCTTTGCCATGGTGTTGACCATAGTGAAGCCCGCTGAAAATAGCGGGTAAGCCCATGAAAACCTTAAGGTTCACGCGAAACTTCCTGACTGTTGTATAGGGATAGTTTTACAACATTTCAGGCTGGTTGTCTGCAACCAATTGCTAAGATTTAAAGCTGGCGTGCTTGGTGATAGGCCCGTCGGCGCGGCCATGGATGAATTGGTCGACATAGGGGTTGCCCGAATGATCGAGGTCACCGACCTTTCCATACCAGATGATCTTGCCCTGATAGATCATGGCAACGTGATCGGCGATCTTGCGGGCCGAGGCCATGTCGTGGGTGATGGAAAGTGCGGTGGCACCCAGATCCTTGACGCAATCGACGATCAAATCGTTGATGACGTCGGCCATGATTGGGTCGAGACCTGTGGTTGGTTCGTCGAAGAAGATAATTTCAGGATTGGTGGCGATGGCTCTGGCAAGCGCTACGCGCTTTTGCATCCCGCCTGACAGTTCAGCCGGGTATAGATCGCCGACCTGGGGTCCGAGGCCTACCTGAGCCAGTTTCTTGATGGCTATATCGTGCGCTTCGTCTTTGTCCATCTTGCCGCCCTCAATCAGCCCGAAAGCGACATTCTGCCAGACACGCAAGGAATCGAACAAAGCGGCGCCTTGAAACAGCATGCCGAATTTGCTCATCATCTCATAACGTTCCGCAGAGGAGAATTTAGACGTCTCTTTGCCGTCAACCTGGATAGAGCCGGAATCTGGTCTGATAAGCCCGAGAATGCATTTGAGCATAACCGATTTGCCCGATCCGGATCCGCCGATAATGACGAGCGATTCTCCGGCATTTACGGTCAGATTGACGCCGTCGAGTACGACCTTATCCCCGAAGGATTTATGGACTTCGCGCATGGCAATCTTGGGCGTGCCGGATATTTTGTGATCTTCGGCGTTCATGAAAAGAAAACCTTGGTCAGGATGAAGTTGAATATCAGGATGAGGATAGAAGCGGAGACGACGGCGTAGGTCGTGGCCGCGCCAACACCCTGTGCGCCGCGTCCAGAATTGAATCCGTGATAGCATCCCATGATCGTAACGAGGAAGCCGAACATCGAAGCTTTTACGAGTCCAGAGGTTACATCGTTGGGTTCAAGAATGTCCCAGGTCTGGGTCAGGTAGCTTCCTTCAGAAAATCCAAGCGTGTAGATGGAAACTATATAACCGCCATAGATGCCAATAATGTCTGCGATCAGCACGAGAACGGGCAACATGATAGTGCCGGCGATGATTCGCGGTACGATCAGATATTTATAGGGGTTGACCGAAAGCGTGCGTAGCGCATCGATCTGTTCGGTGACACGCATGGTGCCGATTTCGGCGGCGATACTCGCACCAATACGCCCAGCAACCATGAGTCCCGCCAGAACGGGCGCCAGTTCGCGTGTAACCGATAGGGCGACAACGCCCGCGATCGCGCTTTCAGCGTTAAAGCGTGTAAAGCCGGTGTAGGATTGCAGCGCCAGCACCATTCCGGTGAAAATCGCGGTCATGCCGACGACAGGCAGGGAATAATAGCCTATATCGATGAACTGGCGCAGGATCAGCTTGGGATACCAAGGCGGCGTGAAGACATGCATCAACGACTTGGCAATGAAAATCGCCAGAACGCCGATCGATTGAAAGAATTTTAAGATACTGTGACCGATGCCTTGGCACGCATCGAGGAGAAAACTGCCCGGGATGGTCGGTGTCTTGTCGTTCATGGCGGAGGAACTTTCGAAAAAGCGAGACCTATCAAATTCTTAACCTTTTTAGGGGGTTCTGAAAAGCCCCCACGGCCAAGTATTTCAAAGATATATGCGTTCGTAACGTCTTCCCAGCGAGGTCAGGATTTCATAGCCGATCGTACCGCAGGCATCGGCCAGATCATCGACGCTTTGGTTAGGTCCCAAAACTTCGAGCATATCGCCAGGCCGGGGATTGGGGCCTGTAAGCCCGCCAATATCGACGATGGCAAGGTCCATGGAGATGCGGCCCACGATGGGGCAGGGCTGGCCGTTCCAAAAAAGGCGGGCGCTATTGCTGCCGCTGCGCGGAATGCCATCGGCATAGCCGAGTGCGACGGTCGCTGTGCGGGCGTCTTTTTCGAAAATGTGAGTCGCGCCGTATCCGGCGGTTTCGCCTTTTTTCACATTGCTTGTTTGCAGGATGCGGACATCAAGCGAGACGACTTGTTGCATCGGATTCTTCGTTTCGGGCGTTGGGTTGCCGCCATAGAGGCAAAAGCCGGGACGCAGTACATCATAATGCCAGTCAGTATTGCGAAAGATACCGGATGAATTGCAAAGTGATTTAGGCGTGCCGGGAAAATCGGCGGCGATTTGTGCAAAGGCCTGTGCCTGCCGTGCGTTCATTTCATGATCCTTTTCGTCGCTGCAGGCGAAGTGGCTCATAATCAGTTTAAGATCGATGGCATCGAGCAGGCTTTTATCGGCGATCAGTTTTTTAGTTTCATCCGCGCCAAGTCCGAGCCTGTTTATGCCCGTGTCGAAATGAATCGCGGCGGGGAGGTTGCGGTTCTGTTTTTTTGCAAATGCGGTCCAGCGAGCAATTTCCTCAAGCGATCCAAGAACAGGAGTGATGTTATGCGCGGTGTAATATTCCCCCGCGTCATGATAGAGCCCGCCGAGGACGAAAATTTCCGCCGATGATTGCAAAGAGCGCACGGTTGCGGCCTCTTCGGGCGTTGCGACAAAGAAACGGCGGCAGCCTTCCCGCCACAACGTTTCAAAAGCGAATTTGATGCCGATTCCGTATCCGTCGGCCTTGATGACGCCAGCGACTTCGGCCTTCGTCTTTTTACGAATAAGGTTGTAATTCCCGGCAAGGTTGGTGAGGGAAATTTGCAGCAAGGCGGGCGCAGGCATGGATTAGCCGAACCGCGTTTCCAGATCGGAAAAGCGCGTGATGTTGGAATCGAAATACAGCGAGACTGTGCCGATCGGGCCGTGACGTTGCTTGGCGACGATGACATCGGCCACTTTCGCACAAGTTTCTAGATCTTGGCGCCATTGTTCATAGCGTTCGTTGAATTTCGTGCCGTCTTCGCCGCCTTTGCGTTCCGGTTCTTCGCGCGAAAGGTAATATTCGCGGCGGTAGATGAACATGACAACGTCCGCGTCCTGTTCTATGGATCCCGATTCCCGAAGGTCTGATAATTGGGGTCGTTTATCGTCGCGCTGTTCGACGGCACGGGAAAGCTGTGAAAGCGCTATAACGGGGATTTGCAATTCCTTGGCGATGGCTTTGAGGCCGCGCGTGATTTCGGAGATTTCGAGAACGCGGTTGCCTTCGGACTGACGCGTGCCCGAGCCTTGCAACAATTGCAGATAGTCGATGACCAGCAATTCAAGACCATGTTGGCGTTTCAGGCGGCGTGCGCGCGTGCGCAGCTGGCCGATGGTGAGCGCGGGCGTGTCGTCGATGAAGAGCGGGATCGTGGATAATGTCTGAGCCGCTTGCACGAAGGCGATGAAATCGGCTTCCTTGATTTGGCCTTTGCGGATGGCATCGCCGGAGATCCCCGATTGTTCGGAGAGGATACGTGTGGCGAGCTGATCGGATGACATTTCGAGTGAGAAGAAGCCGACGCGTGCGCCGCCGCCGATTCCTTCTTTGCCTTTCCACGCTTTTGCGGCGTTGTAGGCGATGTTGACCGCGAGCGATGTTTTACCCATCGAAGGACGCGCGGCGAGAATGAGAAGATCTGAATTGTGCAGCCCGCCGAGTTTTTGATCGAGATCGCGAAGGCCTGTGGTAACGCCTGTGACATGCGTGTCGGACTGATAGGCTTTTTCAGCGTATTCCAGCGCAACTTTGACGGAGTCGCGGAGTGTAATGAATCCCGTCTGTCCACTCTGGCCGGATTCGGCGAGCTTGAATAAACGGCTTTCGGCCTCGGTGATAATGTTTTCCGCGTCTTGTTCGATGGCATAGTTGAATGCCATGGAGGACATGTCCTGATTGAAGCGGATGATTTCGCGGCGTAGATGACGATCGTAAATCGTTTTGGCGTAGTCTTTAATATCGTTGAGCAGCGGCACTTCGGTGGCGAGTTCCACCAGATATTGCGTGCCGCCGACACCGGCGAGGCCTTCGTCTTTTTCGAAGTAATCTTTGAGCGTCGTCGCTTTCGCTTCTAGGCCCTTGTCGACCATGCGGATGATGGTCTCGTAAATCCTGCCGTGGGTAGGATGGCTGAAATGATCCGGCTTTATCAGGTCGTTCACTTTTTCGATGTTCTTGTTGTCGATCAGCAGCATGCCGAGCAAACCCTGTTCCGCTTCGAGATTGTGCGGCAGGGTGCGGTGGGCGAAGTCGTCGTCAGCGGTGACGACTTTCAGGTGCGGTGAATCAGAGGCCATGGGATTCATAGTAATGGTGCGCCCCGGAATTTGGTAGCGCAGAGTGCAAGCGGCGAAAACAAAACCGCCCGTAACCTCGTGGATAGGTCTGTGAATAAAAAACCCCTGCGGTTTAGGCAGGGGTTTTTGTGAATGATTTCAAAGAAGAAGCTATTCAGCAGCGTCTTCTCCGGCTTCTTCGCCTTCGGCAGCTTCGGCCTTCTTAGGTTTTTTAGCGGCTTTCTTGGCGGCTTTTTCGGACGCCTCGGCGGAAGCTTTAGCTTCTTCATCAGCTTCGGCTTTTTCGTTTGCCAGAGCGCCCTCTTCGAGCATCGCGGCCTTGGCGTCATCCAAGGATGCATCTTTGGCCACTTTGCCGCCCGTAGCGCGGGCATCGGCGATAACGGCTTTGCCGGTTTTTGCCTGGATTTCAGCTTCAGCGGCAGAACGTGCCACGTTGACCGTAACCTTTACCTTCACTTCGGGGTGCAGGATTACATCAACCGGGAACAGGCCGATCGTCTTGTAAGCGGCGTTCAGGTAAACCTGACCGCGCGTGACAGTGACTTTCGTGTCGTTTGACAGCGATTCAGCAATGTCGCGGCTCGATACCGAACCGTACAACTGACCGCCTTCGGATGCCTGACGGATGATGACGACTTTCGTGCCTTCGATCTTCTTGGCAATCTTTTCGGCTTCGGCTTTTTTCTCGGCGTTGGCTTTTTGCAGATGCGCTTTTTGCGCCTCATAGTAAGCCACGTTTTCTTTCGTTGCGCGCAAGGCCTTGCTTTGCGGCAACAGATAGTTGCGGGCGTAACCCGGCTTCACGGCAACGACGTCGCCCATGGATCCGAGGTTCTCTACGCGCTCCAGTAGAATGACTTGAGTAGGCATTGTTCTATTCCTTTCTTTCTACCTTAACGGCTTTCGCTCTCGTTACGGACATAGGGCATAAGCGCCATGAACCGTGCACGTTTGATGGCTTGCGCCAATTCGCGTTGTTTCTTTTGGCTTACCGCAGTGATGCGGGAAGGGACCATTTTTCCGCGCTCGGATACGAAGCGACCCAGAAGACGAACGTCTTTCCAGTCAATCGCAGGAGCTTTCGGGCCCGAAAACGGGCAGGTTTTGCGGCGACGGAAGAAGGTCTTCTTGCCACCGGCTGCGCCATCGCGGCCTTCGCCACGGGGTTCGCGTTCAGATCTCTCGGCCATTATGCTGCATCCTTTTCAAATCTGTTGGAACGATCACCGCGATCACCACGGTCATCGCCGAATTTCGGACGGAAATCATCATCGTCTGTGTTCTTGTCGATCGGTTTCGAAGGACCCTTGGAGAGTTCATCGAGTTTGATCGTCATGTAACGGACGATGTCTTCGTTCAGACGGATCGTACGTTCCATTTCGATGACGGCAGGAGCCGGAGCATCGCATTCGATCAGGACATAGTGTCCTTTTTTGTTTTTGTTGATTTTGTAGGCAAGGTTGCGCAGGCCCCAGCTTTCGGTCTTGGTGACTTTGCCTTTGCCGTCTTTGATGATCTTTTCGCAGGTTTCCGTGATGGCCTTTACTTGCGCATCACTCAGATCCTGCCGTGCGATAAACACGGTTTCGTAGAAGGGCATGATTTTCTCCTCTCGGATATAAAGCCGGTGCATAATGCCGTTGCGCCAGCGAGGTTGATGGTTGGCGTGGTTATAGCGGGTTGGGCCAAGGAATAGCAAGGGTTTTTCATTGATTTTTGCATTTTCCGGAATCTATGATCGCTCAGTTCGTTTTGCCGGTTTTTTGAGAAACTCCAATAGTTCGTTCGTTGTGATTTTCCCAGATCACCGCCGCCGTCCGTACTTAAGCAAAAACTTAAGTTGTTGATTTTCCATGATGTCTGTTCAGTTCGTTCCGCGGAATTTGAAAAGCGCGGGTGGTCTTGATCAGAATTAACCCCTCTATCGTCATCCCCGAGGCCTGCCGCAAGGCAGGCACTAACGTCGGGGATCCAGTAAGAGCGCAGCAAAGCTGCGCACATATTGTGGACTGGACCCCCGCCTTCGCGGGGGTGACATGGTTGGGAATAGTGTTGGGTTTGGGCGGCGGGGTTTGAAATCATTGCCCATTATAGGATTAAATTCACAATTTGTCCAACATTCTATCATTGACGCAATCTCCCGAAGTCATTAGATAAAAGCTTATGAAAATAACACTTCTTTCTGTCGATCTAAAACTTGTTCATGCGGACGATCCGTCGGCGCGCGGATTCAAGATTCTGGAGTTTAATGACGGGCTACGATCCGGATTTAACGGTTATGCCCGGCTCTGCGGGCCAAAAATGATTTCGGATAGCGTCACCGCCGATTACCAGAAACTGTTTCCCGATTTACGTGTCGTGAATGCCAATAGTTCCGGCGTGATAAAACACAACGATAGCAGCCGTGTGCTTTTGATTCCGCGCAGTAATGCGCACGTTCTTAATATGGGCCGTACCTATCTTGTAACGGCCGATCATATGAGCGGCGTTTATCAACCGATCAACAATGATTTACACATACAAGCGTTGTCTGACAACAAAGCCTATCAATCATACATGGCAGCCCAAGCAGGCATGGAAGATTTGTTCCCCAAAACGCAGATATTGCCGACCGATAAAAAAGAAGCGCTGAAACATATGAAGCCCGATCCGGCCTGTGAACAATATGTTTTGAAACCGCTGAGCTTTTTGGGTGGTGCGGGCATCCGCCTGATCAAACCTGCCGATCTCGAAAAGGATATTACGCGTTACATGACAGTCCACAAATGGGTCGGAAAAAATCGTAACTGGTTGGGCCTATGGGAGCCGAGTTGCATTTTGCAGGATCGTATCGCAGTCAATGAGGTTGAAACCGAGGATGGTGTGTTCGATGGAACCATGCGGGTGGCGTTCAGTGTTTACGGCGATGACTATAATATGCGCTGTCACATTCACGATGCCTATTGGAAGTTGCCGTCTTGCACCATTGAGGAAGGCAAAGGCGCGGACAGCGTGATTTCGTTCAGCCCGTCCAACATAGAAAAATTAAAACCAAAACAGGTTCAAAACATTTTCGATAGCATGTTTTCGCAAGCGGTGGCGTTATCACCCATTAAGTCGGCGCCTGTCAAAGCGGATGTGAAATCATGGTTGTTTCCACAACTCAAAGATAATTTGTCACATTATTTTACTAGCGTGCATGCTTCGGATCATTTCGATAGTACGGTGAGTTTGCTGAATTCGGATTCAATGGGCGAGCAGGGGCTTGGCGTGATGATGGCAACGCATCCTGCGTTTTACCCGGCCGCAAAGGGCGAGTCCGTAGATATGCATTATCCTTTTTCGCTGGTCGATGCATTGATCGAGTCCAAGGTCATGGAGCAAGGAATGGGCCATGTTTTCAAAAAACTTTCGCGGATCGTCGGCGATTTTGAAGGGGCGATGCAATGTGAAGACCCCCGTCACGAATTTGCAAAGCCCCTCAAGGCGGCCATTGAAAATGCAAGGACGTTGAGCGTCGCAAACATGGTTCATTTTGTGGTAAACGAACTTAGATAAATTTTCCGCCCCTTTCAGTGGTTTGGCTGAAAAGAGCGGAATGGAAATGTCCATCTGTGTTCCAGATAATTCGCCTATCCTATGCCGAATTGCATCGCATAGCCGGCCACATGATCATCTGTAGCAGTGGTAGAAATGACGTTAAATCTTTCGTTGTAAGGGGCGCGATCGATTTTATATTCCGCGCGCTGTGCAGCGATGAAAAGCAAACCAACATTTGCAATTGCGTCTTTGCGCACTTCCGGGGCGCTTTTGGTATCTTCGGCAATTTTTGTCAGAGTTTCGATTGCTTCATCCAAACCAAGCTTGGCAGTTGCATCTTTTAAAGGTTTGTCGGCGTTGTTAAAGGCCGTTACGCCTTTTGCAGCTTTATCCGCATCTCTGAGATTTATTATATGGTTGGCAAGTTCAATAAGCGCCTTTGAACCCTTCTCTATACCGTAACGTCTAACCCAATCGCTTTCAGATTGGTCGGTGGCGGTGCCCAAAAAATTTACACGGACGTGATTGCCGACCAATTCAGCCATTTCATGGATATCACCAAGCTTTTTATCCCTGCGCATGATGATAAGGTTCATCAAGTAAGTATGAGCAGCGTCTTTTCTACGCTTATCGGAAAACTCGATATTGCTAACCTGGTTGGCAAGTGATGTCAGAATGGTCGGGGTCATGAAACGTCTCCAATTTTATTTTCCGTAATGTAATATAAAACATATAAACAGTCAATCAGTTTCTTATTACTTTATTAACCATTTTTGCCCTGAGAATACAGAAATCCGCCCTTTTCAGGGGTTTGGCTGAAAAGAGCGGAATGGAAATGAAAAAGATTCTGGCAGGTTAATTACTATCCGTTGGCTCGACGCTTGCGTTAACAAGCGGGTGACGACAACGGATCTTTTTTAGTGGCGGATATGGATGTTTGAATTTCCATTCCGTTCCAGATAATTCGCCATGAACATCGCCCACGGGGTTTTGCATTGCCGGCGGCGCTCCTTATTCGAAGCGCTGCGCAAGATTTGGCAAAGCTGTTCATAGGTGAGTTCGGGATTTCCAAAGGCCCGTCTGAATTCCGCCAGCGATTGCAGGCTGGCATATTCAGCATAGTCCGCGTTGGAGTGATCCATTTCGCAAGTGATTTTGTAGGCGTATCTGGTGTCTTCGAGTACCCGGTGGATTACTTCTTTGTTCGGTTTATTAGAGCTCATTAGTCACTACCTCCTGTAAGTTGGTTGCCTGGCTATGAGTCCTCTATGTGTTGCCGCTGCTTTGGCGAGCATCCTCCCGCCTTTTTAAGTTTTCCCTCGATTGGATTGACCCGGTTTTCGCACTCTGTTTGGACGGAATTATGGCCATTATGGGCTCATTGTTGGGCGATTGAGCTCTTGTGGTCTGGTGGCCTGTTATGTTTCCGATTTTATACTTATATATCAAAAACGGCCCAGTTGGTATAACTATCTTTGCCGCATTGCATAAACAAGTGAGTGTTCATATACCCTGTCCAACCAAATACGCACCCTTGACGAAAGTTCCGCAGCTTTGCATTCTGCCCCCAACTATCCGCATATAAAAACAAGAGGGTTGAGAACATCATGAGCCGCGCATTCATATTTCCGGGGCAGGGGTCGCAGTTTGTCGGTATGGGCAAGGACTTAGCCGCAAGTTTCGTCGAGGCCCGCGAGGTGTTCGAGGAAGTCGATCACGCATTATCGCAAAATCTTTCCAAGATGATGTTTGAGGGCGAAGAGTCGGAACTCAATCTTACAGAAAATACGCAGCCCGCTTTGATGGCGCATTCGCTGGCGATTGCAAAAATCTTGCGCAAGCAGGGCGGAATCAAATTTGAAAATGTGTGCAGCTTTATGGCGGGGCATTCTTTGGGTGAATATTCGGCGTTGACGACGGCAGGTGCGCTGGAGCTTGCGATGACCGCGAAGCTTTTAAAAGTGCGTGGCAAGGCGATGCAAAAAGCGGTGCCTGTCGGCATCGGCGCGATGGCGGCGATATTGGGATTGAATTTGCCCGAAGTGCAGGCCGTTGTGAAACAAGCCAAAGAAAAAGGCGGACGCGAGGTTGTGTGTCAGGCGGCGAATGATAACAGCGACGGGCAGGTTGTTGTGTCGGGCCATGCGGGGGCTGTGCAACTCGCCGTAAGCCTTGCGACCGAAGCAGGCGCGAAGAAGGCGATTATATTGCCTGTGTCGGCGCCGTTCCATTGTTCGCTGATGGCACCCGCCGCGCAGGAAATGGCGTATGCGCTGGCCGATACGAATATAAGACCGCCGTTT
This sequence comes from uncultured Micavibrio sp., assembly GCA_964539025.1. GTDB lineage: Bacteria > Pseudomonadota > Alphaproteobacteria > Micavibrionales > Micavibrionaceae > Micavibrio_A. Next base: position 112,704 of record CAZIFA010000006.1, read on the forward strand.
GTTCCGGTGGTATCCAACGTCACGGCCAAGGGCGTGAGTGAGCCATCGGATATTCGCCGTCTTCTGGTCGATCAGATCACAGGGATGGTGCGCTGGCGCGAATCCGTGCAATGGATGAAAGAGCAGGGCGTGACCGAGATGGTCGAGCTCGGTGCCGGAAAAGTTCTCGCAGGCCTCGTCAAGCGCATTGAAAAAGATATCGCCGTGGAATCTGTCGGCACACCCGAGCAGATCGAAGCGTTGATTTTGAAGTTGAAAGGATAATTTCCATGTTCTCACTTAACGGCAAAACGGCTCTGGTTACGGGCGCAACCGGAGGCATCGGCGGGGCGATCGCGAAAGCGTTGCATAGCCAAGGCGCGGTCGTCGGGATTTCGGGGCGGAATGAAAGCAAATTATCCGAGCTGGCCGCAGAATTGAAAGATCGCGTGTTTGTGCTGCCTGCCGATCTGTCTTCTTCGGAAGCTGTAGACGCGCTGATTAAAAGTGCCGAAGAGAAAATGGGGCAGATCGATATCCTCGTGAACAATGCGGGCCTGACCAAGGACGGGCTTTCCATGCGGATGAAGGATGAGGACTGGCAGACGGTGATCGATGTGAACATGTCAGCGACGTTCAAGCTGGCGCGCGCTGTGCAGCGCGGCATGATGAAGCGCCGCTGGGGCCGGATCATTAACATTGCGAGCGTGGTCGGCGTTACGGGCAATCCGGGGCAGGCGAATTATGTGGCGAGCAAGGCCGGGATGATCGGTTGGAGCAAGGCGATGGCGGCGGAGATCGCATCGCGCAACATCACGGTCAATTGCGTCGCGCCGGGTTTTATTGCGACCGCGATGACCGATGTTCTGACCGACGATCAGAAGGCCACAATCAACGCCACCATACCGGCGGGCAAAATGGGGACATCCGAAGATATCGCTGCGGCTGTGGCGTTTCTGGCGTCTGATGAAGCGGGTTATGTCACCGGATCGACCATACATGTGAATGGCGGCATGGCGATGATTTAAAGCTTTCAGGGGCCAGCCGTGGCGGCGTTGCGTTGTCGCTCATGTACTAGTCGTACACTTCGCTCCTAGCGCCTAGCCACGACAACCCCCTGTTCGCTTTTGTCAGGCATGAAACTGTCACAAAAATATCACAATTGATTGCTTGCGTTTGACCAAGTGACGACCCTATAAGCATTTATCTTTTCAGGGGTGGAAAGACGGGTGTAATTTTGGGGTAGTGGAGGTGGTCATGAATCTAGAGCCAGCCAATCCAAACGATCTAAGCTTTTTGTCTTCGGTCTTTATAGGCGCGAATGCGACGGCGTTTCGCAAGGTGCGTAGCGTGCTCGATTTGATGGGCAGTCCGCATCCGCAAGACGGGCAGTTTTTCAGTGGCGATAACGCCGACCGCATCATGCTGAATGACGAAGGTTTGATCGTGAGCGTTGTCTATAACAGAAGCTTGAGACGCGATATTACAAGACTGTTTGGCCAGAAAACAGAGATTCTGACCCCTGTGTTCGAAGCCCGTAAAGTCGTGAGCGACCATATCGTTCAGCCCCTATTGCAAATAGATCTATCCCACAACTGCTGTCTTGAAATTGTACCGGGTATAGAGCAAATCGGCGCAACCAAAGAGCAGGTCAAGGAACTGGCCGGAAAACTTGCAGAGGAGAAGCTCAAGTTCCGCAAGCGGGATCTGGATGTTGCAGGATTTATCCGCACGCCAGAGGATCAGGAAAACTTGCTGGTTGTATCCAACCGCCGTGCGGTCGTGCCGACGCGCCATTATAATGGGACTGTCGAGGCCCATGCACAAATGCAGGATATGGTTTACGGCGCGCTGCGCGAGGAGATCGCCGATGCTTTTCAGACAGCCAGTGCTGCTGCGGTTGACAGGGCATTGCAGCATTGCAGGAAAATTGTTGCCCTGCCAAAACGCGATAAAAACCGCATTCTTAACCCTTCGTGGAATGATCCGGTCGTGATGACTCCTCGTCGCGCGGAGATAATGAGAGCCGGTGCCAACTATCAGGCGTTCAGACATGCGGCCTGACCGGCATGCCTGATTTCGACCTGATTATTTTCGATTGTGATGGAACCCTCACCGATTCTGAAGGCGTGAACAATGCCGCCTTTATGCAGATTTTACAAGAAGACGGATTTCCCGCCTATGATCAGGAACATGTCGAAAAACATTGGACCGGAAAGACCGCATCCAACATTCTTTTGATGCTGCAGATGGAAACGGGGATCGCGCCATCCGACGATTTCGTACCGCGTTACATCAAGCGAGTTTCGGAATTGCAGATGACGGATTTGCGCCCGGTCAAAGGCGCATCGGGGCTGGTTGCTGCGGCGAAGACAAAATTCAAGATTTGTGTGGCATCGAACGGAGAGCGTTCGAATGTTTTAAGATCGCTGGAATTGACAGGTTTGATGGGTAATTTCACGGATTCTACCGTATTCACTAAAATCCAAGTGAAAAAAGCAAAACCCTATCCCGATCTATTCTTGTTCGCGGCGAGTCAGATGGGTGTGGAGCCGGAACGATGTCTTGTCATTGAAGACAGCTCGTCGGGGGTTCAGGCGGGCGTTGCGGCGGGCATGACGACGTGGGGATTTACCGGGTCTTCGCATGATCCCGCCAGAGCGCAGGAAACGCTGAAATCCGCCGGAGCCAATGCCATATTCACCCGTCTTATCCACATTCAGGAACGATTAGGCCTTTGAATATACTGGAAAATTAATATGCGGAGTGCTATGCAGCAGATAAGGGCTTGCAAAGGCCCGACGGATTGGTAAAGTCCGGTTCGATTTTTGAATTCAACACTAAGGAAAAGGTAAGGGACCGCAATGAGCGATATTGCAGACCGCGTTAAAAAAATTGTTGTCGAACATCTCGGCGTTGATGCCGCGAAAGTATCGGAAGGCGCCAGCTTCATCGATGATCTGGGTGCAGATTCCCTCGACACCGTTGAACTCGTCATGGCCTTCGAAGAAGAATTCAAGGTCGAGATTCCTGACGATGCTGCCGAAAAAATCCAGACGGTTGGCGACGCCGTTAACTTTATCAAAGCGAATTCGGCTGCTTAATCAGCTATGAAATTATTATGACGGCGGCTTTTACTATTGCTATAGTTAGGCCGCCGTTTTTATTTAGTCTTTTGTCATTCTGAGCGAAGCGAAGAATCTCAGAGGAGCGCGAACAGGAGATCCTTCGCTCCGCTCAGAATGACATCAGGTAGAGGAACAAGATATGAGACGTGTTGTTGTCACGGGTATGGGAATGGTCACGCCGCTCGGCGTTGGCGTCAAACGCAACTGGGATTCTATCACTGCCGGAAAAAGCGGTCTTCGCATCATCGACGAATTCGATTTGACCGACATGGCATCGCATGTCGCGGGGATCGTACCCAAAACCACGGATGAAAATCCGACGGACGGAGCGTTCAACGTCAATCTGTTCGTTCCCATCAAAGAGCAAAAGAAAATCGACCGTTTTATCGAGTTTGCAATGGCGGCGGCGCAAGAAGCGATTGAAGATTCCGGCTGGAAAGCCGAAGCGCAAGAAGATCAGGAACGCACGGGCGTTCTCATTGGATCGGGCATAGGCGGGCTTGGCACGATGTACGAAGCTTCGATCACGCTCAAGGAACGCGGACCGCGCCGTATGTCGCCTTTTTGCATTCCGGCGATGTTGATCAATTTGGCCTCCGGTCACGTGTCTATCAAATACGGATTTAAAGGCCCGAACCATTCCGTCGTTACGGCCTGTGCCACGGGCACGCACGCTATCGGCGATTCCGCGCGTTTGATCGCGCTGGGCGATGCCGATGTGATGGTGGCAGGCGGGGCGGAAGCCGCCGTGACGCCGCTCGGTGTCGGCGGGTTTGCAGCAGCGCGCGCCTTGTCCACGGGATATAATGATCGCCCGACGGAAGCTTCGCGTCCGTTCGATGAAGGGCGCGACGGGTTCGTCATCGCCGAAGGATCGGGCGTTGTCGTTTTGGAAGAATATGAGCATGCGAAAAAGCGCGGCGCAAAAATCTATGCCGAAGTGATCGGTTATGGATTGTCGGGCGATGCGTATCACATCACATCCCCGCCCGAAGGCGGCGATGGCGGTTTCCGCGCTATGTCTGCGGCGTTGAAAAACGCAAAGATCAATCCCGAAGATATCGATTATATCAATGCGCACGGCACATCGACGCCTGTGGGCGATGGTATCGAATGCACGGCGATCAAACGTCTGTTCGAAAAATCATTGAACAAGCTTTCGATGTCTTCGACCAAATCCGCCATCGGGCATTTGCTCGGCGCGGCGGGCGCGGTCGAAGCGATCTATTCGATGAAGGCGATCGAGACAGGCATATTGCCGCCAACGCTCAATCTCGAAAATATTTCGGAACCCTGCAAAGGTATCGATCTCGTACCCAAAGTCGCCAAGGATAAAAAGGTGAAGATTGCGTTGTCGAATTCGTTCGGCTTTGGCGGCACCAACGCTTCGGTGATTATGAGGGCTGTGTAGGGATACTACCATCCCGTCATTCCGAACCCTTTATGGGTGAGGAATCCTTGATCAAATGGATAGGCCAAAGATCCCTCCGCGTGCCGCGTTCGGGATGACGAGAGGAAGTTCAAAAATCAGGAACGACGGCCGCGCGATGCCTGACCGCCCTTGCGGCCTGCTTCGGAGGCGCGTTGCGGGTTGTTTTTGAAATTGCCGGCATTGTACGATGAGCCGCCGGATTGGTTTTCGTTGCGGTCGTCATTGCGTTCGTTAGCCATAATGATTTCTCCTTTGATTGCTGTGATGTTTGACGCCCCGCCAACGGAACCAAGCGGCAAAATGTTCCGCTAAAAAAACTATAAATATTTTTGGATTTCACCTTGTTTTGCGCCGTTGATCACCTGACTATAACTGGGATGAAAAAATTTCTGCTCATTGTAATTTTTCTGGTCTCCACCGTCGGTATCGCGGGCGGGATCTGGATATTCAACGCGGTCAATTCGGCGGGAGAACCCGGACCATTGCCGCAGGAAAGCATTGTGTTGATCGAGCGTGGCAAGGGCGTGAGCACGATTGCGCAGACGTTGCAGCAGAACAATGTCATCGCTTCGGCTATGGTGATGAAGATTGTTGTACGGTTGCAGAATGATCCGCGCCCGCTCAAGGCCGGGGAGTATCAATTCACCGCCAATATTTCTATGAACGATGCGCTGGAGATGATGCGTGCGGGTAAAATCTATGACCGCAAGGTCACGTTTCCCGAAGGCGTTACGTCATGGCAGGTGAGCGAGATTTTAAAAGGGCAGAGCGATATGTCGGGCGAATTGCCGGAAACGCCGCCCGAAGGCACCTTACTGCCCCAGACCTATCATTACATCAATCAGGAAGATCGCGCCGCGCTTTTGGGCAAAATGAAGCAGGCGATGGATAAAACGATGGAAGAATTGTGGCCAGGCCGTGCGGGCGATCTGCCGTTCACGACGCAGGCCGAAGCGTTGACGCTGGCATCCATTGTCGAAAAAGAAACAGGCGTGGCAACGGAACGCGCGCGTATCGCGGGTGTGTTTATCAACCGCCTGCGGCAGAATATTCCGTTGCAATCCGATCCCACCGTGATCTATGCGATAACCAAGGGGCAGGTGCAAAGTGAAGGGCAGGGGCCGATAGGTCGGCGCCTTCTGAGCAAGGATCTGGAAGAGGATTCACCCTACAACACGTATCTTTATCCCGGTCTGCCGCCGGGACCGATCGCCAATCCGGGCCGCGCATCTATCGAAGCGGTGCTGCATCCTGAAGTGCATGATTATCTATACTTCGTGGCGGACGGCACGGGTGGACATGTGTTTGCCCGTACGCTTGAGGAGCATAATTCCAATGTTGCAAGGTGGCGGAAAATCAGGCAATCGCAGTAGTCATTTCTAGCTTGACATAACTAAATATCATTTGTTATAACGCTCTCCAATTTAGGAGAGTGCAAATGCAATTAAGGGAAAAGTTTACAAAGAAAATGTCCGGCGAAGATATCATTGCTGCCGTGACGGAAGGTAAGCCGGGCGCTCTGGCGGCAATTCAGGAAATTCGCAAGGTTGCCCCCGACCAAACGGGCATTGCCGTTCTGGCACAACTGGCCGATATGAATATCCGTGGCAGTCAGCTTGCTTATGCCTTTCAGGAATTTTGTAACAGCAATGCCATCGTTTTGATCGGTCATGTGGATAGCCGGAATCCTAAAATGGTCAACGCCGTTAATGCATTCTTTGAATCAGCGCCAAGCGAAATGCCATATAAGGCCGTGATAAGAGGCGCGATGGATGCGCCTGAAATTCCTGTTTGGTAATTCTCTTACTGTCATCCCGAGCGTAGCCGAGGGATCTTTGCATGATCGTTCTGCCAAAGATCACTCCACTCCGCTTCGCTACGCTCGGGATGACAGCTTTGGGATTATTCTTCGTCTTCGGTTTTTTTCTTTATGATGCGGGATTGTCCGCTGGTGGTGCCGCCGAGGCCCGCCATCTGCGGTGCGTTCACGGCACGCGGCATGGCGTTCATCTGCATCTGGCGCATCAGGGCGGGCGAATATTGCAGCGCGTGCGGGTCGATGCCGCGCAAAATAGAACGCGCGCTGTCTTCATCGCCGAGATTATCCCGGTGCAGCGCCTGCGCAAAGTTACAGCGTTTCATGAATTGTTCGAAGGCGACCACAGAGCGTTTGGCGCGGGAGAGGGGCGAAGCCTGACCGAATTCGCTGCCGTAAGGATCGTTCAGATAGAGCAGAGGTACTTCGAAAGCATCGGTCAGAAAATCGCCCTCCAGAAACCCCACATACATACGGTGGGCGAACAGTAGTTTGTCGCGGTGGTCGATTTCGACGGGCACGTTCAGGTGGAATGTTCCGCCGTCTTCGAATTCAAGGGTCAGTTCTTGCGTCTGGGCATCCAGAATGACGCCGACCACGGGCGAGCCAAAAGACCCGTTGCAGATAAGCCCCGCCTCGTTATGACCGGTATGGAAGAGGTCGATATTCACGAATAATCTGTCCTTTTCAGTATTAATGAAATAGTTTATCAAATGCCGGAAAGCAAAGACAAACGATGAAAATATGTGTGGAATAGCAGGATTTTACGCCCCGTCAGGGGGGGGTGACAGGCGGGAATTGCAGGTCATCGGCACGGCCATGCATAAGGCCATCGCCCATAGAGGCCCGGATTCCGCCGATTGCTGGCAGGACCCGGATGTGCCCGTGGTGCTCGCGCAGCGCCGCCTTGCGATCATCGATTTGTCCCCGGATGGCATGCAGCCCATGGCTTCGCACACGGGGCGTTACATGTTCGTCTATAACGGCGAGTTTTATAATTATCAGGATATAGAGGCCGATCTTCGCGCGGCAGGGCACACGTTCAAAGGTCGTTCCGATACGGAAGTTTTGCTAACCGCCATCGAGCATTACGGACTGAATGCAGCCTTGCAGAAAATCAACGGCATGTTCGCGATGGTTTTGTGGGATCGCCAGATGAAGCAACTTCATTTCGTGCGCGATCGCTTCGGCAAGAAACCGCTTTATATCGGATGGGCCGGAAAGAACCTTGTTTTTGGATCGGAACTAAAAGCGCTGCACGCGCATCCGGAATTTACACCGGAACTCGATCGCAATGTTCTTTCACTCTACATGCGCTTTGGTTATGTCTGTGCGCCGCATTGCATTTTCAAAAATGTCTGGCAGTTGCTGCCCGGCGGGAGATTGAGTGTTGATCTGGCGACGATGCAGCCAGGTGAGGATTTATCGCGCCGTATGGAATTATACTGGTCTTTGCGCCATGCGGTGGACGATGCGCGCAATCATCTGGTCAACGATGATGAGCAGACCATCGTTGAGACATTTGAGGAAATGTTATCACGCGCGGTGAGACAGCGCATGATTGCCGATGTACCGTTGGGATCATTTTTATCGGGCGGGATTGATTCTTCCACGGTGACGGCGTTGATGCAGACGCATTCGACAAGACCTGTGAAAACCTATTCCATCGGGTTCGATGATGATGGTTACGATGAATCCAAGGCCGCAGCGAAAATCGCCGCGCATATTGGCACCGATCATCATGAATTTCGCGTGACATCGCAGGACGCGCTGAACGTTATCCCGCAACTGCCCGATATGTTTGATGAGCCGTTCGCGGATGCATCACAAATTCCGACGTATCTGATTTCCAAGCTCGCCAGAAAACATGTGACCGTTGCGCTTACGGGTGATGGCGGCGATGAGATTTTAGGCGGGTATCAGCGCCATACGCATATCCCGGCGCTCTGGAACAAGATTTCATGGATGCCGACTGCCGTGCGCCGCAGCGTCGGCAATATCGCGCTACGCGTGCCGCAGCAGGCGTATGATGTGTTACGCCCTTCGTATCCGCAATTCGGGCGGCGCGTGCATCGCATGGCGCAGGCGATGACGGTGAATGATGTGAAGATGCTTTATTCTTCGATGATTCAAGTTTGGCCGGAAAGCGAAGGCGTTGTGCCGGGTGCAAGCATGCCGTCGATCCCGCTCGATAATCAGGCGATGTGGCCATCCGATCTTACGCTCGCGGAAAAAATGATTTATGCGGACACGCTCTCATACCGTCCCAATGATCTGATGGTCAAAACTGATCGCGCCGCGATGGCGGTGGCACTTGAAGCCCGTGCGCCGCTGATGGATTACAAACTTTGCGAATATAGCTGGCGTTTGCCGCATGAGATGAAGATACGCGGGCTCGAAGGCAAATGGCTGCTACGCCGTATCCTCGAAAAACATGTGCCGAAATCGTTGTTCGATAGGCCTAAATCGGGTTTTAACGTGCCGCTGCATCAATGGCTTAAAGGGCCGTTGAAAGGCTGGGGCGATGACCTGCTTAGTCTTGATCGGCTTAAAAAACAGAATATCCTCAATGCTAAACTGGTGGCATCGCGTTGGCAGGATTTTCAAAACGGGCGCGGCGGTCATGCGAATGCATCTGATTTATGGACTGCCCTCATGTTCCAATCTTGGCATGATCGTTGGATGAAATAAGGATTGTAAGATGAAAATAGCCATTACGGGCGGATCGGGTTTTATCGGGACGCTTCTTCGCAAAAATCTGCAAGCGGCGGGGCATGAATGCGTGATCATCGATACGCGTCATGAAAAGCCTGTCGATATTCTGGATTATCCCGCTTTGGTCGATGCTTTCAATGGCTGCGAGGCGATTTATCATCTGGCGGCAGAGCATCGCGACGATGTGTTTCCACGCGAGCGTTATTATGATGTGAATGTGAAGGGATCGCGCAACGTCGTTTCCGCCGCCGATAAAAACGGGATCACACGCGTGATTTTCACCAGCAGTTTTGCCGTGTACGGCCTCGATGCCGGAACGCCGGACGAAACCAGCAGCACAGGTCCGTTCAATGATTACGGGCAGAGCAAGCTCGAAGCCGAGGAAGTATTGCAATACTGGGCGGAGAAAAACGATAAGGCGAATTTGACCATCGTGCGCCCCGTTGTCGTGTTCGGCGAAAGCAATCGCGGCAATGTCTATACGCTCATCAAACAAATCGTGCAGAACAAATTTCTGATGATCGGCGATGGATCGAATAAAAAATCCATCGCCTATGTCGGCAATGTCGCTGCGTTTTTGCAATTCCTTTTGGAGAGAAAAGAATCCGGTGAGATTTATAATTATGCCGACAAGCCCGATTATTCGATGAAGGATTTTATGGGCATTATTTATGATGCGTTGGGCAAGGAACGTCCGGCTTTTGCACTGCCGTTCCCAGTTGGGCTTGGCGCAGGATATACGTTCGATGCGCTGTCCCGCGTGACAGGTTACCGTTTCCCGATCAGCGCCGTGCGCATTCGAAAATTTTGTGCCGATACGACCTGCGGAGCTGACAAAGCGCGCCGCGCGGGGTTTGTCGCGCCGTACACGATTGAGCAGGGGATTGCCCGTATGATCGGCCATGATTTCCCACAAGAAAAGAAGGCCGCGTAGCGATGAAGGGTAAAAAGTTTTTTTTGATCGTTAATGATATGGCATGGTTCTGGTCGCACAGATTGCCATTGGCGCGCGCCATTATTGCACAAGGAGCGGAGTTACATCTGGCGACCAACGATGCGCAAAACAATGCCGAAATATACGCCATGGGGATTACGGGACACGATCTTCCCAAACATACGGGGTCTTTTAATCCGTTGATTCAGATCAGGCTGGCATGGGAGATTTTTAAAACCTTAAAAAAAGTTCAGCCCGATATCGTGCATGCGATCACGCTGCGCCATGCGTTCTATACCGGCCTTGCTTCGCGTTTTACGGGAACGCGCAATGTCGTGTTTACCATCGCGGGGCTGGGATCGTTGTTCGGTTCGGATAAGCCGCAGATAAAATTGGTGCGCGCGATTATAGTGCCGTTGTTCCGACTGGCTTTTAACGGCGAGGGACGGTTTGTGATCTTTCAAAACCCCGATGACGCCCGCGCGCTGGTTAAATCTGGCGCGATTGAAAAGGAACGCTGCGCCGTTATTCGCGGTTCCGGTGTTGATCCTGTGCAGTTTTCTTATAAAGAAGAGCCAGCGAGCGATGCGCCGATAGTGCTGTTCCCCTCACGGCTTTTAAAAGCCAAGGGGATCGGCGAGTTCGTTCACGCGGCGCGTATTTTAAAATCCAAGGGTGCGCGGGCACGGTTTCAAGTGGCGGGCGATATCGCGCCCGGCAATCATGATTCCATCACGCGCGAGCAATTGACGGATTGGGTGAATGAAGGCGTGATAGAATGGCTAGGTCAGAGATCGGATATGCCTGCGCTGATGGCGGCGGCGAGTATCGTGACGCTGCCATCCTATTACGGCGAGGGCGTGCCGAAGGTTTTGCTTGAAGCGGCGGCAACGGGCCGCGCGATAGTGACGACTGATATGCCGGGTTGCCGCGAAACGGTGGAAAACGGCGTGAGCGGAATTTTAGTTGAGGCAAGAAACTCATGGGCGCTGGCCGATGGAATTGAAAAACTTCTGGCTGATCCTCACTTGCGCAAATCCATGGGTGAAAAAGGCCACGTGCGGATCGAAGCTGATTTCACGGTTGAAAAGGTGAATGCGAAAACGCTCACCGTGTATAAACGCCTTCTTCCCGGACATGAAAAAGCGGCCCAGAAACAGGCCGCTTGATTCTATATACATTGGGGTCCGATTGGAGCGGGTGACGAGATTCGAACTCGCGACCCTTACCTTGGCAAGGTAATGCTCTACCCCTGAGCTACACCCGCGTCCGCATCGAATTGTGCATTTATAAGGAATCGGGATGGAAAATCAAGGCCCAAATTCAGGCCTTGATTTCAGGTATTTAGCCTCATGGATCGTATTTCATGTCACCCCCGCGAAGGCGGGGGTCTGGCCAACAAATACGTGCGCAGCTTCGCTGCGCTCTTCCCGGATCCCCGACGTTAATGCCTGCCTGCGGCAGGCCTCGGGGATGACAAAAAGCGATTTAAACCCCGATCTGGACCAGCGGGACCATATAGCCGTAGGGCTCGGAACCAGCCTCGGCCATGGCGATCACGATGATATTGGGGCTGGCATGTACGATGGTTGCCGTCTTAGGGCAGATCTCGCACGGCATAAGGGCGCTTTCCTCGTCAGGTGTGTCGAAGACCAGCGAGAACAGGCGCTGGTCCCTATAATATTCGACATGCTTTATATCGGCGGGAAATGTTTGGTTAGACCCCAAAATCAAGCGACCGTCCATAGTTTGTCCTAATCTTATCATGGCGCTAACCTATTAGACGGCTTTTCGCCGAAATAATGTTCCATGCGTAGTCGCTCACGAGGGTCATTATAGGTGATGGGAAGATCTTGTTTAGGCTCGATAAGCCCGAAGTCTTTTTTAAAGTTAAGAGGTGGGTCGTCGCGATTGAGGGGACAAAAGTCTATAGTTGAGTAAATACCCAGCTGTGCCAGTGTTTGTTTTTGTTCCATCTCTGATATCCCTGTTTAAAAGTTTTTTTATAGTTAATACAACAATGCCATAGCGGCCTTGGCCTTTTCAAATTTGTCAGGGAACCTTTTCGCTAGCCCTTGCAAAGACTGGATTTTTTGGCCATAGCTAGTTTCATGACACAAAGCGCCGCCAAGCCCGAATCGGATGATTTGCCGACCTCGCCGCAAGCCCTGATGGATTATTTAAAATCCCTCGGGATCGCGTTCACGCTCTATAACCACAAGGCCGTGTTCACCGTGGCCGAGGCGCAGACGGTGGAACACGAAATTCCCGGCACCCATTGCCGCAATCTATTTTTTCGCGACCGCAAAAAGAATAATTTCCTCGTCGTGCTACAAAACGCGACGGAGGTGGATATTAAAAAGCTCGCGCCCGTGATTGGGGCGGATAAACTCTCCTTCGGATCGGCGGAGCGGCTCTGGGAATATCTTGGCGTGAGGCCGGGATCGGTTTGCCCTTATGCGATCATCAACGATACGAACAAGGATGTGAAAATCCTGCTCGATAAATCGATGATGGAAACCGATCTGGTGAGTTATCATCCGCTGGTCAATACGATGAGTATTACGGCCAAGCCTTCGGATTTGGTCAAGTTCATTGAAAGCACGGGGCACGCGGCCCATATCGTCGATCTAAGCCCGGCCGCGCCGGACAAGGAATAATTGTGAGCCACGAACCATTAGACATTAGAAACAAAATAGAAGAATTTGCGACACAAATTTGTAAGAAACCATTTTTAGGACTGGTTTTTCATGTCCCTGAAATCTGGGCAAGACCCAACTTATGCTATTTAAACGTCATGGAGAAAGTTAACAAGTCCGGGGGAAAAGAGGTTTATGGTTGGACCTTCAATTTTCGAAAATCAAATGTGGGCCATTATCTATTTGCTACGCATCACTGTATTTGGGGCTCTCCAGATGGGAATCCGATCGACATAACACCGTTCAATGAAGAACCAAAGCATCATCCCATTACTCAAGATGGTAGTGTATTATTTTTAATCGATGATACAGCTATGCCTTTGATTAAAGGGGATGTCATAGCTCCGTTACCATTGAGATTTTTTGCTATCGAGGATAATCAAGAAATAAAAGAATATGTCGCAAAATTGAATTCTGATGAAAGTGATAAATATAAGATGCTAGGATTTTAAATGGGACTTTTTGGATTGGGATCATCGAAACCACCGCAACAGCCCGCCGAGGATATGGGATATATCTATGATGTGACGACGGCGGAGTTTCAATCACGCGTGGTCGAGGCGTCGATGGAAGTGCCGATCCTCGTCGATTTCTGGGCGCCATGGTGCGGACCGTGCAAGCAATTGATGCCGATATTAGAGGCCGAAGTGAACGCCGCGCGCAGCGAAGTTTTGATGGCCAAGGTCAATATCGATGAGAATTCCGATCTGGCGCAGGCGCTGCGCATTCAATCGGTGCCGACCGTCATGGCGTTTTTCAAAGGTCAGCCAGTGACCGCTTTTACAGGCGCGCGTCCGCAATCGGAAATCAAGAAGCTGATAGAGCAACTGGTCAAGATATCGCGCTCTGCCAAACCGGAGGCCATCGATATTCCCGAAACGTTGCGAAAAGCAGCCGAATGCATCGCGATGGGCGAAGAGCGTTTTGCGCAGGAGATGTATCTGCAAATCATGCAGCAAGACCCGAACAATGTGGATGCGCATGTCGGCATGGTGCGCGCGATGATTAGCGCGGGCGCTATTGACCATGCGGAACATTTTATGACGCAGGTGTCGGAAAGCGTTGCCAAGAACCCGAATTTTGCGGCGGCCAAAACTGCATTGGAATTGGCCAAGGGTGCAGGCGAGGCATCGGCCAAACTCAAACCACTTTTGAAAAAAGTGGAAAGCGCGCCGGACGATCATCAGGCTAGGTTCGATTTGGCGACAGCACAATTTGCCAGCGGGCAGAAGGCCGAAGCTATCGACAATCTTTTGCACATTATAAAGAGTGATAGGGCGTGGAACGATGAGGCGGCGCGTAAGGAATTGTTAAGGTATTTCGAGGCGTTGGGCTTTGCCGACCCGTTATCTATCGAAGGGCGGAAAAAACTATCCCGCCTCCTGTTTTCTTAAAATATTGGCTTATATAACTTTTCATGACCAGCGCATCGCTTAAACAAGACCTTCCCGATGAACTGCCGATCTTTCCGCTCGGCGGCGTGCTGTTATTACCCCGCGGTCAGTTGCCTTTGAACATTTTCGAGCCGCGTTATATTGCGATGGTGGATGAGGCGGTTTCGACTAGCCGTTTGATCGGTATGGTGCAGACGAAAGAAGACGGGGATATTTATAAGATCGGATGCGCGGGGCGGATCACGAGTTACAACGAAACATCGGATGGGCGGTATGAAATTGTTCTGACCGGAATTTGTCGTTTTCACATAGATGAAGAATTGGGACAGAAAAACGGGTTTCGCCGCGTGAAGGCCGGGTGGAAAGATTTCAAGCACGATGTCGAGCCGATGGAATGTCTCGACATGGACCGTCCGAAACTTCGCAGTCTTTTGAAGAATTATTTCGAACAGCAGGGGTTGACCTGTAGCTGGGAAGCGGTCGATAAAGCGGGCGATGAAAAACTGATAACCTCGCTGGCCATGATTTGTCCGTTCGAGGGCAAGGAAAAACAGGCGTTGTTAGAGGCCCCGTGCTGCAAGGAACGAGCGAAATTATTCATGACGCTGCTGGAGATGGAAATCAAAGGCGGCTGTGGGTGTGGTGGCAGGCATTAGATTTACCAGCAGGCAGGTTCTCTGTATTCGATCCGGGCGGTTTCTATTCTTACATCGCGAGTGATGATGGCAATGTTATCACTGTCTTCACTGTGGGGATCGGCTTTGCGCATATCCAACAGGGCCAGGAATAGAGCCGTTCTAGGCTTGCCTGTGTCTATCAGCCCGAGCGGGTGTGTGGGATTTTCTTGTGTGTTGGCTGCAGCTTCGCGCAGTTCGATTATTGCGGCTTCGGCGATTGCAAAGGAATTTTTCAAAACAGCGTTGGCGGTAAGCCGTGTTTCTATTTCATGAAAATCTTTTGTTTGTTGTAAAGTGCTCATAAAAATACCCCTTTGTGTAGAAATCTTTCAGTGACCCTAGAGCATTTTTTTATAAAAAGTCTACTCTTTTCAAACCTGCAAAACCTGCTTATAACCAGTCTATGCCCGCGATAGACCCGAAACTGCTGGAAATCCTCGTTTGCCCCTTAACCAAGGTGCCGCTGCGTTATGATGCAGGGAAACAGGAACTTATTTCCGATCAGGCGGGGCTGGCCTACCCTATCCGCGACGGCATCCCCGTCATGCTGGTCGAAGAGGCCCGGAAGATTTAATTGACACTATCGGCGCCTTTTCGTAAGAATACCTTCATGGTTATGCACCACAAAAACCTTCTACTGGCCCTCCTCCTTATGACCCCCTGACGGGGTATGAGGCCGCAAATGCTGGCCTACCTTCAGGGGATTAAATCGAAACAATCAAAAATATTAACTGTCATCCTGAACCCCGTAGGGGTGAAGGATCTCAAAAGGTAAGAGATTCTTCGCTGGCGCTCAGAATGACATTGAAGTAAGGAGTCAAAATGACAACCAAAGACAAAATTATTATTTTCGACACCACGTTAAGAGATGGCGAGCAATCGCCCGGATGCTCGATGAATCTCGAAGAAAAACTGCGTATGGCAAGATTGCTCGATGAGATGGGCGTCGATGTCATCGAGGCGGGATTCCCGATAGCAAGCCCGGGTGATTTCGAAGCCGTTAACGAGATCGCCAAGACCATCAAGTGCGCAACGGTGTGCGGATTATCCCGTGCCATCGAGCGCGATATCGATGTGGCGGGCGAGGCGTTGAAGCCAGCGAAAAATCCGCGTATTCACACCTTCATTTCCACGAGCCCGCAGCATATGCGGTATCAGTTGCAGATGGATGAGGAACAAGTTCTGGAATCCGTTGTGGCGTCCGTAACACGTGCGCGTAAATACACGGACAATGTTGAATGGTCGGCGATGGATGCGACGAGATCGGATTGGGATTTCCTGTGCTGTGCGATTGATGCTGCCATTCGTTCCGGTGCTACGACGATCAATATTCCGGACACGGTCGGTTATGCCGTGCCGGTGGAATTTGGAGAATTGATCACGTATATACGCAACAAGGTTGCCAATATCGATAAATGCGTGATTTCTACGCATTGCCACAACGATCTGGGCTTAGCGGTTGCGAATTCTTTGGCCGGTGTTGCGGCGGGCGCGCGGCAGATTGAATGCACGATCAATGGAATCGGCGAGCGGGCAGGCAATGCTGCGCTCGAAGAAGTCGTGATGGCGCTTAAAACCCGTTCTGATCGCATGCCGTTTGAATGCAATGTCGATACGACAATGATCACAAAGGCTTCACGTACGCTGGCGGCAACGATTGGATTTAGCGTCCAACCGAACAAGGCGATTGTGGGTGCCAATGCGTTTGCACATGAAAGCGGCATCCATCAGGACGGTGTTTTGAAGAATGCCAGCACGTATGAAATTATGACGCCGGAGTCGGTGGGCCTCACAAGATCGGAATTGGTTTTGGGCAAACATTCGGGGCGTCATGCGCTTAAATCCCGTGTCACGGAATTGGGATATGAGCTGGGCGATAACGCGCTGAATGAGTTGTTCAAACGCTTCAAGGATCTGGCCGATAAAAAGAAAGTCGTGTTCGATGACGATATCATCGCGTTGATCGAAGACGAGGTTGGCGCGGAAGGCGACGATATCCGCTTCCAGTCCTTGCAGGTTGTGGCGGGATCGAAGGGTCCGCAGACGGCGGAACTGGAACTGACCATCAACGGCGAAGTGAAATCTATTAAGGTGGACGGCAACGGCCCGGTTGATGCGATCTTCAAGGCGATCCGCGCCATTGTGCCGCACGAGGACGCCGTGCTGCAGCTTTATCAGGTGCACGCCATCACCGGCGGCACCGACGCGCAGGCGGAAGTCACGGTGCGTCTCGAAGAAAACGGTAAGACGGTCAATGGATCGGGGACAGATGCCGATACACTGGTTGCCTCGGCGCGGGCCTATATCCACGCGCTTAATAAGCTTCTCACCAAACGGGCGAAAACTAAGCCTGCGGATGCAGCGGCCTAAAAGAAAAGGCCATAGTTGGTTAAAAAATAGTTAATGTTAAAAGTGCTTTAATGTTGCCCATATAGAGTGGGTGCATGAGCGAGCATTCGAAACCATCCTTTGGATCGGCGAGTGCAACGGGATCCATTCTGGAGAGTGACCCGTTGCTCGGCTTTTACACGTCTGATTCCCTGATGAAACAGGTGTATGAGCATTATAAGGCAACACCGGACAAAACCTATCTGATATGCGCGGATTTTATCAATCTATCGCAACTCAATGCGGTGGCGGAACGTCCCCGTGCGAATGCAATTCTTCAGGCGGTAACAAATATTTATCAAGAAGCGTTGAATGAACTTAATCCCACTGCGAACATAGGATTCCGTATTCACGGTGACGATATTGCATGGATTATCGAAGGTGCGGATCTAACGAACGAGAAAGTGGCTGAAGCATTGAAAAAGGCCGAGGCAAAAACGAAGACGTTTGTTGATAAAACAGGCTTGTCCAAGCTTCAGCATCACGGCAACAAGAATTTGGCCGGTTTGGGGTTTACGCCGACTTTCGTTGAAATCAATAAATTTTCAGGACCGCTCTGGGAAGTGCGTAACACGGCGGCGTTCCAGATTGCCGCGAAACGCAGGCTGACGGCGAAGGCGAACAATGAGGCAATGCCTAAAGAAGAACTTTTGCATGAACATTATCTGCGAAAGATCGATGCAGCCTTGAGTGAGATTGAAACTAAACCCGTCGTCGAGTTTCTTATTGCCGACACGGCGAAGCTTGCAGCGCCTATTCTGCAAGACGCAAAGCAAAAGACGAAGAATTTAGAAAGAGCCCAGTCTGTTGAGAAAGCCATTAAAGCAGCCAAGCTTCAGCATGTTACCCCGCAAGAAGATTTCATTCAGGCGGCCAACAGCATGATTGTCGCAGGGTTACGCAGTGTTGCCGCGTCCTGGAGAGATATGGATCGCCCTAAGCTAGCCGGAGAAATAGAAAAAGTTGCCCAGTCGTTTGATCTCGGATCGCAGACCGTGGGGTCAGATACAGCCTATGAGTGTATCCGGGAGGTCGTTGAATCCATCGCTGGAAAGGTTGCTCCGTCCAAGGTGGCAGGTTCGGCGCAGCATCCGCCGGGACCATAATTTTTACGAAAAATTGCTAGAAAAGCTAACTTAAACTTTTTTATTTTTCCCTGCTTTTATCTCATAACATCCTTTAGTATGATCCCTCGTTCATAGTTCGCTAAGTAATTTTTCACCTTTTAGTAATACCTTTGTATTAACACCGCACAGAAATTGCGGAAAATATTTTCATAACTTGAAAGAACCTAACTATGCTTCAAAAACGTTTCATGATTCTGGGTATGGCTGCTGCGCTTGCTGGCGTTATCGTAGGCGCCATCAATTTTTACCTTACGGAAACGTTGACCAAAAATCTGGAAAGGCAACAGGAAATTACCCAGGTTATGGAGGAAGTCATGACCGGGGATATGATGCATGATGCCATTCGCGGCGATGTTTATATCGCCGCCTATGCGGGCCGCATAGGTGATGTCGGCATGTATGAAGAAGCCAAAAAGGCGCAGATAGACCATGCCGTTGAATTTCAGACACGTCTCGACAATATTAAAAAGCGGGAAATCCCTGCGCATCTGTCCGCAAAAATCACAAAAGTCGAAGCGGAGTTGAAAAATTACAGCAACGTGGCTTCGTCTATTATCCAAGGCATTGCGTCCGGCGTGAACGAAGCCAATGGAATGTTCTTGTTCGATAACAGCTTCAAAGCTCTGGAAGTCAGTAATGAAGAGCTTTCCAGCGCTGTGAGTAAATGGGCCGAAAGTCAAAAGATCGACACAGAATTTTTGATGCTTGTCGCTCATATCCTGACGTTTGTTGTTGCGTTCCTGTCTTTGTATGTGCCGCTTTATGCCCGCAGCGCCGTGTTTAAAGCGATGAACAATTTATCGGCTGCCATGCGCAAACTAGCCGATGGAGACAAGGCAGCCGATATTCCGGGCCTGAACCGCAAGGATGAAATTGGCTACATGGCTACGGCTGTTCAGGTGTTCAAGGAAAACGCGATCGAAATGGAGCGTATGGAACAAGAAGCCGAGAAGAATAAAATCCGTGCCGAGGAAGAGAAAAAGGCCTCGATGCATCGCATGGCCGACGATTTCGACGCCCGCACATCATCTGTCATCAATTCATTGACGGCTGCAGCGCGCAATATGCAACAAACGGCCGAGAAGATGACCGATGCGTCAGATCGTACGTCGGAAGTGAGCAGCGCCGTGGCCGCCGCCGCAACGCAGGCAGATGCCAACGTGCAGACGGTTGCGGCCGCGACGGAAGAGCTTTCGGCCAGCGCCCGCGAAATTTCGCAGCAAATTAACATGGTCGCCAACATGGCGGGCAATGCATCCGCCGAGGCAGAAAATACCAGCAAGGAAGTTCATAATCTTCAAGAGATGGCTGTATCCGTCGGCGGTGTCGTCGGCGCTATCAAGGCGATTGCCGAGCAAACCAATCTTCTTGCCCTCAACGCCACAATCGAAGCGGCGCGCGCGGGCGAAGCCGGTAAAGGTTTTGCCGTTGTCGCCGACGAGGTAAAAAAACTCGCCAATGAAACGGCGCAAAAGACCGAAGAGATCGATGAGCGCGTCACACGTATTCAAAACGCGATCAATTCGTCCGTCAAGGCGATGGACAAGATTATCAGCAACGTCAGAAGCATCGACGAGGCGACAACGTCCGTTACAGCGGCGGTGGAAGAACAGAATGCTGCGACGGGTGAGATCGGCCGCAATGTCGCCGAAGCATCCAGCGGCACGCAGCAGGTATCGCAAAACATCGTCACGGTACAAGAAAATGCGTTCCAGACGGGTGAAGCGTCCAAGACTGTTCTCGACGCTGCGGGAGAACTTTCAAAATTATCCGTCGAACTGCGCGATCAGGTCGGGCGTTTCCTTGCCGAAATTCGCGGCGGCACGAAATCCGCCAGCAACGATCAAGGCGCCGAGTTTAAAATCGCGGCGGAATAACTGTCTGTATATTTTACCACTAAGGGCACTAAGATCACTAAGAAACACAAGATTTTCTTCTTCGTGAGCTTAGTGCCCTTAGTGGTTAATCTTTTTATTGCCTGCGGCGCTGAATTTTAATGCGTGTGGTTGGAGAGGGCTTCGTCATCTTCCACCGCTTGACCACTGCGCGGCGTGGATGACGGATCGCGCGCGATTGCACTCCGCAAGCTTTCAAGATCGAGAAAGAAGTCTGCCTGACGGCGTAATTCATCCGCGACCATCGGCGGGTTGGACTGGATTGTGCTGACAACGGTAACACGCACACCCTTGCGCTGTACGGCTTCGAGCAATCGCCTAAAATCGCCGTCGCCGGAAAACAGGATGATGTGATCGACGTTATCGGCCATCTCCATCACGTCGATAGCGAGTTCGATATCCATGTTGCCTTTGATTTTACGGCGGCCCTGATTGTCGACGAATTCCTTGGTCGGTTTGGTGACCATCGTGTAGCCGTTATAATCCAGCCAGTCGACGAGCGGGCGGATCGGCGAATAATCCGTATCCTCGATCAGCGCCGTGTAATAAAAAGCGCGCACGAGGCGACCGCAAGACGCGCCCCAGTTCAGAAGCCTTTTGTAGTCGATATCGAAATCGAGGCTGCGTGCTGCGGCGTATAAATTGGACCCGTCGATAAACAGTGCAACTTTGTCTTCCGGATAGAACGGAAGCATACCCTCATCATTTTTATTTTTCATATTTTTTTTCCTGAACAGGCCACCGCGAAGGATGGTCTGCCTTGCTAGCACATTAGATACGACTTATATAGGGCCCGGGAGGGTCCTGTCCATCCGTGGACAACGCCCGGTTTTGCCATTGGTTCCACGGTTTATAAAAATCTTGCGCAGGGGCAAAAAACTACCTATACCTTCCCTTGAATTAGTCCGATT
The DNA here is from genome assembly GCA_964539025.1 of uncultured Micavibrio sp. Classification (GTDB taxonomy): domain Bacteria; phylum Pseudomonadota; class Alphaproteobacteria; order Micavibrionales; family Micavibrionaceae; genus Micavibrio_A. The sequence continues at coordinate 133,799 of CAZIFA010000006.1, forward strand.
GAGAGGAATTTCCATGGCCCGCGTTACCGTTGAAGACTGCGTCGAAAAACTGCCCAACCGATTTGAACTCGTCATGGTGGCCGCCCAACGTGCCCGCAAGATCGGTTCCGGCGCGGCCCTGACGCTGGATCGCGACAACGATAAAAACCCGGTCGTGGCGCTTCGCGAAATCGCCGAAAGCACGGTCGATGTCGAGGAACTCAAAGAAGAAATCATTCGCGGCAAACAACGCATCATCGCGATGGATGACGATGGCGAAGATGTCGTCGATTCCATGGAAGGCGAAGAAGAATGGAAAGCCATGGCGCGCGGCGCGGGCTCCTTCAACATGGAAGCCGATGACGACGAGGACGATGATGCGGAACCCGGCCTGGAAGACATGGCCGGCGGCGAAGCTGAAGCCCCGGTCGAGGAATAATCCGATCCATATAGAATTTTAAAGGCCGGTTTTTACCGGCCTTTTTTATTGCCCGACATAATCCCATATTACCTTAAGAGTTTGTTTAACCTTGTAAAGCTATGCTGCTCCGGCCCGGCGGCCCTTGAAAACCCGTGCGTTCAAAGGGCAGTCATGTTATTTTCGAGAGAATAATCAAGCCTTTAAGAAAGCTCGACACCCGGTACTCCATGGAAGTAGCCTCAAATCTTCTGGCTCAGGTAAAAGCCTATAACCCCGATTTCGACGGCGCAGCCATCGAAAACGCAGCGCAGTACGCTAAAACCATGCATGAAGGCCAGACAAGGGCGTCAGGCGAGCCGTATTACACCCATCCGTTAGAGGTGGCAGGCATTCTCGCCGATATGAAGATGGATCCGGCGACGATCGTCACCGCCATCCTGCACGACACGCTCGAAGACACGCCCGCGACGTATAAGGATCTGACGAACAAGTTCGGCAAGGAAGTCGCCGATCTAGTAAACGGCGTTTCAAAACTCACCAAGATCGAAAGCCAGACAGTCGAAGGCAAACAGGCGGAGAATTTCAGGAAGCTCGTTCTGGCGATGTCCGAGGATATCCGTGTTCTGCTTGTAAAACTTGCCGACCGTTTGCACAATATGCGTACGCTGGGCGCATTCGATCGTCCGGACAAACAGCGTCGCATTGCGCGGGAAACGCTCGATATCTATGCGCCGCTGGCCGAACGCATAGGCATGCACAAGATAAAAGAGGAGCTGGAGGATTTATCCTTCTCCTACCTCAATCCTGAAGCCCGTGAATCAATTTCGGCGCGTCAGATGTTTTTGCGCAAAGAGGGTAATGACGTCGTCAAGAAAATCATCACCGAACTGCAAAAACTGATGAAAGAGGCAGGTATTGAAGCCGATATCACAGGCCGTGAAAAGACACGCTATTCCATCTGGAAGAAGATGCAGAGAAAGAACGTGGCGTTCGAGCAATTGTCGGACATCATGGCGTTCCGTATAGTCACGGTCTCTGTAGCCGAATGTTATCATGTACTCGGCATCATCCATTCGCATTTCCCGGTCGTGCCGGGGCGGTTCAAGGATTTTATATCGACGCCCAAGCCCAACGGCTACCGTTCCATTCACACAACCGTTCTGGGTCCTGAAAACCAGCGCATCGAGATTCAAATCAGAACCGCCGAGATGCATTACGAGGCGGATATGGGTGTGGCCGCGCACTGGTCGTACAAACAGGGCAAGGCGGATATGTCGGACATGAAGAAATTCCGCTGGCTGCGTGAACTGCTCGAAATCATGGAGCAGGAAGCAAAGCCGGAAGACTTTCTTGAAAATACGAAACTCGAATTGTTCGCCGATCAGGTTTACGTCTTTTCGCCCAAGGGCGATCTTGTCGAACTGCCCAACGGCGCGACACCCGTTGATTTTGCTTATGCCGTGCATTCCGGTGTCGGCGATAAATGCGTGGGATCGAAGATCAATGGGCGTATTGCGCCGTTGAACACAAAACTTGCGAACGGCGACCAGGTAGAAATCATCACTTCAAAAACGCAAACCCCGTCCCCGACATGGGAGCGTTTCGTTGTTACGGGCAAGGCCAGATCGCATATTCGCCGTTTTATCCGTCAGCAGCAGCGTAACGAATACATCACGCTGGGGCAGGCGATGCTCAAGAAAATCTTCCAGCAGGAAGGCTATGATTATACCGATAAGGCTGTCGCCGGAATCGTGCAGCAGATGCGTGTCGAGGAAGTCGATGATATCTTCGCCAATATAGGATCAGGGCATTTCGTCGCCAAGGATGTGTTCAAGACCATCTTCCCTGCGCATAAAACCGAAGCCGCGACGGTTGCCAAGGAAAACGATCCTGAGAAAGTTTCCTATGCAAAACGTCCTGAGAGCGGCAAACCGATGCCGATCAAGGGGCTTATACCCGGCATGGCGATGCATTTCGCGCGCTGTTGCCACCCGCTTCCCGGAGATCGCATCGTAGGTATCGTGACGACCGGCAAGGGCGTGACGATTCACACGATCGATTGCGAGACGCTGGAAACATTCGCCGATACGCCGGAACGCTGGATCGACGTATCATGGGGCGAGGGCCCGGATTCACCCGAGGCACATGTCGGCCGTCTCGAAGTCACCATCACGAACGAGGCTGGCGCTCTTGCGGCGCTTACCACCGTCATCGGCAAGAATGGCGGCAATATCACCAACCTTAAAATCACCAACCGGACGCTTGATTTCTGGGACATGCTTTTAGATGTTTATGTCCACGACACGCGGCATTTGAGTAATATCATAGCCGCACTTCGTGCCACGCCGCAGATAGCCGCCGTCGAACGCGCGCGGGGCCGATAGTTAACAGTTATTAGTTAATAGTAGTCAGTTGCCAGTGCGGGATGGCACGTTTATATATACTGGCTACTCGTAACTGATAACTGACAACTCATATGCTTTTCAATCGTCGTACCAAACAAAAAAACTGGGAAAAAATCCGGAACCTTATATGGCCCGATATGGGTCTTCGCCGTCTACTCTACTACTACAAGCACCGTTCCGTACGTATCCCGGCATCCGAACATTCCATTGCGGCGGGTTTTGCATTCGGTTGCGCGGTGTCATGGACGCCGACTTTCGGTACACATCTTTTGCAATGCGCATTGTTCTGCTGGATCACGCGTACGAACTGGATCGCCGCGTTTTTAGGGTCGGCGTTCGGCAATCCGTGGACGACGCCTATGCTGATGCTGATCGCCTATCATGTCGGCAAGGCATTGTTCGTGGCGACAGGACATGCGGACATCATCACACCCGATGACGGGGCGGCGACATTCGGGGAATTTCTCAAACACATCTTGAGCGGCGATGTCTCGCTAAACATGCTGTCGGACAATTTCTATGAATATCTGCTCCCAACACTGCTCGGCGGCTATACGATGGGGCTGGCAACATTCCCGCTGTTTTATTACCCGTTTTATTACATGGTCAAAGGCGCACGCGCCGCACGCCGCGCGCGGATTGAACACAAGATTCACCGCGACGCCATCGAAGTGACGGGTCAGGCGGACTAGTATGATTATCGGCATCGGTAGTGACATTCTGGATACGCAAAGGCTGGGGAAGGTTCTTGAGCGGTTTGGCGATCGGTTCCTCAATCGCTGTTTCACCAAAGAAGAACGTGCCAAGGGCGAACGCCGCCGCGGCGCTGGAACCCATATAGCGACCTATGCCAAGCGATTTGCTGCCAAGGAGGCCTGTTCCAAAGCGCTGGGGACAGGGTTTTCGCACGGCGTATATATGAAGGATATAGGCGTCGTGAATGATTACGCGGGCAAGCCCGCTCTGGTCCTAACCGGCGGTGCCCTTAAACGCCTCAATTCCATGGTTCCATCCGGTAAGACTCCGCAAATCCACCTGACCCTGACCGACGAGCCGCCCATGGTGCAGGCCCATGTGGTCATTGAGGCGGTCTAATTCCTTTCAAAGCGCGTAGGAAAACCCTACCCGGCCATCTGGTAATTACCCTGGTTTTTGGCTAAAGATAGTGGCTGATCAAAAGGATATGCCCCTGTGAGTGAGACTGAAGACACTTCTAAAAAGACCCGCAAGCCCGAGGAAGACGGAGCAGGCGAATTTTTTAAAACCGCCATTTTGGCCATTCTGCTTGCGCTGTTTATCCGCACCTTTTTCTTTGAGCCGTTCAATATTCCTTCGGGATCGATGTTACCGACCTTGCAGATCGGCGATTATCTGTTCGTGTCCAAAACATCCTACGGCTACAGCAAATATTCTTTCCCCGGGGCTTTCGCCAATTTCAAGGGGCGTATGCTGGAAAAAGCACCGGAGCGCGGCGATGTCATCGTGTTCAAACTGCCGTCCGATCCGTCTCTTGATTATATCAAGCGGCTGGTAGGACTTCCGGGCGATAAAATTCAGGTAAAGCAGGGTAGGTTGTACATCAACGGCAAGATGGTGGATCGCGAACCCGTGGGCATGCAGCGTGTGCCCAGCGAGGAAGGCGCGAATGAGACTGTCATGGAGTATATAGAAACGCTGCCCGGCGGTGCGATGCACAAAATATATGAGGAATCAGATTCCGAACCGCTCGACAACACCAAGATATTCGAAGTGCCCGAGGGTTATTATTTCATGATGGGCGACAACCGTGACAATAGCCAGGATAGCCGCGTGAAGGATCTGGTAGGTTTCGTACACGAAGAAAATCTTGTGGGAAGGGCGCAGATTTTATTCTTCTCTATCGATGAAACGGCAAACATCTTCAAGCCGTGGACATGGTTTGGTGCAATCCGCTATAGCCGCATCTTTGATAAGATAGGGCCTGTCCGCCCGCTCGCCGCGTCTTCGGAGGCGGCCCCGTGAGCCGTGTGCCGTCCCTTTCGGCTCTTGAATCCGGTCTTGGATATAATTTCCGCAACAAGGCCTTCATGGAACAGGCCTTGACCCATTCGAGCAAGAGTGGCGCGGCCAATAATGAACGCATCGAATTTTTAGGCGATAGGGTTTTGAACCTTGTCATGGCCGAAAACCTGTTTCAGCGTTTTCCCGACGAGCATGAAGGCAATCTTGCCAAGCGGCATTCGGCGTTGGTACAGGGGCGGATGCTAACCATCATCGCGGGCATATTATCGTTGGGCGATTACCTTATTTTATCGGAATCCGAACGCCAGTCGGGCGGGGCGGAGAACGAAAATATCCTTTCTGACGCCATGGAGGCGCTTTTGGGGGCGATTTTCCTCGATGGTGGGCTGGATGCGGCCCGGGAAGTCATTCTGCGGCTGTGGGGCGATAATATAGCAAACATGGCCGATGCCCACCAAGACCCCAAGACTGAATTGCAGGAATGGTTGCAGGCGCGAGGCCTGCCGCTCCCCGAATATGAGATTGTCGGGCGGTCTGGACCGGATCACGCCCCGACCTTCGAAATTGAGTTGCGGGTGAGCGGATACGATCCGATCACGGTCGAGGGCGCTTCGCGCCGTCAGGGCGAAAAAACGGCAGCCGGAAAAATGCTGACGCTTCTCAAAGGACAAAAATAATGGCCGATGCGCCGGAAAAAACGCATTGCGGCTTTGCCACCATCATCGGTGCGCCCAACGCCGGAAAATCGACTCTCATCAACGCTATGGTCGGTGAAAAAGTTTCCATTGTGTCGAGCAAGGTGCAAACCACGCGCACGAGAGTCCTCGGCATTGTGATCGAAGGTAAGGCACAGATTATTTTTATCGATACGCCGGGATTATTCAAACCCGGAAACGATAGAATGGAAAAAGCTATCGTTGCCGCCGCGTGGGAAGGGCTTGGAGATTCCGATCTGGTCCTGTTCGTTGTGGATTCGGTCAAGGGGATGAGTCGCCCGGTTCGTACGATCATGGATCGCCTGAAAAGCATCACGGGAAAAAAATATATCCTCATCCTGAACAAGGTAGATGAGATCAAGCGTGTGAAGCTGCTGGAGCTTGCCACGATCATGAATCAGGCGATGGATTTTGAAGCGACTTTCATGGTGTCCGCCCGCGATAATGACGGTGTCAAGGATCTGGTAAAATATGTTGCAAAGCTAATGCCGGAAGGCCCGTTCCATTATCCCGAAGATCAGATGAGCGATATGCCGATGCGTCTTCTGGCGGCGGAAATTACGCGCGAAAAACTCTTCCGTTCTGTGCATGATGAAATTCCTTATGACCTCACCGTCGAGACGGAAAGCTGGGAAGAGTTTGAGGATGGCAGTGTAAAAATAGATCAGGTTATTTTCATCGCGCGCGAGGGTCAGAAAAAAATTATCCTTGGCAAGGGCGGTGAGATGATCGGCAAGATCGGGATGCAGGCAAGAGTCGAGATTGAAGAATTGATGGGCCGCCGCGCGCATCTGAAATTATTCGTCAAGGTTCGCGAGAATTGGAGTGAAGATTCAGATCACTATAAAATGTGGGGACTTAATCACAATCCGGATTCCGAAACGGACAAGTTCTAAAAAGAGTCTTTGCAACGCCTGAATTTTTCTTCCGACATTTATGTGGATAAAGGAATCGCGATTCGCGTAAATGATGGCGCGTGATTCAGGCCCTTGATATCGTGACCCTACTTTCAAGGAAAATTATTCAAAAGCGGCCGGACAGTTTTACTGACGGATTATGCAGGAGATAAGGGAATATGAGCTGGACCGACGAACGTGTTGCCCTCTTAAAACAACTCTGGGGCGAGGGGAAAACGGCAGCGGAAATCGCCAAGTTTCTGGGCGATGGTATTACGCGCAATGCCGTGATCGGCAAGGCGCACCGCCTGAAGCTGTCCTCGCGTTTATCGCCCATCCAGCAGAACACGAGCAAGAAGCCCAAGAGCGAGGCCCATATACCGCGTATCGTCAAGCCGATGGTCAAATTGCCTGAATTCAAGGGCAAGGGGCTGGATCTGGTCGATCTTAAGGACCGTATGTGCCGCTGGCCGAACGGCGACCCCAAGGAAAAAGAGAATTTCAATTTTTGCGGCTGCGAAACGGTCGCCGGGCTGCCTTACTGCGAAACCCATGCCCGTGCCGCCTATCAGGTTCCGACCCGTGCCCGCACGCTGGACGCCAAGGATTTCGAGCACGATGCGGGGACACCTGCCGATTTCGATATCAAGGCGGCTTCGGGCAGCAATTAATCCTTTTCTGCCGGACGATCCTTTATTCCTTTTGCGGGTCGTCTGTATAAACTTAAAAACCGCCTCGGGCTTTTCCGGGCGGTTTTTTTCATGGAATGAAAGTTAGAAAAGGGGAGGCTAGTGAGGGTCCATAAGGTCGAAATCGGCGACTTCGCGCCCTTTCGCTACGGTACGGACCGTCATTTTAACCTTCTGGCCGGGGATCAGGATGGGCAGATTGTGTTTGTCGAGACAGGTTTTATGGACGAATACGTCCTTCTGACCATCTTCGGGGATGATGAAACCAAAACCTTTGTCAGGCTTATACCATTTTACGGTGCCTTCCATAACGCGCAGATCTTCGCCTTCTTCGCCGGGCAGACGGTAGGAGATCGGCTCGGGCGCATTGCCCTGTTCCAGCAATTCGCTGACGGAGGTTACGAGTGCGCCCTTGGGTCCTTTGACGATTGCGCACATCAGGAGCGCTTCCTCGCCCAGTTCATGGATGCCGGCTTCCTGCAGCGTGGTGATGTGAATGAATGCGTCGCAGGGATCTTCTTCGGGAACGACGAAGCCGAAACCCTTCGTGCTGTTGAACCATTTCAAACGCGATCTAACCGGAAGACTCTCCGGTTCATGAGATGGAACGACTGGTTTTGGCACCAAAGACAAGAATAAATCCCTGTAAGAAACTATCAGATACGGATACAAGCGTGTGGAGACACACAGCGAACACTTGCAACTATATATATCATCAAAAACAGACCCTTATCCAGCCCCAATATGAGATTTGCTGTAATGCAAAGAAGAATATGGCGGACCGCATGTTGTTTTGGTTGGTTGATACTGTTCGAAGCTGATAAAATTATGCCGGTTTGAAACGAAACTTGTCTTTTATTTTCAAAGGTTTTTGCTATCAGGGGCCGACACATTCATGACCACGCTTTTTCCATCGCCGGATCTCTATAAAAAATCATATCCGCAAGATATTCATTGGGATGCGCATATACCCGTATATCCGTTGTTCGAAATGCTGGAAAACACGGCCAAAAATTTCGGATCGCGCCCCGCGTTTGATTTTCTTGGCTATAGGCTGACCTGGGACGATGTATATGAGCAATCCATGCGGCTGGCGCGTTCTCTACAGGATCGCGGCATTGGAAAAGGGCGCAAAGTCGGGTTGTTTCTGCCCAATTGCCCGGTTTACATGATCGCCTATTACGCCATCGCACGCACCGGGGCCACCATCGTCAATTTCAACCCGCTTTATTCGGAAAAAGAGTTGATGCACCAGATCAACGATTCCGGCACCGATACGATGATCACTGCCGATCTGGAGATGTTATGCAGCAAGATGCAAAAAATGTTTGGCGGTTCGTGCCTGAAGCATCTGATCGTGGCAAAATTCACCGATATGCTGGCCTTTCCCAAAAACATCCTATTCCCACTGGTCAAGGGTAAGGATCTGGCACGGATCGGCAATGACGAGCGCGTTTCGTGGTATCACGAATTGATCGATCATGACCGTAGCCCTGCGCCTGTCGAGATAGACCCGGAAAGCGATGTCGCATTGTTGCAATATACGGGCGGGACGACGGGAACGCCCAAGGGCGCGATGCTGACCCACCAGAATATTGTGGCCAATGCCGAACAATGTGTGCAGTGGCTGAACGGTGTGAAGATCGGGCAGGAAAAGATGCTCGGCGTGCTGCCGTTTTTTCATGTGTTCGCGATGACGGCGGTGATGAATTTTAGCGTGCGGAACGCGCTGGAGATTATCGCGCTGCCGAGATTTGAGTTAGAAGCCACGCTCAAGTTGATCCATAAGAAAAAGCCGCATTATTTTCCGGCGGTGCCTGCGATTTACAACGCGGTCAATAATTACAGGAAGCTCGATAAATTCGATTTATCTTCACTTATATCGTGTATTTCCGGCGGCGCGCCTTTGCCGGTGGGTGTTAAAAAGACGTTCGAGAAAATTACCGGATGTATTGTGGTGGAAGGCTATGGCCTGACAGAATCTTCGCCTGTCGTCAGCGCCAATCCTCTGACCGGGGAGAATAAGGCAGGATCGATTGGATTGCCGCTGCCCGGCACGATGATCGAAATCGTCAATCCGGATGACAAGAAGACCTTGATGCCCGTGGGCGAACGCGGCGAATTGTGCGTGCGCGGGCCGCAGGTGATGAAGGGCTATTGGAACAAGGAAGAAGATACGAAGGCCGTACTTAGGGAGGGTCGTCTATACACGGGCGATGTTGCGATTATGGACGAGGGCGGTTATGTGTTTATTGTCGACCGCATCAAGGACATGATTATCACCAACGGTTACAACGTCTATCCGCGCAATGTCGAAGAGGCGATTTATCAGCATGACGCGGTGGAAGAATGTATTGTCGCGGGCTTGCCGGACCAAAACCGCGGCGAGATCGTCAAGGCGTGGATCAAGCTTAAGCCCGGTAAGACGATGACAATCGAGGAATTGAAAACATTTCTGGCGAGCCGTATTTCGCCTATGGAAACGCCGCGTCAGGTAGAATTCCGTGATAAGCCGTTGCCGAAAACGATGATCGGCAAGCTATCGCGGAAAGACATTATCGCCGAGGAAATGGCGAAGAAGAATTCCTGATCGTCATTGCGAGCGCAGCAAAGCAATCCAGATAAAAAGCATTATAACTGGATTGCCGCGTCGGCCTTGAAGGCCTCCTCGCAATGACGGATTAGAGTTTAGCTGCGCAGGCTCGCGCTGCACTTGCCTGTGACGGCTTCCACGATCTTCTTGCAGATGCCTTCAATCTCCGCATCAGACAAGGTTTTATCCTTGGGCTGGATGATGACGTTGATGGCGATCGATTTCTTGCCGGGTTCGACGCCTTTGCCTTTGTAGATGTCAAAGACCTCGATGGTTTCGATCATTTTATCGGCGCTGCGGGCGGCTTTCATGATGGCATCGGCTTCGACTTTATCGTCCACGAGGAACGCGAAGTCGCGCTGGACCGGTTGGAACGGCGAGAGGACGACGAGCGGTCTGGCCGATCCTTTTTTCTTTGAAGATGGCGCGTTGTTTAAGAATGCTTCGAACGCGGCGACGGGGCCTTTGACATCCATCTGGTCGAGGACGGCTGGATGAATCTCACCGAAATAGGCGAGGACGTTTGGACCAAGGCGTAAGCTACCGGAACGGCCGGGATGATAGTAAGAGGGCGCATCGCGGTTGATTTGCAGATTGCCGACAGGTGCACCAGCAGCGGCAAGAGCGGCCATTGCATCGGCCTTGGCATCGAGCGCGTCGATATTGCGGCTGGCATCGGCGCCTTCCCAGTGGCGCGAGCCGTTGGCGACGTGGCGAATGCCTGCGGCAACGGTTTTCTGGCCATCGAGTTTGACGCCTTGGAACGCAGGACCAACTTCGAAGAGGGCTGTGTTGGGATAGCCACGGTCCGCGTTTTTCTGTGCGGCTTCGATCAGGTTTGGCAGGATCGATGGGCGCATTTGTGAGAGTTCCGAGGAAATCGGGTTGGTCAGTGCCAGCGCTTTGGCGTTTTGCTGGTCGTTCGCGCCGAAGAGGTCCGCCAAATCCTTTTTCATGAAGGACCATGTGACGCATTCATAAAGACCGCGCGTTGCCAGAGCAGAACGGGCTTTGCGAGAACGGGCCGAGTTTTCGGTTTCTGCGCCGCCGGAGACAGCGTATTCACTGCGCACAGATAAAGCCGGGATTTTATCGAAGCCCTCGACGCGCACCACTTCTTCCACGAGGTCGGCTTTGCCCTGAATGTCCGCGCGCCAGGATGGCGGGGAGGCTTTTTTGCCGTTGATTTCAAAGCCGAGGGATTTCAAAATTTCGATCTGGCGTTTTTCTTCGACCTTTACGCCCGAGAGTTTTTCGGTGTAGGCAGGATCGAAATCGTAAGAGCGTTTCCAGTCGGGTGTTTTTCCGGCCACGAACACATCGGATGCTTCACCGCCGCAGAGGTCAAGAATCATTTTTGTGGCAAGTTCGATGCCTACATGGGTGAATTCGGGGTCGATACCGCGTTCATTGCGGTAACGGGCGTCGGAGATGATTTCCAAAGCGCGGCCTGCCTTGGCGATGCGGTAAGGGTCAAAGTAAGCGCATTCGAGATAGACATTGACGGTTTCGTCGCTGACACCCGTCTTCGCACCGCCGATAATTCCGCCGAGGCCGAGGACACCGGAATCATCGCAGACGGCGACCATGCCTTCTTCGAGCGTGTAGGTTTTATCGTTCAATGCTTCGAGTTTTTCGCCTTTTTTAGCGGAGCGGACGGTGATGTTGCCTGTGAGTTTATCTGCATCGAACACGTGCAGCGGGCGCGCATGTCCCATCGTGAAATAGTTCGTGATATCGACCAGCGTCGAGATCGGGCGCAGGCCGATGGCTTTCAGCCTTGCCTGCAACCAATCGGGCGAGGGATCGTTCTTGACGCCGCGAATGTAGCGGCCGAGGAAGAGCGGGCAGCCTTCATCTTCGAGTTTGACGGAGATCGGATTCTTGAATGTGCCTTTGACAGGCTTGTCATCGATCGGTTTGAGTTTTCCAAGGCCAGCCGCCGCGAGGTCGCGCGCGATACCGCGAATGCCTGTACAATCGGCGCGGTCAGGTGTGACGGCGACATCGATGACGGGATCATTCAAATGAAAAATTTCGGTGAAGGGCGTGCCGATTTTTGTATCGGCAGGAAGATCGATGATGCCGTTATGTTCATCGGACAATCCCATTTCGCGTTCAGAGACCATCATGCCGTTGGAATCTTGTCCGCGAATATTTCCTTTTTTGAGCAACGTGCCTGTGCCGGGAATGAACGATCCGTCGGGCGCGAAAATTCCCACCAAGCCTGTGCGCGCATTCGGCGCGCCGCACACGACTTGCAATTTTTCTTTACCTGTATCGACCATTAGGACTTTCAGGCGGTCGGCATCGGGATGTTTTTCAGCGGAGATGACTTTTGCGACCTTGAACGGCGCGAACGCTTTGGCAGGGTCCTCGACGCTTTCGAGCTCCAACCCCAGATCGGTGAGCTTAGTCGTGATCTCGTCGAGCGAGGCCGACGTATCGAGATGTTCTTTGAGCCAGGAGAGCGTGAATTTCATAACCTAAACCTTTTGTTTCAGGTGGTTATGTAACTGGAAAACCGGGTGGATTCCAAGTGATTTGTGCAGGATTTCGGTCGATTAGGCGTGGGCGAGTTGTAGCCGTTCTGCTATCTCTACCACAACATCTGTGTTGCCGCGTATAACGACCATAGGTCCATTGTTACCATATCCCTCTTCGGTCTGTGCGATTTCGCCCAATGGAATGCCGCGAAGTTCTAAATTCGCAGCCCTAGCGTTCAGTTCTCTGCAAAGCACGTTGGCGGCGGGTAAAGTTCCGAGTTTGACCAATAGTGCGGGATAATCTTGGTTTTGGACAATTTTGCCTGTCGCATTCACCCGGCAGGTCGCTCTCAAAAACGCACTGATATAATGCATGGCGGTTTCAAGATTTTTGATATTTTTATCGGCAGTAGAAACCATAGTAATAACACCCCTTATTACGCATATTTGACATGCATTTTATGCAAGACCTTAACGGCACTGCAACATTAGTTTTGTGCAAATGCACAAATTCTGGCGGGGCTGTAACATGTTTGCACAGGCTTACGCAAGAAAATTCTCAATATATGGAAACAATTGTTAATAGGGCTGGTAATGCTATTTCGGGGCTGTCCCGTAAACACTGTTTATCGTGCGGTCCGGTCCTGCGATGGCGACATCGCCGAACGTGTAACCCTGTTTGCCTAATTCTCGAAGGGCGCTCGTGACCGTCACGATGGCCGCTTCATTTTCTTCCGTTATCACCAGCAGCATGTGTTTTTCTTTTCCCACTGCTGCGATTTCAAAGGTACCGGGGAAGCCGTGCCCGACCAGAAAATTGATCAGGCTAACCCCCAAAAACGAATGATTGAGTTTGGATGAAGTAGGAACACTCGGAACAATCAGATCGCTCATATAACCCCCCACTACACATATATGCTATGCACCATAAGCAAGGCTTGCGGATGTGACAACCCGAAATAATTCAGAGGCACAAAATTTAGGAGTATTTAACGACTGCTGGTGCCACGGTTTGGGCGGTCCAGCGGGTCGAAGCCGTAATGGTCGAGCCAGCGGACATCGGATTCAAAGAAGGTTCGAAGATCGGGGATGCCGTATTTGAGCATCGCGATCCGTTCGATCCCCATACCGAAGGCGAAGCCCTGATATTCATCTGGATCGATGCCGCAGTTTTTGAGCACGTTCGGGTGAACCATGCCGGAGCCGAGAATTTCCAACCAGTCATTGCCTTCGCCGATTTTCAATTCGCCGTTCGCGCGTGAGCAGCCGATATCGACTTCTGCGCTGGGTTCTGTGAACGGGAAGAAGGAGGGACGCATGCGTACTTTCAAATCCGGCTTTTCAAAATAGGCGCGGCAGAAATCAAGCAGGCATCCTTTCAGATGTCCCATGTTGATGTTCTTGTCGATCACAAGACCTTCGATCTGGTGGAAGACAGGCGTGTGTGTCATGTCGTAATCGGAGCGGTAGACGCGGCCCATGCAGATCATTTTGAACGGTGGTTTCTTGCCCATCATGTGGCGAATCTGCACGGTAGAAGTATGCGTGCGGAGCAGTTTTTTCGCGGCTTCGCCTTTTTCGGAGGCGTCGTCGGGCAGATAGAATGTGTCGTGCATTTCGCGCGCGGGGTGACCGATGGGGAAATTCAACGCCGTGAAATTGTGCCAGTCATCTTCGATATCCGGACCTTCATCAAGCACGAAGCCCATCGAGCCGAAAATGGAAATCAACTCATCCATTGTTTGCGAAATAGGGTGGATCGCGCCTTTGGCTTGCGGACGGATCGGCAGAGTAATGTCGATTGTTTCGTTGCTAAGTTTTTCCGCCATCGCCTGTTTCTTCAAACCGGCTTCCTGTTTTTCGATCAGGGCGGCGACTTCGTCTTTGAGCGCGTTGACGGCGGCGCCGAAATTTTTGCGATCTTCGGGTGCCATATCGCCCAGTGTTTTCATCAAATCCGTGATGCGGCCTTTTTTACCGAGCGCTGCGACGCGCGCCTCTTCGAGTTTGGCGAGGTCGTTGGCCGCGGAAATCATTCCGGTCAATTCATCTTTCAATTGGGCGATATTCTGTGTCATGGGGGGTATATAACGGGAAAATAAGGGGAATTTCCAGTGTTTTTCATACCTCCAGTGTCATCCCGACCGGAGCGAAGCGTAGTGGAGGGATCTATGCACTCTTGATAAAGGCCAAAGATCCCTCGGCTTCCGCCTTCACCAAGGCTACGGCGGACAAGTCGCTCGGGATGACAGGAGGGGATTATAATTTCCAGTGGTTTTCGAGGATGGGGCGGACCTCTTCGAGCGTATCTACGATATAATCGGCCTTGTATTTTTCGAGGCGGGCCGCAGAGAGAAGGCCCCCGGAAATACTGATTCCCAAAAGCCCCAGACGTTTGGCGAGTTCAGCCTCTTCGTGCGAATCCCCAATGATAAAGGTCTTGTCGGCTGTAAAGCCGTGTTTCTTCATATAGGCTTCCAGCCTGATCTGTTTGGAAAGTCCATGTGCCAGGGTGCCCCATTCAAGATTTCCCGACACGCATTTCATATAGGGGGTGATCCCGAGTTTGGCGACATCATGGTCCAGTTTGTGCTGGAGATGGTTGCTCAAAATCATGCAATGAACGTTTTTTGCGTTAAGCCATTCCAGCAACGCAAAAGCGCCGCCCGCGATTTCGCATGTATGGTAATGGGCTTCGTAAGCATCGACATAGGCCTGACCTTCCTGCTCGGCGCGGGCGAGATAGTCGTCGGCGGACACGCCCATCTTCTCGTAAAAATGGATAAGGGGAAAGGTAAAGGTCTCCTGCATCATATGCAGGTCGATGGGGGGGACATTGAAGGCGGCAAGGCCGATATTCGTCGCTATCAAAGTAGCGCTTGTGTCATCGAACAGCGTTCCGTTCCAGTCGAATACGGCGAGATATGTCATAGGATTTGTTTAGCGGGATTTCGCACAAAAGAAAACAGCCCGCGTGGGGCTGTTCTTAATCTTTGTTACCTTAGGAGAAACCGACTAAGCAGCTTTTTTCAGTGCGGCGGCGGAAGTTGCTGCCAGCGCCGAGAATGCTGCCGGATCATTGATGGCGATTTCGGACAGGACTTTGCGGTCCAGATCGATGCCAGCCTTGATCAGACCGTTCATAAAGGTGGAATAATTCACGCCGTTGATACGGGCGGCGGCATTGATACGCTGAATCCACAAAGCGCGGAAATTGCGTTTCTTTTGTTTGCGGCCGATATAGGCGTACTGACCTGCTTTTTCGAAAGCCTGTTTTGCCGTGCGGAAGCAGCTGTTGCGGCGACCGTACTGGCCTTTAACGGCCTTTACGAATTTGCGGTGTCTTGCGTGGGCGCGGGGGCCTCCTTTAACGCGTGCCATTATTTGGCTCCTTTCGCTTTATAGGGTTGCGCCTTCTTGGTCGTCTTTTTGGACGCGCCGCAGTAGGGCATGAAGCTTTTGATAACCTTGGCAGCATCGCCACGTTCCATCGTGTCGGTGCCCTTGGCTTTACGCTTCATGGATTTGGGTTTTTGCATCAAGCGGTGGCCTTTATGGGCCTGCTTGTATTTGACTTTCCCAGAGGAAGTCAGCGAGAAGCGCTTTTTGGCGCCGCTTTTCGTTTTCATCTTCGGCATTTCTATCTCCTTGAAAGAGTTCAATAAAATGCGATCGAGGCAGCCGATATTTCTAGCCAGATCACATGGAATGACGGGTTATAGCGGCTTTTGGGCCGGAAAATCAAGGGGTTTTTAGGCCTTGGGTGGCTCGTCCCGCCTTGCCATGGGCGTAGCGTACTGGATCTCGAGGTCCCAAGGGAAGTGGATCCAAGTGTCCTGAGAGACTTCGGTGACGAATGTATCGACTGTGTCCAGCCCTTTGGGTTTGGCATAGATACAGGCGAAGTGCGCCTTGGGGAAGTGTTCGCGGATGAGTTTGAAGGTGCCGCCGGTATCCACAAGGTCATCGATCACGATCCAGCCTTCGCCCCCATTATCCACGCCGGCAGGCATTTTCAGGATGTTGGCCTTACCTTTGTCCTTAACATCGTAGGTAGAAATACAAAAGGTTTCGACAACCAGAACTTCGAGTTCGCGCGCCATAATACATGCAGGGACAAGACCGCCGCGTGTGATGGCCAGAACACCCTTCCATGGACCCTTGTCCAGAAGCTTCCATGCGAGAGCCTTGGAGTTACGGTGCATTTCATCCCATGAAACCGGGAAATCCTTGCGGTAGGTCGAATGGTCGGCCATGACTCTTTTCCTTGTTAAATATGCTGTTATTCATCCCATATCCCGCCTTTTCAAAAAAGGGAAGGGGCTTTAAGATGCAGGCATGATCCGTATTCTTATCGTTCTTCTTCTCGTATGCCTGTTTCCGGCGCAGGTTTTCGCACAGGATGCCAAAGTGCCGCCGCCCGTGGTGCTGGAATTGTTTACATCGCAGGGGTGCGCATTCTGCCCGCCTGCCGACCAGTTGATGGGTCAGATGGTGCAACAGCAAAGCATTATCGGCCTTTCGTGCCATGTCGATTATTTCGGCGTCCGCTCGAACGATCTGGGCAAATCTTTTTGCACGAAGCGTCAGGGCGATTACAACCGCCTGATTGGGGCTGGCCCACGCTATACTCCACAACTTGTCATTAATGGCCACATGGATATGATCGGTTATGAAACCGGAAAGGTGAGCGCGGGGATTTTAAAAGCAAGATCTGAAAAAGTCATTTCCATCGCGTTAAAGCCCGTCGGTGACAACACATATAGTTTTTCGCTGCCCGACATTAAAAAGAACGGCGATCCCATCGCATTATGGATGGCGGTGTATGACGCGCCGAAATCAATTTCCATCACCGAAGGCAACAATCTGGGCAAGAAGATCACCTATTACAATGTCGTGGAGCGGATCGATGATCTGGGCGAATGGGACGGCAAAGCGATGGCCCGCACGGTCGATGCCGCCTTCTCACCAGAAAATAACGGCATTGCCGTGATCGCGCAGAACACGCGCACGGGGCATATCATCGCGGCTGGTTCGATTGAAAAGGCATCCATTGAGCGTTGAGATAGATCGGGCTATCAACCTTGCCGCCGCGGCGTTACATGGCTTACATCAATCGGTAATTAACGCGCCGGAGGCCAGCAGGCTCGAAACGGTCTGACCGGTCATTCCGGTTGTCACCGTAAAGGCCTGTACGAAATCAGTGCCAACGCCATCGGCGTTGATGCTGAATGTCGTTCCCGTCATTTTGACGAAAAGATTGATGTCGCTTTGTCCTTCGACGAATCCCGTCAGAATATCGCGTATGTCTAGTTTATCCCCTTCGGCGAGATTGAAATCGCGTACTGAATCCATACCGCCCGCAATCGTGCTGAAGGTGAATGTATCAGCGCCCAGGCCGCCATATAGATTATCCACGCCCGCGCCGCCATCGAGAATGTCGTTGCCCGCGTCACCATACAGCGTATCGGCATCCGCGTCGCCATATAGCATATCATTATCAGTGCCGCCGCGCATCATGTCCGCACCCGCACCGCCCTGCAAGAGGTCATTCCCGGCATCGCCGTTGATCGTGTCGTTCAGATTGCCGCCCAGCAGCGTATCGGCACCGTCGCCGCCGTTCAGCGTATCATTTCCATCGCCTCCATCGACCGTGTCGTTGCCTGCGCCGCCGTACAGAATGTCAATGCCTGCATAACCATAGAGGAAATCATTGCCCGCGCCACCATCGATCGTGTTGGCGTTTGCATCGCCGGACAACGTGTCATCGAACGATGAGCCGGTTATATTTTCAAAGCCCGTCAGTGTGTCTGTTCCAGCCCCGCCCGTATTCTGCGCAATCAACAACGACAGATTGACATTCACGCCCGCACTCGCTGTTGCATAGGTCACCGTATCGATGCCCGTATTGCCAATAAGGGCGTCGTTGCCCGCGCCGCCGTCGATCGTGTCATTGCCCGCGCCGCCGTCGATCGCGTTGTCACCAGCATCGCCCGTCAGGATATCGTTATAAGTCGAACCCGTTAAATTCTCGAAGCCAGAGAATGTATCCACGCCCGCGCCGCCAGTGGCTGTTCCGGTCATCAAGTTCGCTGTCACCAGCGCGGACGCCGTCGCGAATGTCACCGTATCGGTGCCCGCGCCGCCCGTCATGGTGTCGTTGCCCAGGCCGCCGTTGATAATATCATTACCGTCGCCGCCATCGATCACGTTAGCGCCCGTGGTTCCCGTCAGATCGTCGTTAAACGCGGAACCCAAAATATTTTCAAAATTGGAAACAGTATCGGTACCTGCGCCGCCGGTGATCTGCGCGCTCGTAAGCGTCAGGTTAATTTTAACACCGCCTGCGGCGTTTCTATAGTTCAGCGTATCAGTACCAGCTTCACCGTTCAGAATATCGTTGCCATCGCCGCCGTCAATGAGGTCATTGCCGTTGCCGCCGAGAATGGTGTTGTTCGCGGCATCGCCGGATAAAATATCGGCTTGTGCAGACCCTGTCAGATTTTCAATACCAATGAGCGTATCGACACCGGCACCGATCGTGTTCTGCCCTCCGGCGATGGCAAGACTGACCGTAACGCCGACAAGAGATGTCGTATAGGTCACTGTGTCAACACCGGCGCCGCCGTTCAGCGTATCGTCTCCCAGACCGCCATTGAGCGTATCGTTACCGTTGCCAGCTTCGATAATGTTATTGTCCGCAGTGCCAGTCAGCACGTCGTTGTAATTCGATCCTATCAGGTTTTCAAAGCCGGACAGGGTATCCGATCCCGCGCCGCCTGTGGCGGAGGCCGCAAGGTTCACCGTCACGGCCGAAAGCGAAGTGCTGTATGTAAGCGTATCGATTCCGGCGCCGCCATTCATAACGTCGTTGCCCGCACCACCATCGATAAAATCATTGCCTGCGCCGCCGTCGATCATGTTCACCGCCGCGCTGCCAGTCAATATATCGTCAAAAGCGGATCCCGTAACATTTTCGATGCCGATAAGAAGATCGGTACCTGCGCCCATTGTATTCTGCGCGGTCAGGATGGAAAGATTGACCCGGACACCCGAAGCCGCCGTAGCGTAGCCAGCCGTATCGATCCCGCCATTGCCGTTGATCGTGTCGTTGCCATCGCCGCCTGTGAGCAGGTCATTGCCACCGCCGCCATCCAGAATGTTGTCTTGTGCATCGCCGCTCAGCGTATCGTTGTAACTCGAACCCGTCACGTTCTCGACATTGGAAATCAGATCGGAACCATCGCCGCCTGTGGACGTACCCGCACTCAGATTCGTTATGACAGCTGCAGTTGCATTGATATGCTTTATTGTATCGATTCCGGCCCCGCCATCGAAGGCGTCATTTCCGGCCCCGCCATTCATAACATCATCGCCATCGCCGCCATTCAATACGTCATCGCCCGCAGCTGCGGTCAGTGTATCATTTCCAGCGTCACCGTTTAGCGTATCATTTCCGGCTTCACCGTTTAGCGTATCATTATCGTTACCACCGCTCAGCGTGTCGTTTTCCGTACCGCCATTGAGCATGTCATTGCCATCGCCGCCGTTCAGAATATCAATTCCAGCTGCACCGTTCAGGATGTCAACACCCGCATCGCCGTTGAGTGTGTCGTTGCCTGCATCGCCGTTTAACGTATCGTTGTCGTTCCCGCCATTCAGCACGTCATTCTCAGTACCGCCATATAAGAGGTCGACGCCATCGCCACCATTCAGAATGTCGTCACCCGCCAGACCGCTGAGCGTGTCGCCGCCAGATTCCCCGTGCAGGATATCGTTGCCCGCATCGCCGTAAAGTTTGTCGTTATCTATGCCGCCAAAAATGATGTCATTGCCGTTACCGCCATAAATAGTGTCGATACCGCCATCACCGCTTATCGTGTCATCGCCGTCATTTCCGTTCAGCGCATCCACGCCATCGCCGCCATTGAGCGTATCGTTCCCCAAGCCGCCATTAAGTGTATCGTTCCCGGCGTCGCCATTCAGGGTGTCATTGCCTGCATCGCCATTGAGAATATCATTATCGGCACCGCCAAACAGGGTATCGTTGTCGTTACCGCCGTTTAATGTATCGGTACCAATCCCGCCGTTCAGCGTATCAACGCCGTCAAATCCATACAGGATATCAATCCCGTCACCGCCATTAAGTGTGTCATCACCAAGGCCGCCATCGAGTGTATCGTTTCCGGCATCGCCGTTCAGGATATCGTTTCCGGCTTCTCCTTTGAGTGTATCGTTCTCGGTACCCCCGTTCAACGTGTCTGCGCCGTTACCGCCATTGAGCGTGTCCGTTCCCACACCGCCATTCAAAATATCATCGCCATCGCCGCCATTCAGGATGTCCGTGCCGATATCACCGTTGAGTGTATCGTTGCCAGTATCGCCATTAAGCGTGTCGTTATCGGCATCGCCGTTCATAACATCGTCGCCGTTGCCGCCGTTCAGTATGTCGTTGCCCGTGCCACCGTACAGCGTGTCGTTGTCGTCACCACCGAAGAGATTGTCGATACCGCCACCACCGCTCAAAACATCAATGCCTGCATCGCCGTAAAGCTTATCCGCCAGTGAATTCCCGGTTATGACATCATTGCCGTCACCACCGTAAATATTGCCGGTGGCGGCAATGGATAATGTGATCGTGTCATTGCCGCCATAGCCGTAAAGATTGGTTATGAGTCCCGCACGCGCTCCTGCGATGGTGATAGAATCATCGCTCGTGTTGCCGTCTATGCGCAAAGTGCCCGCAGCAGCGGCATTCAAGTAATTCACCACAAGACCCTCGGGTGTCCTATCGACGCGAACATGGTTCGCGGTGGATGTTCCCATACCCATGGCGGCCTGGGTCAGCGTTACGCTTTCAGCTCCGGCAGACGTGTAGACAAAAGTCTTGGGGCTTTGAGAGAAGGTCAACGTGATCGGTTTTATCGGGTTGGCGACATACGCTTCGATATCGGCGCGCGTGTAAGTCTGCGTACCGAATTTATAACTTTCAAAATCATACAGGGTATCGGTTCCAAGCGTACCAAGGACATGCGTGGCGATGATGCGGTTTGGATCGCTCAGATCGAAATTGAATTCGCCGATAGCGGCGGAATAATTGACGATGTCTGTACCATCACCGCCGTAAAGAGTGTCGTTTCCGCCATCGCCGAGAAAGGAATCGTTCCCGCCATAGCCATACAAAATGTCATTGCCTGTACCGCCATCGAAATTGTCCGCTTGGGCGGTTCCATACATAATGTCGTTACCAGCGCCGCCTGTGACAATATCGCCTACATTGTAATAAATGGTGTCGTTGCCATTTCCGCCATCTATATGGTTAGAGCCGCTTCCACCATTGAGAATATCGTCACCGTCACCGCCATAAATTACGTCGTCGCCGTCACCACCGTTGATGGTATCGTTCCCGCCGTCTCCGTAAATTGTGTCATTTCCGGCATCGCCATGTACAGTATCATTGCCAGCGCCGCCACGTACGAGATCGTTTCCACCTTCGCCATAAACAGTTTCGTCCGCACCGCCGCCGGTAATGTAATCATCCTCATTCCCCGCATAGATCGTGACATTGCCGGAAGTAAGCTGCACTTCAATATAATCAACGCCAGCACCGGCATAGATTTCCGCAGTAATATCGCTGGCTATGCCTTTAAGAATAATCTCTTCGCTGCCGCTTGTTCCATCTATACGCAGATGGTCCGGCACGCTCGCCGACAAATAATTGATAGTTATGCCATGGGCACCCGGAATGCCACTCTGTTCGCCCGTCACATGCTCAACCTCGACCAAAGCACCTGTGCCGCCATACCCCATCGCTTCCGCCGTAAGGATTGTCTGCTCAAGAGTGTCCGAAATATATTGATATCCGCCGCCGCTCCAGTTGAAATTCAACTCGATGGCAGGCAGCTCAATCGGCGCTCCGCCAGCCATGGCTTCGAGGGCAGCGCGCGAGAACACACCTTCTGTAAATGAGAAATTTTCAAAATTCTCCCATATATCGACGCCGTAATCTACGGTCCCGGTGTTTATATGTGTTATCGTGACGGAATTAGGATTGGAAAAATCAAAATTGTAATCGGCAATACTGTCACCGAGCCATGCAGTATCACTTCCAGCGCCACCGTCTATATAATCATTGCCTTCGCTAATCGTAACAAAATCATTCCCTCGGCCAGCATTAATATTATTGTTGTTCTGGTTACCGCTGATATTATCGTTTCCATCGCCCGTGATAAGGTTTTCGATGACGGTTCCAGCAGACACAGACAAAATTTTCCCGGCAATAGTGTAGCTTCCGGCAGTCAGACCAAACGTAATATTACCCGTCACGGCGGACAGGTTGATCGTATCGCTGCCTCCTGTATCCGTAAGGGTTTTTCTCTCGTCATAGTTAGCTCCGGCCAACGTGCCGAAGGAATCCGTATAAATGTAGGTGTTATCCGTCGTGTGCTCGTTGCCTAAAAAGCTGATGCTCCAGCTATTGAGCGTTCCAGTATTGCCAGACGCAACATCTGTGATACGCAAGTCCCAGGTCCCGGCGCTGCTTTCACCCCAGTGCGCGTTACTGGTCATATCAAAATCAATGCCCGATATACCATACTCGCTTGTAATGAAATCGCCATTATACAAGCGATCTACAAGAACGCTTTCGGTCCCGTCGGGACTAACCAACGTGACAACCAAATCACCGGCTTTAGCATGCGCTATATCCAGATGTATCAGAACGTGCTCAATCTCGATATCCGTTATCACGTTGATGGAGGTTGTAATCGTTCCGGTTTCCGGGATAGACACCGCAGATGCCATGCTGAAAACGTTGGTTGTTATCATGTTGGCCGAAGTCTGCTGCGTATGCCATGTTTCGGCAAGCCGTACAGCAGCATGGGCATCGACAGCGCCAAAGCCGTAATCATGGCTAAAATACAAACCAGCACCGTTTAATTGCCATCCCGCGCTGGCGGCATCGTTATGCTGCGCGGAATAAGCCAGAATTTCCTGCACATCGCGCCAACCGAGGTCAGGATTGGCGTCAAGCATCAGGGCGATAACGCCGCTGACTACCGGTGCAGCTGCTGACGTTCCCCAAAAATTCGCATAATCGCCACTACCGAAGCCAGCAGCGCCAACATTATCGGTGGTATAGGTGATACCAGCAGCCGATACCAGAAGCGCAGCTCCTGGATTGCTGAAACTGAAAACTTTCCCTGCGGAGTCGATAGCGGCTACGGTAATCGCGTAAGGAGAGTTTTGAATGTTATGATAGTTGACGTTTTCACCATAGGAACGGGCGTTGCCAGCCGAGAAAACAACACTGGTTCCCAGTCCGTCGCGGCCCAGCTCTGTCAAAGTCTCGATGGCGGCCGTTATCTCGCTTACATCCGTACCCATGTAATCAAGGGCATTATGGTCGGTGAAAGCCCAATCGAAGCCCCAGCTATTATTCATCACATCGGCATCTGTTGCCAACACATGCTGGAAGCCTTGGAGCGTTTGAGAAAGATCGCCTGCCGCTCCATATCCTTGGCGAATGCCAATAATCTGCGCATCAAAAGCAACACCTACACCGCCAATGCCATTATCATCGGCGGCGATAACACCGGCCACCGCGGTACCGTGCTTTTCAGAACCTTCGGAGATAGCATCATTATCATGACCCAAAGTATCCAGATCCAAATCCGTGCGATAGTTGGCCGCCAAATCGGCATGGGTGTATTGAATGCCTTCATCAAGAACGGCGACCTTTACGCCAGCGCCCGTAAATTCATTCCATACTTTATCGGCGTGGACGCCCCATGTCCCCGTCAGGTGCCATTGAGAGGCTGAAACAGCAGGATCGGTAGGAATTGTATTTGCCTGAATGCCGGAGGCAGGATTTTCTGTATGTTGCGGAAGCGCCGTGGGAGCGGCATAAGCGGACTTATGAATGAAAAAGGTATTTCCTGCCCTTGCGGACATATCGACTGGCGTATACGATTTTTCGTCTTCTTCTAGCATTTCCCCAGATTTCCTGACAGGCAACCTTCCCATTACATCACGCCTAGGGTTGAGGATTAGCTAAAATTAGATTGGTTTTTATTTATATTTTGAGGCGTTTTTAGGATTTTCTTGTAATTCCAGTTAGTTGGCTTAAATGCCCCAAAGGGAATGGTCCGCCGTCGCCCTAACCGTTCTTCGCTTAGGCGGCGCCACGCGAAGCCCTCAAGGGTGAAGAGTGGTGGTGCTGGCAGTCCAGAGCGAACTCTTCTCTAACTACGGCCTTTATATGTAACTATTAAGTTATAAAAAGCACCAAAAAATATCGCTTTACAGTTAGGTAAAATAGTTTTTTTAATGTCGTAAGGACTATATGGCTTTAAGAGACATTAAAGTGGAAAATTTTTACATAAAGGCACCGCAATTGCAGCCGGGCGACAAGATCGGCCTGATCAGTCCAGCGGCACCGATCGCAGCGTTCACGGGCCACAGGGTTGAAGCAGCGATGGAAAACATCCGCAAGCTGGGCCTTGTGCCTGTTATGGGAGAACATGCTTTAAGTGTCGTGGGCATGCATTCCGAAAGGCCTGAAAAAAGAGCGCTGGATATAATGGGATTTTTTAAGGATCCGGAAATCAAAGGGATCATGGCCCTTATCGGCGGATATGGCTTTGAAGCTCTCATTCCCCATCTCGACTTTCGGGTGATTGCAGATAACCCAAAAGTATTTGTTGGTCATTCCGGCAACTGCATCTTACAACTGGCAATGCTTCGTGAAGCCCGGCTGGTAAGCTTTTACGGCCCCCATGCCTTAACGCAGTTTGGTGAACCTTTCGGACCCATGAATTACATGGTCGATCACTTCAGGAAAGCCATCCTGTCCGGCAATCCGCTCCTTGAAATTAAAGCATCGCCGGAATGGACTGACGAAATCCTGGACTGGTTTGATAAAACCGACACGACAAGATCGCGCAAAACACAGCCCAACAGCGGATATAAATGGCTAAAACAGGGGAGTGCCGAAGGCGTTCTAGTAGGTGGGTGCCTGAGCTCCATCCAGCGTTTGAGAGGGACCCGATATTGGCCGGATTTTAAAAATAGTCTGTTTTTTTGGGAAATCGCGCCGTGCCCGGGCGACATGCATAAGGGTTACGCCATAGAAGCGGTGGATTCACAGCTCGCATCGCTGGATTTAACGGGAACTTTCAATGATTGCAACGGCATGATCGTAGGCAGACCTGTCCGTTATTCGGCCAGAGAGCAAGCTTTGTTCGAGGAAAGCATCCTCGAAAACACTAAAAAATATGATTTTCCTGTTTTAATCGGTGCTGATATTGGCCATACCGATCCTATTATAACTCTCCCTATTGGCGTACGCGGACATATCGACTCGAGAACCAACAGGTTTGAAATACTGGAAGCCGGGGTCCGACCGACTTAGCGTTTGACAGGCATTATAATTTTTATTAAATATAATATTTATTCATAAGGATATTAGAGTATTATCATGCTGACAGATCAATTTCTTATTGTTACACACAAACAGCCTCCATCCGATGCAAAAGCTGTCAGTCACCAACTTTTATCGCGGGGCGGCTATATCGTTCAGCATGGATCAGGTTTATACAGCTTTTCCCACCTGGGACAGCGCGTGATCGACAAAATCAAGAAAACCATTGTCACCGAAATGACGGCGGTGGGCGGCCTTTACATGCAGATGCCAATCATGCAGCCCGAAGAAATCTGGCGAGAGTCACAACGCTGGGACGCCTACACATCCACCAAGCAGATGTTTGTGGTAGAAGACAGAAAAGGCGCTCACTTCGGACTGGCGCCAACAGCGGAAGAAATTGCAACACTTATTGCAAAGCAATCCGTCAGAACGGCCAGCCAGCTTCCCTTCACTGTGTTTCAGATTGGACAAAAATTCCGAGATGAACTTCGCGCACGCAACGGCCTTATGCGTACCAAAGAATTTTCCATGATGGATGCTTACAGCTTTGACGCTGATGAAGCTGGATTGGCCCGGACATATGATAGGATCAGAGAAGGATACTATCGGATTTTCAACAAAATGGGACTTCATTTTCGGCCTGTCGCCGCAGATATGGGAGAAATGGGTGGCATACGCTCGGAAGAATTTATGGCGCTGGCGGATATAGGCGAAGACACAATTCTTTATACGGATGGCGAGTATGCCGCCAATTCCGAAATGGCTGTTTCCAATCTGGATATTATGCCTGACGAAGAAATGAAAATTTTGTCAGAAGGTTCCTTGCTGCCTGAAAGCCGGAAAAGGCTGCTAAAGGCACAGGTCTTTATCGCCGCGATAGGCGGCACTAAACAAAAAGTCGCTGTTCTCATTGCGGATGGTCATGACGTT
Source organism: uncultured Micavibrio sp. (assembly GCA_964539025.1). Lineage (GTDB taxonomy): Bacteria > Pseudomonadota > Alphaproteobacteria > Micavibrionales > Micavibrionaceae > Micavibrio_A. Next base: position 160,338 of record CAZIFA010000006.1, read on the forward strand.
AATGACGTCAAGCTCAAAAACCTTCTGAAAGCAGCCGAAATCATAAAAACAGATTCAATCGCAGCCTTCGAATTAAACGACGGCGGGCATATCTCCGCGACGAGCGTACAAAATATTGCACGCCTCGTAATCGATGAATCCGCTTTGCACGTGCCAAATGCATCCTTGCCAACCGCAGCAGAAGGCATTTGTATCAACAACATCAATATTTCCCGCGATATTTCGGAAGAACAAGCTGCACGGGCTGATGTTCGCCTTGCCAAAACTGGTGAAATAGCACCCGATGGCTTGCCGTTCAGAAGCGCTAAGGGTATTGAAATCGGCCATATTTTTCAGTTGGGAACACGTTATACAAACATCCTGAAAGCCGGATATGCGGATGCGGAAGGAAAATTCAATCCTTTCCTGATGGGATGCTATGGAATCGGCGTCAGCCGTGTCATGGCGGCCATTGTCGAGCAAAACAATAACGGCAAGGGTATATGCTGGCCATACGAAGTGGCGCCGTTCCACGTTCACCTTGTGCCGGTCAATATGGATGATCCGCTTACAAGAGAGAAATCCATTGAACTGCATAACAGCTTACAAGAACGTAATATCAACGTTCTGTTGGATACGCGAGCAGCCCGTTTCGGCGCCAAGCTGCACGACGCTGACTTAATCGGTTCACCCTATCAAATCGTGATTGGCAGAGATATAGCTAATGGCAAGGTGGAATTCAAAGATCGCAAAACGGGAGAAACGCAGATAATTCCTATCTCTGAAATCAATGCGGAATATCTTGCTTCGCTGGAAGATAAAAAGATGGCCGCTCACGCGCCAGAACGCATAAGCGGCCAGCATCCGACACCTTAGGATTTTTTGCGGGCAGCTATAAAGATGTTGTTCCCACGTGCCGCCGTGTCTTCATTATCGAGAAGGGATTTTTCCAGCGCATAAATGCTCTCCATGCCCTCTTCGCTTTCCAGAAGGGATGCAAGACTTTGTGTCTGCCCCTGCAACTGGGTTTCCGCATATCCCGGATAGATGAGAACAGGAAAGCCGTTTATAAAAATAGTTTCCAGCCCTTGAGCGGCCATCATCTTCTCACAACGCGATGGCGTAAAAAGATGAATATCCGGCATTTGCTCTGTAAAACGCCCTTTTTGCGCAACGGCCTTTTTGGCTTCGTCAATTTTTCCATTTTTTAAATTAAAGTAACCGGCGTGATAAGCATTGGGCGCCAGCGTGCACAAAATCCCGTTCGGTTTTAAAATGCGCACCATTTCTGCAGTCACTTTTGCCGGGTCTTCAACAAAACCAATCACGTTGTGAAAATTGAAAACCAGATCAAAACTATTGTCCGCGATACCTTTGAGGTTGTGCAGATCCTGTTCGATCAATGTCCAACGGGCTTGCAGCGCATTTTCTTTTTGTTTTTTTCTCGCCTGTTCCAGCATGAAGCGTGAAAAATCAGCCGTCGTTCCCGATGCGCGGTCATAATTTTTAAGAATTTTATAAGACCAACGACCTGTACCTCCGCCGGCGTCGCAGAATGAAAAATCTTTCGGCAATAAAGGAATGACTTTTGAAGTCATAACTTCCCAAAGAAGCCGATCCGACAAACGCCAGTAGGACTGTTTTTCAACATCGTCATACTGCTCCGCTTTATCCTCAAAATAGTTTTGAACTTTCTGAACGTACATTTTTTCTCCTTTTCAATCCTCAACAGTATTTTCAGTAATCGTTACAAGCCCTCTATCGCAGTCAATTTCTGCCTTAACACCAAACGGCAGAACGCACATTGGATCCGTATGGCCAAAATCCATTTGGGATATAATCGGAAGCTCTGTCAGTCCGTATTCTCCGGCTACGACATCCACCAGCGCACGGTCGTATATTTCGAGATCTTTCGCGCCGTTTATCAAAGCGGGCCTGGCCAGCAATATTCCTTTCAGCGATTGCAAAATACCTTGCGCCGCTAGATTCCTGATCCACCTTTTAAAATAGTGTACAGGCGGCATCTCTTCGGATGTTTCCAAAAAGAGAATGCTTGCGCTCCACGCATTTTTCTCAGGCCATAAAACCGTACCCTTTAGCATTTCCAAAACTTCCGCGCATCCTCCAATAAGACGTCCTTCGTGAACGCCTCTGCCCTGCAGCACTTTGCGGCCCAGCGGTTTTTCGGTTTTTCTTTTCCGCGTCTGAAATCCGGGGTTGGACCAGTCCAGCATCTCATTGGTCCAGACATCGGATTCCGGAATTCGTATGGAGGGTTTTCCATCAAACAATACAGAGCGGAGGGAATCGATTGTATAATCGAACATGCCTTGGTTTTCTGCAAATCCGGCCATGATGCTTGGGCCGTAGTAACTGCAGAGCCCGGCTTTGAAACATGCAAAATGTGTTACTGTCGTATCGGAATAACCCATAAAGATTTTGGGATTTTTTTGAATCACATCGAGATCAAGATAAGGAAGTATTCTGATAGAATCATCACCGCCTATAACGGAAATTATGGCTTTTATTTCCGGATTGCCAAAGGCCCACATCAGGTCGTCCGCGCGCGCTTTTGGGTTTTTTGCTATGAAATCGGCGGACTTAAGACAATTCGGGGCCTCAACAACTTCCAGATCAAAGGTTTCCATTAATTGTCGTTTTCCTGCTTCATAGCGATGAGGAAATAACGCAGCCCCTCCCCATGAGGAAGAAACAGTCGCGATCTTGTCGCCCGGTTGCAATTTTTTCGGTTTTACAATCATGTTACAGTTCCGGCATGCATTCTGATATTTTCACAACAACGGTATCTAGGGGAACTAATTCTGAAAAACCTTTTACTCTGCATAGCCCCTGCTGTGCTTCTCTTGGCCCAATGGTAATATGAAAGGACACATTGAAAAAGTCGGAAAGCCTTATTTTGTTATTCAAATTCAGGCTCCTGTCATCTATGGCCACAAGATATCCGGCCCTGCTAAAAGCGCCTGCAAGGTCTGCGACCGACTGATCCGTTTTATCATCCTTACCACCTGTCCTTAAGAGAGAAATATCAAAAGGTCTGATCGCTTTGGGGAATGCGTCGGCCACACCATTTTTGGAACGCTCAATCATATTACCGATGGCACGGTTTATACCTACGCCGAACGTTCCGACAACTGGCGTCATCAAACCGTTTTTGCCCTCATAAGTAATTCCCATCTTTTCCACGGGAAGATAGGGGTATCCCATGGACATGCTTGTATATTTGGTGCCTTCGGAGACATCACCGTCCGTGATGCCGCCATTATTCCCAAAACGCCTGACTACGCTTTGGGAAATTGTCCTGTCTCCTAGCTCGCTGCTTGCCAAAAACTCCACGGCACCGCGTTCCTGATCTTCAACGCAAAAGGCATTCGCGCCGATACCCTTGAAAAAATCATGACAATAAAGTTTGAATAAGGACACGGTTTCTAAAAACCCTTCATGATCCTTATCCACTGTCGTCATAACGATACAGCGTATATCGCGGGTTTTATATATGCCCTCGGCTCTCTGATGATGCCGAAAAACACTATGATCGTGCCAAAAGCGCATCGGCAACTGGCGATAACTCTGAAGGCCGGGAGCCACGTAGTCTATCACGCTTTCTTCCGTGGAAGGGGTAATAACGTAACTTTGGTGTGGGTCGGCTAGACCATAGATTTGGGGTCCGAATTCTTGCAACCTACCGGATCTTTCCAAAAGAGTTCTGGGGGTGAATGTAGGCAGATTTAATCGCAGGAAACCATAATTTTCGGCTAAATTCCCCGCATATGCGATCAGACGTTCTTCAACGCGAGCCAGAATAGGGCCCATGATGACGTGGCCTGAAAATGGAATATGGGCTAGGTTCATATGTGCGATAATCTGGTTTGTATTCATTTCCCTGATATTGTCCGGTACAACCAACTTGTTTGAAAACGGCATGGTGCTCAAGCGTGTAATTGACATTGGAACCCTTTCTCTTCTTTTGATGCTCCCTCTATTCGCGCAATGACGGACGCCTCGCTTTCCGCCAGCGTGGAGCGTATTATTTCTCTGATCTGGCCGCATATAACTGAAATTTTAGGCAGATGCCTTTCCGTCCGGATCTTTGCATAGCACCGGGAAATTGCTGTGCCGCTTTCACCATCAATATCCTTCGAAGGTCCGGCAGCCATGAAATCGGAAATGGCCGTCATAAACGGGCATATAATCTGCTTTTCCCCAAACGCTGTCTGGTATCTTCTTCTAAAGACACCCGCCCTCATCGCAGATACGATTCCTCTGGAAAAATCCTGAGATTCAATTTCCTCTCCATCTCGCGCAGCCAAAACATAGGCACCGAGATATTGAGGTATATTGCTCATGATGACACTTGATTCAAACAGACGGATAAGATGGTTGACCGGGAAACGTTCCTCAACGGCGTCTGTGCCCGCATGGGTTCCGACGTCACAATATTCCGCAATCAGCCAACGCAATTCCGAACAGTAATTCGCCATATGCTCCTGCCAGAATAAAAAGGAGCATATGAGTTCCGGTTGCTCAAGAGAGTATTTGTAAAAATCATATAAATCTCCGTTCGTAAAATTTTTTCTGTCATGGCGTACGTGAGACAGTCCAGAGCTATAGAAGTCATGCCTTATATCGTGCTCTAGTGAAAAACGAAAAGGGTTGTCAATCTTTCCTTTAGGCGGTTCAGACAACATTCTTGGAAAATCATGTAAAAAGAAGCGATCAATCGACACCGGACCTTTATTAAAATCAGGCTCTTTCAATCGATCGTTCAAATACGCACTGACTGCCTGTGCCGGAAATACCATTTCAATTCCCTGTAGAAGGCTTCTCCTATAGTTTATGATCACATGCGCCGGAACATCTCGCGCATATTCCTGGGGGAAACCAGGATCCGCCCCCGTGATACGGAAGGAAGAAACATCATCCTTGTAACAGGCCGCGCCCGGTCCTACAGGGGATTGGTAATGCTCCGTTTCCCCATGTGGCGGTTTCCCGGCATAGAAATATCGGTCCTGCATAGTCAGAAGCGCTGAAAAAACCCCCCGAACGACAGGCGATATATCACGCATGCTCATTACACCTTCATGCTTCATCAAGGAATGCTTAACAGGCCCTTTTGACGCACTAGAATTTGGGTGTCACGAATATCATCATGACCGAGAATCCATAATAGAAGCCTTTCCAGCCCAATGCCGAAGCCGGAGGTCTGCATCGGATATTCTTTCTTCATGCGCAAATACCACGCATAGGTAGAAGGATCGACATTTCTGAACTTGATGGCGCCCATGGTCTGTTCGGCCGTCTTATGCCGCTGCCCGCTTCCGACGACTTCGCCGATCCCCATCAAAAGGTCCGCGCATTTTGAATAACCCTTTTCTTCGGCATCCGCTTGATAGAAAGGAACGCCAACTGCGGGAAGATCCGTAAGCCAAACCGGCGTTCCCATCTTTTTAAGAATTTCCTTCTCCGCGTTTGATGTCAGAGATATTCTCTGCCCGTTCAGCCAGACATAATAAGATTCCTCGTCGCCGAGCATTTTTTCAGCATCAACGAATTTTAGCCTCGGGAGACCTTTTGTCGCGGTCAGTTTTAAAAACTTCTCGATATGCGATACCGATCCTGCATAAGTTGAAACCCTGTCGGCGTAAGTATCGAGAATCGTGCGGGAGTATTTCGAAATAAGACCTTCAATGGTTTTTAAATTTTCATCGAAATCACCTTGTATTTCTGCTTCAATGTGAAAAAATTCGTTCAAATGCCGAGCATCGGAATCTTCCGCCCTGAACGTGGGCATGATATAGAAAACGCCTTGAGGATGCTGGCGGAGGAGATATTCCAGATGGAATTGCATGGAATCCACCAGATAGGTTTGCCGACCGAATAATTCCACAGAGACTGGAAGAGAGTCGCTACCAAGCCCCATCGGGCTTGTGATCGATTGCGCTGTAACGGGTGCTAGCGCGGGCATAAATTCCTTTTCTTTGAAATATTCATACGTTGAATATGCAACGCTACCCGATAATTTTAATATAAGATTGTACCAATCACTATTTAAGGCATTGGAAAAATGGGTATCCGCATTTTTCCAGGATCCTTTTGGTACAACCAGATTACAAAGATCATCACTTGGAACAATATTTGTTTTCATGCTTCTCTCTTTTCTCATTAAAAATCAGCCATTACCGCATCCGGTTAAATGGCTATCTTTGTCTAAAATATAATTTATAATTAAAGATGCATATAAATTATATACCTGTCAATGGGCGCATACGGTCAAAATTTTAACCGCAAACGTTTCGCTGTGCTGCTTTGCAATATAAAACTACAACGCGAGGAAAAACTGGGATTTTCAAAGTGCGTCGAAGAGCTAGATAAGCAAAAACCCCGCGGTTTCGCGGGGTTTTGTGCTCAATATTCTCTTAGTGTCCTAAACTGGAGACTAAATGGTGGATGGGGTAGGATTCGAACCTACGTACTCGTGAGAGGGCAGATTTACAGTCTGCTGCCATTAACCACTCGGCCACCCATCCACGGGGGGCAGTTTTACGAAGCTGCATAAAAAAAGGTTTTGTCCTCTCCTGTCAAGTATGCGATGACCTTTTTATGGCGAAACCTCCAAAAAGAACCGGCAACGGTAAAAAAGCGGCCCCCACGGGCGGCCGCAGAAATGAACGCTACCAGAGCAAGTCCAACGATCGCCCCGGCGGCAAGGCGGAATATCTGGCGAGCAAGACCTCCAAACGCGGGAGTTTCCGCAAAAGAGAACAGGATGACCGTAGCAAACCGGCCGGTAAATCTTTCGAGCGTAAAGGCGATTACCGCCCCGAGCGTGAACAGCGCGAACGCGCTGGCCGCCCCCATTTCGAGGATCGACCCAGAGAACATTCGAGAGAACCCAAAGCCCCGCGTCTGAAGGCGGACTTATTCGGCCTGCACGCCGTGCGCGAAGCATGGAAGAATGAAAAGCGTTACGTCCATGCGCTGTTTATCACCGAAGTCGCGATGAAGGAATTCGAACCTGATCTTAAGACGACTGCCAAACGCCCAGCACCGCAGATCGTAACCAAAGAAGAGATCGATCGCGCCTTCCCGTCCGGCACTGTGCATCAGGGCATTGCGCTCTCGTGCCAGCCTCTGGCTGAAAATTCCGTGATCGATCTGATCATCAAGGCGGAATCCAAAAAGAAATCCGTGATCGTGATCCTCGATCAGGTCACCGACCCGCACAATATCGGCGCGATCTTGCGCAGCGCTTGCGCGTTCGGTGCTGACGGTGTCGTCATGCAGACGCGCCATGCGCCGGAGATGGACGGCATTCTCGCCAAAACGGCCTGCGGTGCCGTCGAACATATGCCCGTGGCCTATGAAACAAATTTATCGCGCGCGATTGAAAAACTCAAAGAACATCACTACACGGTGATCGGGCTTGATGAGCACTCACCCAAAACATTCGGCGATTTATATGCGTATGACCGCGCGGTTATCGTGCTGGGTGCTGAAGGTTCCGGCATGCGCCGCCTGATCCGTGAACATTGTGATGAATTGGTAACCTTGCCGACCAAACCGCCGATCGCGTCGCTGAATGTGTCGAACGCTGCAGCGGTCGCGCTTTATGCGCTACTGTCTTAGGCGGCCATGTCGAGATTATTGACGACCATCATCAATTCACGGGCTGTAGGCACAGCTTTTGAAGAAATTTCCTTGTGCAGGGATTTCACAGCGGCCAGAAATTCTTGCGAGGTTTTTTGATCGCCGCCACGGGCGATCTGGTCACCGAATATCGCCACTTTATGGGCCATACTCGTTACCAGCAAACGGGTTTCGATGGCCGGACGCCCGGCGCGCACGTGATCTTCGAACTGCGCCTTTAACAAGTCGACCTCTTCGGCGACAGAAAGCTGTCGCTGGAAGCGAACGACATTCATGACCTGTTTAGGGTCGCCATCTTTATGCATGGTGTCCTCCATGGTTAATTTCGGCTGCTTATCTACAGACTTATCCACAGCCCGTCAAGCTTTTTGCCCCATTGCCTAGAGATGGGGCTTTGCCCGCGCGGGTCAAGTGTGGTTAAAACTCCCATGGCTTCCGAAAAAGACGAAATCTTCCTCGTAGATGGCTCCGGCTACATATTCCGGGCTTATTTTGCTTTGCCCCAGAACCTGACCAACCCGGCGGGACAACCCGTGGGCGCGGTTCTGGGTTTTACCAACATGCTGATGAAGATGTTGAACGATTTAAAAGCCCCCTACATCGCCGTCATCTTCGACGCTGCCCGCAAAAATTTCCGCTATGACATTTATGATCAGTACAAGGCCAACCGCGAAGACGCGCCCGAAGATCTGATCCCCCAATTCCCGCTTTTTCGCAAAGCCTCCGAAGCGTTCGGTGTGCCAGCACTCGAAGTCGAAGGTTTCGAAGCCGACGATCTGATTGCCACATACGCCCGCATCGCGCGCGAACAGGGGCGCAAAGTCACCATCGTCGGCACGGATAAAGATTTGATGCAACTCGTCAACGACGACGTGCGCTTGTACGATCCGATCAAGAACAAGTATCTGGGCGCCGATGACGTCTTTGAAAAATTCGGTGTGCAACCCGATAAAGTCATCGATGTACAGGCGCTCGCAGGCGATAGCGTCGACAATGTTCCCGGCGTTCCGGGCATAGGCATTAAAACGGCAGCACAACTTATCACGGAATACGGCACACTCGAAAATCTTCTGGCCAAAGCAGGCGATATCAAACAACCCAAGCGACGCGAGGCTTTAATCGAAAATACCGACAAAGCCATTCTCTCCAAACGTCTTGTAACTCTCGATGCCAATGCACCTGTGCCACTCAAACTGGAAGATTTAAAAGCGCATGATTTCAAAACTGCAACGCTAGTCGAATTTTTAAAAGAACAGGGATTTAAATCTCTTCTCGCAAAATTCGGTGAGACGATGCCTGCTACATCTACTCCCTTCCTTACCCCTCCGCCCGCGGAAGGGAATAGTGTAAGTATACAAGCATCGGAAAAAATCCTCCCCGCACAAGCGATGGGCTTAGAGGGAGGAGCGTTGCCGCCGATTGCGAACAATCAGTACACTCTCATCCAGGACATGTCCGTCCTCGAACAATGGATTGCAGACGCCTACAAGACAGGCTTTCTTGCCATCGACACCGAAACGACGAACCTCACCCCATCTTCCGCCGATCTTGTAGGCATATCGCTCTGCCACACAATCGGCAAGGCTGCCTATCTGCCACTTGGCCATTCAAACGGTGCGGTCGATCTTCTGGGCGGCGGCAGCGCAGGCATCAAACAAATCCCGCTCAAAGACGCAATTGCAAAATTGAAACCGCTTCTGGAAGATCCGTCTGTTTTAAAAGTCGGACACAATATCAAATATGACTGGCAAATGCTGGCGCTGCATGGCGTGCGTATGTTCCCTTGCGATGACACGATGTTGATGTCCTACACTCTGGATGGCACCAGCAATTCCAACGCGATGGATGAAATTTCCAAACGTCTTCTGAATCACGAAACCATCAAATACGATGATGTAACTGGCACGGGTAAAAACCGCGTGACGTTTGATCGCGTGACGCTGGACAAGGCTCTCAACTATGCGGCCGAAGACGCCGACGTCACTGCGCGTTTTTACATGCATTATAAGCCACGTCTTGCACGTGAATCCATGTCGGGCGTTTACGAAGATATCGAACGCCCGCTGATCCCCGTGATAGCGCAAATGGAAATGGACGGAATTAAAGTTGACCCCACCATTCTGAAAACCATGAGCAACGATTTCGGCAAGAAACTAATTCAACTCGAAGCCGACATTCAAAAAATGGCGGGCACGCAATTCAACGTTGCCTCGCCCAAACAGATCGGCGAAATATTGTTCGATCAGATGGGCTTGCCCGGCGGATCGAAAACCAAGACCGGCCAATGGTCCACCGATGTTGATGTGCTGGAAAAACTCGCGACGCAGGGGCATGAAATTGTCACCAAAATTCTTGAATGGCGCCAGCTTGCCAAACTCAAAAGCACTTACACAGACACTTTGCAGGAACAAATCAACCCCCGGACCAAACGCGTCCATACCTCCTATTCCATGGCAGGCACAAGCACGGGTCGGCTTGCATCAAGCGACCCAAACTTGCAAAACATTCCTATACGCACCGAAGAGGGGCGCAAAATCCGTGAGGCCTTTGTGGCTGAAAAGGGCTGTGTGTTGTTATCTGTCGACTACAGCCAAGTTGAGCTCCGCCTTGCCGCCGAGATGGCGGACGTCAAAGCCCTCAAGCAAGCGTTCCGCGATGGGGTGGATATTCACGCGCTTACTGCTTCGCAGGTATTTGGCGTACCACTGGCTCAGGTTACACCGGATATCCGCCGTCAGGCCAAAGCCGTCAATTTCGGAATCATCTACGGCATATCCGGCTGGGGCCTAGCAGCCCAGCTCGGCACGACCCCGGGCGAAGCGAACGCCTTTATCAAACGTTATCTGACGACTTTCAGTGAAATTCAGGATTACATGGAACGCACACGCGAAGAGGCGCGCAAATTCGGCTACGTCAAAACGCTGCTGGGCCGCAAATGCTACATCCCCAATATCAACTCGCCCAATCAGGGATGGCGCGCAGGCGCGGAACGTCAGGCCATCAACGCGCCGTTGCAAGGAACGGCCGCCGACATCATGAAAAAGGCGATGATCCGCATCCCGCCCGCGCTCAAAACCGCGAACCTCAACGCCAAGATGCTTTTGCAAGTCCACGACGAATTGATCTTCGAAGTGCCGGAATCCGAACTCGATAAATCATCCGCACTGATAAAATCCATCATGGAAAATGTCGTGAAACTCGACGTGCCGCTCGTCGCCGAAGCAGGCTCAGGCCATAGCTGGGGCTCCGCGCACTAAGCAATACCGAGGTTATAAACCACCAAGACACCAAGAAAGCCGCCGGCTGCGCTTTAAATATTGGAGGACGGAGTTGCGGCCAGGGCCTGAATCGAAAAATCCAAATTTAAACAATAGCTTATTTATTGCTTGATTTTTGCCTGCCCAGCCCTTAGAAAGTCCCCTGTCTAGCCCCAGAACAGCTTGCCTTGCGTCCCGTTCGTCTAGAGGCCTAGGACACCTCCCTTTCACGGAGGCGACACGGGTTCGACTCCCGTACGGGACGCCAATTCACTTTACACCCTCGTTCATCATCGTTCACTAAAGTTCAAAAAAATCCAGCGTTTACGAGGGGTTAGCAACCCGACATAATCATTCTTGTTCACGGGCGTTTTCCTGCATCCTCTCATTTTGGGGGCATTTTTGGGGAATATGCCCCCAGGACAGAAAGGATTAACAGATGCCGAGATTGCAGAGGCCCACCGCTCTGCTGATATATTTGCTGGCGTTAAAGATATGACTTCTGAACTCGATTCTTTCTTATCTCTGTTGCACGCGTTGGATTGGGTCATAGAGGATCGTGTAGGTAAGGATGCAATCCGCGTATTCTTCGATGGGCAATTTGGTGATCCGATCCAGGTCGCGAAGGGTGCTGACATTGTTGAAAAGGTAAGGGCGGCCAAGGTTGAAGAGGGTAGAGGTCAAAATCAAGCGCGCCGGAATGCAGAAACCGAAGTAGAACGTGCAGAATTAGCCAAAAAACTTGTATTGGAGGCGCGTCAATTAGCCAAAGAAGAGCGGTTTTTCAACTGGCAGGTTATGTTTCCTGGCGTGTGGTCAGATTGGCAGGAAGATGGACTTCATGGTGGTTTTGATGCCGTTATTGGCAATCCGCCTTGGGATAGAATGAAGTTACAACAAGTTGAATGGTTTGCTGGACAAAGACCAGAAATTGCAAAAGCAAAACGCGCGGCAGACCGAAAAGAAATGATTGAAGGTCTAAAAGATAATAATGATCCTTTGTACCAAGACTTTAAAAAAGCGGAAGCTCGCGCCATATCTGCATTGAATGTAGCAAAAGATTCTGGCGATTATCCCTTGCTTTCGGGCAATGATATAAATTTATATTCCTTGTTTGTTGAAAAATCTTTGCTGCTGATAAAGCGTGACGGATATGTGGGCCTTTTAACGCCTATAGGTATAGGAACTGATAAAACTGCTGCAAAATTCTTTGCACAAATAAGTGAAGCAAAAAGGGTCAAAGCTTTTGTTGCATTTGAAAACAGAAAAGGCTGGCTTTTCCCTGATGTTCATCACGAAGATCAGCCAACCATGATTATTATTGCAGGAATTGAAAAGAGATATGAAGCATTTGATTTTGCCGTAAAGCTTTCTTTTCTTCCTGACATGAAATCAGAGGTAATTGTTAAAATTACAAGTGAAGACTGTCGGCGATTTAATCCCAATACAGGAACTGTTCCTATTTTCAGAGATGAGAAGACAAGTGATTTAGTTGCACAGATTTATAAACATCACCCAATTTTGACAGATAGAGCTTCTGATCAAATTGAAGGAACTTGGCCAATAAAATATAATCGCATGTTTGACATGACGATTGACTCAAAATTATTTTATAACCAAAAGGAACTTGAAGAAGTTGAAAATGCTTATCCTCTAAAAGAAAATCATTGGCGAAATTCAAGTGGTGATTGGCTCCCTTTATATGAAGGGAAAATGATAACACTATTTAATCATAGATACGCAGGCGTAACGGTAAATCCAGAAAATGCTACCAGCCAAGGTAACGCCGTTCACTCTACAGCTACGGAAATTTTAAGTCCTGATTTTTATCCGATTCCTCGTTTTTGGGTTCAGGAAAAGAATGTTAATTATAAATATCCTTACGCGCTAGGTTTCAATGCAATTTGTAATACAAATAACTATAGAAGTTTAATCAGTGCCTTAGTGCCTCGTGCAGGATATGGGAACAGCCTACCTATTTTGGAGCCAAAAGATAAAAAAGGTTTAACTGACTTGGCGTTATTGATGGCAAACTTTAATTCTATTATTTGTGATTTTGTTGCCCGTCAAAAAATTCAAGGTAGGAATTTAAACAAGTATATTCTTGAACAACTGCCTGTGATTTCTCCTGATCGTTATCAAAAGGTTCAATTTGGCAAGAGGACTGCTGGTGATATTGTGCGCGAAGCTGTGCTGGAATTAACTTACACCGCACATGATATGGCCCCTTTCGCGAAAGACATGGGATATGTTGATAAGGAAGGTAAAGTTAAACCACCGTTTGTTTGGGATGAGGCGCGAAGACTGCGCCTGCGGGCAAAGCTAGATGCCGTGTATTTCCATCTGTACGGTATTACCGATCGCGATGATGTGCGTTACATATATTCAACATTCACGATTGTAGAGCGAGAAGAGACCGCCGCTCATGGCTGTTATCTTTCACGCGACCTATGCTTGGCATATATAAGTGCACTGGCGGCGGGAGACCCGGACGCGGAAATTAGATTATGACCAATAATGAATTTTTTCATGATTATTCCGTTAAAAAGCATAAAAACCATACAATCTTCTTGCTTCATGCATAAAAATAAACCATAAATCATATGCGGTCACAAAGGAGGCCGACATAATGGAAAACGAAGTATTGAACAGGTTGGTCGAAGTTCTTCCGCGTCATCTGCTTTTAGACCTTACAGACATGGGAGTGGCGATGGCCCTCCGTGCTCATGAAGTTATAAAAAATGAAACCCCGCTTCAAGGAAAGCGAGCGCGCGGTGCGGAAGGTCAGATACGATTCCGCATGATGGAGCACGAGTTTGAGCAGATTTGCCAAAACTACGGCGGCGTCCTTCTTGAAGGCGGATTGATTGAGGGTTCTGATTTAAAAATTTTCCAACCTTTTGAACGCTTCAGTAACGGCGATGGTCCAGGGATTGTATTGGGTCTGGCTTCAATGCCATTGAGAGGCGAGTTGCCAGTGAAGAATATGTCCCGCACAGCAGGTGTTGCGTTAAATTATAAATTGACGCCTCGTCTTGCGCTTGATGAGCGTGATCCTAAGCCTGGCGATATTTTCGTTTTGTTCCTTGTAGCCCGCGATCCTGCCCGCGCCGGAATGATTGATGAAATTGCTATCGGTATCATTGATGCTGAATATAAAAGCTATCTTTTCTACGAGAGTATAGAGACTTTCATGGCACGATATGCTCCGCCCGATAAAGCCGCACAAGCCGATGAACCTGCCGAGAAAAAATCGCTTGTTCGCCTAAAAGGGAAGCGTACAGCTTTCAAGCCGCCAGAATCCGGGGTTGAAGGCGAAAAGGATCAGGATGAAAACGCCTGAAAATAGGTTATAATATGACAGTAAGGTTATTCAAATTATGCGATCAGGCACCACAGGCTTTATTCCGGAGCGATTGACTGAAATACGGTGGGCACGCCGTATTCCAACAATGACCGCATTGGCACGACTTTTAAGTATTAATCCCAGCACTGTATCGCGTTGGGAGGATGGCACTACTGCGCCTGATCCTGAAGTTCTTGCCGACATCGCAACCAAACTAGGTGTACGACAAGAATATTTTCTGCGTCCTGTTTTTTCTGACGAAAAACCCATGTTTTTGCGTTCGCTCTCTACTACGCATGTGCGCGATCTGGACTACCAAAAATCGCAGATGCATTGGTTGCAAGAAATCAGCAACGTTGTCCAACATTACGTTGACCTCCCGCAGGTTGATATTCCCGATGTTCTAAACGGAGCGAGCTACCATCAGCTTCGGGAAGAAGATATCGAACAGATCGCCCTCGACCTTAGGAAGCATTGGGATATTGGTGAAGGCCCTTGTACGGATGTTGTAAGTCTTATGGAACGTGTAGGTTTTGTGATTGGTGTCATTGAAATGGGCACCATCAAACTTGACGGTCTTTGCAGTTGGTCGCCTTCGGATAACCGTCCCCATGTTTTGCTAGCCAGCGATAAAATGTCGTTTTTTCGTCGCCAAATGGATGCAGCCCATGAAATGGCCCACGGCATACTTCATCGTGACGTGTCGAGAGAAGAATATAAAAACAATCATAAAAAAATTGAAGATCAGGCTTACCGATTGGCTGGAGCGTTCTTACTGCCTTCGACAACTTATCCTTTTGAAGCACGCGTACCTTCTTTGACAAGCCTGCTTCTGCTTAAAGAACGTTGGCATGTTTCGATTAAGTTACAAATTAAGCGTCTTGAAGACCTTGAGGTCATTCCTAAAGAGGCGGCAACACATCTTTATAAAATGTATTCTTCAAAAGGCTGGTCGCGGGGGGAACCGATGGACGATCATTGGAAGCCTGCTGAACCACGCATTTTGAAAGACGCCCTGCATCTGATTGTTGATGAAGAGGTGCGTTCTAAAGCTGATCTACAGGGCCTTGAATTTACAATTTCTGCGGGTGATATTGAAAACCTAACAGGATTACCGAACGGTTGGTTTGCCCATGAACGCGCGGATGTTGTGAAGCTAAAAACTACTAATGTAACTTCGGATATTTCCATCAATAATGGGTCTGCTGACATTGTGCACTTTCCCACAAAGCGTTAAGTACAACACGGGTTCGGCTCCTGATTTCCAGGTTTGGGGAATGGGGGATTTATAAGGACATAAAAAATCGGATATATATATTTTATAAACCGGATCAGCTACTTAATAGACTAATCCCTATCCCGTACGGGACGCCAATTTCTTCATTTTTTCCTATTAATACAGAGTGTTAATATGGGTTTTAGTTTGAGGATATTATAATTCGATTCTTCAAATATCTTTGTTTGCCATGAACAGTCAGAAACGTATTTTGCCGCATAGGTAAAAAACTTGGCTGAAACACTCCGCTCCGCGAGCGTTACGTCACTGAGAAACATAGAGAACGAGAACGCAATCTTTTCAAATCACCTGACGCGTGCCGATTTCGACCACCTGCGAGGGAGGAATGCGGAAAAAGTCTGTGGCGTCGATAGCACTTTTGGCCATCGCAACGTAAATGCCATCCTGCCAGCCGGGGAGGCCGAAACGTGCGTCTGGAACGATTTTACGGTGGCCTAGGAAGAACGAGGCATTTTCGACATCGATATCATGGCCGAGCGCGCGGGCGCGGTAGAGCGCGGCAGGGACATTCGGCGTTTCCACGAATCCGAAATTGATGATAATACGCATAAGGTGGTCATTTAGCGGTTGTACCGTTATCCGTTGTTCGAGCGGCACGCGTGGAATCTGCGTGATCGAAATAGTCAGGATGATGTTTTTATTGTGCAGAACCTGATTGTGTTTGAGGTTTTGCATCATAGTTTCGGGCGCATGTTCCGGATCGGATGTCAGGAAGATCGCGGTGCCAGACACGATATGCGGCGGATCACGTTCCAGCATTTCGGCAAGGTCTATGAGCGAGATCGCCTGTGCCTGTGCCTTAGTGACAAGATATTTCGTACCTTTCACCCATGTAAGAATAAGCAGAATAAAATACAGACCAAAGACGAGCGGGACGAAACCGCCATCGAGCACTTTCAAAAGGTTCGAAGACAGGAACGTTACTTCAATAAATATTAGTGGCAGGATAACCATGCCCGCGACCAGATAACCTCTTTTGCGCACTTTTGCGAGGTAATTTAACGCGATGATAGATGAACAGACAAAGGTTCCCGTTACCGCGATGCCGTAGGCGGAGGCGAGGGAGCTGGATGTCTGGAACACGAGTATCAGGAACAAGACACTGTATAGCAGCAGCGTGTTGATTTTGGGCATATAGATCTGCCCTTCTTGTTTTTCCGATGTGTGACGGATCTCCATACGCGGCAAAAGACCAAGCTGCATCGCCTGGCTGGCGACGGAATATGCGCCGGTAATGACTGCCTGCGAAGCGATGATGGTGGCAAGGGTTGCTAGAATGACCATCGGGATCAGCGCCCATTCGGGGAAGAGCAAGAAGAACGGATTTTCGATGGTGGCGGGTAACGTCATAAGGAGTGCGCCCTGACCAAGATAATTCAGCGCAAGACACGGAAACACGAAATACAGCCATGCCATCTGAATTGGTTTACGCCCAAAATGCCCGAGGTCGGAATAAAGCGCTTCCGCCCCAGTGACAGCGAGGAAGACTGAGCCGAGCACGACAAAACTCAAAAATCCGTGGCTGAATAAAAACGTATAAGCGTAATAGGGATTTAGAGAATTCAGGACTATTGGCTGTTTGATGATCCAGCTAAGTCCGCCAAGCCCAAGCGCAATAAACCAAATTATGGTGATGGGTCCAAAAAATTTAGAGACGTTGCCCGTGCCGTGCCGCTGTACGGCGAACAGGCCGATAATTATTGCCAAAGAAATCGGCAGTACGAAGTTTTCGAACGCGGGCGTGATCAGGATCGTACCCTCAATAGCAGATAGAACCGAAATAGCAGGCGTGATGGCACCATCTCCGAAAAAGAACGCCGCGCCCATAACTCCGGCAAAAAATACAACGCCCATATGCCGCCCGATTGTGCGCTGTGTCAGTGCCATCAAAGATAAGACACCGCCTTCGCCGCGGTTGTCTACGCGCAAAAGGAACAGCACATATTTCACGGTGACGACGAGCATCAACGACCAGAGGATGAGCGAAAGAATGCCTAGAATTTCTCCATTTTCCACGCCATCGACCGCAATGTGATGCGCTGCTTCGCGAAAAGCGTAAAGCGGGCTGGTGCCAATATCACCATAGACGACGCCGATACAGCCGATCAGAAGCGTACGGAAATGGGCCGTTGTCATCCGTCCATGGGAATCGTGATGGGACGGAGCGGCGCCGGTTGGGTCGGTGTCTTCGTGGTTCATGAAATCTCTTGAAGGTGGGACGTGTTACGCGATCTATGAAAGGATACGGGGCGTTGCGAGTCTTGTCCAGCGGAGGGGGTTAGAAATCATAAAATATGAAAAATACGGCGAGGCCTAGCGCGATGCGATACCAAGCAAAGGGCGCAAAGCCGTGGCGGGAAACGAACCCTACGACCGTTTTGACCACGATGAGGGCGGTGCCGAACGAAGCGGCAAGGCCCGCCAGCATCAGGCCGGGATCAGGATAGGTGAGAAGGGAATCCCAATTTTTGTATAGATCATAGGCAACCGCGCAGAACATGACGGGCATAGCGAGGAAGAAGGAAAATTCCGTTGCCGCCGCCCGCGAAAGGCCAAGGGCGAGTGATCCCATGATCGTGGCGCCGGAGCGTGATATGCCGGGGATCATTGCCACGGCCTGACAACAACCGATAAGCAATGCCTGTTTGAAAGAAATATTGTCGACATTTTCGACAATGGGGCGGGTTAATTTCTTTTCAAAAAACAAGATGAACAGGCCGCCGAGGATCAGCGTCGATCCAATAATCATAGGGTTATAAAGGACGGTCTTGATAAAATCGTGGAATAGCGCGCCGATGGCAAGTGCGGGCAGCGTGCCAACGATGACGTTGAACGCGAAACGCTGCGCGGTTTTATCAGAAGGGATTCCAACAATAGTTTTGAAGATTTTTTCACGGTATAGAACCATCACGGCCATAATGGCGCCGATCTGGATAAAGACTTCGAACACACGTCCGGGCGGGGTAGGGAAGTGAAGTCCTTCGATGAGAAGTATAAGATGGCCCGTCGAGGAGACCGGAATGAATTCCGTCATCCCCTCGATAAAGCCTAAAAAGATCGCTGTAAGGTAATCCGTCATGTACGGAGTTTGCTATGCCTGATCCCATAAGCAAAGTAAATAACCATTCCGACAGCCAACCAGACAAGGAAACGCATATGCGTTTCGAACGGCAGGAAGGCGATCAGCGCGCCGCAGGACAGAACGCCGAGCACAGGAAGCAAAATGCCGAACGGCATTTTGAACGGGCGCGGCATTTCGGGATGCAGTTTACGGATGGCGATAACGCCGCCGCAAACGATAACAAAGGCTGCGAGTGTGCCTATATTGACCAGTTCTGCAAGTGCAGTGAAGGGCACGAAGCCCGCCATGATTGCCATGGCGATACCGCAGATGACGGTGGTGCGTACCGGCGTCTGGGTTTTCGGGCTGACTTTGGCGAAGAACGGCGAGATCAGACCATCGCGGGAGATGCCGAGAATGATCCTGGTCAGGCCGTAATAGAGAACAAGCATCACGGTGGTAAGACCCGTGATAACGCCGGTTGCGACAAGCGCGGAGGCCCAGTTGAGACCTAGCAGTTGCAGCGCATGCGCGACGGGCGATGGTACGTTGAGTTGATCATATTTCACAACGCCGGTCAGAAGGCCGGAGACGATAATGTAGATGATCGTGCAGATGATCAGGCTTCCCATGATGCCGATAGGTACGTCACGTTTGGGATCGCGCGCTTCTTCAACGGCGGTAGAAACAGCATCGAAGCCTACATAGGCGAAGAAGACGAGCGATGCGCCAGCCAGAATGCCGATCGGTTTGCCTTCGGCCGTGTGGTCGAACCAGCCGAACGGCATAAAGGGCGACCAGTTTTCCGGTGCGACATGGAAGACGGCGACAGCTATAAACACGGAAATGGTAAGCAGTTTAACGAACACCATCGCGGCGTTAAGTTTTGCGCTTTCCTTGACGCCTGCGATCAGTAAGAACATCAGGATCAAGATAATAGCGGCGGCAGGAAGATTGACGAGGCCGGGGTTTTCAGCGAACGGTCCGCGCATCAGGTAATCAGGTAGCGGCGCGCCGATGGCGGTCAGAGCATTGTTGAAGTAACCGCTCCAGCCAACGGCGACAGCAGCGACGGACACGCCATATTCAAGGATAAGGTCCCAGCCAATGATCCAAGCGACGAGTTCCCCGAACGCGGCGTAAGAATAGCCGTATGCCGATCCGCATCCGCCAACGCTGGCGGCAAGTTCGGAATAGGCGAGGGCGGCGAAGGTACAGGCAACGCCCGCGACGACGAAGGATAAAACGACAGCAGGGCCTGCCTGTGTTGCGGCGGCGGTTCCGGTAAGTACAAAAATTCCCGTGCCGATGATAGCGCCGATGCCGAGCAGTGTGAGGTCAAACGCGCTTAAGCATTTTTTTAAGCCAGAGCTTTCCAGATCGGCGTTGTGCAATTTTCGGCGAAATAATTGTGACATAGCGGTATCCCCTGATTGTTGCGCCCATAGCGGCACGTAAGGGGTACCTTATTTCTGTTTTTCGATCTTCTCAAGCCTGATAACGACGCGGCGGTTCTGGGCTTGGTTTTCCTCGATAGGTTTTCCGGCTTCGTCGCGATTGGGCACTTTGGGCACGGATTCAGCAAAACCAACGGCCCGCAGCCGTGTGGGCGGCACGCCAAGTTCAATTAAAGTGCGAACCACGGCGGCGGCACGGGCCGTGGATAACTCCCAGTTCGAGGGGAATTGAGACGTCTTTATGGGGATGTCGTCGGTGTAGCCTTCGACCGAAATCGTATAATTCTTGTATTCGTCCGACATTAGGCTGGGCTGCAATTCGGAAAGGATTTTTACTCCGTCTTCGCTCAAATTCGCCGCGCCGCGCGGAAAGAAGGGGGCGCTGTTCATTTCGATGGTGGTGATGCGATCGCCTTTTTGTACCTCGACGTCTTTTTGTTCAGGGAAACGATCGACGATGGAAGGCAGAGCTTCGTATAAATCATCGGAAGATACAGGCGTATCTTTTTCCGCTTCGGGTAGGGTGTAAGTGCCTTTCATCTTGGCGGATTCACCGCCTGAAAATTGTTCTACGACTTTGTCCTTGGCTTCTTTGAATTTACGTTCGTCCGGAACGGCGATGGCGAGGAATACGGCAAAGAAACACAGCAATAGTGTAATCATATCCGCATAGGTCATCAGCCAGTCATCGACATGGACCTCTTCGGAAGAGCGGCGGCGGTTAAAAAGGCGGTAGCGGCTCAAAGGCTCACCTGCTTATAGCCGCGATTGTCGAGATCATAGTGGGAATCAAAGCTCAGGAAAGAATTCAGCCTGTCCTGAATATAACGTGGTGAGCGGTTGGCTACGAGAAGGACGAGGCCTTCGGTGATGAGCTGGTTTCTAAAACGCAGTGCTTCCTGCTTTTGTTGTAGCTTTGCGGAGGCTGGCATGTACACCATCCGTGCGGTGACAACACCATAGAGCGTTGCGAGCAGCGAGATAGCAAGACCGGCGCCAATCCCCGACATATCACCTTTGATGTCGCCGAGCATAATAACCATCCCGACCAACGTGCCGACCATTCCAAAAGCGGGTGCATGTCCGGCCATCGCCATCAGCACGCGCGATGGAATCGTCGCACGTTCATAGGCGGCATCTGCGGCTGTTTCCATCATGCTACGCACATCTTCGGGTGGGTAGTTGCTGACCACCATGTCTATACCATAGCGCACGAACGGATCGGCGATGCCGAGCTTGCCGGTTTCGTTTTCAAGGCCAAGAAGGCCGCGATCTTTGACGATACGCGCCCAGCCGATGATTTCGATGAGGTCTTTTTGCAGGTTTTGGTGTGTGGCTTCGGCACGCTTGAACATCAGGCCCACGGAACGCAGCGCTTCCATCACGTAATTGGCCTCGAAGCTCATAAAGGCAACGGCCAGAGAACCGCCGACGACGATCATCAGGCCTTCGACGCTGATAAAGCCCAGTAGGTTATTTGTGCCTATGAAAATGGCGGTCAGGATGAGGAGGAATCCTATGGCCGCGCCCGCTATGGATGCTCTGGAGTACTGCATGTGCCTCTATAGATGTGATTTTCGAAAAACGTCTTTGAACCCAGACTATGCAAGGAGCATACCATTTGGTTAACAGGCATTAAACTACCAAACTTATTTTACAGATTGCGACCATAAAGGCGGGTATGCAGGAACGGTCTCTTTCCTTTATAGTTATTTTTATGGATGACAGGCTTGCCGACAAGACCATTGAACCGCGTTATGCGTTGATCTCTTCCGTTTGGGTGGTGGCAACGGTTGCCGTTCTGATTGTTATCAAAGGATATGCGTTTCTGATCTCCGGTTCGGCGGCGGTCTTGGCGTCATTGACGGATTCGCTGACGGATGTCGCCATTTCCCTCATGATGCTCATTGCTTTACGATATTCTCTGCGTCCGGCGGATCGTGATCATCGCCATGGCCATGGTAAGATGGAAGGGATTGCCGCTCTTTTTCAGGCGGCCTTTTTGTCAGGTGCCGGGCTGTTTCTGATTTTTGAATCTTTGCGGCGCTTTGCTGAGCCGACCACTGTTACGCATCATATGACTGGTGTTGCTGTCGCGGGAATTGCCATCGTTCTATCCATGCTTCTGGTCATGGTACAAAACTATTGTCTAAAACGTGCGCCATCACTCATCACAAAAGCCGATCAGGCGCATTACAAAACAGATATCCTGTTGAACGGTGGCGTAATGGTTGCGCTTCTCTTGAATTATTACGGCGCTCCGGGATGGGTGGATCCGGCCTGTGCTATCCTGATTGCTTTGTATTACGGCGGTATCTCGATAAAGATAGCGGTTGATGCGGTTGACATGTTGATGGATAAGGAATTGCCCGAAGCCGTGCGTACGAAAATCAAAGAGACGATCAAACGCCATCCGGATATTCTGGGTTTCCATGATTTGCGCACACGCAAAGCAGGCATGGTCATTCATATATCGATGGATGTGGAGATCGATCCGGAACTATCTTTGCAGCATGCGCATGGAATTATCCGCGCCCTCGAACATGATATTCTTGATGACTTTCCCTATGCGGAGATCATCATCCACGCCGATCCCTATGGCGATCCGCACGACACGCGGCATCAGGTGGGGGTTCATTGAGCAGGGTTCTGGCAGATCTGGGCGGAACGCATCTGCGCCTCGCGAAGGCGGAGAATCCCCGCGCAGTCAAAAAATATAAAATCGCCGACTATCCGGATATCGAAATGATCTTGCGGGATTTCGCGCCGAACATCGGTGCGTTATACCTCGCATCTGCCGTGACGCCACGCGGCGGCGTCATCGAGGATAGACGCTTTAGTGACAAGAGCCGCTGGACGATTGACCTCCCGAAACTACAGGACAGACTTTCCCTACAAAAGCTCCTCGTTCTGAACGATCTGGAGGCCGCCGCTCTCGCGCTGCCTGGTCTGAACGGGGATGATCTGGCCTCACTCCTTCCCGTAACGGAAGAGCAGATTCACTTTGACCATCCGCCCAAGCTGCTCGTTGGAATCGGCACCGGTATTGGTCATGCTTTCCTGTTCGAAAAGGCGGGACACGAGCCTTTCGTCCAGCGTACGCACGGTGGCCATATCCCGGCGCTGGCCGTGTCCGATGAGCAAAAGGAAATTGTCGCCGGTATGACTGCAGGCAACCGGCGCGGACGGGATTTGATTGTCGAAGATATTATTTCTGGAACTGGCTACGCCAATCTTTTGGAAATAATACCTGAAGACCGGGCACTCCGTCTGTTCTGGGAATTTCTGGGATTATATTGCAACACACTGACATCCGTCTGCGGCGCGTATGGTGGGGTGTATCTAACGGGCGGGGTCGCCGATGAGATGATCGATGCGCGCAAGATCAACATGATGTCCTTTGAGACGTATTTCCGCCGTCCCGAAACGCGTCTCATGGCCTCGGTTGTCGTCGAAAGCCTCGCTTCGACGCCTGTCTATTATTGTCAGGAGAAAAACCTGCCGATTATCGGCCTTGCTTCACTGGTGCGCCCATGACTCTCACGTCCAAAGCCTATCTGACGATCGATGACTCTCCGTCCACGCGGATGGACGATCTGGTTGATTATTTGGAAAAGATGGGTATTCCAGCCATCTTTTATTGCCGCGGCGATCATCTGGAAGAAAACACGGTGTCTGCCATTCGCGCCCTGCAAAAAGGGTTCGTGCTGGCCAACCACACATATTCGCATCAGCGCGCTAGCGATAAAGATTTTGCATGGATCGTTGATGATATAGAGCGGTGCGAAAAACTTTTACAAGAAGTTCACGCGATCGCACAGGTGCGAAGAAAAGGGAAGTATTTTCGTTTCCCGCATATGGATCGCGGCACGGCAGGTTGGATCGTCGATTATGATCGTTATCCGGCAGAAGAGAAGGGCGCATTGTTTGCGGCTTTTACCGACGGGCTTAATATTCAATCCATGGATCGGCCCACCCAGGCAGCGTTCGACAAGAAAGATCGCTTGCAACGTTACCTCGCCAGTGCGGGCTATACTCAGCCTTTTAAGGACGTAGCCCATGCATGGTTTGCCAAGGGGGAGATCGCCAGCGCCTATGATTGTCTTTACACCTATTCCAATTGCGATTGGATGCTGACCGCCCGCCATAGCGGGAAATGGCCCTATAAATCGGTTAACGATCTTAAAGAAAAGGCGTTAAACGACCCATGGCTCTCGGTGGAAGGCGGTGTTAACGTCATTCTGGCCCACGATCAGGCGGAAATTGTTGACGTAACCATAGATTTGGTGGATCACTTGGCGGAAAACGGTGTGAAATTCCTAGAGGTGTGAACTATGCGCGATTTACTTGTTTATGTGATTGCAGATTACGGCGATCTGCACGATTTGGCTTTTGCTGAAGTCCAGCAGAAACTTCATTATGAGCTACACGATTTAGACGCGGAAATAACGGCGTTTGCCGTGCCTGCGTTTGATACAGTGGCGACGGGTTTCGTATTGGCACAGACGGCGATCAATTCCAAGCTGAGCGAGAAGCAAAAATTCTACGTTAATACGGCGCCAAGAAAAGATGATCTGACGCCGCGCGTGAAAAATTCCGGCGAAGGTTTAGCCTACGTCAAATTATTCAACGGCGTTGAAATCGTTGCGGTCAATTCCGGCTATTCGCTTTCCTTCGTGAAAGATGCTGCCGTCGAGATTCGCGAAATCCATTGCGACCGCGACGGATCACAATTCCGTTCCCGCGATGTTTTTCCGCCTGCGTTCGGCCTTATCGCGCATGGAGATTATTCTCACCTGGGCCGTGATATCCGGGACGATGTTCCAGATTACGAGAAGAATGTCGTCTGTTACACGGATGGTTACGGCAACATGAAATGTTCCGTCGATCCAAAGGATATTTCCGCGATCAACAACAAGCATATCACGCTCGATGTCAACGGACGCCACACGGCGGCCCGTGTCGCCGAAGGTATATTCGGCGTGGCCGATGGCGAATTCTGCTTTTCTAAGGGATCGTCCGGCTGGACGCTGCCGGGCGGCAAGAAGGTCGAATTCACCGAAATCGTCCAGCGTGGTGGCAACGCGGCCAAGACGTTCGGTAAACCGCCAGGCGGCATCGAAGTCCAGTGGCGTGTGATTGACTAACAAAGAGTTGATCTTTTGCCAAACTTCTGCTTTTTATCAGTAGCCTGAGCGGGTGTAGCTTAGTGGTAAAGCTCCAGCCTTCCAAGCTGGCTATGGGGGTTCGATTCCCCTCACCCGCTCCATTTCAGTTCATATTGAACTACCGCATATCCGGCCTATATTTCCTTGATGATGAAAGACAATAAGGATCAATCCCGTTTCGAACTGGTCGAGCAGGGCCATACCGCCTACGCTGATTACGGCCTGAGTGATGGCGTTCTATCGATCAAATATGTTTTCTCTCCGTCCGAGCTTCGGGGGCAGGGGACGGCGAGCCGCCTGATGGAAGGGATTGCTAGCCATGCAAGGGCCGAAAACCTGAAAATCCTTCCGATTTGCAGCTATGCGGCGGCATGGCTGCGAAAACATAAGGCGTATCACGATCTTAGGGTGCAATAACCCCTTAAAATCACAGTTGACAAGAGCCTTGCGGTTTTCTATTCCAATGGCACAGAATTCGTGGCGGAATGCGCCCTTTTGGGTGGTCCGATGGATAAAAACGCGAAAGTATTTTTAACATCGAAAGAGGAATTAAAACATGTCTAAAGCAAAATTCGAGCGGACGAAGCCGCATTGTAACATAGGAACGATTGGTCACGTTGACCACGGGAAGACGACGCTGACAGCGGCGATCACGAAGTATTTTTCGAAGGAGTTCAAGGCCTACGATCAGATCGATAAAGCGCCCGAAGAAAAAGCAC
>CAZIFA010000007.1:0-158090 GCA_964539025.1 uncultured Micavibrio sp.
CCAAGGACACCGATTACATCGTAAAAGATGACAAAGTCATCATCATCGATGAATTCACGGGCCGTATGATGGAAGGCCGTCGTTATTCCGAAGGCTTGCACCAAGCGCTCGAAGCCAAGGAAAAAGTCAAAATCCAGAACGAAAACCAGACTCTGGCCTCGATCACCTTCCAGAATTATTTCCGCATGTACCCCAAACTGGCGGGCATGACCGGAACGGCGCTGACCGAACAAACCGAATTTGCCGAAATCTACGGGCTCGGCGTTGTCGATATTCCGACGAACGTGCCCGTCGCACGTCAAGATTATG
Source organism: uncultured Micavibrio sp. (assembly GCA_964539025.1). Taxonomy (GTDB): domain Bacteria; phylum Pseudomonadota; class Alphaproteobacteria; order Micavibrionales; family Micavibrionaceae; genus Micavibrio_A. The sequence goes on from CAZIFA010000007.1 coordinate 310, forward strand.
ATGATCAGATTTACAAATCCATCGCCGATAAATACGAAGCGATTGTCGAATTGATCCATGAATGTCAGGAACGCAACCAGCCTGTTCTGGTCGGAACCGTTTCCATCGAAAAATCGGAATTGCTGTCCGAGCTTTTGAAAAAGCGTAAAATCAAACACAGCGTTCTGAACGCGCGTTATCACGAACAAGAAGCGCAGATCGTGGCGCAGGCTGGCCGTCCCGGCGCGGTGACCATCGCCACCAACATGGCGGGCCGAGGCACCGACATTAAACTCGGTGGTAACGCCGACATGTTGATTGATCATTCGACCGATCCCGGCATGAGCGATACGCAAAAGAAAGATACCGCCATCCGCATCCGCGCCGAAGTGGAACGCGACCACGCTATCGTCAAAGAAGCTGGCGGCCTTTATGTGATCGGCACCGAACGTCACGAATCCCGCCGTATCGACAACCAGCTCCGCGGCCGTTCGGGCCGTCAAGGCGACCCCGGCGCGTCTATCTTCTTCTTATCTGTTGAAGACGATTTGATGCGTATCTTCGCCTCCGACAAAATGGAGATGCTGTTGAAATCGCAGATGGGTCTACGCGACGGCGAAGCCCTCACCCACCCATGGCTGTCCAAAGCGCTCGAACGCGCACAAGCCCGCGTCGAACAACAAAACTTTGAAATCCGCAAAAACTTGCTGAAATTCGACAACGTGATGAACGACCAACGTAAAGTCATTTACGAACAGCGCCGCGAAATCATGGACGCGAATGAAGACCTCGATGATCTCATCACCGAAATGCGTGACGATGTTCTCTCCGACCTGATTTACCGCACCTGCCCGCAAGGTGCGTATGCCGAACAATGGGACGCCGACACTGTGCATCATGATTGCCAGCGTATCTTGAACCTCAACCTGCCGATTGCGGACTGGGTGAAGGAAGAAGATATCGATCAGGAAGTTTTAAAAGAACGTATTGAAACGAAAGCGGCAGAGGTTCTGGCTTCGAAAATCGCTGTGGCCGGAAAAGAAGCCTTCCGCCGTATGTCAAAAAATTTCCTCCTGCAACTGCTCGACCAGCACTGGAAAGAACACCTCCTCTCGCTCGACCATCTACGTCAGGGGATCAATTTGCGTGCTTTCGGTCAGCGTGATCCGCTGAATGAATACAAGGCCGAAGCCTTCGCTCTGTTCTCACAGATGATGGATCAATTGCGCGAAGCGGTAACGCAGACGCTCAGCTTCGTTGAAATCAATGTCAGCCCCGAAGTGATGGCGGCGTTGCAAAAACAACAAGCGCAGCTTGAGGCACAGCAGCGCAAAGTGCGGGAAACACGCGATGATCCGGCGCTTGCGGGCGGCGGTGAGCAAAAGTCCGGTAACGTTACCACGATGCGCAAAGTCGCGTTCGACCAAAACGACCCCGCAACATGGCACGACACGCAGCGCAACGCACCCTGCCCCTGCGGTTCAGGCAAGAAATACAAACATTGCCACGGGGCGATTTGATGGAAATCCGCGCGGCAAAATCTGATGAAGCGTATCGTCAAAAAGTGACGCGAAATGACTTTATTCACTCCGTCATTGCGAGGAGGCCGTAGGCCGACGTGGCAATCCATAGGGTTGTGACTGTGGGCGCTATTGCATGGATTGCCGCGTCGCTACGCTCCTCGCAATGACGCAATCTAATTATTATATTTTTCCTGAATCTTGATGTATTCACGCACGCATTTGTTTCGCGCGCTGACGGATAAGCTCGGCGGGCACATGGAATTAACGCCGCCATTGTTCCGTCCGTAATTGGGCGCATAGATTTGCACGCGCGGGCCTAACAGAACTCTTTCCCATACATCATTATCACCGTTGATGATGATCGCATCGCGTCGATCTGGGTTGGTGATAACCTGGCTATTGCCGGGCAGATTGTGAACGACATCGCCCTCGCGGCGGACAATCGTTACGTTATCGGCAAGCGCCGGAAATGAAATAGCTAAAAGCGCGATGGTAAGAAAAATCTGTTTCATAAGGTTTGACCCTTTCATTTTAATACTACAGAGCGCGCAGAGCTAAACAGAGATTTTTAATTTGTAACGAAGGTACGAAGTGACGAAGAATATATTAATAAAAACTTCGTTCCTTCGCTTCTTCGTTACAATAAATTTTCTCTGCGCCCCCTGCGTTCTCTGTAGTTTAATAACATAAGATCCCAGTCTTTGCCGGAATGACGCTACATAGATTGCTCTATGACTTTTATAACATCCTTCATATCAACGTCCGAAGACTGAAACGCGTTCCCGATTTCGCGGACCAGAATAAACCCAATCTTTCCGCCGGACGCCTTCTTATCATGATACATCAATTCCGCGATAGCATGCGCGTCTTGCGTAAGTTTGGGCGCGATATCGGATATTTCTGTTTTCAGGCCGCAGGCTTTTAAATGCCGTTCCATGCGCGATGCATCTTGCCCGGTGCACAATCCCATTCTCAGGCACAGACGAAACGCCAGAACCATGCCAATCGACACAGCCTCACCATGCAAAAGTCTGCCATCATATCCGGCGGCGGCTTCCAATGCATGCGCGAATGTGTGGCCGAGATTGAGCAACGCACGATCGCCGCCCGCCTGTTCGCGTTCATCCTTGCCGACGATATCCGCCTTCATCCGGCAGCTTGTTTCTATAGCGTCATTCAGCGCGGCGGCTTCGAGCGCGAGAATTTTTTCACCGTTCGCTTCCAGCCAGTCATAAAATTCACGGCTGCCGAGCAGACCGTATTTCACCACTTCCGCATAACCCGCTTTCAATTCGCGTTCCGGCAACGTCTTTAATGTATCGGTGTCGCACAGCACGGACACGGGCTGATAAAACGCGCCGACCAAATTTTTTCCCTGCGATGCGTTGATGCCTGTTTTTCCGCCGACCGATGAATCCACCTGTGCCAGCAATGTCGTCGGCACCTGTACGAACGGAATGCCGCGCAAAACGACGCTCGCGGCAAACCCGCCAAGATCTCCAACCACGCCGCCGCCAACCACGAACAAAACCGATTTGCGGTCCACGCGTTTGGATAACATCCAGTCAGTCACCGCCTGTAATTGCATGAATGACTTCGTCGGCTCGCCGCCCTCTACGCCGAACATTTCGGGTTTGTCACCCGGCAGCGCAACGATCAGGCGCTTTACATGGGTTTCAACTTTTTTGTCGTACAAAACGAAAATCTTGCGTCCTGATAAATCCAGCGGCACCAGTGATACTGCGCGCTCCAACAACCCCTGCCCGATATGAATATCGTAGGACCGTTCATCAAGATCGACATTGACGGTGGTATGCTCGCCCATATTCCGTGGTTACTCCCGTGCCCGCATGTAATCGGCCAGCGCCTTCAACAAAACTTCCAATGTATGCTCGGCTTCCGCAGGCGTGCTGTCAACAACCACGTCTGATCGCGCGTAAACCGGATAGCGCCGATCTATCAACCCTTGAAGGATTTCGCGCGGATCGCCGTTTTTAAGCAGCGGACGTTTGTTGTTCCGCGCCGTACGTTCGACCAGTATGTCCAGATCGGCGCGCAGCCAGACCGAAATCGCGCTGGCGTGAACCAGTTCCGCCGTCTGGTCGTTCATCAGCGCCCCTCCGCCCGGCGCGACCACCTTTACCTCACCGGACAAAAGCCGCGCGATCACCTTGCGTTCCAGATCACGAAACTCCGGCTCACCGTATTTTTCAAATATATCGGCAATGGCACAGCCTGCCGTACGCTCTATCTCCGCATCCGCATCGATGAACGGCAAGCCGAGCGATTTGGCCAAAAGCCCACCGATTTTCGTCTTGCCCGCGCCCATCAACCCCACCATGACGATGGGTTTGTTCAGGCGGGAAAGAATAAAGTCGGAATCGGCGCTCATGCGCCTTGTTTATGCCATGAAGAAACAGCAGATAAAAGTCCTCTCCCCAGCGGGGAGAGGATTTAGGTGAGGGGGTTTTACAAAAGCGCGTAAAAATGCCCCCTCACCCCAACCCTCTCCCCAAAGGGGCGAGGGAGTCTTCAAAATTTCCTAAGGCGCGGGTTGCAATCACGCGAATGGTTAATTATGGTCTATCCGACTTCGAAAAGAGAGCCCCATGAGCGATGGAAAAATGACCATGAAATTCGGTTTCCTCAAAATATTCCTGCTGGCCGTCCTGCTGATCGCGGGCGGAGCCTTTGCATGGCTGGCGCTGGTCGATATGCCGGTGCAGCAGCAGGAAATCAGCGTCGACGTTCCCATCGGCACCCGGTAATCCATCGAATAACAGGAGACATATCTATTATGCGTTTTGCCCTGATCGCCCTTTTGCTGATCCTGCCCACTTATGCTTTCGCACAGGATGAAAACGACACCAAAAAGGCGAAATCCGCGCCCGATGTCACCATCGTCGAGGACAAACCGCAAGCGCAAGAAGATAAGCCCGCCGTCAACTGGGTCGAAGTAGAATCCACCGGCACGATTTCCGATGCGAAATCCGGCGCGATGGAAAAGACGCTCTGGAAAGGTCAGAAACGCTCGGATATCGAAACGCTGATCAACAAACTACCCAACAATCCAAATCTTCGTTCGATCCTTTCATTACAGCGTCGGTTGCTTTTGTCCAAAACAGACGCGGCGCAAATTGATAACGATATCGGCCCGCTGCGCGGCAACGACATTCTGATCCAGCGCATCAACAAACTAATGGATATGGGCTTATACGACGATGCGTGGGAACTCTACACGCAAAAGGCGGAAAGCCCTTATGATGTTTCCATCGCGCAGATGGGCATGCTGCTGCTCGTCATGAAAGACGATCTCGCCACCGCGTGCCTCGAAGAAAAAGTCGCATCGGCAAAATATCCCAAAGACAAATTCTTCAACACGCTCGATAAGGCATGTTCGGTTACGCTCGGCGGTGCAAGTTCCCCGCAATTCCCCGATAACAAAACTCTACAATCGATTTACAATGACAAAGGTTACAGCGTCGCGGCGAAAGACACGCAATCTTTGTTGAAGATGACGGATCTGGAACGCGCGCTGCTGCTCGCTAACCGCAAAATCAAATATGACGGTTTGAGCGCGGATGCTCTATCCAGAATGCCGCCGATGCTGGTGACATATTTCCTGATGGATCGTTCCCTGCCCGAAAACGCCAAGGTTCTGGTCGCCAACGAAGCGGACAAGCGCGGCCTGAAATATTACACGAAGGCCATCGCCCGCGACGAAGTCTGGGCCAAGGCAAAGGCCATACATGATTTGCCGACCCAGTGGCCCTATGTCGAATCGGCCATTAACGGCACCGCGAACCCTGCCGACACCTCTCTTTATTATGGCGCGATGCTCGCAGATGCCAAGCCGGAGAAGTTATCCACAGAGACTATAGAAAATGCTTTAAAAGTTTTTTTGGCCGGCGGAAAGGCGTTGCCTGACTTCTGGGTTAATGCCGCGCAAAAAGCGGCACCCGAAAAGCCTTTAATTTACATATACTTACAGCTTTTCAGGTCCCTAACCCCCACCGAAACCGACCCAATTAAGCCGGAAACCTTCATGAAAGCGCTCCAAGGGCTGAAACCCGCGGATTCCGACCAAATCCTTGCAATAATTGAATCTCTTGACAAACAGGCCGGATTTCTTAATACTCCGTTAACAGTTTATGAAAAACATTCTGTGTTGACTTTGGAAGGTAATTATGTAATGCCTTCTATCGGCTTAAATCTGTTGCTGGAAACGGCGCCCGAAAAAAAACAAATCGGGATAACCGTTTTAGCCGTATTGAACAGCCTTGCCGCCAAGCCGGATAATATGTATTCCGGGACTGTCCGCAAAGCGTTGTACAGTATGTTAAACGTGGGACTAATCGAAGACGCAAAGCAGATAGGTGCAGAAACCGCTGTCAGCGTACTGAACAAATATTAGGAGAAATATATTATGGCTCGTCCAGGTCGTCCAAAATTACCGAAACCTACCCTTCACGGGTCGATCGACGCATTCCTTGACATGCTCACGTCGGAACGTGGTGCTGCGATGAACACGCGTCACGCTTACTGGCGCGACCTCGCCGATGTTTCTCTCTACCTGCGCGCTGAACGCAAATCCGACGTGGATGTCGCGACAACCGCCGACATCAAGGCGTATCTGGATCATCTGTCCAACAAAACGCACATTAAAGGTAAAAACAAATCGCAGATCGCCGTGCGCACCGTTGCACGCCGCCTCTCCGCGCTTCGTCAATTCTATCGCTACCTCGTATCGGAAAATATCCGCAAAGAGGACCCGACGAGCACGATTGAATCTCCGAAACAAGGCCGCACGCTGCCTAAGACTTTGTCTGAATCCGAAGTATCCATCCTGATCAAGACAGCCATGGGCCAAGGCGGTTCGGATTCTATCCGCCTCGTCTGCCTGCTGGAAATGCTCTACGCAACCGGCCTGCGCGTTTCTGAACTCGTCGGCCTGCCGATGTCTTCCGTTGGTGAAGATGTCCAGTTCCTGATGGTCGAAGGCAAAGGCGGCCGTGAACGTATGGTTCCGCTCTCCGACCCCGCTCAAAAAGCGATGAAGGAATACAGCGCCATCCGCCCGCAATTCATCGGCACGGAAAACCGCGCCGAACAAGAAAAATGGGTGTTCCCGTCCCGCACGTCGGAATCGGGCCACTTGACGCGTCAGCGTTTCGCACAACTTCTGAAAGATCTGGCACGCGCTGCTGACCTCGATGAAGAACGCGTATCGCCGCACATCCTGCGTCACGCTTTTGCAACGCATCTTCTGTCCCGCGGCGCTGACCTGCGCTCGGTACAAAAAATGCTCGGCCATGCCGACATCGCGACCACGCAAATCTACACCCACATCGTTGGCAACGGTCTGAAAAAGACCGTTGAGGAAAAACATCCTCTTGCCAAGAAAACAGGTTCCCGATAAATTATAGAAATACCAATTATAAAGGCAGGCCGGTATCGTGCCTGCCTTTTTCTTTAAACATAGAAGGAGAGTAAAAATGGGTATGGATATACGCGGACCATTTGGAAAAATTTTTCCTGATTGCCAAACAGCTGAAGCATGGGACAAGAGCCCGGAAGGGTTAGCATGGTGGGCGGCGGCAAACAGAGCCCGCGCTGAGTACGACGCAAGCAAGGAATCGGGCGAACAACCTCAGACCGCGCCCCAACCTCAGCCCTAATCAAATAATAAAAGACAGGCGTTTATCGCGCCTGTCTTTTTCTTTAAACAAACAAGGAGAGTAAAATGCCTGTTGAATTTCATGATTATGATGGCCCTACATTTGCCGGTGAACATGCAATAAGAGACAACCGTGCCTATGAAATCGCAATGGCCCGCGCTGGTCATCCAGTTTTTGTTCAATTACGCGCTTCAGAATTGACTGCTGAACGCACAGAATTGGGTACGGCATGGGGCCGCACCGATCTTTTCAACATACCGGTCTCTGACAGAATTGCTCACATGTATGCCAGAGTGGACAAGATCGGTGCCGAAATCAAAGCCGCCAAAGCGGCTCGCGGCCTGCACGCTTAATATATAAAAAGACAGACCCATAACCGCGCCTGTCTTTTTCTTATGTAACTTTGAAATGCAGACAACGATGAAAACAGCCCCTATGTGGAAAATTTTTCGTGATATTGCAGGAGATCATCCGGTCGCCCGCAAGGCTGTGCAAAGACTGGCGCAGACTGCACATGCGATTGACCCGGAATGTCCGCACGGGGCCTTCGGCGTGCTGAGCAGTATTCGTGATTACAAACTAAAGCCCGCCGAATTCGCCGCTTTATATGAACGTTGCGGATCGAACCCATTGGTTATGAATGCCGTGGATTTTGCCGTTTTTAAGGGAATTATCAACGTCGATGCGGTTAGAAATGCGCGTCACACAGGGTTTCGTGCGCTCAATGTCCCCCAAATCCTCAGAGATGTAAAAGCCATCTACCCGGAATTCGGAAGAAACTACACACGTTCATTCGCACCTTAATATTATGGACACAAATTCGTACGAATATTTACCCTAACATCGTCACCCCCGCCTTGTGCGGGGGTCCGGATGCCCGCACAAGGCGGGCATGACTATATTTGTGTTTATTCGTGTCCATTCGTGGTTTAAAAGTTAAATTTTGGTTAGACAACAGAGAGCACTATGAGCCAGCTGGAATTTGAAAAGCCGATCCTCGAACTCGAGGGCAAGATTGCCGAGCTTCGAAATATGGGCAGCGATTCTTCCATCAGCATCACCGAGGAAGTTGGCCGGATGCAGGCGAAGGTTTCCAAACTTTTGCACACGACCTACGGCAAGCTGACGCCTGCGCAAAAAGTGCAAGTCGCGCGTCACCAGAACCGCCCGCATTTCTTGGATTATGTCGGCGGCATGATCACAGATTTCACGCCGCTCGCGGGTGACCGCAACTTCGCCGAAGACCAAGCGCTGCTCGGCGGCCTCGGACGTTTCAACGGACAGTCCGTCGTCATCATGGGACATGAGCGCGGACACGATACCGAAACGCGCCTGCGTCACAATTTCGGCATGGCGCGCCCCGAAGGTTACCGCAAGGCGCAGCGCCTGATGCAGATGGCCGATCATTTTCAAATCCCGATCATCACGCTGGTTGACACGGCGGGCGCTTACCCCGGTCGCGGCGCTGAAGAACGCGGTCAGGCCGAAGCCATCGCAAAATCCATCGAAACTTGTTTGAACGTGCATGTGCCGATCATCTCCGTCGTTATCGGCGAAGGCGGATCGGGCGGCGCTATCGCTATCGCCACCGCCGATAAAGTCTACATGCTCGAACATTCCATCTATTCGGTAATTTCGCCCGAAGGATGCGCGTCCATTCTCTGGCGTTCCGCATCGAACGCCGCCGAAGCCGCAGCCGCCCTCAAACTCACCGCGCAGGACATGCTGGAAAACAAACTGATCGATGCGATCATCGCCGAACCTATCGGCGGCGCGCACCGTCACAAGATCGAGACCATCGAAAGCGTCGCCATGCAGATCCGCTCGGCGTTAAAAGAACTCACGCCATGGGATGCGGGTGCTATCAAAAAATCCCGCGCCAAAAAATTTCTGGCCATGGGGCGGTAACTTCCCATCGCTGTGCCCCTCCCCTGTCATCCCGTAACCCCACCCCAGTGTCATCCCGAGCGTCTTGTCCGGCGAAGCCCGCAGGGCGAAGACGGAAGCCGAGGGATCTTTGGCGGAACGATCATGAAAAGATCCCTCCACTTCGCTACGCTGCGGTCGGGATGACAATGAGCATAAAAAAACCCTCCGATATGCGGAGGGTTTTGTTTTTATGATCAAAAAATATTAAGCGGCGACTTGTTCGGTCATCGGTGCGGGCTTCGTCGCCGATGCCATGCTCCGCTCATGCCATCCGGCGCGGCGTTTCATGGAATCGAACGATCCATGCCCTGCCCGTCCGTGACCGTCTTCGGTGGTCGCGGCGCGGAAATACAGCATCAGGAACACGCGGATCGCCGCCGTGAGCGACGTGCGCTTGTTCTTTCTAAAACCGATCAACGAGCACAGCTCATGAATGGAGCAGTTTTCCCGAAGGGAGATTTCTTTGAGCGCGCGCCACATTTCAGGCTCCAGCCTGACCGAGGTGCGACGTCCGCTGACCGTAATATTACGCGATACCAGTGTACTTCCAGAACCTGTCTCATTGTCACTTTGCAACTGATGATACGTCATGGTTTTTCCCCTTGTTAGCGATTCACTACAGCCGATGATATATAAATGCAAAACAGTTTCAACCTATAGGTGTAGTTTCTACACCCTATCGTATTCATCCGGGGTCATGGCCTTGATCGAAAGGGCATGGAGGACGCCCGCATTCATCTCATTCGCCAAAAGGTCATACACCATACGCTGGCGCTCGACCCTTGTTTTTCCGGAAAACACTAGTGACACAATCAGGACATTAAAGTGGCTTTCGCCCGATCCGTCATCGCCTGCATGGCCTGCGTGACGTAAGCTGTCGTTGACTATTTCGAGCAGGATCGGTTGCAATCCTTGTGCCAGTCTTCGCTCGATACAATCCTTCATTCCTGTGGTCATCTTCCAGTTTAAAGCACCAAACCCCCGGCTCTGTAAAGCGCCTTCGTCATCCCTTGTCACCCCCGCGGCGCGGCGAAGCCGCTGGCACAGCGGGGGTCCACAAATACAGCGCTTCGCGCTGACATATGGATCCCCGATGTTTTTATCCTGCTCCGCCAAAGGCTTCGCAGGATCTCGGGGATGACGGACTTTTGGAAGGAAACCTTGAAACCCGCGCGCCAAAACATCATAATAGTAAGGTTATGCCAAAAATAAGCCTGAAACCGAAATCGCCCGAATATATCGACCCGAAAAAGAACGTCGGATCAAAGTGTTGCGACATGCCGGGCTGTGGAGCGTCGGCTGAACACAAAGCCCCGAGAGACAGGTCTTTATCCGAGCATTATTGGTTCTGCTTCGACCATGTCCGCGATTACAACGCCGCCTGGGACTTTTTTTCCGGCATGAACGACACCGAAGTCGAGGAACAAATCCTGCGCTCCATGTATGGCGACCGTCCTACGTGGCGCTATGACGTCGAGGGCGCAGCGGCCGAAAACCTCCGTCGTAAGATGTGGCAGACCTATCATTTTACCGATCAGGAACCGCCCAAGAAGGACGAAGGCCATTTCCGCGCCTCTTCCGGTGCCACGTACCAGACGCCGGAATTTGAAGCGCTGACCCTTATGGACCTCGAACCGCCCGTCACGCTGGATGGCATCAAGGCGCGGTATAAGGAACTGGCCAAGAAATATCATCCGGACCTAAACCCCGGCGACAAAAAAGCCGAAGACCTTCTCAAAACCATCAACATGGCCTATACCATTCTCAAACTTTCCTATGCGAAATTTGAGAAGCTGGATGCCCGATAGCCAAAACATATTTCCCGACGCATCGAACCTGCCGCTGCCCAGACATTATCCGGGCAAAGTGCGGGATACGTATGATTTGGGCGATGGTCGCATGGTGTTCGTCACATCGGATCGTTTGAGCGCGTTCGACCGCGCCATCACAGCCGTGCCGCACAAGGGCGCCATACTGAACGGCATCGCGCGCTTCTGGTTTGATCGCACAACCGACATCGTTCCCAACCACATCATCTCCTATCCCGATCCGAACGTGATGATCGTAAAAAAGCTGAACATGCTGCCTATCGAAGTCGTCGTGCGGGCTTATATGACAGGCTCCACCGGCACATCGATCTGGACGAAATATAAAAACGGCGAACGGGAAATGTACGGCCACAAATTCCCCGAAAGCATGGTAAAAAACCAGAAACTCCCGCAAACCATCATCACGCCGACGACCAAAGGCAAATCCGATGACCCTATTTCATCCGCCGACATTGTAAAATCTGGCCTCGTCGAAAAATCATTGTGGGAACAAACGGAACGCACGGCGCTCGCTCTTTTTGCACGCGGTCAGGAAATCGCCGCCGGGCAAGGATTAATTCTGGTCGATACAAAATACGAATTCGGCACAGATGAAAACGGCGTCCTGCACATCGCCGATGAAATCCACACGCCGGATTCCTCCCGTTACTGGGTCGCCGCGACCTATCCCGAACGTTTCGCCGCAGGACAAGACCCCGAAGGGCTCGATAAGGAATTCGCCCGCCTGTGGCTAACCGAGCGCATGCAAGACGCCTATAAAAGCCCCCTGCCGACCATCACCGATGCAGATAGGGATATGTTCAGCCGCAAATATCAGGATTTATACCACCGCGTCACGGGGCAGGAATTCACGCCCGCCGATCCCCAAACGCCCGTCATGGAACGTGTGCTCCGCAACCTCAAATCCGCCCTGCCGGACCTTGTAAAAGCCGCCTGAACCTTCTAATCTATTGGCCTGATATGAAAGAAAACCATGGCCGATAACCTGCAAAAAGAAAAAGAACCGATGCACGCCTCCTTTGACATCACGAAAGTGGTGAACAAGGAAGGCAAATACACGACCATTCCGGACACGAAATACAATGTCCGCAAAACCTTCGGGCTGGATGTCGACTGGGATGTGCCGGGCTTCAAGGAAAACACGCAAAACGTGCCGGAAGTTGATAACACCTATCATTTCGATCACGTTACGACGATGGCGATTTTGGCAGGCTTCGCGCATAACCGCCGCACGATGGTACAGGGTTATCACGGCACAGGGAAATCGACACACATCGAACAGGTCGCTGCCCGCCTTAACTGGCCATGCGTGCGTATCAACCTCGACTCCCACGTTTCGCGTATCGATCTGCTCGGCAAAGACATGATTGTTTTGCGCGAAGGCAAACAATTGACCGAATATCAAGAAGGCCTTCTGCCATGGGCGATTCAAAACCCCGTCGCGCTGGTGTTCGATGAATATGATGCGGGCCGTCCCGACGTTATGTTTGTAATTCAGCGCGTTCTGGAATCCGAAGGCCGTTTGACGCTGCTCGATCAAAACAAGGTTATCCGCCCGCACCCGGCGTTTCGCTTGTTCGCCACCGCCAACACGGTCGGCCTTGGCGACACCACGGGCCTCTATCACGGCACGCAGCAGATCAACCAGGCGCAGATGGACCGCTGGAACATCGTCGCGCAATTGAACTATCTCGAACACGATGTCGAAACCGACATCATGCTGCGTAAAGTTCCGCAACTGAACACGGCACAGGGAAAGGAACTTGTTTCCGCCATGGTGCGCATGGCCGATTTAACCCGCGCAGGATTCATCAACGGCGATCTGTCCACCGTCATGTCGCCGCGTACGGTGCTGAGCTGGGTCGAAAACTACGTTATCTTCGGCGACCGCGACCTTGCCTTCCGTTTCGCCTTTATGAACAAATGCGATGAAATGGAATGGCCGACGCTCGCGGAATATTACCAACGCTGCTTTGGCGTGGAATTATTGAAGAAATAAAGAAAGTGATAATGGGCATGATAACCCAAGAGTTTTTGGGTTGGGCTATTGAAAAAAATAACCCCTGATGTCATTCTGAGGGAGTCAAGCGACCGAAGGATTTCATGAGATTCTTCGCTTCGCTCAGGATGACAATTTATAGATACAGGAGAACCCCATGGGTAAATCACAAGACGCCAGAAAAGAAACCAAGAAAAAACCGACGAAAACGCCTGCCGAAAAGAAATTGGCCAAGCAGGAAAAGAAAGCGGCTAGAAATAAATAAGCTGAATTAGCTTAATGCATTACATGCGGTCGGCCACGGCCTAAAAAAGTAACGTTGCCGTCTGTGGTGCCTGCTTGTAGTGCATTCCCCAGCCTGGCTTCTTCTCGCTGAACCTCTTGCGCGAACGGGCCGAAATCTTCGAGTGCCTCGTATAACGGTGCCATATTGGCATTATTTTCGGGACAGTCACCGCGTGATTTTGCCATATGCACCGCTGCCATCGCATCCTCCATGGCCACACTCTCTAAAGCCCCCTTCGAAGCGATATAAAAATATTGTCGGAGGGTTTTCTCGCACATGGCGTTGGACAAGATGGTCAGCGTCGGTTTTGCCTGTCCGCGGCCCGATAAAAACAAATCGATAAATTTCTGGCGTTCCATCAAATCCATATTGTACCCCTTATACATTTATGTAATTTTGATCATAAATGACGACCAAAGACAAAGAAAATTCTGCCGAAGACTTCAAAAACTCCACCGCCGCGACTCTGCGCGCGATGGCGGAGCAGCGCCATATGGCCGTGACCTTCTCCGCCGCTGAAACCCCCGAATACCAGACCCCGCCCAATGCCGAGGCCACGCGCCTGCCCCTGCCGCCGCTGGTCATGGATGAAACCGCGCGGGCGGTGATGCGCGGCGCGTCCGATGCCAAGGCGCTGCGCCTTAAACACCACAATCGCAAACTCCATCTTAAAAACGCGCCCACAGACCAGAATGCCGCGACAATCTTCGAAGCACTGGAAACCGCGCGGTACGAAGCGCTCGGCATGAACCAGATGAAGGGCGTCGAAAACAACTTGAACAAAGTGCTCGATGAGAAAGCCAAACGCCTTGGTTATGAAACCGTTGCCAAGCGCGATGACGCCGCGATGGCCGACGCCATCCACGCTATCGCCCGCATAAAATTGACCGGCGAAAAGATGCCTGCGCATATGAAAGGCCTCGTCGATCAATGGCAACCATTCATAGATTCCAAACTCGGCAAGGATGGCTTTAACAAACTCATTCCTTTGCTGAACGATCAAAAAGCCTACGCCAAATCTTCGCGCGATCTGCTTTCGCTTCTCGATATGAACACGGGCGATGGCGCGGATGATACGAATGAGAGCGGTGAACAGGACGAAGACGCGCAAGGGCCGGAAGACCAGCCGCCTGAAAACAGCGAAGAAAAAAAGGAAGAAAAATCCGCCGACGGATCGGATCAAAAAGACGCCGCCGATGATTCCGATATCTCCGAAACGCCCGATGAAACCGAAATGGGCGATACGGATGATCGCGAATTTGGTGAACCGACGGAAGGCGACAATCCTGCCGAAATGATGACGCGCAGGAACGATGGCCCCGTTGATCCGCACGGCAATAAATACGTCATATATACCACGCAGTTCGATGAAATCGTCAATGCGGAAGACTTGGCCGATCCCGGTGAACTCACCCGCCTGCGCCATTTGCTCGATCAGCAAATGCAACCCTATCAGGGCGTGGCATCCAAACTCGCCAACCGCTTGCAGCGCAAACTCATGGCGCGCCAGCAACGCTCATGGCTGTTCGATCAGGAAGAAGGCTATATCGATTCTGCGAAGCTTTCGCGCATGATCGCAAACCCCACGATCAACCTGACCTTCAAAAAAGAAAAGCAGACGGATTTTCGCGACACGATTGTTTCGCTACTGATCGACAATTCCGGCTCGATGCGCGGGAGGCCCATCGCTATCGCGGCGATGTGCACGGACATTCTCGCTAAAACGCTCGAACGTTGCGGTGTAAAGGTGGAAATTCTCGGCTTCACCACCCGTGCGTGGAAAGGCGGCAAGAGCCGCGATCTGTGGATCGAACGCGGCCGTGAAAAACATCCGGGTCGCCTCAACGATCTGCGCCATATCGTTTATAAAAACGCCGATGCGCCTCTGCGCCGCGCGCATAAAAATTTCGGCTTGATGCTCAAAGAAGGCGTCTTGAAAGAAAACATCGACGGCGAAGCGCTCGTCTGGGCGCATAACCGCCTCGCCCGCCGCCCGGAACAACGCAAGATTTTGATGATCATTTCGGATGGCGCCCCGGTGGACGATTCAACGCTCTCGGTCAATCCATCGAATATTCTCGAACGCGATCTTCACACCGTCATCCAATGGATCGAAGGGTTGAAACAGGTGGAACTGACCGCCATCGGCATCGGCCATGACGTTACGCGCTATTATTCCCGCGCCATGACGATCACGGATGCCGATGAACTAGCTTCAGCGCTCATTGATCGGCTAGAAGGATTGTTCGAACTCGACAACCCTCGAAAGCGGGCTTAACCCTCACTGTCATCCCGACCGGAGCGCAGCGAAGTGGAGGGATCTTTCCCTTTTGATTGCCTAAAAAAGATCCCTCGACTTCGCTCGGGATGACATTTAATTTGGCGGCATGAAGGATTATTACGTTTACATCCTTGCCAACTGGACAGACGATGTTTTGTATATCGGTATGACAAACGACCTTCCACGCCGCCTGTGGGAACATAAAAATCATGCCGTTAAGGGGTTTACCAATAAATATAATGTTGAAAAAATCGTCTATTTCGAACAATGTTCCGAGGTGAACGTCGCTATTGAACGTGAAAAACAGCTAAAACGCTGGCGCCGGGATAAAAAGGTAGAATTGATTGAAAGAATGAATCCCCAATGGGACGACTTATCGGAAAGATGGTAACGTAGGAAAACCTTCCCCTCATGTCATCCCGACCGGAGCGTAGCGAAGTGGAGGGATCTTTGGCCGCAAACGGAGAGGACAAAGATCCCTCCACTCCGGACCTAAGGTCCTTCGGTCGGGATGACAAAAAATAAAGAATGTAAGCGCATGACCAAAGACCGTAAAATATACAAACCGAACAAAATCGCCGGATTCCCCGAATGGCTGCCTGAAGAGCGGCTCGTCGAACAAAAATGGTTCGACCATATCCGCCGCGTGTTTGAATCCTACGGCTATTGCAACATCGAAACGCCGAGCGTTGAGGAATTGGATGTCCTCACCGCCAAAGGCGAAGTCGACAAGGAAATCTACGTCATCGAACGCCTGCACAAGGACGACAACGATAAGAAAGAAGCTCGCTTGGCGCTCCACTTCGACCAGACCGTTCCGATGGCCCGCTACGTCGCCATGAATTTCAACGAACTGGTCTTCCCGTTCAAACGCTATCAAATGCAGCGCGTCTGGCGCGGCGAACGCCCGCAGATGGGCCGCATGCGCGAATTCTACCAATGCGACATCGACATCATCAATGTCGATAACCTCCCCATCTCCTTCGACGCCGAAGTGGCGAGTGTTATGTACGAGGTATTGGAAGGGTTGAACGTTGGACGCGTTCAACTGAGAATTTCAAATAGGAAAATTCTATTAGGATTTCTTGAAGAATGGGGCGTTCCAGACGTGATGGCACTGATGCGTATTCTTGATAAAGTTGAAAAAGTTGGAGAAATCCAAACCCACGATGATCTTAATAAAGCCAGCTCTTTTATAGGTATCGGCGACAATAATGTTGCAAATATGCTTTTAGGCCTCTCTAAAATAAAAGCCTCAACAAGCCGCGACTTAAAAAACCAACTTGCCAATCTGCGAATGAGGCCTATGGGACCCAAACACCTTGAAGGAATCGAAGAACTTTGTACTGTTCTCGACAACCTTTCCCACCTTCCGCAAGGCGCAGCAGTCGCCGACCTCTCCATTGTCCGCGGTCTCGATTACTACACCGGCACGGTCTACGAAACCCAACTTCTCGACGTTCCGGAATTCACGGGCTCCGTCTGTTCCGGCGGACGCTATGACGACCTCGCCGGAAGCTATATCAACAAACACCTGCCCGGCGTCGGAATTTCCATTGGCTTTTCACGGCTGTTCGATGTGATGCGCCAAACGCGCCCTGATCTGCTCGGCATCGGCCCCAAATCGCCTGCGCATGTTATGATGACGGTGCCGGAAAATGAATCCGATCGCCCGCTCGCCGCCGAGACCGCGCGCGCTTTACGCAAACGCGACATCAAGGTCGAGATGTATCACGCGCCGAAAAAAATGGGTGACCAGTTGAAATATGCCAGCCGGAAAAACATTCCCTATGTCTGGCTGATCCGCGACGGCAAACACGAGGTCAAGAACATGGCCGCGCAGACGCAAGAAGCCGCGGACCCCCAAAGCTGGAAGCACGCGCGTTAGTTATATCATCATGCCCATGACCGGAGAATTCTCCGCCCGCTTCCATGCGGGGCTTTCCGTTTCGGATTTACGCACGGCGATGCCGAGCGACATAGCATCGCGTACCTTACCGCCCTTGCGGCACATCATTCTGATCATGATGGTATGATGCGGTGGAAATTCGCAGCCGCGTATCGGCCCCATACGGGGCTTGCTCATATCGTCGAATTCTTCTTCAATGACAAAACCGGCCAGCGGCTCATCCTTGCTCGTGTAATTCACCCCGCCGTTGAAACCGGAACCGCCGTCCAGAGACTGCGTGAAAACATATTTGCGCGGTTTTTCCCAAGCCGGGTATTCCGGGTTTTCTCCCGTGGATCGTACCAAAAGCACGTAATGAAACCCAACGGAAGCCGGTTTTTTCTCATCACCCTCATTTTTGGGTTTGTAATGCAACAACGCGCCGTCACACTTTTCGAGACTGGCTTCTATGCCCTTCATTTTTACTTCCACGCTTGGCGTGGTTTCTTTTGTCTCGGTGCTGTACCCGAGAAACACACCCAGCAGGGCCAATGGCTTTTTAATCATATGACTTCTCCACACATTAAACTTATGTAAAGCATCAATACACTGGCATTGGACGCAGGGTCAATATATAAAAAGTTAACATCGGAAAGTTGGGACAATGATACGTTTTTTAGGCCTTTTACTGGTTTTTTCCGTACTACTTGCACCCCATACGCACGCCGAGGAAAAAAAGATTCAAATCACCATCGACGATGACGGCGATGTGGTCGAAGCCAACGAAGTAAAAGAGGAAAAGCCAGAAGAGGCAGCGAAACCACCGGAAAACCCGGCCCATTTCGCGCCCGATTTTTGCGATTTCGAAATCACCTTCCCCGAAAAACCGATGATCGCCAAAAAATGCCTGCCCGATGGAAAATGTTTTGATCTGTATAGTTACACGATGGTGTACGACCTCGAAACGGCCGTAGATATTTCCGTGAGCTGCAATCCGTCAACGCCCAAAGATTACGCGCGCTATAACGAATCTGTGATGAAGGCCGCGCTCGGCGGGATGATCAACAACCGCAATCTGAACGATCACGAAATGCAGTTCCACCAATATGAAACGACCAAGAGCGCGTCGCTCACCGGCACGGGCGTCACAGGCACGCGAAATAAAATCTATAACGCACAGCTTTGGATCGGCCCCAATTCCGTCTTCACGATACAGGCGGAACTGATCGGCGGCGCGCATGTCGTCGCAGATAAATCTTTTGGCGATATCTTGGCTAGCATCAAACAAAAGCAAGGCAAGCAATTGCCCGGCGGCAAAAAATCAAAAACCGCCATCCCTGCGAAAGAGAAGATTGAGTAATGGCAAGCTATTTAGAAATAGCCTGTCTTGGCGATTCCATAGCGAACGGTTTTTTTGACAAAACCGCCAAAGGCTGGATTGCAAGAACGATAGAAAAACTCAACGAACAAAAACCATATGGTTTTTACCTGAACAATTATGCCCGCTCCGGCGATCGTTCCTGCGACGCGTTTCACAAACTTTGCCATTCCGTCGTTTCCATGCGCCCGGATGTTCTGCTCATCGCCGTCGGCATCAACGACATTCAAAGATGGGATAATGCGCAAAGTCCGTTGGGGCTTTCCATGGCCGTCAGCGAAGAATATTGGGGCGGCATCATAAACGTCGCAAAAAAGAACGTGCCGCGCATTTTTGTTTTCGGACTTATTCCCTGCAACGAAGATGCGATGCCGGAAAAGGGAGTGAATGATCGCCCTTTATGGGTGCGGAATGAGGATATAAAAACCTATAACCGTTTCCTTGCGAATCTTTGCGAAAAGGAAAACCTGGAATTTTGTAATTTTTACGATAACTTTGAAAAGACTGGCGGGAACGCCCTCTTGTATGACGGATCGCACCCCAACGAACACGGCCATGAATGGATGGCATCTCATGCCTTTGAGTTTCTAAAAGGTAAAATTTAGGCCGTTAAGAAATCGACGAGCAACCAAACCGTCATTGCGAGGAGCCGTAGGCGACGCGGCAATCCAGTAAAAATGTCATATCCGCCTTGTGCGGCCATCCGGATTCCAGATCCCCGCTGTGCCAGTCTGCTACGCAGACGCCGCGGGGATGACAGCTATTGGGATAGATTGCGTATTCTTTCCACCATCGAGAAAAAACCGTTCCGGCGATTGGGGCTCAAATGCTCATCAAGACCCAGCTTTGAAAATTCGCCTTCGATATTCACGGCGCGGATTTCGTCCGCATTCTTACCCTCATAGGCAGACAGCAGAACATAAACCAACCCCTTGGTGATCTTGCCGTCACTGTCCGCATGGAAATGAAACCGCCCGGAACTATCTTTTGTGTAATGCAACCAAACCTTTGAAACGCATCCTTTAACTTCGGTCGCGGGCGTTTTCAACGCATCTTCCATCGGCGTAACCTTATCGCCCAGTTCAATGAGATACTGATATCGCGCTTCCCAATCATCAAAGAGCGCAAAATTCTCGATCAATTCTGGCAGTGCAATATAAGTCATTTTATGGAATTCATGGGTCCTTAAGCATTTCAATGCTTTGATATAATTATAACACCATTGAATTGAAAGCGGGATTTTATCCCCTACCCCCTTGCAGGAGGGCCATCGGATAGCTAGTTTGAATATTAAGTGATTCATACTTTAAAAAACGGGTGAAACAGGCGGTTCGAAGATGAGCAAAACAGAAAAGACAGACAGCAAGAACACCCTGTACTGCTCCTTCTGCGGCAAAAGCCAGCATGAAGTTCGAAAACTGATCGCCGGACCTAATGTTTTTATCTGCAATGAATGCGTCGAACTCTGCATGGATATCATCCGTGAAGAGGACAAATCGCAGCTGGTCCGTTCCGGCGAAGGCGTTCCGACACCCTCCGAAATCAAAGCCGTTCTCGATGATTACGTTATCGGCCAGGAACGCGCGAAACGCGTCCTCTCCGTCGCCGTGCACAACCACTATAAACGTCTTGAAAATGGCGGCACGGGTTCGGGTACCGACGTCGAACTTTCCAAATCCAATATTCTGCTCGTCGGCCCGACAGGTTCGGGTAAAACGCTGCTGGCGCAAACGCTCGCCAAAATCATCGACGTGCCGTTCACAATGGCCGACGCCACGACGCTTACCGAAGCCGGTTATGTCGGCGAAGACGTCGAGAACATCGTCCTAAAACTGCTGCAAGCGTCAGATTACAACGTCGAACGCGCGCAACGCGGTATCGTCTATATTGACGAAATCGACAAAATTTCGCGTAAGGGCGACAACCCCTCCATCACGCGCGACGTATCGGGCGAAGGCGTTCAGCAGGCCCTGCTGAAACTGATGGAAGGCACGGTGGCCTCCGTCCCCCCGCAAGGCGGACGCAAACACCCGCAACAAGAATTCCTACAAGTCGACACCGCAAACATTCTGTTCATCTGCGGCGGCGCGTTCGCAGGCATCGAAAAAATCCTGGCCAACAAAGGCCGCGGCACGACCATAGGCTTTGGCGCCGATGTAAAAGCGCCCGATGAAAAGAAAACCGGCGAACTGCTGCACAAGCTGGAACCGGAAGATTTGTTGAAATACGGCCTCATACCCGAATTCGTCGGACGTCTGCCCGTCTTCGCGACGCTGGAAGACCTCGATGAAAAAGCGCTGATCTCCATCCTCACGGAACCGAAAAACGCGCTGGTCAAACAATATCAGCGCCTGTTCGACATGGAAGGCGTGAAGCTGGAATTCAACGAAGAATCCCTCGCCGCCATCGCCAAGAAGGCCATCGAGCGCAAAACCGGCGCGCGCGGCCTTCGTTCCATCATGGAAAACATGCTGATGGATACGATGTTCGAAATACCGGATAAAGAAGGCGTCGACAAGGTCATCGTTTCCAAGGAAACGGTCGATGACGGCAAGCCACCCGTCTATGTCATATCCGGCGAAGGTTCTTCCAAAAAGAAGAAAAAAGAAGTCGAAGCGGTTGAGGCTTAGGCCTGCCCCCATTGTCATGCCCGCGCAGGCGGGCATCCGGCAAAACATGCAAGCGGCCCTGATGGGCCGCTTCTTTATTATTACCAGACCCCCGCCTTCGCGGGGGTGACAACTCTGTGATTCTCCTTTCCCTTTCCTTAACAACGTATTATCATTTTTGAAGTAACCTTTCCTGCGTACCAAATCCGTGTTTTCAAACAATAAAATGCCCTTCCGAAAGAGAGACCGCCGATGAGCGCCCCAAAACTCAAGCCACATCCCGCCAAAAAATACCGGCTGATAACGCGCTCTGATATGGACGGCCTCGTCTGCGCCGTTCTTTTAAAAGAACTCGGCATCATCGATGATATTTCCTTCGCGCACCCCAAAGATATGCAGGACGGCCTGATCGACGTCGATCAGGATGTCATCACCACTAACCTTCCTTACGTCGAAGGCGTGTACATGGCATTCGACCACCACGCATCCGAAGTCAGCCGCGTCAAATCCCACCCCGAAAATCACGTGATTGACGCGAAATCCCCATCGGCCTCGCGCGTAGTGTATAATTATTTCGGCGGCGCGGACGCCTTCCCCAATATCGCCGATGAAATGATGAAGGCCGTCGACAAGGCCGATTCAGCAGCCTTTTCCAAAGATGAAATCCTCGAAGCCAAAGGCTGGGAATTGCTTTCCTTTATCATGGATGCGCGCACCGGCCTTGGCCGTTTCCGCGATTTTAACATTTCCAATTACCAGTTGATGATGAAACTCATCGACACTGTCCGAGAACATAAAAGCATCGGCGACATTCTCGCCATGCCTGATGTGAAAGAACGCGTTGATTTATACCATTCGCACCTGCCCAAATTCAGGGAGCAAATCGAACGCTGCGCCCGCGTCAATGAAAATCTTGTCGTGCTTGATCTGCGCAAGGAAGATACTATCTGGGCCGGAAACCGTTTCATGATTTACGCCCTTTTCCCCAAATGCAACATTTCCATGCACATTATGTGGGGAAAGAACAAACAAAACACGGTCTGCGCCATCGGCAAATCCATCATCAATAAGACCAGCAAGACGCATGTAGGCGATCTTTGCCTGTCTTATGGCGGCGGCGGACATGACGCGGCGGGCACCTGCCAGATCGACAATCTGAAATCCGATCAGAAAATCGAAGAAATCATCGGGAAGATTAATAGGGACGGGTAATCTACCGGTGTCATTCTGAGCGCAGCGAAGAATCTCATAAGATCCTTCGCCTTCGGCTCAGGATGACATTTTTGAAAAATCACCTATACTCCGTTAATGCCCCAAACCACCGCCATCGTCTGGTTCCGGCAGGATTTGCGATTGGCCGACAATCCTGCGCTCACCGAAGCCGTCAAATCCGGCGCTAAAATTATGCCCGTCTATGTGCTGGATAATGAAAACGCGGGTGCGTGGAAAATGGGCGGAGCATCGCGCTGGTGGCTGCATCATTCCCTTCAATCTCTGAATGAATCCTTGGACGGCAACCTCCTGTTGCTCAAAGGTGATGCGCTGGTGCAAATTCCCGCGCTCGCGCAGGAAACAGGCGCGAAATCCATTTACTGGAATCGTTGCTACGAACCTTGGCGGATCAGCCGCGATAAACTCATCAAGGAAACATTGAAAGATATCGGCGTAGAAGCTCACAGCTTCAACGGCTCGCTGCTTTGGGAGCCATGGGAAGTTTTGAAATCGGATAACACGCCGTACAAAGTCTTCACGCCGTTCTATCGCAACGGATGTTTATCCAAAGACGAACCTAAAAAACCTTTACAAAAACCGAAAAAAATATCGTTCACTTCACACAAAGGACTTTCATTATCTGCTCTCAATCTCCTCCCCACAAAACCGCGCTGGGACAAGAAGATGGAAGCGTATTGGCAGATCGGCGAGACAGGCGCGCATAAACAACTCAGCCATTTCATTTCCCACGGCCTCAAAGGATACAAGGAAGGCCGGAATTTTATGGCCGCAGATCATGTCTCCCGCATGTCGCCCCGCCTGCATTTCGGTGAAGTATCATCCAATCAACTTTGGCACGCCGCCCGTGAAAAAGGCGGAGCCGATGTCGATACTTTCTGCACCGAACTCGGCTGGCGTGAATTTTCTTATGCGCTGCTTTATCATTTCCCAAACCTGCCGGAAAAAAACTTTCAGCCTCGCTTTGATCAATTTCCATGGACCACAAACGAAAAACACTTGCGCGCATGGCAACACGGGCAAACCGGCTATCCCGTCGTCGATGCCGCGATGCGCGAATTGTGGGAAACAGGTTACATGCACAACCGCGCGCGGATGATCGTGGGCTCGTTCCTCGTCAAACATTTGCTGCTCGACTGGCGCGATGGCGAACGCTGGTTCTGGGATTGCCTTGTCGATGCGGACTTAGCGAATAACGCCGCAAGCTGGCAATGGATCGCTGGATCGGGGGCAGACGCTGCGCCGTATTTTCGCATCTTCAATCCGGTGACGCAGGGCGAAAAATTCGATGGAAACGGCGAATATGTCCGCCGCTTCGTGCCGGAACTTTCAAAACTGCCGAATAAATATCTTCACAAACCGTGGGAAGCGCCGCCCGACATCCTCAAAAAAGCAGGCGTCGAACTTGGCAAAACCTATCCCAAACCCATCGTCGATCATGATGAGGCACGCAAACGGGCTCTTGAGGCGTTTAAAGAAACGAAGTGATTAGGCGTTGAGAGCTCGCGTAAGCGCACGGAAGGGACAACCGCCCTCGACGGTTTTGCCTTTGTGCTTGGCTTGCGTTCTGCCGATCATCTGCAATCCATGTTCTTTGAATGCATCCGACAAAGCTGGAATTTCCGATTTCGGAACCGCGAAACTAATGGCCGATCCAGCCACCTTGCTTTCAATGGTTATGTTTTTATCACTTAGGAAGGCTTCAAGGTCGTAACAATTACCGTTGTCATAGAACGTAGTATTGACTGTTACCTTGCCATCGCCGCGTGCGGCAGTTTCAAAGCCAGAAACGTAAATCGTCATATTCACACCACTCAATTTTAAGGCTGTTATCGCTTTTTATTGCCGCCTGTATAACGCAATCCACCCTTGCTTTGCAAGCTTTTCAATGCCCCTAACCCGCGTTAAACTAACCAAAAGGATTGGTTACTTATGAAACTCTCAACTCCCCCGCTCTTAAGGCCCGGTGATACGGTCGGCATCATGGCCCCATCGTCCCGCATTGCGGATGTCGATACCGATGCTGCGCAGGCTTTTATCGAAGCTCGCGGGTTCAAAGTTTTCATCCATCCGCAAACGCGCCTTCGTTCGGGCAGCCAACACACAACACAGTATGCAGGCACGGTGCAGGAAAAGGTCGATGCGTTGCACGACCTCGCCCGCGACCCGAACATCAAGGCCGTGTTCTTCGCCACGGGCGGCCAGCGCGCCATCACTCTTTTGGATAAGATCAATTACAAACTCATCGCCGCGAACCCGAAAATCTATCACGGGTTTTCAGATCATACGGTGCTGCTCAACGCCATCACGGCGAAAACGGGTCTTGTCACCTATCACGGCCCTACCTTCAAGCGTATGCCGATAAGCACGGAAATAGATTTCAATCTACGCCTGCTTCAGGGGTTGGAAAAATCCATTCCGCTCGGCAACGCGCGATATTTAAAACCCGGCAAGGCCACGGGCATTCTGGTCGGCGGGAATTTAAGCGCGTTTCGCGCACTGGCTGAACGCGACCTTCCCAATATGAAAGGCGCAATTTTGTTTTTGGAGGAAATCAGGGAAGAATATTCGAGCGTGGATCGTCACCTTTGGGCCATGCGCCTGAACGGCCTGCTGGGCAAAGTCGGCGCGATCATCTTCGGCCAGTTCACGGATATGCAGGACACTGGCACGCCGTTCGGCATGACCATGGAAGATATAGTGCGCGAACACACCGAAGGGCTGAATATTCCCATCGTGATAGACGCGCCGTTCGGTCATGTGCCGGGACTGCACACATATCCTATCGGCCAGACAGTGACGCTGGATAACAATCGACTGATCCTTAAATAACGACTAATGCACGCTTTTGCCGAATTGAAACGGCGGCGATATCGCTATCCCTGACGCATCCATCACCGCATAATTAAACACAGGCGCCAGCATCATATATGTGTGGCAATGCAGCCGCGCATAAAATCCCCACCCGCCATAGGGCAGATCGATAATGTGCTTAAACCAACTATTGGTGGGATTTTTGTGGGTGTAGGGCGAACGGCTACACACCGTTTGTGTTAAACTCGGTTTTCCCTCATGTCCAAAAATAAACGATGAACGCATGGCATGACTCCGTTTGATAATGATATAATTTGGAAGCTTGAAAAAACAAGCGACCGCTCAGTGAATACTCAGACTTGTCTGAAACGGAGATTTTGGAATCGCTTTGCCGAACAAAGTGATTTCCAGAAGGATTTTTTTATGATCTTCGGGAATTTCCCGCGCGGCTTTCAGGCGTTCTTGCATCCGGCGGACCGCGTCCGTGCGCCCCTGCTCCATCGCCCTTTTTAGAATACTTTTAGCCAAATCGCGGTTTCTACCGTCCATCCTTAACAGTTTATTGACAAAATATTAATGAAAGACTAATACAACGCCCATCCCGGACAAAATCTATAAAAAATTACAGGCGGTGTGCCTGATACCGGGGTCAGAAATTGGAAGTTTTTTAATGTCTATCCTCTATGCTTTCAGGATGCATGTTCCTGATATAAATCAACTCAAGGCCTTCTTGTATGAAACATTTGTGGGCGTCAGCACGCGCCATGAAAGCGACGCGGAAAAGAAGGCCCGTGAAACGCTTATCGGCATCAATCATATGGCCGACCATCTCGCGTTCGGTCGTCCCGGCCCCGAAAAAACAAAAACGGCGGCGATGCTCATTGTAGAATTCGCTATGCACGCACATAAGCTTCCCGAAAAAGAAAAGCTCGCGCAAACCAAAAAGTTTGTGGGGCTTTTGGAAGAAGCCGGTTTTAAAGCTTATAACCGAGACAACTTCTTCACCGAGATCGCACCGCCTTATATCAAAGGTGCCGACATCGCCCCATACAGACAGGTCGGGCTTGCCGTGGCTCAATTGAAAGAGAACGCAAAGCTCGAAGGCATGCTCGGCTATGAATTGAGAAGCATATCCGAAGGCGCAAACCCTTCTCCCGGTCCTGCGGCGAACCGTAGCTGACAATAAACCTCTTACACTTCAATTTGTCGTAATTATTGACAGCTCGCCGCTACCCTGCTATGGCCTTTTCCATGGGTAATTCTGCGACCGCCATTAAAAACAAAAAATCACCTGACGGCGACGACAACGTCGTCCGCGGTGTTTTCGGCACACAGGCAGCACCGCAACAGGCCGTAAACGGCATCAAAGCCCGCGCAGATGCATTATCAAACATCCGTAAATTTGAAACATTGGCGCACTGCCCGCTCAAAACAAAGACCATCGCTCACGCCATAGTTCAATTCGTCGACCACTGCGGCAGGCTACCCGATGTCATCAAGACGACTGAAATCCAAAAACTCCTGACCGCCCTCGAAAGCACCGGTTTCAAGCCATACACATATCAAGCCAGCGCTGAATTTCATGAAGCCCCTGCAGACCCAAATCCCACACGCCATAGGCTGAACCAGACAGCCGTGACGATCGGTTTGGCCATGGACCAATTGGCCCGCAATAACAAGATCGGCGATAACATCAAACACGTCCTTGACGACATCGCCGCCGATGGCATCCGCTATGCCACCCGTGAACGCTGCGGACCCGGCGGCGGCCACTAACCGACAAACCCCTTTATTGCTTTGACACCATAATATCCGGCTTATATGGTTCGGATATGATTCAGAGTAGTATTCTTCCCAGAATTGGGCACGATCTGCGAGTGTTGTTCATCGGTGAGACCAATGCAGAAATTTTGGCACGCCAACATGCGGAACGCCGGAAGCAAGCGCTTGTCATGATAGATAAAAGCCTATGCGCCGATGTATATTCCGACCATCACTCAGTTAGGATAGCTGCTGGCGCGACAGCGCAGTTTTTGAATAGTTGTTATTCCCTTCCGCACGAAGAACTGGAATCGGAAACAGATACGCTTGCCGCATCGCTCGAAAAAGCCGGTCTGCTCAAAGACAATGCGGAAGGCATGATATTCAAGCTTGTCATCGACAGCCTCAGGACAGAACATACAACCCATGGCCTCAAATTCGATAATCGCTGGACAGACAGGCTTAAAATTATTGCGAGCACCGGCCATGCGCCCAACTACCCTCTTACGCCCTGACGTAAACAAACCCCTTTATTTCCAAGCCTTTGCCGCAAGAAGATAGACATTAACGGACTTTTGTGGTCCATTATGTCTTATGGGAATCATTATTGATACGGTTATTAAAGTCGGCAAAGGATTCTCCAATGCCGTTGCATATGTCCACCTCAACGAAGATCCGGTTACTAAGGGCCTTCGATTGCTAAAAATGCCCCAAGACCCGCAAAAAACGGCCATGACATTACGCGGTATTATCCGCCACCTTGGCTGGCTTGATGACAAGGGTGCGAGACAGGCGAAAATCGGCGAAGTCGTGGATGCTATGCACGAACTCGGCTACGTACCCTCTGCTCATCCGGATATTGGCGGTCTTAAACATGACTGGTCGGACTCAACGTTTAAAAC
The DNA here is from genome assembly GCA_964539025.1 of uncultured Micavibrio sp. GTDB lineage: Bacteria > Pseudomonadota > Alphaproteobacteria > Micavibrionales > Micavibrionaceae > Micavibrio_A. The sequence continues at coordinate 28,396 of CAZIFA010000007.1, forward strand.
CGTAATCCAACACGCATTGCATCAATTAAAACAGGACGGAACAGTTAGTCTGGCAACGCTGCGTTTCATGCCCGGCGGGCTCATAAGCCAATCCGAAATGAACTCTCCGATGGTTCGTTAAACAATAACCTCTTTATTTTCATCCTCTTCCCGCGATATATAAACTCCCATGACCTTTGTCGTGACCGATGTCTGTATCGCCTGTAAATACACCGATTGCGTGGAAGTGTGCCCGGTCGACTGTTTTTATGAAGGCGAGAACATGCTGGTCATCAACCCGGACGAATGCATCGATTGCGGCGTGTGCGAACCCGAATGCCCGATAGAAGCCATCGTCCCCGATATTGATCCCCGGGCGGAGAAATTCCTCGCCCTGAACCGTGAATATTCGCAAAAATGGCCGGTTATCACCCGGATCAAGCCCGCACCGCCAAATGCCGACGAAATGAAGGATATAAAAGGCAAGCTTGAGACGCATTTCAGCCCCAACCCCGGCGAAGGCGATTGAATCGCAAAGACGCGAAGACGCTAAGCTTATCGCGCCCAAAACCCAGCGCAGCAGGCATTCATACAAAAATTAACTACAGGGCACGCAGAGTTCGCAGAGAATTCCCTGTTTATCTCTGCGCACTCTGTAGTTTAAATAATATTTGAAATGCCTGCGGTGCTGTTTGCATAAGATGAAAAGCTTGGCGTCTTCGCGACTTTGCGATGATTTTCTCGATAAAAATCAAGTAATTTCAACACATTACGATAAATGTTGTAAATTATTATGGAATAACCTACTGTTCGGCATGCTTAAAGCAATATTCAATAAAGAACAGATTATAAATGTCGTCTCAGCGGGCTTAGCGTCAGTCATTATGTCCGAGTTGAAGCCTTCTTTTACCGCGGTCGCCTGGGGCTTGTTCGGTTGTACTGTTGGCGGAAAACTAGCATTGGATATTTATCGCCATTATCGCGGGCCAAAGTAAGTTGGACAAAGCAGAGCGGCGAACGCTCCAAAGCGTAACATCGTCGCTCCATTTATCCGGTATATTCTAACAACTCAATAAAATTATGGCTAATGATGTCGTATTTTTTAAATGAAAATGCCGCACACCTCTGAGATATACCAATAAAATCCTTTATTATCAACATATTACGATAAATGTTGAAAATTAACACTTTTTTAAGTATATTATTCGCCATGGTTTAACGATATGCGGTAAGAACCCCGGTCCGGGATGCCCTTCTTTTTGGCTTTCCCCGACCACGGCGTAATTTCTCGTAATAAAATAATAAAATCGTATGCCTGAACATGGACAAAGCACGGTACGGATCCCAGATCCAATACCAATATGTTTTGTCTCAATGATAACAATAAGCAAAAGGTGCAAGATTATGGCAACAGCTGACAACGACAATTTCAAAAAAGGCGATTACGTGGTTTACCCGGCTCACGGTGTAGGCATGATCGAAGGAATCGAAACCGCTAAAATCGGTGGTATCGATGTGAAATTGTACGCAATCAGCTTTGAAAAAGACCGCATGCGCCTGAAGATTCCGGTCTTCAAGGCAAAGACATCCGGCCTTCGTCGCCTCTGCACGACGTCGCGCATGCGCGACGCGCTGAAAACCCTGCAAGGCAAAGCGCGTATCCGTCGTACGATGTGGTCCCGCCGCGCGCAGGAATATGAAACCAAAATCAATTCCGGCGACCCTATCGCGATTGCAGAAGTTCTGCGCGATCTGAAACGCTCGAACGATGAGAGCGAACAGTCCTACTCCGAACGTCAGATTTATCAATCTGCGCTCGAGCGTCTGGCCCGTGAAGTTGCCGCTGTTGAAAAAATCGACGAGATCAAGGCAACGACCAAGCTGGAAAAACTGATGGGCACGAAGCTGGCCAAAGTTGAAGAGCCAGCCGCAGCCGCCGACAAAAAGGCCGCCTAACAAATTTAAAAAGATCCTACCTAGGGATAAAATTCAGGCCGGAGAATCTGGCCTGTTTTTTTATGTGCGTTTTGCCGTCATTGCGAGGGAGCCGTAGGCGACGCGGCAATCCGCGCTCTCATTGTCATCCTGAGGGCAACGCCCGAAGGATCTCATGAGATTCTTCGCTTCGCTCAGAATGACATCTTTATGTATTAAAGCCTCGCAACCGCCAGCTTAACGCCCAGCGCGATAAAGAGTGCGCCGCAGACGCGATCGATCCATTTCGACGCGCGCAAAAACGCCGCGCGGATTTTCGGCGTCGTCAAAACCGTCGCAACGATAGAAAACCACAGCATGCACATGACAACGCAGGTTAGCCCGTAAATCAGCTTCGCACCGAACGCGATATCGGGGCTCAAAATCTGTGTGAACAGCGCGAGGAAGAACAACGTCGCCTTCGGGTTGAACAGATTGGTTATGAAACCAGAGCGCAGCGCCTTAACCGGCGTCATCGATGCGGCCCCGTTCATGTCCACATTCGCCGGATCATAGCCTTTTGATTTGAGCGCGTGATAGCCTACCCAGAACAAATACGCGGCACCTGCCCATTTGATGATGTTGAACAACATCACCGATTGCGCAATGACGACCGCCAATCCGGCCAAACAATATGTTACGTGCACGGCGACGCCTAACCCGAAACCGATGGCGGTGAAAATCCCCGCCTTGCGCGATCCCATCACCGAATTGCGCACGGCCATCACGAAATCCGGCCCCGGCGATGCCACCGCCACGGAAAACACTGCCACCAACAACAACCAGTTTGAAATGAATGTGTCCATGGGTGAACTTTAACGAACCTCTCCCATATTGTCATTCATTTCGTCATTGCGAGGAGCCGTAGGCGACGCGGCAATCCATCCTCCATGTTGTCATCCTGAGCGCAGCGAAGGATCTCCTGAGATCCTTCAGTCGCTTTCAGCTCCTTCAGGATGACATTAAGAGGATTTTATGTTACGATGCTTCCATCAACACCACATCTGCGCCTGACAGTTAATTCTGACCAGAATTAACTTTTTATCGTGGTTAATTTTGGTCAACTCGTGAAACGTTTCACTACAAAAAATCCCCCTGGGGCTTTTTAAAAATCTGGTTGGCTAACCAAAATTAACTTTTAACTTATCCACAGGCTCATACATAAGCAGTTTCTATTGCTTTCAGACTTTCGCGACTCTCGGTACGATTGTTTTACGATTCTGGGAATTCTTCCCGCGCCCGAAGAGTAAGCTTCTTTCCAAAACCGTATAGGTCGAAATGCCCGCCGTGTGCATGAATGCGACAGACATACGTTTTACCCAGCTTGGCGCGCCGCGCCGCGTCTGGGCTGTGTCCGCTATTCATGGTGAGTTGGAAAAACTGTACGCCCTGCACGATGCTATTTTGGAACGGCTACGCCCCGGCGATCGTATCGTGTATTTGGGGAATTACACAGGATACGGCCCACAATCGCGCGAGACGGTGGATGAACTGATTACGTTCCGCCGTCTCGCCCTTTCGCAACCCGGCGTTATTCCATCAGATTTTATTTACCTGCGCGGGCGTCAGGAAGATATGTGGCAGCGTCTGTTACAACTGCAATTCACGCATAAACCGGAAAACACGCTTGGCACTATTCTCGAAAACGGTTTCCGCCAGACGCTGGAAAGCTATGACATCAACGCAGACGATGGTATGCGCGTTTGCAGGGAAGGCGTACTGCCGCTGACCCGCTGGACGAATAAAATTCGTGAGGCGCTGCGCAAAAATCCCGGCCACGATATTTTGATGACGCAATATCGCCGCGCCGCTTACACGCTCGAAGACGGGCGGTTTCCCTTGCTTTTCGTCAATGCGGGGATCGATCCTTCGAAGGCTCTCGAAGATCAAGGCGACTCGCTCTGGTGGTCCGGCGAGGATTTTAATGCGATTACGCAGGCGTACGCGCCGTTTGAAAAAGTCATACGCGGGTATGATCCGGCCAATTCCGGCGTGCGTATAAACTGTGTTACCGCCTCCCTCGACGGGGGTTGCGGCTTTGGCGGCTCGCTTGTGGCAGCGGGCGTGAATTCCGGTGGCAAGATACTGGAACTTCTCGAAGCATAAGTTGTTGGCACCCTTGAAAAAGCCGCGCGCAGCGCTTTAAGGTTTTAACACGAAGATCACGAAAAAAGATGAAGGGCACGAAGAGTTTTGTGATCTTCGTGAACTCTTCGTGGTCTTCGTGTTAAATTTTTTTGCCTGCGGTGCTTTCCAGTTTTCAGCAGGTATACCCCTGTATTTCCATGAGAAAGTCACAAAGTCTGCACATTCGCGGCGCTGAATTGAAACAGGACTGATCCAATCCGGTTCGCCGCACGTATCAAGTCTGTAAGTGACCAAAAGCCGTCACATTCAAGAAAGCGAGACTATCATGGCCTATATCGACGATCCCCAAACCCAGAAAGCAAATCTTAGCTACATCCGCAAATCGATGGCCGAGCCAATTCTGGAAAAAGATCATGAGTTGGAACTCGCCAAACGCTGGCGCGACAAGGGCGATGAAAAAGCGCTGCATGAGTTGGTTAGCTCATACACCCGCCTCGTCGTTTCGGCCGCTGCGAAATTCCGCAATTACGGTTTGCCGATGGGCGACTTAATTCAAGAAGGCAACATTGGCCTGATGCAAGCGGCTGCCCGCTTCGAACCGGAACGCGAACTGCGTTTTTCCACCTATGCTACATGGTGGATCAGATCGGCGATGCAAGATTATATCCTGCGCAACTGGTCAATCGTCCGTACCGGCACTACGGCTGCGCAGAAATCGTTGTTCTTTAATTTGCGCCGTCTGCGCGCCAAAATCGAACGCGACAACGGCACCGAAGGTCTGGGCGACAAAGGCCGCGCCAAAATCGCCAAAGATCTTCAGGTTAGCCTGAAAGATGTTCAGGAAATGGAAGGACGTCTCTCTGGAGCGGATTCGTCGCTCAACGCGATGGTTTCCGAAGACGGTGAAGAGGAATGGCAAAACTTCCTCAAAGACGACCGCCCGAACCCCGAAGACATCGTCATGGGCATGAAAGATGCCAAGACGCGGTCTAAATGGCTCGAAGAAGCCTTGGGCACTTTGTCGGACCGTGAACAAAAGATTATTCGTGATCGTCACCTTCAATATGAAACCGTGACGCTCGAAGATCTCGGCAATGAACTGGGCGTTTCGAAAGAACGCGTGCGTCAACTCGAAGCGCGCGCGATGGAGAAACTCAAAGCCAGCATGATCGACAAGATCGGCAGCCGCGATGATCTGTTTGCTTCGATGTGACAGCCCTTGCTGTCATCCCGACCGAACCCCGGCGAAGGCCGGGGGTAGTGGAGGGATCTATGCACTCTCGGTAAAGGCCAAAGATCCCTCGACTTCGCTCGGGATGACACTATTGAAATACGGCCGCTATAATGGTGGCCGAAACCAAAACCGGACGGAATTCCCCTCCCGTCCGGTTTTTTATGATACCAACAAAACCTTGTTCAGATCATCGCGCGAAACTTCATCAAAGGCGCGGTAATCGCTGGTGATCTCCTCACCCTTTTTGATATCACGCAAAGCGACTTCGTAATTATAACCATCGTCTTCTGCCGCACCCGGTGCAGGCCCTGTATTGGGCACATCGGAATGATTGGTGTAAATACCGTGATCGCCGCATAAAAACCATTTCCGGTTCAGAATATAGGCGTAAGTATCAAGATATTGCTGTGCAATTACGGGCAGCTTCGCGGCGTCATCGACATCTATGACCTGATCAAAGCCTTTGACGAATTCCCATACTTTCGCACCTTCGGGAATATCTTCGCCCGCGAATACGCCCAGACCGTGGATAGAACTTTTATCGACATAGGTTTTAACGCAATACATTTCTTCCCCCGAAATTTATTTGCAAAAAAATTATTCAACGACCACTTTATAAATCTGCCCGCTGGTCAGCGCGTTTCCTGTTACGCCGTTCAGCACACGAAAACGTTCTTCCTTATAGGTCGGAAACGCCATACGCGCGGACAGGCTTTCCAGCGTATCGCCCGCGCCCGCCGTCATCGTCCGGACTTTCATAGGACGGATCGAAACGCGCTCGGCATCCGTCATGGCGCGGAAGGAATAAGTCGTGCGTTTCAACCCTTCGACGACATCGGTTCCTACATTTTGCGGAACAGCCATCTGGAAGCGGAAGAACTGGCCCGGTTTCCATTCGATGGCGACAACGCGGATAATCACCGACTTGCCGTTCGCCGTTCCGGCAAAGGCGGCGGTCGCCGCGCGCATACCGTTGATCGTGACACTTTCCGCACCTGTCGGCGGTTTGTTTTTCATCCAGTTATCGGTCAGATACTGCAGCGGATCGCGCCCCTGATCATCCCGCCCGGAATCCAGAATGATCACCGAACCTTGCGGATTGGTGGCGATCAATTCCGTCGGGTTGTTGGCGATGGTGAAACCCTTGGGCACACTGAACGTAAATCCCATTTTGGGGTGATAGAAATTTTCGCCGCGGACAAAGCCCTGATCTTCGGAATCTCCGTATGTAAGCCCGTTGATCATGGACAGATACACATCACGATTCACGATGCCCGATGGCGGGTATGCGGCGGCAAGCGCGGTTGCATGAGAAACGCGGTCTGCCGTGACGGGGTGCGTCGAGAAGTAATTGTACCCATCGCCTTCGCTTTTCCCGGCGATTTTTTGATCAAGTTTTGTCTGAGCATCGAGGCCGTACAGGAATTCGGCCATTTGCTTTGGGTCATACCCCGCGCGCGCCAGATAACGCACGCCAAGCTCATCTGCCTGGTCTTCTTGTGACCTTGAATAGGATTTGATGTAAAGGTCCGAGCCTACATTGGCGACCTGCCCCACGGCATTACTGCCTGTTGCCGCCGAAAGAATCGCCGCACCCAAACCGACGAGAACACCTTGCGACATGCGCGCCGCCGCGTGGCGCCCCGTGATATGGCCGATTTCATGCGCGATCACACCCGCCAGTTCCGCTTCATCATTGGCCAATGCAAGGAGCCCGCGCGATATATAGATATATCCGCCCGGCACGGCGAACGCGTTCACGATGGGCGTATCGATGACATAGAATTTATACTGAACATCCGTACGTTCGGTGTTGGCGGCAACTTTTTGTCCTATGCGGCTGACATATTCCGCGATCGGGCCGGAAACAAATTCACCGTAAGTCTGGCGAACCTTTTCATGCTCGCTCGCGCCGATGGACGCCTCCTGCCCCACAGGCAAAAGACCGGTGAATTGCTGTTCGCCCGTCGCAGGATTCACCGAGCAGGCTTCGAGCAGGATCGCGGAGCCCAGAATGAGATATTTGCAAACTTGCTCTTTCAGGTTAAAACCTTCGATCATGCGGATGCTCCTGCTGACTCTGTTCCTGATCTTCTTACCACACACTGGCCATGCGGAAAACACCCCCGCGCCTGTTGCTCCCCCTGTTATCAAAGGTGATTTTACGGCGCTGAAACACGTATCTTCGGGCCGCGTCGACAAGGTGATCGACGCCCAGACCATCCTGCTCAAGGACGGCAAGATCGTAAGGCTTTTGTCCATCGAATATCCCGCCGCTGCGGGTGATGAGCCGGGCGCATCATCCATCGCCGCCAAGGCGCGGCTTGATAGGCTTTTGCCGGAATCCGCCGAAGTGATGCTGTACCAGAAACGCAACCGTGTTGCCGACGATAAAACGGGCCGCGTCAACCGCATGGGACACATACTCGCACATCTCGTTAAGAAAGATAAAGAAGAATGGATCAACGGAACACTGGTCGCCGAAGGGCTGGCGTGGGTTGCAACCGACGCGGCCAATCCCGATATGGCTGATCAGCTCTACGCGCTCGAACAAAAGGCACGAAGCGGCGGCAAAGGATTATGGGCCAAAGACAGTGGCCTTGGATTGCTTACACCCGAAACCGCATCCGAAGGCGATGGCGCATTCCGCGTGGTCGAAGGCACGGTCAACCGCGCCGCGACGTCGAAGAACAATCTTTATTTGAATTTTGGCGATGACTGGAAAAAGGATTTTACTGTGATGATCTCATCCGAACAACGCCGCCTTCTATCGCGTAAAGGCATCGATCCCATGGCGCTCAGCGGCCAGAAAATCCGCGTGCGCGGCTGGCTCCGCCAATGGAACGGGCCGCTTATGGAACTGGAAAGCCCGGAAAGGCTGGAGATTTTGTCCACACCCCCTGCCACGGATTCATCCAGAACTGGACAATTTGTTCCAGCACAGGGTCAATAATCCTATTGCATTTTTTTCAAATTATGAAAAAATATCCCCGGTTTAATAAGTTTGCTAAGGACGAGCACCATGAACAATCATGACGTAGTTGAATCGCTTCAAAGATATATTGACCACAGATCTATTACGGACAGTGTTGCCCAAGGCGTGCGTATAAACAAGTGCCTCCAAGAAGCGTTTGAACAAGCTGCCTTAAAAGAAAAACTAATGGCGTTCACCTTCAACCAGAGAAATGGTCACGCAAGCATCACTGTTATTCATCGCGAAGGTATGGAAGTCAGCCAGTCAGAAGTTGCGTCCGCAGCGGGACGCTTTTTGGCCGATTATGGTATGCAAATGTCCGATATTTCTGTAACGGGCAACAGGGACGTTTTTAAACAAGCTTACTCGGGACAGGATTGCTCAAGCGCCATGTTTTTTGATCAAGATTTTTCCAAGTGGCTGCATGAACACACCAAAACTCATCCTGCGCCTGAATCCATATAGCTGGACAATCCAATCCTTAATTTGTTAAGTTTTAGGCCTTATGGCCCAGAGCTTCGACAGACCGTTGATCAATGCGACGGAGTACGGTTATCGCCGCACGCCGTTGCTCAGCCTGTTCCCTGACATCGTTCCCTATTCATCCGGATTTCTGCCGCTCGATAACGGACATGAAATGTATTGGGAGCAAAGCGGAAATCCCGATGGCGTTCCCATCGTTCTGATTCACGGCGGACCGGGCGGCGGCACATCGCCGATGCAGCGCCGCTTTTTCGATCCCGATCATTACCGCATCATCCTGTTCGATCAACGCGGCGCGGGTAGGTCATCCCCTTTCGGATCGGTCGAACACAACACGCGCGAAAAGCTCGTCGAAGACATCGAAAAACTCCGCCAGCATTTATCGGTGCCGCATTGGCATTTGTTCGGCGGATCATGGGGCAGCACGCTGGCGTTATCATACGCCAGCCTATATCCAAAAACCTGCATCAGCATGATCCTGTACGGCATCTTCCTGATGGAGCAGTCAGAAGTGGACTGGTTCCTCTACGGTATAAAATCCTTCTTCCCCGAAGCATGGGAACAATTTGCGGGCTTGATCCCTGAAAACGAACGCGACGATCTTTTGAGCGCCTACGAAAAACGCTTATTTTCAGATGATCAGGCCGTTGCCATGGAAGCCGCTATCCGCTGGTGCTTGTATGAAAGCGCATGCTCGTCGTTAATTCCAAATTATGAGACCATCACGACCGAAGAACAAAAAACGCGGGTCCTGACAATCGCCCGCATTGAATGCCATTACTATAAAAATCAGGTTATCGCGCCTGAGAATAGCCTGATCAACCATGTCAATAAATTCCGGACCATTCCATCCATCATCATCAACGGACGGTATGATATGCTCTGCCCCATCCGCACCGCCCACAGGCTGCATCTGGCTTGGCCGGAAGCCGATTACGTGGTTGTGCCGGACGGCGGTCATTCCAAACAGGATCCCGCCATCCGTTCACGCTTGATCGAAGCGACAGAAAATGCGAAAAGCCTATTCAAACTTATGTAATGGAGAAATGTGCAATGTCTTTCAAAACCCTTCGTGACTTCGACCTCAAAGGCAAACGCGTTCTGGTCCGCGCTGACCTCAACGTTCCGGCCAAGGATGGCAAAGTTACGGACACGACCCGTATCGACCGTTTGAAACCGACGATCGATTATCTGACATCGAAAGGCGCGAAAACAGTTCTCCTCTCCCATTTCGGCCGTCCGAAATCTCCGGCTGATACAGAATTCTCTCAAGCGTTCCTCGCACCTGTATGCGAAAAAAGCTGGGGCAAGAAAGTGTCGTTCGCCAAAGACTGCATCGGTGATGAAGCCGCGAAAGCCATCGCTGCACTCAAAGATGGAGATATCGTTTTGCTAGAAAATGTTCGTCTTCACCCGGGTGAAGAAAAGAACGATAACGCTTTCACGATGGAACTGGCCAAGCTAGGCGATATCTATGTGAACGATGCCTTCTCCGCCGCACACCGCGCACATTCTTCGACCGAAGGCCTAGCCCACCGCATGCCGACGGCGGCAGGGTTCCTGATGGAAGCCGAATTGAACGCGCTGAACGATGCTCTTGAGTCTCCGAAAAAACCTGTGATCGCTATCGTCGGCGGATCGAAAATCTCCACGAAACTTTCCGTGCTCGACAACCTCGTCAAGAAAGTGGATTACCTTTTCCTCGGCGGCGGCATGGCGAACACGTTCCTCGTCGCACGCGGCGTTGAAGTCGGCAAATCGCTGTGCGAACGCGATATGGTCGATGAAGCCAAGAAGATCATGGCGACGTGTGAAAAAGCAGGATGCGAACTTCTGCTCCCCATCGACCGCGTTTGCGTGACGAAATTCGGTGAAAACGCACCGTTCGAAATCCGCAAGACCGAAGACATGCCCGCCGAAGAAGAAGCCGTCGATGTCGGACCGGAAACCATCGAAATGCTAGAAGATGTTTTATCGGGATGCAAGACCGCGCTATGGAACGGCCCGATGGGCGTGTTCGAAGTCAAACCGTTTGATCGCGGCACGAACGACCTTGCCCGCGCGGTGGCCACGCTCACCAAAACCGGCGGCCTTGTGTCCGTGGCTGGCGGCGGCGACACCGTCTCCGCATTGGAGAACGCAGGTGCAGCAAACAGCTTCACCTACATCTCCTCCGCAGGTGGCGCGTTCCTTGAATGGCTGGAAGGAAAAGAACTTCCCGGCGTTGCGGCATTGACAGCCTATAAGGCTGCGGCATAAAAAGGATTCATGGGGGAAACCAACTTTCACAAGCTGATAAAAAATATGAATCCCGTATTGAAAGACGGGACATTTATGTTTTGCTTCTCGCCCCTGCGCCTTCATGAAGTTTTTGAAAAACACGGAAAGCTCGAACCTGTTGCTACGTTTAGCGAAGACGAAGGCACGACCCTGATCCTACCCGTCGAACAGGCAGAAAAATCGGGGATGGAAGCCACCTATCGCTGCAGACAGATTACACTTAACGTTAATTCATCGCTAGCCGCTGTCGGCTTTATGGCCGCCATTACAACAAGGCTGGCCGAACACGGAATCAGCGTAAATCCAGTATCAGCCTTCCATCACGACCATCTTTTCGTGCCCGCAGACACGGCGGATGAAAGCATGGAGGCTTTACGCTCCTTACAGATCATCCCGCCTGTTTTCGATTACTAAAAATCCGGCCCCTGCTTTTTTAAGGCAGAGGCCGCATTCGTTTTTCCTGGAGGAAAAAACAAACAGTTCAGGCCTTAGTGACGGCTCGCGGCGATTACGCGGCGCGCCTCTTGTGGGTCAATCTCATCGTACATAGTCATGATACGCGATAATTCCTTGTGATTTATCACGCGCTTGACCGGCGAGCGGAAGCGGTCAGTCAATAAATACAGACTAACGAAATCCGGTTTGGTGACATCCATCGCGCGGCAGGTTATGGCGAGTTTTTGTCCCGATTCCTGACGCATCATCGTCTTCACCGTTTCTGCGGGCAGGCCGCAATAAACGGAGAATTGCGCAAGGAAGGTCGACAACTGGCCGCGGCGCAGATTGGCCGTGATGTTGACGAGTTTCAGTTCACCGCGATTCCACTGGTTGTGCGCGTGGGTCATGAAGTTTTCGGAAACATCCTTGGGTGGTTCCGCCGTTACCATTTCGATGGTAATGTCATCCAGCGCGGCGACAACGGCTTCGCTAGCTATGCCGAAACGATCGCGCAGAACGTTCTTCAGTTCGTCCGAAACAAATTGATAAAGCTTCCCGGCAACTTCTTGCGGTAAATCCTCGCGGCTGAGCAGCGGCGTGGCGAGTCTCTCGCTGTATTTGGCCATGTCGGTTAAAATTGTATAGGCGTGTTCGGTCAATGTGATCCCGTCATTTTCGGATAGGTATACAGCCGTTTCAAAATCCTTGGTGTCGGCCAGCATGTTGACAACGGTTGCACTAAGGCCAGAACGCTGCGCGATGGAACGTCCGTGTTCCACGCCTTTTGCCTGAAGGATATAAATAAGATCCATGTCGTGAAGGACCGGGCTCTGGCGCAGAACAGGGTCTGCGATCTCTATATCGTCGTTGGCCATGCTCAAGACCATGCGCAGCGGCACGTTGTCCATGATGGCCAGACGTTCGGATAACGCCAGTTTCAAATCTTTTTGCGCCTGCTTCATGAGCGCCAGCAAAACATCCGCTATCAATTCGCTCTCCTTATCTGAGAGTTTAATGCTCATCAGGTCGGTCATGATAGTGGTCAATTCGGCGCAGGATTCCTGGCTGTCCTTGTCGCGGGCAAGCGAATACAGATTGTGCGTGTCATAGAGCCTGACCAGCAACGGTGCCACCTGCGGAATTTTTTCGAACACTTCGAAAGCCATAGTATTATTCCTAACAATTCCATCTTAGTCCCCCTTTGGTAAAGGAGACCTTGACGACCCATATGGTTTTAGGCTTCCTTCCCTCCGGGGAGGCCTTAGAATGGCGGGTTTCCGCCTCTACCATTGCTTTTTAACCTAAAAGAGTTTAGGCTAGGTTAAAGTCGTTAGGTATTTTGCTAAAATTGTAGATATCCCGCCAAAACAGCCATTCCTAACCATTCATTAAGCCTTTCCGGGCTAAACTGGGCTTTCCAGGTCATATTATCGTCAGGGTTCAAAAATCATGGTTTATCCAGTCGGCAATCCATTGCAACAGCAGACAATTCCTGCGTCCAACACGTTCCAGCCGGGCGGTGTGGACCCAGCCAAAAGGCCTGAAGACAACAAAAATCCCGATTCGACCAAAGTGTCCGGATCGGAAGCCGGACGCTCCTCTTCGTCCGAAACCCGCAACAACGGACGCGTCGAATCCACACGCGAATATGATTCGGCCACTTCGACTGATCGTTCATCGGACAATGGTTCGGTCAGCGTCAGTTCGGCACGCGGGACGAATTTGAATATCACGGTTTAGTAGTTACAAGCGCATAGTCACAAGTTACAAGAAACTTCTCTTGTAACTTTTTTCTTGCACCTTGTAACTTTCTACTGGAACGCGACTTCGTTGAAGGATCGAAGCTTGCGGGAATGCAAACGTTCAGGGCCGATACCGCGCAGAATTTCCATCACGCGAAGACCTATCTTGAGATGCTGTTCCACCCGTTCGCGATAAAAACTGTCCGCCATGCCGGGAAGTTTTAACTGACCGTGCAGCGGTTTGTCGGATACGCAGAGCAGCGTTCCGTATGGCACGCGGAAACGAAAACCGTTCGCCGCCACAGTGCCGGATTCCATATCAAGCGCGATAGCGCGTGATTGCGAGAGGCGTGCATTCTGACGTATCGCCGGGCGCAATTCCCAGTTCCGGTCATCGACCGTCGCCACAGTGCCTGTGCGCATAATCTTTTTCAGATCATATCCTTTAAAGCCCGTGATTTCAGACACAGCCTGTTCCAGAGACACCTGAATTTCCGAGAGCGCGGGCAGCGGAATACTGGGGTGCAAATCATGGAACAGAACATTGTCTTCACGCAGATATCCGTGCGCCAGAACGTAATCGCCAAGGCTTTGCGAATTACGCAGACCCGCGCAATGGCCGAGCATCAACCACGCATGAGGACGAAGCACCGCCACATGGTCCGTGATCGTTTTTGCGTTCGATGGACCGACGCCGATATTGATCATCGTAATCCCGGACCCGTCGCTACGCTGTAAATGATAGGCGGGCATTTGCGGCAGGCGTTTGATAGCGGCCCCCGCCTCATCCCGTACATTGCGGACATCCGCCGCGATATTTTTGTTTGACGTTACCTTATCGCCCGGTTCGACGAACGCGGTGTATTGTTCGCGGTGACGTTTCAATGTCGGGTCGCTCGTTTCCGTCATCATATCGGTCGCGATCTTTACGAACTCATCGATATAAAACTGGTAGTTGGTAAAGATGACGTAGTTTTGAAAATGTCTCGCCTTCGTGCCCGTGTAGTGCTTGAGGCGCATCAGCGATAAATCCGCACGCGGCGCCGGGAACAACGCCAGCGGCGCCGGCTTGTCATGGCCAACCTGATATGTGCCGTTGGCAATCTGGTCGTCCATCAATGTCAAATCAGGCTGATCGAAGATCAGCGGCAGCGCTTCCATCTGCGCTTGCGTAAGGTCGCGCTCAAGATGGAAATCTTCGCCCAGCGCAAAATGCAGCGGTATGGCAACATCGCTCAGGCCTATTTCTACCGGAGCGCCATGATTTTTAAGAAGATGACCGATCATCGTTTTGTAATAGACATCGAAAATATCCGGGCGTGTCACCGTCGTTTCATACAGGCCGGGCTTGGTAACGAAACCGTAAGACAGCCGCGTATCAGGACGATGTGTCGTGCTGGTCTTGATCCGGATGAACGGATAATAAGCGCGGACCGATTTTTCCTTGAGCGTTCCGGCAGCGAATTCACGAAAAGCCTCACGCAGCATCTCGACATTGCCGTTATAGATTTCCTCTATCGCGGCAAGGGCTTCATCGGCGGATTTGAAGGATCTGGTCTTGAAAGTCTTGAAAAGGTTCAACATGGCCTATTATGGCGCAAAAAGGTTAATATTTCAAGGGGATGGCAAACTGAACCGGATATGTTATTAATATAATAATCCAAATTTCTAACCAATCGGACCATAGAGAGACCAATATAATGCGGTATTTACTTATAGGATTTGCAATTCTTTTAACTGGTTGCGCGGCAACAACTCAGGAGGCAGAAAAAGCTATATATGGCGTGAGCCAAAATGAAGTAGACGCGCTCGATCACATATGCACGAAACAAGTTACTGTTGCTTCGCAAAGAAACGAGCTTAATCGGTGGTCTGAATGGGCAAAATGTAAAAAACGACATGTCATGCCCGCAGAAATGAAGATTTATAATGTGAAAGTGTCCGAAATCGCGCCTGTATACGATAATATGATTTCTCGCCTGCAAACTTTAGAAAAGGAAAAAGCTCATTCTTCGAGACAAGCCAGTTTTCAGATACAGTTAGATAAAATCTATGACTTATACGATCAGGAAAAGGCAGCGATAGGATTTAATATTTGCGAAAAATGGGTCGATACAAAAGACAATAGCGGTAGCAAAGTTTGCGCCCGATAAATTCAATAGTCCATAGAAACGCGTACTAATTGATCCCCATCAACGCGCGGGCAAAATCATTGGCCGCGAACGGGCTTAAATCTTCGATTTTTTCGCCGACGCCGATGGCATGGATGGGCAGGCCGAATTCTTCGGCCAAGGATACGACAACACCGCCGCGCGCGGAACCGTCAAGTTTCGTGACGATCAATCCTGTTAAATCGACAGCTTCTTTGAATACTTTCACCTGCGAATGTGCGTTCTGGCCCGTCGTGGCATCGAGAACCAGAAGAACGGCGTGCGGAATATTCGCATCGTGTTTTTTCAAAACGCGGATAATTTTTTCCAGCTCCGCCATCAAATTTGATTTGTTCTGAAGGCGACCCGCCGTATCAATCATCAAAATCTCTGTGCCATCCGCTTTCGCTTTCTCATACGCTTCGAACGCCACCGCCGCCGCATCCGCACTGATGTCTTTTTTGAACAGCGGCACATGCGCGCGGTTCGCCCAGACATCGAGTTGATCCACCGCCGCCGCGCGGAATGTGTCCGCCGCCGCGATCATAACTTTGCGGTGTTGTTTGACATGCCAGTCATAGGCCATCTTGCCGATGGTCGTTGTCTTGCCCGCACCGTTGACGCCGCACACCAGAACGACGAACGGACCATTTGCAGGTTTCACAATTTCCAGCGGTTTGGCGACCGATTGCAATGTGCCGCCGATAATGTCGGCCAGCGCCACGCGCACTTCGCGCGGCTCGATATCTTTTTCGAATTTCTGGGATGAGAATTCCGCCACCACCTTCGCCGCCGTTTTCGGGCCGAGATCGGCGGAGATTAGAAGGTCTTCGAGATCCTGCAAACTGTCCGCATCGAGTTTGCGTTTGGTGAAAATGTCGGAGATGCCCTGCCCTAGACGCGAGGTAGATTTGGATAAGCCCGATGTCATGCGGGATAACCAGCCGCCCTCTTGTGTATGGTCGGACAATTCCTCCGCCTCCATCGCATCCGCCAGCGGCCTGTGGTCCGGTGTCGGGGTCAGACCCAAATCTTCGATGATCTCGGTTTCGGTCGGCTCCAATTGATGATGGGCGAATTCCGGGTCGAGGCCAGCGACATCTTCCTCGCTCATGGCAAGGCTCGGCTCGCGCGGATGATGCACGATCTTGTCATCGCGGTCATCCTGATCCTGCTGTCCCGAATTCTTTTGTTTGCGCCAGAAAACCATGTCGTGCCTTTAAAATGGATATAGCCCCATTTTAGCACCGTTGGACAGACCCAAGGGCAATTTTCTCAAACAATTTTATCTATAATGAGCTGTTAAGAAGCCGCCGGAAGCAACGCGCCGAGTGCCGGACCCGGTTCGTCGGGCCACAACGGAGATTTGCCGTGATTTTTTTGGAAATAATCAACGACTTCCTGCATGAAGGCGCGATTGGCTTCGGCACTATTCGGATCGAACTGACCTGCCAGCCCTTGCTCTTTTACGACTGGTGGGCGCTTAACCCATTCGTTGTACAATTGTTCCAGGAAATCGACTGATCCGTCGCGGCCATGCCCTTCTGCCGATATTAAAAGCCGCATGGTTTCCTTGCGCCCCTCTAATGTCTTCCAATCGCAGAAAGTCACCGCATAAAGATATTCCGCCCATCCATCACCCTGCTCCATCGCCATGGTGGTATATTTGCGGCACTTCTCCATATTCGGATGCTCGAATGAAAAAGACTCGCCTTTATAATTCGGTGTAGGGCTGAGATCTTCCTTCCGATAAAACGCGCCCAAAGAGAACTGTGCCTCGGCAAAACCCTGATCGGCAGAGAGGGTAAGATATCTTATAGCTTCACCTATGTCCGATTTCGTACTGTCACCGCGTCTATAACACCAACCAAGCTCATGTTGGGCATGCATATCGCCTGCATCGGCAGCGGCTTTAAGCTGGCTAAATTCTTCGGCGGACAATTCGGACATATCTTACTCCATATGGTTTGAGATCGCGGGATAATAGGTTGAACAAAAATTATGTCAACGACGTTCTATTTAAACAATCACAGCATTAAGATAGTTATCCCCAACCGACACTGTACTTACGGAAACGAGCGAGCCCGCCTCCAGCGTACGATTCAGACGTACTGGCGCGAAGTGTTCCGTGTGGCCAAAATTGTCTTTTTCCACAATTACTTGTCGGTTCTGTTTCACGTGAAATTTCAAGAACTTGGTTAATTGTTCATCGCCCTTCGCGCGCAAACGTGCCGCACGTTCCTTGCGTACTTCTGGAAAAACCTGTGGCATCTTGGCGGCCGGCGTCCCCGGACGCTGGGAATAAGGGAAAACATGCAAGAAAGTCAGGCCGCATTCCTCGACGACGTTGAGGGTGTTCTGGAACATTTCTTCCGTCTCCGTCGGGAAGCCGGCGATGATGTCGGCGCCAAAGGCGATATCGGGACGGTAGCCCTTCGCGCGGTTGCACATGGCAATCGCGTCGGCGCGAAGGTGGCGGCGTTTCATGCGCTTGAGGATCATGTCATCGCCTGCCTGAAGGCTCATATGAAGATGGGGCATCAGGCGTGGTTCTTCCGCGATCAGGCGCCAGAGATCGTCATCCATTTCCACAGGGTCCAGCGAGGACAGGCGCAAACGGGGCAGTTCGGGCACCAGCGTCAGAACCCGGCGGATCATCTGGCCCAGCGTCGGTGCCCCCGGCAGATCAGGGCCGTACGAGGTGACATCCACCCCCGTCATCACGATTTCTTTATAGCCTGCCTCGACCAACGCCCTGACCTGATTGACGATTTCGCCGATCGGGACCGAGCGGGAATTGCCTCGCCCGTACGGGATGATACAGAACGTACAGCGATGGTCGCAGCCATTCTGGACCTGGATAAAGGCCCTCGCGCGACCCTCAAACCCGCCCACAAGATGGGAGGCGGTTTCCGTGACCGACATGATGTCATTGACAAGGATCATTGATTTTGGAAGGGGAAAAGGCCCCTCACCTAAATCCTCTCCCGAGGGAGAGGACTTTAAGGCCCCGTCTCCCTCTCCCTTGGGAGAGGGCTGGGGTGAGGGTCTTTGCAGACTACCCCACGTTTCTGCTTTTAATTTCAAATCGTTACCGACAACGGCGCTAACCTCGGGCATGGCGGCGTATTTTTCGGGGGAGATCTGCGCCGAACAGCCCGTAACGATGATTTTAGCCCCCGGATTGTCCTTTTTCGCGCGACGAATGGCTTGCCGCGCCTGCCGCTCGGCCTCGCTGGTCACGGCGCAGGTGTTGAAGATGATAACGTCCTCCAGCCCAGCCGCCTTGGCATGGCTGCGCATCACCTCGGATTCATAGGTGTTCAGGCGGCAGCCGAAGGTGACCAGTTGCGGATCGCTGTTTGTTTTTATTGACATAACTTTAAATATCTTTTATGGCTCACCATAAAGAAGCCATGACACAAATGCAAACAAAACCCCCTCTGATCCTGCCCAGCCTAAACATGGCTTTTGATGCCGCGGCATGGCCGGAAAGCGACAATTGTTTTACCTACGCCCTTAATTTGAAAGGCTCGGGCTACAGAAGACCCGGACAGCTAATTAAGCCATTTCGCATGAGGCCTATCATGAATAAAGGCGTTTTCCACTTGTATATGGAGCGCAACGGCTTTCGGAGAGTAGATCAAACAGCGTTTATCCCCTCCCAAAACCATGTTATTGCAGCTTTTATTGATAATGCCCCCTATTCCGATTTTCATTTCGTACGTCTGGATGGGGACGGCACATGGTCCCATAAAGGCGGCAGCGGAGGCCACCCTTCAAAAGTTACACGCACCGGTAATCCCCCCGCAGATATAGGCACAATTGGTATGCCTTATCATAGTACCTTTGTCGGTTATTACAAAATCCCGGAAACCGGCATACAACCCAGAATAAAATAGCGTTTTTAGTTTTATACATACGGCAACAATATATAATTATATCAATGTATTATACATATATATTAAGATTAAGATATACAATTAGTGCGCTATAGTCCTTAAGCGATCGTAATCGTGATAGCCCCATACATCAAAATGGTCATAGGCGGGCTCGTCGTATTTCATTCGTTCGTTCTGGCGCAGGATATCGATGCAGAAATTCATGGCCTTGGTGCCCGGCTGATTACCTTGGGCTAGGCATTTCCGGTAGTACGGATCGCAATTCGCGCCCCTTTTGGCTATTTCAGCGTCAATCCGGGGTTCGGAGCGGTAATTATTGTGGTATTGGCACAGTTGATCGTCGCTAAGATCATGAATCTGCGCATCAATCAGGTTTCTGGCCGGGGAAGCACAGGCAAAAAGGCCAAAAACCAGCAAAATTGATGCAAAAACCCGTAAAATCATGCCATTTTCTCCTAAATTAGCCTTGTTTTCGCCCCTACGGCAGAATTCCGCCAAAACTATGGGCCACGGGACCCGTCATAATGATATGGCCGTCCGTTTCCCGCCATTCGATCAGCAGGTCCCCGCCGTCCAAAGTGACCCGTACGTTCCGACCTGTTAGCCCCCGGCGTATGACCGCCACGGCGGCGGCACAGGCGCCGGACCCGCAGGCCTGCGTAATCCCAGCCCCCCGTTCCCAAACGCGCATCCGAATATGGTCGGTTCCTAGCATACTGGCGTATTCAACATTCACGCGCTCGGGGAAAAGCGGATTATGTTCTATCTTTGGCCCCTCTATATCCACAGAAACTGCCTCGACATCGTCACAGATATACACACAATGCGGATTGCCGATATTGACCCCCACCGGATCGCCCGGCAACGGCAGATGCAGCGTATCACATTGTTTTGAAACGGGTATTTTGTTCCATTCCAGCCCTGGAACACCCATATCTACGGCCACAAGATCATTTTCCATAGACGTACAGTACAGCAAACCCGCCACCGTCTGGATAACACATACGTTTTTGCCCGTTTCCTCCATGATCAGGGAGGCCACGCAGCGGGTGGCGTTGCCGCAGGCCTGCGGCTCGGTGGCGTCCGGGTTGTAGATTCGCATGAATACGTCCGCATTCGCATCTTTGGGCGGGTTCATGAGAATCAGCTGGTCACAACCGACCCCCCGCCGACGGTCGGCGATTTGACGCATACGGTCCGAGGAAAGGTTTAAGGGGGCTTTGCGGGCATCCAGAATGACGAAATCATTCCCGAGACCGTGCATTTTAAGGAAAGGCAGAGACATGGGTAATATCCTAGCCCCGCCGCCCCGTTTTACAAGCGGTTTGTGGTTAAAAATACCTTAAAGAAGCCGTTTTTGCCGCAGAAATCCGCCGAACTTTCGCCGGATTCGCGCATTAGTTTTATGAGTGTAAGAAAGAGGTACGATATGGGACAACTGCTCAAATCCGTCGAACCCACCATCTGGGCCCTTCGCAAGAAGGGCAAGACGGAGCAAACCGTCGTTCCCAGCCTGTATGAGCATCTGTATGGCTATGACCCGATCAAGGTCATCCTCGATAATGCCCCGGTCGAGACAGACCCCGCCCCGACAAGCGCGGAAAACCCCAAGCTGAACATCCTGAACCCGGCCACGAACTTCGCGGCCATGGAAATCGCGTCGGACGAGCCGTCGAAGGCTTAGGGAATAAAAGGCCGGGAGATTTGGTCAAGCACCGGAACGGCCGGATTCATACGCCCATAGAGGTTTTTGGTAATTTCCTGCGCCTGTTTGGCGCCGATACCCCCAGAAAGCATCGATTTTCCGAGCAACTGGAACAAAATCATGCCGGTATTGTGCAATTCGTCGACACTGCATATCCGCCCGTCGCGGATAATGTTCAAGGCAGGCAGGGCTGCGTTGCCTTCCAAAGCCAAAACACAGGCAGTCGCGACCCCATCACATACACACTCATCCTCATTGGTAACGGTATCGCTATGCTCGTTCTGAACGGCATGGGTGATTTCATGCGCCGCCGCGAAAATATTGGATATACGTTCCATATTGGCCGGCACAGGCTTATCGGGATGGTCGTTCATCATCCATTCCCGATAATGGCCCTGATTACCAAGGGTCGATGAGTATTGGGTAATGTAATAATAACCCAATGATATTTCGGCTTTATCGATGGTGGTCCTCAAGGCTACACGGGCGGGTTCATGATAAAGGCTTTGTTTGAGAAAATCATGACGAACGGCGGGACCGGTTAACATACCCCCGCCGCTCAGCGTGGAGCGTAAGGCCCATTCGGCCTCTTCACGAGCCTTGCCGTTAAACTGACTGAGAAAGTCGTGTTTTATCTTGAGTTCCCAAGCATCGATAACTTTGTCCCTGTCTTCCTCGCTATAGAAGGAAAGTCGGGGTGGATCGAACCGGCGGAACGCCACCTTGTCTTGAAGATTGGGGAAACCTTCAAACATATAAGACTTAACGCGGTCGATGTCGGTCTGGTGGAGCATGGTCCCGTCATAGGCTTCTTTTATAATTATGTCAATAAAATTCAGGCGTTAATTTCTTGACGTCCGGGCCATCCCCGCCCTATAACACCCCCACATTTCCTGTGATCGGTAACCACCCCGTGTCCAAGGATACACCCCAGCCCGCGAAGTTACGCGCACTGGGGCCAAACTGTTTTGTTCGATGTCATTCTGAGCGTAGCGAAGAATCTCATAGGACTGTGAAAGAGATCCTTCGGAGCGATGCTCCTCAGGATGACAACAAAGGGATTACATGTTCGACTCTTTGAGCGATAAATTAGGCGGTATCTTCTCCTCGTTACGGGGCAAATCCCGTTTGTCCGAAGAGGATGTAAACAACGCCGCGCGCGAAATCCGCGTCGCGCTGCTCGAGGCCGATGTCGCCCTGCCCGTCGTCAAAGATTTTATCGAGAGCGTTAAAGCAAAAGCCGTAGGACAGGATGTAATCCAGTCCGTCACACCGGCGCAGATGGTCATCAAGATCGTTCACGACGCATTGGTCGAGATGCTCGGTTCTGAGGCAAGCGATCTGAATTTCGGACCCGCACCTTCCACGTATCTTATGGTCGGTTTGCAAGGTTCGGGTAAAACGACCTCGACTGCAAAGATTGCGAAATATCTTTCCGATAAAGGCCGCAAAAAAGTTCTGATGGCATCGCTCGACACGAGCCGCCCCGCTGCGCAAGAACAGCTTGGTATTCTGGGGCAGCAGACAGGTGTTGCGACGCTGGAGATTATCAAAGGCCAGACGCCGATCCAGATTACTGAACGCGCGATCAAAGAAGCGCGTGTTGGCGGATTCGATATTCTGATCCTCGACACCGCTGGTCGTCTTGCCATCGATGAAGAATTGATGAGCGAAGTCGCAGCCGTTTCCAAACTTGCCAACCCGATCGAAAAGCTCCTCGTCGTCGATGCCATGACCGGCCAGGACGCGGTGAATGTCGCCAAAGCCTTCGATGAACGCGTCGGCATTACGGGCATTGTATTGACGCGTATCGATGGCGATGCACGCGGCGGCGCGGCGCTTTCCATGCGCGCAGTCACTGGCAAACCAATCAAGTTGATGGGCGTTGGCGAAAAATGGGATGCGTTAGAGCCGTTCCACCCCGATCGTATCGCAGGCCGCATTCTTGGCATGGGCGATGTAGTCTCTCTTGTCGAACGCGCAGCGGAATCCATCGAAGCCGAAGACGCCGAACGCATGGCGCAAAAATTCAACGAAGGTAAATTCGATTTCAACGATCTGCTCTCGCAATTCCGCCAGATGTCCAAGATGGGCGGCGTCGGTGCGCTCGTTAAAATGCTCCCCGGCCTTGGCAAGATGGCTTCGCAGCTCGAAGGCAAGATGGATGAGAATGTCCTGAAACATCAGGAAGCCATTATCCTGTCCATGACCAAGCATGAGCGTGAAAAGCCGCAGCTTTTGAACGCCTCGCGTCGTCGCCGGATTGCAGAAGGTTCGGGCACATCCGTTCAAGACGTCAACAAGCTCTGCAAACAACAAGCCGACATGCAGACCATGATGAAGCGCATGAAGAAAATGGGCATGGGCAAAATGATGGGGATGATGAAAGGCATGATGGGCGACAAAGACGCCGCCATGCTCGATGCCTCGATGGAAGAAGAAATGGTCGCAGGCAATCTCGGCGCCAATCCATTCGCGGGCGGAATGCCAAAAGGGCTACCGGGTCTTGGCATGGGCGGACTTCCCGGCCTCGGCGGCATGCCGGGAATGGGCATGGGGGGCGGTTTCCCCCAACGCGGCGGCACGAAGAAGAATCGGAAGAAGAGATAAGTAGTGAGTAGCGAGATGCGAGAGTTTTTTCTCGCAACTCTTTACTCAAAACTCGCAACTAAAAAGGAGAACTAAACTATGGCACTAGCACTGAGAATGTCCCGCGGCGGACGTAAAAACTTGCCGCACTACTCGCTCGTCGTGGCAGACAAGCGCTACCCGCGCGATGGCCGCTTCATCGAGAAGCTCGGCACCTACAATCCTCTGCTCGGCAAGGATGATCCCAAACGCGTTCAGTTCAATGAAGAGCGCGTGAAATACTGGCTCGGTCAAGGCGCGCAGCCTTCCGACCGCGTTGCGATTTTCCTCGGCAAAGCCGGCGTTATCCCGATGCCTGCGAAGAAAAACAACCCGCAAAAAGCCGTGCCATCCGACAAGACGAAGATGCGCATTGCAGAAAAAGCGGAAAAACAAAAAGCCGCAGCCGAAGCAGCAGAGCAAGCCAAACTCGATGCAATCGAAGCGAAAAAAGCCGCTGAAGCTGCTGCAGCTGAAGCCGCCGCTGCTCCGAAAGAAGAGCCAGTTGCTGAAGCCCCTGCAGAAGCAGCAGCTGAGACACCTGCTGAAGAGCCGAAGGCTGAGTAGTATCGTCACTTAAAAGCCCTCTCCCTCCGGGAGAGGGTTTGGGTGAGGAACAACGATGAGCGTTAAACGCATCCTGATCGGTGAAATCACCACGGCGCATGGCATCAAAGGCTATGTGAAGGTGCGATGCTATGCCGAGGATGAAGCGCTGCTCGAACATTCTGGCGTTCACAACGCCGAGGTTGGTGGCAAGCCGGTGCATCTCACACTCAAGAGCGGCGTGAAGTCCAACTGGATTGCCGAAGTCAAAGGCGTTATTGATCGCAACGAAGCCGAAACACTGCGCGGCACGAAACTCTATCTCGACCGCGATGTTTTCCCCGACACGGATGAAGGCGAATATTACGTCGAAGATTTAAAAGGTCTAAAAGTCATAGATAAGGACGGCAAGGAAATCGGCATTGTTCTGGACGTCGATAATTTTGGCGCGTCGGACATCATCGATATCAAACCACCATCGGGGCCGTCTTTTTATATCCCCTTTACCGATGAAACCGTTCTGAACGTCGATTTCGATGCAGGCACTGTGACTATAGATATGCCAGAGGTGATGTGATGGACGAAGGCAAGCTGGTCATACTGGAGCAATGTTACGATATGATGCATGCGCACGTCCTGCGCGGTCTTCTGGAATCCAATGACATTCCGTGCTTTTTAAACGGGGAACATCATAATCAGATGCAGCCGCATCTATCCATCGCGCTAGGCGGTATTCACGTCATGGTTCGTGAGGACGATCTTGAACGCGCGAAAGCGTTGATTGCGTCAGATGCGGAAGAAGCGCCGATTGCTAAAAGACCGCTCTTCCAAAAACCTTATTTGAAAACGTTTCTTCTGACCTTTGCAGGGTTTTTTGTTGGTGTACCTGCATTAAGAGCAAAAGGCAGGCACGAACAATGAGTTTCCACATCAACCTTCTCACCCTCTTCCCGGAAATGTTTCCGGGGTATCTTGGGCATTCATTGGCAGGGCGGGCGCTCGAGCGCGGTGATTGGTCTTATAAATGTGTGCAGATCAGAGAATTCGGCGAAGGCAAACATCAGACGGTGGACGACACACCGTTCGGCGGCGGCGCGGGCATGGTGATGCGCGCAGATATTGTTGAGCGCGCCTTATTATCGCTTTGTCATCCTGAAGGAGCGTTCGCGACTGAAGGATCTCATGAGATCCTTCGCTACGCTCAGGATGACATCAGGAAATTAGGACGCAAAATATATATGTCGCCGCGTGGTAAGGTTCTGAATCAGGCGCTGGTCAAAGAATTATCCGCCGAACCAACGCTCACGATTTTATGCGGGCGTTATGAAGGCGTGGATCAGCGTGTGCTAGACGCGCACGGGTTCGAAGAAATCAGCGTCGGTGATTACGTTTTGTCCGGCGGCGAAGTCGCGGCGCTCACGATGATGGATGCGTGTATCCGCCTGTTGCCCGGCGTGATGGGCAATGAGGCCACGCCGGATGCCGAAAGTTTCGGGTCCGAAACAGGCGGTCTTCTCGAATACCCCCACTACACCCGCCCGGCTGAGTGGACGGATGCAAACGGAAAAACGCATGCCGTGCCTGAAATATTAACATCAGGCAATCACGCCAAGATAGACCAATGGCGTCAGGCGCAGGCGTTTGATATTACAAAGCTGCGGCGTCCAGATCTTATTAAATAGCAAACGGCCTACCCGTGAAGATCAGACGGTTCGCCCCGTCAAACACTTCTTCGGCATACAGGATACCATCGCTATCTTCGTAGGTAGCGAGAGCACCCTTATCGGATGACAGATCAGCATTGCCAGCACTGTTGAGTGCGACAAGACCACTTAGATGTTTTACAAATTGGAGGCCTTTATCCGGAATAACATTTATGCCCGTGAAAACATGTGCTCCACGACCGACAACATTAACAAGCCACCAGCGATCATAAGGTTTTTCACTACCCGATGTCAGAGTATAACTGTCCCATCCCTGCGTCTGGCCATCGAAGCCCTTCATTGTGTAACGATCGATGCCAATAACTTTGGATGCCGAACAAAAATCCGGTGTTATGACGTCTCCGATTTTCAAAGATATATCTTTACTCATGCCTGTCCTTAATCATTTTTAGAAACGGCGCTTTATACCATCAAATGATCGCATCAAGCCACAAAATCCAATTCGTAAAAACTAACGCATGAAAAAAAACGGCAAAGTTTGAAGCAAACTCAACCGCTTAGATTGGAGGGCATTTGTCATTAAACGCCCGAATTTCCGGCATTTTGGGGGCTTCACAGGCCCATAAATTGCTTGCGGCGGACCCGGCTTTCCTGTACAAAGCCCGCAACTAATAACGCAAAAAACAACATATAGGACTTAAGACAATGGCTAATACGCTTCAAAAATTCGAAGCCCGTCAGGTTGAAAAGCTGACCGGCAAAAAGGAAGTTCCCCAGTTTTCCACGGGCGATACCGTTAAAGTAAACATCAAGATTAAAGAAGGCGAACGCGAGCGTATCCAGGCATATGAAGGCCTGTGCATTGCCCGTTTCGGTTCCGACAACAACCTGAACGCATCGTTCACGGTTCGTAAAATCTCGCTGGGCGAAGGCGTTGAACGCGTATTCCCGATCTTCTCCCCCACCATCGATTCCATCGAACTGGTCCGTCGCGGCGAAGTTCGTCGTGCGAAACTTTACTACCTGCGCGATCGTCGCGGCAAATCCGCCCGCATCATGGAGCGCGTCTCCGGCCACGGTCTGGAAGTAGAAGCGCAAGAAGATGACAACCTGACGAAAACGCAAAAAACAGCGAAAAAACAGGAAGCCAAAAAAGCAGCCTCTGCCGAAGCGCGCAAAGATCAGGAAGCCAAAGCAAAAGCCAAGAAAGCCGCAAAAGCAGCCGAAGCAGCAGCACCGGCCGAAGGCGGCGAAACAGCGCAATAAGCGTTATTACATCGTGATTTTAAAAACGGCCCTTCACGGGGCCGTTTTTTATTCTGTTACCTACACCTAAAAATTGTCACCCCCGCGAAGGCGGGGGTCCAGTCAAAAATATGTGCATGGCTTTGCCACGCTCTTTTCTGGATCCCCGACGTTAATGCCCGCTACGCGGGCCTCGGGGATGACAGGCTGGAGAGGGCAACGCGCAAAAACGCGGACCATTTCTAGGGTCCGCGTCCTTTATGCTTGCGTCGTCGTTCTAGGAAAAACTATTTCTTTACGCCAACCCGCGTGCCGATGCACCCGCCGTTGCCGTTGAATACGGGTTCGACGACCTTGTTGCCATTGGCGTCGATGTAAAATGTGTCTGTTGTTGCCGTTGCTTTAGCCGTCATATGAGGCGTCCCCTTTATAATTACACAGTCTTACGCAGAAGTTTGATCGGCGCGTGGAGAAATATCTCCTTTCCGCCTTCGCCATGGCCGCTCAGGCGGACCTTGGTCATTTTTTCGATCCCCACGACATCGGCCGGAAGATCGCCGATATGGTGATAACCGTTCTGGAATATAATGCCGATGCTGCGCTGCATCAAGTCTATAAGCACGGCCTCGCTGCGGATAAAGGAGGGATCTTCCTCAAAATCGATGGCCAGAACACCCGCATTCATGCAGATATCTGCCTTAATCCATTGATTTTCCGTTATAATACTCATGCGCGGGAATCTCCTTGCACTGCAATAATTATAACGTGCGGAGTGTTACCAAAACTCTAATATTTACGGAAAATATCTTGGGGACGCAAAAAAGGGCCCTGCACAGACCCTTTTTGACGTTGAACGTAAGGTTTTAAATTAGGATGGGCCTACAGGCTTGTGAGGGACTTTTTCAGCGGGCGCACCTTTGCCGTTTGGCGCATAACAGAACCCATCCTCACCAACTCGCCAAGGGCTGTCGAAACCTAGGCCCTTAGTCGTTTTATCCGAATATGTCACAGAAATACGGCCATCAGCATCCCGGCTGCAGCTTTCAATATTTTTACCACTCGCGGCCCATATAACACCTAAACCCACTAAGCCCGCCGTGCCAGCAGCGGCAGCTACATTCAATGCATTACATAGCGAATTAAATAGAGACATTTTAAAACACCCTCTTTTTAAAAATTTCCATGACAATACTCCAAATTACGGCTCATTGCAATAAATTATGTAAATAAATAGTTAACACCGATGTTTCCTTGATCTGACGAAGCCTGTTAATCTATACAAGTAGCGAAAAAACAAGGATTTTAAGTGACAAACCAGCCACGCACCCTGTTCGAAAAAATCTGGGACGATCATGTGATCGAACGGTCCGAGGACGGCACGTGCCTGATTTATATCGACCGCCACCTTGTGCATGAAGTCACTTCGCCGCAGGCGTTCGAGGGGCTGCGCACGGCGGGGCGTAAAGTCCACCGCCCCGATGCAACACTCGCCGTCGTCGATCACAATGTCACGACGGGTGATAGATCGAAACCCGCCGAAGATCCGGAAAGCAGATTGCAACTCGCGACGCTCACCGAAAATTGCAACGAGTTCGGCGTAACGTTGTTCGACATTCATGACAAACGTCAGGGCATCGTCCACATCATCGGCCCGGAACAAGGTTTCACCCTGCCCGGCATGACGATTGTTTGCGGGGATTCTCACACATCGACGCATGGCGCGTTCGGAAGCCTCGCGTTCGGCATCGGTACATCGGAAGTCGAACATGTTCTGGCGACACAGACACTGATTCAAAAACCTGCGAAATCGATGCGTATTACGGTCGATGGCAAATTAGGTCCCGGCGTGTATGCCAAAGACATGATCTTGGCCATCATCGGAAAAATCGGCACGGCGGGTGGCACAGGCTACGTCATCGAATATGCGGGCGAAGCGGTTCGTGCGCTATCCATGGAAGGCCGCATGACGATGTGCAACATGTCGATCGAAGGCGGCGCGCGCGCAGGCATGGTGGCGCCAGATGAAACGACCTTCAATTATATCAAGGGCCGTCCGATGGCGCCGAAGGAAGAACTCTGGGACAAGGCTGTTGCGTACTGGAAGAAACTGGGCAGTGACGAAGGCGCAGTATATGACCGCGAAGTTGTGCTCAAGGCCGAAGATATCGCACCGACCGTGACTTGGGGCACGACGCCCGAAGACGTTCTTCCGATCACAGGTTCCGTCCCCTCGCCCGATGATTTTGCGGATGCGGGCAAGAAAGCATCTGTCGAACGTATGCTGGATTATATGGGCTTAAAAGCCGGAACGAAACTCACCGACATTAAGATCGACAAAGTTTTTATCGGTTCCTGCACCAACGCGCGCATCGAAGATTTGCGTGAAGTCGCCAAAGTCGTCGGTGATAAAAAGGTCGCGGACGGTGTATATGCAATGGTCGTTCCGGGATCGGGCCTTGTGAAAGAACAAGCCGAAAAAGAAGGCATTGCCGATATTCTCAAAGCAGCCGGGTTTGACTGGCGCGAAGCGGGCTGTTCGATGTGTTTGGCCATGAATGCCGACAAGCTACAACCCGGCGAGCGTTGCGCCTCCACCTCCAACCGCAATTTCGAGGGCCGTCAGGGCCGCGGCGGAAGAACACACCTGATGTCGCCCGCTATGGCGGCGGCGGCGGCGATCACCGGAAAACTCACCGACGTTCGTACATTAAAATAACGAACACCCCTTTTCATGTTTCAGAAAAGGGGTTTGTTCATTAATTAAAAAATCAAAAAGAATCGAAACCGACTCTTAGCGCTGATTTTTATCTTTGTCCGCTTGCGGGTCGCGTTGCGCCTGATTAGGATCGCGCGGCGATTTTTGTTGTTGTTGACCCGGACGTTGGTCTTGCTGCTTATTGTCAGCCATTTTAGTTCTCCTTTGAGGTTAATGCGCCGGACATACCGCCCGGAACGCCCATACCAACAGGTGCGTTTTTTTATGGTTCCAAAATTTTTTTGAACTTTTTTATATCCTTGATACGTTTGTCTTTTTTGAAATGAGGAAAACATACCATCGCAGGAAATGTGTATATGAAAATTGTAGCCGTGGCTACATTAGAGAATCAATTCAAGGAGATAGCGCATAAACCCCTATTTTATTGACGAAAATGGTCGAAAAGCATAGGTTACGGCGACTTTTGGTGCAGGAATTAATGCCCCCTTAACACCCGCCGGATAGGATTATTGGTACGAGACGATCATGAATATGATTAGCAATATTCAACTAAGTAACGACCTGTCAGAAGATCCTCTTCTGGTGATGGCGTCGTTCGAGTTCGATCACGCCTTTTACAACGCCGTTCATGCGGAACTCACTCACAAGATGAAAGCCTATGACCCCGAAGGTTTTAGCCCGCATCTGATTGCGCATCAAGAACGTGTAGCAACAAATGCTTTTGGATTCTTGACCCATGATACCCCCACTCGTAAAGCATTCCCGGAAGACCTTGCCTACAACATATCAAAAGCTTTTGGCTGGCATGATGTTGAGAAACTTCTTGATAAGCCTGAAACCTGGCGCATTCATGATAAAAAACCCGATATTAGCCATTTGACACCGGATGAAATACGTGCACGCAGAGCTGAACGTTTTGCCCATGCATTGCGAGATGGTGAAATTTTGAAACGCGCTGTTAGAAAAGTTTTATCGGATTGGGAACAAGCCGAACTAACGCCCGATCAGGCCAAGATGATTAATCTGTCGATATATATTGAATCCTACCATCATGAAGTGCTCGATGGGTCAGGCCCGCACGGCATGATCGCCGCCCAGCAAAGCCCTATTCTGCGCACATTGGCAATCATCGATACAATAGACGGCAAAATCAAAACCCAAAAAAGCCTGACTGAAATGTTCGATGATATGTCCGGCGAAAAGCACAAAGGCAAATATGATCCTACGACAGTCAGGGAATATCAGGCATATTATGCCGGTATCCATTCTCTGGCACCCTCCTCAGGGCTTGCAAATCCGCGCTATCTCTGATTATTTCACCCTATGGAAAAATTCGTTAAATTGAACGGGGTTGCCGCCCCTTTGCGCATGATCAATGTCGACACCGACATCATCATACCCAAGCAGTTTTTGAAGACCATCAAGCGCGCGGGCCTCGGCAAGCACGCCTTTAACGACATCCGCTATAGTGAGGATGGATCTGAACGCGCCGATTTTGTCCTGAACAAGCCCGCCTATCGCGGCGCGAGCATTCTTATTACGGGTGAGAATTTCGGCTGCGGATCATCCCGCGAACACGCCCCTTGGGCCATTCTGGATATGGGCATTCGCTGTGTCATTGCCGAAAGTTTTGCCGATATCTTTTTCAACAATTCTTTCAAGAACGGCATCTTGCCCATACGCCTGCCCAAAGAACAGGTCGAAGCGTTGATGAAGGAGACCGAAGATAATCCCGGCACGCCGATAGAAGTTGATTTAGAAAAACAAGTTATCACGCGCGGCAATAAATTTTCTTTTTCCTTCGATGTGGAACCGTTCCGCAAACATTGTTTATTGAATGGGTTCGACGATATCGGCCTGACCGAAGTAAAGGCCGCGAAAATTTCTGCCTTTGAAGACAACGACCAGAACAAGAGGCCTTGGATATGAGTAAGCGAGTAGTGAGTAGACAGTATAAAAGAGAAAATCTGTTAACTCGCTACTCACAACTCTAGACTCACAAAAGGAACGTATAATGAGCTATAAATTAACAATCCTCCCCGGCGACGGGATCGGCCCGGAAGTGATGGCCGAAGTGAAAAAAGTCATAGGCTGGCTTGAGAAAAAAGGCGGGCTGTCCTTCGAGATCGCCGAAGACGATATCGGCGGCGCGGCGTATGACCGTTACGGCGTTCCGTTCGCCGATGAAACGCTCGCCAAATGCCGCAAATCCAATGCCGTGATCATGGGATCGGTCGGCGGACCGAAATGGGATGGTGTTGAGTATAACAAGCGCCCCGAAGCCGGATTACTTCGCGCTCGCAAGGAACTCGGACTATTCGCCAATCTGCGCCCTGCCCTCGTGTTCGATGCGCTGGCCGAAGCGTCTTCGCTGAAGACAGAAATCGTGAAGGGGCTTGATATATTGATCGTCCGCGAATTGACGGGCGGGGTTTATTTCGGCGAACCGCGCGGCATTGAAGATTTAGGCAACGGTGAGCGTCGCGGCGTTAACACGCAAGTTTACACGACGAGCGAGATTAAGCGTGTTGGACGTGTGGCGTTCCAACTGGCCCGCAAGCGCGGTAATAAAGTCACGTCTTGCGAAAAAGCCAACGTGATGGAGAGCGGCAAATTATGGCGCGAAGATATCACCGCGCTGCATGCCGCAGAGTTTAAAGACGTTCAACTGGAACACATGTATGCCGATAATTGCGCGATGCAGTTATTGCGTAATCCACGACAGTTCGATGTGATTGTTACGGACAATCTGTTCGGCGATATTTTATCGGACGAAGCCGCGATGCTCACAGGATCGCTCGGCATGTTGCCTTCCGCGTCTTTGGGCGAACCCGGCAAGCCGGGCCTGTATGAACCCGTGCACGGCTCCGCGCCCGATATCGCAGGGCAAGGCAAGGCCAATCCGCTCGCGACGATCCTGAGTTTTTCGATGGCGCTGCGTTATTCGTTGAATGAAGGTAAGGCGGCGGACAAGATCGAGGCCGCCGTACAAGACGTACTCAACAAGGGCATCAGAACGCCAGACATCATGGCGCCGGGTTGCCAGAAAGTTTCGACATCCGCAATGGGCGACGCGCTTATCAAAGCGCTTGATGGTGCATTGGTGAAAGCGGCGTAATTGTCATGCCCGCTTTATGCGGGCATCCGGATCCCCGCACAAGGCGGGGATGACAAAGTAAAAAAGGCCCCGGAAATTCTCCGAGGCCTTTTCTGATTTCTTATTGAACGATTAGTTCAGGACGCGGAAGTAACCCGTGCAGGTACCGCTGTTTTGCGCTTCGTCATATACGCCGTTTGCGCCCGTACTGTTGCAGTTCGTACCAACAACACTGAATACGCCTGTGTCTGGCTTACCATCATCGAGTTTACGATCTATCTGAGCTGCCGTTGTTGGACTCAAAGCACCAGTCGCAGCACCCGCCGCCGCAGTTGTACTGCCAGTCAAAATGGCGTAATGACGTCCGGCACCAACACCCGTGTTAGCAATCGCAGCCGCTGCATAGCTGACCCACATACCGCCTCCAGCCTTAACAGCCGGAAGCATCCTTCCAAAAGCGATCTGAGAGTTTGCCGTGTCAATGCCGCTGATCAAATCTGACGCGTTGAGGTGAGCAAAGGCCACTGCAGCTTCGTTGGCTGCCGTAGGAACAGTCCCAAAGGCAGGCGCATCTATACGGCCATTGCCGCTTCCTGCTGTACTGCATGGAGCAAGAGTACAGGACGGTAATCGCGTGTTTGGCGTAGTCATATCACCCGGAACAGCATTATATTTATCCTGAAATGTATTGAAAGCTGCATCCATGCCTTTCAATTGAGACACGGTCGATGAAATCTTCGCGTTCGATATCAGTTCCTGACCTTTCAGGATCCCGCCGATGAGCAGGCCGATAATAACCATGACGATGGCCAATTCGACGAGGGTGAAACCCTGCTCGGACCGGCGCGTGGAAGCGTGGGCGTTAGACATCTAGTATCTCCTTCAAGCGTTTTAAAATGAAAATTCGGGCGAATCCCCTAAAGACACCCAAAGTTATACAT
Organism: uncultured Micavibrio sp.; assembly: GCA_964539025.1. Taxonomy (GTDB): domain Bacteria; phylum Pseudomonadota; class Alphaproteobacteria; order Micavibrionales; family Micavibrionaceae; genus Micavibrio_A. The sequence continues at coordinate 62,182 of CAZIFA010000007.1, forward strand.
GAAATTCGGGGGTTCGTCTTAGGAAATATTACGGGATATGCGGCCCCTTGTCCTGCCAAGCGCCCGAAATGACCGCCCATTTTGTCAGATCGGCAGGTCAGAGCCTGTGCCGGGCGCGGTAATCCTTGGGAGCCTCGCCCGACAACTCTTTGAAAACCCTGTTAAAAGTCGTGATGGAGCTGAACCCGGATTCCTCGAAGACATTCTGGATGGTCGCATCGGTTTCGCGCAGAAGTTTCTGGGCATCCTTGACCCTGTATTCGTTCAGGAGCTGGGGAATCGTTTTTCCGTGGTAGAGATTGACCAGCCGGGACAGGTTCGCCTCCCCGACCTGCAGTTCACGGGCGAGTTCTGCCCGGCCATAGGCGGCGTCCTGATATATCTTTTCCCTCTCAAACAGGATGTTCAGACGCTCGAGGATGATCTGGTCCTCCGCCCGGATCGGGCCGGACAAATCCGAACGCGTCACGCGCAGGGCCTGTGGATATATCCGAAACAGGCTGGTCGCCGCGATATAGACGAAGGCTATGCCGAGCACGGTGCGGATCACGATCCAGTCCGGCATTACGATCCATTGGCTGACATAAGCCAGCGTCGAGGCGAGAAAGGCGGCGTTCAGGGCGATGAGCGCGATGATAAGCCAGAATCTTTCCTCGCCGAATTTCGGGTTATCGTGCAGTCCGTCCATCAGATCGCGGCGAAGCCATACGGCCAAAAGGCACAAGGCCCCGATGATCAGGCCGGAAACATAATAGACATGCGGTTCGTCCATGAAATAGCCCGGCAGGAACGAAACCGGGATCAGCAACAGCAGGAAGAAATATTCGCCGCGCGGTTTTTGCGTGACGTTGGCGATTTGAAAAACCAACAAAATGCCGAGCGGTATCCCGGAAAACCAGAACAGCCATTGCCACGCTTCGTAATGTTCGAATTCCCTCGCCCATCTTCCGCCTGCCGCATCGAACAAAAAGGCCGCGGCCATGGAAGCGAAATACAAGGACGGGATAACGGCGTTTATCAGGCTGCCCGAACGCAGCAGCATATAGACCAGCACGTAAATAGATTGCGCCAGTCCCAGAAGCGACAGGATTTCCGCGAGCGTAAACTGCGAAGTAAAAGCCATGCTTCTTTTATAAAGATTATTTCACGTCCTGGCAAAGAGGGTTTTTGGCGGCTTCGGCCGGTTCCAGCGTGCGCGTACAGATATAGCGTTTCATTTCATTGACCTCTATCGTCTGAAGCTTGCCGCCTTCGCTCGCCAGCATCCGGACCATGATTTCATACGCGGCCTGTTTGTTGCCCATCTTGATCTGGATAAAAGCGGGCATCTGCCGCGCCCAGGGCGCCATATCGGTTTTCAGCGAGGCGAGGATGTTGGCAAGGCGCAACGCCTTGTCCAGATCGTTCTGTTTGTAACGGGCAAGGTAGACGGCCTGCGCCAGCCAGCGCCATTTCTGCGCATAGGGCTTTTGCCCTTCAGCGGCAAGATAGTCGATCACAGGATCAAGTTTGTCGGCAGGTTCGTCCAGCGCGCCGAAATAATAGGCGGCCAGAAAAGGCACGTAATTCGCACGGTCATCGAGCGATTGCGCGGCGAAAAACCACTGGCCCAGAATATCGTAATCATATTTCTTAAGCGATTCATAATGCCCGCCGGTGTTGCCGACATTCTGCAGGAAATAACCGAACATGCGGTAAGCGATTTCAGGATCGCCTAAACCGCTGAAAGCCGTGGCCACCTTTCCCGGTGCGGGCGGTACATTGTCCCATTGGGATAACACCGTGCGAGATTGCATCCAGAACGAAAAATTGACGAGGAGGATTGCAACGAATAAAAGATGAAGCCCGAGCGATGATTTAGAGGCCGCGATGCGCATCTTAAAATTGCCGCCTGTGCATATCGAGACAGGTCGCGCCGATCACAAGCGCCGCGAACACGCCGCACTGGCCAAGGATGAAGGGCATGGAAATTTCCGGCGGAGCGCCATAAAGAATCCATTTCGTCTGCCCCATCAGATCGAGGCGCGGGATAAAGATAGAAATCATTTCCATGATTTTGGACAGAAGACCGAATATGCCCTCTCCCCCGCCCTTGGCAAGGATGCCGAGTATTTCCCCCATCAAGCGGGATAGAAGATAAAAGGCGAAGACGATAAGAAGACACGCAGTCGGGCTGGACATCACAAACGCGAAGAACATGGCAACATTGGCCATGATGATAAATTCAGCGGCGATCGATATCCACCACAGCCACACGCCTTCGTGCAAATTGCCACTTTCCAGCGCCACCGTGACACCGCCCAGAAGCAGCGCGGCGATCAGCGCGAGCGCCGAAAAGGCAGCGGCATGGGTCAGGATAAAACAGATGCGACCTACGGGGCGCGAAAGAAGATAATCGATGTCCCGGTTTTCGAAACAACGTCTTATATATGTGACGGTGAACAGGACAAGGCAAACGACACCGAACAGGCGAAAGCCGAACGCGGCAAAGCTGCGGGCAAATTGATCTTGTTCAGTGAGGACGGATGACCCAAAGAAAACGGACAGGCTGATAACCGCCACGAGAATCCCGACGAGGGATAGAAACAATCTGTCCCTCATCGCCGCCATGAGAATGTAGCGAAAAAGGGGCCAGATCATGCGGATATCCTTAGGCTAAAGCAGCGTTCTTACATATCGAACGGACGGCGGTCTTGCGAGAAGGTCCGGTAAAGGTCTTTGTCCGTCGTGTTGATATTGCTTCCACCCTCAACTATCGTCGCTTTCATCAGGACGACCAGTTCGGTTTTTTCGATGCTGTCGTTCTGGTTGCGGAAGGCTGCGCCGATGATTGGTAATTCACCTAGAACGGGAACGGCGGTCTGCGTCGACGAACTGCGGTCTTGAATAAGACCGCCCATCACAATCGGCTGGCCACTGTTCATCTGAATGACGGAATCAAACTCCTGAACATTGACCACCGGCACGCGTGATACGATCGGCGTAGCCAGTCCCGCATCAGCGACGGCAAAGGCAACACCCGGATCGTTCACAAAATCTGTGATGCGTGTAACGGTCGGGCGCACAGCCATGGATATCGTCTGGTTGTCCATATCGATCGAAGGTTGAACGTTGATCAGAACACCTTCAGGCACGTTGCGGATGTTGGAATCGATATCCACACTCGTCTGGTTGTTATTTTGGCTGGTCGTTACGTCCAGTTCAAAATAGACTTGGTTCTTGGCGACGTTCAGAACGGCGGACTGGTTGTTCAAAACAGTCAGCCGCGGGCTGGCCAGCGCATGGACGGTGCCAAAACGCTGTATCGCCTGAATGGCCGAGTTGAAGTCGCCACTTGTATAAGCAGCCGTTAGACTGAGCGCGGGATCTGCGGCAGGCTCAAATACAGGCGCGATCACGTCGCCAACTGTATCAACACCGAGGCTGAAACGATGACCGAAGATGTCCACAGCGGTCCAATCAATACCTGCGGCGTATTCATCGCTAAGCGAAACTTCGAGAACCTTCGCTTCAATCAACACTTGCGAAGCGACGGATTTGCGCAATGCATCCAGATATTCGCCCACTTCCTTGTGTAACCGTTCCGTTGCGAAAACAGACACGATACCAGCCTGTTTGTTGATAGAATAGCGCGGCTGGTATGGGTCTCCGTTGGCATTTCCGGAAGCGGGTTCCTGATCGTCAACGGGTAGAGGTTCCACACGCAGAACGGCGTTGGGCGCGGCGACCTGAACCTGCTGCGCCGGGGCGGCAACGGGCGTTCCATCCGGGCTGGTGCCCGTTTGTGCGATTTCACCGTTCGCGCTCATCACGACAGGTTCAACCGGAGCGGGACTTTCGGAAACGGCGGTGATTTTCGGATCTTTCGCGGTGCGCAGCGTACCGGCTTCGCGATTGACGCCCATGATCTGCGTCAGGTTGGTATCGAGTTCGCCCCAGAAATCAGCTATGCTCTTGGCTTCAGCCTTGAATTTGGAACCGGTATCGGCCCCCTCACCCGAAACGACAGCAACATCGTTGCTGATGGAACTGGTGTTGGAGCGGACGTAGCTGAGATAGTTCAGTTTATAAATCTGGTGATAGGGCGTATCAAGTTCAACGCGCACGGAATCACCGTCGAATTTGTAACGAAGGCCGCTATTTTCCGCTATGCGATCAATAACCTGGTCGAAAGGTTTGTTGCGCGCACTGAAAATGATGCTACCCGTGATGCGAGGATCAAGTTCGATATCATAGCCCGCTTGTTCGGCGATTTCATACAGAACGTCCTTGAGCGGAATACTCTGGTTCACCGAAACGGAGACGAGCGGCATAGGTTTCAGCTTGTCCGAAGGTGTCGCCATATAAGATTTAAGTTCGGGAATTCCTGCTTCGTCCACCGGCTTGTTTTTAATCTCGGGCAAACGTCCGGCGAGTGCATCGCGATAATCCTGCACCTCCATATCGGCGGACCGATCCACTTTGAGCTGGTTCTTGGCCAGATCGCACCCCCCGAGCGGAGCGAAAATCGCTGCGCCCATAAAACACAAAGCTATTGCTCTGGCGGTGAAAACGCGGTGGGCGATTGGCTTTGACATGGCGATATCCGTGAATAAGGTCTAGGGAAAGAAAAGAATCAGCCCTAGAATTTTGCTATGGATCGTCGCCCTAGGCAAGAACAATGCTTACGGTAAAAGAGGACGGAACCTGGGGGTTTTCCTAATACTGGTCGGAAATTTTGAGGCCGGAGGTGTCAAGATCGCGCAGGTTTCCTCCGCCCTTGCCTCCCAGCCTGATCTGGCGGATTTTCACGGCCATGTCGCTGGATTTGTCGGATTGTGAAATCGCGGTCTGCTCCGTTATATCGCCATTCCGGTAGAGTTCGAGCAAGGATTGGTCAAACGTGCACATGCCAATGGCGGTGTTCTGTTCCATCACCTCGGGTATTTTTTCGTAATCACCCTTCTGAATTTGCTCACGCACCAGCGCCTGATTGACCAGAATTTCGAGCGCCGGGACAAGACCGCCCTTTTCCGATGGCAGAAGCCGCTGCGAGATAATCGATTTTAGGTTCATGGCAAGGTTCAGGCGGACCTGGTTATGAAATTCTTCCGGGAAGAAGTTCACAATACGCTCAATCGCCTGATAGGCGTTATTGGTATGCATCGTGGCAAGGCAGAGATGTCCCGTTTCGGCAATGGTCAGCGCCTGCTCCATCACCTGCGCATCGCGTATCTCACCGATCAGGATGACGTCGGGACGCTGGCGCAGGGCGTTCTTGAGCGCTGTGCCATAGCTTTCAGTGTCAACACCGACCTCGCGCTGCGTGACGACGGATTTTTTGTGTTCGTGATAATATTCAATCGGATCTTCAATGGTGAGGATATGCCCCTCTTCCCGTTCGTTGCGGTAGTTGAGCATCGATGCGAGCGTTGTCGATTTTCCCGATCCGGTCATGCCGGTAACAAGGACGAGGCCGCGCCGCTCCGTTGCAAGGCCCGCTAGGATGGAAGGCAGCTTAAGCTCTTCCAGCGTAGGGATTTTCGAGATGATGCGGCGTATCACAAGACCCGGCATCTGGCGCTGTTTGTAGACATTTACGCGAAACCGACCATACGCACCCATGTCGAGCGAGGTGTTAAGTTCCAATTTCGTTTCGAAGTCGCGTTGCTGGCGTGCGGTCAGAATGCTGGCGAGAATATCGGAAATCGCTTCCTCGTCGAGCGCTTTGTCATTGATGCACATCAGATGATTTTCAATTCTTAAAGTCGGCGGTACCCCATAGCTGAGATAAAGGTCAGAAGCCCCCGTCTCATTCATTTTCGTCAAGCATTCGAACGCATAGGGTATCTTGTTGCTCAAAAGGAATAGCTCCCGCCTTCGCCGCTTTTCTCACCGGATTTTTTGCCATTGCCGCCATCCGCGGAAATTTTAGCACCGCCCAAAGACGCCGCCGCGTATTCGGTATCGCGTTCTTCGGCATCCTCTGTGACCAGCATCATCGCGTCATGCGCCGTCTCGCGACTGATTTGCCCTGCATCGAGCAAGTCCTGAACGTAATCTTCCATCGTGATCATGCCGTAACGCGATCCTGTCTGGATCATCGAATAGATCTGCGGCACCTGATTTTCGCGGATCAGGTTTCGAACAGCATTTGTACCGACGAGAATTTCAAAAGCGCCAACGCGTCCGCCGCCTTCCTTGGGCAGAAGCGTCTGGGCAACAACGCCCTGAAGCGATCCGGCGAGCATCGTACGCGCCATCGGCTTGTCGCCTGTCGGGAACACGTCAATGATACGATCAACGGCTTTGGCCGCCGTCGATGCGTGCAGCGTGGCAAGAACAAGGTGTCCGGTTTCAGCAGCGGTCAATGCCAGCGACATGGTTTCGTAATCGCGCATCTCCCCGACCAGAATAACGTCCGGATCTTCGCGCAAGGACGATTTCAGCGCGCGGGCGAAAGAAACAGTATCACGCCCGATCTCGCGATGGTTGATCAAAGACTTTTTGGAATGATGGAAAAATTCGACCGGGTCTTCGATCGTGATGATGTGTTTGTCCATCGTCAGGTTGATATGGTTGATCAACGAAGCAAGAGTCGTCGATTTACCCGATCCCGTTGCACCGGTTACAAGGATCAATCCTTTTTCCAGTTCGGCAAAACGGCGCAAAACGGCGGGAAGGTCAAGTTCATCGATTGTCGGCACTTCGGATGGAATTGTACGGAACACGGCGGCAGCGCCATTGCGCGTCGTAAAGGCGTTCACACGGAAACGGGCCTTTTCGCCGAAAGAAATGGCGAAGTCGAGTTCCATGTTCGCCTCATATTCGGCGCGCTGACCTTCGGTCATCACCGAGTAAAGCATGGAGCGAATATCGTCGCTGGTAAGTTCGTGGTCCGCCTTGACGCGGCGGAGTTTTCCGTGAACGCGGATGATAGGGAAGTTCGTCGGACTCAAATGAAGGTCCGAAGCTTTATTCTGCATTGCGAATGCCAGAAGTTGTGTTAGGTCCACGGCCCTTCTCCTCACGTCAAAAAATTAAAAAACTGAACAGAATCGTTCACGAAAAAAGTACGAAAATACTTACCCCGTCAGTTTGATGCCTATGGACTCCACGGTCAATAGATCACCATTTATAATCAAACCCTAATCCGGTTAAAAAAACGTGAATATACAAGGAAATAATGAGGCCGGGACCGAAGGGAAACGCCTGTTTTTGCGTCTCTTTTCGCCTCAGGAAGGCCGTGATTAGCCCCAAAAGCCCGCCCAGTATCATGAAGCCCGGCAAAGCAGACATACCCATAAACAGCCCTGCGGCGGGCAGGAATTTCAGATCGCCCCGCCCCAGTGCCTCTTGCCTCTTCCACCGGGAGAGAATTATCGAGACAAACCAGAAAGTGCCGGTGAGAAGCAGCGCCGCTGTCGCGTGATCGATGACCACTATCCATCCCGATTGCAATCCGAGAATAACGACAAAAATCACTGCCAGAATAGACAGTGCGATATTGATGTCGTCAGGCAGGATCATATGATCCCAGTCGATCATTAGCGCCGCCAGCAGGAACGGCACGGCGAGCAAGACAGGAATGGCAGACAAAGTTACACCCCATGCATAAAACTGGAGCAGCACCAAAAGCATGGTCGTAAGTTCAATGGCAGGATAGCGCGGTGAAACTGGCTTGCCGCAATGACGGCACTTTCCGCGCGAAAATAACCACGAGAACACAGGAACGAGATCGAACGCGGTCAGCGTCGCCCCACAGTCAGGGCATTGCGAACGGCAGGTTTTGTTATCCTCGGATTTGCTATCATAAATCCATGAAATATCGCGCGGAATGCGATAGATCAGAGCCGTTGCGAAACTGCCAAAGCACAGTCCAACGATTGCAACGAGGATGTAATAAAACAGGTCGGCGTGGCCAGTCACTTAAACCTTGCGGCGCAGAACGACGAGACGATCGTATATCTGTTCGCGCGGCAGACTGTTGGCCGTTTCACCGTAAGAAGCGTCTAGCTGCAACGCCTGTTCGTAAAGTTTGATCGCTTCATTGGGGCGACCGGCGCGGTCATGCACGATCGCCATGTTGTATACGTGAGATGAATTGCTGGGTTGCATACTCGCGGCGATTTCAAAATACCGGATCGCATCCTCGTAATTTCTTTCCGCCGCGTTGATCAGACCTATCTGCGCCGGGATGCCGGGATTGTTCGGATATTTATTGCGCAGTTCCATCAGCTTTTTGAGCGTGATCGACGGATACTGGTTTTTCATGATCCCCATCAGATTAACGATGGCATCGGCGTTGTTGGGTTGGACGTTCAGCAATTCTTCATAGCTGGCGGCGGCGGATTCCGTGAAGCCCGCACCTTGCTGTGAAACGGCAAGCCCCATCAGGATGCGTGGATCTCTGCGGTTCTTCTTGTAGAGTTTTTCAAACATTTCCATGGATGCGGCGTAGCGGCCAAGTTTCATCGCGCGCGTCGCGGCAACATATTGCGCTTCGAAAGACGACGCGCCGGGCCCTTTTTCCACGACGACAAATTTCTGGCCGGGTTCTATCGCCGGATCGACCTTGCGCGGACCTGTTGCACCTGCGGCGGCAAGGTCTTTGTCAGGAACAAGAGAGTCAGCATCGTAAAAGGTGCCGGAATGTTTTTGCACTGCGCCGGAATCACCCATGACGTTCGTGCCTGCAACGGAACCTGTCGTTCCTTCCGGGATCGGCGTGAGGCCGGGCATAAGACCAGCTTGCGGCGGTGTCGGCGCAGGCGCGGACGGTGTCGTTACAGGTGGCGTTGGCGCAACGGATGGCGGCGCCACTTCGGCAGGCGCAATCGCGACAGGTTGAGGAGGTGTCGGCGCAGGCGGCGTTCCTGTTGGCGCGGGAGCAAGCGCAGGTGTTCCAACAGCGCTCACTGTATCGTTGGGCGACGGCGGCGAAGAACTATTCGCCAGAGCAGGAAGAGCAGGAAGCAACACGCACAATGCGATCACAAACAGGGAAAGCCGTGGCGTCATACTATATCCGTCATGTTTTTTCATGGGCGCGCGCGATCTGTAAATGTGATGAAACCTAGAATTCCATCGGTGATTCTAGCAAAAAACCGTGAAGAAGGGAATTCACAAAACGGTTCAGGCCGCTTTTGCCGCATTCGAATCGATCAGCGAGAGGAACGCCCGCTCCAGATAGGTCTGGCCCGTCTGCGCCAGCAACGCGGCGGGTTTTCCAATAAACAAAATCCGGCCACCATGGAGAATGGCAATACGATCACATAATTCTTCCATATCTGACAGGATGTGCGAGCTTAAAAAGCTAGTGCACCCCTGCGCCTTTGCAGAAACCAGCAGATCTTTGACCTGCGCTCGAGCCAGCGGATCAAGGCCACTCATCGGCTCGTCAAGGATGAGCAGCGGCGATCCGGTCAGGAACGTGCTCATCAAACCAAGCTTCTGGCGCATGCCTTTCGAATAGGTCTGGGCACGCTTGGGCAAAAATGACAGGTTCAGGCCGAGCTTTTCAGCCATAGCGTCCGCCTGCCCCTTATCGAACTTGCGGCCATAAAGCGAAAGCGTGAAGGAAATAAATTCGTAAGCATTCAAAAACCAAGCGGGATCGAAGCGTTCGGGCAGATAGGCAATCTGTTTTTTGGCATCGTCGGTCCCTGCCGCATAACTCGCGACACGAATATCACCCTTCGATTGATCTTTGAGGCCGAGAATGGTTTTGATAAGCGTAGTCTTCCCTGCCCCGTTCAGACCGATAAGACCGAAGGTTTCGCCGGGCAGCACAGAAAGTGAAATATCCTGAATAACATCACCCGCGCCATAGCCTGCATGGACGCCGGATATATCGAGAAACGGCGAGGTCATGAAATCACCCCGGCAAGAACATGCGCGTATCGAGATTGAATCTTTGATGCGCGCGCAAGCGGATCGGGAAAATTTGATTGGTCGAGGCATCGAACCATTCAAGCTCAACGTAATCCTTGAACACTTTTAAATCCATGACTTCATCGGGAATGCGCGTCGGTGAAACACGCATATTGTTGAGCCAGATCGTCCATTCCTTTTTGTTGTGGTACACGATCCCACTTAGCGCGATATCGCGCGGCCCCATTTCGGGCGTAACACCGTCATCCACGCTGTCGGGCGAGCGCGTGACAAGACCGCGGCGCGCATCTATCACAAGATCATGTTCCCACTTCGTGAAGAAGAGCGAGTTCATCAGATTGACATTGACGCTGGGCTTCAAAAAGGCAAGCTGGTCGCTTATCTCTTTTTCCATCGCTGTCATAGGCACGCTCACCGTCTCCGCGGGCGGAAGCGTAGCAACAGCCGTACCATCTGCTATAGGTGCTGTCACAGGAGGCGGAACAAGAGCGTCCGCCGATGCGGCCGTAGCGGGTGCGGAAGGTGCGGATACAGATACGATTTCGGGTTGCGCCTGTGCATAAACAACAGGCGTAGCGCCAAAAACAAAGACCGAAACGAGCAGCATGTATCTTGCAAAAGGCGTCATGGCGCCGTACCTCCCGTCTTAGGTGCGTCCTGATTGGCGGGCGACACGGCGTTATGCTGGACGATGGATTCCTTGCGGGCCATCGTGCGCCAATCAAGATCCAACTTGGCGGTGATAATTTCCGGCGGGTTACCCGTACCTATTTCTTTCAGGATCGTCGGGTTTACGTCCGCTTTGCGCTCCATATTCAGATTCTTGATCGTGATGTGGCCGGGAAAACCGTAATTGAGGTAATAGATAAAACGATACACATCGAGATCGTCCACCGCCGAAAGAGTGACCGTAATCGGGCTTTCCATCACGACAAACCCGGTTTCCGGATCGGCCTCATCGGTCAACACGTTCGCCGCCTTGATTTCATAGCGCGCCGAAATGATTTTTGATAGTTTTTGCATGGTGTCGAACCGTTCACGCGCCAGAACGCGATCCTGATCGTTGAAAAATCCCATACGAGAGATGGTTTCGAAGTATGCCTTGTCATGTTCGAACGCCGCAAAATCGCCCTTCATCTTGGTAATTTCGGCCTGCAACGTCGCCACCTCGCCCGTCACGGATTGAAGCCTTTGCTGGCTCTCCGTCCTTTTGGGTGCGAAGATAAATTCGCTCGACAACCCTAGCGCGGCCAAAAGCACGACCAGCATGATCAGCAACGTCATCCGCTTGGCGCCGATTTTGCCAATCATAGCATCGCTCCCCTGATCATGATCTGTGCCTCATAATCTTCTTTCTGACCGTCTTTATTATTCAGCTTGCTAGTAGCCTCTCCTACAAAATTCCCGGTATAGCTCAAATCCGCGACCTGTTTGAGGATGCTAACCTGATGCTGCGGCAGGTTTGCTTTCAAGCGTTTTTCAAGTTCGGATATCTTCTGTACGCCTTTTTCCGGAGCAAGCGCGGCCGGGAAAATAATGCGGATAACCATTTCATACTGCTTGGGCTGCGCGGGCGCACTCTCATCAGCGGGTTCTGGCGGCGTTGTCGCCACCGCATCAAGCGAGGTGGCTTTCACCACAGGACGAATATCAAGTGAGGTGATATGAATATCGGAACCGAGCGAACGCCCGACCGTGTCGAGTACTGCCAAAGGCTTCATCGAACGGCCTTCGAGTTTTTGAAACACCTTCGTGGAGTTCTCGATCAGCATGAAATCGAGACCAATGCTCTTTTTCTTCTCGACTTCGGAGGCGTGCTCAGCGTGAACCATCGCAAGCTGAGCTTCGGCGGTCGACAACTGATCGGCATTTTTCATCCACGCCGTCGCATTGGTAAAGGCGCTGTAGCCAAAATAGGCACAGCCTGCGAGCAGCAATATAGAGGCCGCAGTCGCTATTTTGGCGGGGCCGGAAATTGAATCAAGCTGCGTCGCCTGCAACGGCATAACCAGCGCAGATTTTCGTGCGGTCCACGCGATATGCAGCGGATCGGCATGACGCTCTTCTTCCTGACGCCCGATGCGAAGCCCTAAAAGATTGGCAGCCTCCACCGAAGTCAGAACGCTCAAGTTACAATCAAAATCGACCTTGCCGCTCACACGGTCGGCAACGGAATTATTGGCGATAATTACAACATCCAACCCATCAGCAGGATCAAAACCAAAGCGGGACAGATAACTCATCGTCCCCTTCAATTCACTGGCAACTTCGGTGGACCAGAGATCGTTATCGATATCGGAATCCACAATCGGCGTCATACGCGTCAGCGCCAGTTCGCCGTTCTTGGTGACTATCTGGCGAAGCCCGCCATTCTGGTGCTGCCCGACAAACACACTCCATGTCGAAGGTTTATCACTACCTTTGGCGAGTTTTTTCGACAATACATGAACCATCGCAGCAGATTCCACGGGCAAAAGGCAAAAGCCCGCGATCGTCGCGTAAGTTTTCTGAATGGCACTCAGCGTTTTGCGGATATTGTCCGACAAAGGCACAGCAGCCAGAAGGTAAATATCCCCGGCCTGCTGCCCTTCGCGCGCAGGTGCCTTCTCCTTCATCTTGATGGCGGAGCGGATCGGATAAGACGGGAAAGCCGCAGACACGCGGCGCTTTAAAACATTGGCCCGATCAAACGGGCTGACCTTCGGGACGCGTTCTTTCCGGTAATGCTGCTCAACCATGTCGTTGAGGATCAATACTTGCTTGCCGCGGCATTTGCGGCGAACGAGCTCGGCCACGGCTTCTTCGAAATCCTGCGTATCCCACGGAACCGTATCGATAACGCTCACACGACTTCCGCCCGAGTCATAAATACTCAGACCTTCATCGCTTAGGAGAAGCACGCACCTCGATGGGGAGAAGATCGACATGTATTAAGGTCGCTCGCGCTAGAATTGCATATTTTCGAAACTGGCGTAAATCGGGCCGAAGACTCCGACCGCGATCCATAGAATCATACCACCAAGCACCATGGTAAGTGAAGGTTCGATCATTGCAATCAGTTTCTGGACCTCTTCATCGACGTCCGACGTATAAAAATCAGACACTTGGTCGAGCACGACGGTCAGGTTACCCGAATCCTCGCCAACCTTAATCATGCGGATGACCATAGAGGGAAATTCTCCTGATCCGTTAAAGGCTTCGGACAAGGGGCTGCCGGTTTTGACGAGGGACTGGATGCTTTCAAGCGCCTCGACCAAAGCAAGGTTGCTCACTGTCGCGGTCGCGGCCTTGATGGCGGGCAAAATGGCCAGACCCGACGCATAGAGGGCGCCAAACGTTTGACAGAACCGCGCAATGTTGATTTTGCGGATCAGCGGTCCCATGACAGGCGAACCCAACATGGCTTTATCAATCTTGTAAGCGATATTTTCGGATGATTTGCGAAGCCCGAAAATAGCAGCAATCAAAACCACCGGCGTGGCCAGCACGAGCCACCACCACGCGGCAAAGAAATCCGATGTGGCGATCAGGGCAACGGTCGGGAACGGCAATTCCATCTCCATATTCCGGATGAATTCGACGATCTGTGGAACGACAAAGCCCATCATGATCGAAACAGCCGCCAGAACGACAACGCACAGGATGATAGGATAGCGCGTCGCCTTGCGCACGCGCTGTTGCATAGCATCCACCCATTTGAGGTATTTGATAAGCTGGCGATAGCTCTGGCTCATCTTACCCGTCTCTTCGCCGGCGGCGACGAGAGAGACATAGAGGTTGTGGAATATCTTCGGATGCTTCGCCATTGCCTCGGAAAGCTTCGAGCCCTCGGACACATCGCGGTATATTTCAGAAACGGCATCGCGCAACGCTGTATTCTCAGTCGTATCGCGAATATCGGCCAGCGAGTCCAGAATCGGAACCGCCGCCCCTTCCATCTGATCGAGATGCATGAACACCTGGATCAGGTCACGCACTTTGATGCGCGTGAAAAGGCGGTTTTTACTTTTCTTCTTCGAAAGCGCCGTGCAACTGACGAGTTCCAGCCCCGCAGACTGTAACTGATTAAACAGATCGTTCTCGTTGACAGCACCGAGCACGCCGCGTATCGGGCGGCCCTTGGCGTTCAAGGCTCTGTACTTATATTTTTCCATATTTTAAAGCGGGCTTATTTTTGTACGGCAACGACTTTGGCGAGGGCGTCGAGGGTTGTGACCCCCTCAAGAACCTTAAGAATGCCATCATCGCGCATGGATTTGAAGCCTTTTTCCACGGCATAGGCCTTCATATCCGCTTTTGTGCCGCCACGGGCGACAATTTCGTCCATTTCATCATCGAACAACAGAATCTCTGCGACCGCCACGCGGCCTTTATAGCCCTGCCCGCCGCAGGACTCGCATCCGCCGGATTTTGCCTTATAAATTGTCGGCGCGGTCGTGAATTCGACGCCCAGAATTTCGCATTCGGCCTCGTCCGGCGTGTGTGATTGCTTGCAGTGCGGGCACAATGTGCGAACCAGGCGCTGCGCGAACACGGCGACGATGTTACCGGCGATCATGCCGGGCACCATGCCAAGATCGAGAAGACGCGGCATCGCGCCGAACGAGTCATTCGTGTGCAGGGTGGTGTAAACCTGGTGACCCGTCATCGCGGCCTGCAGCGCCATCGTCGCGGTCGTTTTATCGCGGATCTCCCCGATGAAGATAATGTTCGGGTCTTGGCGAAGCATTGAGCGGATACCGTCGGAAAAATCAAGAATGCCTTCGCGCACGGGCGTCTGGCGGATCATCGGTAGCGAATATTCCACCGGATCTTCCAGCGTGTGGATTTTTACATCGACCGTGTTGATTTCGTTCAGCATGGAATAAAGCGACGTTGTTTTACCCGAACCTGTCGGACCCGTGACGATGATAATGCCCTCGGGTTTGGATTGCGCGCGTTCGATACGTTTAAGATTGTGCGCGCTAAAACCCAGCGTCTTAAGCGGCTTGATACCGGCATTTTTGTCCAGAATACGCATGACGATGTTTTCGCCGTGCACGGTGGGCAGGCTTGAGACGCGGAAATCAATTTCCTTGCCGCCTATGAACATGTTGATGCGCCCGTCCTGCGGACCGAGCTTGTCGGCGATATTGAGGTTCGCCATCAGTTTTAAACGCTGACCTATCGGGTTCCAGTGCTGCCTGTGTAAAATCTGTGCGGTGAACAAATCACCATCCACACGGTAACGTAGGCGCACGAAATTTTCTTCGGGTTCGAAGTGAAGGTCGGATGCCTTGATTTTCACGGCCTCGGAAATCAGCGCGTTGACAAGACGCACGATCGGGTGCGTGAACGCCTCTTCTTCCGTCAAGCCCGTAACATCGAGCTTTTTGTTATCGGTGTTTTCAAGCTCTTTCAGAATGTCGTTGACCTTGGACGCATAACCATACGCGGCGTCGATCGCTTCGGATAAAACGACGGGAGTGGTCACCAGAGGTTTGATCGTTACGCCCTTGGGCAGATAACGGCGCAGAATATCCATCGCGACGACGTCATACGGGTCCGCCATCGCGACCTGTGCGCTGTTGGCGTTGATTGAAATGGGAAGAATGTGATGTTTCATCGCAGTTTTTTTATCGATCAGCGCCAGCGCGGAACCGTCGATCACCGTGACTTTCGGGTTGAACACATCAAAGCCCGACGTTTCCGCCAGGAACGATGTCAGCATTTCATCCGTGATGAATCCAAGATCGACCAGAACTTCGCCGAGCATCTTGCCGGAAATTTTCTTTTCCTGAATGGCGACGTTTAATTGGTCCGCCGTGATAAGACCCATGGAAACAAGGCGATCACCGATACGCCCGCGGTTTCCGTCTTCTTCGCCGCCCGCCGAACGCTGCAACGCCTTTTTATCGACGACCGCGACCTGGCGGCTGTCGGAAAATTCGCTTTCTTCATTGCCGTGATGATCGTCGATCACGCGTTCGGATTTGGTGTACGATCCTTTTTCCGCGTCCACAGGTTTCATGTCCTCGAACGACAGGCCGCTGATGTCAATCGCGCCTAGGTCACCCTCGATCGTCAGACCGGTGTCTTTTCTTTTGTCAGACGGCGTTTTCTGCATAAGCTGAACTAAACCCTTGGAAGCATTCTGAATACAATTCGCGGACCGATAATTAGCCCAAGCTAAAGTCTTACACGAATTGGTTAACAAATGCGAAATATGCGAAAGAAAAGCGCCACAAAGATGGCGCTTAATTTATTGATTTATATAATGTATTTAGACCTAATCCAGCCAATTTTTAGGATTCTACGGCGTACGCTTGAAAAGCTCTGGAGGGAGCCTCACAACGGACCTAGCCGGGGGCAAACCAAATTTGCCCCTGATATCATCAGGCAGGAACGCGGCCTGCAATACAGGGAGGCCGGTATCTTTGTGATACTGGGCACCACAGGAACAGACTGAAACATCAGGACCAGGTTCAGCTCTGGACGGCAGATACCCCTTAGCCACCAAACGGGCGAAAATTTCCCGACGCTCTAATTCAACTACATGCACCCCGGTATCGACAGCGACATTCTTTCTTAGATTGTTGAACACCTTACCCTCTCAATATTTCAAGAACCACGTGACGATCACCTATGCCAACAAGGTAGGAAACGACTTCCATACGCATGGCGTTCTCTTCACCAACGCGGAATGGGCCGCTACAGAGCGAAACAGATTCAATCTTATCTGGTCCCTGCTGCCAGAACTTCCGATCACGAGCACAGCCGATGTTAGATATTGATGTTCAATACAAGCTGCGCGCGCGCGGGAAATGGGACTGGCGGGAATTCGATACCGTTAGAATGGAGATATCCGTAGGCCAGCCTTACCACGAAGGCGGTAAACTCGAAGCCGCTATGGATTGGGCACGTCAAAACTTCAAGCGCCGCGTGATTATTCTGGGAGACTCCCCGCAAAGATACAATCTGATGTTCAAAACGGGCTTCAAAGAGCAGAACGCCGAGAGGATTGCGCGGGGCGCGGGCGACGCATGGATAAAAAGAAACTACGAGCACTTGAAAGGCATTGAGATCACCCGCTGGAATGATTGGAAAAATCCTCGCATCTACCTTATAAACCGCGCGGCGGTATCGCGTCTGTACAATGAGAATGCCGATTTCAGAAACAGCATTTACAATGCAATGCAGGCATTCACCCAAAGAAATCCCATCGCTGGCGAAACCAAAGAACGCTTCTGCCTGCTATCTGAACAGTATCTTCTTGAAGAAACGTCTGTCTTTGCGACGGCGTACAATGCGATCGGCGGAATAAGCGCATACCCCGGAGACTTTCTATCGCTTTGGGAAATGTTCATCGATAACGATGATCCGTTGATACCCGAAGGCTTACGCAAGGCGCACCACGTTCGCCTCTCATTTGATAAGCGTCAAAAGCAGACTGCCTAAACCCAATCGAACATTGGTGGCTTTGGTAGAATTGGTTTTCCATCGCGGTAAGCTTAAGTAGAATCATCGTCCTGCTACGCTGCTTTTGCTTGCCTTGATCGCAGGTCTTGAGCCATGTTTTCACGCATGGCGAATGAAACACAACGCGCAAAGTTACCGGAACTCCTAAACCAGGGCGCCTTTGCCGAGAGGGTCTGGCATATGGCGGAATGGGCGGAATTGATCCGCAACGATCTGGGCGCGTTCATTGAATCTCTTGATCGGCTCTACACAGACATGCAGACGGCGAGAAGGCCTGCATCGAGAGACTTTCTCACCGCCATAAGCCCCACGAAGGAATAAGAATAAGAGGTGCACTACTCCCCTAATGCACCCAAACCCGAAGGCAAAGCGCACCACAAACGGCGGCACCGCAGCCTTCGGGTTTTTCCTTGGATGACATTACAGAGTTCCAATGAGGGATCTTGACGACAAAGCAAACATTCCTTCGTCCCGAGCAATGGCGAATGCCCGCTGGTCGTGCTGGCGCGTCCGGGAAAGGAGCGGTGATGGCGAAGGATACTGGAAGTCCCAAAGGACTCACTCCGACTTTTTCCGCCACCACTTCGCTTGCGGTTCGCAATGCCGCAGGCTCGGTGCCAGCGACGGCGATGATCGCAAAACTCGAAGAGAAGGGCTCCCGGATCAAGGAGCGAGCGAGGCAGCACCACAAGAACTTCGAGGACCGCTGGGTCGCCAACGAGACGCTTCGCCTCTGGCAACGTCATCTGACAGAGGCCGCGAAACATCCGGTGCCGAAGGGCGTCACGCCGAAGGTGTCGGTGGAGTCCTTCTCCAGAACGGCCTCGCACAACGTGCAAGCTCGCACCAACAGGCGCCTGGCCAACATCAATGCAATCACCACGCGGATGAGCAACGCGGTCGTGCGCAATCTCTCGCCGCCCGATCTCAAGCGAAGCTTCAATGAGGCGGCGCCGACGCCGCGCTTGATCACAAATCAAAAGATGAAGAGGTAGCCATGATCGAGTGGATTGAGAAACTCCCCGATTCATTGACCGGCGCGCTCGTAGCCGGGGCTGTCTGGTTCGGCTTCTGCTACTCGACTCTGGCAGAGCGCGCGATGGATAGGGCGCATGCGCAGGCGATCGTGCCGAACTGCGCGGCGGTGCTCGAGGCGAAGACGAAGTTTCCGACGCCGTCGCCAATCGAGATTGGTAAGAAGCTGGGTATCCCCGAGATGGATCGTATTCAGCAGATGGTCCTTGAGAGCGTGAAGCCGCGCGTCCTGAGCCTGATCGAACGCGAAGACCGATGCGCCTGCGCCGCCCGTCGGGCGGCGCAGAAGTTGCGCTTCGATTATGCCGTGCATACCGCATCGTTTCGGCTGATCGCGCCGCAGTCGGTCAGCGCGTTTGCCGACGACACGGCGGTGATCGCGCTCTCGGGCACTTGTGGCGACATCCCCACCCCGTTCAAGGGAGGTACGCGATGAGCGATACGATCTATGACGATGGCCGCTACGTCGTCTCCACCTCGATTGTCGCGACGCCGACGCGCTTCTATCCGATCGGCAACACAACAGCCGGGATCAGACGCGATCCGCTATGGATGGGTCTTGCTATCACGGGCTTTGTCACCGGCTGCGTGCTGACCTATGGCGATCTGCTCTATCAGGGGGAGCTGATGATCATGGCGGGCATCGCCGCCGTCTCCCTCCTCACCGGTTGGCAGGTGCTGATCTTGCGCCTCGACGCGCCCGGTCACAGGCGGGCGCTGATAATCGGTACGCGTCAGAGAATCTGGAAAATCTTCCGCGCGATCCGCGCCGTCCGGGCGGGTCAGACAGACCCTTCTATCCTCTTGATCAACGAGGATTAGGAAAACTATCCCAAATTATGTTCCCTTTTTGTTCTCTCTCTGATATAACACCACAGGACTGTAAAATAGACCGCTAAGGAGGCGCGTTATGACCAACAATGACTTGAGCGCCCTTCCCGGCCCCTTCGCCGCTGCCAGTGCGGATCGCGCCCGGCTCGACCACGCCAAGTATGCGCCGATGATCGAGGGCTTCGACATCAGCGAGGCGCAGGGGCGCGAGTTGCTGGAAACGCTCTGGTCCATCATGTGCGCGATGGTCGAGATCGGCTTCACCGTCGATATCTGTGCGCAAATTTTCCCTGCGACCCAGAGTGGCTCGGATGCCGCGAGCGGCGGTGTAGAATTGAACCAGACCAACGATGGAGAAGTGATCGAGCAGGATCAGGAAGACGAGAGTACATGAAGAAGGGATCGCAAAGACAAGCTGTCATCTACTGCCGGGTTTCGGACCCCAAGCAGGCCAAGCACGGCCATGGGCTCAAGTCCCAGGAAACGCGGTGCCGCGAGTACGCGCAGCACAAGGGCTACGAGGTCATCGAGGTCTTCTCCGACGACTTCACCGGCATGTTCGCCGAGCGCCCGGCCATGTCGCAGATGCTCCGCTTCTTGCGCAAGCGCCGCTCGATCGGGACCGTCGTCATCATTGACGACATCACGCGCTTTGCGCGCGGCCTCGAAGCGCACTTGGCGCTTCGCGCCGCGATCGGCAGCGCGGGCGGCACGCTGGAATCCCCCATGCTCGAGTTCCGCGACGACGCGGACTCGAAATTCCTCGAGCACATCCTCGCAACCTCGGCCCAGCACCACCGCGAGAAGAACGCCGAGCAGACAAAGAACCGGATGCGCGCCCGCGTCATGAATGGGTATTGGGTGTTCCAAGCGCCGGTGGGCTATCGCTATGAAGCCGTGCCGGGGCGCGGCAAGATGCTCAAGCGCGAAGAGCCCGTTGCCTCTGTCGTCGCCGAGGCCTTCGAGGGCTACGCGAATGGCCGCTTCGAGACGCAGGCGGACGTCGCCCGTTTCCTGCAGGACAATCCGCTGTTCCCCAAAGATGCGACCGGCATTGTCCGGCACATGCGCGTGGCCCAGCTCTTCGGCCAGGTCGCCTATGCGGGATTGATCGAAGCCCCGGAATGGGGTGTCGCCTTGCAGCCCGCGCAGCACGAGGCGCTCGTGGACGTCGAGACCTTTCAGCGCGTACAGGACCGGCTCAACGGGATCGGGCGGGCGGCCTACCGCAAGAACCTCAATGAGGACTTCGCCCTACGCGGCTTCGTCACCTGCGGATGTTGCGGCACGCCGCTGACGGCCTGCTGGTCGAAAGGACTGTACAAAAAGTATCCGTACTATCTGTGCCCGAAGCTCGGATGCGAGAGCTACCGCAAGTCGATCCCGCGCGCTCAGATCGAAGGCGAGTTCGAGCAGCTCCTGCGCTCGGTCCAGCCAACCGAGACGCTGTGCAAGGTCGCGGGCGCGATGCTCGAAGAGCTGTGGAACCGCCGCCTGGGGCAGGTTGCGGCGGAGCGCAAGGCGCTCGCCGCAAAGCTCAAGCAGCTTGAGAACGAGGTCGCGCAGTTTCTCGACAGGATCGTCGAGACGAGCGTGCCGAGCGTGATCGCAGCCTACGAAAATCGGGTGCGCAAAATCGAGATCGAGAAGCTCACGATCAGGGATCGCATGGCCGCAGCCGAGCGTCCCGCAAGCAGCTTCAACGACACACTTCGAACTGCGCTCGACTTCCTCGCAAACCCTTGGAATCTTTGGAATTCGAACCGCCTAGAAGACCGCAGAACCGTCTTAAAGCTGACTTTCGTGGAACGGCTGCAATACGTCCGAAATGAAGGATTTCGAACTGCTAATTTGTCGTTACCGTTCAAGGTGTTAAGCGGAATTTCCGTCGATAAAATAGGGATGGCGCGCCCGAAGAGATTCGAACTCCTAACCTTCTGATCCGTAGTCAGATGCTCTATCCAATTGAGCTACGGGCGCGTGCCGGGGGTAAAGAACCGGCGGACCTTACATCATGGTCCCCGGCCCGTGCAAGCCATAAGTTTGGCCGCAACCCTGCGAAAGTTTTTGTGAATGCTTTTAAAGCCTTTAGGGTCTTTTGCTTGACTTGGATGGTGAATTCGGATGATTTAAAGCATCCGTTACAAGTATGACTGGCGTACGCGCCATCGGTCATTGGAAAAAGGCATGAAGATCAATATGTTCAACACATCCAGCACCGCAAGGTTGATGTTCGCGGCAGGAGTCGCGGCCACGCTTGCCCTGACCGCCGTTCCGGCTTTCGCCCAGATCGACATGAAGAAACGCCCCTCGCTGGTCATCACGAACAAGGCGATGCCCGCCGCTACGTCGTCCCCGACGCCGATATACACACCGACGCCCATGCCCGCCGCCACACCTACGCCGGTCAGCTATAGCCCGCCGCCCGCCGATTACACAGGCCCATCGCGCATCGCGGATATCACCGCGTCACAGATTTCCGGCAATTCCTATTACCAACCGACGCAGACGATCGTCGCGAAGAAGGTTGATGAATTGCGTTCTGACCTTACCGCCCTGCAAGGCCGCGTGGGCAATTTATCCGGTCAGTTGAAATCGATGCAACAGCGCAGCGTCGCGATGTCCGCCGAATACAACGCCTCCGTCGCCACGATCAACACGCAATTGCAATCCGGCACGACGCCCGGCAACCCGCGCCTCGTGCAAAAACTGCAAACCGCGCAGGGCAATCTTGATCGCCTTTCGCAAAATGTCGCAGACTTAAACGCTATGGCCGTCGAAGCCGCGAATGCCGCATCTATGGGATCATTCCTTCTCGAAGCCTGCCGTTCCGCCTATGGACTCTCGGGCGCTGTCGAAGAAGACCACGCCGCGCTGGCGCAAGTCGAAGACCAAGTGAACGACATGATCGTAAAGATCGACCGCGTCCTGAACGACGTGAACGACGACATCACGCGCACCGCCGCTTATCTTTCCGCAGAGCGCGGCAATATCCGCACGCTCTCGCTCGCCGTTACCAACGGCGATTACTATGGCGGCTCTCTGGCCTCTCGCCCCTTCTCTTCCGCTCCGCCCAGCGCGGTGATGCAGCCTGTGAGCATGGGCGGTGGATCGATGATGCCGCAACCCGCAGCCCTCACTGGCCCGCGCCCGCTCGTCAAAATCAAATTCGATCAGCCTAACGTGGATTACGAACAGGCCGTTTACATGTCCGTGAACGAAGCGATGCAGAAATACCCGAGCGCACGCTTTGAACTGATCGCCGTCAATCCTTCGTCGGGCAACGCCGCGCAGGTCGCCATCGAAAGCACCCGCGCCCGCCGCAACGCCGAGATGGTCCTGCGTTCCCTTTCGCAAATGGGTATCGATGTTAACCGCGTCGATCTTTCCACCCTGCAAAGCGCCGAAGCCAAGAGCAACGAAGTCCATATCTATATCCGGTAAAAAACGTGAACAAACAAAAGCGCATCCTGACAGGATTGTTGATTGGCATCCTGATCATCTGCGCTGGTTTTGCCACCGGGCTTTATCTCAAACAAACGCCGGATAAATCCGCGCCCGTCGCCAGCATGGCGATCGCATCCGGCACGCCCAACGACAATATCTATGACGTCAGCCCGCCGAACAGAGGCGTCACGCTCATCACATACGATATCGATATCAGCCCCGTAGGCGATATTTCCTTTATGGTGCTGCCCAAAGAGGGAACGGACGCCATCGCCGAAGGCCAACAGATCATGCTCTACGATTCCAACAGAGAACTTCTAGACACGCTGGGCGAAGTCACGCGCGTCGTCAAAGGCACGGACCAGTTGAAAGATTCCATCATCGTTCATATCAAGTTGAACGGTGATGAAGAAGTCCCACCGTCAAAAGTTGCGCACGGCAAAATCATCACCGGCCATAACCCAGACGCCCAGCGCCTGCCCTTAAGCGCGCTAGTGAAAAACGAAAAAGATGAACCCTTCGTCTGGGAAGTCACTGACGCGAAAGACGGCACGAGCACAGTCAACCTACGCCCCGCGAATGTGGCAGAAACCACCTATGATTATTTCGTGATAGCGCCGGGCGATGCGAGCGGCCATGCCTATATCCTCAATCCAGATAAGGCTCTGGCCGACGGGCAAACGATCCGCACCAATAAAATGACCTATTCGGCCCCCGCGCAGACGGATATCAGCCGCATCAGCGCCCTGATGGAAACACGGGCGCGCGTCCGTGCGGAAAAACTCAGCGCGGCGCTTGGCGACACGGCTGTATCTGCAGGCGAACCGACCGAGGCCACCGCCGGATGTCCCGCCCCGCCGCCAAGGGACGCCAGCGCCTTTATCGAACAGGTCGGGAAAATGGCGCCCCCGGCTCCACAATCTCTTCCCACGACACCCTGATCATTGCTATAAACCCGAACGTGCGTTCCCGTAGCTCAGATGGATAGAGCACAGAATTCCTAATTCTGGGGCCGTGGGTTCGAATCCCGCCGGGAACGCCAAAATACAATCCCTAAAAAACGACGCCGTAGTATTATTTCCAAAACCCTAATTTGACACTAAGCGTGACACCTGATGCTTCCGGCTGTTCCTCTGTAAGCCTTATGGGGCGGCGAGTACGCTCACCAACCAATTTGTCCTGAGGCAGCAGATTACTCGCTGGAAATTCTTGTGACACAATACATTCAACGTAAATATCCGCATCGAGAGGAAGGCTTTCAATTTCAAATATTGAAGCCATCACGCTTGGATGTTTTAGACTTGGCGGCTTTAACACTGCCTTCCCGCAGAGCTTAATTTTTTCATATGTGTTGATGCCGCTTGTTTCATTGCCGATGATAATAGCATTCACCTGAATGAAGTCGGAGATATGATGGTCTAGCATTGCCGCAGGGTCATACCAGTCTTTGTTCCAGGTGACTTCACCGCGTATAACCGTGCTGGTCCATGGCTTAATAATTTTACCTGTTAGAAAATAGTAAAATGACCACAAAGCGGCCATAACAGGAAAAATAACCAACAGCACCAGTGAAAATCCCCCGCCGTGATAATTGCTGTAGGTTCTGCTATCGAGCCAGATAATAAAACGATGGATGAGTAAATCGGGCAACGGCCTGTCACCCGCCCGCAAGATGGTGTCTTCGTATCCTATACTGAAAATAAAAGAAGCGGCGGCAAACGCCACATAAACAAAAACGTAAAACAAAACGGCAGCAACGATGCGCCCAGGAGACAGAAATTTATGAAATTGATCCATGTTGCTTTAGGCCGTTGACCCAGTTTTCATTTCACCATTTTGATCGGACGCCTAATTAAAACAATAAAAAAAAGAAAAAAGCCCTCCGGGGAAGGAGAGCTTTTTAGGAGAGGAAGGAGGTTGTAACTGTGTGTGGGGAGTACAACCTCTGTGATTTTTACATTTAAGACTGTGTGGGTCTTGTGTAGGGCTATATATTCCATATTCTGAACACGCCGTCAACAAAACTTTTGAAAAAAATGTATAAAACTTATGTTTTGCACAAGTTTATGGGCAAAAGGTGCTAAAAACAGCCATTTTTGAAATAAAATTACAAAAATTAACGCCTACAAGCCGTGTTTTTCACGAATCCTGGCCAGCAAGCGCCCGCACCCCTCATCCACCATCCTATAGACAAGATCAAAATCCGCCTGTCCGCCGTAATAAGGATCGGGCACATCTGTCGCCATAAACATATCAAGCGCAGCCTGCCCGCTCCTTCGCCCCAACAATTCGTGATGCGAACGGTCCATGGCGAGCATGTAATCAAACACCTCGTAATCGCCCGCTTCGACCTTCCGGGCCCGTAAATCCCGCATATCCACGCCCTTGGCCAGCGCGGTGGCGATGGCGCGAGGATCGGGCGGTTCGCCTGTGTGATAACCATGCGTTCCGGCGGAATCGACCAAAAAGCGATGGCTCAGTCCCGCTGCGGTCACCTGATGCCGAAACACGGCATCGGCTGTCGGGGACCTGCATATATTCCCGGTACACACGAACAGCACGCCGATCTGGTCTGATGATTTAGCCATGTAAAAAGGATAGCCCAGAGCACTCCCAAAAAACAGTAACCATCTCAAAAATAAGGAGGTTTTGCAGGGACAGTGTTTTATGGTTTACCCGGAGGCTTTTTCCCTATAGATAAACGGGTTTGGAAACCAAGAAAACACTTTGCGTTTCAAGGCTACAAAGGCATCATCGGACCGTGCACGAGATATATCGAGGCAGGCCCGCGAAAAAGATAAGAAAAGGGCCGAACACCGCCCGCGTCAACGGTGGGGTTTGAAAGTATGAAAACGGCTCAAGTGGTAATGGCAGAAGAATTCAAAGATCAGTCCGACAAGGTCATCGTCCGGCTGGCAACCAGTCTTGAGGAAATCGAGGCAGCGCAGCGTCTTCGTTACAAAGTATTTTATGAAGAATATCACGCGGTCGCCGACGAACAGACCGCCGCCACGAAAATAGACCGCGACGAATTCGACATGGTGACCGATCACCTCGTGGTGCTCGATGAAAACCTCCCCGCCGGACCGGAACAGATTGTTGGCACTTACCGACTGCTACGCCGCGAAGTCGCCGACCGTCACGGACGTTTTTACACCAGCGGCGAATACGACATAAAACCGCTTTTGAGTTCCGGCGCGGTGCTGCTTGAACTCGGACGTTCTTGCGTACTGCCCCCCTATCGCACACGGCCCGTCCTGCAAAAACTCTGGCAAGGCATCGCGCATTATGTGGCAGAACATAATATCGGCCTGATGTTCGGTTGCGCCAGCCTGTTCGGCACCGATGTCGACGCGCTCGCAGAGCAGCTTTCGTACTTGCATCATTATCACCTTGCGCCACCTGAACTTCGTCCTCACGCGCTGGACAACCGCTACGTGAATATGAACGTGATCCCCAAAGACCAGATCAACGCCAAGCAAGTGTTTTCCTCACTCCCGCCCCTCATCAAAGGCTATATGCGTCTTGGCGCGATGGTAGGGGACGGTGCCGTCGTCGATCACCAGTTCAACACCACCGATGTCTGCATCATCATGCCGACGCACCTTGTCACCGAAAAATACTTCAAGCACTATCAGCGCGTGACCAGCAACACGATCCGCATTGATGACGATTTCGCCGAACGCATCCCCGCAGGGGCCAAGGGCACGGCGTAACATGCGCGCCCTGATCGGGGCCTCGCGGCTCACAGCCTTCCTATTGAGCAGCCTGTTCACTCTTGCATTTCAAAGTACGCTGATGCTTTTTACCAAGGGACCGATGGCCTATTGGTGGCCGCGTCATTTCCATGCCATCTGCACCTGGCTGATGGGGATCAAAGTGGTCGTCGAAGGCGAAATCGCGCCGGGGCCGAATGTCGTTTATGTCGGCAACCATGTCTCCTATCTGGACATCCCTGTTCTGGGCGGCATCCTCACAGGCTCATTTATCGCCAAAAAAGAAGTCGAAAGTTGGCCGTTCTTCGGCATCATGGGAAAGATGGGCCGCACGGTTTATATGAGCCGCGCACCGGGCGATGCACAAGAAGCTACCGAACAGATACTGGAACGCCTTAACGAGCCCTCCCCTCTCATCATTTTTCCGGAAGGAACCTCATCACGCGGAACAGAAATTCTTCCATTTAAATCAAGTGGATTTGAGGTGTTTTTAAATCGTAATTTGTTGATTCAACCCTTCACGATCACATTGATGGAAATCAACGGCGAAAAGGTCACGACGGACGAACAAAGAGACCTTTACGCATGGTATGGCGATATGACACTTCCACCACATTTATGGACCTTTGCCAAAGGTAAAGGAGCCATTATTAAAGTAACATTTCAAAAACCAATTTTATCTTCTTCTTTTAACGATAGAAAACAGCTTTGTGCTATCACTTATGATGGTGTGGTCAAAGGGCTTGATTTATCGCCCGCAGAGCCTTACGGTCTGTCCCGTCAAAACCAAAAGTCACAGAGAATTTAGGAGCACCCATGCAAGTTACGCCGGATGAAATGATCAAGGTTCAGGATTATCTGCGCCGCACGTTCGGCAATCCGGGCATCGGCGTTAAACCCCGCGCCCAAGCTGCCGATTCCATTGAAATTCTGTTGAACGGCGAATTCCTCGGCCTGTGCTACAAGAATGAGGAAGACGGCGAAACATCGTTCGACTTCAACATGTCGATCCTCGATATAGACCTCGAAGGCTAGAAGACAGTTCGCCGCCACCCTGCTATCATACGGGCATGCGTCGTTTTTTCCTGTTTGCCCTGACATTTTTCCTGATCCTGCCCGCATTCGCGGCGCAGCCGCTCATCTTTCGCCCATCGGTAAAAGATGCACGCGAACAATCCGTACTCGACTATCTCACCCTTATCCGGCGGTTCGATCCGAGCACACCTTTCACCATAGCGACGATCGATCTGAACGGCGATGGCGTGAATGAATGGATTGTCCGGCAAGACCTCACACCGACTTGCGAAACCAACGCATCCTGCCGCTACGACGTGGTGGGCCTGAACGAAAAACAGCCAGAGCTTTTAGGCGCATTTACCGCAAGAAAGGTCGGGATTTCCGACGAAAAGCAGTATGGGGTGCGCAACCTGTTGGTCTATAATGAAAAGAACGACGATTTCGCTTTCAAAACATACATCTGGACCCCCGCGGAAGCCGCCTTCCGCCCCCGATAACCGGTTTTTGCGCTCCAAAGGACAAAAAGCTTATGATGGATAGGGCAGGAAAGTTAATGGAAGGGGTCCTTACCATGCTGGATAAGGCAGCCAGAACGCTATTGTTGGGCGGGGTCGCGCTGAGTTTTACACTTGCGTCGAATGCCTGCGCGAACGATGACGGCTCCCGCCCCCTGCAATACATGAATTATCAAAACAACCTGTACAACCTCACCTATGACATCGCGCGCGATGCCATGAAGGAAAGTTTCGAAGCGCTTGGTGGTGATACGGCCAATCCCACGATTGCTATCGCCGAAGAAAATCTGAACAAGGGTAAAATTCCCCAGATCATTGCGTATCCCGTGGAAGATTATGACCGCGCGGGATTGATCTGCACCAAAGACAAAAACTACATGTGCCCGCATTACATACTGGAAACGCGCGGCAAGGATACAAAAACGCTCGCCGTGATTTTCGCCAAGTCCATAAATTTAGGCGCCGCTACTCATAACGGATACCACACGCTCAAAATCACCTTACGCAACGAAGATAATTCCAAAGAGGATGTTGAAATATATGGATACGACAAAGGCAAAGACGCCTACGTCCCAATGCGGCCGATAAAAACACCGTAAGATATGAGACAGGGTGAAGAGATAAAGGGGAAAATAAAAAACGCGGCGTGGCTCGCGTTTTCTGTGATGTCCTTATGTTTCTTTTCCCCGAATGCTTATGCCCAGGTCTCTATAACCCAGCCTGTCTCGCACGGCGTCACTTCACCATACGGTATGCGTACACATCCTATAACTGGTAACGCCTCGGTTCACACCGGAATCGACTATGGCACGCCCTGCGGAACAAACATCCCCACCGGTAGCGGCACATT
Source organism: uncultured Micavibrio sp. (assembly GCA_964539025.1). GTDB lineage: Bacteria > Pseudomonadota > Alphaproteobacteria > Micavibrionales > Micavibrionaceae > Micavibrio_A. The sequence goes on from CAZIFA010000007.1 coordinate 90,924, forward strand.
GGCATGCGGCATGCAGGCGGGCGGATGGGGCCTGTATGGCAAAACTTCATATGCTTGCGGCGTGGAAACAATCTCCGCGCACTTGTCGTCGTGCGATAGAAACGGCACCTTTATATCGGGCGGTGCGAAGGGCAACGCAAATTCTGGATCATCAACAGGATGCCACCTGCACTTCGAAATCTGGATCAACGGTGCCAGGATAAATCCACCGAGCGCCTATGGTAAGGATCTGTGCAATGAGGCGACACGCAAAGAACTGATCGAAGAAGCGCAACGACTATCCAATGGCCAGGCCGGCGGCGGCGGCGGTTCCTACTCAGGATCCAATACACCACAACCGCCTCCGAACAGTAACGACAATGTACAATCTGTCGTCGAGGTCCCAACGGGCGGCAAAGATCCCGTTACAGGCGTTATAAATACGGGACCTTCCTATTACGTTGTAAAGACGACCGATGGCCGTACCTACAACGAATATAGCGCCGGCGGTGATGAACCATTCACGGGAATTACCCTACCCCCCACGACATCCGACATCGTACCCGCCGGAAGCAGCAACAACGAAGTCACCGGATGCGGGACCGATACATGGCGCGCGATGGTCAATCAGGCCGTCCTGCAAACGCGCCGTGAAATGTTGATGAACCAGCGCTATATCGTCAAACCCGACAGCGTGCTCTCCTATTCATGCTTCTCATCTTTCATAGACAGGGCGCGTCAAACCTTGGGCGTCTTCAGTGAAACGAAATACTGGGTAAACCGCGAAATCGATATTCTCGATGGCAGCGTGGTCAAAGTGAATGTCGAACTCGGTCAATATTCACTCGATGGCGCGCTGTCCAACGCCGCGCTTCAGCCGTATGAAAGATTCCTGACATTGTACAATTACGATTATCTGGGCGGACAACTTGCCTCATCCGCCGGTAGTGGCGGCGGACACGAACATGAAGAAAGCAATAGCTGGCAAGCCTATGCGCCCTGCGGCACGATGGATATGGTCTGGCAGCAGGCGAAATGCATGAACGTAACGGACGATCCTATGTTCTACCGCTTTACGGAACTGATAGGCAACGATCCGCGCAAATACCCGCCCAATTACGCCTGTAATGATTCGGGTATCTTCCAGAATATGATCGATATCGCGCAGAACAAGAGCGCCGAATTTTCCAAAGTCGTAACGCATTTCGACCTGCTCAAGCCGCCCGGCAATACCTGCGCCCCGCCAATTCCGACAGGGGTGACCGTAACCACCCGGGAAGGCGCGGACAGGCTGACGCGGGAGTTCACCTATCCGGACGGGCTGTGCATAACGCCGGGCTGTAGTTACCAGAAAAACGGGACCGGCGCCGACGCGGGCACCTGCGAGATCAAACAGCCCCGGCTGGGCAGTTCATAGGGATCGTTTGCCAAGGGGAGGCAATTTTGGGTAATATATTAAGACGGGGAAAGAGACAGGGACATGCGGACTAAGACCAACATACTGATCCTTCTGGTTCTTTTGGGAGCCCTTATCACCATTCTGCCGGGCAGCAAGAATGCCTGCGCTGCGGATCTCGGGGTAGATATACCTGACGGTGACCATGGTGGCGGTGGCGGCGGTGGTACGATCGCCAAACAAACCTGCGATACGCAGGTCTGGCAAACCATGGCCGCGCGCGCGCAACTCGAAACCGAACGCGAGATCATGCAAAACCAGAACCTGATCTTCAAGGCGGACAGCGTTCTGGATTACGTCTGCTTCGATAATTTCGCCGCGCATGCCGCAAAAAATGTCGGCGTCCTCTTCACGCATACTACCTACTTCGGCAATTCATCGATTATCCAGATGGGATCAATCTACGGCATGGATGTCGCCATGCAGAATGTCGTCATGAATTCTATGGGGCCTTATCTGAACGGCAATTTTGCGCATGAACTACTTGGCGGTCGCGGGAAAAAACTCGGTGTGAATCGAAGAGAGTTGCAGCAGATAGGCCCGCGTGATTATTCATCCTGCGACGTGATGAACAAGGTCTGGATGGCGGCAAAATGCGCGAACTTCCTGCACACGCAGGACTTCGCGGCAACGGACGGATTTTATCCCTTTATCAACCTGACACCCACCGCCGGAGGTCAGGCGGTTGAGGGTTATGAAACCAAAAATGATATCCGTAAATATCCGACTGCCTGTAGCGGCGGAACGCCAATTTTGGGAAGCACGTGGAAAGAAAAATACCGGGACAGCCGCAACGAAACTGATTTCGGTGTTGAGTCGGGATTATATGTTTTCCAAAGCGCTTTACTGCAAACCTTCAGCGAAGTGCGCAAGCGCGTCAAACCGATAACATCAGGTGCCTGTCCGATAGGTATTAAAACTGGCATCAAAGTTATCCTCGGCCCTAATGACAGCAGTCCCTATGACGACGGTGTCTGTACGAACCCCGGATGCTCGTACTACCGTAACGGCACTTGCTCGACGGATGGATCGACCACTAGTGCCATTCAACCGAATGAAAACGGCGAGATCATTGGTGGAACTGGCGGTGCCGGTCTCTGATAAAATTAATGTCGTTGCTTGTCTTCGCGGTTCTTCATGTATTCGAGAACGATCTGCGCGATCTTTTGCTTGTCCACCGGCTCCATGCCTGAGCCAACTTCCTGAACGGGAACGGGTTCCGCTGGCGCTTCGCTTTTATATTCCCGTTTGAACAATCCCTCTTTAAAGACTGGCCGCGCGGCGGCAACAGGGCTTTCGGTCGCGGTCGGCGGCGGGTTCGGCATGGCGCGGGAAAGCGTTTCCTTCATGGCCGCAAGCAACGCCGGATCGATTCGGGCCCGTGTGTCGCGCAAAATCGCCATCGCCCGGTCCCGGATGATGCGGCTTGCGGCCTTTGCTGGTTCACTTCTATCGGCCATCTAACCTTTGCCTTTCGGCCAAATCCGCCCTATACCTAAGGGTTCCTGTGGCACAGGTTGATTATACCGTGAAACAGGAAGCAAGTATAAGGGTTTACGTGAAGCGCCATGACCACCGGGCTTTTGAAATTATATGAAACCGTCACGCGGGCCGGGAAACCGGCCCTGGCGCAATGGCTTGCCCACCGCATGCGCCGTGGCAAGGAAGATCCTGTACGGCTCGGCGAACGGACGGGACAACCGGGGCGTCAGCGTCCGCCTGGCAGGCTCGCATGGATTCACGCCGCAAGCGTCGGCGAAGCGCAATCCGCCCTGATCCTGATCGAAGCGCTTGGCCGTGTATCTTCGGACGTCAATATCCTCGTCACCACAGGCACGGTCACTTCGGCCACGTTGATGCAGCGCCGCCTTCCGTCCTTTGCCTTTCACCAGTATGTTCCGTTCGATCAGCCGGACTGGATAAAATCCTTCCTCGATCACTGGACTCCCGATCTCGCGCTCTGGATGGAATCTGAACTCTGGCCCAACACGCTCCTCGCACTCAAACAACGCAATATACCGCTCGCGCTCGTCAACGCGCGATTGTCGGACAAATCCTTTTCCAACTGGATGATGGCCAAATCCGCCGCACGCAATGTGATGGAATGTTTTTCGGTCATCCTTGCACAGAGCGAACAGGACGCCGCGCGTTTCAAGGCGCTCGGCGCCAGTAATGTTACCACCACAGACAATATAAAATACAGTGCCGCCCCCCTTCCCTGTGATGCGGGTGCCCTCGCTACCTTAAGGGTCGCGGTCGATGGCAGACCGCTATGGGTCTACGCCAGCACGCATGCAGGCGAAGAATCCATGGCCTGCCGCGCGCATAAATCCATCAAGGAAAAACTGCCCAATCTTTTGACGATCATCGTGCCGCGTCATCCGGAACGGCGCGACGACATCGCCGAAACCTGTTTCGAAAACGGCGTGAAATTCCGCCTGCGCAGCAACCACAACGCCCTGCCCGCGCCCGATGACGATGTCTATATCGCCGACACGCTGGGTGAACTCGGCCTGTTTTATACGCTCGCGCCCGTTGCGATGATCGGACGATCCTTCAGTGACGATGGCGGCGGTGGTCATAACCCGATCGAAGCCGCACAGTTAGGTTGCGCCGTTCTGACCGGACCGAACAATCAATTCCAGCGCCCGCTCTATGACGACATGCAATCGGACAACGCCGTCATCGAGACACGGGATGAAACAGAATTTACCACCGTTCTCGAAGAACTTTTGACGCATCCTGAAAAGCTACGCGCCATGCAGGACAAGAGCGCGATCTTCACTCGCCGCAAGACGCATGTGATCGACAGCGTCATGGAAAAACTTTCGCCTCTCCTACAAAAAACGGAGAGCAGGCATGCTGCCTGAAACGCCGAAATTCTGGCAATCGAAAGGCTTGATCGCCTGCGTGCTTCTGCCTTTTTCATGGCTGTATAGGATTGCGAGTCTTCTTAAAACTATCACCACACGCACATATGTCAGCACACTTCCCGTTATTTGCATCGGCGGCGTTGTGGCTGGCGGCAGCGGCAAAACGCCCGTTGCTCATGCGCTTCTTACCCTCATCAAAGAAAATTCGAACCTTATTCATCCGGTGATCATAACACGCGGCTATGGCGGCGTAATCAGAGGGCCAAGCGTGGTCGATATTTCGCGTCACACGGCCATGGATGTGGGTGATGAGGCCATGCTTCATGCCGCCAGAGGCTCCACCATCGTGGCAAAAGACCGCGCCGCAGGTGCACGGCTCGCCGAAGCGATGGGCGCGGATATCATTATCCTTGATGACGGACTACAAAATAACAGCCTTGCCAAGACACATAGCCTTCTTGTCATCGACGCCAAACAAGGTATCGGGAACGGCTTTCTTCTTCCTGCCGGACCGCTGCGCGAACCATTGACAAACGCGCTGAACAAATGCACAGCCGTTATTTCGACCGGCAGCAATTTCAAAACAGGCAAACCTGTCTTTAAAACATCTTTACGCATGACCTCATCGCATGACATAAACCGCAGCTATGTCGGCTTTGCCGGGCTTGGTCGCCCGGGAAAATTCAAATCCACTCTGGAACAAAACGGCTTTAAGCTCGCAGACTTCCGATCTTACCCTGACCATTACCGCTACACTGAGCGCGATATGCACGAATTGTTTGAACTTGCGGGTTCGGACGCCCTGATTACTACAGAGAAAGATTTCGTACGCATTCCTGCTGCATATAAAAACAGCATCCACGCTCTCAAAATCGAATTGTCGTTCGATCGTCCTGACGAACTTCTTGCGCTTCTGGGAATCCCCGCATGAAAAAAATTGGACAATTTTTTGAGGCTGCGGCGCTCTGGACGATGTTTATCTTTTTTCGCATTCTAGGTCCTGATTTATCGTCATCCTTTGGCGGGTTGATCGGCCGCACGATAGGCCCACGTCTTGCCGCATCCCGCAAGACACGCACAAACTTGAAAAACTCTTTTCCTGAAATGCTCGATACAGAACTGGATAACATCATAACGCAGATGTGGGACAATCTGGGACGCGTCATTGCCGAATTTCCGCACCTGAAATACATCGCGGAAAATCGGTTTGAAGTGATCGGGCGTGAACATATCGACAATCTACCGAACGGTAAAGATAGCCCGCTTCTTGCCTTCACCGGACACTTATCGAACTGGGAATTGTTTCACTTCTTCTATAATTACACCATCGATACGCCTTTCTCGACCGTGTATCGCGAACCCAACAATCCCTACACTGCCGTGCTCGTGGAGAAATGCCGTAATCCCGAACAAAAAGGCCCGTATATTCCAAAATCCTCCACCGGTACACGTGATTTGGTTCGTACCGTGATGGGCGGTGGACGCGTCGGCATTTTGATCGACCAGAAATACAATCAGGGCGAACCGATTGAATTTTTCGGGCGTCCCGCGATGACCAGCACGGCCATCGCCCAGCTCGGCCTAAAATTTAACACGCCCATCTTGCCCACGCGGCTAGAGCGCCTGAACGGATGCAATTTTCGCGTAACGGTCTACCCGCCTATGAATATAGCGGGAAAATCAGAAGAGGCGATTATGCTCGACGCCAACAAGATGCTGGAACACTGGATACGCGAACGCCCCGGCCAATGGCTCTGGCTTCATCGTCGGTGGGATTCAAAAGCGTTGAAAGATTTAGATACGCGCGAAGCGGCGTAAAATTACATGTGCGCGGTAGTCTTCACCGAAGCTTGCATATTGGCATGTATTTTTTTGTGATTATCACCAAATACAATCGTTATTTCCGGTAAATCCAGTGTGTTCACACAATTAGTTGCGAAGAAACTATAAAAATTTACCATTTCTTCTGTAGACATCTCACCTTTTCCGAGCTCTCTGCCAAATTTTCTGGTTTGAGAAATAGTTTCCTCCATGGTCATAGATGAAGAAAAGAGAATGTCTGCTGCTCCGAGCATACGACTTAATTTAAGCAATATCGCCTTATCATTATCGTTTTCATGACCTTCCAAACGCTCAAGCTCTTTGGGGAAATCTTTTCCTTCGGCTACACGGCGTGCAGGGCTATCAGGTTTTCCAAGTGGCGTTACATCAGTTCCGTAAATCATAGTCTTGATATCTTCTAGATCTGACTCTGCCACACCTATTTCTTCGAAATAAGGTCGTGCCAATATAACAGATTGTTTTTCAAGACGGTAAGGAACGTGCTCAGCTCCTATCCCATTTCCTTTACCATCATGTCCAAAATCATGAATAGCGGCGGCCGTAAGAAGCTTGGCGATATCATGCGATGAAAGATCTTTTGAAGCGGTGGCAAGGCGTAGAGCACCTAACACCACTTTGCGGTTGTGTTCGGCATTGTGGTAATCAAGATCGGTTTCGTAACTGCCCAGAATACCGGCAACGGCAAGCATTTTCCGGTCTGCTTCCGACATGTTGAAATGGTCGGCAGCACGCATAAGGATGGATGTCAGGGACGGTTCATTTCCGGGAGTCCATTGTTGCAAAAGCCTATCGGTGCCGATGCAAAATTCATCACCCGACGCGGTATTATCAAGAAAGAGCCGTTTGAAATCGGAATGGTCTAACATCGACGAAGACCTTGCATAATCGCCGTTGGTAAAATGAGCGCGGTCTAAAATAGCTGCATGCTTCCAGCCTTTTTCGCGCGGCATATCCTCCAGCATTTTGGTCGCCGCAAGGAGTGCGGCAGGAGCGCTTGCCGGTAATATGCTGACCTCAGAAAACGATATATGCCCAGGCTGCATCTTCCAACCCTACCACAAATTCACATAATTACCCAATTTTGTCAGGCTCTTACCCCTATAAACCCTAGAGAAAGCTTGCGGTTCCGGGGGACTATGCCTTAAAACAAACTAACCTAAATTGATTAAAAATCTTTAACCACGGTACGAATATTACAATGACGAAAGCATGGGCTCCCGACACTTGGCGCGATAAGCCTGCCAAGCAACTCCCTGATTATCCGGATGAATCCAGCCTGAAAGGCGCGGAAAGCGCTCTGGCGGCCCTGCCCCCCCTCGTTTTTGCAGGCGAGGCACGCCGGCTCAAAAAACAACTGGCCGAAGTGGTCGCGGGTAAGGCATTCGTGCTTCAGGGCGGCGATTGCGCCGAAAGCTTTGCCGAATTCGGCGCCAACAAGATCCGGGATTCGTTCCGCGTGTTGTTACAGATGGCGATCGTCATGACGTTCGGCGGTCAGCTTCCTATTGTAAAAATGGGTCGCATGGCGGGTCAGTTTGCCAAACCGCGTTCGGATTCCAATGAAACCAAAAACGGCAAAACGCTCCCCGTCTATCGCGGCGATATAATCAACGGGACCGAATTCACCGACGAAGCGCGCATCCCTGATCCGCAGCGCATGATCCGTGCTTATAACCAATCTGCTTCGACGCTCAACCTGCTCCGCGCATTCGCGCAAGGCGGTTACGCCGATCTGGCAAAGGTTCACAGTTGGAATTTGGATTTTATCAAGGACTCACCGCTCGGCGAACGCTATGACCGTATGGCAAGCGCAATTGATCAGGCGCTGGCTTTCATGCGCGCCTGCGGCGTATCGGGCGAAACCGTTCCCGCGATGCGTGAAACGGATTTCTACACATGCCATGAAGCCTTGCTGCTTCCATATGAACAGGCGATGACGCGCGTGGATTCAACGTCCGGTGACTGGTATGACACATCTGCGCACTTCTTGTGGATCGGCGCACGCACCAACCAGACTGACGGCGCACAGATCGAATTCGTTCGTGGCATCAAAAACCCGATCGGTTTGAAATGCCCGCCGACGCTCGATATCGACACGCTGCTTCGTTCCATCGATGTGATGAACCCGGACAACGAACCCGGACGTCTGTCCCTCATCGCCCGCATGGGAGCGGGTCAGGTGAAGGAAAAACTCACTCCGCTGGTCAAGGCAGTACAAAAAGAAGGCCGCAACGTCGCATGGATTTGCGATCCGATGCACGGCAACACGCAAGTCTCTTCGACCGGCTACAAAACCCGCAAATTCGAAAACATTCTTTCCGAAGTGCGTGAATTCTTCGCCGTTCACAATGATGTTGGCACCCATGCAGGTGGCGTTCACTTTGAACTGACTGGCCAGAATGTGACCGAATGCACCGGCGGCGCCTATAAAGTGACCGAAGAAGATTTGTCTTCGCGTTATCACACGGCCTGCGATCCGCGTTTGAACGCCAATCAGGCGCTGGAACTTGCGTTTCTCGTTGCGGATGAATTGAAAGCGGCCAGAAAATAATGATCGACGGCCTGTCCATCGCGATAGCCCAGATCAACCCGACACTCGGGAACATAAACCACAATATCGGACTTATCCGTCAGGCAATTAAAGACGCCGGTAAGGTCGATATCATCGTGTTCCCCGAGCTTGTTATCTGCGGATATCCGCCTGAAGATTTGGTTTTAAAAAAATCCTTCGTCGTCGATTGCATGAATGCCGCGAAGGCTTTCGCTGCCGAATGCAAAGACACGCCCGCCTTTATCCTGACGACACCATGGGAAATCGACGGCAAAACATACAATGCCGCGCTTCTGGTCGATGGCGGCAAGATCGTGCATGTCACACTGAAGAACGACCTGCCCAATTATGGCGTGTTCGATGAAAAACGCATTTTCTCCTCCGGCCCGCTGCCCGAACCCGTGCTGTTCAAAGGCCGTAAGATCGGCATCGTTATCTGCGAAGACATCTGGTTCGATCCCGCCTGCATGCATTTGAAAAAACAAGGTGCGGAGATTTTGCTCTCCCCGAACGGAAGCCCTTATACCAATACCAAACGCCAACGCAGACACGATGTGATATCTGCGCGTGTGAAAGAAACCGGCTTACCGCTTGTCTATGTGAACCAACTCGGCGGGCAGGATGATCTTGTCTATGACGGCGGCGGGATGGCCTATGACGCGTCGGGTAAAAAGATATTTCAAGCCCCCTACTGCGCGCCCTATGTCGGCCCTATCAAAAACCATGTTCCGCCGGAACCTTCGATGGAACAGGAACTCTATGACGTTCTCAAACTCGGCCTGTCCGATTACATCCGCAAAAACAATTTCCCCGGTGTGATCATCGGCATGTCGGGCGGGATCGATTCCGCGCTCTCTGCCGCTATTGCCGTCGATGCGCTTGGCAAGGATAAGGTACGCACGATCATGCTGCCCTCTCCCTTCACATCGAAAGATAGCTTTGAAGACGCAAAATCCTGCTCGCAAGCGCTGGGCTGTTCCTACGAAGAAATCTCTATCGAACCCGCAATGAAGGCGTTCGAAGGATCTATCAAAAATCTCACAGGCCTTGCCCATGAAAACATGCAGGCCCGGGCGCGCGGCGTCACATTGATGTCACTTTCGAATCAGACTGGCTGGATGGTGTTATCGACAGGCAACAAGAGTGAGATGGCTGTGGGTTACGCCACGCTTTACGGCGATATGTGCGGCGGTTTTAATGTTCTGAAAGACGTTTATAAAACGAAAGTCTATGAACTCTCGAAATACCGCAACACGCTCTCCAAGGTCATTCCGGACCGGATCATCACGAAAGCTCCAACGGCGGAACTTCGTGCAAACCAGAAAGATCAGGACAGCCTGCCCCCCTATAACGTTCTGGATGCCATTCTTGACGGGCTGATCGAGCAGGATTTAGGCGTAACCGAACTGGTCGCCAAGGGCTTCGACGACGCCACAGTTAAAAAGGTAAATGCCCTGCTTGATACCGCCGAATATAAGCGCCGCCAATCGGCCCCCGGCCCCAAAATCACCACCCGCGCCTTTGGCCGAGACCGCCGTTATCCGATCACAAATGGTTATCGCTTCCTCATTGAAAAAGAATAAGAAAAGGGCTAAAACTACCCCTCACCGTCACCCCCGTGGTGAGCAAATCGTAGATTTGCGAACACCAACGACGGGGGTCCACAATGTCAGCCTGCAAGGCAGGCTGTCTTTTCTGGATCCCCGCTGTTTATGTCTGCCTACGGCAGACCGCGGGGATGACAAATAGTATTAGGAAATTAGAGCATGTCCGTCCGCGTCCGTTTTGCCCCATCCCCCACCGGCTATCTGCATGTCGGGAATGCGCGTACCGCCATCGTCACGTGGTTGTTCTGCCGCGCGAACAAGGGCCACTTCCTCCTGCGCATTGACGACACAGACGGCGAGCGTTCCACCCCTGAATATGAATCCGCGATCAAAACCGGCCTGACATGGATGGGTTTGAATTGGGATCAGACATTCAATCAGAAAGACCGGAATGATCGTTACAACGTCGTCATCGAAAAATTGAAGGCCGATGGCCGCATTTACGCCTGCTACGAAAGCGCGGACGAACTCGGCCTGAAACGCAAAACGCAGCTTTCGCGTGGCGTACCGCCGATCTATGACCGCGCTGCCTTAAAACTCACAGATGAACAAAAGGCAAAGCTGGAAGCAGAAGGCCGCAAACCGCATTGGCGTTTCCTTCTGCGCGATGGCGCAACGGAATGGAACGATTTGATCCGTGGCGAGGTGAACTTTAAAGCGCGTGAAATGTCCGACCCCGTTGTCATTCGCGAAGATGGCCGCCCGCTCTATCACCTCTGCTCTGTGATTGACGATTTCGACACGCAGATCACGCACATCGTGCGCGGCGAAGACCATGTTTCCAACACCGCCTGCCACATCCATATGTTCGAAGCGATCAGCAAGGTCGAAGGCCGCGATTACAAACCGCAATTCGCGCACCTGCCCCTGATTTCCGATGCCGAAGGCGGCAAGCTTTCCAAACGCCTCGGCTCCCTCTCGGTCAAAAGCGTGCAGGAAGAAGAAGGCCTCGAAGCGATGGCACTTGTCTCCTTGATGGCGCGCCTCGGCAGTTCCGATCCTATCGAACCGTTCACAACGCTGGAACCGTTGATGGAAGGATTCAGCCTTGATAAATTCTCGCGCAACACACCCAAATTCGATGTCGAGGAACTATACCGCCTCAATTCCAAAATCCTGCATGCGACTCCGTTCAAGGATGTTGTGCCGCGTTTAGCCGCCATGGGCATGGGTGAAATTGATGAGCATTTCTGGAATGCCGTGCGCCCGAACATTACAAAACTGGCCGATGTAAAAGAATGGTGGGATGTAACGAATAACCCGGTCACAGCAAAGATCGAAGATCCTTCCTTCACCGAGGCCGCCGCTGACGTTCTTCCACCCGCGCCGTGGAATGAAACCACGTTCAACACATGGATCAACGCGGTCAAAGAAAAAACCGGCAAAAAGGGCAAGGAATTGTTCATGCCTATCCGTATTGCACTAACCGGCATGGAACACGGACCGGAACTTCCTGTCCTGCTACCCCTGCTCGGCCCCGAAAAAGTCAAAGACAGATTGCTGTCAAAGAAAGCCGCATGAAATATTTTCTTTTTGCATTGCTGTTCTTGTTTCCTGCCGCTGCACAGGCCTGCTACGTAGCGCCGCAATGGGCCACGGAAGAGCATATGCAGCATATACCCGAAGGATATCTGGGTTTTAAAACAGAAATCTTGTCCGTGAACGCCCCGTCAGAAACATCTACGCCGCACGAAGATTTTACCGCCAGGGCGAAAATTCTTGAGTCATACCCCGGAAACAAGATTTCCGGCGAAGTGACGCTGAATTTTGATTCGTGCAGCGTCGTCCCCGAAGCCGGAAAAACCCATTATTTTGTCGTGCAGCGCGCGCTATATGGGTACAACGTCAACGATCAACCGAAATATCTCGTTCATCCTATCGGCGAATCGCGTTAAGCAGGATGCGCGTCGAACGTACTTTGCAAAGCCACCTGATCGGCTAGAAAATATCCTTTTGAACGACTGCGTTCCAATGCGGAAATCCGACACTGCGGCACACCGGAATACACCGATGTCATATAGACTTGCGACCATTCACGGAACCACCGCTCATCAACACATTGACTACCCGTTAATGGCTCCAGCAGGGCTTCTGCACGTTCACCATTTTCGATGATGGCCTCACCATCTAGCGTAACCTGCAATTTCCCCTGCCCCATGAATATCTCCGCGCCCGCACTCTCGAATGCGGCCTGCAACCAGCGATGATCGCGAGCGGACAAAGGACGCCCCTCGTCTTCAAAATTCTTCAGTCTGTTTCTTTTGATACCTGCGGCATCGGCCGTGGCCTGCAGGGTCAAACGTAACAGCCCGCGCAGGAGTTTCGATGCTTCGGGCGTCACCAGCAACGGTGCGTCGCTGTTTTTACTGGTCCGGTGAAATTCCGCTACATGTGCTCGCAATGTACTCATACAATCCCCCTAAACTCCTATTGTTTTACGGCAAAACTCCCGCTATGACAATCCCATGAAACCAGTCATCGTTTTGGTCAATCCGCAGATGGGGGAAAATATCGGCGCCGCAGCGCGCGCGATGCTTAATTGCGGCATCGATGAACTGCGTATCGTCAACCCGCGCGATGGCTGGCCCAATGAACGTGCCGATGCCATGTCTTCGGGTGCGCTTGAAAAAATGCTACCCGTGAAGGTTTATAATACGACCGCTGAGGCTCTTGCTGATTGTCATTACGCCTACGCCACAACAGCCCGCATCCGCGATATGGTCAAACCTGTGCTGACCGCAAAAGAAGCCGCGAGCGATTGCCGCACCCGTGAATCCCAAGGCCAGAAATGCGCTTATCTGTTCGGTGCTGAACGCGCGGGGCTCGATAACGAAGATGTCGCGCTTTCGCACGCTATCATTACCATTCCAGTTAATCCGGATTTTTCTTCGCTCAATCTCGGTCAAGGCGTTTTGCTCTGCGCCTATGAATGGTATCAACTTGCCGCTATCAAAGGCATTCCCCGCACCGCAACGACAGAATTAAGCAAACAGGCAGAATTGCCAGCGGCGCATGATGAGTTAAACAATCTCTACAATCGTCTTGAGGAAGAACTCCGCGCGGGGCATTTCTTCCGCACACAGGAAATGCAGCCTACCGTCATGCGCAACCTAAAAAACCTGCTGGGCCGCGCAGAAATGACGTCACAGGAAGTGAACACATTCCACGGGCTTATCACCGCGCTTACCGGAAAGAAAAACCTGAAATAACCGTCGGCTCGACGCATGCAAAGCATGCGGGTGACGACGACGGCAACAAAAGATGAAAAAAGCCGCCCTTGTGAGGCGGCTTTTTTTGAATTTCGTCCCGTACCAATTAGCGGGAATAGAATTCGACCACGAGATGCGGTTCCATTTGTACCGGGAACGGAACATCTTCCAGTTTCGGTGTACGCAAAAACGTGCACTTGCCGGATTTCGCATCGACTTCGATGTACTCAGGTACATCGCGCTCTGGCGATTCCAGTGCCGCGATAACAACAGCCATCTGGCGGGATTTTTCTTTCAGTTCGATCTTGTCGCCCGGTTTAACCTGGTACGATCCGATTGTAACCGTTTTTCCATTCACGGTTACGTGGCCGTGGGAAACCAACTGGCGCGCCGCGAAAACAGTCGGGATGAATTTTGCGCGGTAGCAAACTGCATCCAGACGGCGCTCGAGCAGACCGATCAGGTTTTCACCCGTGTCGCCTTTCAGGCGGACGGCTTCTTCATAGTAACGGTGGAATTTACGCTCACCGATATTGGCGTAGTAGCCTTTCAGCTTTTGTTTCGCCATCAACTGAACGCCGTAATCGGTCGGTTTCGGGCGGCGGGCACCGTGCATGCCGGGGCCTGTCTGGCGAGTGTTATAGGGAGATTTTGCGCGGCCCCAAAGGTTGCAGTTCAGGCGGCGGTCTATTTTATGCTTCGATGCTGGGCGTTTGTCGCTCATAGTTTTCAGTCCTTTTTGTATATTAAGTTATTGTCCCAATTGCCTTTTTTAGGAGAGAGCCAAGCTCACCGGACGATATTTCAACCGTCACTTCGAGGGAATACGGGGGTTTATAGCGATTTTTAGGCCTAAGTCAAAGAAATTTAAGTCCTCTCCCCGGCGGGGAGAGGATTTAGGTGAGGGGGTTCGATATTGTTTGGTGAGATTCTAAACCCTCACCCCTGCCCTCTCCCTCAGGGAGAGGGAGATTTATTTAATATTTAGCGACCGGGTCGCTCGCTTCCATCGTGTCTTTTAATCCCTTATCGATGTCACTTTCGGACAAGGATTCACGAACCGCCCTGTCCTGCTCATGCGCGGCCTTAAGCTTTTTCTCAAGCTTCTCGTCATTGTGAGACTCACAATGACAGAACATGTTTTTGATGAAAACGAACATGATCATTCCTAATGGTTGGTTTTCTCAGGCTTCGGGGCAAGACCTTCCTTGTGATAGAACGCGGCCTTCAACTCGTCATAGCTGACCTGATTGTCGTTGTCATTGTCGGCATCTTGGAATCCGACACCCGTAAATTCATACAAGGTCAGACCCGCCTTCTTGTCCATGTTCAGCTTGCTGTAGTAAGGAACCTGCTGAAGACGCGTTGTATATTCCTCTTGCGTCAGTTCAGGAATACCGTCGGCGTCGATGTCCGTATAGGTCCGCTTGCTGTATTCTACCGGCTCATACGCAACCATCGCGTTGCTGTAAAATTCCTGATTATCGATTACCTTATTGTTGTTGTGATCCCACAGAGAGATAATGTCATTGGTCAGATCACCCGCCGACACGATCCGCTTGATCGTGGGGTTGTAATAATAGAACGTCACGACGCCCGGCATCACAGGCTCGAAACCCACGATCTTGGTTACGCCTTCGGGCAGCGCCGAATCTTTCGTCACAACCGTGTGGCTTTCATACGAGACACTGCCATCGGGATTTACCGTGCTGGTTTTCGATGTCACGCTTTCAGTTGTTCCAGCCATAGCCGGAATATGCGATGCCATGATCAAGGCGCACGCGCCCATCAATAATTTGTTCTGAATGTTCATAATGAATTCCTCTATCGTTCGTTAACTATCGAATAACAAACGAAGGGATAAAAGGAAGGTTCCCGATAAGGCGTGGCCACGCCATGCGAAGCTCCGCAAGAGCGAAGCATGGTGGGCCCTGCTGGACTCGAACCAGCGACCATTCCGTTATGAGCGGAACGCTCTAACCAACTGAGCTAAGGGCCCTACCTACTGGGTTTATGCCCAAATCGGCCCGGACTGTCCAGCCTGCAAGGGCCTTGCGGAACAAAAGTCTGGTTTTATTCGTTCAACCCGTTATATTCCATAGCGTTACATCCCAGGAGCATTAATATGAAAAAAATTAGTTTGAGCGTTTTGAGCCTGCTTTGCGCCGGTTTTGCCCTTCCCGCTTTCGCCGCTTCGGACCTGATGGTCGCGGCCACGATGCAGCGCTGCACGGCCAACGCGGAATGCGTGCTGGTTACAAACAGTTGTAACGACAATTGCGGCTTCGTTCCGGTCAACAAGGAAAACATGACTGCGCTCGAAGGGCTGTACCAATCCCGCTGCGGCAAACCGATGAGCGCGAACCCCGCCTGTAACATGAATCCGCCGCTCGCCGCCGCCTGTATCAATGCGCGCTGCACGCTCGATTACGCCTACAAACATAATGCAGACGCACAGGACTACAAACCCGGCGCGTATCCGGTTCCTGAGACAGCCGTTCCATCCAAAGTTCCGGCTCAGGCTTATCAAGGCGTTGATGACACCAAAGGCGGTTTCAGCGCGTACAACTTACCGAATGCGGAAGTAAAACAAAACACTGTCGGCACGATAACGACCAAAGTCTATGTTCCGCCGTCCGCACCTGTCACAGGTGGCAACTACGTGCCTGTGGACGGCACGACGCCCGCTGCTCCTGTTGCGCCTGCCGTTCCGGCAACGTCCGCACCGATAGCCGCTGCCCCTGCTCCTGCACCTGTTGCACCAGCACCTGCACAGAAGTCCGCACCCGCCGCTATTCCGCCCGCTGCCGTACCCACGCCTGCATCGAACGCTACACCTGCCGTTCCGGCGATGACTCCTTCAAGACCGAACCAGTTACCGCCCGTCGCACCTCCTGCTCCCGCACCGGCCACGGCAACACCGACATATGTTCCGCCGCCTGCGCCTGCTGCGGCCCCTGCCTATGTCCCGGCTGAAACAAAGCCATCCGGCCCCGCCATTCCGGCCGTTGGCGCGAGCGGCGTTCCACAAGCACCGCCCGGTTCGACGCCGATACCACCATCCGATCTGAAACCGACGCCGACCTTCGTGCCACCCGCAGGCACGGCGGTCCCCGCGAATCCGGAAGATCCGGGTGCGCCGCCGCCCGAAGGCACGCAGATCATGATGAAGGGCCAGCCCGGCTCTGAAGATATGATGCCGCTGCCGCAGGTGCGCGGCGATGCGCCCAAGCAGACTTTCGGCACGGCGCCAGATGCCCCTGCCAAAAACGTGAAATTCGGCGTCAACGAATAATTCTGGTCATGAAGGAAAAACCCCGCCGATGGCGGGGTTTTTTATTTCTGTTCCGTGTCGTCGTTGGCGACGGTGGCAAAGACCTTGAGATGCGCCCCTTGGAACACGATACCTCCGCTAATCGGGTTGACCATCAGATATTGATCGGCGTCCATAAGATCTGCGAACAGATCGCCTTCGAATTCATACAGAACATAACCGTCCGGCACATCGGCATCGGCCACGAACGCGTTCACTTCCTCTTCATCGGTGAAGATCGGGATATATTCGATGTCCTGATTGTCTTCGAGAAGATAGTTGAGGAAGCTCAAAGTAAGCTCATCGCCCTTTTCGGGCTGCGCATAAATGTAAAGTGTGCTGACCACCAATTCCTTGATCAGCTTTTCAAAAAGACTGTCATCTCCCTCTACAATCTTTTCGATGATGTCGCGCATGGATTAAGTATCCAAGAAGCTGCGCAGTTTGCGCGAACGGCTCGGGTGTTTGAGTTTACGCAGAGCCTTTGCCTCGATCTGACGGATACGCTCGCGCGTAACGTTGAACTGCTGCCCAACTTCTTCCAGCGTGTGGTCGGTGTTCATACCGATACCAAAACGCATACGCAGGACGCGCTCTTCACGCGGCGTGAGCGATGCCAGAACGCGGGTCGTGGTTTCACGCAGGTTCGAATGAATCGCGGCCTCAACAGGCAAAATCGCATTCTTGTCCTCGATGAAATCGCCCAAGGAAGAATCTTCTTCGTCGCCAATCGGCGTTTCCAGCGATACAGGCTCTTTCGCGATTTTCAAAACCTTGCGCACTTTATCCAACGGCATGTGCAGACGAGCTGCCAATTCTTCGGGCGTCGGCTCGCGGCCGATTTCGTGCATCATCTGGCGCGATGTACGAACCAATTTGTTGATCGTCTCGATCATGTGCACCGGAATACGGATCGTTCTGGCTTGGTCGGCAATAGAACGCGTAATAGCCTGACGAATCCACCATGTGGCATAGGTCGAAAATTTGTACCCACGACGATATTCGAATTTATCGACCGCCTTCATCAAACCGATATTGCCTTCCTGAATAAGATCCAGGAATTGCAAACCGCGGTTCGTGTATTTCTTCGCGATAGAGATAACCAGACGAAGGTTTGCCTCAACCATCTCCTTTTTCGCGCGAGCGGCTTCGCGTTCGCCTTTTTGAACAGTTCCGGCAATACGGCGAAATTCGGAAATCGGCAACATGGCTTCTTCGGAAATAACGCCGATTTGCTCACGCACCTCTTTTACTTTTTCTTCGGACTTGTCCGCAAATTTTTCCCAGTTTTTGCCGAGCTTGCGCACTTTCGAAAGCCATTTCGGGTCCAATTCGTGACCATAGTAATGCTCAAGGAATTCTTCGCGCTTCACTTTGGCATCCGTTGCCATGCGCAGAAGTTTGCCTTCCATGCCGACCAATTCGCGGTTGACCTTGTGCAACGCCTCGACCAGCTGTTCGATACGCGCATTGTTCATGCGCACTTCGTTCATCAAGCCGACCATCTCGGCCTTGAGTTTGTCGTATTTTTTATCGAGCGCGGGCTCGACCTTTTTACCTTGCGTCAGGAACTCAAGACGTTCCTTTTGCGCAGCCTGCATTTTCTTGTAAGTCTTTTTGATCTTCGAAAAACTTTCAAAAACTTGTGGCTTCAACTGCTCTTCCATCGCGGCGAGCGAAGGGTTGTCTGCATCGTCGCCTTCGGTGTGGCCCTCTTCGCCTTCGGCAGGCTCAGGCGGATCATCGAGGCCATCGCCAGCGGGGGCAGGCGGTGCACCTTCGCCTTCGGGCGTTCCATACGTCGCATCGAGGTCGATAACTTCGCGTAAGAGAATGTCTCCCTTCTCCAGCGCCGCATACCATGCGAGCAGGGATTCAATCGCGAGCGGGCTTTCGCAAATCCCGCCGATCATCAATTCGCGCCCGGCTTCGATGCGTTTTGCAATCGCGATCTCGCCTTCGCGGGAAAGAAGTTCGACGGAACCCATTTCGCGCAGGTACATACGCACAGGATCATCGGTGCGGCCCGTGTCGTCGGCGGAAATATTCCCGCCGGATTCGTATTCACCTTTTTCTTCTTTTTCTTCGGCCTCGGCTTCATCTTCGCCGCCATCGGACATCTGGATGCCGACGTCGGACAATGTCGACATCGCATCTTCGATTTGTTCGGACGTAAAATCTTCGGCAGGCAGCGCGGCGTTCAGTTCATCATAGGTGATGTAACCGCGCTCCTTGCCTTTCGTGACCAGTTTCTTGACGATCTGTGCGAGCGAACCTTTGGTTGCGTTCGACGTCGTGCCTTCCGAGGCTTCTTCACCTTCGGAATCTTTGTCCTTGTCAGCTTGCTTGGAAGCCTTCGCAGGTTTCGCAGCCTTTTTGACCGCCGCTGCCTTAGGTGGAGGTGTTTGTTTCTTCGTCATCGCCATTTTTTGTTTGGTTGCCATCCGTGTGTCCCCGATTCGCTCATTAGACCGGAATTCGCCTTAAATTCAAAGCCTTTGATCGGTTTATTTGTCCGATTCCCGGGGTATTTTCACAAGACTTTCCCACCGTGTTTCGTTCGCCTTGCTGATCTCTTCCTTAAAGGCCAGCTTGGCTTGCTGTACATCCGCGGATTCCGCCTCGGCCTGCATCGCTTTCCAGGCCTCCCGCCACGCCGGAAGCACAGCATCCGGATCGGCAGAAGGTCTGGAAAATGAAGCGTTTGTATAGATTGAATCGGACAAAACCCGTCCTAATTCCCCCTCGAAACCCCGCTCTATCAAATGGGTCTTCAGCGCGTCCCGGTCAAGCTCGGGATCACGGCCTAGAGTAGATAGGACAGCCTGCCTTAGCTGGTCAAGCTTATTTTCCGGAAGGTCGAGATGTCCGAAATCTTCCTCAACCTCCTGAAATACCTGCGGATTGTTGATAACACAGGCCAGAAACGCAACCGGATACTGCGCTTTGGAGAAAGAAACCTTGCGCAAAGGCACCACCGGCTGGGGAATTGGGGGCTGTCCGTACCTAGCAGAAGCATAGAATCTACCCTGCTTAGCCGCAGACGGTAAATTAATCGGCTCAGGTCGAAACGCCTTCCTGATCTTCTCGCGAAAGGCTTCCTTGTAATAATGTTGAACCGTGCGGTCGGTGATCCGGGCGGAAATCTCATCGAGCGTCTTGGACAGGCCCGCGCGAGATTCCGGTGTATCGAGAATCTTACCCTCGGTGTTATCCAACCATAGGAAATCGGCAAGGTTCATAGCTGCATTAAGAACATCCTGTAATGCGTTCTTTCCTTTAGATTTAATAAGACTGTCTGGATCCTCCCCTTCAGGCAAAAAGGCGATCTTCGCCGAATGATCGGGTTTGAGCAGGGGCAAGATACGCTCACACGCCCGGCTTGCGGCCCTTCGGCCCGCATTGTCTCCATCGAAACACAGGATCGGGATTTTTGATTCGCCCGGAATTATCTTCCAGAGGACGAGGATTTGGTCTTCGGTCAGCGCGGTACCTAGCGGTGCCACCGCGCCGCGATAGCCAGCGCGGAAACACGCGATCACATCAAGGTAGCCTTCGACAACGATGATCGGCTGCCCCTCTCCCGCCGCCATGCGCGCATGCGGTTCGCCGTACAACATCTTGCCTTTGTGGAAGATCGGCGTGTCGGATGAATTCACATACTTGGGCGGTTTGAAATCGCCACGATCCGGCGAGCGCAAATGATCGGGAAGAATACGTCCGCCGAACGCGACGATGCGCCCTCTTCTATCGGACACAGGAAACATCACACGCTCACGGAAAAAAGCATACGGTTCTTTGGATTTTTCAGATGTCTTGAGCAGCGAACATTCGATCATCTGTGCATCGGTATAACCTTGCGCCGCCAGATGTTTGCGAAGCGCCTGCATGTCGTTCGGTGCATATCCCACACGGAACGAAGACAATACATCTTCCGGCACGCCGCGCTCACGGATATATTCATACGGCACTTTGTTCGATGGCGCGCGAAGCTGCGCTTCCATCCATTTCGCCGCCTCATCCATCAGCGTGTAGAGGCTTTTTTCCTTCTTCGCTTTTTCGATATCTTCGGGCGCGGATTGGGGAACCTGCATCCCGACCGTCAGCGCCAGCGTCTCCACGGCTTCGGGAAATGACTGATTATCATGACGCATCACGAAATCGATGATCGATCCGTGCGCGCCGCATCCGAAACAGTGATAAAATTGCTTGTCGTCGTTGACGTAGAAGGACGGGGATTTTTCATTGTGGAACGGGCAGCATGCCTTGAACTCCCGCCCCGCCCGCGTCAGGCGCACGCGTTTACCCACGATATCAGAAACATTGATACGCGAGCGTAACTCGTCCAGAAAACGCGGAGGGATTGTCATACCGTTTTATAGCAGATAAATCGGCGGAATATATAGGCCTAAACCGTGCAAATCCCCACCCGGTCCGCCTGCATACGGGGGTCTTTTATATGGACAGAAAGACGCTTATTCACAATCATGGGTTTAGTAGTTTTATATTTCACACCGAATCGCATATTCATTCATATAGATATAGGGAAGCAGCCATGCCCATCACCTCCCCGCAAAACAAGCTCAGCGAACTGCAAGCCATGATGGATGCGCTGGATAAATCCCAAGCCATCATTCAATTCACCCCGGATGGAACCATCCTCACCGCCAACGAAAATTTCCTGAACGCCATGGGATATTCGCTTGCCGAAATTCAAGGGCAGCATCACAAAATGTTCGTGGAACCGGGATACGACCTCACACCCGAATACCGGCAATTCTGGCAATCGCTCGCGCGCGGAGAGTTTCAGGCCGCGCAATATAAGCGCTTTGGCAAAGGTCATAAGGAAATCTGGATTCAAGCGTCTTATAATCCAATCTTCGATAAAAACGGCAAGGTGTTTAAAGTCATAAAATTAGCGACCGATATAACCAAAGACGTTATGCAGAACGCCGATTACAAAGGCCAGATAGACGCGATCGGCAAAGCGCAGGCCGTCATTCACTTCAATCTTGACGGCTCGATCATCTGGGCCAATGAAAATTTCCTGAACACGGTCGGATACCGCCTTGATGAAATACAAGGGCGTCATCACAGAATGTTCGTCGATCCCGCCTACGAATCCTCCGCCGAATATAAAGCCTTCTGGGAATCATTGCGTCGCGGTGAGTTTCAGTCGGCGGAATACAAACGCTTTGGCAAGGGCGGTAAGGAAATCTGGATTCATGCGTCCTATAACCCGATCTTCGACCCGAGCGGCAAGCCGTTCAAGGTCGTAAAATTCGCAACCGATATCACCCAGCAATATATCAAACGCACTGAGGGCGAAAAAATAGGATCTATGGTCGATCAGAATCTCGGTAAGATTGTTTCGGCCGTGAAAAACGCCGCACAGCAATCAAGCTCGGCTGCTGGCGCTGCTACGCAGGCTTCGGCCACGGTGCAAACAATCGCTTCCGGCGCTGAAGAACTGAACAGCTCTATCCGCGAAATCGCCGAGAGCATGTCGCGCTCGAAAGAAGAAGTGGATCTAGCCATCACCCAAACCAACTCCGCCGATCAGGCAACGGTGCAACTCAGCAAGGCTGCGGAAGAAATGGGCGGCATCGTCCGGATCATTCAGGATATCGCCAACCAGATCAACCTGCTGGCGCTGAACGCCACCATTGAATCCGCACGTGCAGGCGAAGCGGGCAAAGGCTTTGCCGTCGTGGCCAGCGAAGTTAAAAACCTAGCAACACAGGTCGGCCACGCCACCGATAAAATCTCGCAAGAGATCAACGGCATGCAGAACATCTCGAACGACGTGGTCAACTCCCTCGCCGCCATCAAGCACGCGATTGAATCGGTTCAGACCAGCGTGACGGGCGTCGCCAGCGCCATCGAGGAGCAAAGCGCAGTGACGACTGAAATCTCTTCTAACATGCAAACCGCCTCCATCGCCTGCGGCGAGGTGGATTCCAACCTCAAGGAAATTCTCTCATCGATGGAAGTTTCGAACCAGTACGCCGCCGAAGGGCAGGAAATGTACAAAAG
This sequence comes from uncultured Micavibrio sp., assembly GCA_964539025.1. GTDB lineage: Bacteria > Pseudomonadota > Alphaproteobacteria > Micavibrionales > Micavibrionaceae > Micavibrio_A. The sequence goes on from CAZIFA010000007.1 coordinate 113,790, forward strand.
CCTGCGCGCGCTCTAGCCAAGTTTTTTACTCCCCAGTAAAAAAAGATCCCCCGCTTCGGCGGGGGTTCGTTTTTAGGGTTTGCGATTATAACCTGTTGCCCAGCTTCGGGGGGCCGCATTGGCCTGTGCCGCAAAGGCCGCTACTCTTCTCATTTTCTCATCGAGATCTATCGGCAGGCAGAAACCCTGCTTCTCGTAATCGGGCAGTTTCATGGCTTCGCCAAAGGCGTACATCGCGGCAGCTGTATTTTTATGCCACGTATCTTTGTAAACGCCATGCGGAAAGACGTTGTGCGCGGCCAGAACTATGTCGCTTCCCTTCCAGACATTTTCCGCCGTTGCCAACACGCGGCGCGCCGTTCCTGCGAGCGTATACGCATCAATGGCGATATGCGCGTGATAACTGTTTGCCTTAAGCACCTCCAGGTTTTGCTGAAAGTTGGTGGATTTATCGCCTTTGAGAAGTTTAATATTATTCTCATCAACACCCAGATCTATCAAAACCTGGCGGCCATACTCGGCCTCCGTCATCATATCGGTTTCGGGCAAAGGAAGATTGGCTTGTTCCAGATTTTTTATCAGGAATTCCGTGAACATAGGCATCTCGAACCCCACAGGCTTGCCACCCACGACGACGAATGTTTTATGGCCCCATCTGAATGCTTCTCTGGCCACCAGTGCCGTCGCCCGCGTCGCGCCGAAAATAACGGCGGGTTCGGTCTTCATGCACGGCATGGAAAACATGAAATCCCTATTGATGTGCTCGTACTGCGCATCGTCAAACAGGGGGGAATATGTACCCATCAGAAAAACTCCTAAACAGTTTAAAACAACGGACCCTAGGACGATTTTACAATTATGTCAACAAACTAGGCCGAAAGCTTGCTCTTGATAACCCCGCCAGCCTTGCCCATATCGAGCTGGCCGGCGTAATTGGCTTTCAGTTCGGCCATGACCTTGCCCATGTCCTTGATGCCCGCAGCGCCCGTTTTGGCGATGATCTCGCCTATAATCTTGGCAACCTCGTCGTCAGAGAGCTGTTTAGGCAAGAATCCGTTGATCACGGCGATTTCGCCGTCTTCCTTATCGGCCAGTTCAGGGCGTCCGTTATCACGGAAGATTTTGGACGATTCCTGACGCTGCTTGATCATGGATTGGAGGAGCGACAAAAGGGTCGATTCGTCGATGCCGGCATTGGGGCCATCGGTGCGGGAATTGATGTCCTTATCCTTCATTGCGGCGATGATAAGTCTTATCGTAGCAAGGCGCTCCATCTCCTTGTTTTTCAAAGCATCTTTCATGGCGGCGTTAATATTATCGCGCGTGCTCATGTTTTTCCTTCCATCTGCGGGCAAAATTGTTTACTAAATCATCTTCCAGTGGCCCATCGATAACTGGAAGCGTCTTTATGACCGATATATCTACCCCCAAGCCCCCCAAAAACGCAAGCGCCGTCATAGTTTTAGCCGATGGATCCGTGTTTTATGGACAAGGAATCGGGGCGCAAACCAAAACGGTCGGGGAAATCTGCTTCAACACATCGATGACCGGGTATCAGGAAATCCTGACCGACCCCTCTTACGCCGGGCAGATCATCAATTTCACCTTCCCCCATATCGGCAATGTCGGCACGAACGATGAAGACATTGAGACAATCAACCCCGCCGCCCGCGGCTGCATCCTGCGTGAACAGATCACCGATGAAGAAAGCTGGCGCGCCTCCAAACATTTCGATGCGTGGCTGAAATCATACAACCTCCCCGGCATCTGCGGCATCGACACCCGCGCCATGACGCGACGCATCCGCGATCTCGGCGCACCCAATGGCGTGCTGTGTCACCAAGCGGACGGAAAATTCGATCTCGACGCGCTGAAAAAAGAAGCCGCGCAATGGCCCGGCCTCGAAGGCATGGATCTGGCCAAAGACGTTTCCTGCACCCAGACATATAAATGGGACGAAACCACATGGTCGCTAAAATCCGGCTACGGCAAACAAACCAACCCGCAATACCATATCGTCGCCATCGATTACGGCGCAAAACGAAACATCCTTCGCTGCCTCGCGGCGTCGGGCTGCAAAGTGACCGTCGTTCCCGGCAACACTTCGGCGGATGATATCCTCGCCCACAAACCGGACGGCGTGTTCCTCTCGAACGGCCCCGGTGATCCGGCGGCAACGGGTGTATACGCCGTGCCGGTGATCAAGGCGCTACTCGATAAAAACATCCCGATCTTCGGAATTTGTCTGGGCCATCAAATGCTCGCCCTTGCCATCGGTGGCAAGACGACAAAAATGCATCAAGGGCATCGCGGCGCGAACCAGCCGGTCAAAGACATCACCACTGGCAAAGTCGAAATCACATCGCAAAACCACGGCTTCTGCGTCATGCCCGAAACCTTGCCATCGAACGCCGAAGTCACACATATATCCTTGTTCGACGGATCGAACGAAGGCCTGCGCCTCAAAGACAAACCCGCCTTCTCGGTGCAATACCACCCCGAAGCATCGCCCGGCCCGCAAGACTCACATTATCTCTTTGCGCATTTCGTGGATATGATCGCGGCACAGAAAGGGAAAAAGGCAGCATGATGAAAACAAAACTGCGAAATGGCCCAAGTGGCTGTCCTGCTTCAGATTGCTCTGGCGGAGGTACAAATCGACAGCAATATTTAACAGACGGTCAGTTAAAAAGCATTCCTGATAACTTTTCTGAAACACTTAAAAATAAAATAAAGGGACCGACCACAAAGAGATGCACTTATTGCGGTTGCGTTTATAACAATACGAACACAACCAAAGAGATTTTAGTATACTTAGACAACAGTCTGCTAGGTCAAGGCTGGCACGGGGCAACATCATGACAAATATCTCTGTGAAATTCTCTGTGCGCTCCGTGATCTCTGTGGTTAAAAAGGGGTATGCCGCATGAGCCTGCACGACACAATGGTAAAACACGGCCACACGATGTTCCGCTACCGGAGCTATCTGCCGCTGCTTATCATTCCGCCGCTTTTGATAGCGATGAGGGAAAGTTTGTGGGTCGAAGAAATGATTGGTGACCGCGTCGAAGATATCTGGGTTTTTCTCTGCCTTATGCTTTCTTTCTTCGGGCTTTTTATCCGTGCCTACACGGTTGGCCACGTACCGGGCGGCACATCGGGCCGGAACACCCAATCGCAACGCGCACATCATCTCAACACCACGGGCATGTACTCCATCGTCCGCAACCCGCTCTATTTGGGAAACTTCATCATTATTCTCGGCGTACTGCTGTCCATCAAAGTCTGGTGGCTCGTGGCCCTTGGTTCGCTCGTCTTCTTTATATATATGGAACGCATCATTCTGGCCGAAGAAAAATTCTTGGCTGACAATTACGGCCAGCCCTATGCCGAATGGCGCGCAAAAACGCCCGCCATCTGGCCTAATTTCAAACTCTGGCAGAAACCGGAATTGTCCCTCTCCGTTAAAACAGTAATGAAACGCGAATATCCGGGCTTTATCGCTATCGGCGCGGCCTACTTCATCACGGAATTCATCACCGATATTTTTTTTGAAAAAGAAAAAATCAGTGAATGGATCATCGATGATATCGCTTGGCCGATCATGCTCGCGACCGTCCTTGCCGTGGGTCTGACGCTACGCTATCTGAAAAAGCACACAGATGTGCTGAAAGTCGAAGGACGCTGATGGCAAACCTTCTTCTCAAAGGCTTTAAAATGTTCCGCAAGGACAATTACGAGGGGAACACCCTCATGAAGCGTTTGGTGAAAGATGGCCAGTCGCCGGATTACTTTATCATTTCCTGCATCGATTCAAGATCCAACCCCGGCACAATATTCCGCCCCGAACCGGGGACTTTTTTTGCACACAAAGCGATGGGCGCGATCGTCCGCCCGTATAAGAAAGGCACCGCCCTCGCCGCCGCCCTGCAATTCGCACTCGTGCATAATAAGGTAAAAGAAATTATCGTCCTCGGCCATACGGGCTGCGGCGCGATCAAGGCCATGGTCGAAAAAATAGATGACGAAGAAATTTCTTCCTTCATCAACGTGGCGCAGGCCGGATTGGAAAAAGCCAAACACCGCTGCGGCAACGCCTGCACGCACGACGAACTGCTCCGCCATTCCGAAGAAGAAATCGTCATCCTGTCTTGCGAAAACCTGAAATCATACCCGAGCGTTGCAAACGCGCTCAAAGAAGGCCGCGTCGTCATTAAACCATGGCTGTTCGACATGGACAGCGGTGAACTCCTTCAATACAACCCCGACTTCAAAGAATTCGTTCCCCTCACAGCCCATAAGAAGAGCAAAGATGCCTAAACGCACCGACATAAAATCCATCTGCATCATCGGCGCAGGCCCCATCATCATCGGACAGGCGTGCGAATTCGATTATTCGGGCACGCAGGCGTGCAAGGCACTCAAAGAAGAAGGCTACCGTGTCATCTTGGTCAACTCCAACCCCGCCACCATCATGACCGATCCTACGATGGCGGACGCAACCTACATCGAACCGATCACACCCGCCGTCGTCGCCAAGATTCTCGAAAAAGAACGCCCAGATGCGCTGCTCCCCACCATGGGCGGCCAGACTGCGCTCAACACTGCGCTCGCACTCGCCGAAAACGGCACGCTCGACAAACTCGGTATCGAACTGATCGGCGCAAACCGTGAAGCGATCTCGAAGGCCGAAGACCGCCACCTCTTCAAACAATGCATGACCGAACTCGGTTTGGAATCCGCCAAATCCGAACTCGCGCACAATATGGAAGAAGCACGCGCTGCGCTTGCTATCATCGGCCTGCCCGCCATCATCCGCCCCGCCTTCACGCTCGGCGGCACCGGCGGCGGCATTGCCTACAACAAAGAACAATACGAACATTTCACCAAAGAAGGCCTCGACGCCTCCCCCATCAGCCAAATCCTCGTCGAAGAATCCCTTCTCGGCTGGAAGGAATTCGAAATGGAAGTCGTGCGCGACAAAAACGACAATTGCATCATCGTCTGCTCCATCGAAAATATCGACCCGATGGGTGTACACACAGGAGATTCCATCACCGTTGCCCCTGCACTGACGCTCACCGACAAAGAATACCAGATCATGCGCAACGCCTCGATTGCCGTCCTGCGCGGCATCGGCGTTGAAACCGGCGGATCGAACGTGCAGTTCGCGATCAACCCCGTCGATGGCCGCATGATCGTCATCGAAATGAACCCGCGCGTCTCTCGCTCGTCTGCTCTGGCTTCGAAAGCCACAGGATTCCCGATTGCCAAGATCGCCGCCAAACTTGCGGTAGGCTACACGCTCGACGAACTCGGCAACGATATCACGGGCGGCAAAACGCCTGCCTCGTTCGAACCGACCATTGATTATATAGTCGTCAAAATCCCGCGCTTCAACTTCGATAAGTTCCGCGGCACCAAACGCACACTGACAACCTCGATGAAATCCGTCGGCGAAGCGATGGCCATGGGCCGCAGCTTCGAAGAAGCGATGCAAAAAGCCTTACGCTCCCTCGAGGACGGCCTCAACGGTTTCAACGACATCAAAATCGGCGAAAGCGACGAACCGCATCACGATGAAATTCGCGCCGCCCTTTCCAATCCCGCGCCACGCCGCATCCTCTATGTTGCGCAGGCCATGCGCCACGGCTTCTCCTTGGATGAAATCTACGAGGCCTGCAAAATCGACAAATGGTTTTTGAAACGCATCAAAAACATCGTCGATAAAGAACAATCCATCAAATCAAAAGGCCTTCCGGTGGACGCCGAAGGCTGGATGGGCGTCAAGAAAATGGGCTTCTCCGACAACCGCCTTTCGAAAATCATGGGCGTCGAAGAAAAATCCATCACCAAGGCGCGACAAAAACACAATGTCCGCCCCGTCTTCAAACGCATCGACACCTGCGCCGCAGAAATTCCCTCGGCGACGCCTTATATGTATTCGGCCTACGAAGGCAACGGCCTTGCTACGGCAGAATGCGAATCCGAACCGACGAACGCCAACAAGGTCATCATCCTCGGCGGCGGGCCTAACAGAATTGGTCAAGGGATCGAATTCGATTATTGCTGTGTTCACGCCTGCTACTCACTCAAAGAAGCGGGTTACGAAACCATCATGATCAATTGCAACCCCGAAACGGTCTCCACCGACTACGACACATCGGATCGTCTCTATTTCGAACCTCTCACCGCTGAAGACGTTATCGAGATCATCCGCACCGAAGAACAAAGCGGTAAGGTTCACGGCGTTATCGTCCAGCTCGGCGGACAAACGCCGCTCAAACTCGCGCACGATCTCGAAGCCGCCGGAATCAAAATCCTCGGCACGGATACGGATTCCATTGATCTGGCCGAAGACCGCGAAAGATTCCAGAAACTTCTGCACAAACTCAAACTGCGCCAGCCGGATAACGCGCTGTGCCGTTCTGAAGAAGAAGCAATCGAAAAGGCCGAGGAAATCGGTTTCCCGCTCGTCATTCGCCCATCCTACGTTCTGGGCGGACAAGGCATGGAAATCGTTCAAAGCATTGAGGAAATGAAATCCTACATGACGCGTGCAATTCAGGTTTCGGGAAAAAATCCCGTCCTGCTCGACCGCTACTTAAAAGGCGCACTCGAAATTGATGTCGATGCCCTGGCCGATGGCAAAGACGTCTACATCGCCGCCATCATGGAACATATCGAAGAAGCCGGCGTGCACTCAGGGGACTCCGCCTGCGTTCTTCCGCCCCACTCCCTGCCGTTCAAAACAGTAAAAGAACTCGAAGGTCAGACGATTAAGTTGGCAAAGGCCCTAAAAGTCAAAGGCCTGATGAACATCCAGTTCGCGCTCAAACTGAATAAAGAAACCGGCGAATACGATATCTACATTCTCGAGGTCAACCCGCGTGCGTCCCGTACCGTGCCGTTCGTTGCAAAAGCAACAGGTGTTCCCGTCGCAAAAATCGCGGCAAGAATTATGGCTGGAGAACCTCTCGCTACTTTCAACTCTCTACTCGTCGGCATGTCGATGGAACACACGGCCGTGAAGGCTCCCGTCTTCCCGTTCAACCGCTTCCCCGGCACAGATGTCCTGCTCGGCCCGGAAATGAAATCGACGGGCGAAGTCATGGGTCTTGATAAAGATGTTGCGCAGGCATTCGCCAAAGCGCTCGTCGCCGCCGGAACCGTTTTGCCGACGAGCGGCACTGTGTTCCTCTCGGTCAAAGACAGCGATAAAGAAAAACTCGTGCCGATCGCGCGCGAACTCGTCGAACTCGGATTCAAAATCGTCTCCACCGGCGGCACCGCCAGAATGCTCAAAGATTCCGGCCTCGAAGTCACCCGCATCAACAAGGTGATGGAAGGCCAGCCGCATATCGGCGACGCCATCATCAACGGCGATATCGATTTCATGATCAACACGACGACGAAGGGCGCGCAGGCTTTGACGGACGCGATCAGCATCCGCCGCTTGGCATTAACCCACAAAATCCCGTTCTTCACACTGCTCACCGCCGCACGCGCGGGTGTTCAGGCGATCCGCGCCATGAAATCCCGCGATATGGGCGTCCGTCCTATTCAGGATTATTTCGTGTCGAATGAAGAGGATGACGATATCGCGTTGGCCGGTTAACCATTACAGGCCGCTCATAAAACGATATTTATTGACATAAAATCAAATATTTCATATCAAACACCTGATAGAGGAGTATTAATCATGAAAAAGGCCGTTAAAACCGTCACCATCCAAGACCTTGCCACAGCTTTCTGCTCAGCCGTCGGGGACTATCTTGATGATAAAAAGCCCGCATCCATTATTCAGGCCGCTGACGTCGTTACCGGTTACATCGATGGCATGCTCATTAGATTCGCCAAGATGAACGGATCTTACCAACCTGTTATTAAGCCCGCGCATCTCAAAAACCCGACGATCGACGACATCGATCCTAAAACAAGAAGTGAGAGATTCGAACTTCAATATGTGGTTGAAAGCGTAGTCGAAGGAATGCCGGAAACTTATAAAGACCTCTTTGCCGCAAAAGATGCGGGCGCACCCATTACCGCTAAAATCATGGAAACAAACGATTTTAAAAAATTGTCTGAAAGATTTGGTGAGAAAAAGCTGAAGCCCCAAGTCACGTTTTTTGTGCCCATGCAGACAGATAGCGGGATGGCAGGCTTTATTGGGCTCAAATGCGAAATAGCCCAACCTTGATTATTTAGGGGAACCAATCCCCTCCCCGGTCGTTAGCAAGTCGCCAAAATAGATTTGTCAATTTTTAACGACAAGGAGATACATCATGAAAAAACTTATGCTTGGCCTCGGCGTGGCCGCGATTGCCATCACCGCATCCGCCCCCTCTTTTGCCCGTGAAGTGAAACAAGTCGTCGGCTATGTCAAAACCGAAACGACATACAATGATCGCGACGCCGAATTCCACAAGATCGACACAAGCGGCGACAGCGCAATCAACTTCAAGGAATTCCAGAAATTCGCTCAACTGGAAAACGAATATGAAATGTTCAACATGAACGATACGAACAACGATGATCTTCTGACCATCGATGAATATCGCGTGTTCAGCAAACAGGGCCCTGCCCGCGTGGCTGGCGGTCCGTCTATGACCAGCTATAACTTTAACCGAGCAGGTTCTCACTACTAGGCCTTAAACCGATACCTTCCTAGGGTAGCAAAGCCCCTGGCCCAAAAGCCGGGGGTTTTGGCGTATTATAGGGGGCTTTGCTCCCTTGACGGGCTGGGTATGAGGGACTAAATTCAACCTATCCGCCATTCGTGGCGGATTTTCTTTTGTAACGGTAAGGACGACATGGACAAGATTCCGATGACTCGTGCAGGTGTAGAGGCCCTTGAAAAAGAGCTTCGCCTGCGCATCAGCGAAACCCGCCCGGAAATCGTGGCGGCGATTGCGGAAGCGCGCGCGCACGGCGATCTGTCTGAAAACGCCGAATACTCCGCCGCGCGTGAACGCCAGTCTTTCAACGAAGGCCGCATCAAGGAACTGGAATCGGTCATCGGTGCCGCCGAAATCATCGACCCAGCGCAATTCGTCGGACATACGGTCGTGAAATTCGGCGCTCGGGTTTTAATTATCGACGAAAACACCGAAGAAGAAAAACGCCTGCACATCGTCGGTGAGTATGAATCGAACGCCGATCACGGAAAAATTTCCATCACCTCGCCCATCGCGCGGGCGTTGATCGGAAAATCGCAGGGCGATTCCGTCGAAGTACGCAGCCCCAAAGGCGCAGTGTCTTACGAAATCGTTGAAGTTGTTTTTGAGTAACGCCTACTCAATCTCTATAGGAACACCAGGTTCTTCTTTGGCGGTACGAACGAGCGGCATGGTTTTCACCGAAGTGACGTTCGATGCGGAAGTCAGACTCTCGGTAAGGAACCGCTGATAGCTTTCCCAATCCTTGGCGACAATACGCAGCAAGAAATCCACCTCGCCCGAAAGCATATGGCATTCACGAACCATCGGCCACGCGCGGCACGTATCTTCAAACGCTTTTAAATCGGCTTCGGCCTGAGATGTTAAGCGCACCATAGCGAAGACGGTGATGCCGTATCCCATCGCCTGCGGCTCTATCCGCGCGAAATATCCTTTGATAAAACCCGAATCTTCCAAAGACCGAACACGGCGCAGACAGGGTGGCGCGGATATCCCGGCCCGTTTGGCCAGTTCCACGTTGGTTATGCGGCCATCGGCCTGCAAATCTTTGAGAATCTTCCGGTCTATTTTATCGAGCTTGATACGACGCATTTTTTCACTTTTTAAATGTTTATTACAAAAACGCGCAAATAAGTGCTGCGTTTTTCGGTTCTGTTGATATAAAGTTGCGGGATGAGAATTACAAGTGGTTTTATTGAGGACGCCAAGATATTGATCTTTGCATGAGTGTCAACCCGAAATCATTGCAATGCTGGATTGTCACAGAAGGCATGGCCGGAACGGAAAATCAGTGCCTTGGCGTGGCCGAGGCGCTGGGCGTGGAACCCGTTGTCAAACGCATCGGCCTTCGCCAGCCATGGAAGACTTTTTCGCCTTATCTCGGCCTTGAATGCGGCTGCGCCTTCACGCCTGAAATCAACCAACCGTGGCCGGATATTCTTCTCGCCTCTGGACGCAAATCTATTGCCGTCTCCCGCTATATCCGCAAAAGAAGTGGCGGCAAAACATTCACCGTGCAGATTCAAGACCCGCGCATTTCATCAAAAAATTTTAATCTCGTCGCCGTGCCGGAACATGATCCAACACGCGGCGATAATGTCATCGTTACGCACGCCGCACCCAATCGCATCACGCCCTACAAATTAGATCGCGCCAAAACCGATTTCGCATCGATCTTTGCGATGATGCCCTCACCGCGCGTCGCCGTTATGATCGGTGGCAATTCAAAAGCACACAGCATGACCGAACACGGCATGGAAAAACTTGGCACACGACTGGCGCAACTGAACGCCAGCCTGATGATCACCGCTTCGCGCCGTACCAACGAAGGGCAAAAGAACGCTTTTCTAAAAGGCCTCGGTGATCGGCCGCATTATTTTTGGGACGGCGCAGGTGAAAATCCTTACTTTGGTATGCTCGCATGGGCGGATTACATTCTGGTCACCGCCGACAGCGTTTCGATGCTGGGCGATGCCGCGACCACGGGCAAACCCGTCTATATGATCCCGATGGATGGCGGCACGGTCCGCTTCGATAAATTCCACCATCATCTTCAATCCAAAGGCATCATCCGCCCCTTCGAAGGACGGCTGGAACACTGGACTTATGAACCATTGCGCGATTCCGCCTTGGTCGCCGATGAAATCTTGCGTCGCCTTGAAGTCCTCTCCCTCCGGGAGAGGATTTAGGTGAGGGGTTGCGGGCTTCCAAACCCCTCACCCCGACCCTCTCCCGGAGGGAGAGGGAGAAGTGCTATTGGGGGAAACCGCCAGAAACCCCTTTACCCTGCAAAGTCCGCTCTATATTACTGATAGTATTATATAAGTGAGAGTTACAATGGCGCAAGCACCGCACACCAAAGTTCTTATCATCGGCTCCGGCCCTGCCGGTTACACGGCGGCGATTTACGCCGCACGCGCCAATCTAAAACCCGTCCAGATTCTGGGCCTCGAACCAGGTGGCCAGTTGACCATCACGACCGATGTCGAAAACTATCCCGGTTTTGCCGATCCTATTCAAGGTCCGTGGCTTGTCGAACAAATGCAGGCACAGGCTAAACATGTCGGCACGGAAATGATCTATGACCTCGTCACCGATGTCGATTTCACCAAACGCCCTTTCACCGCAAAATGCGATTCCGGCAAAATTTTCACCGCCGACACGGTGATCATCTGCACGGGCGCAAAGGCACGCTGGCTCGGCCTTGAAAGTGAAAAACAATTCCGCAATATGGGTGTTTCCGCCTGTGCCACCTGCGATGGGTTTTTCTTTAAAAATAAAAACGTCGCTGTCGTCGGCGGCGGTAACTCTGCCGTGGAAGAAGTCCTCTTCCTTTCCAACATCTGCAAATCCGTTACACTCATTCACCGCCGCGACAAACTACGCGCCGAAAAAATCGCGCAGGATCGTTTGTTCGCCAAAGAAAACGTCAAGATCATCTGGAACGCCGAAGTTGCCGAAGTCAAAGGCATCAAACCCGGCGAAGGCGACATGCCCGGCGTCAACGGCCTTGTCTTAAAAGACACAACGAATGGTAAAACCAGCGAGATCGCCGTCGATGGCATGTTCGTCGCCATAGGCCATACGCCCGCGACGGAATTGTTCAAAGGCAAGCTGGACATGGACAAAGAAAACTATCTCATCACCGCGCCGGATTCCACCGCGACCAATATTCCGGGTGTGTATGCAGCGGGCGATGTAAAAGATAAAACCTATCGTCAGGCCGTCACCGCCGCAGGCATGGGCTGCATGGCCGCGCTGGAAGCCGACAAATATATCGCCGCACTTGAGGCGCAAGGACACAAACGGGCGGAGGCCGCGGAATAATGGATTGGGACAAACTGCGTATTTTTTATGCCGTCGCCGAAGCGGGTTCTTTCACCCATGCTGGCGAAACACTTAACCTATCGCAATCGGCGGTCAGCCGTCAGATCAGCACGCTGGAGGAATCCATCGGCGTATCCCTCTTCCATCGTCACGCGCGCGGATTGATCCTGACAGAAGAAGGCGAACTTCTCCACAAAGCCGCTGCCGAAATTTTCGGCAAGCTTGCTATGATCGAAGGACAACTTGCGGATTCACGACAACTCCCCGAAGGCCCGCTGCGTATCACCGTCGCCGAATTTATCGGCTCCACATGGCTCGCACCGAAGTTGAAGCAACTGCGCGATGAACATCCCGACATCCAGATGACGATGCTACTTGATGATCGCATTTTGAATTTGAGCATGCGTGAGGCCGATGCCGCCATCCGCCTCTATAAACCCGAACAACCGGACCTCATTCAAAAACACCTGACCAACATCAACTTCCATATCTGCGCTTCGAAAGATTATTTGAAAGAACGCGGAACGCCCAAAACGGCCAAAGAACTTAAAAAACACACGCTGATCGGCTATCCCGAAAACGTGCCTGCGCCCTTCTCCGATCCGAACTGGCTGTTCCGCATCGCCGATGTGAACGCCGAATCCGATGACACGATCATGATGAATTCCATATCCGGCATCTTCGAAACGGTTAAGGCCGGCGCCGGAATCGCCGCCCTGCCCGATTACATGGTCGCCAAGGAAAAAGACATTACCCAGATCCTGCCCGATGTCGTCCGCCCGCCGGTCGAAGTTTACTTCGTTTATCCCGAGGAACGCCGCCATTCCAAGCGGATCGGCATCTTTAAAGACTTCCTCCTGAAAACCGTCGAAGAAACGAAGTTCTAAAAATCACAATTCAGACATGCAAAGAATGCATATCTATCTTTGCGATTAATGCTGGACACAAACCCCCGAATAGGATTATAAACTCCCTGCAACCTTCGGGTTGATGGGGTCTTCGGATCCTACGTCTCCCAGACGTGAAACCTCCCTGTTCAACTCGCCGGGCCTCGTGCCCGGTTTTTTTCTGCCTTTTACATGGTTTAATCCTTTTTTGATGTCATCCTGAGCGACTTGTCCGGCGTAGCCCAAAGGGCGAAGCCGGAAGCGAAGGATCTCATGAGATCCTTCAGTCACTTCGTTCCTTCAGGATGACAGCGAAGGGGAGCCATTCACAACTATATTGCCCTGCACCACACCCACCTCTTGGTATACGCGCCGTAAAAGCGATATAATTAGATAGTAAAAACAACGTCTTCATACAGGCCTTCTGTGTTCGATCAACCACCACCCCTCATTGTTTTATTTACCTATGGCGGCGGCTTGCGCGGCATCATTCCGGCGCAGATCATGACCCATATCGAACAGGATACGGGGCTGCGTATGGCGGATATGATCGACGTGTTCGCAGGGCCATCGACAGGCGCGATTCTCAATTCCGCCCTGACTTTACGGAATCCGGAAAACACCGCCGTGCCGAAATACCGCGCGCGACACCTAGTCCGCTTTTACGAACGCGAAGGCGAACGGATTTTTCCGCCGGATAAATTCCGCGATCTGCGCGGCCTGATCCACGATTTCAACAACCGCACGATGCGGCTGTCCCAACTCAACACCATCCTAGGCCACGGCCATTACAACCCACATAATCTGGGCCGCGCACTCAAGGCGCTCTATGGCGATGCTAAGCTTTCTGACAGCTTAAAGAGCCTGATCATCCCGGCCTATAACATTGACGGCGATCAGCTGCGCCTGATGCCCGAAGGCGGCGATACGAACGCCTCGATTCATGCCCGTGGTAATTTCCTCGACACGGCTGGCCACGCGCTATGGATGAAGAATATGAAGATCAATGGCGGTGCTGACCGAAGAAAAGCCATCGACGTTTCGCTCTATGATGCCGTGATGGCCTCCACCGCCGCGCCCACCTACTTCCCCTGCCACCATTTTCAGGCGCGCTGGCCCGGACATACGCAACAGCACGAATACACCGCCATCGATGGCTCCATCTTCGACAATCCGGCCACGACCTATCTGGGCGCGCTCCGTCCGCATCTTCTGCCGGGCCAAAAGGTAACGATGATTCGCCTCGGCACGGGCTTCACCAACAAATCGATCAAGAAGGATGATTGGAACCGCTACGGCTCGCTCGGCGTCGTCGACCCGGTGAATGACCTGCCACTCATCAACATCTTCTTCCACGCCGCCGAATCCGCGCTGATGGACACGTTCGAACAAGAAATGCACGACCACCTCTTTTTGTTCAACAAATCGCTTGTTTCGGGCCGTGAGCCTGACTGGCCCAGCCTGCAGATCGACGATGGCTCGCCCGATAATATGAAACGCCTGAAACACTTCGCCGACGGGATTATCGAAGACAACCGGGCGCAGTATGAAACTATGTGCCATATGCTGGTCCGGCATTATGAAAGCCGCAAAACATGGCTCGAATCGGTCAAACCCTCCCGCTGGCGGAAAATCCTGTCCTACTTGCGTAAATAACTTCACCCTATGTCATCCCCGAGGCCTGCCGAAAGGCAGGTACTAACGTCGGGGATCCGGAAAAGAGCGCGGCAAAGCCGCGCACATTTTTATGGACTGGACCCCCGCCTCACGCCGCGCAAGCGCTGGCGCTGCGGGTCGCGGGGGGTGACAAGAAGGGACAAGAAATAACCGCCCTTACTGCACCGAAGCATAATTTCGCACTGCATTAACCAGTGTTTTTTATTGCATATTAGCAAAGACTCTCCGATCCTAAGGCTTGAGGGGAGTTTGCTATTCATGCCGGTTCAGGCAGCTTTTGCAAGACCAGTATATGTAGAAAGCATCGTTGAACGCGATGACGGTACTTTTATTCCCAAAAATTCTCTGTACAACAAACTCCAAGGCTGCGGCACTTTTTTCTTCAACGCCCTTGGGCTTTCCTATTCATACCACCTCGCAAAAAACGAACAAGCGGTCATCATAGGAATCGCGGGCCTGAATTCGCATGAGGTCCTTGAGGCGCATGAAATCGAAAAACTGAACAAGCGCGGAATTTCGTACATTATCATTGAACTCGGTGCCCTTTATGCGGGAAGTCCGTCAATATACAACCGCCTCGATGTCGTCGAACAATTTTGCTTAAGCCAGCATTCTCCCATCCACAAGCTTGTCAAACCGGAATCGCCATTGCATTTGGGCGGACATTCAACAGGCACTGCCATAGCGCTTGATATTTTTGAAGACCCTCGAGCGAAAAAATTTTCAAGTCTGACGCTGATAGCGCTTTATCTTGATTCCGCCTATGTCTCGCGCCTTCCGGCATCTAACCCTATAAAGAACGAATTAAAAAAACTCGCTAGGCTGGCCTATGAAAGCTACACCAACGCCTGCAAGGACCAACGTGTCGGTGATACACGGGTGGGGAAATTATATCTCGCGTATAGCAATCGCGCCGGAATGACCAACTCCCCAACATTTGGTCAGGTCAGAGAAGTAGAAACCTACGTCGGCACCGTACGGGATCAATTCAATCCAGAATCTCTGGCCAATACACCGACCAATATCATCCTAGGCGATAAGGACACGCTCATCTGTCTCAATACCGCCAAAGATTTTGCCGGACAGGTGGCTGTAGAGCCTACCATCGTCAAAGGTGGCGACCATTACCCCATGACGCCACAACTTTTGGATACACTGACTGATCGTATGCTCGATCATGCCGCGAAAAAGGCAGAGCAAAAGACACAAATGTCCTACGTGACACCTGCCCTGAGATTGGAAATATCGCCGGGAGAATTGCCCGAACCGCTAGGCTACCGCTTTAGCCTCGCCCTGCAAAGCCGCACACGCCTTTTGGATGCGTCGGCAGGCTTCCTCAAGAGCCTTTTCGGAAGTCGCGTAGGAAATGCGGAAGTGCGGGGACAAACCGAAGGCGACGCCCTGCACGCAAGCCACGCCTTCAGATTCCAATAGATACGTCACGAAATCAGAATCGCTTTCGATGATCTTGCCATCCGGCGTGCGTTTGCCGATGCAACCTTCGCAAGACGGATACACATAGAACGCGCCTTCCGGACGCGGACATTTGATTCCTGGCGCTTGGTTGAGCATAGAAACCACGAGATCGCGACGCGACTGGAACGATTTCACCCAGTCTTTGAGAAACGATTGATCGCCGTTCAGCGCAGCGCATGCAGCGGCCTGCGAAATTGAACAGGGGTTCGATGTTGAATGCCCCTGCACGCCCGCCATCGCCTTTATCAATTCCTTGGGTCCGCCCGCATAACCGATGCGCCAGCCCGTCATAGAATACGCCTTGGATACACCGTTCACCGTCAATGTACGCTCATACAAAGCTGGCTCTACTTCCGCCGGGGTGCAGAATTTGAAATCGTCGAACACCAGATGTTCGTACATATCATCCGTCATAACCCAGACATGCTTGTGCTTCATCAGGATATCGGTCAGGGCCTTCATCTCTGCCTTCGTATATCCCGCACCCGTCGGGTTGCTCGGCGAATTCAGGATGATCCATTTTGTTTTGGGCGTGATCGCCTTTTCGAGTTGCGCTGGCGACATTTTAAAACCCGCCTTGGCCTCACATTCGATAAACACAGGCGTGCCTTCGGCCAGTATGACCATGTCGGGATATGACACCCAGTACGGCGCCGGGATAATCACCTCATCACCTGGATTAAGCGTCGCCATCAACGCATTGTATAAAACCTGTTTGCCGCCCGTGCCGACGATGATCTGGTCGCGCGTATAGGTCAGGTTGTTATCGCGCTTGAACTTGGCGATGATTGCGTCTTTCAACGCGGGTGTGCCGTCCACGTTGGTGTATTTGGTCTGGCCGCCATTGATGGCTTCGCACCCCGCCTTGCGCACATATTCCGGCGTGTCGAAATCCGGCTCGCCCGCACCAAGCCCGATAACATCTCGTCCTTCCGCCTTCAACGCGGCGGCCTTGGCCGTTACGGCAAGCGTGGCGGATGGTTTGATCCTCTTCAGGCGGTCAGCAAGTATCGACATAATTTCCTCTTTGGGTCGTTCTATTTATACACGCGTAAATAACCACAACTCAATTCGGCTGAAAAGCTTAATTTGGCTCGATTCTCGGAAAATCCAGCTTGTCCGAAGTCGCAACTCACCTTACAAATAACGGGTATTTCTGGAAGAAAACATCCGCACCGATGAAACGCCTTAAAAACCTTAACCTGCCTATCAAAATCGTCATATCGGTGTCGATCCTGTTCGCCCTGTTTTTCAGAATAGATAAAACGACAGAGCATTTCTGGGATGACTTTACCCAATATTTCCACGCTTCTGCCTGGCTATACGCCACCTTGTTCATATTGATCCAAATGGTCTTGCTCTCGCTCCGCTGGCAATACCTGCTCAATATCGGCAAAAAACACCTGAACTTTATGGACGCCCTACACGTCAACCTGACAAGCCAGTTGGCAAACCTCATCTTCATCACCTCGGTCGGCGGCATTCTCGTCCGCATCGCCCTTTCGGTCCAACACGGCGCCACTATCTTTAAATCTCTGATCGCCACCGTGTTCGACCGTCTGATGACGCTGAGCGCCCTTTTGGTTTTCTCGACCCTGTTCCTGCCAAATCTTTCTGGCTATGTCGACAGCAACACCTTCAGCACGCTTTCGATCTATATCAGTGTCTTTATCCTGACGATGTTCATCTTCGCGCCGCTGTTTCTCAACCTCGTTGTCTTTCGCATGCCGCAAATTGCACGCCTGAAAGGCCGCATGCGCTATGGGCTGCGCTATCTCAAAACACTGATTAACAATCCCATCCTGTGCGGCAAACTCATCATAACTTCATTGACTGCACAACTCTGCTTCTTCGCCGCTGTCTATATGCTGGTACTCTCTAATGACCTGCCGCTGACCTTCATGCAATTGATGGTCGTGCTTCCCATCATTTCGTTGATCGCCGCTTTGCCGATCAGCATCGGCGGCTGGGGCGTGCGTGAAGGCGCCTATGTGTTCTTCCTTGCAAAACTGGGCGTGCCGATGGACGCCGCCTTGCTTATTTCCATTCAGGTCGGCCTGATAGGCATGTTGGCCACGGTGCTGGCGGGAATGCCTTCGCTTCTGGCATCGAACTTTGAGATAGGCAATACTTCTTCCATAAAAGAAAAGCTGCTTCGTGTTAGGATTTCCAGGTAACGAAAGATCATGAAACACACGGGCTTTACGAACATCCTCGTCGCCGCGCTGTGTTTTATAACGGCCCTCTCCTTGCAGATACAGGTCACGCTCTTCCAATCGCCGGGTTATCTGGGCCTTCGTATCAATCTTACCGATCTTCTGCTCGTTCCGGCGGGCATTGCCATCCTTGCCACGCTGCTGACCCGTAACAGCCTCTGGCCCACATGGAGAATGAAACATGCCTATCTCTGGCTGGCGGCGCTTACGATCATTATGGGCTTTGCCCTTGTTCACACGCATTTCACCTTCGGGGAAATCAGCCGCTGGGCACTGGTCAATAAATTCGTCGGCTGGATAGTTCTTCTGGCCATAATGAGTATGGGCGCATGGATCGCCGCCAACGCGCGTCAGGCGCAACTCGATCTTTTTCTTCGGCTATTTTTATGCTTCGCCGCGTCTGTAATGGTGCTTGATCTCACAAGGACGAGCATACAGCTTTATCCGTGGGCGCCGCTTTGGATGGACGATAATTCCTTTATCGCACAACCGATACATGGATTTATGGCCAACCGTAACGCCTACGCCTTGCTGGTTATATCGTCACTCTGCCTTGCCACCTGCTACTACGCCGCACCACGTGCCGATAAATGGCTTAAGGCGTGCACCCACACAATTTACTTCCTGCTGCCAGTGTTTATCTTGCTCAATGACTCGCGCACATCGCTCATCGTTTTATGCTTTCTGATTCCGATCATGCTGATCATGCACCGCAAGCAAACACGAAAAATAATGTCTCTGTTGCTGGCTATGCTGGTCGGCCTCGCGCCCGCCGCCCTGCTCATTCGCGACCACAACGATAAGTTTCCGATGCTTTTAAAACCGCGCATGGAACTGGTCAGCGCCATCTCGGACAATAAAACTCCATCAAGCATCACCAATCCCGGCGACTCCATCCGCCTGACCATATTTCAGGACGCGCTCGAAATGATTCCACAGCATCCTGTGCTGGGCTCCGGTCTAGGTTCGGCGCTGCTATATCAGAAACAAAAGCATGGCGACATCGTCAACCTGATCGATTCTACGCCTCTCTGGCTTCTGGTGGAAACGGGCGCGATCGGCCTTTTGATTTTCGCTGCGTTCTATATCATGACCGCGCGCACTCTTTATACTACTTATAAATCCGACGAAGACGAAACGAAAACATTCCATCTCGCCCTGCTCTTTATCCTGATCGGGTTTACGATCATGTCGTTGCTCCACGAAATGATGTACACGCGCTTTATCTGGTTCTTTTTGGGAATGGGGCTAGCGCTGCCGTCTAGAATGCGTCGGGACGGATAAACGCCTTGATCTCTTCCGGATCGAACCTGTCCGCGCTCAAATCAACCTTCTGATCTTTCGTCCACTGCGCCAAAGGCTTTAGCACAGGGTCTTTCAAACCCTGAATAATATAATTCTGAATACGCGGCATATATTGCAACAACTCGTTTTTACCGGAAACGATGGCCAGCCTTAGAACCTGCCCTATAATCCGGCAATGAAATTGCGTTGCCATTACCCGGAACCACGCGCGGAAATTCTCGTCCGCCCCATATCGCTTCAACATCACTTCATGGATATCGGCAGGAACATCGCGGCGGATACTTTCGAGTAGATTGGCCAGATCATAAGGCAATGGCCCCCACATCGCGTCCTGAAAATCCAGAACGCCGCAACCGCCATCCGGCAACAACATCAAATTCTGCGCATGATAATCACCATGGATAAATCCTATCGGCGGGGCAGGCAAATTCGCCGCCACCTCATCCCACGCGGCCAGATACCCCGGCAATAAATCATCCGGATTTCTGGCCTTTCTCGTCGCCGGAATATACCAATCGACAATCCGCTGCCGCCCTTTGCGGATATAACTGTCTTTATATTTCGGCAGGTCCAGATCATTACACGGCAACTTGTCGCGCATGGCAATCAGGACATCCGTTGCCGCACTGTATAACTGTTTTGCATCGCCGCCTTTTTCCAACGCGGTATGTACGCTCACATCCCCGAAATCTTCTAACAGTACGTAACCTTCATGCTCATCCTCGGCGATAATTTCAGGCGTATGAATGCCATGATGACGCAGCCATTCATCAATCTTGATAAACGCTGATAATTTATGCCCCATCGTCGCGGTCTGGATATGGTCCGGCACCGTTTCCATCAGGATGAATGTATGATCCGGCGTACGAACGCGAAAATACCGCCGCGCGGCCCAATCCTGTCCCTGCGGCATTAAATCAAACTCATCGCCGACATGCTCGCGCACGAATTCGTTGCGCTGTTCTTCGCGGGCCTGGAAATATTCTTTTGGATTAACGGCGGACAAGGCTACTTGCCGGTTTTGTTTTTGGAAACCATCTGGCGGATCGCATCGATATGGCGCTGCGATGCCTGCTGTTTCTTGATCGGCGTACCGGATTCAAGACCGAACTGCGCGGGCTTGCCGAGCGCGATGGCCTTGAGGATTTCCATACCGAACGGATCGGTCTCATCTTCAATCGGGTTTTTCTCCGGCGTTGCCGGAACCGGCTTTTCCTTGGTCGTCATCACGCGGTTGACGGCGTGCGCGACAATACCCGTGATATGCGGGGCAACGAGTTCATGCAAAAGTTTCGCGTCATCGAACGCCCACGCGGTCACCTGTTGCCTAGCGCGCGCGGCATTCCCGCCACTGGCTTTCAACGCTTCCCGGATACGGCGTTCGGCATATTCACGGTTCATGACAGGCACCTTCAAATGATTAGACTTTTAGTATAACTCAGCCAGCCAGCCCCGCCAACTCTTTCATAAGTGCCTGCACGCCTTTGACCCGCTGAGGCACAGAATCCCACGCCCTTATGGCCACAAGCTTTTGATCCGCCCGCAATTTTATCGTGCCCCGCGCCTCGTTCAGCCAGACCAGAAGCCCCGGCAGGTTGGGTGGGGAATCCTTGCGGAACCCTATGACTGCGCCCTTGGGTCCCGCCTCCACCTTCTCGACATGCGCGATCCGGCACAATTGTTTGATGCGCACGATATCGAGTAAGTTTTCGACTTCTTCGGGGATTTTGCCGAACCGGTCGATTAGTTCCGCCGCAAACGCCTCGACATCGGAATCCGTATCGAGATCCGCCAGACGGCGATACAAACTCATCCGCACGCCAAGGTCCTCGACATAATTTTCAGGGATCAGAACGGACGTGCCGAGATTGATCGTCGGTGACCAGCTATCTTCGAGCGGCATATCTTCGAAATTGACACCGGCCCGCGCCATCATCACGGCCTCTTCCAGAAGCTGCTGATACAGCTCGACACCGATTTCTTTAATGTGTCCGGATTGTTCCTGACCCAACAAATTCCCTGCGCCGCGAATATCCATGTCATGGCTCGCCAACTGGAATCCTGCGCCAAGCGTATCGAGCGTTTCAATAACTTCCAATCTCTTTTGCGCCTGCGCCGTCAACTTGCCCGTCGGCTCATAGGTCAGATATGCATAGGCGCGAACCTTGGAACGGCCAATCCGCCCGCGAATTTGATAAAGCTGAGCCAGACCGAACATATCCGATCTATGAATAACCATCGTGTTGGCGCGTGGAATATCGATCCCGCTCTCGATGATGTTGGTGGCGAGCAACACATCATACTGCCCCTCATAGAACGCTGTCATGCGGTCTTCGAGATCCGTCGGCGACATCTGGCCATGCGCCGCAATCACTTTCACTTCCGGCACGAGTTCTTTTAGCGTCTTTTCAACATCTTCCATATCGCCGATGCGCGGGCAGACATAGAACGTCTGACCGCCGCGATAATGTTCGCGCATGATGGCTTCACGAATGACCAGAGGATCGAACGGTAAAACAAAGGTACGGATCGCAAGCCTGTCCACCGGCGCCGTAGTGATCAACGACATATCCTTGACGCCCGTCAGTGACATCTGCAGCGTCCGTGGGATCGGCGTCGCCGATAATGTCAGAACATGGACGTCCGATTTAATTTCCTTCAACGCTTCTTTTTGCTTTACGCCGAACCGCTGTTCTTCATCAACAATAACGAGGCCAAGATGAGAAAACTTCGTATCTTTTGCAAAAATCGCGTGCGTTCCCACCACGATATTGACGCTGCCGTTGGCCAGCCCGTCGCGCGTTGCTTTCGCATCTTTGGGCGTAACCATGCGCGATAACTGTTCGACGCGGATGCCCGTGCCTGCAAACCGCGCGGCGAAATTGTTGTAATGTTGCCGGGATAATAACGTCGTCGGCACCACGACTGCCACCTGCACGCCCGACATGGCGGCGACATAGGCTGCGCGTAGGGCGACTTCCGTCTTGCCGAACCCGACATCGCCGCAAACGAGGCGGTCCATCGGCTGCGATCCGTTCAAATCCGCAATCACATCGTTGATGGATTTCAACTGGTCTTCGGTTTCCTGATACGGGAACCTCATGGAGAAAATATCGTATGAATCTTTATCGACCGATAACTTCTCGCCTTTTTTGAGCTGGCGGTCGGCGGCAATTTTGAGCAGACCTTCCGCCATCGCCATCAGGTCTTTTTTGACCTTGGCCTTACGTGCCTGCCATCCCGCGCCGCCAAGCTTATCAAGCTGCGTAAATCCTTCATCCGATCCGAAACGCGATAAAACCTCGATATTCTCGACGGGTACAAACAAACGGTCGCCGCCGTCATAGGTAATCTTCAGGCAATCATGCAGCAATCCGCCCGCCTTGAGCGTCTCAAGCCCCTCGAACCGCCCGATCCCGTGTTCCAGATGCACGACCAAATCACCTTCGTTGAGTGACGATACTTCAGTCAGGAAATTATCGGACTTCTTCTTGCGCGTGGCGCGGCGCGTCAGTCGGTCGCCCAAAATATCCTGCTCGGTCAGAACCGCGAGATCGTTCGCGACAAACCCGTGTTCAAGCCCGAGGATCACCATCTCCGGCATCGGCGCAATCGCCGCATGCGTCATCATGCCCTTGACCCGTTCCCTAGACCCTTCAGAATAACACGCGATCATTGTCTTTTTATTCAATGTACCGAGATGGATTTTCAACGCCCCAAACAAATCACCATCGGGCAACGCGCGGATATCAGCAAAATCACGACCCCGCTTTGCCCCCCCATCCAAACCTTCCCCCACGAGGGGGGAAGGCTTTATCACTTCTGAAGTCCTCCCCCCTTGTGGGGGAGGATTTAGGTGGGGGGAAGCGTCAGGTGATGCAAACGGTAGCATCGTTAAAGATTTATCAGAGAAAATCTTCCATTCATCTTCACTGACATAAAGCTTCGCCGGAGACAGAGCGTGGTACACCGTGCCCGTCAACGAAACATCGCTGTCTTTCTTCTTGCCCTTTTTCTTAAAAGATTCTTCGAGCGTTTTACGGGCATCGTAAAAATCGTTGATCTGCGTTGTCCGCTCGACCTTCGCCTGCCCTGCATGCTGGTCCATCGTGATGGAACAACCGGACGCATAATCGAACAAAGTTTCCATCCGCTCGAAAAACAACGGCATCCAGTGGTCCATACCGTTATAACGACGACCTTCGCTCACGGCCTCATACAACGGATCGCCCGGCATCACCGCACCGAACGCTTCGCGGTAGCCGGACCGGAACCGCTCGATCGATGTACTATTCAGGAAAAACTCAGCGACAGGGCGCAGAGAAAAACGATCCGCCTTGCTTTCCGTCCGTTGCGTCGCCGGATCAAAAAACTTTACGCTTTCGATCTCATCACCGAACAAATCGATCCGCACCGGCCTCTCTTCCGATGGCGGGAACAGGTCGATAATTCCACCACGCACGGCATATTCACCGTGTTCGCGCACCGTGTCTGTCCTCGTGTAACCATTGCTGATTAAATATTCCTGCAAATCTGCAACCGCCAATTTCTGCCCAGCACTCGCCGAAAATCCCGACTGCGCCAACGCACTTTGCGGCATCACGCGCTGCATCGCGGCGTTCACCGTCGTGATCAAAATCCTCGGTAAAAACTTCTCATCGCGATTCCAGTCAATCAACTGCGAAAGCGCATTCACCCGCCCTGCAACAATCTCAGGATTGGGCGACACGCGGTCATACGGCAGACAATCCCACGCCGGAAAATAAACCACCTGTACATCCGGCGCGAAAAACCCGATCAACTCACGCAACGAAGCCGCGCGAATATCGTCCGTCGCGATATGCATCAAAATCTGGCGTGAGCGCGACAATTCCCGCGCCATGTCCGCCATGACGCGCGCATCCTGCCCTTCGGGGCAGCCGAACAGCATCTTGCCGTCAGCTTCCCTGATTGTCTTTTGCGGCGCAGTGTTTGGCATAGTCGTGTTTCAGCAGTTTCTCTATCACGGAATTATTAACATTGGCCGGAACAGACTTTTGCCCCGACACCCAATCGTAAACGTCGGGATCGGGTGTATGGAGCAGCTCTTCATATAGGTCAAGTTCGGCCTCGCCCAGACCCGGCACATGGCTTTCCGCAAAAGTCCCCATAATAAGGTCCATTTCGCGGGTTCCCCGGTGCCATGACCTGAAAATAAGCCGTTTGCGCCTGTTTTCAACGTTTTCCATCGCTTTCTTCTACCCTCCTTTACCCCCTATTGTCATCCCCCGACTTGATCGGGGGATCCATGGATTCTCCGGTCAAGCCGGAGAATGAC
This sequence comes from uncultured Micavibrio sp., assembly GCA_964539025.1. Lineage (GTDB taxonomy): Bacteria > Pseudomonadota > Alphaproteobacteria > Micavibrionales > Micavibrionaceae > Micavibrio_A. The sequence goes on from CAZIFA010000007.1 coordinate 138,673, forward strand.
ATTGTGAAGAGTAAACCTCATTGCTAGTAATAATATATGCCACGGCCATTTGCTTTAGACCCGCTGTTTCGACCCCTCACCGTGCTTCCGGGCGTGGGGCCCAAGAACGCCAAATTGTTCGAAAACCTGATCGGCGGCCCGAAAATCATCGACCTGCTCTGGCATAAACCCATCGATTTTATCGACCGCAGCCATTCGCCCAAAGTTGCTGATGCCGAAGGTGGCAAGATCGTGACGCTTGAGGTCACGGTTCAAAAACATTTCCCCGCGCCCAAACGCTCGCTGCCCTACAAAGTCTGGTGCACGGATGACACAGCCGCCATCAACCTTGTCTTTTTTAACGCGAACAAAGACTGGATCGAAAAACAGCTTCCGCTTAATCAGAAAATCATCATCTCCGGCCGCATAGAAATGTATCAGGGCAATCGGCAAATGACGCACCCCGATTACATCGTTAAACCGGAAAATCGCGACACGATTGAAAAGATCGAACCTATCTATCCGCTCACCGCCGGGCTGACGAACAAGGCCGTGCGAAAGGCCGTGCAAGGCTGCCTTCCCATGCTACCGGGCCTGACCGAATGGCTCGATGCGCCCTACCGCAAACTTAAAAAATGGCCCGCGTGGAAAGACGCCGCAGTTGCTCTTCACAATCCCAAAGATGGCACAGAACTTCTTCCATCCGATCCATCGCGTGAACGTCTGGCTTATGATGAATTACTGGCCAATCAATTATCCCTCGCCCTCGTCCGCCGAAAACTGCGCCAACAGAACGGCCGAAGCTGGAAACCATCGGGCAAATTTCGCGCAAAGCTCGAACAATCCCTGCCCTTCAAACTCACAGGTGCGCAAAAACGTGCCGTAGCTGAAATCGATGCAGATATGGTCGAACCGCTTCGCATGCTCCGCTTACTTCAGGGCGATGTCGGCAGCGGCAAAACTATCGTCGCTGCCATGGCGATGATGAACGTCATCGATTGCGGTGCGCAAGCCGCCATCATGGCGCCCACCGAAATCCTCGCCCGCCAGCACGCACAAAGCTTTGCCCCGTGGCTTGAGGCCGCCAACATTCCCTTTGTCATTCTCACAGGCCGCGACAAGGCAGCAGCGCGCAAAGAAATTCTCGCGCAAATCGCCGATGGAACCGCGAAGGTCGTCATCGGCACGCACTCTTTGTTTCAGGAAGGCGTAGAATTCGACGATCTCGGCCTCGCCGTCGTCGATGAACAACATAAATTCGGCGTTCACCAACGTATGCAACTGCAAAACAAAAATCGTGGCACAGATGTGCTTGTCATGACCGCCACGCCGATTCCGCGCACACTCACCCTCACCGCCTATGGCGATATGGAAGTTTCCCGGCTTGATGAAAAACCACCGGGCCGCAAACCCATCGACACGCTGCTGATTTCCAACGACCGTGACGATGAAATGATCGAAGGAATCAAACGGCAAATTGGTACGGGTGCGCGGGTTTACTGGGTCTGTCCTCTCGTCGAAGAATCCGAACTTATCGATCTCCAGGCCGCCGAAGCCCGTTACGATATCTTGAAAGAACGTTTCGGCGATGCGGTCGGCCTCATCCATGGCCGTTTGAAACCTGCCGAAAAAGACGCCGTGATGGAAAAATTCGCGAAAGGCGATCTCAAAATCCTTGTCGCGACCACGGTGATTGAAGTCGGCGTGAATGTGCCGCAAGCCACAGTGATGATCATCGAACACGCCGAACGGTTCGGCCTCGCCCAGCTTCACCAGTTGCGCGGACGCGTCGGGCGCGGCGGTGATAAATCTTTCTGCTTCCTGATGTATGACGACAAACTCTCCGCCGCCGCCAAGGAACGCCTGAAAACCATGCGCGATACCGAAGACGGCTTCGTTATCGCCGAAAAAGACCTCGAACTTCGCGGCGGCGGTGAAATCCTCGGTACACGCCAGTCCGGCCTACCCGTCTTCAAACTTGCTGATTTATCCGCCCACGGCGAACTCCTCGCCGCCGCTCGGGATGACACCAAACTCATCCTTTCCAAAGACAGTGATCTGATGACGGAACGCGGCCAAGCTTTACGTGCCCTGCTCTATCTCTTCGAACAAGATCAGGCGATTGCCAATATCCGGGCTGGTTAGCTCACCCTGTCATCCCCGAGGTCACGCCGTAGCGAAGCGAAGGCGGACACCAACGTCGGGGAACCAGAAAGAGCGCAGCAAAGCTGCGCACATAATGTTGACTGGACCCCCGCCTACGCGGGGGTGACAATTATGATGATTTAGTCGGCGGCGTGATGATGCCGCCGGATGCGATCAGCTTGACGGCCTCTTCCACGCTCATCGACAAATAGATCACGTCTTTTTTAGGAACGAACACCACGAACCCCGCCGTCGTCGGCGTCACGGGGATATAGATATTTAAAACCTCGCTACCGCTGCCGACCGTTTGTATTTCGCCCGGCGTTATGCCTGTGACAAACCCTATGGTCCATGAATTTGGGTGCGGAAACTGAAACAATACGACATCGCGAAAGGCCTTGGATTGCTCGCCTATCGTCATGTCCAGAACCTGTTTCAATGCATTGTAGATCGAATTGACGATCGGCATACGAAGGACAATGAATTCCGACATGCGGATGATAAGACGGCCGATGAAATTGCGCGTCGAAAACCCGACAACGGTAAAAAACACCACTGTAATAATCAGGCCAAGACCCGGAATTTCAAACGGCAGATACGTGTTCGGATTGAATTCAACAGGGATGATTTTGGCGATCATGCTGTCGACAAAAGTCAGGAACCACCACGCGCTCCACAATGTGATAGTGATGGGCACGGTGACGACAATGCCGGTAAAGAAATAACGGCGAAGCCGCGCGGTCAGCCCAACTTTTGAATTGATAATTTCTTCAGCCATTTTTTTCTCCTGTCATTCTGAGCGCAGCGAAGAATCTCATGAGATCCTTCGGGCTACGCCCTCAGGATGACACCCGAAGCTATACTTTCATCTTGGCGCGCAGATATTCGGCAACCTTGCTCATCGCAATACGCTCCTGCGCCATCGTGTTGCGCTCGCGCACGGTCACGGTGTCGTCCGCCATCGTGTCATTGTCGATGGTGAAACAGAACGGCGTGCCGATCTCATCCTGACGGGCGTAACGCTTACCGATATTCTGTTTGATATCCAGATCAACCGGGAATTCCTCGCGCAGCTCCATGTAAAGCTTCTCGGCTTTTTCTGGCTGCCCGTCTTTGGTGGTCAGCGGTAAAATCGCGGCTTTCTTGGGCGCAATCTTCGGATGGAAATTCAAATACACGCCTGATGGCCTGTTCGGATCGATCGTATAGGCCTCGCACAACAACGCCAGAACACCGCGCGTCAAACCGGCTGCGGGTTCGATGACATGTGGGATATAACGATTCTTCGGATCGTCCGGATCGATATATTCCATCTTTTCGCCCGAATGGGTCTGGTGTTGGGTTAGATCGTAATCCGTGCGGTATGCAATCCCTTCCAACTCACCAAATTGTTTATTTCCATCACTATCAAATCCGTTAAATGGGAAGTGATATTCTATATCAAACGTCCCCTTGGAATAGAACACGAGTTCATCTTGCCCATGTTCGCGCATCAGCAGGTTTTCTTTAGACAATCCCAAATCCTGCCAGAATTTCTGACGCTCTATCTTCCAAAAATCGAACCACATCTTGGCCTCATCCGGATGGCAGAAAAATTCCATCTCCATCTGTTCGAATTCGCGGGACCGGAAGATAAAGTTACGGGGGTTTACTTCGTTGCGGAAAGCCTTACCAATCTGCGCAATCCCGAACGGCACGCGCACGCGGGATGAATCCAGCACGTTCTTGTAATTGATAAAAATTCCCTGTGCTGTTTCACCGCGCAGGTACGCTATATTATCATCGCTTGCCACCGCCCCGATTTTGGTTTCGAACAGCAGGTTGAAGGCCTTTGGTTCAGTTAATGAACCAGGTTCTTTAGCATCAGGCCCCACCACTAAATTCGAAGGCACAGATTCTAACGCTGAGAACATTAAATTGCCGGAAATATCTGCTTTATCTCCTACGAATTTTTTAAGTACGCCAAATTTCTTTAAGCGTTTTTCAATTTCAGCATTCTCAGTGTTTTGTACAAATGCAAAAGCTTTTGCTTTCTTTCCATTAACATCGAATTCACTTCCATCAATTGCTTGAAGTAAAAACAGATGATCAGCTCTGTAACGCAGTTTTGTCTCACGACAATCTACCATAGGATCCGAAAATCCGCCCACATGTCCCGACGCCACCCAAACTTTGGGGTTCTGGATGATGGCGGTGTCGACGCCCACCATCTGCACAGGGTGCCCATCTGGCCCGATCGGCGGGCACGTCACCATGCGCTTCCACCAAAGGTCGCGCAGGTTGTTTTTCATCTCGGTGCCCAGCGGCCCGAAATCCCAGAAACCGTTGATCCCGCCATAGATGTCGGATGCCGGGAAAATAAACCCTCTGCGTTTGCACAGGGCGACAATGTCCTTCATGTCTTTGGTGGCGGTCTGGGGGGTTTCGGCTTTGGCTGGTTGCATGGTGTTCCTTATTATTTGTCCATGTCATCCTGAAGGAGCATAGCGACTGAAGGATCTCATGAGATCCTTCGCTGCGCTCAGGATGACGGTAAAGCAAGGATTATAAGGAAAATGGCTATATTCGCAAGTGCGAAGGATGGCCGCGCCATGCGTAGCCCTGTAAGGGCGAAGCGTGGTGATCGCGGTGGGATTCGAACCCACGGCCTACTGATTAAAAGTCAGTTGCTCTACCGGCTGAGCTACGCGATCGATATACCGATGTAATTTAGCCTAGGGACCATAAGAATCTCAGGGCCTTACGTCAAGGATCATTTCAGGTTTTGTACCCGAATTCGCCAAAAAGCGGGCCTGCCGCGCGGACGATCCGCGCCTGATCTTCAGGCGATAGAACCTCCCGCCAATTGTCGCCCGGCTGCACGCCTTCGGCCCCAAAATCACCAGAACCCATGCCTGTCATGTGGTTCTTGCGCGGGGAGATTATCTTATCTATCTCCTCTTCGTCGCTTAATCCCATGAAATCCATGGCTTTTTTCGTGAATCCCTGCGGGTTTTCGCCCAGTTCTTCATATTGAATGGTTAAGAACGGCACCTTCGAAAAAGCCGATGCGGTCTTGCGAATCCGCGTGTGCGACGCCGCCCATTCCAGCGCCAGCGCCTCCGCAGTGCTCTCGGGATAGTATTTTTTCCATGCCGCCGCATATCCGCGCGGATCACGGACCAGATGAATAACCCCGCGAACCGGAAACCCCATCGAGGCCATCACCATGACTTTCAGGGCGGATCGCTCCGCATCCAGAAAAACCTTATGCGGATACCATTCCTGACAAAAACTCAGGAACCGGTCCTGTATCTTGAAAAACCGCTCACCCTGCTCATAGACCAGCTTCCAGCATTTCGGGCTTATCTCATTGGCCATCAGCGCGATAGCAGAATTGAGCACAGTATTGATCGCGCGATTGCCCACGATATACGGGCTCTGCGGAAGCAAGGTTCGTAGCGGATCATCTTCGCTGCTTTCTATCACCTCGCGCGCCTTGGTCCAGAACGGGCACGCGGCATTCTCCCCGCACGAACAAATCTGCTCTTCCCCGCGCAAAGGATTGGCGGTACCTAATGATAAAGCCTTTGGATGAAGATTGATTTTGGCCGATAACACGTTCGCGCCGTGATAGGTCGGCGCCAGAATATAATACAACGAAGCTGTGCGGGGATTGGACGCCATGGAACTACTTCCGGCTGTTAAGGCGTTCCAGCGTCGCTGGCGTAACGAATTCAGACACATCGCCGCCCATCAGATGGATTTCCTTTACGAACGATGCCGACACGAACTGCCATTTATCGGACGCCATCAAGAAGACCGTTTCAATGTCGGGCGCAAGACGCGCGTTCATCCCCGTCATCTGGAATTCGTAATCAAAGTCGGACACGGCGCGCAGCCCACGGAACAGGCAATCGGCCTTCATCTCCTTGGCGAAATGGACCAGAAGATTGTCGAACACCTTCACTTCGATCTCGCAATGTTTTTCGGGCAGGTTGGCGCAATCCAGACGGACCATCTCCACCCGCTCATCGATCTCGAACAACGGGTTCTTCCTCGCATTGCCCGCGACGCCGACGATCAACCGATCGACGAGACGGCTCGCGCGTTTGATAATATGCAGATGCCCCTTGGTGATGGGGTCGAACGTGCCGGGATAAATGCCGATGCGGGGTTTTGACGCACTCATGCGCGAAGCCTAATTGATAAGCCCATGAATCACAAGGGGTTGCACCGCTTTTGAACTACTAGAGCCCAAGAGCCATGGCGTTATTTGTAATGGCAACAACTTCGTTGGGTTGCAACCATCCTGCGTTGCTACCCCAGCCAATGCCCTCTTTTAAAAGCCGCTCTGCTTGTTCGCCTGTGCATCCTTGCGCCAGCAACAAAGCTCTTCCGTTGGTATCGCAGTTTTCACCAAAGATAACGATTTCAAAAGTACCTTCGGGATTGTTGGCATTTCCTTTGGCGCAATGGGTCTGAGGCTCGCCGTCCAGATCAAAGCTTTGCGCGATCGATACGATAAGGCCGTTGGGGCACTTTATCTCGGCATGTCTGGACCCTTGCGAAAAACGATGGGGGTTCTCTTCAGCCCAGTCTTTAAAATGTCCTTTAAGTTCATCAAAATTATTAAACATCGCATTCTCCTTTGAAAGCACGATGACGATATCACGACATAGAATTATGCCAATCGTAAAGTTATTTAAATTTTAAATTATGGAAAAATTAGCCGTAAAAAATACCGTGGCGCGGCGTGCCTGTGATGGCATACATCAATCGGCCTTCGGTAGGCGCTACGGGCCAGTCTCTGTGATAATTATCTTCGGCAACCTTGAACATGACGCGCCCCGGCGCAAAAGAAACGCCGCTAATCTCATCGAGGTCCGTCTGTTCTTTGAACTGGGCCTGAAGACCGCCGCCATTGAAAGCATGATACACGACGATCTTGCCTTCTGCATGCCTATCATTGCGCCACCGTCTTACAGGTTCCGCATCGGCAGAATGGTACCTCATCAAAAGCCGCATTGGTTTTTTCGGATCTAATACGACAGACCCAAAATCCAGACTAATATTGATCTCGTCTTTCAGGAAATCCACGGCCTTGCTATCAATCGTTGTCAGGTCAATATCTTTGCGTGCAGATTGTCCCAAAAGATGAACTTCGAAATTTTTAAGCAACTCGGAAGACGTCTTTGCTTTCTGGAGCGTATAAAAACCGTCTTCAACATTGTTCCACACACTCATCAATCTTTTCACCGATGGCGGTAACCTTTTGGTGGATGACGGTTCCAGAACCGAAACGACGCTCGTGTCCCGGGAACGGATATTGCCAAAAAATTCTTTGTTCGCCGTATAGCCCTGCGATGGCGCGATCATGATATCGCGACCTGCCCCGCCGTCACGTCCATAGGACATATAGCCATCTTCTGCCGTGTTATGAATCAATGCCATGACCGGGACCATAACACAACATTATGGAATATGAGAAGAATTATTTATATTAATTAAATCAATTATTTAACCAATATCCGGGTTGTAAACAGCCACCCGATCCCGTCCCTCATGCTTGGCCTTATAAAGGGCCAGATCGGCATGATGGAGCAGTTCCTCAGACGCCTGCCCGTGATCGGGATACATGCACACGCCGATGGAAACGGTGACATTGATCGTCTGTTTTTGGAACGTCACCGCCATCTTGTGCGTCGCCTCACAAATTTCCTCGGCGCGTTTTTGTGCCAGCGTCACATCGGCATCGGGCAGGACGAGGACAAATTCTTCCCCACCCAGACGACAAGCAATATCTTCTTTCCTGATTTTCTGTGACAGAAGTTTTGCAAACGCGATCAGCACAGCATCGCCCGCGTCATGACCATGCGTGTCGTTGACCTTTTTGAAATGGTCGATATCCATGATCAGGACAGAAAGCTTCTTTGTATGGCGCTGCGCCCGCGCAAGCTCGCGCGTCATCGTCTCTTCCAGATAACGACGGTTGAATAACTGCGTCAGCGGATCTCTGGTCGATTGTTCATTGAGCGCCTTTTGCAGTTGCAAATTGCTCAGCGCCGTCGCCAATAAAATCACCAGACAGGTCAGGAAACCAAGACCGGCGGCAATCGTCGTGATGGCCGTGGAACTTTCCACGGCGCGGCGGCTCTGTTCAAACACGTGCTTTTCCGCATCCGCCACATGAATAGCAACGGAATCATAGGCACGCTCCATGCGCGCCATCTGGTTGTTTACTTCAATGAAATTGGAACAGATGGAAATGCCGATCGAGCAGAGCAGCAATATCGCCACAAAAAACCCGATAAGTATCCGCGTTTTGTACGCCAAGGTCATGCGAGGGTAAATCCTTTGCCCCGTTATTCGTTTGCTGGCGCGGCTCCCTCATCAGCATCGACTGCCGGAATGTCGGCCTCATCATCGCCTTCTTCCTCGATCAGCCAAGCCACGGAAACGACTTTCTCGCCTTCCGCGACCTTGAACAAGGTCACGCCCTGCGCCGAACGTCCCGTAAACCGGACGCCGCCGATGGGCATGCGGATCATCTGACCCTGGTTGGAAATCAGCATGACCTGATGCGAATCCGTTACCGGGAACGTGGCCACGACTTCGCCGCCGTTTTTCTTGGTCAGCGACATGTTGGTGATGCCCTGCCCGCCGCGTCCCGTCAGACGGTATTCATACGCCGATGTGCGCTTGCCGAAACCGCCGTTGGTGGCCGTGAGGACGAACTGCTCTCTCGATTGCAATTCCTTGAACCGCTCGGGCGACAGTGTGATATTCGCTGCACCTTCTTCGGTCTCCATGCCCTCTTCGTCCGCGCCGCGCAATTTGGAAGCGGCCTTCAGATATGCCGCACGCTCATCCGGCGTTGCTTCGATATGTTTGAGAACCGACATGGAAATAACTTCATCGTCACCGGATAGTTTGATCCCGCGCACGCCCGTCGAAGTACGGCCCGCAAACACGCGGATATCCTCAACGGCAAAACGGATCGCCTTGCCAAGCCTGCTGGCCAGCATGATGTCTTCATCCGCCGCACAGATTTTCACGGAAACCAGCTTCTCGCCTTCTTCCAGCTTCATCGCGATCAAACCGTTGGAACGGATGCTCTGGAAGTCCGTTAGTTTGTTACGACGAACCGATCCGTGAGATGTTGCGAACATGATGTCCAGCTTGCTCCAAACCTCTTCATTCTCCGGCACGCGCAAGTAAACGGAAACATTCTCGCCTTCTTGCAATGGCATCAAATTGACCAATGCCTTGCCGCGCGAAGTCGGTGTCGCCAGCGGCAACTGCCAGACTTTTAACTTGTGCGCGATCCCACGATTGGTGAAGAAGATAATCGGCGTGTGCGTCGAAGCCACGAACATATCGGAAACGAAATCTTCGTCTTTGAGCGACGTGCCCGAACGACCCTTGCCGCCGCGCTTTTGTGCGCGATAGGTGTCGAGCGGTACGCGCTTGACATATCCGGAATGCGAAATGGTCACGACCATATCTTCGCGCTGGATCAACTCTTCGATATCCATCTCGAATTCGGAATCGACCAATTCCGTGCGGCGCGGCGTGTTGAACTTCGTCTTGATCTCAATCAACTCATTACGTAAGACATCGAGCATCTTCTCGCGACTTGCAAGAATAGACAGATATTCAGCAATCGCATCGGTAATCTCTTTTAATTCATCACCGATCTTATCGCGCTCAAGCCCCGTCAAACGGTGCAGACGCAAATCCAGAATGGCTTTCACCTGTCCTTCGGACATCTGGTATGTCCCGGCATCGTCCAGCGGATATTCCGGATCGTCAATCAACTGGATCAACGGCGCGACATCGTGCGCTGGCCAGCGCCTGCCGAGCAGGCTTTCTTTCGCGTCCTGCGGCGTCTTGGCATTGCGGATCAATGAGATCACTTCATCTATATTGGCGACGGCAATGGCAAGCCCGGCCAAGATATGCGCGCGTTCCCGCGCCTTGCCGAGTTCGAAGATCGTCCGGCGGGTAACGACTTCCTCGCGGAATTTCACGAACGCCTGAATAAAATCTTTCAAAACCATCAGGCGCGGACGTCCATGGTCCAGCGCCACGAGGTTGCAACCGAACGATGTTTGCAACGAGGTTGCCTTGAAAAGCTGGTTGAGCACGACATCGCCCACCGCGCCTTTTTTCAATTCAATGACAATGCGTGTGCCGTCTCTATCGGATTCATCGCGGATCTCGGAAATATCTTCGACGATCTTCTCACGCGCGACTTCGCCAAGGCGCTGCAGAAGATTGCCCTTGTTCACCTGATACGGAATTTCATGAACGATAATCGCCTCGCGTCCGCCCGAAATATCTTCGAACGATGTTTTTGATCTGATAACAACCGAACCGTTGCCTGTGTGGTACGCGCTGCGGATTCCCATACGGCCCAGAATCTGTGCGCCCGTCGGGAAGTCCGGTCCGGGGATGATGTTGTTCAACTCTTCAATCGAAATCTCGTTATTGTCTACATACGCCAGGCATGCATCGACCACTTCGCCCAGATTGTGCGGCGGAATGTTTGTCGCCATACCGACCGCGATGCCGCCCGCGCCATTGACGAGCAGGTTCGGAATACGCGCCGGAAGCACGTCCGGCTCTTTCAACGATTCATCATAGTTGGCATGAAAATCGACCGTGTCTTTGTCGATGTCATCGAGCATCGTTTCCGACGCCTTGTTCAAACGCGCTTCGGTATAACGGTCTGCCGCCGGGGGATCCCCGTCCATCGAACCGAAGTTTCCCTGCCCGTCGATCAACGGCAGGCGCAACGAAAAATCCTGCGCCATGCGAACTAGGGCATCGTAAATCGCAAGGTTGCCGTGCGGGTGATATTTACCCATGACATCCCCGACGATACGCGCGCATTTCCGGTAAGCCTTGTCGGAAGTAAATCCGCCCTCTTTCATGCCGAACAAAATGCGTCTGTGCACGGGCTTCAATCCATCGCGCAAATCGGGCAATGCGCGGCTCACGATCACGCTCATCGCGTAATCGAGATACGATTGCTTCATCTCGTCTTCGATGGTGACGGTCGGCTGCGCGGGGTCTTTGATGGCGGTTTCGGACATTTTCTCTACACTTTTCACGATGTCATTCAAAGGGGCAACGCCCCGAAGAATCTCAACAAACAATGAGATCCTTCGCTATCGCTCAGGATGACAGGATTGACTAGGTTTTTTGTAGCAAAATCAGGCCCTGGACACAAGGAAATCCCAAGGTTTTATAAGGCTTTTTTGGCTTTTTTAACGGGCAATTTCTGGGGATAATTTCTGCCTCTCTCCGATGAGGAGAGAGTTTTAAAAAGAATAGTGATGGTTATCATTTAGGACGTGCGGTTAATTGAAGCAGAACGTGCCGAAAATGGCGGTTTTCGAGAACCGGAGCGCAGCGTACATTTTGGTACGTGAGCACCGGAAGCGCAGAAAAACGCTATTTGCAGGCCGTTCGGCGATAATTGACCGCACGTCCTAAGGCGTCATGCCCGTCTTGAGGTCGAGCATCGCTTTGTCGAGCATCTGCGTCATGATAGGGCGCAAGGACAACTCATAATCCTGCATCTTGGCGGACGTCGAACGGCCTGCATCAGACCCATAAAACGCGATCATCGCCTTCAACTCATCTTCGGTGAATGTTTCGGCCATCGCCTTGATAGAGGCTTCCTCGACCTGATCGAATTGAATACTCTTTCTCATCGCGGCCTTGATCTGCGCCTGTTTTTCTTCGGGATACTCACGCGCCACGGCCTGAATCGCGGTTTCGATCCGCGTGCGGATCGGCCAAATTTCATGCATCTTTTGCGCCAACGCCAGACGCGTAACCGCATCTTCCGGCGCGACGACGGACGCTGCGGGAACCGGCGTTCCATCGGCTTCTTGGGCATATGTTGGAGCGGACAGGAAAAGGACAAACGCAATAAGGGGAATATGTTTCATGTGTCTATTCTACCCTCATGCCGTTCTATCCGCAAATTCTAGTTGTCTCAAATCCCCCTCCTTGTCACCCCCGCGAAGGCGGGGGTCCAGTCAACAAAAACGTGCGCAGCAAAGCTGCGCCCATTCTGGATCCCCGATGTTATTGCCCGCTACGCGGGCCTCGGGGATGACAAAATAAGTAGGCCTAAAACGGAATTTCGTCTTCCATCTCATCGACCGGCGCGCGGGATTTACCGCCGCCAGAACCGCCCGAAGATTTGGGCTGGGCGAAACCTTCGCTGTAATCCGACTGGCCGGAAGAAGCAAAGCCGCCCGAAGATGCGCCGCCCGATCCTTTGGAATCCAGCATCGTGATTTCGCCGCGGAACGCTTTCAGCACGACTTCCGTCGTGTATTTGTCGTTGCCGTCTTTATCGGTCCATTTGCGGGTTTCAAGCTGGCCCTCGACATAAAGCTTCGAGCCTTTCTTGATGTAATTCTCGATCACGTTGACGAGGTTCTGGTTGAACACGACGATACGGTGCCATTCGGTTTTTTCCTTGCGCTCGCCGGAAACTTTGTCTTTCCAGCTTTCGGATGTCGCAAGCGACAGGTTCGCAACGCGATCGCCCGATTGCATCGTTTTGATTTCGGGGTCGTTGCCCACATTGCCGACAAGAATGACTTTATTGATGGAACCAGCCACGAGAATACCCCTTTGTTGAATTGAATGGGGCCACTATAGGAACGAACAAGGCCACTCGTCAACAGGCGGCCTTGCTCTTATCCCCTTATGATTATGGTTAAGCCGCGGCTTTATATTCAATCTTCTCCGCCGTCAGGGCTTTTTGATAGCTTGGGCGTGCGGAGATGTTTTTCAAAATCGCCTTGGTCTTCGCACCGAATTTATACGCCGCCGGATTCCAGTTGGCGATCGTCGTCATCAGGAAATCTGCCGCCGTAGGCTCGCTGCCACAAAGATAAGTACTACCGGATTTTTCCAGTTCGCCTTCTACGTAATCCCACAATGTTTGAATTTGCGAACGTGCCGCTTTCAACGCTTCTTCTTGCGCGGCCTGCGCGACATTCGCGCCGATCCAGAACGTGCGTCCATAGGCAGGGTGCAGCGTCGCGTTACAAAACATCAGCCATTGCAAAGCCAGCGCACGCTCGCGTCCGCTTTTGGGCATAAGCTTGCCTTCTTTTTCGCAAAGATACGTGATGATAGCGGCGCCTTCGATCATCGGCTTACCGTCTTCGATCATACACGGTACGTTCCCGCGCGGATTGATCTTCAGATATTCGGGAGATTTAAGACCGGTCGGACCCTGCTCCATGATGTTGATTTTCGGGTTCAGCCCCAACTCGTTCATGATCGCGTGAACGGCCATAGAGCAGCTTCCTGCCTTCGTATAAAGTTCATAAGCCATAATAATTTCTCTCCTATTTAAGGTTTGCTGGCATTCAATTTAGGCCTGTTTGGACATTATCAAGGCCCTCACTACCCAAAATTTTCTCACACGTCATCATGACACCCTACCATCGTCATTCCGAACCCTTTAGGGTGAGGAATCTTTGGACTGGTGGATAAATCGAAGATCCCTCCGCGCTACGCGCGTTCGGGATGACGAGGCCGTTTTATAATTTCTCTGTGTCTCTGTGCCTCCGTGGTTAAATATTAATGGCTCAAACCCTTGTTTGTTATTACGGAACATGTAATTAACTGCTTCCATGGCTTTTAGTCTTCACACGCTCGACATAGAAAAACTGCCCGAGGCGGTCCCCAACCTCCCGAACAGGCTGCTGCCCTTTATGTGGTATTTCCTGCGGCAGGGCCGCGCGCAGTTTTTCTTCATGGCGCTCATTTTCGCCCTCTCCCACAGCATGGAGGCGATGCAGTATTACTTCCTCAAAGCCCTTATTGATGGGTTCAACGATGCCTCGAGCGCTAGCGAACTTCTTCATATTATGATCTGGCCGATTTTCTGGTTTGTGCTACTGATCCTTATCGCGCAGCCAGCACTCGCACGTTACGCGACATTCCTGATGGCGAATTTGCGCCCCGCTTTCACCAACCTGATGCGCAGGCAGCTCGCGCTCTACATGCACAACCACAGCTACGGCTATTTTCAAGATGATTTCGCCGGAAGGTTGGCCAGCAAGGTCGTCGAAACACCCTCCGCCATTTCCTCGATCATGCAGATGCTCATCGGTTCGGTCGGCATGGCAGTTATGTCGCTGCTCGTCGCGCTCGTGCTGTTCGCTCAGGCCTACTGGCTGTTTGGTGCACTGGTATTGATCTGGATGGCGGTCTATGCCGTTCTGCTCAAAATCTACATTCCTAAAATTCACAACGCTTCGAAAAAATTCCATGACCAGACCAGCGTTATCCGCGGTCGTTTTGTTGACACGTTGACGAACGTGCTTACCGTCAAACTTTTTGCGCGCCGCACGCATGAAGATGAATACCTGACATCATCCCTTGGCCGGTCTGTCGAACGTGGCCAGACGCTGATGCACACGATCAACATGATGCAGATATGGCTGGAGGTGCTCAGCGTCGCTTTTATCGGCGCCGCCTTCGCACTTGCCGTCTATGGCTGGGATAACAAGGAACTCACACTCGGTGATATCGCCATGATCCTACCGCTGACCATCCGCCTGATGAACATGTCATGGTGGATGTCCGACGTGTTCACATCCCTCTTTGAAAGCTTCGGCCAAGTGCAAGAAGGCATGGAAACCATCACCGTCCGCCACAACGTCACCGATGCGCCAAACGCGCCCGACATCAAAATCAACAACGCGAAGATCGAATTCAAGGACGTGCATTTCTCCTATGGCGCGCTCCCGGTCTTCGATCATTTCAATTTGAATATCCCCGCGGGGCAAAAAGTCGGCCTGATCGGCCCTTCTGGTGCCGGCAAATCCACCCTGATGCAACTCCTCTTGCGCCTCTATGACATTCAAGGCGGCACCATCGCCATCGACGATCAAGCCATCGATAAAGTACGGCAAGATTCTCTACGTTCCCAAATCGCCGTCATCCCGCAAATGACCGACCTTCTCCACCGCTCCATCCGCGACAACATCCGCTACGGACGCTTGGATGCTACCGATGAAGAAGTGCTGGATGCCGCCCGCCGCGCCCACGCCGATGAATTTATTCACGACCTCGAAGATAAAAAAGGCCGCAAAGGTTACGACGCGCACGCGGGCGAACGCGGCGTAAAATTGTCGGGCGGCCAGCGTCAGCGTATCGCTATCGCCCGCGCCATCTTAAAAAACGCGCCGGTGCTCGTGCTCGACGAAGCCACTTCCGCGCTTGATAGCGAGAGCGAACAGCTTATTCAAGCATCGCTGAAAGATTTGATGGTCGGAAAAACCGTCCTCGCCATCGCGCATCGCCTCTCCACCATCGCACATATGGATAGGCTTATCGTTCTGGACAAAGGAAAAATCGTCGAGGACGGAACCCACGACGATTTATTATCGAACAACGGTCTCTATGCAAAACTCTGGGGCCTCCAGAGCGGCGGATTTTTAAAGCAGAAACTCTAAATTGCCTTACTCCAACAACTGTCACCCCGCGGCGACGCGAAGCGTCGCACTAGAGCGGTACCCGATTGATTCACTCTACGTTGTCATCCCCCGGCTTGACCGGGGGATCCAGAACTGGATTCCCCGCCTTCGCGGGGAATGACGGTTTTTGATAGTGGTGCGAAAATCCTCTAACCCAGCTTCCTCGCGACAAACGCAGGCATTCTTCTCTTAACATTGAAATCGGGCTGCACACCGAACATAATCTCGCGTGAAGGTTCGGGAGCTTCATCTATAAAAAACATCTCTCCGCCCGCGTTTTTCAACAACAACCACCACGGCGCGTTGTCATGCGGATACCCGCTTTGAAAAGACTCGTTCGACCGGACAGCCATATCCGCCCTGCCCCCTAGAACGTCTATCATCCCACCCATCGGCGATTTATCTTGCGGATGCTTTGGGAGGGACAGATGTGGCTCCAACTTCTCCCGCATCATGTCATAGAACCGATCTTGTTTTTTGCCGCGCAGATTGAACGTGGCCGTCAGATACTGGGGGGTCGGCGTTCGCACCTGTAAAATTTCTGCCGCATCCAGATTGAGCCTATCTCCGGCCAGCAGCCTATCTATATCCTTGCAGTAATAAGACTTCATGCCGCTCGCCGTGAACAATGCTTCTTGTTTTCGCGGCTCATATATAACGCCCAATACAGGCTCTCCCGCCTCGCCTATCATCGCGACATTGATGTAATAGTCCAGTTTGCTTTTACCCTGTATGGAATCGATAAAAATATGCGTGCCGTCCAACGGATCGATCAGCCAGTGCCGCTCGCCCTTTTGTGCACTGACATCATTTTCTTCGGAAACAACTTTGATAGCTGTCGCTCCAAGCCTGTATTCAAGAAGGGCATTGGCGGCATAATCGGCAGATGTGACGCGGCTATGATCGGGTTTTGTTTTAATCGCGAGATCGCCCGGGAATGCCCGGTAATGTTCAATAACGACCGCAGCTTCTTGCGAAGCCTTCAGCGCGATATAAAGAAACTGCAAAAAATTCTGTGACATTTCCTGCATCAAAAGTAATTACTGCGTCAGCACGAATTCTTGAACGTTGATGCAGACAACATCCGGCTGATCTTGTTCTATGGCGCGTTTTTTCCGCAGATCATAAAATTTTGCGCAAAGTTCCGTCGGTTTTTGCTGGGCATTCATCCCACTATCAACAACATCGATGACATCGATAACGCCATCTTTACGCGGCGTGACAATACGCATGCCGTTTAGCTCTCGGCCCTTCGCCAACAATTCCACTTTAACGATTTCATGAGCCTTGTTCGGGTCTGCTGCATGTGCAACGGCGGCAACACCAAAAGCAGCAACAGCGGCAATCGTGGACGGAATGAATTTCATTTTATATCTCCTCTATGACCGGGCGGACTTTACCTTTGCTTTTTAGTTATGTCAATGCAATCTATTGAACTTTCCCGTTGCGCCGCCATATCACCTTATATTATAAGAGAATTCGGATAGGGGAACAAAGTAGGAACAATGCTCAAAACACTGTCGGTTCGCGGGGCGCGCGAACACAATCTTAAAAACGTTAACGTCGATATCCCGCGCGATAAACTGATCGTGATCACGGGTCTATCCGGCTCGGGCAAATCCTCCCTCGCTTTTGATACGATTTATGCCGAAGGGCAGCGTCGCTACGTCGAATCTCTTTCTGCTTATGCGCGCCAGTTTTTGGAGATGATGCAAAAACCGGATGTGGATTCCATCGAAGGCCTCTCGCCCGCCATTTCCATCGAACAAAAAACAACGAGCAAAAACCCGCGCTCCACCGTCGGCACCGTAACGGAAATTCACGATTATATGCGCCTCTTATGGGCGCGCGTCGGGATTCCGTATTCACCCGCCACCGGCCTGCCGATTGAATCGCAATCCGCCTCGCAAATCGTAGATCAAATTATGAAGATGGCCGAAGGCACAAAACTCATGATCCTCGCGCCCGTCGTGCGGGGCCGCAAAGGCGAATACAAAAAAGAATTCAAGGAATATCAAGCCAAGGGGTTTCAACGCGTCAAGGTCGATGGAAAAATCTATGACATTGATGATGTGCCGGACCTGAACAAAAAACTCAAACACGATATCGAAGTCGTGGTCGACCGTATCGTCGTGAAATCCGATCTCGGCAATCGCCTAGCCGATTCCGTTGAAACCGCTTTGCGCCTCGCCGAAGGCCTGATCATCGTTGAAAACGCAGACGATGGAAAACAACAACTCTTCTCCGAAAAATTCGCCTGCCCCGTGTCCGGTTTCACGATTGCCGAAATCGAACCGCGCCTGTTCTCCTTCAACTCGCCGCACGGCGCATGCCCTGCCTGCGACGGACTTGGCCAGATGCTCCATTTCGATGAAGACCTCGTTGTACCCGATAAAACCAAAAGCATTGATGACGGCGCAATCTATCCATGGTCGAAGAATTACTCGCGTTATTACATGCAAACGTTAGAGGCCGTCGTCAAAGACATGGGCGGCAAGATGAACACACCGTGGAACAAGCTCAAAGAAGATGTCCGCAACGCCGTACTCTACGGCACCGAACATGACGTCACCTTTACCTATGATGACGGCTCGCGCAGTTATAAAACGACGAAACCGTTTGAAGGCGTCCTGCCCAATCTCGAACGCCGCATGGTGGAAACGGATTCCCAAACCATCCGCGATGAACTCGCCGAATTCCAGGCCTCCGCCCACTGCGAAGATTGCAAAGGCTACCGCCTGAAACCCGAAGCGCTCGCGGTCAAAATCGCGGGCCATCATATCGGCGAAGCCTCGGAAATGAGCATCGAAGCCGCGCATGAATGGTTTGCACTCCTTGCCTGTCATCCTGAGCGCAGCGAAGGATCTCATTCAAAAGGCAAAAGAGATTCTTCGGCTTCGCCTCAGAATGACACCCCTGTTTTAACAAAACAGCAAATGGAAATCGCCACGCGCATTCTAAAGGAAATCAACGACCGCCTGACCTTCCTGATGAATGTCGGCCTCGACTACCTCACCCTTTCCCGCTCTTCCGCCACACTCTCCGGCGGCGAGAGTCAGCGCATCCGCCTCGCGTCGCAAATTGGCTCCGGCCTCACGGGCGTGTTGTACGTTCTTGATGAACCCTCCATCGGCCTGCACCAAAAAGACAACCACCGCCTGCTCGATACGTTGAAACATCTGCGCGATATCGGCAACACGGTCATCGTGGTCGAACATGACGAAGACGCCATCCGCATCGCCGATTACCTGATCGACATGGGTCCCGGCGCGGGCGTCCATGGCGGCATGGTGATTGCTGAAGGCACACCTTCGCAGGTGATGAAAAATAAAAAATCCGTTACCGCAAGATACCTGACAGGCGATCTGGAAGTGCCGACGCCCCACACGCGCCGCAAGGGCAAAAAGGGCCACACGCTTTCCCTCTCCGGCTGCACGGGCAACAATCTCAAAAATATTTCCGCCGACATTCCGCTCGGAACTTTCACCTGCGTCACGGGCGTGTCCGGCTCGGGCAAATCCACCTTCACCATCGACACGCTGTACCGCGCTGTCAGCCACCAATTGATGGGCAGCAACGAACGGCCATTGCCTTACAAAAAACTTGAAGGCATCGAATATCTGGATAAAGTCATCGATATCGACCAATCCCCCATCGGCCGCACACCGCGCTCCAACCCCGCCACTTACACGGGCGCCTTCACACCGATCCGTGATTGGTTTGCCGGATTGCCGGAATCAAAGGCGCGCGGCTACGGCCCCGGCCGCTTCTCGTTCAACGTGAAGGGCG
>CAZIFA010000008.1:0-83617 GCA_964539025.1 uncultured Micavibrio sp.
ACGTGAGTTGGGTTCAGAACGTCGTGAGACAGTTCGGTCCCTATCTGCTGCAGGTGTTGGAGATTTGAGAGGATCTGTCCCTAGTACGAGAGGACCGGGATGGACGCACCTCTGGTGTACCTGTTGTTCCGCCAGGAGCATCGCAGGGTAGCTATGTGCGGACGGGATAACTGCTGAAAGCATCTAAGCAGGAAGCCTCCTTCAAAACTAGGACTCCCTATCAGAGCCGTTATAGACCATGACGTTGATAGGATGGATGTAGAAGTGCTGTAAGGCATGAAGCTAACCATTACTAATTGCTCGATCGGCTTGAATTTAAATCATTCCCAGTTCATCTGAGAATGTTTCGCGCGCGCAGTATTAAATCTGCTTGGCATTCAAGTTCGACACTAGTTTTTAAACTAAGATGTTCGTTTGTTTTTATTTCTTTCATGTTCTTGGATGACTTGGTGGTTCTAGCAAGAGTGCAACACCCCATCCCATTCCGAACTGGACCGTGAAAAACCTTAGCGCCAATGGTACTCCGACTTAAGTCGCGGGAGAGTAGGTCACTGCCAAGTCTTCCAAGCACATGAAAGAATGCTCATAACCTATCCACCATGTACAAGATCAAAAGTAACCCTGCAGAAATGCGGGGTTTTTTGTGGTTAACAAGATTTTTATTGCCATAATCTTAAGCGTAATGGTATGGGTATAGGCATATTTTTAGCCCCAAACCCAAAAAGGAATGACAATGTATGTCGATAGTAAACCCGCACCTGCATTAGAGATACTAATTACCCGGGCTGGATGTAATATTCCTGATTTATCGCAGGATGCATATTTGGCTATCGCGCGAGCGATTAATAACGTTCTAGAAAGAAACGCTATATTTGAAGCAAAATATTACACGCAGTACAATCGCTGGGAAAAAAGTCCTTATGATCGTATAGCCGGTGAGAAGACAGCAGAAAAAGTACAGAATGCTTTTGCCCGTAAAAATAGGTTGCCCGAATTAGAGCAGTTGTTCGATAAAACCATGAATTTAGAAAATCACGGTATGGTCAATATTAAGCGCATTGATAATAACAGTCCTATTACATGGCAAGAATGGGCGGCTATGAAGGACGAAATAATTAATGCAGTAAAGCAAGCCTTGCCGGAAACGATGCAAGCAGTTCATGTGCAAGCTTCAGGCTCGACTTCCAAAAATATGGAGAATGAAGCGGTTTTAGAAATACGACACTCATAACCTATTCACGCTTTTTTTGGAGTCTTTGTATGACGGATAACATCTAATCATCGCCTATTTTTCGGTCTTAGGACCGCAATGTCATTTGATGATCGGAGTTATCATGTCTTTTTCCTTTCCGGCTTATGCCGTTATAGAACTTCTGCAACTTTTCAAAGAAAATGAAATCGAAATAATCGTCGATGGCGGTTGGGGCGTTGATGCCTTGCTGGGCCATCAGACGCGCCCACATGAAGACTTGGATATTGCACTGTCGCACAACGACGTTTCCAAGCTGCGCGGCATTCTCGAAACACTTGGCTTCTCCGATATAGAGCGTGACGATACGCAGGATTGCAACTTTGTTTTGGGGCATCCCGACGGTCGCAAGGTCGATATCCATACGTTCTTATTTGATGAAGAAGGCCGTTTGCTGTATGGCTGCCCTTATCCTTTCGAATCTTTAACCGGAAATGGCGTCATTGCTGGCTCTGACGTCAAATGCATAACACCGGAATGGATGGTCGAATTCCACACTTGGTATGAACCGGATGAAAATGATTTCCGGGATGTGCAGGCTTTATGCAGAAAGTTCGGTTTGCCATTGCCGCCTGTTTACGAGAAATTCCTTCATAATTTACGGCCTTCCATGGATAAGAAACCTTAAATTCCATTCCGAATCCGCCTTCACCCTGTGCAAAACTTAACGGTACAAACGGCGCTTCTTCGGACCCAACATGGTGCGTGTCTTTTCTGTAGCCATCAGTTCTTTTTATCATGAGAAGAAGCTCTTCTTTTCTCACCGAATCATTTTCGGGAAGAGTTGCATATTGCTCTTGAAGATTTCTTATGTGTTTTTCGCAATCATCCTGTTCCGTTAGATAAGCCTGAACTGCTTCTTGTATCAGCTTGTGTGCAAAACTCACGCTTCTGATGTTTTGACCCTGAGCCGCATCATTAAAATGCAGCCGGATTTTGTCCCCCTCATTCTCAACGACTAGCAAACATTCTTCCGGCAGGTTTTCCAGTGGCGTATGGATATCTTTTACGCCGAAGGGAATGTCGTAGCTTCCATCTTCCTGAAGATAGTGTTCAGGTATGTGCCTGATGCCAACATAAGGCAGGCGCGTGTGAGGATCGGGTTTTGTATCGTAGCCGGGTTTCAATATGGCTTCGGCCAGACTGGCAATTTCATGCTCGATATAAGAAGGACAAGCTGCGCTACCCAATGTAACAGGAAATGGGTGCCCTCCCTGCAATTTCACGCGTACTTTTGTAATTCTGGAATACTCTTTTTCAAACATAAAATCTTATGGCAATTAATGGATGATTTGTCAACTTCGTAAAAACCGGAACTTTGGCTAATCTGCTTCGTTTGGTTTTGGTAAACCAAGGAGGCCAACATGAGTATCGAACAAGACGCAATGAACGACGCCATACATAACAAGGGTATGGCCAACAATCCGAAATGGACATATCAGGAGCGGCAGAAATACCAAGCCGCCTACGCCGCCGCACAACATAAGCGGCAGCAGGAACCGCAGTAAATTCTAATATAGAATAGCGATTATTGCGCCGTCACGACCAGTTGCACGTTTTCCGGCTTTTTGATGAGGGGGACGGCCATATCGTTGTTCTGGAAGTAAACCCATGCGCGCATGCCATCCGACATATATTGATAGTTATCGCTGCGCGTATATATCGTGATGGTTTTTTCACTCTTAATCGCAAGATTGATGATGCCGCCGCCCACGCAGATTTCCGCGTAACTGCTATTCTCGTTCGCTTTACTTTTTTGTGCGCCCTTTAAAATCAGGCAGTCATTTTCAAAGCCGATCGGTGCGGTGACGGAAAATTCTGCCGCAGTATCGACGTCATGTCCTTTGAGCATCACATTCAGTTCTGCTTTCACATTCATATCGCCAAACACGGCGTCATAATTATACGTGCCGATATATTGCGTGAGCGTGGACCATTTGCCGTTCTTCAAATCAATTGGCGCTTCTTTATCTTCTGCGTGCAAGGTAGCGGCGCCAAAGCTCAGCAAAAAAGCGGCGGTGAGCAAGAGCAGCGGGCGGGCATTGTTTTTGGCCATGGTGGGGCTTTCTTTTGTTGGAGGCTCATGACCATTCTACGATAAATCCCGGTTTTCCGGCAATTTTAAAGGCGGATTTTTGCCCGAAAAATACTTGGAAAATTTCGGACGGTTTGATATAAATCATTGTTTTCATAAGTATATATGAGGGGGATTTATTCATATGAGTACGAGTGTGTCTTTTCGCCGTTCTGCAGATCGGCGAGGCCTGATTAGCAGTGCCACGGCGGCACAGCCTTGGCGTTTTGTTGAAATCACGCGTGATATGCCCGATGAGATCATAGGGCAATTGGTCGGCAAGGATCGTGTGCATGAACGCGGTGCAAGCTCAATTGAAGATTTGTGCCGTCATCGTTTGGGCGGCGAGGGTTTTACCCATAGATGTTTTGCCATCATGGTCGGCGATAAAATTCAGTCCGCGATTTATGTCGATGTGGGATTTGCCAAGATCAATAACTATCTCGACCTGAACGGCGATATCGGCCAAATCTTGACCACGGAATCAGAGTATGATCCGCAGAAGCCGAAATCTTTCGTCTGCTATTCGATTAGCGCCATCGGCAGCCTTAAAAATGCGGGGCAGACCCTGATCAATGAACTACACGCGCACCTGACATCCAGACATCCGGATGCGCATCTGACGACATTATCGCCCGCTCGCCCGTTCGATGCATGGTTTGAAAAGAACTGGCGTGATTATCACAGCATAGAAGAGGCAGGAGCACATTTTCTGCTGAACGGCCATAATATATTTGAAAGAGAAGGATCGATGCGCCCCGGCGTTCATGGGTTCCATGCAGGCAACGGCGCGTATCTCGGAGCTGTCCGTATTGATTCCGGCGATATATCGAACGAAGAGGGCAAGGGGATCACAGAACACCGCCTGATGGTGCATCATATTTACCATTCCGATCCTAAAGTTCTGCTCGGAAATATCGAGCAAACCAAGAAGGTTCAAAAAATCATCCTGGCCTCATCGCTTCAAGAGCCTGAAACAGCGAAAGAAGTATGCGGCATCCTATCGTCCATCTGTGCTAATGACATTTTGATGCAGGCTGGAATCGTCGCACCGCCCATGCCGGCTTTAGGCCTTCACGCGTAGCTATTTTCGGCGGTAGATAAGGATTATACCTTCGATAGGTTTGCCTGCATCCTGACGCAGAGTTGTGTTTTTGCAAACGAGGATTTCAAGGCCTGCGGATTTGGCGCATTCTTCGATATAGGTCTTTGAGTGCGCGTAGCGGTGATCGTCGCCGAGTTTCCATGATCCGTTTGATAGGCTTTGAATGCTGAAGGCGAATAATCCGTAATTAACGAGGCGCGAGGATATTTGCTTGAAGATCTTTTTGAGATCGCCGATATAAACGAACACGTCAGCGGCAAGGATTAGATCGTAAAAGTCTTTGGTTTGATCCAGAAAATTTTCAATGCCTGAAACTTGCAGGTCGTCGTAAATATTTTTGGCGCGGGCGATTTCAATCATGCCGGGCGCGAGATCGATTCCAGTCATGCGTGTTGTGCGTTCAGTAAATTGTTGCGCGCCAAGGCCTGTGCCGCATCCTAGATCGAGCAGATGATCGAACGAGGCGTGGATTTTGAGAACCGAGGCCGCAATCGCTTCGGGTGTGTGGTAAGAAAGATTTTCGACAAGAGATTTTTCGAATCTCGGCGCGTACTGATCGAACAGCGCACGCACATAATCTTCGGGCATGGTGTCGGGCGCAGGGATAACGCCCATGATGGAAAGTTTGATCATTGCACCCATCCTGTCTTCAGGATCGAGCGCGAGGTAATGGCGAAACGCGACTTCGGCTTCTTTTGCTTCATTGCATCGGCGCAAGGCCTCACCTAAATGAAAATGCAACGGCGGCCAAGCGGGGGCGAGTTCAATCCCCTGACGCAGCAGATCGGCGGCGGCCGCAAAATCGCCGTCCTTCGTGAATTCCAACGCCATGTCATAGCGCCGATCGGCCTGCAGATTTCCCGATCCATTCCCGAAATAAATGCTCATAAAACCCTTATAAAGCGAGGCTTTAGAATTTTGTAGCGAAAAAGGCCAAAATCCGTATAGTCCGGGCCTGAATTAACACGCTAGGAGGCCCCATGGACTTATCCAAAATCGCAATCGGCAAAGATGTGCCCGAAGAAGTCAACGTTTTCATCGAAAACCCGATGGGCGGCGCCCCTGTAAAATACGAACTCGATAAAGAATCCGGCGTGATGTTCGTCGATCGATTCCTGCACACCCCGATGTATTATCCGGGGAATTACGGATTCATTCCGCACACGCTATCCGAAGACGGCGACCCCGTGGATGTTATCGTCATCAGCGTAACGCCCGTCATGGCGGGAGCGATCATGCGCACGCGTCCCGTGGGTGTGTTGATGATGGAAGACGACAAGGGCATAGACGAGAAAATCATCGGTGTGCCCGTTGCGGCCCTGCATCCTTATCATGATAACATTGAGGATCTTGACGATATCCGCCCGATCCGCCGCGACCAGATCGAACATTTCTTCAAACACTATAAAGACCTTGAAAAAGGCAAGTGGGTGAAGCTCAGGGGCTGGGGCGATGCCGCCAAGGCCAAGCAACTCATCCTCGAAGGGATCGAGCGGGCGAAGAAAGCCGGTAAGGCCGCCTGATTACTTCTTGAATCCGTTCTTTTTGAGCAGTTTATCGAGCGTGCCGTCGCGGCGCATGTCTTCGACCATCACATCCATGTTCGCGCGCAAGGTTTCGCTGCCTTCGGGGTAAAAAAACCGCACGGAAGAATCGTACATCGATTTGTCCGTCACTTGTTTGAGCTTGCCGGGGTTTTCTTTATCGTAAGCGTTGAAGGCGAGTTCGGACATGATCATGAAATTCGCTTTTTTGGTCAGGACTTCCATGAACAGGTTCGAAAACGGCGTGCCCATCGGCAATAAATTCAATTTTGCCTTGGGGAATAAGCGTGGCGCGTATAATCCGCCGAGTTCGCCATCGAGGCCGACGAAGATATATTTTTCATTGTTGAGTTGATCGAGCGATGTAACGCCAGACATATCCGCGTCAGCACCCGTATAAATATGAATCGGATCTTCCATGATGAACGCGCCCGGCATGCCCTTCATTGACGTGCTGGGGATGAGCAGGAGCGGTGAGCAGATCATATCGAAATGTCCGGTTTTCAAATCTTCGAACAATGTGGCGAAGCTGGAAATTTCCGTGTATTTCACTTTCAGGCCAGTGCGGCTCCCGATTTCGTTCATCAAATCGACGGTGAGGCCGCGCGGCCCGCCCGCCTTATCATAGGAAAAAATCGTACCCAGAACATAGACGCCGCAATTGACTTCCTGGTTCTTGCGGATGCGGGCGAAGGCGGCATCGTCGGCCATGGCGTGCGTGGAAAATAGAGCGATGGCGAGGAAGATAAAAACGGAGCGCAGCATGATAAATTCCTTTTATTATGATCGGGGCGAAGATTGTATTTTTGTAGCACAGGAGAACTCCAGCGGAGAAGAAGGTTGATCGGGCGGCTTTTTGGCCTATTTAAGCCCTATATAACGACGAATTGCATATTTCCGTAATATATGTGCATTGAAGCATCTTTGCCGTTGCAATACCCGACTCCACAGCCTATAAACACGAACCATTTGTTTCCCTTGTCGCGGGATGGAGCAGCCCGGTAGCTCGTCAGGCTCATAACGTGAAGCTTGTCGGTTTACAGATTGCCAGAGCGTTGAATTAAAAGGTCTTTTGCACGAGGCCCAATTGACTAAAAGTGCAGTTAGGTGCAGAAAGTAGCCCTCAAGTATCTAACAAAGTGTCTAACGAATTTTAGGGCTAAAACTTGAATTTCCTGACGCGGGGTGGAGCAGCCCGGTAGCTCGTCAGGCTCATAACATGAAGCTTGTCAAGCTAGGAGTGACTAACGAGTTGAAGTGAAAGGAAGAATAAAAACGACAAAAAAGTGTAATGTGCAGTTTGTAGCAGATTTGAGCAGTAAAGTTACATACGTTTGTTACATACGCTTTTTGGCCTGAAATTTAGCCCCTTTCCTAAATTTTCGGCGCAGTTTACAAATTTTCGATTCCTTGCCGCGGGGTGGAGCAGCCCGGTAGCTCGTCAGGCTCATAACCTGAAGGTCAGAGGTTCAAATCCTCTCCCCGCAACCAAGGAATTTCAATGAGTTAGCCGCCGGAAGGCGGCTTTATTTTTGGAAAAAAATTACATACGGATTACATACGCGAAAATTTATAAAGCGATACCGTCCCGGCATATTGGAAGCTATAAAAGGATATGAAGAATCTGAAAGACCAGAACCGGCAAAAGGATCAACTGACCGTTATACGGCCAGTTTTCCGAAATTTTGCGCCGTATGAATGCGGGGTTTTGACATGAGCGTTATTACCGCTTCCTTTGACCAGCGATTTATCCAGCAGCTTGTCGGTAACGCCATGATATCGAATCCGCGCGTGGCCATTATCGAGCTTATTGCCAATGCCTGGGATGCGGGCGCAACCGAGATTCATATTCTTTGGCCGACTGTCCAAACTGAAAATGTGTTTTCGCTCCGGGATAACGGCATAGGCATGTCGTCGGCTTCATTTACAAAACGGTTTATGAAGATCAGCTATAACCGGCAGGAAGAACAAGGGAAGGATGTAGAATTCCCCGCGGGCGTAACTGTAGGAAAACGCCGTGCCTTTGGAAAAAACGGTATCGGGCGGCTTTCCGCCTTTTGTTTTGCTGATAAATATTACGTTTCCTCAACGCAAGACGGCATTGATCGTTTCACCTATGAAATCACTCAAGGAAGCGGCGCAGACCCTATAAAAGCAAAAAAAGTCGAGAATTCAGATTATAGCGCGGTTACACGCGGCACGGTTATTTTTACAAAAGAATTTAAAAGCCGATCACTCGATATTCAGGATTTGCGAAAAGAAATTGGCATGCGCTTTATCAGCGATCCAAACTTTGTCATTTTCGTGAATGGTGAGAAGATAAACCTCTTAGATATTCCAAGCATTAATGTTCGCAATTTTTCTGCACAGGTTGAGGGAATCTCCCCCATTGAAATAACGGCCATTGATACGGCCCGCCCGGATGGTAAACCAAACACTCTCTTGATTGATAGCAAGCAGCTTGAATCTGGTGAGGCGCTCGATAACGATTTCCGCCAAGCCGCGGCCCTTGAAATCGAACAATTCAAACGGGAAATGAAGCAGCGCAGCGGCGCGGGAGAAATCGGAGAAGTTTCAGATTCCGATTTGCTGCGCGAAGTGATGAATACCGTCGGCAAGAAAGGGCGTCTTGGCGAACAAATTCGCTGCGTCGTATCTGTTTCCATGCTTACGGAGGGATGGGATACAAACACCGTCACGCACATTTTAGGCGTTCGTGCTTTTGGAACGCAGCTTCTTTGCGAACAGGTTGTCGGTCGCGGTTTGCGCCGCTATTCCTATGAATTGAACGATGAAGGTATCTTTAATGTCGAGTATGCGGACATTATGGGGATTCCGTTTGACTTCACCGCCAAGCCGCAAGTCGCGCCGGTAAAGCCGCCGCGCAAAACAGAGCGCGTTAAGGCTATGAAAGAACGTGCCGCGCTTGAAATCGTATTTCCGCGCGTTGTGGGCTATCGCGTTGACTTGCCGGAAGAACGCCTAACGGCGAATTTTACGGCGGATTCTACGCTCGTTCTAACGCCTGAATTGGTGGGGCCAGGCCAAACATTGTTAGAAGGTATTGTCGGTGAAGGCATTACGCTAACCGTCGCGGAAATGAAAGAGAAGCGACCAAGCACCGTATCTTTCGAGCTGGCAAAACATTTGCTCTATACCTATTTCCGCGATACCGACCAAGAGCCGAAGCTGCATTTATTCGGCCAGTTGAAACGAATTGTGCGGCAATGGATTGATGGCGGGCATTTGGAATGCAAAGGCGGCACCGGCCCTTGGATGCTGCAATATTTGGAAATCGCCAATCAGGCGTCGGAACGTATTTATAACGCAATTGCCGGGGCTATAGGCGACGAGAAAAGAATTCTTGCGGTTCTCGATCCTTACAATCCCAAAGGCTCTAGCACGCATGTTGGTTTTCAAACAACCCGCGATTTATGGACGACCGATCCATTAAAGAGCCATATCAATTATGTAGTTTGCGACAGTGAATGGGAGGCAGAATTTGCGCGCGTTGCAGAAAAGCACGAGCGCGTAATTTCCTATGTGAAAAATCAGGGATTAGGTTTGGAAGTTCCTTATAAGGACGGATCGACCGCCCGCATGTATCCGTTAAGGTCGGTGCCCGTTTCAAAAAGAATTAAATGCGCCCGGCCCGGCGAAGTGCCGAGGCTTTCCCCGGCCCATAAAACCCCGGTTAGGTTCGGTGCCAGGCCGTCGAAACTTACGCGGTTATGCGCGCCGCCGATCAAGACCGGCTGGCCTGCGCCTTCAAAGAAGCCACCACCCACTTGCACGGCGATTTTCTCAGCCGTGAAAATGTCAAAGATAAATCCTTCCTCGGTTCCAATTTCCAGTGGCGCGCCAAAATCAACCGTCACGTTGATTTGCTTGTCTTCGCTGATAAACGGAATGCCGACATTCTCCCCTAACAAATCCTCGCCCGCTTCCGTGAGAAGGAAAACGCCGTCAGGAAAAATCAAAAGCGCGGTTTCAAAATCAAAGGCAAAGAGCAAATTTTCTTCTAAACCCATCGGGACAGGTTCTTCCGTGGTAAGAAGTCCTTCCTCTTGCGTCATATCCTTGAAATCGTAACGGTCGGAAAAGAACGTCGAACCGATTTCTTCCGCGTAATCGTCCATGCTTTGCGTGATAGGCCGGATTTTCATACGGCGGAAATCAGGCACCAGCACTTTGCCGGTCGGCCCGTTCAATCGCGCAATCAAACTTTCAAGCGTTCGCGCCCGGCGTTGATCGAGGCGGAAATCAAGCGTTGCCAGCCATCTTTCGCCGCCGCGCGGGAAAGCCTGAATTTGGCCGTTCATGCCGTCAAAAATGCCGCTAAAGGGCCGGATGAAATAGATTTGCTGAATAGGATAGATACGGGCCGGGGGACGCCGGTTCCTTTGCGGCGGTATAGAATGAAACTAATATCGCCACGCACATGGATTTTATATTTCTGCTGATATTCCGCAGCCAAGTGCGGGTATTCCTGTAAAATCTGCCAAAGATAGTCGCCGGTCTTGCGGCATTCCATGAGCGCCTTGTGCGCGATCTCATTAACATGAACAAACCGCCCCGTTTTGGTTTTGGTCTGCTCCGGCGTAAGAAGAATGACCCTTTCCGTTTCGTGATATTGGCTTTCTTTAATGCGCGCGCATTCCTTCGCCCGCATTCCCGTTTGAACGCACAAAATATATGCAAGGCGCGTATGAGCATGCAGCTTTTCATCAAAGCCGTCTAAATATGTGCGCGTGACATTATAAGGAATAGGCGTCGGCGTCCGTCTTGGAACATTCAGCAAGTCAATTTGCGGCGGATCGGGAATGTATTTTGCAATCTTCCGGTTCTCAGGTGCCTTCTTAAATTCTCTAAATGCCTTGACCAGACATTTCAGATATTCATTCGTGGATTTGGGCGCGCGCAATTCATCTTTTTCTTTGTAAAGATTATTGCCTTTGTCGTCATGGCCAATAAAGGTTTTTACCTTCTGATTTTTTGAAAATTCAATATAGGCATAAATGCGGTCTTCAACATCTTCCATCGGCGTCGCCGGGCCAAAAAATTCTAATAGCTCCTTCACATAGGATTTAACATTCGGATAGGAAGAACGGCCCTGCATTTGCTCAAGATGATATTCAGTGGATCGTTTCTTTTTCAGACGCAGCGCAATGCGGCGACGGTACGATTTACCGGGCTTCCGGCTTTGTCCTTACCGGCATATCTAAAAACCGCAGCCTCTTTGAATTTCCGAACGGCGCGCGCGTGGCGCAAATGACCATGAATGCAAACTGGAACCTGTTACGGCAGGGCCGCTTGTTACCACCAATTGTCGCGTCATTATGCGCCTTCAGGATGATGACCAAGGCGCAAACCCGACCGACAACCGCCTGCAATCCGCCTTTGAATTGCAGCTTTCGGAGGTATTGCCCGAATGAGCGCGGAAGATTGGCCGGAGAATAAAGCATGTTGCCACAACTGCATGGAAAAAGACAAAGAAGGCGATAGGGATTGATTACCGCTGGCATGATACCCGCGCGGCCTTTTGTACGGATACGCTTGGTACGGATGGCGATATCGACGCGGTTCAAAAATTGGTCGGCCACCAAGATATTCAGACAACGCAAAAATATCTTAATGCTTCCGATCCGCGTTTGAAACGCGCTGTAAACAATCTTGCAGCGGCGCGGCCCCTTGATGTTCCCGCCCAGGCACCCGTAAAGCTATCCGGCAAGGTTCTAAAATCCATACAGAAAGCGGCATAGAAAAAGGCCTCGAAAGAGGCCTTTTTAATTCGTTCGCGCTTAGGCGTGGGCCATATCATCCTTTTCGTATTTTAAACGATATCCCATAGCCTTCATAATGGAGTTGATGTTTTCAAAGTAGGGATTGCCTTTCTCTGATAACGCTTTTTGCAAACCCTGCCGCGATATGCCGGTTTCTTCCGCAATAGCAGATATGCCCTTAACCTTGGCAATAACGCGCAAGGAAGCGAGAAGCGCGCCGACATTTCCATCTTCCGCGAATTCTTCAAACATGCCTTCCATATAGGCGTCGATATCCTCCGGCTTTTCATCCCGGAGAATTTCTTCCTCGATCTCATCGAGCGTTCTATACTTCTTTGCCATTCTGATACTCCTTCCAATGGGCTAACGCAGCCTCAATGTCTTTTTCTTGGGAGCCTTTGTCGCCGCCGCATAGCAGAACGACAACCGTATCTCCATCCTCGCCAAAATAAACCCTATAGCCGGGGCCAAAGAACAAGCGCAATTCATATACGCCGTTCTGAATATGCTTATGGTCGCCGTAATTTCCTTCACTAACGCGGCGAAGGCGGGCGATCACCCGGCGTTTAGCCTGTATATCTTTCAAGCCCTGAACCCATTCAGTGAACGGCTCCCGGCCTTTACCATCGGCATAGGCTATAATCGTTTTTGGCGTTACGCTTTGGCCCATTACCGATCTCCTTTCAATATATCACATGCCAACTGTGGTTGGCAACTAATAGGGCTTTGCGGGCATAGGAAGGCCGCTAGATACCGGAGGATTTTCCTTTGATTCCAAGGACTTTTCAAGCTGTCTGTCATACGGGCCGGAGTTACATACAAAAGTTACATACGGTCAAAAATCGCCGCTTGCGAAAACCGCTAAGTACCTATATTTATTAGGCTCCTTAGCGGGCAGGTTACTGACAATCATATCGCTCATAACCTGAAGGTCAGAGGTTCAAATCCTCTCCCCGCAACCAAGGAAATTCAATGAGTTAGCCGCCGTAAGGGCGGCTTTTTCATGTCCGAAAGGGCGCGTTAGATAGTATCTAACGGAATTCTATAAATTGGCTGCTTTATGGTTTTTTCACGAGAATGATGTAATATGAATGTCATGAGAAAATATCTTCTCGGCTTTTTAATGCTCCTTATGCTCACGCCCGGTTTGGCGTGTGGGCCGTTTATGGGTATGAGCAAAGCGCAGGCGGCGCAGCCAATGCAGGGTATGGAAGATTGCCCCGGCATGGACAAAATGGGCGGTACGCAGAATATCCCTAGCGATGACAATCCTATCTTTTTCAAGGACTGTCTTCATATTGACCTGCAAAATGCGGATCATCATGCTGACCTGAAAAACCCCGACAATGGCGGTAAGACATTCATTATCGCTTGGATCGATACTGCCCCTGTCGTTACTTTTGATCCAGCCGGATACCATGCCATTCGTGGCCCGCCACCTGACTGGCCCGATCTTTCCCAAACACAACCCTCCATCCTCCTGACCACGCAGCGCTTCCGCGAATAAGCCTGCCTTTTTCTGCTTTTGGATTTCAACCAAGCTGAAAAAGGAGCTTTGCCATGCGTATTTTTATTCTCACCCTTATATTCTTCGCCTTCGCGCCCGCCATTGTGATGGCAGCCGAAGATTCCATGCCTTCAATCTCCATGCCGATGACAGAAGAAGGCGCGCCGCCAACGGCAGAAAAAAACAAGCCTGCCGAACAGGTTTATATTTGCCCCATGCATCCGCATATTCACGGCAAGAAAGGCGATAAATGCCCGATCTGCGGGATGGATTTGGTGCCGCAAACCGAAACCCAGCCCATGACTACGCCACCTGAAAATGGCGGCGAGGCCTCACCCGAAGATCAAAAAAAATCCGATCAAAGCGGGTCTTTGCAAATCACCCCGGCATACAGGCAGGCGCTGGGAGTCAAAACCGCTCCCGCGCAAATGCAGGAATTCGGTAAAGCTATCCATGCTTTCGGTACAATCGCGCCTAGCACGAGAAAGGAATACGCGATTGCCGTCCGCACGTCGGGATGGGTTGCTGACCTACAAACCAACGCCGTGGGTGATACGGTGAAAAAGGGCGACCTCCTGTTTACCTTCTATAGCCCCGATCTTTTGTCGGCCCAAGCCGACTATCTGGTGGGATTGAGGGGCGGAAAGATTATCGGTGCTCCCTCACAGCGTCTGCGCCTTTATGGCATGGACGACAAGGCGATTGCCGAACTGAAAGCCAAAGGCAGTTTTCTGGAACAGACGCCTTTTTATGCTCCGGCGGGCGGAACGGTTATGACGCTGAATGTTCGCAAGGGGTCTTATGTTGATGCCGAGGACGGCGACAATATGATTCTGAGCCTTCAGGACTATTCGCAAGTGTGGGTCGAGGCGCATGTGCCGATCAAGGATTTGCAATTTCTGACCATCGGAACGCCCGCGACGATCACGGTTGATGAAACCGGCAAAACAATCAAAGCCGTAACGGATTACATTTATCCGATGACGGACATGGAAAGCCGCAAGGGTATGGTGCGGCTGGTGGTGGACAATCCGGACGGCAAATTGAAAACCGGCAGTATCGTCAATGCCGTGTTTGAAGCGGGCAGCGAAAAGCGGCTTGCGGTTCCCGCAGACGCCGTGTTGTACGGTAAGGACGGCGGGCATGTCATCGAGGCGTTGGATAATGGATATTTCCGACCCGTTGCCGTGAAAGCCGGGATAACCGCGCACGGCCTGACGGAAATCGTTTCCGGTTTAAAGGAAGGGCAATCCATTGTCGAATCGGGTCAGTTTATGATTGACGCCGAAAGCAATTTGCGCGGCGGCATGGCGAATATGGCGGGCATGGATATGAAAGACATGCCCGCGCCGGAACAAAAGGGCATGAAAGATATGCCCGGTATGGATATGGAGGGCGATCATGCTCGCTGATACGCTGCACGATCCGTCAAAATCTTTTGTCGCCAGAATCATCGACTGGTCGGCGTCGAACAGATTTTTTGTGGTGCTTGGCGCGCTAGTGCTATTGGCGGCGGGGATTGTCGCCGTTCGCAATATACCGCTGGACGCCATTCCTGACCTGTCCGATACGCAAGTGATTATCCGCACCGACTGGCCGGGACAAGCGCCGCAGATTATCGAGGATCAAATCACCTTCCCGCTATCGACGCGCATGTTGAGCTTGCCCCGGACAAAGGCCGTGCGCGGCTTTTCCATGTTTGGCGACAGTTTTATTTATATCGTTTTCGAGGACGGCGTGGATATGTATTGGGCGCGCAGCCGTGTTCTGGAAGCCTTGTCGCAAGTCGCCGGGCAATTGCCGGAAGGCGTGCGTCCGCAACTAGGGCCGGATGCCACCGGCGTTGGATGGGTGTTTCAATATGCGCTTATAGACCGCACCGGAAAACATGATTTGCAGGAATTGCGGACATTGCAGGACTGGTTTGTGCGCTTTGAACTGGCGACCGTCAAAGGCGTGGCGGAAGTGGCCAGCGTCGGCGGTTTCGTCAAGGAATATCAGGTACTGGTGCAGCCGCATAAACTTCACGCCTATGATATTCCCTTGTCCCGCGTAATCGAGGCCGTCCGTGCCGCCAATCAGGAAACGGGCGGGCGCACGTTAGAGATGGCGGAAACCGAATATATGATCCGGTCTTTTGGCTATGTGAAAAGCGCGGCTGATTTGGAAAAAGTTGTGCTGCAAACAAGCGTGGATGGAACGCCCGTTACAATAGGCGACGTGGCGCGCGTTGTGGAAGGCCCGGCCATACGGCGCGGTATTACAGAATTGAACGGCCAGGGCGAAGCCGTGGGCGGGTTTGTGGTCGCGCGTCCGGGTGCGAACGCCAACGCCGTTATTCAGAGAGTCAAGGAACGGCTTGA
Source organism: uncultured Micavibrio sp. (assembly GCA_964539025.1). Classification (GTDB taxonomy): domain Bacteria; phylum Pseudomonadota; class Alphaproteobacteria; order Micavibrionales; family Micavibrionaceae; genus Micavibrio_A. The sequence continues at coordinate 15,626 of CAZIFA010000008.1, forward strand.
ATTTATCCAGCAGGGCTTGCCCGCGGGTGTGGAATTGGTCACGGTTTACGACCGCAGCAAGCTGATTGAAGGCTCGGTCGATTACCTAAAAAGCAAGCTGCTGGAAGAAAGCCTGATGGTGGCGCTGGTCACGTTCATTTTCCTGCTGCATGTCCGCAGCGCGGGCGTCGCCATTGTCACGCTGCCGCTTGGTATTCTTGCCGCCTTTATCATCATGGCGGCGCAAGGCATAACCGCCAATATCATGTCGCTCGGCGGCATTGCGATTGCGATAGGCGCAATGGTGGACGCCTCCATTGTCATGGTCGAGAACGCACACCGGAAGTTATCAAATCTTGCCTCCGACGCGCCAAAGACGGAACGGCAGGCGGCGCTTTTGCAGGCGGCAAAGGAAGTCGGGCCGGGCCTGTTCTTTTCATTGCTTATCATCACGGTGTCTTTCCTGCCGGTGTTTGCCCTGACCGGACAGTCCCATAAATTATTCGCGCCGCTGGCCTATACCAAGACCTACGCAATGGCGGCGGCGGCGATCCTGTCCGTAACGCTGGTGCCGGTTCTCATGCTTTGGCTTGTACGGGGAAAAATAAAGCGGGAGGACGAAAATATCATCAATCGCTTTTTCATCGGCTTGTATAAGCCTGTCCTGAATGCGGCCCTGACGTTCCCGAAAGCAACCGTTTTGCTGGCGCTTGTTGTTCTCGTCAGCACGGCCCTGCCGGTCAGCCGTTTGGGTTCCGAATTCATGCCGCCGCTATATGAGGGCAGCCTGCTTTATATGCCGATGACCGTGCCGGGCATATCGCCCGAGAAGGCGCGGGAGATTTTGCAAGTCACCAATCGACAGCTCATGGCCGTGCCGGAAGTGGCGCTGGCGTTCGGCAAGGCCGGGCGTTCCAATTCCGCGACCGACCCCGCACCGCTGAATATGATTGAAACATGGGTGGAACTGAAACCCCGCGACCAGTGGCGGCGCGGCATGACGCCGGAAAAACTGGTGGCGGAAATGGATAAAAGCGTCAATCTGCCCGGCCTGCGGAATATATGGGGCTATCCCATTAAAATCCGTATCGACATGCTGACAACCGGAATCCGGACGCCGGTAGGAATCAAAATCGCCGGGCCTGATTTAAATGAAATCGACCGTCTTGCAAAGGGCGTTGAGCAACTGGCGCGGCAAGTGCCGGGAACGCGTAGCGCCGTGGCCGACCGGGTACAGGGCGGCAAATATATTGAAATCATTCCCGACCGTGAAAGAGTTTCCCGTTACGGCATCGACCTTGCCACCGTGCAAATGGTGATTCAAACCGCGCTTGGCGGTATGCAGTTGAGCGAGGCAGTGGAAGGCCGTGAACGCTATCCGATTATGCTGCGCTACGACAGGCCGTACCGCGAACAATTGAGCGACCTTGACGATGTTTTAGTACCTTCGTCATCCGGCACGTCCATTCCGCTTGCCAATCTTGCGGACATTCGCGTGGCAGAAGGCCCGGCCATGATTACGTCCGAAGATGCTCGGCTGCAAGGATGGGTGTTCGTCGATATTCAGGACAGGGATATAGGTTCCTACATTTCCGATTTGCAGGCGAAACTCAAAACCATGAAATTGCCCTCCGGTTACAGCCTGAAACTTTCGGGGCAGTTTGAGCAAATGCAGGAAGCCAACGCGCGGCTTGCAATTGCCATTCCCGCGACGCTGCTGATTATTTTAACTTTGCTTTATCTGCATTTCGGACGGTGGGATCGGACGCTTCTCATCACGCTGGCCGTGCCGTTCGGCGTAACAGGCGGATTCTGGTGGGTCTGGCTTGCCGGATATAATATGTCGGTCGCGGTGGCCGTTGGCTTTATCGCGCTGGCCGGGATTGCCGTTGAAACCGCGATTGTCATGTTAATTTACATTGACCATCAAAACCGCGACCACCCGCCCGTAACCTATGAAGACCTGATTGAAAACATCAAACACGGCGCAGTGCAGCGGGTGCGGCCTAAATTGATGACCGTGTCCGTTATCATCCTCGGCCTGATTCCCATTTTTCTGACAGAAGGGCCGGGATCGGATGTTATGCGCCGGATCGCCCTGCCGATGGTCGGCGGAATGGTCAGCACAACAATATTAACGCTGATCTTAATTCCTGTTCTCTATATTTTTATGCTAAGGAAGTCGATGAATAATCAATCAGGTGGAGCGTTCGAGGAGTTCCCGGCAAGTGGGAACTAACCGCAGCCTCATTTGTTAAGAGTACGACATAATCAGGTATTTTTAAGAATACTTATGTCGCCATGATGACTTTTTGGAAAGATATGCTATATAGTTAAAATTATGAGGAAATTTCTTCTCAGCTTTCTAATGCTTATCATGCTCACGCCTTCGCTGGCGTGTGCAATGCCTGTTTGCGCCGAACCCGCACAAGCGGCCAAGCCGATGGCAATGTCGGATATGCCACCTTGCCACGGTATGGAGCATCATGGCGATAAGAAGGAAAAGAAGTCCAGTTCAGGCATGTTGATGAAAGATTGCATGGGGCTTGAATTACAAGTGGCTGATAACGGCCCGGTCATTCACAAGCCTGATGTAACCAAGGATTTGCCTATTGTTATGGCTTTCAATGTAGAGCCTGTCCATGTTTGGACGGTAGGCGATATTAGCGGCATTCGTGGCCCGCCGCCCGATTGGCCTAGCCATTTTCAAACCCAACCCTCCATTATTCTGACGACCCAACGTCTGCGGATTTAATCCCCGGCGCATTTTTTGTTTTTTGCGCTCAGCTTTTAGCTATGGGGATTCCCGATGAAATTTTACACCTGTACTCTATTCTTATTTTTATTCGCTTGCTTTGCCTCTCCGGTAAAAGCCGAGGAATATAACCTTGTAATCACTCGTGAGCCTGTAAATATTACCGGCAAAACCGTCAAGAAAATCACCATTAACGGCACAATACCCGGCCCGACCTTGCGCTTTACCGAAGGCGAGGACGCTATTATCCATGTCACAAACAAGATGGATGAAGATACGTCCGTCCATTGGCACGGCCTGATTTTGCCCGGTGAAATGGACGGCGTTCCCGGCTTCAACGGCTTCCCCGGCATCAAGCCAGGCGAAACCTTTACCTATCGTTTCCCCGTTAAACAAACCGGAACCTATTGGTATCACGCGCATAGTTCCGAACAGGAACAGGACGGCCATTACGGTTCACTCGTATTAAGCCCCAAAGGCAAAGACCCGATCCGCGCCGACCGCGACTATGTTGTTCTTTTGTCAGATTTCCATGATGAAGACGGTGAAGATATTTTCAGCAATTTGAAAATGTCGTCCGATTATTACCAATATGCCCGCCGCACGGTTGGAGATTTCTTTGCGGACGCAGGGGAAAAAGGATTTAGCAAAGCATGGGCCAACGCCAAAATGTGGGGCGAAATGCGGATGCTGCCGACCGACCTTTCAGACGTTACCGGCTATACATTTCTCGTAAATGGCAGAACGCCCGAACAAAACTGGACGGGCTTGTTCAAGCCCGGTGAACGGGTGCGTCTGCGTTTTATCAACGCTTCGGCCATGAGCATTTACGATGTGCGAATTCCCGGTCTGAAAATGAGCGTGGTTGAGGCAGACGGCCAAGGTGTAGAGCCGGTTACGGTTGATGAATTCCGTTTTGGCGTTGCAGAAACCTATGACGTTATTGTAACCCCCAAAGAAGACAAAGCCTTTACGATTGCCGCGGAATCTATCGACCGCACCGGCTTTGCTCTCGGCACTCTTGCGCCGCGTGAAGGCATGAAAGGCCCGGCCCCGCAACCGCGCCCCCGCGCCTTGCTGACAATGGCGGATAGACGTTAGCGTAAACGGTTGATCCTTGTTTGTACGGTTCTGCGGTCGCATTGCCGGAGCCATCAAGCGCAAGGACTTCATCGTTAAAAAATACATCTTGAATTGCATTTGATTCATGCGCTGCCAGCACGATAACGACATGCAGCATATCTAACTTTTCGCTCGATCCGTCCACCGGGCGGCTATGAATAAAGACGATAGGGCCGCTAACGCGGGTACGACCGTAAACAATCCGGTGGCTTGTGATCGGTTGTCGCACCATTTGAGTGCGGCCACCGCCTTTCACATCAGAAGAAAGCAAGGTGGATTCAAAACGCGGCTTATCCGGTTCTTTGCCAAAAACCTTTGAACCGAGAAACGAAATTCCAGTTGATACAATTCCTCCGGCGACCGCACCAACGATAGAGCCAAGAATCCCGCCGCCCACGGCAGCGGCAATAAAATGTGAAGTTAGCGCACCGGCAACTGCGCCGACCGCGGCCACGGCTGGAGGCATTTATTCAATCCTCCATGCGTGAAGACCTTTTAAAATCCCATAGGACGACAAGCGCGTTCTGCCGGGCGCGACGATTTTGTCGCCCACGCAAACACCGAGCGTTAAGCCAAATCCGCCTTCAAACAAAACAGGGTCGCCGCGGCGAGCTTGTCGAGGTGGGATTTCAGGCATGCCGTGTTCGCGGCAAACGGATGAAACCAATTCATAAAGACCGCCGTATCCGGCGATAAAGGCGGTGGCTTCCTCTCCGGTATTGTAACCGCGGAATGTGCGGGCAAGATCAATGCCGGTAATTGCCAAGATGGAATTACAGGCGAAAAGGCAGCAATCGTTTTCACCCCAAATAAACGGCTTGCTTTGAGCATGCGAAAGCGCGGAGGCAAAAGCCTCCGGCCAATTTTCCAGTTTATGAATCATGGTTTATTCCTTTGCCCGGCCCCAAAGAATGTCGGTTTCTTGCAGCGAAGGGACGTATTCAAGGCCGCGGTCGTTTGGATAACGTGATTGCTGGTCTGCGTCCGTGTAACGGCGTGTGCGCGCTCTATCCAAATCGCGGAGGCGATTTTCAACCATCATAGTGATTGTTGCAGTCTGTCCGCCGTCCACGATTTCCACCGTGTCCATGCGACCGTCAAAGATAACGATAGGATCGGAAACCAGTTGAAAATTGCTATTCAGAAAACCAAGAAAGACTTTTGCGCGGCGACCTTGGATCGGTTCGGCAATTACTTCCGTTAGGTCAACATTTTTGACGCCGGAAAGCTGCATCGACATTCCCGCCGCGCGCAATTCCATTGTTTCCTCAATCGTAGAAATACGGCCTAGATAACCTGTTCCGGCCCATTCTTCGTCGTCCCATTCAAGCGTACCTATGCCAGACCAAAGGCGTTTTTCCCCGGACATAAAATCCAGATAGGCAAGCAGGATGGGCCGCACGACTTCCTTTACGGTTTCGGCGGCGTTTAATTCATCTAATCGCAATGTCACGGTAAAACTTCTTCCAATCGGAGTTGATAAGTGGAAAGGCTAATTGCGCGGGCGGTATCGTTCCGCCCGGCGTCATCGTCGGATATCCCACCGATACATGCCGCACGATGCCGCTGAGAACGTCCTGCCAGATCGGCTCTACTTCGGCGCGGGCGGAGAATTGCAGCAGGGCTGTACCTTGCTTGCCATCGACCTGTGCGGTGCGGACGGCCCCCAGCACATCGCGGACAGCACCCTGGCGATGGGCATCGAGAACGCTGGCTCCCAGCAGGCGGGACAGATCAACAGAAGAGGATTCCAGCGACAGACGTTCGATATATTCCCCGTTCATGTCACGGCGACGAACGCCAGCGCCTGTACTCCACACCACTTCGACGGTACGGTTTTCAGGGTTGGCAGTCTGCGGCGTCAGGCTGGCGCTGCGGATCAAAAGATCAGACATTCGGCATTCCTTCCTGTTCAGGGATTGGTGAAGTTTCAAAAATCAGTCCCAGCTTCGCTTCCCGCTCACGGTCGGCGGCGATGGCGGCATCGACGGTTTCGATGTCGTATCCGCGCTCGGCGACAGACTGGCTTCGGCTTTTCAGTCCAGCCTTGATCTGCGCGATCTCTGCGCGGGCATCTTTTAGTGGATCCACCCAGTCCCATTTCGGTGGCAGCCAGTCAGCGGACAGATAAGCGGTGGGATCACGGTCAAAATCCTGCACCGGGATATGTCCGGACAGCACTGACAGGCGGATGAACCGTTCCCATACCGGGCGGCAGAATTGAAAAACGATGATGCTGTGTTGCAGTTGTTCGATCCGGCGGCGGAATTCGACCAGCCCGGCACGGATGCTGGAATATGTAACGCCTTCCAGATCACCAGATACCAGCTCATACGGAATGCCGAGGCCGCTGGCGATGGCGCGGATATGATTTTTGACGTAGGCGCCATAATCGCCGGGATCGGCAGGATCCGAAAACTGGATGTCTGCGCCTGGCGGCAGAGGGATCAGGCTGCCCGGTTCCATGCCGACCTGTAATATGCCGTTAATCGCGCTGCCGTTATTCATGCCGGCGACGGTGCCATCGGGATCGCGGATGAAACCTGTGAACAGGGCTGCTACTTTTGCTTTCACAAGCGCGGCATCTTCATACTGGTCCAGCTCGTGTAGGCGGAGAAGAATTGGCGCAAGCCATGTAATTCCGCGCAACTGTCCGGGCGCGAGGGGATTGAACAGGTGGATCATGTCGCTGGCAGAAATACGCACCGTATCCAGTGCCATGGATGACAGGGCATCGCCGGGGCGGTAGCGGTAACAATGATAGGCGGTGCGTTTGCCGCTGGCGTCGAATTCAATCCCGGCGCGGATGCGGGAGCCTTCGCCGATCTCGCGGTGCAGGTCGAGTGGCACCTGGTCGCGGTCGAGGATTTCGATGCGGAGGGGATTGTGTCCGTCATCCGATACGCGCAGACGGGCGAAAATTTCACCGCTCTCTGCCATTGTCCTGACGGCGATTGCCTGGAGGCCGTAAAAATCTGTCAGGCCGGAAGCATCCGCCTTGTCTGTCCAGCGCGCCCATAATGCATGGAGCTTTTCTCGTACCTTTGCATCCGGATGTTGCGACCGGGGTTTGATGCCAGTGCCAACGGCATTCGCCACCAGACCCTGCACCGCCGCCGCGACCCATGGATTGTTCCGCGCATAATATCCGGCCCGGCGCGCCGATACTGTAGCTCCCGCCAGAATGGAGGCGTTCAGCGATTCGACCGTCCGCGATCCTTCCCAACGTCTGCCGCCGCCAGCAGCGTCAAACGACCGGCGGCGGCCCAATCCAACGATTTCAAGGAGGGAGTTCCACATCCCAATGAGTATGATTCAGGCCAGGGGGCGGCGCATTAAGACAGATTGGGAATGTTTTTAAAGCTTCGGTATTATCCACTCATATTTACACGACAGTGAGCCAAAATGAGTTGCATATATTCTCACGCCGTGTATCTTTTAGATGAATAAAGGGGATTTATCATCATGAAACGTATTGATTCACTTGCAGAAAATCTTGTTTTAATCTCAGGTTCTCCAGAAAAGGCCGCCGAAGAGGCTGGCGTTTCGGTCGCAACTATATCTCGGTGGCGAACTGGAAAATCCATTCCCCGTGCTCAACAGGAACGTAAGTTGCGTCAGTTGGTTCAAGGCGACATTACTGCCCAGTCAGCTCTTGCTTTAGAGGGGCCAGATCAACATGTCAGAACGCAAATTGAAAATGTTATTCGCACCATTCTGAATGACTTCCGGGAAACTATTCATAGATATGGAAGCTTCAATCATAGAAACGATAGTTTAGATTTTCTTGCAAAAATTTTGTTCGCGCACATCACTGACAAAGCTGATGGAGGGCAAGGAATTTCACAAGAAATGGTCGAGCCAAAATCTAATGCTGCAAAATCATTAAGAGATTTTGTGGAGTTGCGCCTTAAAAAATCTTTGCCTGATGCGCTTTCTTACGAGTTGAATGATCTGGGTAAGGCGTTAAAAATATCTCTGCGTGATAATGATTTTGCTGTGCAAATCGTAAATATTTTCATCCAGCCTGTTGTTGATGATGTTTTGTCATCTTTAGTGCGAACCCATCAGTTTGATATTATTAACGATATATTTGGGCGTTTCGTTACAGATTCTTTTGTTGAAGAAAAGGAGTTGGCTCAATATTTAACGCCCCCTGAGATTGTAAAATTAATGGCTCGTATCGGAGCCAACAGCTTATCAGAAAAACATTTGAAGGATCTTCATAATCCAAAGGGAGAGATGATGGTTCTTGATCCTTCTTGTGGAGTTGGATCATTTTTAATTGAGGCGATTCATACGATAAAAGACCACGCTCAAATAAAAACAAATAATACATCTTTGCATCGACGTATCGTCGGTATTGATAAAAGCGAAAGGATGGCGCAGCTGGCCATTACAAACCTTTCCTTGCTGGGCATTAAAAAGGCCAATGTTATTCTTGGAAATGCACTAGATAAGAATGCTGACGTTCCCTTCAATAATTTCAAAGGAAAGGTTGCGCTTATTCTTACAAACCCGCCGTTTGGCGCATCTTTCGGTAATCAGGAGATTGGCGAGTACGATCTGTTCAGTGCTGGGGATAGACGCAATGGAAAAATTGATTCTGAGCTGTTATTTTTAGAGCGATATATTGAGTGGTTGTCTCCGGGAGGAATTCTAGTGGCAATTGTACCTGATAGTGTTTTAACCAATCAAGGAACATTCAAGCATGCGCGGAAGTTAATTGAAAAAACCTGCGATGTATTATCTGTTATTTCATTGCCACCTGTAACTTTTGCTGCTGCGGGAACGACAACAAAAACTTCTATCCTGCACATTAGAAAAAAGGATAATGAGAAATCAAAATCCAATAATAAAATATACTTCTCAGTATGTGATAGTGTTGGCTATGAGGTAGTAACCAGAGGATCTCAGCGCAGAAAAGTTATTACTGAAAAGAATGATCTTCCCCAAATTTTGATGGATCAAAAAAATTCAGATAGCCCATCTCACGGTAAGATTATTACTTTGGAAACTTTGGATGAGCGATGGGATGCAAAATATCATTTATCAATGTCTTCACATTTAGATGGCGGGAAAAAATCAGGAAAACTCACCCCTGTTGGGCAGCTTGCAGACTTGATAAGTGAAAAAATTGACCCTCGCAGACTGGGTTCTGGCGAATTTAAATACATAGAAATTTCAGACGTAGATGAGAGATTGGGTATGGTTTGGTATAAGACATTGCCCGTTGACGCTGCACCAAGCCGCGCTAGAAAGCTGGTTAAATCTGGAGATGTCTTGGTTTCCACTGTGCGGCCAGAGCGAGGCTGTATAGGAGTGGTTCCTCCTCATCTGGATGGGGCGATATGCTCGACAGGATTCGCAGTTTTAAGGCCAAAAGAAATTAATCCGTATCTTCTTGTATTTTTATTAAAAAGTTCACGGGTAATTAGTCAGATTGAACGCCATATGAGCGGGATAGCATATCCGTCCATTAACGAGTCAATTGTTCCGGATCTTTTGGTAAACATAGATACGAAGAAAAACAAAGATCTTTGTGTTTCTGCGCTTTCCTATCAGCATGCCATTGAAAAGCTATGCGGGGACTTTGATGATATCTCAACTATGGTTCAATAGTTTTAGGGAAGATTCCAGACTTCTTCTATTGACGCGAACCATGTTCCATCACCAATTGTGCATAAGGGGTTTTGGTTGACGTGCTCCGGATATTCGGCTGTCCTGGGCAAACCATGAGGCTGAATATCTTTAGGCACCGAACGTGCGAAAGCAAAATCAGTAATATTACCTGTTCGCAAAAATAGACTGACTGCAAAAATATCCTGTGTAGTAAATTTGCAACTGCTTGTTGGATAATAATTTGCGCGTTGTTCTGGGGTCCAATTTACCTCGTCCCCTGTTGGGCGAGTTGTTGTGCTATGGATCAATCGAGCGAATTTTGTATTGGTGCCCCATATTGATTTGACCTCTACTTTTTTAGAAACCCCATTTTTTTCGACTGAGAAATCGAAATTGGCATAGTGTCCAAGGTGCCTGGCCATGTCTTCCGGCATTCTTAAAACTGTATATCCACGCTCTTCGAGATTTCTGACAAGGTGATATTCTGCAAGGCCACTTAAAACTTTAGCCGCTGCGCCGTACGGATCTATTTCCAGATAATCTTTTTCTGTCAGTTGCTCCAACGCCAATTGGAGTTCATTTTTCTTTGCTCCGACATAAACCTCGCCCATTGCCAAGTTGGCAGAATGATCAACCTCTATTATTCTTCCCTTCGCAATCTCGCGCCAGCCTGGCTGGCCAGTTCCATAAAGTGATGGAACGAATTTTCCTGTTCTTCCGCGTGCAACCACGCCCTTAAACAATGAGCGGGCCTTGTTAGAAGAGGCTAACGAGCAGGTAAAAATTTCTAAGGGCAAACCAAAGACAGCCAAAGAAATACAGAAGCAACCTGTTGCATTGTCTGCTGGTGCTTGGGAAAGACCTATGCAGAACCAGCAATCTGAAACAGGTGTCATGTTAACGGCTATTCTCAAGGCTATCGATACTCCAACATCCATCCGTACTGTCAGGCTGGCGGCGGTGCTAGCGCTGGAGCCGCGTTTCCTACTACCGTATCTAGATCTCGCACAGGCCGCAACATGGCGTCACAATGTGGGTAGCCAGGCCGAACCACGCCACGGCGATATTGTGATCGCTGGCATCAACGGACAAAAAACTGTGAAGCGATTATTCATCAACGGTGATTCTGTGCGCCTGATGCCAGAAAATAAAAACTATCAGCCCATCATCGTGAAGACGATTGATGAATTGAGCATCTGGGGTGTTGTGACTTTCGTCGTCAGCCGTCCACGCTGATCATCCGTCCCCCACCTGTCCCCTACCGATCTCCTGCCCATCACCGAGCCGTCCCCACCCAGGCTTGATTATCTTCAAGGGAGTTTTAACCCGCGAGATAATCAGAATGAAGCGCACTCCCGCACATATGATGACGACCGCCGAAAGGCTGGATGAAATCGCCGCCATCATGGCGAATGCCGTCATACGTCAAGAAAAGCGCAATAAAACCAACGAATTGAGAGAAGGTTCTTCTGGACTTCATTGCCTACCGGAGCGTCCATGTCATGCAACCGAAGCAAAGGAGAAAGCATGACAGATACGGTTTTAAAGCAATTATCAGCGGTGGCGAACATGGATATCGCCACACTGAAAGACACCTGGAAACGAATGTTCAATACCGAGGCGCCAAAATTTAACCGCGTCTATCTCGAACGCAGGATTGCATATCGTATCCAGGAAATTGCGTATGGCGGTCTGACGCCGGAGACAAAACAAAAGATCAGAAATATGAAGCGTGACATCAACGCGGGCAGCATGGAACGAAACCGATCCTTGCCGCCGACTGGCACCATAATCGTGCGCGAATATCAGGGCATAGAACATCGGGTAATGGTTCTGGATGACGGCTTTGAATATCAGGGCCACAAGTACAGCAACCTTTCCGTCATCGCCCGCGTCATCACAGGCACACGCTGGTCTGGCCCTGTCTTTTTTGGATTGAAGAGGGCAGCATGAAAATAGAAAAGATAAAAAAACGGTGTGCGATTTACACCCGCAAGTCATCAGACGAAGGGCTGGATCAGGATTTCAATTCCCTTGATGCCCAGCGCGAGGCGGCAGAACATCATATCAGGGCGCAGGCGCATGAAGGTTGGACCGTATCGCCCACACGGTATGATGACGGTGGCTTCTCAGGCGGCTCAATGGAAAGGCCAGCTCTCAAACGGCTGATGGAAGATATCGAAGATGGCCTGATTGACGTGATTGTCGTTTATAAAATCGACCGGATGTCGCGTTCTATGGCAGATTTCATGAAAATTATGGAAGTGTTCGACCGCCACAAGGTTTCGTTTGTATCCGTCACTCAGCATTTTAACACCGATACATCGATGGGTCGGCTGATCCTGAATATCCTGCAATCCTTCGCGCAGTTTGAACGGGAAATGACGACCGAACGCATCCGCGATAAATTCGCCGCATCCAAACGCAAGGGTATGTGGATGGGCGGTGTACCACCGCTGGGTTATGATGTTTATAGCCGCAAGCTGGAAATGAATCCCCGCGAAGCCGAGATCGTACAATATATATTCCATCGTTTCATCGAAATAGGCTCCGCCACGATGCTGGTGAAGGATCTGGCTGAAAAAGGCTATACATCGAAAAACTGGGTATCGCGCACGGGAAAGCACCATCAGGGCCAACCCATCACCAAAAGCGCCATTTATAAAATTCTCTGCAATCAAATCTATATTGGAAAGATAAGCCATAAAGGCACGATTTACGAAGGGGAACATGAAGGCATCATTGATCCGCAGATCTTTGAAAAAGTGCGCTCGATGATCGCCACCCGTGTACCGAATTCATCGCCGCTGCGTTGCACAGCCACCTCATATCTGCTGCGCGGACTTGTTTTCGATCAGGACGGCTACGCCATGACATGCGCTGCGGCCAAAAAGAAGGACACGCGGTACAGATATTACGTCAGTACACAGGCCGTTAAAAAGAGCTACGACGAATGTCCGCTGAAAACAGTATCCGCACCGCTTCTGGAGGCCGTCATTGTCGATCAGATGCGCCGCTTGCTGGCGCGACCTGAATGGGCGAAAGAAATTATAACCAAGGCGCAGAAAGGCAGTCTCGGCGATAACCTGACGGAACAGAAGATCGCCCGCGCCCTTGAGAATTTTGAATTGCTATGGGACGAGCTTTTCCCGCTGGAGCAGCTGCGCCTTGCCAACCTGCTGATCCAGCGCGTCATGGTTTGCCCAGACAAGGTGCAGATCTCTCTCCGCCCTGTCGGCATGACTGGCCTTCTGCACGAAATAATGCCGGATGTGAAGCTGACAGCTGTGCGGCTGACCGAAGATTCTCCCATCACCATCGAAGTGCCTGTCACTTTTAAGACACGGGGTGGCCGTAAATACATCACCGCACCGGATGGCCGCGATCTGGGTGCATCAAAGAAACCAAAATATGAAAATAATTTGATGAAAGCGATTGTCAGGGGCCACGAATTTTCCGACACGCTGGTAAAAGAACCAGATCTGACGATCATGTTGCTGGCGAAACGAGAAATGCTGGACCACGGCTATGTTGCCAAGGCCATCCGTATGACCCAGCTTGCGCCGGACATCATCGAGGCTATCCTGAATGGTCGACAGCCGCAGGCTATGACCCTGTCTGAACTTATGCGCCCGTTCCCCAATTGCTGGAACGACCAGCGTAGACATTTTGGTTTTGGCGCATAACTAAAAAAATGAATTTAGATTATTCATCACAGCATTCTGTTTTCTCATGATCATCATTCTTATGGGATTTTTTCATTTCACTTCTGCTTTGTTTTATAATCTTGATGGAACTATTGATAAATAAACTAGCCATTATCCCAGCAACTAGAAGATCCGGCCAGCCCGTTCCTGTGCCAAAAACGCCCACAGCTGCCAGCATCACTGCTACGTTTCCAATGGCATCGTTACGAGAGCAAAGCCAGACCGAACGCACGTTCGCATCGCCATCGCGCCAGCGCATCAGTATCAAAACACTTGCTATATTTGCCAGAAGAGCCATGAATCCTATAAGGCCCATAATTTCAGCTTTGGGCGTTTCAATAAAGAATACGCCGTAAAGGGTACTTCCCATCACCCAAAAACCCATGAGCAGAAGGCTAATCCCTTTGCCCATAGCGGCGAGGGAGCGGACACGCAAGGCCATGCCGATTACAATCAGACTGATCGTATAAGTGATGCCGTCTGCGAAAAAATCCAGCGCGTCAGCCATCAAGGCTTGAGATCCTGATATATGCCCTGCCATCATTTCAATACCGAACATCAGGAAATTGATCAGAATGACGATAATCAACGCTCGCCGAAATTTCGGATCGGAACCGTCAAAGCCTATGTCGTGTCCGCAGTGTGCGCCCATAATTTAACTTTCTGTGAGCCTAAGTAAGTAATTAATTGTCGGCTTTATCATGTTCATGGTAAAGATTAGATATATCTAATCTTCTTTCTTAGGCGGGGCTCTGTAAGAGCTTGGAAGTTTTTCTCCATCCATACGGTATTCATCCTTTGAAATAACACCATCACCATTCCGGTCGAAATTCTGCTGATGCTTACTCATATAAGCTCCATATTCTCCCTTGGAAACCGTTCCATCTTCATTTGTATCAGCGTTTTTAAAGCGGTTTTTCATACGATTAGTTTGCTGCTTAACGGCAGCCTCTCCATATGAATCAACTTTTTCAGTCTTAAATTTTTCTAGTGATGCTGCTGTTTCTTCCGGCGATAGAATACCGTCTTTATTGATGTCAGCTGAATTAAATTTTGTTTCGGAGCTACCTCGCAGTTCTTCTACCTGCAAAATACCATCCTTATTTTTATCAAAGGCTTTCATTTGCTCTGTTCTGCGATCATATTTTTTTTGTAAATATTCTGGGACTTCCTTTTTATCGTCTGCATGCACAGGCATAGAAACCAGAAGCAACGAGACTGACAAGAGTAAAAAATTACGCATCTATTCCTCCATTCAACGGGTGAAAATTATGGCTCAACTTGAGAAGGTTCAGGATATAGTGAGCGCGTCAGTTTCTTTTGGCTTTCCAGAAGGTCAAGGGCTTCTGCTGCACCAGCCATATTTTTATCCTCTGCGGCATGATGAAAACGATCTACGGTCTTGGTCAGCTGATCGAGTGCCTGGGTAAGTTTCTCGCCATTTTCCTCTTTAACTGCTTGCGGATGGTCGTGCAAAGCGGCCACGGCAGCTGCCAGCTTTTCTCCGGCCTCATGCAGGACATCGGGGTTGTTATCCTTTAACGCTTGCCGCGCAGACGCGATAGTTTCATCAATCATCACCCATGCTGCATCCACTGTTTCAGGTTTTGTGACTGAAAAATGCGGTTTCTCATCATGGCCGTGGCCATCATCATGCGCTTCTGTGGCTTCATGGGCATGTCCGGCTTCTGTGCCGTGATCATGGCCGTCCGCCGCGTAAACGGGCGCAGATATTCCGGCAAGAGCAATTCCTGTCAGCAGTAGAGTTTTAAATGGTTTCATAATTTTCCTCCTTTTTGGGTTTTGAGAACATTTTGTAAAGTGCGGGTAGTACGATCAGTGTAAGCAACGTAGCAGTAATCAGACCGCCGATGACCACGGTAGCCAGCGGTTTTTGCACTTCGGCGCCTGTACCTGTCGCCAGAGCCATCGGCACGAATCCGAGAGAAGCCACCAGTGCGGTCATGAGAACGGGACGCAGGCGCGTCAATGCACCTTCGACAATCGCTTCCCGCGTATCCTTACCTTGTTTCACCAGATCGTTGATGTAAGTAATCATCACCAATCCGTTCAACACGGCGATACCGGAGAGGGCGATAAAACCCACCGCTGCAGGGATTGAGAAAGGCATGTCACGCAGAAACAGCGTGAGAATACCGCCAGAAATCGCCAGCGGCACGCCGCTGAACACAAGCAACGCCTGTTTTGCCGATCCCAATGCCGTAAACAGCATCATGAAGATCAGGAAGAAACAGGCCGGAACGACGATCATCAAGCGGTTTTGTGCGGCTTGAAGATTTTCAAACTGACCGCCCCAGTCCAGCCACAGGCCTGGAGCCAGTTTTGTCTGTTTGTCGAGGGCTTCCTGCGCCTCCATGACGAAGGAACCGATATCGCGGCCACGGACGTTGGCTTGCACCACCACGCGCCGCTTGCCGTTTTCACGGCTGATCTGGTTTGGCCCTTCGGAAAGGCGGAAACTGGCAACCTCTTTTAAAGGCACGAACGCGCCGCTTTCACCGTCCTCATGTGGCACAGGAACAGGAAGGTTCTCAAGTGCCGCAATATCCTGACGGACGTTTTCAGGAAGACGCACAACAATCGGAAAACGCCTGTCGCCCTCGAACACGAGGCCAGCTTCTTTACCGCCAACCGCCGCCGATACGAGATCAAGAATATCCCCGACATTGAGGCCGTAACGGGCAATCGCATCTTTGTTCAGGTCAATATCGAGCATAGGCAAACCTGTAGTCTGCTCGACCTTCACATCCGCCGCGCCTTCGATACTGCGAAGAACGCTGGCAATTTTATTGGCGGCATCGGTCATGGTTTCAAATTCGTCACCATATACCTTAACCGCTACATCGCTCCTGACACCGGAGATTAATTCGTTAAAACGCATCTGGATGGGCTGGGTATATTCATAGTTATTCCCAGGAACCTGTCCAACTGTCTTCGCCAATTTCTCAATAAAATCAGGCTTTGTCATGGACTGATCCGGCCATTCATCATGAGGTTTTAAGATAATGAATGTATCGGAAACATTGGGCGGCATCGGGTCTGCAGCCATTTCCGCCGTGCCTGTTTTGGAATAGACGAATGCCACCTCCGGCAAGGAGCTGATGGCTTTTTCGACCTGCAACTGCATCGCCGTCGATTCTGAAATCCCCGTGCTGGGAATTCGCATGGCATGCATGGCAATGTCTTTTTCATCCAGAGACGGGATGAATTCCTGCCCTAGACGGCTTCCCACAAACAAAGAGAAGATAAAAAAGACGACAGCCGCCATCACAACAACTTTAGGCTTGTTCAGCGACCAGTTCAGCATCGGCGCGTAGCCCGACTTTGCTTTCCGCATAATCCGGCTTTCTTTTTCCTCAACCTTGCCTGTGATGCACATGGCAATCATGGCCGGAACGAAAGTAATGGAAAGCAAGAATGCCGCAATCAGGGCAATGATGACGGTCATGGCCATCGGCTCGAACATCTTGCCTTCCACGCCTGAGAAGGTCAGAAGCGGCAGATACACCGTTATGATAATCATCTGCCCGAACACAGCAGGCTGGATCATCTGGCGACTGGCTTCGATCACTTCCTGCATACGTTCCTGCAAATTCAGCAAGCGACCCTCATGATGCTGGCGTTCGGCAAGGCGGCGTAGGCAGTTTTCCGTGATAATCACTGCTCCGTCCACGATCAAACCGAAATCCAGTGCGCCCATACTCATGAGGTTTGCGCTGATACCCGCCTTCAACATACCTGTAGCGGTCAGCATCATGGTAATCGGGATCACAAGTGCAGTGATCAGGGCGGCGCGGATATTACCGAGCAGCAGGAACAGAATCACGACGACCAGCAACGCACCTTCGCCAAGGTTCTTCTGCACCGTGTGGATCGTAGCATTGACGAGCTTCGTGCGGTTCAAAACCGTTTTGGCTTTGATACCTTCTGGCAATGATTTGTTGATCTCTGCTAACTTCATATCAACAGCATTTGAAACAATCCGGCTGTTTTCACCTTTCAGCATCATCGTCGTGCCAACCACGACTTCATGGCCGTTTTCACTGGCACTGCCCGTGCGAAGTTCTTTACCCAGAGCAACCATTGCCACATCCTTCACATAGAGAGGAATGCCGCCGCGTGTGGAAAGAACAACATTAGCGATCTGATCAACTGTCTCCAAACGACCATCGGCGCGGACGACATAAGATTCACCCTTCTGTTCTAAAAATCCTGCGCCTGTGCTGGCATTGTTGCGCTCAATAGCTTCGATCACATCGGAGAAGGTCAGGCCGACAGCAGCCAGTTTCTGAGGGTCGGGCTGAACATGGTATTGCTGAGCGTATCCACCGATGGCATCAACCTCGGCAACGCCTTTCACTGTTTTAAGCTGCGGTCTGATAATCCAGTCCTGAACGGTGCGAAGATACATGGCTTTCTCAAAAGCCGAGATCAAAACGCGGCCTTCCGGTGTGGTGTATTCCGCTTCCGGGTTTTCGTATTCAACTGTCCACATATAAATCTCGCCAAGACCTGTGGAAATCGCGCCCATGCGCGGCTCGGCTCCTTCGGGCAAAGATTCCTTGGCTTGGGCCAGACGCTCGTTCACTTGAGCGCGGGCAAAATAAATATCGACATTATCCTCAAAAATCACCGTAACCTGCGCGAAGCCGTTGCGCGAGATCGACCGTGTATAGACCAGACCCGGTATGCCCGCCATCGCAGTTTCAACTGGATATGTGACCTGCTTTTCAATCTCGTAAGGTGAAAGCGAAGGTGCTTCTACGTTGATCGCCACCTGATTATTCGTGATATCGGGAACGGCATCGATGGGCAGCTTGGTCAGGGAATACATCCCGTATGCCGCCAGCACCGCCGTAACCATCACGACCAGAAGCCTGTGAGCGATGGAGAAGTTGAGGATTTTTTCAATCATGGTCTTATACTTTCTTAGCGTTCGCTCTTAATGTTCATGTTCTGCTTCTGATTTTCCCAGTTCGGCTTTGAGCGTGAAGGTGCCACTCACAGCCACAGGCTCACCAAAGGCTACGCCGGAGACGATTTCAATATGGCGGCTGTCTTCACGGCCCGTCATCACATCGCGCTTTTCAAAACCCTTATCGTTACGAACGAACACAACAGGCTTCCCTTCAATCGTCTGGATAGCTTCTTTTGGGATGATCAGGTCAGTATCCTGCGCGGAGGTCGCAATCGCGGCAGTGGCGAATTCACCAGGACGCCATTTTCCATCCGCGTTTTCCAACTCGATAATCGCTTTGGCTGCGCGGGTTTCAGGATCGATAGCGGGGCTGACGAAAATCAGCTTGCCCTCGGTTTTACCACCACTGCCCGCGACATTGGCTATTTGACCTTCTTTGACGAAGGGTAGATCGCCGGGGGCAATCGCAGTTTCCACCCAAACCACGCTTAAATCAGCGACTGAGTAGGCAGAATGCGTTGCGTCAACATATTCGCCCAGCGTTAATTCACGGGCAATAATCCGTCCCGGCAAAGGAGAGCGTAATTCATGGAACCGCAGACGGTCGGCAGAACCTGCACTTTCGTAGGTTTTAATCATCGCTTCGTCATGGCCAAGTGCCTGAAGTTTCTGGCGCGTCAGATCCAGACGGATTTTTGCTTCCTGATGCGCGTTCTTCGCACTTAAGTAATCCTGCTCCGCCGTGATTTTCTTGTCCCACAAGCCTTTCTCGCGGTTGAATGTAGTGCGGGCAAGCTCTTCGGCACGTTTAGCGGCAAGATAATCTGCAACCGATTCCGCCATTTCACGGCTTTCGATCAAAGCAAGCACTTCGCCTTTTTCAACCGTATCGCCTAGGTTCTTTTTGGCTTCGGTCACGGTTCCACCCACTTTAGGAACAATCTGCGCCATGCGGTCGGCGGCAGCGACGATCTTGCCGGGGACAGAAACTTCCCGCGCCAGCTTACCGGGACCGACAGCCGCGACTTTGATACCCGCAGCGGTGATCTGCTCCGCGCTTAAGCCGATCACACCTTCGGCATGTTCACCTTCTTCACCCCCACCATGACCATGCTCGTCTTCATGGCCGTGGCCATGCTGTTCTTCCTTGCCTTCATCGTGCTTTTCTTCGCCTTCCTCATGGCCGTGACTATCGCCATGCCCTTCGGCAGCGTGACTTGGCGCAGCACTATAATTCCAAGCAAACGCGCCGGAAAGGCCGATAACCGCAACACCTGTCAAAAGCAGGGTTTTAATTTTCGATTGTTTCATTTTTATTTTCCTTGTTGTTATGTTGTTCAGCATGAAGGGCTGTTATGCGCTCAATCGCGGCGCGTTGACGGTGATAATCCAGAACCGCTTCGTTGAATTGCTTGCGGGCATCGAACAATGTCCGCTGCGCGTCCAGCACTTCGAGATATCCGAATTTCCCCGCATCATAGCCTGCGCGAGCAAAACTGAAAGCTTCCTCGGCTCCTGGCAGAACAGCGGTTTTAAGGGTGCTGGCTTCACCGTATGCGCTTGTGAAATCGCCGTAGATTGCGGTGAGTTGCGTATCCAGAGAAAGATGCGCGCCCCGCTGATCCAGCATCGCGGCATTCAAATCATGCCCCGCACGTTCAACGCCCGCACGGTTCAGGTTGAACACAGGAAAAGGAATTGAAACGCCCGCGACAAACGCCTGAGAGTTATCTTCCCTGAAATCTCTGACACCAAAATTGAAGGTAGGATCGGGAACGACATTCGCTTTTTCCAGAGACAATCCGGCTTTGGCCTGATTCACATCGGCATCAAAACTTTTAACATCCGGCGTTTGCGGCAAACGGGTACGATAGGTTTCCAGAGGCTCAGGTTCGCTTAAAGAGGGCAAACTATCCATTGCGACAGTAAAGTCGCCCATATCGCCACCCATCAGGGAGGAAAGAGCCTGTTTCTTTGTGCTGAAGTTCCGGCGGGCACGCTCAAGGGCGATATTACTGGCGGACAATTCAATTTCCGCCTTGTTCTTTTGGATCGACGGTTCTTTTCCGGCCTGCACCTTGGCGGCGACGCTGTCGCGCACTTCCGTAGCGAGATTGCGCTCTTCCTCCAGAATGGAAACTTCCAGTTGCACTGCTGCAAGCTCGGCAAAAGCGGTTGTCACATCGCGGATCAGATCAAGGCGCGCTGCGTCGCGGGCGTAATGAATTTTTGTTTTTTCAGCATCGGCCACACGCACACGGTTTCCGCGCTTGCCCGGAAGTTCCACCAACTGCGATATGCCGTAAGTGATTTCAGCTCCATCCAGACCATCATAGGGGCCGTCACCATAAATGTTTTCCGCTTCGACCGATAATTCAGGATTAGGCAAAGCCCCGGCCTGTGACCGGCTGGCGGTGGCGGCATCGGCCCGCGCCGAGGACGCACCCAGAACGGGGGATTTTTCCAACGCCCATGCAATCGCCTGATCCAGCACAAGGGCGGCTGGCATGGCTGGTTTCTCTATCGCTGGCGGCGTAACGGCCTGTTCCTGAGCGGCAGCGGGAAACGCTGGCGGCAGCGAAACCGCCGCCAGCAAACCCGCCAGAATGAGTAATTTGGTTTTCATGTCTGGCTTTTCCTTTCTATTGGCCGCGTTTCGCCAACCAGTCACGCATGAAAGCGATTTCGCTCTCCTGTGCCCGGATGACGTCTTCGGCCAGTTTTTTTACTTGAGGGTCTTTCCCGTGGGCCAAGGCGACTTTTGCCATGTCGATAGCCCCTTGATGGTGGGGGATCATACCGCGCATGAAATCAGCGTCAGCATCGCCCGTGGGGACCATGCTCATATTTTCATGCATCGTTTTCATGGCCGGGGCATAGATGTCGGTCGCTCCGTGGTTCATCATGGAATGATCCATGCCGGACATATCGTCTTTGGCTTTCGGGGCGCACATCATGCCCTTTGTACCAGACATGCCAGAGCAGCAAGAACAACCATCTTTCATGTCAGCGCAGCATCCGCCTTTGCCTTCGGCCTTTTTCATCTTGCCGCAGCAGGCGCATGACATGCCCTCCTTCATACTCATAGCTATAGGATTGCCGCCCGCCGTTTCAGCAGGAATGGAAGATTGCGGCTGCATGGTGGTGGAGCAAGCTGACAATGCCAGCGTTGCCAGCACGATCAGCGCAGGGCGCATAGCCCCGGATAGAGTCGTAGTCATTGGAATATCTCCTTGTTTGATTGAAAATGCGTAACGCAGTTCGAGCCGCCTCATTTGAGGCGGCGTTACGGATTTCAAGCCAAAAGGCTTAAACTCCGTTCAAATCAAACGAAGGATTTTGGGGGGCGTAAAAGGGAGAAGAAAAATTCGTCAACATACCCATGCATGGCCTGCGGATTAAGCACGGCAGCCAGCGGCGGGAAGTTGACTGAATAATTGGGAAGGCTGATTGCATGGGATGCGCAGCAATGGGTGCAATCCATGCATTTCGTTTTGGAAGACTTGCTCTGGTCGGCGTCGGTCTGCTTATCCTGATCGGCCTGATGACCGGGGCAATCCGACATGTCCATGCCTTGATCCATAGCTGTATTGGTTATCTCCACTTTCATAGCGGAATTGCAGGAATCTGGCCCAAAAGCATGCGCTGCGGCTGAATAGCCGCTAAACCCAATTGCAAAAATAAGAAGCATTAAAAACACGCGCATAGTCATTAATATAGCATCGCAGCAAATAACTAACAATTAGTTTTCATTAACTTTTTTAAATATTTGTTCTCCTAATTATATATGAGCAGCCATTTCGTTTTCCAATTACCAAAGTTCAAGATATTGACTTTATCATATATGTCCATATATTTAGACATATGGACATACAGAAAGCCCTTATCGCCTTTGATGCGCTCTCGCAGGAAACCCGATTGCGAGTATTTCGCCTACTGGTCGAACATGGCCCTGATGGGTCGCCAGCTGGAAAATTAAGCGAAACACTCGGCATTCCGCATAACACTCTGTCCTTCCACCTGAACCATATGAGCAACGCCGATCTAGTGTTGTCACGCCGCGAGGGGCGGTCGATCATCTACAGCGCAAATTTCGATTTTTTCACGGACCTTATCCGCTTCATGGTCGAGGATTGCTGCCGCGTTGAATTCGCCAGCATTCGCAGCGACAAGAAAAAGGGATCGTCCATTATTGAATTAATGAATTGCTGCCAGACACCACCGAAAAGGAAAAAATCATGAAAATTTCAGAGATGAAAAACAAACTGGCCGGAATCCAGGCTGTCAATTTCAGACTGCCGGACGGTTCATACCTCCCATCCCACTTCCACGTTACGGAAGTCGGCCTTGTGACCAAGCATTTCATCGATTGCGGTGGTGTTGAGCGAAAAGAAACAATGGCAAACTTCCAGCTCTGGGAAGCAGGTGATTACGATCACAGACTAGCCCCGCAAAAATTCCTGCACATCCTCAATCTTTCAAAAAAAGTTCTGGGCGACGATGATCTGGATATCGAAGTCGAATACCAGCAAAACACTATAGGTAAATTTGGCCTCGATTTTGATGGTAAGGATTTCATTCTGACGACAAAGCAGACTGCCTGTCTGGCTCAGGACGCATGCGGCATCCCCAATAAAGAACCAGCACAGGCAGATTCGTCTTGCTGCACACTCACGAAAGGATGCTGCTAATGGCCCAGCGCGTTCTTGTTCTATGCACTGGAAATTCCTGCCGTTCTGTGATGGCCGAAGCTTTGTTCAATAACCTTGGGAAAGGTAATATTGAAGCCGTCAGCGCGGGCAGCAATCCGGCTGGTTATGTTCACCCTAAATCTATCGAAACCCTGAAACGCCACGGCATCGATCCTGGGAATCCGCGCAGCAAATCATGGGATGAATTAGCGGGCCAGCATTTTGATCTGGTCGTCACGGTCTGCGATGCTGCCGCAGCCGAAAGCTGCCCAGCTTTTATCGGTCCGGTCAAAAAACTGCACTGGAGTACGCCAGATCCGGCGAAAGCGACAGGCGCGGACGCCGAGATCGAGGCCGCGTTTGATGACGCCTTCACAATGCTGAAAGACCGCATTGAGGATTACCTTAATGACGGCGTCTAGCCCATTCGATCTGAAACGAAGGCTCTTTTCCGAATTGCTTGGTACAGCACTGCTCGTTGCCGTCGTCGTCGGTTCAGGCATCATGGGAGAAAACCTTGCTGGCGGGAACGAAACTATCGCGCTTCTTGGTAACACGCTGGCAACAGGCGCCGTGCTTGTCGTTCTGATTCTGATTTTTGGCCCTATATCCGGCGCACATTTTAATCCGGTGGTCAGTCTTTCATTCGCCGTGCAACGCAAACTGCCCTGGCTGGAATTTTTGGTTTATACAATCGTGCAGATTATCGGTGGTATTGCTGGTGTCATGCTGGCCCATATCATGTTCAGCCTTCCGCTTATTTCCGCTTGCGCCGGGATGGAAAACAATAGCAGCAAAAGAGTGAAAAGGATTTTTGTTTTCATAGTATTTTTTCCTATATCAAGCGATACGCAAAGAACGCAAAAAAGAATCCTACTGCATACATGGTCACCGAGAAAAGAAATATTCCAAGAGAAATCCGGCGGAAGCTCATACAGACTTTGGCTTGCGCTGAATCGGCTGGACAAGGGGAATGACGGGCTACATATAATGAAACACCTGAAATTATCAGAATAATCGCTGCCACTATAAACAGCGAAATTTTATGCTGTGACAGCCACGCCATTTGAGGCACGGCACTCACAAGCCCTGCCATTACTGCTCCCATACCTAAGGACACCATCAAAGCAGGCAAAGCACAGCAAAGGAGTGTAGCAGCGGAAGTAAAAAGGCTTATAACAGGCACAGTTACTTGTCGCCAACCGGGAAAATTATTCATGATTATCTTTCGGCATGCGTTGAATGTTCTCAATCTTATATCCGGAGTCGGTAATGTGTTTTGTGATTTCTTCGTCGGTAAAGGTTTGTCCCTCCTTCATGTTCAGCGTTACAAGAGAGTCCTTCAGGCTGATCTCTAAAGTTTCAACATGGCCTGTTTTTGTGAATACCTTCTCCATAGTTTGCGCGCAGAAGTCGCAAACCATGCCTAGAATTTTTATTTCAATTTTTTCCCCTGCGGCAAAAGCGGGAAAAGCGAAAAGAGTAAGAATGGTGGTAAAAATTAAAAGTGTGTGTTTCATAGTTTTCTCCTTAAAATGCGTGCATAAAGTGAAAGTATAGGCCTTTATCAAGATTTACACCTGCTTCCAGCAACGATGTTCCCTTGTAAAAGCGAACCAGCGGCGTGACAGAAAAATCGTCTTGAGGATTATAGTCAGTCTGCAAAATAAGCCATGTGTGCAGATCGCCGTATTCTCCAAGATAGGGTGCAACCCCTACGCGGGCGGTGTGGGAAGCCTCGCTTTTTATATCTCCCGCAGTTAGGAAAAAATTGTGGTAGGAAGTATAAAATCTCCGGTTTTCCCAGTCGGCCTCCATTCCGCCAAAGGCAGCTGGTTCGGAATCGCCATCTTCATAAGCAACACCTACACCTGAATGCAGATAAAAATTCGCCTGCGATCCCGGATTATTCCAGCGTTTTACAAGATAGCTGATTTGGCCCGCATCCATATTTGCTTTCGAGTCGCGCCAATAATCATGACGTACGCCCACAGCGTATTTTGGTGTCACAGTGTAGTATCCTTCCACCGTATTCGTATTCACGTCGTTGGATGTCATGATCGTCACGCCGCCCGGATAGGTAATCATTCGTGCCTCCGCCGTAAGCGCAGCAAGCGCGATGCTTAAACTCATAGCCGCAAGATAAAAATATTTCACAAGGGGTCCTCCATAGCATGGGCGCGCTTTTTTAGTCGAGCTGTGCCTTCTTGTTGAATATGATCCAGAATTGGACAACGAGAAGTTGGTGTTCCATCTCCTGGGCAGTCTTTTGTAAGATTCATCAGTATTTTTTGTATTTCCTTTAACTCTTTTATTTTTGCCTCAGCGTCAAGAATTTTAGGCTCAGTACGCTTTAAAACTTCGGCGCAATTTGCTTTATCGGACGCCTCTAATGTTAAAAGGTCTTTGATTTCATCCAGCGTGAAATTGAGGGCTTTCGCGCCCAAAATAAAGCGGATGATACGAACGGCATTAGGATCATATAAGCGATAGCCGCTAGCAGAACGCTCTGAGCGGATAAGGTTCATTTTTTCATAGTAGCGCAGAGTATCCGTACTTACGCCGGCAGCCTTGGCAAGTCTTCCTATAGTGAATGGCGTTAAATTCTTAATCATGCGACTATCATAACCTTGGAGTTGGCTCTAAGGTCAAGGTTGTTGTTACAAATACGTTTTTCAGCTGGTAAGAGTCCGTCACATGAGGTGGTCTTTTACTTAAGCTTAGATTGGCTCCAAAGCCATTTGAACATAGCTGTGGCCAGTAAAGCGCCCACGATCTGCGCGGCAATAAAACCACCGACATCTTCCGGCCTGATGCCGGAAAACGTATCGGTTAGGGACCTTGCTATAGTCACAGCTGGATTTGCAAACGATGTTGATGATGTAAACCAATACCCAGCTGTGATGAACAGGCCGACCGCGTAAGGCACGGCGTTGGGTCGGTTTTTTAAGCAGCCCAGGATGGTAACCAGTAGACCAAACGATGCGACAATCTCTCCGGCCCAGATGCCAATGCCTGTTCGGGCATGTGTGGAGGCTTCAATATTTGAAACGAAATCAGTAGTGAAGGGTAAGTATAATAAAATTAGCTCTACGACTGGAGAAATTCTACTCACAATGAAAGAGGGGTGGCATATCAATGCACATCGTCTCCACAACATACGAGAAAGCCTCCGATCTTTCTGAAGAGGCGCAAGAAAATTCTGAAATCTTAAAGCAATCTGGTGCATCCGTTATAAACGGGATTGATGCTACAAAATTGGATCGGTATTTTCCTCACCAGAAATTCGACACCATTATATTCCAATTTCCCAATGCCGGAAGTCGTGAACCCGAATACGGCCGAAACCCAAACCACATTCTCATCCGCGACTTTCTTAAAAACGCGGTTTCATGTTTAGCGCCTGAGGGAAAAATCCTAATTACAGCCGTCGATAGTCCGCACTATCAAGGTGCCTTTCAATTTGAAGAGGCGGCTGAAAAGGCTGGATACGACATACTCGGCTCATATCCTTTTGACCCGAAATCCTTTCCCGGCTACAGTCATACCAATACAAACAATGATGACAGCGCTCTTGAAAAACACGATGAATTCAAGACATGGGTATTTGAATTAAAGAAATAATGTTCAGGCAGCAAAGTTTATTAATGGATCAGAAAACGGAGCCGAGAATTGATATCTCGGGCTCGACCTATATTCCTGAATTCATTTCGGTCCAGGAGCAAGATCTCTTAGTGTCGCAAATCGACCAGCAATCATGGCTGACGGATCTTAAACGCCGCGTGCAACATTACGGCTATAAATATGATTATAAGGTCCGCACTGTCGGCGGCGATGCTTATTTAGGACCGTTACCAGCCTGGCTCTCATCGCTATCAAAGAAGCTGCATGATGATGGCGTTTTCAAGAGATTTAATTTCCATCCGTAATTCATGTTCCGCAGGGGTAATCGCCCGCAACAGCACCCGAACTGCATCAAGTTTTTGTGCCCCACTTAAGGCCCTTGTAGGGGAATCTGAACCAGACATAAAAGCCCGCCATTCCAACACATGATTAAGCCGACACTCCTGATCTCGCGTTAACCACGCCAATGCCGTCAGCCATGCACGTAACTCACCGTAACCTGGGATCAAAGCAGCCGTATCGCTGGTCAATAGGCTAGCTTCGACAGCTTGAAGAAAAGGATCCATTCCGGTATGCGCCCCATCACCGGCAGCAACAGTATCGAGGTCACCCCCTAGAACTGCCATATGCCGTCGACGTGTACCAATGGGCCTAACAATGGCCCAGCATTTGCCGTCCAACATAACTTCTGCACCTACAAGGCCATCGCCCAAACGTGCGGGGCCGGGATATTGGCTCCTTCGTGGCGGAAGCGCAGCAGGCCATAGAAAAGGACGTAAAAGTGCCGCCCGGCTATTGGCTTGATTGGGGCGGGCAATTTGAAAACCTTATGGCGGCGCGCGACCGGCTTATGATCGTCGTTCCGGCCTGCTTCTTTGTTATCTTTATGATGCTATTTACCGCGCTAGGTTCGGCAAAGCAGGCATTGCTGGTCTTTAGCGGCGTCCCGTTGGCTATTTCAGGCGGGATTTTCACGCTGTTCCTTGCCGGTATGCCGTTTTCAATTCCGGCAGCGGTCGGATTTATCGCGCTATCCGGTATTGCGGTGCTGAACGGCCTTGTCATGGTGACATACATCAATCAGTTGGTGGCGGAAGGGGTAGAACGCCGCGAGGCGATTGTGCAAGGGGCTTTGACGCGGCTAAGGCCCGTTCTGATGACCGCCCTTGTTGCTTCCCTTGGCTTCGTGCCAATGGCCTTGGCGCACGGCACTGGCGCGGAAGTGCAAAAACCTTTGGCAATGGTCGTTATTGGCGGATTGATTTCTGCTACGGCCTTAACATTATTAGTTTTGCCTGCTCTTTATAAAGTTTTTTCCAAGAAAGATCGGGCAATGTTGGAAGAAGAGCGACTCGACCAGCTTCATCATCATTAAGGAGGAAACATGAAAAGAAACCAGCACGCGGAAAACATCAATATGGATTATCTAATAAGGGAAATGAAATCATTATCTGGCATTCGAGGAGTTCACAATGTGCATGTACGACGGCTTGATGAACAACGGAACATCTTAGATGCGCATATTGTTATCGAAGACCTAAAATATATGGAAGAAGTCAAAACGAGTTTAAAAGCCTTTCTGGCCAACCGTTACGGGATTGAGCATTCCACCCTTGAATTCGAGGCAGCGGATTGCGGAGAACAGTGCGTTTAAGCCAGGCTAAAGCCGTGAATTGTTCATTAAGGGAAGTTATGATATAAATAAAAGATGCGGTTAGTGGCTCTTTTACTTGTATTTTCCCTTTTCCTAAGCGGCTATTGCGCCGCAGCCCACGCTTTTGGCGATATTCCTATGCAGGGCAAGGCGGAAAGCACCGTTATGGCGGATATGCCGGATTGTCCCGGCATGCAAGCCGATATGCCCGATAATGGGAAAAGTCACCATCCCGCAAAAACGTCCAGCATGAATTGCAAAGCATGTTGCATGTCGCTGGTAGGATTTCCCGCTTTTGTAACGGCGCATAATATTGGAGTGGCACATTTAAAATTTTCCATCTTCAATAACGCCTTTCAAAGCGAAATCAACTTTCCGATTTTTCACCCTCCAAAATCTCCTGCCTGATTGTAAATGCGCGGCTCCAAAGGCCGCATGATTCAATTCAGTCAAAAAGGAGATTTATATGACTGTATCCCGACTATGGGCGTCACGCCCGATTCTAGCCGTATTGGCCACGCTGGCCTTGTCGGCCTGTAGCACTACAATGGCCTCTCAACCAGGCGTATCCAGCATGGATAAAGGCGGCATGTCTATGTCGTGCTGTCCATGTTGCGCCAAGATGAAAGAACAATCGCAAGCCGGGGATAAAAAATCCGGCTGCTGTTGCTCCGGCATGATGGACGGTAAAGACGGTTGCCCCTGCTGCGGTGGCGGCGACGGCAAACCGATGATATGCCAACCTAAAAACTAACTAAGCTAGAGCTGGCGGCCTTACGCCGCCAGCTTTTTAATTATTAGGCTTATAAGCCGTTGCTTTTTATTTCTTCACGTGCATGTTTGATAATTTCATATGCAGAGTGCAGGAAAATGCCTGCAATGATAATAGCAACAATCAAATCCGGCCATGCTGTTTGAGTTAACGCCACCAACCCTGCGGCAATCATAACTGCTATATTGTTTAGCGCATCGTTGCGGCTGAAAAGCCAGATGGCACGAGTATTAGCATCACCGTCGCGGTGCCGCTTCATCACTAAAGCCGCCGCCACATTGACGCCAAGTGCTATAAAGCCAATGCCCCCCATAATGTCAGCTTCTGGAAGTTGATGAGAAAAGAAACGATATAAAGCATTCAATGACACGCAAACACCAAGCGCGGCTAAAAAGTAGCCTTGCGCCAAAGCGGTACGAGAACGCGCTTTCATTCCCCAACTTATACTTAGCAATCCGATGAATGTAATTATTCCATCACCCAAGAAATCCAGCGAATCAGCTTTTAATGATTGGGAAGATGCTATAATCCCTCCCGTCAATTCTATTATCCCCATCCCGACATTCAAAAGCACAACGATCCATAGCGCCTTTTTATAGGCAGGGGTGGCATGAGTTAGGTCTTTAGGGGTGCAATCGTCACATCCGCTCATAGTTCCTCCATTGTTGAATAGAATAGCCAAACATTGTTTAGAGAAAATATCAACATATATTCATATATTGAATTCAGAAAATAAGTATGACAGGATATTAAGGCAGTTCATAAGGATAACAATTTGAAAAAAGCGCCGGGCCGAGTCCCCTCTATTAATGAAGACCAACTCATTGCCTTGTCCGATTTATTACGGCTGATGGGCGACCCTAGCCGTTTAAAAATTATTATCGCCTGTATGAGAAAGCCAATTTGCGTCACGGATATTTGTGAAAGTGTTGATCTCTCTCAATCCTTGGTTAGTCATCATTTGCGATTATTGCGCGCTACCAGTCTGCTAAAGGCAAAACGCGAAGGACGACAGATTTTTTATAGCGTAAATGGGGAAGTGGTGCGCTGCATTCTGGTTGATCTGGTAGATCATATTTCCAAATCCGAAAAAATAGGAGATTTATGAGTAAATATTTTTACTTGTCTGGCATCGTTTTTGCGGTGGTTTCAAGCCATCAACTGGCGCGTTTGATTATATTTCCCGCCGTTGCCGCGCATGGTATGTTTCTGGAAGTAACGCCGTTTTTCAATCTGGTGGAAGTCTGGAATCACGGCATCAGCTTCGGCATGGCAAAAGGATTGCCATACGGTCAATGGGTGCTATCGGTCATTTCCCTCATCATCACCGCTGTAATGCTTTATTTTTTGCAAAAGGCGGAAGATAAATTTTCTATTGCCGCTTTCAGTCTTGTTGTGGCTGGCGCATTGGGCAATGTTCTCGACCGCATAATCTTCGGGGCGGTTGCAGACTACCTTGATTTTCACGCATTCGGCTATCACTGGCCCGCGTTTAATTTTACCGATGTCGCCATTGTATCGGGAGTATCCTTGCTCTTATTCGCAAATCTAGTTCAACCCCAGCCTAGAGAATCCAGATGAAAACCTATCATTCGTTCCTGATTTTTTTTCTTTCATGTTTTTTCATCATACAGGCCGCAAACGCCGATAGCTCACAATGGGTAGCTATCAGTGCCGGAGGGCAAAACACCTGCGGCATAAAAACCGATGGTACGGCATGGTGCTGGGGCGAAGGTTCTTTCGGCCAGCTTGGAAACGGAATTACTCCTGCCGCGCAAGCCACGCCGTTTGAAGTCAGTGCAAGCGGCATTTCTGGCTCCAAATGGACAGTGATAAGCGTAGGTATTAGCTATGCCTGCGGCTTGCGGGATAATGGCAGCGCATGGTGCTGGGGAAAGTTGCGGGATGGAGAAAGAGGCGATGACGCCACCGAATTGCATTCCACGCCGGTCATCATAGAAGATAAAGATATTTCCGGCTCAAAATGGATAGATATTAGTGCGGGGGCCGGAGTTACTTGCGGCTTGCGGGATAATGGCACCGCGTGGTGCTGGGGAAATAGCGGCAGCAAACTACCTCCGGATACAAAACCCATTTATGATATGCAAAAACCAGCACTTGTGGATGCCAGGAATATTTCTGGTAACGCTTGGACTTTAATTAGCGTCAATGGCGGTTCCATTTGCGGATTAAGGAACGACGGTTCAGGCTGGTGCTGGCAGCCGGGTGGTTTCGATATGGGTAATAGCGCCACTATAAGTTCAAGATACAAACCTGCAAAAATCGACGCGGATCATTTTTCTGGGATGAAATGGATTTCCATTAGCGCAGGCGGGAGTTCCGATTGTGGCCTTCGCAACAATGGCACTGCATGGTGTTGGGGGCATAATGACAATGGCGCGCTCGGTAACGGCGATCCAGACGCCACAAGCAGCACGTTGCCTGTAGAAGTAAGCACAAGTGGAGTATCAGGCTCAGAATGGACGGTGATCCGCACTAATGACGGTTCAACATGCGGTGTACGTGATGATGGAACGGCATGGTGCTGGGGGAGAGGATTTATTGGACAACTCGGAAATGGAACGACTCCGGCGGCTCAGATTTTGCCGGTAGCGGTCATTGACAAAAATCTTTCCGGCTCGAAATGGACATCCGTTACCATGAGCGGATTTCACAATTGCGGCTTGCGCGATGATAGAACGGCTTGGTGCTGGGGCTATGGATATGATGGTGAACTTGGTGATGGAATAAAAGCAGAAAAACAAACAATGCCGGTGCCGGTGCATTAACGAGCACGTTAGGCTTAAAACACAGCATTTATAAAGAAAGGATTTATAATGTTGAGAAGGGCAATCGCCGAGAGGTTAATTGCATTGGCATTTTGGCTTACTAAAAAGGGATTGGCCGGATTTAATTTCAATGCTGTTCAAGGGGATATGGAGAATCTACCGACAGCACGCCTTCCAGCGCACCGAAGCCATTGACGAAAGACATGCAGCCTTCATTATAAAAAATGTCCTTTTGCAGTTTTTCTTTTTCACTGTCCGGCGCGCTCATAATAACCATAGCTGTGGGATGGGCGAATTTCGACAACAGCTTGTAGCTGACCCGATAATGATCTCCGATTTTGCAAGATGCGGCTGCTTCCCGAACCTGCTTAAAAGCCCCCTCCAGAGATTCAATACCCTCTGATGCTGCCCGCGCAGAAATATCCTGCTTTGCGTCATCAATGGGGCCAAGCCAATCGTCATCCTGCGATGTGGTCTTCCCCCATTTTGTAAAAGCATCATATATGCCGACGACATCACGGCCAGCGTCCTCATAAAAAACGCGAGCATTTTCTGTATTCTGAGCGCAATAAAGAGACCACACAGATATTTCGAGAAGGTTTCTGGCGCGCCATGCGATCAATGGTGGCTCTGATCCAGAATCCTCATATGCTTTTTTCAAGGCAAGATACTCAGAAAAATTCTGGGCACATAATGCCGCAAGCACCTGAACCTGCCAGGCATCATACCCATTGTTATTGTCGGCCAGACAACGAACCTTCTCGTTTAAAGCCTTCCAGCGTCCTGATGTTTTTATTTCATCCGCCTGCTGAACAAAGTCTGCGAAATCATCTTCCATCATTACCCAAACAATCTCTGTTCCACCTGCGCCATTGCCTTCTGGTGATCTGGCGTGGGGAACAGGTGGCCGTAGCGTTCCATGGTCATTTGCACAGAGGCGTGTCCGGCGAATGTCATGACTTCTTTTATACTGAATCCCTGTTCGATCCACAAGGAAACAGCGAAGTGGCGGAGGTCATGCCAGCGCATAGTAATGCCGTGTTTCGCACAGAGCGGTTTGAAATGCCGCCGCATGAAATGATTGTGATCGGCGACGGTGCCGCCCTTGGCAGGGAACACCAGATCCAGATCGCTTTTCGGGCAGACGGTCTTCCATTCTGCCAGCGTTTTCAAAACCAGAGGTCCTGCCGGAACGGAGCGATGCCCGGCGGATGATTTGGGGTCGCCCAGCTCACAATAAAAATCGGCGCGCTGGCGGATATGAACAAAACCGCTCACCGTATCAACATCCTGCCAGCGCAGACCACGGCTTTCAGAGGCGCGCAACCCGCACAGGGCGCTGATGACCAGCATGGCGCGCAGCCGTCCCGTCGCATTATCCAGCAGGGTTTTGACATCATCCTTCGTTGGTCCAGCGATTTTATGGTCGATGCGGCTGGAGCGCAGAACGCTGACACCCTGCGCGGCATTGAAATGAACCTGCCCATTATCCATGGCGTGATTCAAAATCAGCCGCAGGACACCGAGGATTTTTCGTGTCGTTCCTTCCGACCGTCCAGCCGTCAGCAGCCTGTCACGAAAATCATTCACGCTCTTGCGCGTCAGCTGTGAAAGTTTTACATGGGCGATGCCAATGCTGGCCTCTTTTATATGCAGCCGCACCTTGTCCTCATAATCACGGCAGGTGGCGCGCTCCATCCGGCGACCGGCATCACGGCGCGCGCGGCAGTGATCGAGCCAGGCTTCCGCCGCTTCGCCCAGCGTGGCGCTCAACGCGTCATGTATATATGTGCCCATCTGCACCTGGGCGCGGGCTTTCACCATAAAGGCATCGGCATCCTTGCGGCGTTCGAAAAGGCGGGCGCGGCGCTTGCCGTCATTGTCAGAAAAATCGACCTGCCAGCGAATCAGACCGGACGGGAGGGTGCGTTTGCGAATGGTCGCCATGGCTTCAATGTCCTCCTTTCCGTCTGTTTTTCATCAAAATTTGTTAACTAAATCCGTTCAATTACAACGGATTACCGATTTCCATTAGACGTTACATCAGATGGGGATTGCAAAGCAACCATTTGTCGTGGTATCAAATGAGAAAGATTGGGAAAGAGGCAGCAATTAAATGACAAAAGCGAGCGAACTGGCGGAAAGGATCGCGGAAGTGACTGGACTGGAGCACACAACGGTAGCGCGTTATGCCCGTTTCGCCCGTGAAGGCGGATATGTCTCGCAATCAGGGCGCGGCAACAGCGCGGCGCGGATGCAGCCTCTCGATGCGGTCAATTTGCTGGCCTGTGTTCTGGTGAACGGCGTGGCGCAGGAAGCCCCGGCCCAGATCCAGCGGGTGATGGAAATGGATGTTGGTTCCCGAGATGCGGATCATCTCGATGACCGGCATCTCTCGCCCGAAGAACACAAGGCGCTGAAAAAAGTGTTCCCGATTGTTTTTAACCGCAGACATACCCTGCATGAATTATTAATCGAGGCGATGGAACTGGCGGTGAAGGATCCTAAAAAATTTGATGACATATTTTACGGATCGCACATTTATTTTTCCAGCGACGAATATGACGCATTTATTGATTTTCAAATAAGGACTGACGATAACCCGCTCAACGCTAAAAGCTTCTCTCTTACTTACAGCCACGAAGATTTTCAACAACGCTCTGAATATTTCAAGCGCAGTACTCAACTAAGCTTTGCCGGGATTGCCCGGATCGGCGCGGTGCTGGCAAAGCCCTAAACCAAGGAGTTACATCATGAACCAAAAAACGCAGGAGATTCCTGCCACGGACGAACTTTGCCAAAATTTGGCCAATGACCTGTTGCGCGGAGCGGATTCCATTGCCGAATTCATGTTCGGGTCTGCATCCGAACGGCGAAAGGTCTATTACCTAGCAAACACCGGCAAAAGAAACAGCCTCCCAGTTTTCCGGATGGGATCAGTCCTGTGCGCTCGTAAGAGCAGCCTGATCCAGTGGATCGAAGCGCAGGAGGGAACGAGCCGTGTATGACCTCGAAGGGATTTATCACGACCTCGATTACAGCGAGATCGACGAACTGGATGAAATCGACGGCGACGAACAGCTATCGCTCATCTGGTGCGATACGCATGAAGAATATGAATGGCACTGGCTGTATCGCGGCGATATTGCATAGAGGAAGAAAGGATGCAGACAATGATTGATCATGCGCTCCATTATGCCCATCTCGGCATGAAGGTTCTGCCCCTGCATTCTCCGGTGCAATCAGGTGATGGCATGGTCTGTTCCTGTGGAAAGGCAAAATGCACATCACCTGGCAAGCATCCTGTCGGCAGGCTTGCGCCCAATGGCCTGAAAGACGGAACGGTGGATGAAAGCCTTATCTGGAGATGGTTCAGCCAACCTGATCTGAATATCGGCATCGTTACCGGCGCGGCCAGCAATATTGTCGTTCTGGATATCGACCCACGGCATGATGGCGATGAAACACTGGCCGCGCTGGAAAAGTCATACAGCCCTCTGCCGCAGACATGGCGTTTCCTGACAGGTGGCGGCGGTGAGCATATTATCTTCCGGCATCCTGGCGGCATCGTTCCCAACAGCGCTGGGAAAATCGGACCCGGCATTGATGTACGCGGTGACGGCGGATATATCGTGGCCCCGCCCTCCCGGCATATCAGCGGCAGACCCTATGCGATATCGGTGGATCACGACCCGGTCGACATGCCACATGCGGATATTCCATCCTGGCTCCTGCCACTTTTACAAGCGCCGCCTCAAAAACAGGCAAAGGCCGCCACAGCGCAAGAATGGAGAAAACGTATATTCAGCTCTGTACCGGAAGGCGAACGCAACGCCATGGCCGCAAAACTGACGGGGCATCTTCTTCGCAACCGCATTGATCCGTGGGTCACGGCGGAACTGGTCAATGGCTGGAACCGGATGCGCTGCCAGCCGCCCTTGCCGGACAGTGAAATCATGGCAACCGTCCGCAGCATCGCTCGTAAGGAAATCAGGCGCAGAAAGGACTCCCATGCTGGACGATGATTTGCATGATCCGCTTGATATGCTGGCCGACCTGAATAAACCGGGGCGCAAGGGTGGACATAATTTTGATCTTGATATCGGATCCGATGTCGAGATCGCGGGGCGTGTCCGGATGGATCTGCAACAGGCATTCGGTGAAATAATATCGACGGAAGGAAAATTCTGGCGCTACAGCAGAACGCACTGGGAAGACATACCGGATCATGAATTACGGCTGGTCGTTCACCATTATGACGGCGCAATGTATAAATCGGCTTCTGGCGAGCCGTCACGCGTCAGGCTGAACAAATCGCGGATTGACTCAATCCTGAATGAAATGTCGGCCTTGCTTACAAACGAGGAGTTTTTTACACAAGGCGAAACCGGCATTAATTGTACATCCGGTTTTATACGCCTCGATGCGGATGGCAATCCTACGCTGGTCGCCCATGATTCCAATCACCGCCGCCGTCATACGCTGCCCGGTCGCTGGCATCAACACGCTCTGGCCGAACCACCCGCTACATCCATGCTTTATAGACTGCTGGACGGCGTTTTCCATGACGATGATGACAAACAGGAAAAGATCAGCCTTTTGGCAGAAATCACCGGCGCAGCGGCACTGGGATGCGCGACACGCCTTCGTCAGCCCCGCGCAATCATATTGAAAGGGGAAACCGCCGAGAACGGAAAAAGCCAGATCCTCGATCTCGCCCGCAGCCTGTTACCAGGCAATGCCATCTGTTCCGTCACGGCTGGGAAGATGGGCGATGAACGTCATATTGTCGGCCTGGTCGGGAAGCTTCTAAACGCCAGCGATGAATTGTCGTCCGCCAATGCGATTGCCTCCGATACCTTCAAGGCCATCGTGACAGGCGAACCAGTGGAAGGACGCGATGTTTACAAATCCCGCGTGGAATTCAGGCCGATGGCCCAGCATATCTTCGCCACCAACACGCTCCCCGTCTTCGCGGGCGGCATTGATCGCGGGGTGCAACGCCGCCTGCTGGTCATTCCCTTTAACCGCGTTATTCCGCAGGAAGAACGGATTGAAGCCATTGGCCGCCGCATCGGTGAAGAAGAATCCGATCTGCTGCTGGCATGGGCCGTTGCGGGCGCAAGCCGTCTGATCCGTCAGAAATATTTCACGATGCCGCAGAGCAGCCGTAACGCTCTGAACGACTGGCTCTTCGGATCCGACCCTGTGCTGGCGTGGCTTTCCGAACAGGTCGAGATCACCTCCGTCCTCGATAAGCAGGCGCGGGTCAAAACCAGCCAGGCTTACGAACGGTTCCGCAGCTGGGCATTGGGAGAAGGCTTCAACGAACGGACGCTGCCTGCCATCAACGCCTTCGTGCAAAGAGTGTCCGCGAACAGCAAGGGCATCGAATACCGTCGCACCAGTGAGGGACGCTTCTTTTACGGCATGGCCTTTGCCCGGTCCACGCCGATGCAGAACAGGTGGTGACGCATGACACAGAGCAAAGACATATATAACGCATTGATAGTGCTGGCGTGTCGCACCCCGTCCGCCATCTTTTATCCATGCGCGCCTGTACACATGAGCAATATTTATAAGCTTCATGCGTCATGCAAACACTTTCAAGGGCTTGGCTGTCATTCCGGCGTCATTTATCCGGCATTCATGCGTCATTCCCCCGGAATATCGCGGGTCCTGTCCAGCGAAACGTATGAACGCCTAAAAGAGAACGGATTGCTTGTCCTGCACCTTGGCGATAGCAAAAAATGCAACATGGGATCTGAGCTTGAGAAACGCGCTGACCCTTGGTTCACTGTGGAAGATTGCTTTACCGAAAGTGTTGAACACTGCGAATCCCACGGCATTCGCGACAAAGGTACTGTGACGGGCCACACTTATCTCGTTCTACGGGCGGCCGCAACTAGTCGCTAGGTTTTTGCTCGGCGCTTCTCATACTCAGCCTGCAAATCGACAGTACTATATTTCTGACTGCTTGCGAGGACACGTTGCAGTGCCTTTACAACAAGCTCGCCGGTAATCTTTCCATCTCGTTCTTTGATCATCTCCGGGCGTGTAAGAAATGTTGTGAAAAGCCATTCTTTGCGCGCCAGTAGCAGTTCAATTGCAGCTTCGTTAGGTACGGGATTAAGCAGCTCCGCAAGTGGAATCCTTTACCCTTTGTCATGATCGATCTATGCGTAAGCGCGCTCCTGTTTTATGAAGGGCTTAATCTTACGTAAGACTGCGGCGCTCACTGAACGGTGAGCCTCCATCATGTCATACGCGTTTTGCAAACGCAGCCAGTACCCCTCCGACAGACCGAAAAAGCGAGCCAGACGAAGATCGGTATCTGCTGTGATGCCGCGACGTCCACGAATGATTTCGTTGATACGGTTGGCGGGAACATCAATGGCCTTGGCCAGGGCGTTTTGAGACAAGCCAAGCTCATCCAGAAACTCCTCCTGAAGGATTTCACCGGGGTGCGGGTTGTTTAAAAGCTGTGCCATGTTTCAATCCTCAAAGTCACTTAATGGTAGTCCACTATTTCAACATCAAAGGCTTCGTTGTCTTTCCAGACAAAACAGATACGCCACTGGTCGTTGATGCGTATGCTTTTCTGGCCTTTGCGGTCGCCCTTCAAATCTTCCAACCTGTTACCAGGCGGCACTTTCAAATCTTCAACCGTCTGCGCCGCATCAATAAGACGCAGCTTTCGCAAAGCCCTATCCTGCATATCACTTGGAAAAGCCCTCACTTTCAGGCCGCTCCAGACTTTTTCGGTATCCTTACAAGCAAAAGACCGGATCATCTATCTATCCTCAGTATAGCAAATTGTATGTATTCCGTACAACATAAAAATAAGATTTTTGGTCATTTTTCTGGCCGGATAGGTTCATAATTAACATACGCGTCATTGTAGCCGATTCTGCGACTGACGCGCCCTACAATCCCAACCATGCGCCCCGTGGGAACTTGGGTTGATTTGCCTGAATTGTAAGCAATATCCAAGCTGGATCACCTAGTTTCCAAGCTCACAAGATTACCTTTCAGAGACAATAGATTATGGCCTTGGTGTCAAAATATAGTCATAAATCAAGGGTTTTCTAATATAACTGTTTCTAAAGTATTCTGATTTATATAGAAACAATTTGTTGATAGGTACTCGATTTTACCCTATTTTCTCATTTCAGCTAAAAGCAACAATGAGGAATGAATCTTGGAAACGGACATACTTACCATAGGCTGACGCACCATCTGCGTTCTGCCACCACCAGCAATATCAGACGCAAAAGATGCCGTATTCGCTCCTGTGATGCGCGGCTTATCCGGTTCCTTGCCGAAAGCCTTGGATCCCAGATAAGAAACACCTGTAGAAACGATGCCACCAGCGACCGCGCCAACGATGGAGCCGATAATACCCCCACCAATAGCTGCGCCCACGGCATGGCTGACGAAGGCGCCAGCTACAGCACCTACGACTGGAATTGCAGCTGGCATTTAACCGATCTCCCATGCGCGGATACCTTGTAACAACGGATAGGCGACCAGACCGCGAAGCCCTGGACAGATGATGCGGTCGCCCGCGCACACGCCCAACGCTCGTCTGCCGACAGCCGGATCGAGACCGGCGTCGTCTTGTCTGTCCTTTCTTTGGGCATGTTCAAGTCCACACGCGGACCCGAACGCCAAGACCGTGTGTTGTCCCGCTACATGCCGGGGGTGTATTGTGACGATTTCGGAGTCATAGCGCGGAAGCAATCGGAAATGGAGTCAAAATTTTTAGAATGCAGACTCCGCCCTCTTTCTAATTTTTAATGTTGAGACTGTCTTCAAAGCCACTGAATCACGCCTGTGGCCAGCAAGGCCTCTATAATTTGCGCGGTAATCAATCCTGGTAAGATATGATTTTGCATGAGGGATAGCGACTTTCCTAACGTATTATTGGTACAGTTAGAAAGAGGTGACCACCATGATGAACGACAAACTCGATAGATTAATCAAAGGGCTGGCTGCGTCCCAGCCCCGCTTTGAGCGCCTGCAGACGGTGGAGAGCCGCGTCTGGCAAGCCATCAACAAACGGCGCGCGGATATGCCGCGCAACGTCGTCGAAGGCTGGTTGGCAAGCCTGTTCGTGCCAGAATACCGGATGGCGTCACTGTCTTTTGCCTTGATCGTCGGAGTTTTCGCCGCGACCTTAAGCGTTTCAAATCCGCAACCCGCCAATGCGGCGCAGGCGCTGAACCTGCACGTCTTTTCTTCAAATTATGGTATAACTTCTACGGTTATTCTTGCCAAGAACGGGGGTAAAACCTGATGCGCTCCTATCAAAAGGAAATCCTTTATTTCATCGTCATCGCGCTCGTAGGCTTTGGCGCTTTTTATGCCTGCGGTAATTTTTTTAAGGCGCCTCATCATGGCTCGGTCGATGCTCACGTCTGGCTACACGAGCAGATCGGCATTACGGCGGAGCAGGATCAAAAGCTCTCTGAAATCGAAAATAAATTTGCCGACAAGCAACGCGTGTTGCGTGAAAAAATCCATGTCGGCAACCTAGAGCTTGCAGCCGCCATGCTCGAAGATAAGGCGTTTTCCGAGCGTGTCGCTGCTGCAGTCGAGCGTATTCATCACGCTCAAGGGGAACTGCAAAAGGCGACGATTGAGCATATATTTGACATGCAGACCATATTAACGCCGCAGCAAGCTGAAAAGCTCAATAAGTTAGCCGCAGATGCCCTTGTTCAGAACCCATAGAACCCCAAAAGAGAATACCGCCGATGAGGATTACGCGCTCGTCAAGCGATTGCGTTCTGGTGACGATTTTGCGCTCAACGAGATCATGCAACGTTATAAAGAGCGTGTCTATCGTCTGTCCTGGCGTTATGTAGGCAACGAAGACGCTGCACTCGACGTGACGCAGGAAACTTTCACGAAACTTTACTTTAATATCGAAAAATATGACCCAGCTTACAAATTCAGCACCTGGGTCTTTCAGATCGCGGTCAATCTGTGCCGAGACCATCTTCGCAAAAACAAGAACCATGCCCGCAATGTTTCTTATGACGCGTTAAGCGAAAGCGGCTCCGGCGATTGGCAGCAGAGCGAAGAGAATATCGAGGCCAGCTTTCAATCGAAGCAGCAGCTTGCCCACTTACGGCAAGAGATCGAACGGTTGCCGGATACCCTTAAAGAAGCCTTTATTTTGTTCGCTCTTGAGGAGCGGACACAAAACGAATGCGCTGAAATCCTTGATGTTTCGGCTAAAACCGTGGAAACCCGCGTCTATCGCGCGCGCAAGATTTTATCCGAAAAACTGCACTTTTATTCTGAGGGATAGACAGATTTAAGCCGTATTAGCTTCATGAGACCAGAAAAAGGTGGGACTTTCATGAAGAAATCAATGATATGGCAATTAGCGATTGCGGCAATCCTGTTCGCCTCGCCTGCATATGCGGAACCCTCCGCTTTAACCCTTGACCAAGTCATCAAGGAAAGCCTGCAAAAGAACACCAGCCTGTTCCGCGCCCAGCGTGATTACGACGATAAGATGGCCACGGCCACGGAAACTACCTTATTGGATAATCCTGAACTTCAGGTCGACGTTGTGCGCGATAAAGGTGAAGGCGGTACGGGGACGGATCTGGAATTTACCCAGCCTTTGAAATTCTCCCAGCTTTCCGGCGCAAGGGGCGGCTATGCCCAAGCTCTGGCGAACGTGGCCAGCATGGAGCAAAAATACGAAATACTGAAAGTCATCAACGAAACTACGGTGCTTTACACGCAAGTCTGGCTGCTCTCTGAGCGTAAAAAACTATACGAGAATTATGCCGATGACGCCGATAAAATGAAAAAACTAGTGAAGGAGTCGGCGGGGCAAGGTCAAACCAGCCCTGCGGCCTCGCATCTCTTTTCATCGGACGCCGCCAAGTTGCGGGCGGATGCGAATGCCGTTGACGCGGAGCTGCGTCAGGTGCGTACGGAACTCGCGCGTTTAACCGGACGTAGCTTCCAACAGGCAAAATTGGAGCGTCCGGCTTTCATGGCGGTGCCGGAAGATACCGAGCGGCTTTTGGCTTTCGCGCAGACGCAATCCAATCTTAGAAACGTGATCAAAAATCGTATTCAGGCGGCGGAGCGCCGTTTGAGCGTCGCCCAGCAGGACGCCGCGATGCCGGAATTCGGGCCGCGCGCATTTTATTCGCGTTCGCCCAACGGCGATGACCAGTCCTACGGCATAGGCGTTGCCTTGCGGATTCCGTTGTGGAACCAGAACGACGCCGAGCGTAAACGAGCTAATGCGGAATTGCGCCAGGCCAAGTCCGAAGCCGACCTTTATGCGGGATTGCCGCAGCAAGACGTGATCGGTGAATTACAACAGAGCGCGTCCGCGCTTCAGGGCCGCGCGGATAGTTATTTTGACAACATTCTGCCTGGCTACCGCAAATCCTATGAGCTGACGCGCAGCATGTTCCGTCAGGGGCAAGCAGACGCGCTTGAAGTTTGGCAAGTGCGAGAAAAACTACTTTCCAGCGAAAACGAAGGGCTTGACGCGCTGGCACAGGCCGTGAATGCACGCGGGGCTTTGGAAGTCGAGCTGGGCGGAAAAATAGAGGAAGTCAGATAATGAAAAAGTTTTTGATCACATCGGCTCTTGTCGCGGTCCTTGGTTTATCCACACCCGCGATTGCCCATGAAGGACATGCCGAAGCGCCAGGCGAAGAAAGTGCGGGTGGCGCGGCTACAGTTTTGACGCTGTCAGATACGGCGATCAATAATCTCGGCATCCAGACGGTCAAGGCAACCATCGCACCACGGGCAACAACTGTAGATGTGAACGGGATCGTCGAGTTTCTGCCGGAACGCCAAGCCATCGCCACATCGCGCGCGGCGGGCCGCGTCTCTGAAATACACGTCAAGGTGGGTGAGAAAGTGGCTAAGGGCCAGAGCCTTCTGACCATCCAGCCAATCTTC
Organism: uncultured Micavibrio sp.; assembly: GCA_964539025.1. Lineage (GTDB taxonomy): Bacteria > Pseudomonadota > Alphaproteobacteria > Micavibrionales > Micavibrionaceae > Micavibrio_A. The sequence continues at coordinate 58,233 of CAZIFA010000008.1, forward strand.
GTCGGCAGCTCTCCCGTATCGATCTCGTCGCCAATCGACGGCTATGTCACCAAGCAGAATGTCGTTTTGGGACAATCCGTCACGCCGGAGGCGGGATTGATGGAAATTGGCGACTCCTCGGAAGTCCTGGTGCGCGGCGTCATGTACGAAACGCCGGACGTCGCCAAGGTTCAAGTCGGGCAGAATGTCAGCGTCAATAGCAGCCTGATCGGCAATACGCCGCTACAGGGCAAGGTGCAGCGCATGGACGGTGCCTATGATCGCGGCAGCCGCACACTAAACGTCTATGCCCTGGTTGAAAATCCTGATCGCAAGCTGCTTGCCAATATGCAGGTCGTCCTCTCCGTCGAAGTGAGCGAGCCTGCCGATATTTTGACCGTTCCCGTCAAAGCCATTCTGGGCGAGAGCGGCGAACAATTCATCTTTGTAAAAAATGGCAATGAGTTTGAGCGCCGGAGCGTCAAACTGGGTGCGAAATTCGGCGCGGAGCGCGAAGTCTTGGAAGGTGTTTTCCCCGACGAGGAAGTCGTGACGGTCGGAAACTACCAGCTGCAATTCGCCAAGTCAGCTGAACCCAAAAAAGACATCCCTGCGGCGGAAGGCAAGAAGGAAGACGACGGTCACGGTCATGAGCATTGATCGCCGCATGACCCGTGAACAGAGGATTATAAAATGTTGAATGCAATCATCCAATTTTCTTTGAAGAACAGGCTTCTGGTCGTCGCGGCCTCGGCTTTGTTGATGGTCTACGGCGTGTTCGTGATCAGCAAACTGCCCGTCGACGTGTTTCCTGACTTGAACCGCCCGACCGTGACGATTTTCACCGAGGCCGAAGGTCTTGCGCCGGAAGAAGTTGAAGCCTTGGTCACTTGGCCTCTCGAAACGGCGGTCAATGGATCGACGGGGGTTGAGCGGGTGCGCTCGGCTTCCGCCATCGGTCTTTCGATTGTCTGGGTTGAGTTCGGCTGGGATACGAATATCTATACCGCCCGTCAAATCGTGGCGGAGAAATTGCAACAGGCGCAGGAAACCCTGCCGCAGGACGTACGTCCCGTCATGGGGCCGATTTCCTCGATCATGGGCGAGATCATGCTGGTTGGCTTGACCAGCGAGAACCCGAAGATCGGCGGCATGGATTTGCGCACGATTGCCGAGTGGGATATTCGCAACCGGATCCTTTCCATCTCCGGCATTTCGCAAGTCTCGGTGATCGGCGGTGAGCTGAAGCAGTATCAGGTGCTGGTTGATCCGTTGAAGCTTAAAAATTATGGCGTCACGCTGCACGATGTCGAGGCCACGATTGAAGGATCGAACATCAATGCGACGGGCGGCTTCCTGTTGTCTGATTATCAGGAAAGCCTGATCCGCAACGTCGCCAGGGTCAAAACCATCGAAGATCTGGCAAAATCGCCACTGCCCAAAGAAAACGGCAGCCCAACGCCACTGACTCTTGATCAAGTTGCTGATATCAAGCTCGGCGGACCGCTCGCCAAGCGCGGGGATGCAAGCGTCAACGGTCAATCCGCCGTTATCCTTTCCATTCAAAAGCAGCCAGGCGCCGACACGATCAAACTCACCGAAGCGGTCGAGGCGGAACTCGCCAGCATTCAAAAGACATTGCCAGAAGGCGTTAAAATCCACGGCGAGATATTCAAGCAAGGAACCTTTATAGAGCGCGCGATCAAAAACGTTGAAGAGGCCTTGCGCGACGGAGCAATTCTGGTGGCGATTGTTCTCTTCCTGTTTTTGCTCAATTTCCGCACGACTTTTATCACCCTGACGGCCATTCCTATGTCCTTTGTTTTGACGGCCATCGTCTTCAAGTATTTTGGCTTGAGCATCAATACCATGACCTTGGGCGGGCTGGCCGTCGCCATCGGTGAGCTGGTTGATGATGCCATTGTCGACGTCGAAAACGTCTTCCGGCGTTTACGCGAGAACCGCCATGCCGAAAAACCGCGCAACCCTTTGCAAGTGATCTTTGAAGCCTCCAGCGAAGTGCGAAACTCCATCGTTTTCGCCACCATCATCGTGGTGCTGGTCTTTATCCCGCTTTTTGCAATGGGCGGCATCGAAGGCAAGATATTCCTGCCGCTTGGCATCGCCTATATCACATCCATCGTTGCGTCCTTGTTCGTCTCGCTGACCCTTACACCCGCGCTTTGCTCCTACCTTTTGCCGAATATGAAGCGAATGAGCGCAGAGCATGACGGCTGGCTGATCCGCAAAATCAAAGGAGGGCAAAAGCGTGTCCTGAACTTTGCTTTCCCACATAGCCGGATAGTGCTGATCTTTGTCGCGTTAATCACGTTCGGGGTCATGGCGATGGTACCGTTCTTCGGCAAGGAATTTTTACCCCAGTTCAACGAAGGATCGGTGACGATCAATATCCTGACGCCACCTGGCACCAGCTTGGCCGAATCAAATCGCATCGGCACAATTGCCGAGAACCTGATCCGTCAAGTGCCGGAAGCGTCAGAAACGGGCCGCCGCACAGGTCGCGCCGAACGCGATGACCATGCGGAAGGCGTACATTCGAGCGAGATCGAAGTTGAGCTAAAGGAATCTGACCGCTCCCGTGGCGATATTCTTGCCGATATTCGTGATCGTCTGGATCAAATTCCAGGGATCGCGGTCAATATCGGGCAACCGATCTCTCACCGCATCGACCATATGATGAGCGGTGTTCGTGCGCAGATGGCCATCAAGCTCTTTGGCACCGATCTTGAAGTCTTACGCGCCAAAGCAGAGGAAATCCGCCAAGCCATGAGCGAGGTCGAGGGCGTGGTCGACCTATCCGTGGAAAAACAAGTCCTGATCCCGCAGGTGCATGTACTGTTCGACCGCGAGAAGGCGGCGTCTTACGGCCTGTTGTCGGGCGAAGCGGCTGAGTATGCCGAGCTTGCGATGCAGGGCAAAGCCGTGGGTCAGGTGCTTGATGGGCAGCGCACCTATGATATCGTCATGCGCCTGTCGGATGCCGCCCGTAATGATGTCGAAGCGATCAAACAAATTCCGGTCGATACGAAGGACGGCAATGTCGTACCGCTCCAGGCCATTGCGACCGTGCAGGACGCCAAGGGACCAAATATCATCAACCGCGAGAACGCGCAGCGCCGGATCGTGATCCAGGCCAACGTATCCGACCGTGATCTCGTTGGTGTTGTGCAGAAGGTGCAAGCCGCTATCAATAGTAAGGTAAAATTGCCGCAAGGCTATTACGTCACCTATGGCGGCCAGTTTGAAAGTCAGGCCAGTGCCTCGCGCCTGATTGCGCTTTTGAGCCTGTTCTCCCTCGCGGGCATGTTCATGGTTCTCTATGTCCACTTCAAGAGCGCCAATCTTGCCTTGCAGGTCATGACATCCATCCCGCTCGCCTTTATTGGCGCGGTGATCGGCGTTTGGCTGTCAGGCGGCGTGTTCTCAATTGCCACCATGGTCGGTTTCGTAACGCTGACAGGCATCGCCGCCCGCAACGGTATTATGATGATCGCTCACTATATCCACCTGATGGAGCATGAAGGCGAGAAGTTCGATCTAGCCATGGTGTATCGCGGCACGTCCGAGCGGATCATCCCCGTGTTGATGACCGCGCTGACCGCCTCTCTGGCTCTCATCCCTCTGGTGATCGCCGCCGACGAGCCAGGCCGCGAATTGTTGCATCCAGTCGCCGTGGTCATCTTCTGCGGTCTGTTCTCCAGTACCTTGCTTGACCTTACGGTACGCCCGCTCGTGTTCTGGAAGTTCGGCAAAAAGCCAATCTCAACCTTGTTACCCCAAGCCATAACCCCATAAAGGAGACCATCATGAAAAAACTACTGCTCACTGCCGCCATTATTGCCCTAACGGGATTAAATCAGCCAGCCTTTGCGCATGGAGATGAAGATCACGGCACCCAGCCGCATGAAACGGCCACAGAAGCGGCGACGCCCGCGATGACGGCGCAAGAGGTATTGGCAAGCATTCAAGCGGGAATGGTTACGGTCGGCTCCCAAATCGATGCCGGACAGTTCGACCCAACGCATGAAGAGATTGAAAAAATAGATGCGGCTGCCAAGTCCTTGAAGACCAGCACAACCGTCGCAGAGGATAAAAAAGCCCGCCTTGAATCATCGATCAATCAATTCGTGGCCCAGCTCGGAAAACTTCATACGGTGACCGATGCCAAGGATGCGGAAAAGTCGCTTGCCGAGTTCAAAAAGGCACAGGGCGCTTTTAAACTTGTTGAAGCTGCTTTGAAATAGGGAGGACGCTATGAAGGGAACATTACTTGCTTTAGCCGCAGGAACACTTTTTCTCGCAGGTTGCACAACGGTACAAACGCCTTCGCTTGAAGAGCAAATGCAGGGAAAAACTAAGGCGGAGCGTACGGTTTTTCTCAAGGAAAAATGCCTTGAAGAAGCCTCGTATCGTCACATGGGCAAATACCGGAGCAACAGCTCAGGTCATGTGTCCCGCATGACGGATATCTGTAATGCCATGTCGGGCGAGATGGAAAAAACCAAATAATCGAGGAGAAAACTCATGAAACTACTTCACGCATTGCTCGTTACCACGATCTTGACCACAGGGGCCACGGCCTATGCCGCAGGCGATCATACTGGCGGTCACGACACGAACCCTCCCGTCGCCGCAAGCATGTCTCATGATGCGATGGGGGATGGTGGCGAGAAAATGGAAGCTATGACCGCGCAAAATACGGTCAAGCTGGCGCTTGAGCCAACCGCCCCTCTGGAGGCCGGAAAAACCACGCAAGTGACCGTAAAGCTGAATGCCGTTGCCGACGGCAAACCTCTGACGCTGGATGATCTTAAGGAAGCGCATACCAAGAAACTGCACTTGCTGGTCGTCGATCCGACGCTGACTGATTACCATCACATTCATCCTGTGGCGGGTGAAAAGCCTGGTGAGTATGTGTTCGATTTCACGCCGCTTAAAAACGATACTTATCGCGTCTGGGCGGATGTGATCCCCGTTGCCACGGGCAAGCAGGAATACGTGCAAACCGATATGGGAACGCCTGCCAAGGAAAAGGCCAGCATCGATAAGGCCACGAGCATGACGGCGACAGTGGACGGATACACCTTTACCCTGGCATTGGACGGAGAGCCGAAAGCGGACAGCCCCGTGATGGGCAACGTCACCGTTACCAAGGACGGTCAGCCTTTTACCGGATTGGAGCCTGTGATGGGTGCTTTCGCGCATGTGGTCGGATTCACCGAAGATTATAATTCCGTCCTCCATGTCCATCCGATGGGCAAAGAGCCGACAAGCGATGCCGAGCGTGGCGGGCCGAAACTGGAGTTCCATATCGAGCCTGAGAAAGCGGGCTTTGTGAAATTGTTCGCTCAAGTGCGGATTGGCGGGAAGGATATCTTCGCGCCGTTCGGAATAACCGTGAAATAACCCCCGAAAAAGGAGAATACGATGAAGACGTTTTTACTGGCACTTATGATGGCCTTGACCACACTTGCTCCCGCGATGGCTGAGGATACCAGCCATGCACATGACAGCGCTTGGCTTAAACCTACCGAGGCGCAGTATGTGTGTATGATGAACAATAAAGTATTCGATAAACCGCAAATCGTAATCGAGGTTGAGGGTAAGACCTATTACGGCTGCTGCCCGATGTGTGCTGATAAGCTGAAGAACGACGTTTCTTTGCGCACGGCAACCGATCCTGTTAGCGGGAAACCTGTCGATAAGGCCAGTGCCGTGATCGGTGCGGATACGCATGGCATGACATACTACTTCGAGAGCAAGGAAAACTTCGATAAATTCGCCAGCGGCCCGATGCCTTCCATGGACGGCGGCATGAAAATGCACGAGATGAAGGGTGGCATGATGATGCAGGAAGAGAAAAATGGGGCGACAAAGAGCGTCGATCCAGCGCCTGCCTCCAAGAACGATGAAAATCATCAACAGCACCATTAATGGAGAACGTCATGCACCATGATAAAGACTGCGCACACGACCACAAGGGACCATTGTCATGGATTCTTTCATGGAAAGGCATCGCCCTGATCCTGGTTCTGGCTGGTATCAGCTACTATCTTTTGACCGTCCACTTGGCGCATCTGGCCGTGGCGTTGCCGTATCTTTTCCTGTTGGCTTGTCCGTTGATGCATATCTTCGGACATAAACATAATCACGGCGAGAAAAAGTAGCACTAAGCCGCTCTGTCCTAATTTCAGATTAACAGCCCGCCAGAGTTTTGAGCGGGCTGTTTATTTTTAGAGGACTTGATTTTAAAGCGAAATATACTATATACCCCTATAAGGTATATAATTGAGCGGAGAAACCCGATGCCAAGTCAAAAACACCCATCGCATGAGGCGGAAATCAAGCGTCTTAACCGTATCGCTGGGCAGATCGAAGGAGTCAAGAAAATGGTCGAGGAAGGCCGTTATTGTCCTGAAATCCTCTCCCAGTTACGGGCCGTGCGCTCGGCGGTCAAGGGGATCGAAACTGAAATTCTGCGCCGTCATTTATCGTCCTGCGTGGTGAGCGCCATGCAAGGCGGCGATAAAGCCAGCCGCATGAAATCCATCGAGGAAGTCACCAATTTATTCTCAAAATTCGACGAATAAGGAATATCAGCCATGACCGATCATTCACATCATCACGACCATAAAAAACCAGACGAAAAACCGTCGCAAGGTTCCTGCTGCGCGACGCACGGGCATGATCATCAGCCGAAAAGAACTCCGGTGGCGGACGTGACAGCAGGAAGCGTGTATATCTGTCCGATGCATCCGCAAGTTCGCCAAGCTGGCCCTGGCAATTGCCCGATCTGCGGTATGGCCTTGGAACCGGAAGTGATGACGGGGGATGAAGGCCCGAACCACGAGCTGATTGATATGACGCGACGTTTTTGGATCGGTCTTATGCTTACGCTTCCGGTCTTTATGCTGGAAATGGGTGCGCATTTGACCAATCTCCACTTTGTTACAGGCGCAATGTCCAACTGGATACAGCTTGCGCTGGCAACACCCGTTGTATTGTGGGCGGGCTGGCCGTTTTTCACGCGCGGCTGGTCGTCCATCGTATCGCGTAACCTCAACATGTTCACTCTGATCGCCATCGGCACGGGCGTGGCCTGGCTGTATAGCATTGTGGCCACGCTGATGCCGGATGTTTTTCCTGAAGCCTTCCGCCGTCAGGATGGTTCGGTTCCGGTGTATTTCGAAGCCGCTGCCGTGATTACGGTGTTGGTGTTGCTGGGACAGGTTCTGGAGCTGCGCGCCCGTGAAAAAACGGGTGGTGCAATCAAGGCTCTTTTAAATTTATCGCCTAAGACCGCTCGTCGGATCAACACGGACGGATCGGAAGAGGATATCCCGCTTGGTCATGTTCATACGGGTGATTTCCTGCGTGTGCGCCCAGGCGAGACGGTTCCCGTTGATGGCATCGTTGTTGAAGGTAAAAGCGCGGTGGATGAATCCATGGTCACGGGCGAATCCATGCCCGTGATGAAGGAAAAAGACATCGCCGTGATCGGTGGAACCATGAACCAGACGGGCAGCTTTATCATGAAGGCCGAGCGTGTTGGCGGCGACACCATGCTCTCACGCATCGTGCAATTGGTCGCAGAGGCGCAGCGCAGCCGTGCGCCCATTCAAAGATTGGCGGATCAGGTATCCGCATGGTTTGTTCCTGCGGTAGTTCTTGTCGCCATCGTGGCCTTCATTGCGTGGTTTGTATTTGGCCCTTCGCCTGCCTTTACTTACGGCTTAATCGCGGCGGTCAGCGTTCTGATCATTGCTTGCCCGTGCGCCCTCGGCCTTGCCACGCCCATGTCGATCATGGTGGGCGTCGGGCGCGGCGCGCAGGCTGGCGTTTTGATCAAGAACGCCGAAGCTCTGGAGCGCTTGGAAAAAATCGACACGCTTGTCGTCGACAAGACGGGAACGCTGACCGAAGGAATGCCAAAAGTAACCCGCATCGTCGCACAAGGTATATCCGAAGATGATCTGCTTTTGCTGGCAGCCTCTTTGGAACAGGGAAGCGAACACCCCTTGGCTCATGCCATCGTGGTGGCGGCAAAAGAAAAAGGTTTGTCTATCACTAAAGCTGACGAGTTTGACTCGCCGACCGGAAAAGGCGTGATTGGCAAAGTGTCTGGCCGCAGGGTGACGCTCGGAAATATCAAGATGATGAACGATCTGGGCGTAGATGTCTCAGCTTTGGAAGCTGAGGGCAATGATTTACGCAAGGATGGCGCAACAGTGATATTTGCGGCGGTCGACGGCAAAGCGGCGGGGCTTCTCGCTATTGCCGATCCGATCAAGAAAACCACGCCGCAAGCGGTCAAAGAATTGCAAAAGGCTGGGATCCGCGTGGTCATGCTCACGGGCGACAATAAAACGACCGCCGAAGCCGTGGCACGTCAGTTGGGTATCGACGAGGTCGAAGCCGAAGTATTGCCGGAAGACAAAAGCCGTATCGTCAAAAAATTGCGCGGCGAAGGCCGTGTTGTGGCTATGGCAGGAGATGGCACGAACGACGCTCCGGCTTTGGCTGCCGCCGATATCGGCATTGCCATGGGAACGGGTACGGACGTGGCCATGGAAAGCGCAGGCGTAACGCTCCTAAAAGGCGACCTCATGGGGATTGCGCGGGCGCAGAAACTCTCGAAATCCGTGATGAGAAATATCCGCCAGAACCTGTTCTTCGCCTTTATCTACAACATGGCGGGTGTTCCGGTGGCTGCGGGCGTTCTCTATCCCGTTTTCGGCGTCTTGCTCAGTCCCATCATGGCTGCGGCAGCGATGGCGCTGAGTTCCGTGTCTGTGATTGCGAATGCGCTAAGGTTAAAGACGGTAAAACTTTAGCGTTCCTACAAAGAGTGCTGATAACTAAGGCAGATTTCAACACGAATTGTTTATTAAGGGTCCGTATGTTATAAATTAAGGATGAAATTTCTAGCTTATGTTTTGATATTTGCGATTTTATCTAGCGGTTATTGCGCCGCCGCCCATGCGTTTGGCAATCTTCCTGTGGAAGAAAGTGCTGCGGCTATGGCTGATATGCCAGATTGCCACGGCGTGTCAGAAAAATCAGAGAAGCAAGCAGACTCACATCCGGAAAAAATGAATAAGATGAATTGCAAGGCTTGCTGCGCTTCGCTCGTAGGATTTTCTGCATTAGTAGCGGATCAAAAGATCGTGGTAGGAAGTCTAAAGTTTTCCGTTTATGCTAACGCTGCACCAAGTGAATTGCGCTACCAGATATTTCACCCACCAAAATTCTTTGGCTGATTCTTAAAATTTAGGCGGCTCAAGCCGCATTTTCAAATCAGTCAAACAAAGGAGATCTTTATGACTGCATCAACTGTATGGGCATCACGCCCGATTCTTGTTATATTTGCTACGCTGGCTCTTTCAGCCTGTTCCACAACAATGGCCTCCTCGACAGGGTCGCACAGCATGCAAGATGGCATATCCATGTCGTCCTGCCCTTGCTGCGCGAAAATGAAAGGTCAATCTGGCGATAAAAAGCCTGGATGTTGTTCAGGTATGTCTGAAGGAAAAGGTAGTTGCGGCTGTTGTGGTGGCGACGAAGGAAAGCCAATGATGTGCCAACCTAAAAACTAAAAATATGACTGGCGGTCTTAAGGATCGCCAGTTTTTTTACTAAAAACCAAAATGCCTGCGCTGGTCGTTCCAACCGTCAGGAAAAGGTCGCATAAGCTCGGACAGGCTCATGCCCTGAGGCTGCCGTCCATTCAGGATGGCCTCAATGATGTCCGGTGCAAGCTGGGTCATGCGAATTGTCTTGCCGACATAGCCGTGGTCCAGCATTTCCCGCTGTGCCAGGGTCATGATCGTCAGGCTCGGCTCTTTTTGCAATGTGTCAGCAAATTCATGACCTCTAATAATGGCTTTTATTAGATTGCTTTCATATCTTGGGCTTTTGGGCGCACTTAAGGCGCAGCCATCCGGCGTGGTGATGTATTTTCGGCCACCACGCATTTTAAACGTGACGGGTATTTCAATCGTGATAGGGGAATCTTCGGTCAGCCGTGAAGTCGTTAATGCCACCTCCGGCATGATTTCGTGCAGCAGGCCCGCCATGCCCACGGGGCGGAGCGATATCTGCACCCTTTCAGCTGAAACCACCACACGCTGGATCAGCAGATTGGCAAGGCGCAGTTGCTCCAGCGGAAAAAGCTCATCCCATAGCAGTTCAAAATTCTCAAGGGCGCGGACTATTTTCTGTTCCGTCAGGGTGTCGCCAAGATCGCCTTTCTGGGCTTTGGCTAATATCTCTTTTGCCCATTCAGGCCGCGCCAGAAGACGGCGCATCTGATCAATGATGACCGATTCCAGCAGCGACGCGGAAACTGTTTTCAGCGGACAGTCATGATAGCTTTTTTTAACGGCCTGTGTGCTGACGTAATACCTGTAACGCTTTTCTTTCTTTTTTGCCGCAGCGCATGTCATAGCGTAACCGTCCTGGTCGAAAACAAGACCGCGCAGAAGGTATGACGCAGAGGTGCAGCGCAACGGCGACGAATTCGGCACACGGGTGTCGATCATCGAGCGCACTTTTTCAAAGACTTTCGGGTCGATGATGCCGTCATGTTCGCCTTCGTAAATTGTGCCTTTATGGCTTATTTTCCCAATATAGATCTGGCTACAGAGAATTTTGTAAATAGAGCTTTTCGTGATGGGCTGGCCCTGGTGGTGTTTGCCCGTGCGCGAGACCCAGTTTTTCGACGTATAGCCTTTTTCAGCGAGATCTTTCACCAGCATGGTGGCGGAGCCGATTTCGATGAAACGGTGAAATATATATTGTACGATCTCGGCTTCGCCTGGATTTATTTCCAGCTTGCGGTTACGCACGTCATAGCCCAGAGGCGGCACACCGCCCATCCACATGCCCTTGCGCTTGGAGGCCGCAAATTTATCGCGGATCCGTTCGGTCGTCATTTCCCGTTCAAACTGCGCGAAGGATTGGAGGATATTGAGGATCAGCCTTCCCATCGACGTGTCGGTATTGAAATGCTGAGTGACGGATACGAACGAAACTTTGTGGCGGTCGAAGACTTCCATGATCTTCATGAAATCTGCCATAGAGCGCGACATCCGGTCGATTTTATAGACAACGATCACATCAATCAGACCGTCTTCAATATCCTCCATCAGTCGCTTAAGAGCAGGCCGCTCCATTGAGCCGCCAGAAAATCCGCCGTCATCATATCGTGTGGGCGATACGGTCCAGCCTTCATGCGCCTGCGCCCTGATATGGTGTTCAGCGGCCTCGCGCTGGGCATCAAGAGAGTTAAAATCTTGATCCAGTCCTTCGTCTGATGACTTTCGGGTATAAATCGCACAACGTTTTTTTATCTTCTCTGGGATCATGATTGCCTCTTCAGTCCAAAGAACACAGGGCCGGACCAGCGTGTGCCTGTGATAACGCGGGCGATGATAGAAAGATTGGTGTATTTATGCCCCTGATATTCAAATCCATCATCCAGCACAATCACGCGGTGTTCGACCCCCTGATATTCGCGTACGATCATCGTACCAGCAGGTGGCAAGGATCGGTTTCTTTCCTGGCTGCCAGCGTTGATATCGTTCCGCAGATTTCTGATTTTCTGTTTTGTCTCAGGTGTCAGACCGCCATAGGCTACTTCCTGAATGCGGTATGCGATCTTTTTTTCAAGATAAGCGCGATTGAATTTCGGCGCTTCGGTCTTGAACATGCGTTTGGGTCCCGGTCCCCTTATGCGGCGCTCAAGGCCCAATATCGCCTTTGTTACGGGCCGAGCGGCCTTGCCTCAGACTGTTTCGTCCACTTTCTCTTTCGTATTGATGGACTGAATATCGGCAATTTTTTGAAACTCGTCTAAAATTTCTGGGTAGTTCTGTTTCAAGTAACGGATGATTTTTGCGTTATCCATGAGTTTTGAAACGTATCCTTTGGCGACTGTAAAATTCAGGACGGTGCTTCCCAGAGATTCTTCGATCAGGCGATATTCATCCTGCAAGCTCTGCATTTCGCTTTGCATTCTGGCCATCTGATCTTCATCAATGCCTTTGATTTTCTTTGCCTTGTCCGGTTCCAAAAGTTTGTCCTGCGGCGTTCCTGCCAAAAGGGCTTTCGCATAGGGAACGGTATAAACATTCATGCTCTTCATTAGCTCGGCGCATTCGATCTGACGCATGGGAGCCATTTTCTTGAGAACGCGGAACACACCACCAGCCACCATTTTATCTTTCAGAATATCAATGGCTTCTTTGCAAATCCCGTCGAGCATTTTCCGCTTGAGGATAATGCTGCGGACATCAACATTTAAAGCTCTTGCGATCTTTTCTTCGGAGACGCCGCGTTCTACAGCGTTAACAATCATCCGGTGTTCTTGAATGGTAGAAATCCGGTTGATCAGCTTATTAAAAGTGAAAGCCTCGTCGTCCGTTGAAACCAGGCAAACAACACTTTTCTCGCCCAACTCCCTTAAAATCTCGATACGGACATGCCCGTCGAGCAGATAATATTGTCCAGAATCATCTTTGCAAGGCGTAACCGCCGGAGGTTCTATAACCCCGATTTCTTTAATGGAAGCGAAGATCTGCTTGTATTTCACGCCACCGCGAATATTGGGTGCAATCATCTTTAAAGGGATGATCTGTCCGATAGGAAGCGTGATAGTTTCAGTTTCAAAACTGATTTTTATCGGATTTTTTGGTAAATCCATATCATCAAGGTCAGACATGAACACCCCTTTGCTCCAACATTTCAGCAATCGTTTTTGGGAAAGAGGTCAATCCTTCCGCCTTTAACAGCGTTTTAAAATTGTCATCGGAATATAACCTTTTGATGGCTTCGACAATAAATAGAAGGTTGTTGTTCACCATCTCTGATTTTCGAACCAGTATCTTCTTTTTATTAACGTCTTGTTTATATGCGGCGATAACATCTTCGGCTGATGAGGGGCGATGCTGCGCTCCTCTTCTATAAACCCCTTTGCGAATACCTTTCCCCCGCAGTTTTCTGGCTTCCAGGATCTTCTTCGCCGTCAGGAGCTTGCGACCGCGCAGTTGTTTATTTTCATAGGCGTCTTGTAGTGCTTTTTGCTCTTCGCCTGGGGAATCTGAGATTAGCGCAGCAAGGCTAATGGGCATTAAACCTGACTCGACCGCAGCGATCAGGCGTTCTTCACCTTTTTCTATTAAATTGGTGATGTCTCTGACATACGGCCACGCCATGCCGGTTTTCTTGGAAATATCCCCTATGCTGTATCCTTGCTTTCGCAAGATCTCGATGCCTTTCATCAGATCCATAGCCGAGTGCTGGCGGCGCGCCATGTTTTCGACGATGCTCATCACCATCATGTCTTCCTCGCTAGCGTCGATGACGATGGCCGGGATTTCTTTTTGTTCGCAGGCGATGAATATTTCGAGTCGTCCTTGACCACAGACAAGATCATACTCCTTGCCAGGAACATTAGATTTGCAGGAGGTCACAGTAATGGGGCGCTTGAGACCAACTTGTACGACGTTGTCGGCGACAGCCTTATATTGTTTCTTGCTCCGTACACGGGGGTTCGGAACGTGGATTTTGTCCACGGGTATCATGGCGATCTTGCCTTTACGATTTCCAGTCTTCATGCGGCCTCCGGTATTTTTTCGCGGCGGGTTAAGGAGAAAAAGTCCTCCAGATCATCAAAACGATACGAATCTAGAGCTATGCCGTTATTTTCGGCCAATCTCATTTTAGGATCTTCGATATCAAGCGCGGACAGGATGTAATAATCCAAGGCTTCTTTGTTGTCTGCGTCCATGCGGACTGCGATTGTGATGTCCGGCATCAGGCTGCTATCAAGATGGATTTTCCAACGATTGCTTCCGGCCTGCGTTTGCTGGCAGCGGCAGATGACGATGGAAACCTTTAGTTCACCATTAATGAATAAAAAATCTGATCCGACTTCACGCCAGACGTCGCCACCAAGTTCTTTAATTCGTTTTATAGTGTCCTCGACGATTTCAGGGTAAAGCTGGCGCAGGTGTTTGTTGGTTTCGATATAGCTGTAGTCACGATCAGGTGTAAATCCGATCAATTGGTAGGCGCGGATCAGGCTGCCAAAACGATGCGCGTAGGCACTGCTGGAGGGCATGTCTTCGGTTTCATCGATCACAAGACCGGACAGCCATCCTTGTTTGTCATGAAGGGTTTTGAGGCGTGTCAGCATTTCCTCGTCGGTGAATTTTCGGCAGCGTTCCCGGATAATCCCCTGCGCTTCATAAAAATAGCGAGGTTCGACAATTGCTTTGAAAACCCCGTCGGAACGGATCCACATTTCCGGCGGATTTACGACATGGCGTTGCTTAAGTTTGAACGATGTACGATTGAAGACGTTGTTGCCTATATATTTCTCATTCGTCAAAACTTCATGGACTGTTCCGCGTGTCCAGGGGCGGCCTAAATCGGTCAAGATGCCTCGATTATTCAGCTGGGCGGCTATCTGGCTTTCCAGCATGTAGTCATCGACGAAGGCACTGTAGATCCAGCGCACGTTTTCGATTTCCTCTTCCGGTCCTGGTATAAGAATGACCCTGTCTGTTTGCAGAGATTTATGTTCACCGCGCTTTAGTTCGCTTTTGGGTGTGCCATGTTCATCGATCAATTGCCGCCGCAAGCCGTATCCCGCAGGACCGCCCTGGCGGTATCCTTTTTCAATCAGGCGGCACTGTCCGGCAAAAACCTTTACTGACAGCTCCCGGCTGTACTCGCCAGCCATACTCCGCTTGATATTTTTCATTAAATTGGATTGCAGGCTGCCGTCATTGGTAAATTGTTCGGCGACATACTGGACATCGTACCCAGATTTTCGGCAGATAAATTCATAGTAGGCACTTTCATCAACGTCCTGGTAGCGCCCCCAGCGCGTCACGTCCAAAATTAGGATAACGCTGAACTCTGTCGTTCCGGCCTGTACGTCAGAAATCAGGGTTTGCAGGGCAGTCCGCCCACTGAAGCTCAGGCCGCTTCTACCGCCGTCCGTATAGGTTTTTACAAGGTCGATCTGATGGCGGGTAGCGTAGTCCCGCATCGCGGCTTCCTGATTTTCGGTCGAGTATTTCTGATGATCCGTTGACATACGGACATAAATGGCGGCTTTCCGCTTTTCTTTGCTATAATTTTCTTCTTCTTTGGCCTGCACTTTTTAATTCCCAACTATTTTCCGCCGACAGCATAAAGCGACTTCCTGTGCACCAGATGCCAGGAAATCGCCTGCAAAATTGCTCCTTTCTAATGTAAACAAAGGAGCATATGGATGTCTTACAAAAAAATGGACAGAGTTTTGCCAATTCTGTCGCAGCAAAAAACAGCAGAAATTATCGGCGAAATATTACATGAAATTTATGATGGTCACGGCTCATCGGTGAAGGCAATTGCAGCAGTCATTCCGGCAGATTTGAGAACAATAAAAAGCTGGTACGAAGGGCAGAACGTACCGAATTTAAGTCATTTCCTAGAGCTGTGCGCGAATGCGCCAGAGTTTCTTTCTG
This sequence comes from uncultured Micavibrio sp., assembly GCA_964539025.1. Taxonomy (GTDB): domain Bacteria; phylum Pseudomonadota; class Alphaproteobacteria; order Micavibrionales; family Micavibrionaceae; genus Micavibrio_A. The sequence continues at coordinate 73,751 of CAZIFA010000008.1, forward strand.
CTATCCTGCAAGCAATCGGATATGCAGATCTGGCAGAGTATATTGAGCAGCGCCAGCGTCAGGAAAATGAAACTAAAAACACCGAAAAAATTGAAGTCATTAGTATCATTTTTGATACTAATGACTCTGCAAGCACTCTTGACCTGATCCGGCAATTGAATATCAGGCAGGTATGGTTTTACGGCGAATTGAAAAAAGGGAACAGTCCTGGCCTGATAGATTTGATCCGTTTCTGGGATGTTGGCGAAGCTACGGCCAAACGTGATTTATCGGATCTGGCACGGTTGGGGCTGATCAGGTTCGTAGGGACGAAACGAAGCGGATATTACGAAATCCAATAAATGGATGGAATCGGGTGTCTTTACGGGTGTCCCAGCCATTAATGAGAAAACGCCTTATTAATGGGAAACGCTTTAAACCTTAATAAGGATTATCGGCGCACCTGAGAATAATGCTAAAAATGTCGTATTTTGATGGTGCAGTTCATTGAGAAACATGGATAAAAACAGAACATTAAAAGACAGGATAAAGCTGCGTATCTCTCGTAAAAAATGCGCCGTTTTTCTGCGGGAAGATTTTGAGGATCTGGGTGGCTACAACCAGGTGGGCCGGTGTTTGCGGTTGCTGGTGCGCGAAGGCGCGCTTATCAAGATAGGGTACGGTTTGTACGCCAAAGCCAAAATATCACCCCTGACAGGGACTGTCGTGCCTGTTCTGGCATTGCCATCCCTGGCGAAGGAAGCGTTGAATCGCCTGGGTTTTGAAACCGGGCCATCCAGCTCTGATATCGCTTATAATTCAGGTAAATCGACCCAGGTTCCTACGGGGCGCATGATTGGAATTACAGGACGGACCAATCGGAGAATCGGCTACAATGGCGCGTATGTTAGTTATGAAGATATCTCCTGATAAAGAAAATTGGCGTAACATACTCTTTGTAAAGGCGATTCTGCCTTTGTCTGCTGGCGGCAATAATAATCATTGAAATCGTGCAACTAAAGTGGTACACTCATGAAAGATGCCAATAAAAACCCAGTGAAAGAATTCGTCCTTTATGAAGGCGAGTGCTTCACAGTTGAATGGTACTACTCCGCTGCTGGAAAGAGTCAGGCTTTGGATTATTTCAATGATCTGGAGCAAAAGCAGCAGATTAAACTGTTAAAACTCGCAAAGCACATCGGTGATATTGGCGAGATCAAAAACAAGGAAAAATTCAGGAATGAAGGGGACAAGATTTTTGCCTTCAAACCACAACCCGACAGGTTTCTATGCTTTTTCACAGATGGCCAGAAGATCGTTATAACGAACGCCTTCGTCAAGAAGCAGGATAAATTGCCCCAGGGTGAAAAGGACAGAGCCTTAAAATGCATGGTGGATTTTCAGGAACGAGTTAAAAAAGGGACATACTACGATGACTAAAAAACAATCTACATATGACCGGCTCATGCAGGACAAGAGCTTCAAGAAGGAATTTGAGAAGGAATATGATGATCTCCTTCTCTCCGAACTTGTGCTGGCTGTGATGGAAAATGATAAAATATCTGTACGGAAACTGGCAAAGGCATCCAATCTTTCGCCGACGGTCATTCAGAAGATCCGCAGCGGTCAGCAGAAAGACATCAAGGTTGGAAATTTCATCAGTATCATGCAGGAATGCGGGTATGCCCTGGTTTTGGAAAAGGGCGATCAGCGGATCCATCTTCACTAATCTGGTATTAAAACAGGGCACGATCATGACAACGGGCAGAGGACATCGTCGGTTCAGAGAAATTGAAGCGGAATATTTTCGTAATCGTCCTGACGAAATAATGCCCTACATGGAAGAAATTTTTGAAGAATACGCAAACGATGACAACTCGGAGGCGTTGCTGGCCTCCCTGAAAGTCATCGCAAAAGTCAGAGGCGTTGAAAATCACATGGAGATGGAGGACGACCAATTATCAAAGGACGTTGACCAGCCCCTGAGAAAAATAAACGCGCTGATGATCTCGATGGGCTACCGCCTGGTGCCTGAAAAAATCGATCTACTCACAAAATGACCCGCTGGTTTCAGATGAAGAGTTGTTTTCAACTGCCAAACGAAATCAAAAAGAACGTCACTAACAACTCTCTCCGCACCAACAGCTTCTACTCATAAAATTCGGCAAAATGGCTAAAAACAGCCGTTTCTTGAATCTTGAACATCGACAAGTTCAGTTCAATTCCCGCATCCGCAACCAATTTTTCACATGTCTTGATTTCATCGTGCTTTTCAAGAGCGCTGTCGTCATCGTTTGTATTGGTATGACTGTAGCCGGGAAAATATTCCGGCGTCAGGGAACTGGAATACAATGGTGTTGAATCTCTGGCAAGAAAAAGATCAGTCCAGTTTTGTAGCATCAATCCCATTCAAAATGGATCCGCCGGATTTTTTTTAATATTCTCAAATTTTGTTGAGCCTCTTCAGAAAGGTCGGAGGTTTTCTTGTTGTGTGTGGCAAGGAAATAAGATTATCAGCAGCCTTTTTCAAGCTGGTATATAACTTGTGTGTAAGTAAGGAATAGTCGAGAAATAGCAGTGCATATAAATCGAGAAAGCGGCAATGTAATTGTAGGCGACTGGATTTTTAGTCCCCTCTAAAGGGGCTATGTAGTCATTTCTGCGCGCCACACGTATGTTTTTTTTCAATCAGTTGAGATACTTCGCGCACAATAGCTAAAATTTTAGAGGTTGTTAACTATTGGAGGCGGATAATGGAAAGTGGGAAAGGCTCCCGTCCGTTCATCCGGAGCGGCGGGGTATCTGGGGGTTGCAGTTGTTGCGAAAACTTATGAAAGTTTTTGTCTCTAATAAAAATACGTCTCCGCGATCACACCGTGGAGGCTCTGGGCGAAATTCTCTCAACAGCATTTCAGGCAACGTCTTCTTCGCATTGTTCGCTGCGGTGGGCATGGTGGGGGTTCTTGGCGCGGGTATGAACACCGTCATGCGCGGTCCTGTGACCTCTATGGCGACGGTGTCCAAGCGCACAATTGCGGAGAATAATGTCATTGCGTCGGGCAAGCTCGCGATTGTTTCGGCGACGACGCAGCAGCCCGATTCCGGGGATTGCGATGCGGATTCTTTTGTGGAACCTATTCCTTATCGTGACGCCGGTGTGGCGCCGCACCCGACGGGCGGCGGCTTTATACCGACCACGATAGGCGCAAGCCTTTCGGACCCGTGGCAGTTGGAATACGGCTATTGCGCGTGGGATCACGGCGCGGTCACGGTATCGGACAATGATCCTGCCTGCGGCGGTTCGGGCGCCAACCGTCTTGAGGGAGCGCCGAACGACACGCAGATGGCGGTTGCCATCATCAGCGCCGGTCCTGACATGACATTCCAGACGGAGTGTAACGCGTTTGTCGACGCCAACGTCGATAACGTGCCCGATGTGCCTTTGATCGAGAAGACGGCGGGCAGTGACGATATCGTCCTGGGTCACACCTATGCGGAAGCGAACATGGCTCTGGGCGGGCTTTGGGGTTTAAAATCCGGTGAGCCGGACACGGCGACGATCAACAAGGACATTGAGGTTGTGGGCGACGCGTCGTTCGGCGGCTCGCTCATTCTGGGCGGAGGCCTGCTGCTTCCGGATCAGACGACATCGGGCGCGTGCAGTCTTGCCAACGACCAGCAGTTACGCCGGAACACGAGCGGCCCCTCGCTGGAAATCTGCGTGTGGGGCGGCGGTCCTGGCGCATGGGTGCCGATGGGCGGCGCGGGCGCGATTTCGGGTCTTACGGCGGCGGGCGCCCCCAACACGATCGACAACCTGGCGCATCTGCAGACCTGGAACTGGAACTCGGCTACGACGGGATCTGGCCTTGCGCTGGGATCGAACTCTTTGACCAGCGGCAACCTTATGGACATCAATGTGAGCAACGCCGCCAGCACCGGCACGGCTCTCAGGCTTTCAAAAAACAGCACAGCCGGCGGTAGCGTTCTTCAGGTGGTTGCCTCTGGAGGGACGGGAGTAAACATGGGGGTTTACACCCAAGTTATGAGCACGAGCGGCACTGGGGTGGCAGGGCTTGCCAGTGCGGCTTCGGGCACAACCTACGGCATATATGGCGTATCATCCAGCCCCTCGGGCTACGGCGGTTATGGTGGTAACTCCGCCGCCGCCGGAACTGGGCTCTGGGGCGAGGCCGCCAGCGGCGCCGGGACGGGTGTGCTAGGTTCAACTCCGAGCACCACGGCCAACGCGGCGGGCGTCAAGGGTACGGCCAGCGGCACGTCCGGTGCGACCTATGGCGTCCTTGGCAGTAACGCGAGCGCATCGGGCTTTGGTGTATCCGGGACCAACTCCGCTTCCGCCGGAACAGGCGTTTCTGGTGTTGCCAACACGGGCGCGGCGACGGGCGTTATTGGTTCGACCACAAGCACCACCAACACAGCAACGGGCGTGCGGGGCGTTGCCAGCGGTGCCTCTGGAACAATCTACGGCGGGTATTTTTCTGCGAACAGCACGAGCGGCGCCGGCGTATTCGGGACAAGTCAGGGCACGGGCGTGTCGGGTCAGGCAACGGCAACCTCCGGCTGGACCATAGGCGTATATGGTGAGAATAATAGCACGAGCGGTGAGGGAGTTTACGGCGCAGCGTTGGCCGCGACCGGTGGCACAGCCGGGGTTCGCGGCTCTACCGCCAGCACGAGCGGAGCAGGTGTTCGAGGCGCCGCTTCCGCTACCTCCGGCTGGACCATGGGCGTGTATGGTGACAACAACAGCACGAGCGGGGATGGGGTTTACGGCGCAGCGTGGGGCGCGACCGGTAACACATCCGGGGTTCGCGGCACGGCCGCCAGTACGAGCGGAGCAGGTGTTCGGGGTGGAGCCGACGCAGCCAGCGGCACGAACTACGGCGTATACGGCTTCACGAACAGCGCCGCCGGCTATGGTGCTTACTTCGACAATACGGCAGGCGGCTGGGGGATATTCTCGGCGGATGATATGGGGATCACGGCGGGCAAGTACTTCAACTGGGGTACGACGCGGGGCACGACCGGCTACGGCATCTGGGATGACGCGGGCGTGATGAAGGTCAAGAACAGCGGCGGCTCATGGACGGCGATCGCGGGCGGTGCGGAAACGGACCCGCAGGTAGGCACGCTGACCAACACCAAATGGTGCACGACCGACGGCACCGTCATCAACTGCACCAGCGACACGCCGGGCGGCGGCGGTGTGGCCTTATCCGGCATAACGGCGGCGGGCGGCACCAACACGATCAACAATGCGGCCAACACGCAGACATGGAACTGGAACTCGCTGACCACGGGAACGGGCCTTGCACTGGGATCGACATCTCTGACCAGTGGCTACCTGCTTTCTGTCACGGCTTCGAACGCCAGCAGCAACGGCGCGGCGTTGCGCGCTGAAACGACCTCGACTTCGGGCGGCGCTGCCATCATGGCCGATGCGACCGGAGCCAGCAGCATGAACTACGGCGTGTATGCTAGGTCGTATAGCACCACCGGTATTGGCGTGTTCGGCACGGCCCCCTTCACCGGCGTGGTAGGATATTCCACTGCGTTGTCCGGTGTAAACTTTGGCGGGGACTTTGCAGCATCCAGTACTTCAGGCGTTGGCATAAGAGGCGTTGCGAGCGCGATATCGGGAACGGCATACGGCGTTTACGGCTTAACGAGCAGCCCTTCCGGTTATGGCGGTTACTTTGCCAATGCTGGTAGCGGCTGGGGGCTGTATTCGGCGAATGACGCAGGCTTGGCCGCAGGCAAGTATTTAAACTGGGGGGCGACGCAAGGCACATCGGGCTACGGCATCCGCGACAACGCGGGCACCATCGAATGCAAGAACAGCGGCGGCGCATGGGCCGCCTGCGCAGGCGGCGGTGGCGGCGGCGCGATCTCCGCGCTCACGGCGGCGGCGGGCACGAATACGATCAACAATGCGGCCAACATCCAGACATGGGACTGGAATTCACTGACCACCGCTCAGGGGCTGAGGCTGAGATCGTCATCGATCACCAGCGGAACCGTTCTTGATGTATGGGGCACCAATACCAGCATGACCGGCAACGCGATCTATTCATATGCGGCCAACGGTAATGCCGTCTATGGAGATTCCGGCTCCAGCGCGACTGCGGGCTCGGGTGTTTACGGTAGTGCTCAAGCTTCAGCCACCTATGGCGTGCTGGGCCTTAACAGCGCGAGCGGCGCAACGGCGATTTACGGCATCGCCAACAACAGCGGCGGCACCACGACCGGCGTTTATGGCCGCGTGAACAGCACGGCGGCGGGCGCAAGGGGTGTTTACGGTCAGGCTGCGGGTGCCAGTGGTGCGAACTATGGCGTGTACGGCACGTCGGCGAGCGCGACGGGCTATGCGGGTTATTTTGACAACACGTCCACCGGCTGGGGCCTTTATTCTGCAGATGATGTGGGGCTTACAGCGGGCAAGTATTTAAACTGGGGCGCGACGCAAGGCACATCCGGCTACGGCATCCGCGACAACGCCGGCACGATCGAGTGCAAGAACAGCGGCGGCGCATGGGCTGCCTGCGCGGGCGGCGGTGGCGGCGGCGCCATATCCGCGCTCACGGCCGCGGCGGGCGCGAACACGATCGACAATGGCGCTCACACCCAGACATGGGACTGGAACTCGATCACGACAGGCAATGGACTCAACATAGGCTCGACCTCCATAACAAACGCCAGTCTTCTAAGCGTCGCCGCAATGAACGCCGCGGGCAACGGCAATGCCATCCTTGCCCAGACCAACAGTACCAGCGGCGGTCAGGCGGTTCGGGCGATTGCCACGGGGGCGTCGGGGGTCAACTATGGGGTTTCCGCGCAGGTGAGCAGCAGCACCGGAATAGCCGTGTACGGGGTTGCCAACGGGGCGTCGGCCTATGGTGGATATTTCCTCAACGGCAGCGGCTGGGGCGTTTTTTCGACGGGTGATGTCGGGCTCACCGCGAGCAAGTATTTAAACTGGGGCACCACGCGCGGCACATCGGGCTACGGCATCCGCGACAATGCGGGCACGATCGAGTGCAAGAACAGCGGCGGCGCATGGGCCGCCTGCGCGGGCGGCGGTGGCGGTACGCCGGGCGGCGCCAACACGCAAATCCAGTTCAACAACTCCGGCGCATTCGGCGCAAGCGCCAACCTGACGTGGGATGGTACGACTCTGTTGGCACAGAACTCTTCTGGCAGCGCCGGAGCGGTGAGCGGCACGAGCCCTGCCATCGGAGTGTATGGCAGCACTGCCAGCACAACCGGCACGGCGGTAATGGGAGAATCGGCAAACTCGTCCGGCACCAACTATGGCGTTCGAGGGCTTTCCGCGAGCACGGCGGGCACGGGTGTGTATGGCGGCGCGGGCGCAAATTCCGGCACCAACTACGGCGTTTATGGCACCTCGGCCAGCGCGTCGGGTTATGCTGGTTACTTCAGCAACACGGCTGACGGCTGGGGCCTGTATTCCCTGGACGATGTTGGACTCGCCGGGAGCAAGTATATCAACTGGGGCGCGACGCGCGGCTCCACCGGATACGGCATCCGCGACAACGCCGGTACGATAGAGTGCAAGAACAGCGGCGGCGCATGGGCCGCCTGCGCGGGCGGCGGTGGCGGCACGCCAGCAGGCGCCAACACGCAAGTTCAGTTCAACAATTCCGGCGCGTTCGGCGCGAGCGCCAACCTGACATGGGATGGAAATAGGCTGAACGTTTCCAGTGGGGGGCTGTATGGCATTTTCGCATCGACGAGCGTTTCTAGCTCCACCGCAGTGTATGGGGGCGCGAGCGGCTCAGGCCAGACATATGGTGTTTGGGGAAGTAGCAGTAGCAATGGAGGCCAGGGCGTAACGGGGTGGGCGACGTCAGCCTCGGGAACAACCTACGGGGTTAAAGGTCTTAATGACAGCGCGAACGGCTTTGGCGTGCATGGTGAGGCGCGGGCATCGTCGGGTGTAAACTATGGTATCTATGGCACATCGGCCAGCGCATCAGGTTACGCCGGGTACTTCGACAATACAAACGCGGGCGGCGGCTGGGGTGTATACACTGCGGACGATCTTGGCATCGGCGCGGGAAAATACATGAACTTCGGCGGGGTGCGTGGCTCCGGCGGCTATGGCATCTGGGACGATGCTGGTGTGATCAAGGTCAAGAACAGCGGCGGAAGCTGGGCCGCGCTCGGCGGCGGCGGCGCGTCCTTGTCCGGACTCACGGCAGCGACGGGCACGAACACGATCAACAACGTTGCCAACACACAGACATGGAACTGGGACTCATTGGCAGGGGGGAACGGATTGGTACTTGGGAGCACGGGTGCGACCACTGGAACTCTCCTCTCCGTTACCGTCAATAGCGGCTATGCAATTCGCGCCACCGCGACCAGTAGCTATGGCCTCTACGCGACGGTAACTGATGGAACTGCTGTCTATGGTAATTCTACTGTTGCCTTGGGCAACGGTGTCCGGGGCCGGGGGGTCGCTGGCGGCTATGGCGGTCTGTTCATGAACACAGGCGCCACAGCCGGAAGCTATGCCATCTATTGCCAGGCAACACATGCGCAGGGCTGCGCCGGCAGCCAGAACTGGTTTAACGCTTCCGATAGGCGGCTCAAGGAACGCATTGTCGATCTTCCCGATGAGCGCGGAATCGACGCTATCATGAAGTTACGTCCCGTCACCTATCACTGGAAGGACAAGAATCTCGACGAGGGCGGTGGCCAACGCATAGGCCTGATCGCGCAGGAAGTGGAGGCAGTGTTTCCTGAGAGTGTTGGCAGTGGCAATAAAACCGTTATCGATCTTGGCGATGGGAAAACCGAAACCGTCGAAGCTACAAAGAGCATGGCCTATTCTGACCTCGTGGTTCCGCTTATCAAGGCCGTGCAGCAACAACAGGCGCAGATCGAGGATCTAAAGGCCGCCAACGACAATCTGCGCGCCCGCCTCGACGCGGTTGAAAAAAAGTGACGCGGTGACGCCGCGCAGTTACCTGCTTTGAAGTAATGCCAACTCAACCGATTAGAGTCTGCCCGGTGCCTCTTCTCGTCTTGTCGGGAGCTTGGCAACAACGCCGCCCACTTCCTTGGCCGCCATGCGCAGATCGTATGCGGTCTGAAGATTGAGCCAGAATTCCGCGCTCGTTTTGAACCAGTGGCCGAGACGAAGGGCGGTATCGCCTGTGATGCCGCGTCGCCCCTTGATGATCTGGGACAGGCGGTTGGCCGGAACGTCGATTTGACGCGAAAGTTCGGTCGGCGTTACGCCGAGTTCCTTAAGTTCGTCGGCAAGGATTTCGCCGGGGTGGATAGGTGGTCTGCGCATTGTTCTTCTCCTTTAGTGGTAATCCACAATTTCAACGTTCGAGGGGCCGGTGGCGTCGGGTTGCCATTCAAAGCAAATTCGCCATTGCTGGTTGATCCGGATGGAATACTGTCCCTTCCGGTCGCCGCCGAGAGCCTCCAGCCGATTGCTAGGCAACGCCCCGAGGTCAGCAAGCGACATGGCAGCGTTCAGAATTTCCAGCCGCTTCCAGCATTGACGCTCAAAACCCTGGAACGGACGCACGAACCCGCCCTCGGCGAATTCTTTCGTGCGTTTGTCCCGATAGCCCAAAATCATAGGTCAGGATAACACGATATACGATATACGTCAATCGTACATTTGTGGCGGAGCTTCGCGCCAAATCCTCCATGGGCTTACTATTTGTTTTTAAAGGCTAATTAGCGCTTGAAAAACGGGCCGTAGCTGGGTATGAATGTCGCCTGTTACCGCATAGCCTTTATGGGCGGTTAGCTCAGCGGTAGAGCACTTGCTCGACACGCAAGGGGTCACAGGTTCAATCCCTGTACCGCCCACCATTT
>CAZIFA010000009.1:0-79964 GCA_964539025.1 uncultured Micavibrio sp.
CCACGGCGGCGTGCAGCTGGTTTTCATCGCGCATCGGCGCGGTGCAGCCTTCGAGATAGGACACGTATGCGCCCTTGTCACAGATAATCAGCGTGCGTTCGAACTGTCCCGTGTTCTTGGCATTCATGCGGAAGTAAGTCGATAACTCCATCGGGCAGCGAACGCCCGGCGGCACATAAACGAACGATCCGTCGGTAAAAACTGCGCTGTTAAGACAGGCGTGTTTATTGTCTGCAAACGGCACAACAGAGCCGAGATATTTCTTCACAAGCTCGGGATGATCCGCGACAGCCTCGGAAATAGAGCAGAAAATCACACCAGCTTCTTTGAGCTTGGCGCGGAAAGTCGTTCCGACGGAGACAGAATCGAACACGGCGTCCACAGCGACCGCAGGCGCGCCTTCGACACCTAGCAACACTTCCTGTTCTTTCAATGGAATACCGAGTTTTTTATAGGTTTCAAGAATGCGCGGATCGACCTCATCAAGCGATTTGAGCTTCTTCATGTTCTTGGGTGCGGCGTAATAATATGCGTCCTGATAATCGATATCCGGTACGTTCAGTTTGGCCCAACGCGGTTCAGGCATTTTTTTCCAATGGGCAAAAGCCTTCAAACGCCAGTCGAGCAGCCATTGCGGTTCATTCTTCTTTTTGGAGATCAGCGTCACGATGTCTTCATTCAGACCTTTGGGCGCGTATTCCATTTCGATGTCGGTTTCGAATCCGGCTTCGTATTTATTCAGGCTCTTGACGGTTTCGATGGTTTCGAGATCGATGTTGCTCATGCCCGGCCTCCCATCATCTGGGCCAAAGAAACATTTTCCAATGCCTGCTGCATAGCGGCGTTAACGGGATTCCATTTGCCCTTCATCGCGCAGTTTTGTGAGTGCGAGCAGCATTCATCCTTGCCATCAACGCAGGATGTCAGTTGTACGGGGCCTTCAAGCGCAGTGATGACCGACGCCATGGTGATTTCGTTTGGCTGTTTCGAGAGTTTGTAACCGCCATTGGTGCCGCGCGATGATTCAATCAAAAGCCCGCGCGCGAGAAGTTTTAGCACCTTCGCCACGGTCGGTTCCGGCAATCCGGTTTTTTCGGAGAGGTCGCCTGCGGTTTGCAGAGCGCCGTTACCCTTGGACATTTCGCCAAGAATTACCACCGCATAGTCCGTCATTTTAGACAATTTTATCATTTATATCAATAGCTTAATAATTCGTACCGTTTCCGTACCAATTACATGTCATGATTTGCCCCGTTTTTCAAGGGTAAACATCCGTGTTACCCTTTTGCCATGCGTGACCGCTCTCTCCCGCCCACCTTCGCGGCAACCCTTTTTCTAAGCGCCTTCCTGATTTTTGCGGTTCAGCCGATGACCAGCAAAATGCTGCTCCCGCTTCTGGGTGGCAGCCCATCGGTGTGGAACACGGCGATGGTTTTTTTCCAGGCGATGCTTCTGGCCGGATACGCCTACGCGCATTTTATCGCGAAATATCTTTCGTTAAAAGCGCAGGCGGCGCTTCATCTCGTTCTTCTGTGCGCCTTTACTTTGCTTTTACCTTTGGCGTTACCATCGGACACTATGCCGCCTGCAGAAGGAAATCTGGCCATATGGCAGTTGGGCGTTATGCTCGCCTGCATAGGCGGACCGTTTTTTATTCTGGCGGCAAGCGCCCCGCTCTTTCAACACTGGTTTGCATCGAGCGGCCATAAGGATGCCCAAAATCCCTATTTCCTTTACGCCGTAAGCAATATCGGCAGCATGATGGCCCTGATCAGCTATCCCGTTATTTTTGAACCGTTGATGACATTGCACGAAGTAGCGCGGGTATGGTTTGCGGGATACGCTGCTTTGGGAGCACTTGTTCTTGCGTGCGGCATTCTGGTCAGGAACGGCGTAAAGCCCGTTATCAACGCTGATTCTACGCATGTTACAGGACGAGCACGCGTGGCATGGATCGTGTTGTCGTTCGTGCCGTCGAGCCTGATGCTCGGCGTCACCACGATGATTACAACGGACCTGGCCTCGACGCCCCTGTTCTGGATCATCCCCCTCGCACTTTATCTTGGCACGTTTATTATCGCTTTTGCGAACAAGCCGATCATTGGCGTGGCGGTCACGCGGGAATTGACGGCTTATACGCTGTGCATCGTTATCCTGCTATTCATGCTCAGCGGGTTCATTGTTTTAAAAACGCCGATGATCGCAGTACATCTGCTCGCCTTTTTCTTGTGTGCGCTGTTATGCCATAGCGAACTGGCGCAATCGAAACCATCGGCAACACACCTGACGGAATTTTTTCTAACCATATCCTTCGGCGGCGTTCTGGGCGGCATTTTCAACGCCCTCATCGCGCCACAGATATTCACAAGCCCGTTGGAATACCCCATCAGCTTGGCCGTTGTCGGTTTTATCATTTGGTCGAACCAGTCGGGACGGCTGAATATATCCCTTGCCGCTGCGGGCGTCGTTTTGTGTCTTGGGACATACTTAATCAAAGACAATTTTATCCAGACAATCGGATGCATTGCAATTTTCGTATTTCTTCTAGCCATCGTACAAAAGCGCGGCGCGTTCGCCGTCACCTGCCTTGCCGCGCTGCTGTGTTTTCAATCCTCGATCTGGAGCAGCGATAAGACACTGATCGCGCGGGACAGAAATTATTTCGGGACCATTAAAGTGTTCGAACAAAATGGCATACATTTTTTCTATCACGGCACAACGATACACGGCGCACAGTTTCAAAACGATAAAGACAGGCTTACACCTCTGACCTATTACAGTCCCGATGGCCCCGCGAAAGATATCTTCGATCAATTAGCCAGACGCAAGGGACAGCAGAGCGTCGGCGCAATCGGGCTCGGCGTTGGCAGCATTGCATGCTATAAAGCGCCGGGAAGGCATTTCGATTTTTATGAAATCGATAAAGACGTTGTAAAATTTGCACAGGACACGCGCTATTTCTCCTATCTTTCGGAGTGCAATAGTCCGTATGACATCATTTTAGGCGATGGCCGCCTGAAGATTGCGCAGGCAGACAAAAAATACGACCTTATTTATCTCGATGCATTCAGTTCGGACAATATCCCCGTGCACCTGATGACAAAGGAAGCGTTTGCAATCTATCTATCAAAACTTAAGCCTGACGGCTTTATCGCCATGAATATTTCCAACCGGTTCCTCGACCTGCGCCCCGTCCTTACTGCGATCGCCAACAATATTGGCGTAACGGTTTATTTCAAAGTATCGCGCCCTGTTTCTAAAAAAGACGATGTCAGCGAATTATATACGAACAGCGTTTACGCAGTGATGATCCCAAATCATGAACCAGCGGCGTCTTTTAACAAAAAGGCCGGGTGGATACCACCGCAGCAAGCCCGCACAGCACGCCCATGGACGGACGATTATGCCAACATCATCGCAAGTTTTATTTTCCTTCAGTGAGAGATATAACTGCCTGCATCTGGCGGTCTTCAATTTCCACGACCCACAAATCCGGGTCGCGGCTCGTGGCGCGTTCGATATAAGCGTCAGCTTCGCGTTCTTCGATAATTTCATCTTGTAGGACATTGATCCAGACAAGCTGACCCAGAAGATCGCGCTGCAAACCCATCAAACGGCACTGACCATTCATATTGCTAATTTTCTGCAGGACCATACCGCCGATTTTATCGCCGCGCGCCGTGACGTATACGCCGTGTCCCGAAGATGAAAGACGGCGCATCTCCGCCTCTACCCATAAATGGGTCGGAACGCGGTTTTGTACGATTGCGCTCATGATTGATTAATTCACGCTGGCTTGCGATTGCTCGAACACCCAGCATTCGACGACCGTCTTGGCCTCTATGCTCGGGCTCGGGTGATGGTATTTCAAAACTTTAGTGACAATCTTGATGGCTTCGCGATCCGACACGCCACTTTGACGCAATGCGCCATAGGCGTTCAGAACGATCCCCTTGCATTTGCAAGTATCGGGGTCTTCGGCCTTGTCGAAGAATTCGACGCAGCTAACGCTATCAACATGCGCACCGCTCATTATTTGGCAATCTTGTTTTTCAGTTTGCGGCCATACAGCTCCAACCGATGGTCAACAAGCTCAAACCCCATTTCACGGGCGATACGCTCTTTCAACGTCTCAAGCTCGGCGTTCTGAAACTCGATCACTTGACCCGTTTCCATATCTATCAGGTGGTGATGGTGTTCCATATTGGTTTCATAGCGCGAGAAACTTTCATTGAATTCATGGCGCGTAACCAGATCCAGTTCATCGAGCATGTTCAGCGTGCGGTAAACAGTCGCGATGCTGATGGATGAATCGATCGCCTTGGCGCGCTCATACACCGCCTCGACAGACGGATGATCCATGGATTCCGCCAGTACTTTCAAAATAGTTTTGCGAGGGCCGGTCATCTTCAGGCCGGCATTGATACAGCGTTGTTCCAGATCGGTCATCGGGGAATCCTCCCTATTCATATCCATCAAATTGAATGGATTGAATATTACTCTGCCGAATGGGCGATGTCCATGGGGGTTTTGCTTGCGTTTTCGTTCGGCCGGATGCGATTTTCCGGGAAAGTGATCGTGACGGTCGTACCCTTGCCCGTATCGGATTCCAGATACAGGCGTCCACCATGAAGTTCCGTCATCGCCTTGGTCAGCGGCAGACCGAGACCTGTTCCCTGTTGCGTGTTGCTGCGGGTCGGATCGTGAATCTGTCCGAACGGCTGCATCGCTTCTTTGATACGGTCCTTAGGAATACCTACACCATAATCCCTGACGATCAATTGCATGCAGCCTTTGTCATTGAGCAATGCGTTGACTTCAATCACGCCGCTCTTATGCGAATATTTTATCGCGTTGGTGATGAGGTTGATCAAAATCTGGCGCACCAGACGGGGATCGGCGTACAACGCAGGCAATCCCGTTGCAATTTGTTCCTTGATCTCCAGGCCGCTGTTAAAGGCGCGGTTGGCCATGATGCGCACGACGGAATCAATAAGGCCCGCCATATCGATTTCCTGTTCGTCCAGTTCAACCTTACCGGCCTCGATCTTGGACATATCGAGCACTTCGTTGATGATTTCGAGCAGGTGCTTGGCACTCATATGAATATCGTCAAGATATTCGTCATATTTCGTGTGCCCCAATGCGCCGAAGGTTTTCTTTATCATCATTTCAGAGAATCCGATGATGGCGTTCAGCGGCGTGCGCAACTCATGCGACATGTTGGCGAGAAAGGCGGATTTCGCATGGTTCGCGGCGTCAGCCTGTTCTTTGGCGATACGCAAAGAATATTCCATCTGTTTCCTGAGCGTAATGTCCATGATGGTCGTGACCTGAAATCGGCGACGTTGCGACAATTCGAGCGTTGCGGTGGTAAACAGGACGTTGGCGACGCTGCCATTCTTTCGCGAAAGCTTCATTTCGCCGGAGCTTCGAATACCGCCGCGGATAAATTCTTCATGGTTGCGGCGCGCAAGGTCCTGCTCATCGCTTGAAATGATATTGATGAAATCCTGCCCGACCAGATCATTGCGGTTCCAGCCGTAAATGCGGATGAAGCTGTCATTCACCTTGATGATGCGGCGGTTATGATCTGTTACCAAAATGCCGACTTCGGACACATCGAAAATCGAGGTCAAAAGCAAAAGGGCGTCATCGCGTTCGCGCTGAAGCGCGGAATCGTCGGTTAAATTCGGCTGGGCAATAATATCGAGGATCGTGACTTCACCATGTTCATCGATGATCGGGTTGATCCAGAATCCCGGCACCTGTGCATTGCCCGGAAATGTCGGCAAAGATTGAATCGTCACAGGCTTCTTGCGCTTTACGCTGACATTCAGCGAATGCAGGATATGTTCGGCGTTTTCATGATCGAGCAAAACATCCAGCGTTTTGCCCATGACGTCGCGTTCAGCCTTGCCGAAAAACTCGCACGCCTTGTCATTGAGCGATGCAAGGTAGAATTCGCCGCCCTTGTGTTCCACGATGATACGCGGCACGGGCATACGGTCGAACAGCAGTTTATGATCCATGCCTTTTGGCATCGGGCCCCTTCAGATACAATTGTCCACCAATAATACTATTGGTCAGGGGTTAATATAAAATTAACCAGCTAAAAACGCCCGTTTTCCAAGGGATTCAAGGTATTACGCAAAACTTAATAGGTGCCGAAAAGGCGGTCCCCGGCATCGCCGAGACCTGGCAAAATATAGGCGTTTTCGTTGAGTTTGCGATCAAGCGAGGCGGTGAAAATCGGGATCTGCGGAAAACGTTCTTCTAGCACTTTCACCCCTTCCGGCGACGCAACTAGACACATCAAAATGATATGCTCAGGTTTCACGCCATGGCGGACCAGTACATCGAATGCATGTTCTGCGGAATGTCCCGTAGCCAGCATAGGATCAGTGACAATAAAATAATTTCCTTCGGATTTTGGAAGACGGACCAGATATTCCAATGGTCGATGCGTTCTTTCATCACGGCGCAGGCCGATATGTCCTATATAACAATCTGGGATTAGCTGCGTCAGACTTTCGGCCATGCCAAGCCCTGCCCGCAAGACTGGCACGACGACAGGCAGCGGGCCATCAAGCACGGGCGCATCCATCTTTTCCATCGGCGTCCTGATCGCCATCTTCGTCAACGGCAGGTTGCGCGTGACTTCATAGCCCATAAGATACGAAATTTCGTGTAAGAGGCGGCGAAACTCACCTGTGGGGCAAGTCTCATCGCGCATGTGCGATAATTTATGTTGAACCAAAGGATGATTGACGATGTAAAGATTTTTAAAATCTGCGTGCTTGAGCATAAACAACCCCCGAGTAATTCTCTCCGAAGGTTTAATATACTCACTTATCCTTGCCGATGGAATGGATATATCGCTGCAACGGGCTGATATCGTTATATTGCAAGACGGTTCCTTTGGCCTCGATCCCCTGAAGATCGCGTTTCATATTGGCCAGAAGGTCTTGTAAAACATCACCCTGTGCAGGCTCATAGACGATTGTGGATACGGATACTTCTTCCAGAGGATCTCCCGCCGCCGGAATATGCGCCGCCGTTACGCCTTGGTTGAGACGTGACACCGCCGCCTGCGCGCCCAGAATATCGGCATGCTTCAATGATAACAGGAAATATTCCCCACCCAGATAATACGCATCGTCGAACGAACGCAGGCATAGCTTGATCTGGTCTGAGATACGACGGACCATATCGCGGCACAACTCTTCCTGATCGCGCCAATTTTTTTTAAAATTGTTGATCTTGACGAGCGCTAGTGAGAATGGGTTGCCCTGACGCGCGCGGCGTTCCATTTCACGTCCGATATCGTCCGCCATGACTTTGAGCGAGCGCAGACCCGTCTTCTCATCGAAGCCGCTGTTTTCCAGCGCGTGATCAAGTTCGAGGCGGCGCATGACCTGAATGAACTCTTCGTAGTGACGATTGAGTTCGTCATATTCCTTAAGCGGCGATCCCTGCCCCGTTACATATTTCGCGGTGAAGATGTTCGCGGCCTCTATCATCCCTTCATGGATGCGTTTGACACGTTCTGCCATGTGCGAGGAAATATTCTTTTCTGCGCCGGCCTTCAAAAGCCACTCTGAAAATACCATGGGCGGCGGGTATTTCGAAGGCACGCCCTCGAAATAGGATTTGACCAGCCGCCCGTACCAGATGACGTATTCATCCAGAACCGGCATGATGGCCTCAAGCCCGACCGATGGTTTGTATTCCAGTGCCATGAATTAAGTTAAACCTTTGTTCCGTCTAAATATTATACACGGATTGGTTTTAAATCGGTTAATTTTTCCTTTTTAGCCTAGCCCCCAGCCCGGTTTTGTCCAGCTTTTGCAAAGCCTTAATTGTTTTATGTATAATTATAACATGACCGATCCAAATTTCGATTACAGGAAATATGTTTCGTTTGAGCCCTCCCGCGAGATGATAAAAGACGGCGTAAATCCCAATGCCGTCCAATTAACCCCGGATGAGCGGTCTAGGCTAGAAAGAGCCTTCAAAGAAATTGCGTCAACCCCTGAAGGGCAAAAATTGATCCAACGCGCCGCAGCGAGCGGCCCGGACGGCAAAATCAATGTTGTTTGCAACACAGGAGGCATTACAGCAGCCCGACGACCTAATGATATATTACTTGGAACAGCCGACGCGGGCTTTCAATATTATAGTCCTGAAACACACAGCTTTCACGATATTCCGATACAAGACCTTCTTGTGCATGAAATGAACCACATGGCGCATGGACATAAAGGCAACGACGCTTCAGGACAAAACCGCCATGAGGAAGCCGAAGCCATTCGTGAAACCAACAAATTCATGAAAAAATATTATAATCGTCCCGCCCGCGATGAAGATCCGACAAAGGGCCGCATTGGCGGCACACCGCAATGGGATGTAGATGAAAATTTTAACCCCAAAGGCTACCCGCAAAGACGATCCAATGCCGAGCCAAAGATAGACGAGTTCCTGAAAAAAGGAGACATCCACGTTGCCGGTGTCGATCTGTCGGGCAAATTCAAAGAAAAAGCCGAAGGGGTTGCTGTTGCGGAACAGCAGCCTTCCGCGCCAGCAGTGCGTCCTGCTCCGGGCAACAACGCCCACACGATTTAATCAACCAGATATTCTTTTTGAAGTTCGTCTAGCGTACCGTTCTTGATGGCTTCGCGGACTTCGCGCATCAGGCGGTTGATGATGGCCACGTTGTGCTGGCTTAAAATCTGATGCGCCAGCATTTCCTGCGCTTTGAGCAGATGGTGAATATACGCTTTGGAAAAATCACGAGATGACGGCAGATCGAGCGTTTCATCGAGCGGCGTCGGATCATCGCGATATTTCGCGTTCATCAGATTGATCCGTTCACCGGGAACACCTTTCATCAACGCCATGCCATGACGCGCAACCCTCGTCGGCATCACGCAATCGAACGTGTCGATACCGTAACGGACGGATTTCAGAACATCTTTTAACCGCCCTATACCGAGGAAATGCACCGGGCGCTCCGGATGGTTGTACGGCTTGCACCATTCGAGAATACCATACATTTCTTCATCTGATCCGCCGAGACAACCGCCGATGGCCGTACCGAAGAATGGACGCCCGGCGATAAACTGCGCGCTTTCTTTTCTTAAATCTTCATAGACGCCGCCCTGCACAGTTCCATAGATGGCCTGTTTGCCGTCATGCATTTTGTTGAACGCATGCAAAGAGCGATCCGCCCAGCGATGCGAAAGATAGGTTGAATTGGCCGTATATTCCCGCGTGACGTGATAAGGCGGGCACTCATCCATCTGTACGATTAAATCCGCGCCGAGTTTGCGCTGTAGCTCCATACAGATTTCTGGATTGAGTTCAAGTTTTCGTCCATCGAGGTACGAACGGAAGACTGCGCCACTTTCATCGATCTTAATCAGGTTTTCGCGCTTGTTGCGGTTACGGCCCTTGATCTCATCGGCGCAAGAACCATTCCCCATGGAAAAAACCTGAAACCCGCCCGAGTCCGTTAACATCGGCCCGTTCCATCCCGTGAATTTATGAAGCCCACCCATCTTTTCGATGATATCGGCGCCGGGCTGGATCATCAGATGATAGGTGTTAGCGAGGATGATATCGGTCTTTGCCTCGCGCATTTGGTATGGCGAAAGATTTTTGATCGACGCCTTGGTGCCGCAGAAAATATAATTCGGCGTTTCGATCACTCCGTGCGGCGTGGTGAGTTTGCCCGTGCGCGCGCCGGATTTCGGATCGACATGCGTGACTTCGAACTTGAAATTCGGATATTCGATGTTTGTGTCGAACGTCGCAGGAATGGGCGGCGGCGGAAGCGGCTTTTGCTTTCGTTTCTTCTTTTTCTTGGCCGTGGCTTCCATCGGATACGTCTTCTTCAAAATAAGATCCCGGCTTTCGCCGGGATAATTTAATCTGGGATAGGCTTTTAAAAACCTTAGGCTTTCTTCGCAGCCAGCTTTTTCTCGATAGCGGCTTTGTATGGGCGCAGGGCCGGGTCCAGCTTGGTTTTCGCCGTGGATTGGATGAAGGCGTCGATTCCGCCTTTTTTCTCCAGCGTACGAAGGCCGGCTGCCGTAACGCGCAGCGGGATCGAACGGTTCAGCAATTGGCTGTGAATCGTCGTGTCCTGAACGTTCACTTCGAACGTGCGTTTTGTCTTGTTTTCGGCGTGGGAACGGTTGTTTCCGACCATTCTGATTTTGCCTGTAATCATGCACTTGCGGCTCATGGGAGTCTTCCTTATCGCAAAAGTCTTAAAATCAGGGCGGACCATAAGCGATCCGGGCCGCATAAGTCAAGGGTTCTTAACGGAAAACGCCGTGCCCGTGGAGGACAATAGCGGCCAGCAAACCCGCCAGAAACAACAAATGAGCCATTACAGTGATATAGAGGGCGCGGCGCAGATGTCCGGCCTCCAGCTTGGCGGTCGCTCCTTCCGGCCCGGCCCAGCCCCTTTGGATGGCACTGCCCTCGTGATCCTGGGTCGCGCCACCCAGGCTGACCTTTAAGGCATAGGCCATGGCGGTGACCGGGGCACCTCCCTGCTGGTAATCCGCATGGCCCTTTTGGGCGGGTAAAATGGCGACGAGCGATCGGGTCATGCCCGCCGTCGGGGTCAAAAGCCCACCAAAACCGATCAGCATCCCGGCCAAAACATTGGGCACGAAACCCATCAGTTTTTCGAGCGCCATGGCGGTCGATCCGAACCCCTTGGTGAACCCTTCCTTGCCGAATCGCCAACTCAACGCCGCAAGGGTCGCATATATATACGCCGCCGGAAGGCCCGCGATCAGATACCAGACGACGGGACCGGCGGCGCCCTTATCGAATATTTTAGCGCCCATGCCAATGCCGACCCGCGTGATCGTGAATTCATCGGCGACGGACAGATTGTTCCGCGTGGTGGTGGAGATTGTGTAAAACGCACCCTTGATCAAATTCTTGCTGTGGAGCGCCTTATAAAGGCGGATCAGTGCGTACCATCCTGCCCCGGCACTCATCACAATGCTCAAAGCGACAATGTCGACGATAAGAAAGTTCGGATAATGTTTCGAGAGCGAAGAAAAAAACTGCCCGAGCATATAACCAAGCACCAGCGCCATTACGGTAACGATCAACCCACGTGTGGCAAGATCGCCCGCTTTGCGTTCGGCTTTATCGAGGCGGTTGCCAAGCGGTCCGAATAAAAAATCCGCCGCACGCCATAGAAGCGGATTGGCATTGCCGCCAAACGGTCCCGTGATCGCACCAATCAGAGAGACAATCAATATCGCCGCGACTGCGACCGGCAACCTGTCCGGATCGAACACTTGCGCGTGCAGTTGGTCGTAAATGGTGGAGATATCGAGCATCAGTATCCTGCTTCAGGTCCCATAATGGACCTCTCTGGATTTATTCGTATAAAAATGTATCATAGGGCACCGGGCAAGACCATCCCGCCGCTGCCCGCCCCCCGCGTTCGTTTTCATATTTTTGTATGGACAAAATCGTCCGGATCGCCCATTGAAACGGGGCCGTTCCTTCGCGATATTGATTCACGATGTGCTATAATCTGCTAATAAGGCCAAAGGATACATGCTCTACCATCTTTACGACCTCCAGCACGCGCTTCTCACCCCCGCAAGGATAGCGGCAGAACTTGTCCGTTCCGTCACGCAAAATCCGTGGAATCCGCTTTCCTACACGCAGGCAGGGCGCACGATCGCCGCTGGCGCCGAAGTGTTCGAACGCGTCACCCGCAAATTCGGGGAACCGGACTGGGCGCTGCCCCATACGGAAATCGATGGAAAGAGCGTGGATGTCGCCGAAGAGATCATCGTAGAAAAGCCGTTTTGTCATCTGATGCATTTCAAGCGCGCGACCAAACGTAAAGACCCGCGCGTCCTCGTCGTCGCGCCTATGTCGGGCCATTACGCCACGCTGCTGCGCGGCACGGTCGAGGCGCTGCTTCCCCATCACGATGTTTATGTAACAGACTGGCTGGATGCGCGGCAGGTTCCGCTCAAGGACGGGCGTTTCAATCTTGATGATTTCATCACGTACCTGCGTGAATTCATGTCGCTGCTGGGGCCGCAGACCCATCTGATCGCGGTGTGCCAGCCAGCCGTACCCGTTCTCGCCGCCGTATCTTTGATGGCCGCAGAGAATGACCCGAACCAGCCGCTCACAATGACGTTGATGGGTGGGCCTATCGATAGCCGCATTTCCAAGACAGCCGTGAACAGACTTGCCGAAGAACGCCCGCTCTCATGGTTCGAACACGCCGTCATTGACACGGTTCCGGCCTATTATCCCGGAGCGTTCAGACGCGTCTATCCGGGCTTTACGCAACTGTCAGGATTCATGTCGATGAATCTCGACCGCCATATCGGCAGCCACATGAAATTCTTCCAGCACCTAGTGCAAGGTGATGGTGAAAGCGCGGACTTTCACCGCAAATTCTACAATGAATATAACGCCGTCATGGACATCACGTCGGAGTTTTATCTACAGACGATAGATACGGTGTTCCAGCGTCACCTACTCCCGCGAGGCCAGATGAAATGGCGCGATCCGCTCACTGACCGTCTCGTGCCTGTCAAACCCGAAGCGATCGAACACACGGCGTTGCTTACCATCGAAGGTGAGCTTGATGATATTTCTTCACGCGGGCAGACAACCGCCGCGCATGATCTGTGTTACAACCTGTCGCAAAAGAAACAATTCCATTTGTTCCAGCTTAAGACCGGCCATTACGGCATCTTCAACGGCAGTAAGTGGAAGTCGCAGATCATGCCGCGCATCCGGCATTTCATGCGTGAATTCGATCCTGGATGCGATCCGATCCCCGAACACGATCTCCAGAACACGCCGAACATTGTGCCGGACCGTTTCAACCGTGATACGCACGGCGTCGCCGCCGTCCGCCGCTGGTTGAAAGAACGGGATGAAAAGGAAAAATCCGGCAACCGCGAAAGAGAAGACGCGTAAAACCCGCTTATCCACACCTAAACACCCGATCTGCTGCGCCGCTTATATCTTTATATAAGTAAACGGGCATAGGCTCACCCCTTCAAGGGGAAGGATTTTGCGTATGGGTATGTTTAGCAACTATGAGCTTTTGGATATGGCCACGCTCGGCACACGGTTCGCAAGCTGCGTGGGCGAGGCCACCATGCAGGCCTGTGAGCAGACATCCAGAATGATAGGATTCGACGGGCTGGCGGATGTTTATAAGGCCGCCGCAACGTCATATGGCCGCTTCGCCCAACCCTACCCCCAACAGGCATGGGGCATCCATTCCACCATTATTAATGGTGAGGCAGTGGCAGTTAGTCAGGAAACGCTGCTCGATAAACCCTTCGGCAATCTGATCCGCTTCAACCGTGATACAACCAATGTCGACCCCAACGTGATCGTCGTCGCGCCTATGTCCGGTCACTTTGCAACATTGGTGAAGGGTACTGTCAAAGCATTGATCCCGCATAACAACGTCCACGTGACCGATTGGAAGAACCCGCGTGATGTGTCACTCGAAAAGCACGGAAGATTTGGGTTTGATGATTATATCGCTTACCTTCAAAGTTTCATGACCGCAGTCGGCGGCAGGCCGCATCTCGTCGCTGTCTGCCAGCCCGGTATACAAACATTGGCCGCCGCCAGTCTGATGGCCGAAGCAAATCATCCCAACCGTCCCAGATCCATTACATTGATGGGCAGCCCCATCGATACGCGCATTTCAGAAACGGTTGTGAACAAACTTGCCAAGGAACATTCGATTGACTGGTTCAGAGACGAACTGACGTCCACCGTGCCGTTCTGGCATGAAGGTCACGGACGAAGAGTTTATCCCGGCATGGTGCAGCTCATCAGTTTTATGATGATGAACCTCGACAAGCACATAAAGGCGCACGTCAATCTGTTCAATGCCGTCGCTAAAGGCGACGAAGCCGCCGCAGAAAAGATAAAAGATTTCTACAACGAATATCTGTCCGTCATGGATCTGGACGCAGATTTTTATTTGGAAACGGTCAATCGGGTTTTCATCGAACAACTTCTCGCCAAAGGTATGTTGAAGTGGCGTGGTAAGACCGTCGATCCGTCCGCCCTAAAAGACACCGGGCTTTTCACCGTCGAAGGGGAATGGGACGATATCACAGGCCTCGGCCAAACACTTGCCGCCCATGACCTTACGCCAAACATTCCTCAGGCCCTGAAAGGGCATAAATTGGTGCCTCGTGTTGGACATTATGGAATATTTGCCGGAAAACGGTGGGAAGAAGATACAGCCCCTTGGGTAAGTGGCAATATACGCGCCATGGAGCATGTTGATAACCATCTGAAAAAGGCCGGAAAAATGCCTGATACTGGGTCAATGCCACATAATTTAAGACATATTACCGCAGGCGTTAACCAACCCCTCGCCGTTCCCTAGAAACGCAAAAATATATTGTACTATCAACAAGTTAAGAAATTGTAACTTTCTTAACCAAAAATGAAAAAATATTTTTTCATTTGTCTCTTGCCAATCATTTTCATTCTGGCTAGGTTCGTGTTATTCTATAGTTAAGACATCAACAGAGGACTGCATGAAAAAAAGGGTAAAACCTTTGAATGCTGGACGGGCGCGCGCTCGTTCAGGCCGGGATCTCTTTTCCTTTGCACAGGAAAATGAGTGGTTCGGCCTGCCTTTTTCCGAGATTTCTCCGAGACTTAAGCTATCCGTGTCCGAGCGCGCCAAGCGCATGGCGCTGCGCCTCGACCCACGTAATCGCCTCGTCCATCTGGTGGTCCCGAAGCGAGCCAACATGCGTACGGCCTACCTGTTCGCCGAACAGAACAAGGAATGGATCCGTGAAAAGCTGCGCGACCTCCCCAAACAGGTCCCCTTTAAAAATGGCGAAATTCTGCCGATTTTTGGCCGCGACCGCCAGATTATCGTCTGTTATAACCCGGCCCTGAAGACGACCGAGATCACCCTGAAGAAGGATGAGCTGATCGTGTTAACCAATAAAACCGATCCGTCCGTACGCATACGCCGTTTCCTGATCGAACTGGCCCGCCAGAAGCTCACCGAACTGGCGCTGGAAAAGGCCGCTATGCTCCGCCGCAAGATTGCCGAGGTTTCGGTCAAGGACACCCGCTCCCGCTGGGGCAGTTGCACCGAAGATGGCTGTATTTCCTTCTCATGGCGTCTGATTTTTGCGCCATCCAAAGCTTTTGACTATGTGGTTGCGCATGAAGTGTCCCACCTTTGCCATATGGACCATTCTGACAATTTCTGGCGTGTCTGTGAACGCGCGTCCCGCTCCTACGAAGAAGGTAAGGAATGGATGCAACTGAACGGCCACAGCCTAATGCGTTTTGGTAATTTATCCTCGTAGCCGAGATAAATTCCCATCTCCGACCCGCGAGGACTTACACACCCTCGCGGGTCTTTTCTTTTATACGTCTTGACATAACAAAAACTCAAATATAAAACACCTTATAGTTTTTTATAGGAGAGAGTATTCATGGGGTATCCTTCCATCATCGACTTGCCGTTGACACCTGACGAAACATTTTTGAACAAAATGCGCCAACTTGTATTGCCAGCCATAAGAAATTGCGTCAAAGGCTTCAGTCCGGAAATTCAAAATATCGGCGAGTCCGCCGCACGAAAGTTTGTTGATGGACATGGCAGGGAAGCACTCATTACAATGGGCGCAATGACCGATCCTACGATTGACAAAGTGACGGCAACAGTCGTTTTCAATTCCGCAAACTGGACAGGCAAGAACTTTACAGGCTTTACGCGCCCACAGGTTGTTGTCCAAACATCTGAAATTATTGGCACGCCGATTTATCGCAGGCTTAAGGTCGGTTAATCGGAAGTACTTCCATTCATGCAATCGTATGCGGCCCATGAATGTGCCGAACCGCTTTCTTAAACTAGTTTCTAGGTATTCAAAAATTATCCATTGAATCTCAAAGACTTTTACAAATCTACCTGTACGTATGCTGAATACGATAGAATGCAACGCTGACCCGCTACTGGGCCGTTTTGAGGAAGTCGAGTGCGCCTTGAAGGATATGTTGGGCGGCGAGTTTATCGACCACCTGCGCGCGCTTAGCCCGCGATAGATCGGCTTCATCGATGAGGAAGTCTGTCACCACGCTGGTGGACAGCCGCTCGTCGAATAAGGCTATCCACAGATCCGTCCCCTGTTCCATCCCCAGCTCCTGTGGATAATTCTTCATCTCATCGATGAACGACATCACCCGGTCACAAGAACCGCTGATCGACCCGTCCATGTTGAGCGGCCAGCCGAACACAAACCCGCCAATGTCATATTCACGTGAAACAGCGCCAAGCTCTTTCATATCGAGGGAAAGTTTCTTGCGTTCGATGGTCCGAAGCGGCGTTGCGATAGATTGCCCCTCGTCGCTGATGGCGAGGCCGATGGTTTTGGTGCCTAGGTCCAGCCCCAGAAGGCGGGCTTTGGACGGCACAGCGTCGACAATGTCTTTGAGTAATCCGATAGGCATGGCCCTCTTTTATAGGGCTTTTTCCTTGTTGTCATCCTGAAGGAGCGTTAGCGACTGAAGGATCTCATGAGATCCTTCGCTTTGCTCAGGATGACAGTGGACAAATTGTCCCATTGCCGTTTAAAACTAAACAATCGAAATTGAAGGAAAACCATGGATCTGCAAACCATCAAAAAAGTCGCCACGCTGGCCCGCCTCGAAATGAACGAGAGCGAGCTGGAAGCCGTCCGCGTCAAGCTCGGCAATATTATGAAATTCGTCGAGCAGCTCGGCGAAGTAAACACCGATAATGTCGAACCGCTGGCCAACGTCGTGGACATCAAACTGCGCCTGCGCGAAGACGTCGTGAATGACGGCGGCCAGCAGGAAAAAGTTTTGGCCAACGCGCCGGAATCCATGGAAGGTTTCTTCGTCGTCCCGAAAGTGGTGGAATAGAGTTATGGCTGATCTAACCAATATGTCCCTCGCCGAAGCCGTGAAGGGTTTAGAGAAAAAAGAATTCTCCTCCGTTGAAATCACCAAGGCGCATTTGAAAGCGATGGAAGAACATCGCCACCTGAATGCGTATATCGTCGAGACGCCGGACGTCGCGCTTAAGATGGCCGAAGAATCCGACAAGCGCCGCGCAGCAGGCAAAGCAGGCTATCTCGAAGGCGCGCCGATCGGCGTGAAAGATTTGTTCTGCACGACGGGTGTACAAACCACCGCCGCATCCAAAATCCTCGAAGGTTTTATCCCACAATATGAATCAACGGTGACGAGCAAATTGTTCGCCGATGGCGCGGTCATGCTCGGCAAACTCAATCTCGATGAATTCGCGATGGGGTCCGCCAACACGACCTCCGGCTACGGCAACGTAATATCCCCATGGAAACGCAACGACGGATCGAACGCGGATTTGACGCCGGGTGGATCGTCGGGCGGTTCCGCCGCCGCAGTGTCCGCGCGCTTGTGCCTGGCCGCAACAGGCACCGACACGGGCGGCTCTATTCGCCAGCCCGCCGCCTTCTGCGGCATCGCCGGAATCAAACCGACTTACGGTCGCTGTTCGCGTTGGGGTGTTGTGGCGTTTGCTTCTTCGCTCGACCAAGCCGGATCTTTCGGACGCACGCTCGAAGATGCATCCATGATGCTTAAATCCATGTCGGGTTTCGATCCGAAAGATTCGACAAGCGCCGATAAACCCGTGCCTGATTTCGTTGGCGCACTCGGCGGTTCGATAAAAGGATTGAAAGTCGGCATTCCAAAAGAATACCGCCCAGAAGGACTCGCGCCGGAAATCGAAAAACTCTGGGACAACGGGATTAAGTGGCTGCAAGATGCAGGCGCGGAAATCGTCAACGTGTCCCTGCCGCACACAAAATACGGATTGCCCGCCTATTACATCATCGCGCCTGCAGAATGTTCGTCGAACCTCGCACGCTATGACGGTGTGCGCTATGGATTGCGCGTCGATGGCAAAGACCTGACAGAGACGTATGAGAAAACGCGTGCGAAAGGTTTCGGAGATGAAGTCAAACGCCGTATCATGGTCGGCACGTATGTTTTGTCCGCCGGATATTACGATGCGTATTACATCAAGGCACAAAAAGTCCGCCGCCTGATTTTGCAGGACTTCCTAGACGCGTACAAACAATGTGATGTTATTCTCGCACCGTCTACGCCTTCCGCTGCATTTGCCATCGGTGAAAATGAAGACGACCCGATCAAGATGTATCTGAACGACGTATTCACCGTCACGGTGAACCTCGCTGGATTACCCGGTCTTTCCATTCCGGCGGGGTTGAACCACGAAGGCTTGCCGCTAGGTCTTCAACTTATCGGCCGCCCGTGGGATGAGGAAACCATCATCCGTGCCGGTGGCGTGATCGAAAAGGCCGCGAACTTTACGGCCGTTCCTTCGTTGTTAAATATGAAGAAGGCTGCTTAACCTGTGGGCTTATTTGATTTCCTTCGCGACGCCTTCAAGCCAACGGACCCTTTGTTCATGGAGGTTCAGATGCGTGCGATGTCCATGCTTTGTGAACCCAATCCTGACAACGACAGCCCGGTAAATTCCGGCGAACCGCCCGCACAACCACAACAACCGTCACCAAAGTGAAAGAAGCTGCATGAACGATATCGCACAACCGCAACTCTTCGTTTTCGCCGGACGTCCGGGCGCTGGAAAATCCACGCTGGCCGATATGTTGGGTGAAAAATACGGTTTTGTACGGGTCGATAAAGACGACTCGACCTTTAAAACCAACGACATCATTCGGGAACGGCACAAAGCGCACGAAGGCACTGGCATTGATTTCTGGGAAACGCCGGAATGCAAAAAAATTCTCGAGCCCGCCTTATATCGCGAAGTCTTTGAGCGCGCCTATGGGTTGTTGCGCGAGGGGAAAAACTGCGTCGTCGACGGCCCACTTTTGAAAGAGGCAGAAGACCCCAACTATCCCGCTTTCATCGACAGCATCGTTCGCGCCAATGGCCTGAATACAAAAGTGACGTTCTTCTGGTTTACGCTGTCGGCAGATGCACTCAAACGCAATATATTTACCCGCGATGCGGAACGCGATTACGCGAAAATGCGCGACTGGGATAGTTATATTGCGGGCATAGATTTTAATTTTAGGCCTGTCTTCGCATATAATTTAGTAGATACGTCCTCACAAACGCCTCAGGAATTGTTCGCCTATATCGAAAGCATTGCCCACCCCAGAGGCAGCACGACCAACCCTCTATCCTCTGCAAAAGGATACGAGCCATGAAATACCTGTTCATATTTTTAATACTGCTGCCGCTATCCGCGCAGGCGCAAACCTTTGTTTCCAAAGACACGGCCAACGCCTATTACGCGAACTGCGTCAAAACACCGCCATCCCAGAATTTTTCGCAAGAAGGACAGCAAATATTCTGCGCCTGCACCGCCGCGCGCATGACGCAGTTTTTCACTATGGAAGACTGGCAGCAAATCGTGAACCGTGGACCGAAACTGCGCGAAGCCGATAACCGCATGCTGGTTAATGTAACCGCGTGGTGCCTGCAAGAACCTACCAGGGCCTACTATTACAACACCTGCATCAGTGACACTAACACCGCCAGTTACGGCAACCCTCAACAAATATGCTCATGTCTGGGCGACGCCATGGGGTTGCATGTTCAGGGGAGCGCGCCGCGCATATTTGCCGAAGCGCTGACCAAAGACCCGAATATAGCTGACCCAATGGTTTACCTTCTCGGCGATTCAGGTTTTCAGCAATTTGCGCGTACACAACTCACGCGATGCCTTAAATAAATCATAATCGACGCCTAAGAATCTGATAGGGTTTATTCACGAACCGCCCCTCCCCGGGGCGGGATTCTTTTGGGGTTTTTCATGACCATTGCACAAAAAAATGTGCGCGCGATGATGTTGGCTGCCGTGGGTTTTAGCCTATATTCGTTCGGCGATGTGTTCGTCAAGGCGCAGGCCGCTAACTACGAACCATATCAGATCGGTTTTTACATCAACCTGTTCTTCCTGCCCCTCGTATTAAGTTTTTCCAGCAAGCTCGGCGGCCTCGGCAACGCCCTTAGAACAAAACATCTGAAACTTCATATTCTGCGTGCCTGCTGTGGCTTGCTTACCTTTTATATGATGACACGTGGATTCCATGTTCTGGGCATGGCAACATCCTACACGCTGATTTTCGTCGCGCCATTCATCGCCACAATCATGTCCATTTTCGTCATGGGTGAAAAAATCCGCATCTACAGATGGTGTGCCATCGCCGCCGGGTTTACAGGCGTGCTCGTCGTCCTGCGCCCCGGCATTATCCCGATGGAACCTGCGGCGCTCGGCATTGTGCTTGCCGCCTTCGCCTACGCCACCGGAACCATGGTCATCCGCAAGATCGGGGATAAGGAACCCCTGCTCTGTTTTTCCATGTTCGGATCGATGGCCCAGCTCGTCGTCTTCGGCGGGTATATGATCTACAAGGGCGAAATGCAGCTTCCGGCCCTGAACCATCTCTGGTTCTTTGGCGCCACGGCCTTCATTCATATGTTCGCCAACTTCGCCGTCTCCCGCGCGTTCGGCAGCGGGGAAATGTCGGTCGTCGCGCCGTTCCATTACGTCCAACTCCTCTGGGGCGTGATTTTCGGTTACTTTATTTTCCACAACGTCATAGATTTGTGGACAGCCATTGGCGGGGCCATTATTGTGGGCAGCGGTATTTACATGATCCACCGCGAACATGTCCGCCACCGTGAAATGACCCACGGGGTCGTGGCGAGCGGCAGCGCGGTGGAATAGATTTTAAGGACTGCACTATGACGTATTTGTTGAAGGGCGAAACGGGGGATTGGGAAGTTGTGATCGGAATGGAAGTCCATGCGCAGATCACCGCGAAGTCCAAACTTTTTTCCGGGTCTTCCGCGCAGTTCGGCGCGGAACCGAACACACAAGTTTCTATGGTCGATGCCGCGATGCCGGGTATGCTCCCCGTTCTCAATCAATATTGTGTCGAGCAAGCCGTGCGCACGGGCCTCGGCCTCAACGCCGCGATCAACACCCATTCGGTGTTCGAGCGTAAAAATTATTTCTATCCCGACCTGCCGCAGGGCTACCAAATTTCGCAGTTCCTACACCCGATCGTCGGCAAAGGGATTATCGAGATTGATTTATCCGATGGTTCGACCAAGGAAATCGGCGTCACGCGTTTGCACATGGAACAGGATGCCGGAAAATCCCTACACGACCAGCACCCGACAAAATCTTTCGTCGACCTCAACCGTTCCGGTTGCGCGCTGATGGAGATCGTGTCCGAACCCGACATTCGCGGCCCCGAAGAAGCCGCGGCGTATCTGTCCAAACTCCGCATGATCCTGCGTTACCTCGGCACATGCGATGGCAACATGGAAGAAGGCTCCATGCGCGCCGACGTCAACGTATCGGTCCGCAAACTCGGCGCGGGCCTCGGCACGCGGTGTGAGATCAAGAACGTGAACTCTGTGAAGGCCGTTCAGCAATCCATCGAATTCGAAGCGCGCCGCCAGATCGAAATCATCGAAGGCGGTGGCAAGATCAAACAAGAAACCCGCTTGTGGGACCCGACGAAACTCGAAACCCGCTCCATGCGTTCCAAAGAAGAAGCGCATGACTACCGCTATTTCCCCGATCCCGACCTTCTGCCGCTCGAACTCGACCCGAAATGGATTACCGAGATCAAGGCGACGCTGCCGGAATTGCCGGATCAGAAAAAACACCGCTTTATGAAGGATTTTGGGTTGTCACTATATGACTCCACCGTCCTGATCGCCGAAAAAACCCGCGCGGAATATTTTGAATCCGCCGCGAACGATTCCGACCCGAAACTCGCCGCGAACTGGATTTTGAACGAACTCATCGG
This sequence comes from uncultured Micavibrio sp., assembly GCA_964539025.1. Lineage (GTDB taxonomy): Bacteria > Pseudomonadota > Alphaproteobacteria > Micavibrionales > Micavibrionaceae > Micavibrio_A. The sequence continues at coordinate 21,906 of CAZIFA010000009.1, forward strand.
CCTTCTGAACAAGGACGGACGCGACATCACCGAAAGCCCGATCAAGGCCAAACAGATCGGCGGCCTGATCGCGCTTATTCAAGACAACACGATTTCGGGAAAAATCGCCAAGGAAGTCTTCGCCGATATGTACGCGACGGGCAATGATGCCGCGAAAATCGTGGAATCCAAAGGCCTGAAACAAATCACAGACACGGGCGCCATAGAAGCGATCATCGACAAGATTATCGCCGCCAACCCCGACAATGTCGCGGGCTACAAGGCCGGTAAGGACAAATTGTTCGGCTTCTTCGTCGGACAAGTCATGAAAGAAACGGGCGGCAAAGCCAACCCCGCGATCATCAACGATCTTCTTAAAAAGAAATTATCATAGATCGCCCCGCGCCATGCTCATCATAAAAACCTATCTGGATAAAGATGAATATGGCGGGCGCGGAGTTTTCAGCGCAGAGGATATCAAAAAAGGCGAAATCGTCTGGCAATATGACGAAGCGACGACACGCATCCTGAGCATCGAAGAATACCGCTCCATCATGGCAACGGGCGGTTCCATCGCCGAAACGATCCGCAAATATTGCTACCCCTGCGTCCTGAAAAATAATAAACGCGTTCTAATGCACGATCTGGACAACGGGTCTTACATGAACCACAGCGACACCCCCAACACGGGCATGATCACCGATCCCGCGCACCCGCATTATAATCATCGGGAAGAGTTAAACATCGCCCTACGCGATATCGCCAAGGGTGAGCAGCTTACCTACGATTATTTCGAATTTATCGAGGGTGATCTAGAATCATGGGACGGAATCGAAACCTGCATGCAGTTCCTGATCGACATAAATCACCCCCGCACACGCCGTTACAAGATCGCCCTTTAACCATTTTTCTCCACGATCCTGCCGCAATTCAGGCCATTCGCAGGTATTTATCGGCGATCAGCATTTTTTTGTTGGAATCTGTGCGTCTTTATATATAAAGACGCCCGCAATGTTCACATCGAGATACATGATTGTCGCACTGGTTCTGATCGGGGGTCTTCTGACTTCGCCCGTGATTTACCATTATTTCAAAGGCAATCTCGTCCTCTTTTCCTTCCCTACCGAAGAAACCAAGGCCGACGCCGTCATGGTCTTTACAGGCTCGCCCGACCGTCTGGTTCAAGGGTACGAATCCTACCTGCGCGGCGAAGGCAAAAAACTGATGATAACGGGCCGCGATTACCCCAAGGACGCGAAAAAGGCCGAAGTGCGCAGACTTTCCCGCAAGGTAAACAAGGATAAGGTCTATATCGACCTCAAGGCCCGCAATACGATAGAAAATGCCAAAAACGGTGCCGCATGGGCGTTGAAGAATAATGTAAAGAGTATCCTGCTTGTAACGACGGAAGATCACATGTCCCGCGCCTATTTTGAACTGCACAGGCTGCTGCCGTCACACGTCAAAATCTATACGGATGAAGTGCCGGGCGACATCGATTATCCCGGCATGGATTCCGAAACGGGTAGGCTGGTCTGCCGTATGTATGAAACCGCAACGGACACATCTTTTTGCTACCGTTCGCGCGATATTGTACGCACCCTCGAAAAACATCTATCATAATCCTCGCTAGTCCGCGCACTTCCCGCTATGGTCCTGCCATGGACAACGCCTTTACCGTAGAACCTCTGGATAATCTTTTCGTACTCCGCGACGATCTGATCGCTGGCGGAACAAAACGCCGCGCGCTCGATCTTTGTCTTAATGACATTCCACAGAAAAAGATTTTCTATGCAGGGACGATTTTCGGGCACGGCGCGCTCGCGCTGGCGCAAGCCTGCAAAGAACAAAACAAACAGGCGCATTTATATTTGTCCTCCAACGATGCCGAACATCCAATGCTTAAAAAATTGCGCGATACCGGCGCCAAAATCCACCGCGCAGGTCCAGTGCCCGTCGATGCGTTGCTGGATCAGGCCACGCGCGAAAAAGGGGAAGCCCACATCTTCCCGCTCGGCTTCGATGCCCCCGCCTTTCACAGCGCGATGTCCAAAGTCTTGCGCGAATTCGACATCTCCCCCTATTCCGAAATCTGGTGTCCCGCTGTCAGCGGCACGATGGCCCGCGCCTTAAAATCCACCTTTACAAAAACACCGATCAAGGTTGTTGCCGTGACAAAAGACATTCAACGCGACCACACCGCGCCCGAAAAATATCACCAACCCGCCCTGACCCCGCCGCCCTATCCGTCCTGCCCCTATACGGATGCCAAGGTTTGGCAGTTCGCGCAACAGCACGCAAAACCCGGTGCATTGATATGGAATATTGCGGGTTAAAGTCCTCTCCCATGGGGAGAGGATTTAGGTGAGGGGGTTCGATGGTGCTTTATTGGTGAGGTTCTAAACCCTCACCCCCTGCCTACACCGAAGCGAAGCTCCGGCTTCGCGCAGGCAGGCTGCCCTCTCCCTCAGGGAGAGGGGGTTGTAGCCTGTGCCATGACATATTATGCTGGCATTATGAAACAGACTCGCGAATATAAAGTCATTCTCTACCGTGAAGGCATGCTCGGCTCCCTCTTTCTGGGCAGTTCGAAGGTCGATCCCGAACGCTTCACCGAATTCCTCAACCGCAACGCCGAACAAGGCTGGCGCGTCGTGACGATGGAAAAAGAATCCCGCCGCATGCTCCTCTTTTTTGATCGTGAAGCCTTCCTTGTCGTCTTGGAACGGGAGAAACAATAATGAACCTGCACCGCGCCCTTATCTATTTCATCATAGGCCTTGCCGTCACGGGCGCGGCGCTCGTCATCCTGCAAATCTGGGGGGTCGATCTCGGCGATCTGCTCTACAAGCTTCTGGCGACGATCGGCGTTCTGATCCTCCTCGCCGGATTCCTGCTCGTCGTCAAATCGGATTTTGGCGAACACAAACGCCTTAAAGACAATAATTTCATCGATTAAAGGGACGCGTTCATGGCCGGTCAGAAGCTTCCGCTTGATGTCACCATGAAGGCCCGCATGCGCATCGTCGTGGCGATTAGTTGGGATGAGCGCGTAAAAAAAACCACTTTCATAGATAAGATCACTGGCAAGGATCAACAACACGATCTCGATATCTCCTGTTTCGTGTATGACGATGCTGGCGAATATATCGATTTCGTCGGGCCGATGGCGCAGGATTCAATGGACCAGACGGGCTGCATCTACCACAGCGGCGATGACGCGACCGGACAAGGCAGCGGCGACGATGAGTTCATCTCGCTGGAACTGGCGGGCCTGCCGGGCGACACGGACCAAATTGTCTTTGTCACCGAGATCCGCTCCGACCATATGTTCGCCGATGTGGATGCCCCGTCCATGCGGATTGCCGACGGCATGACCGATAAAAACCTCGCCGAATTCGAAATGGCCAAAACGGAAGGAAAGGACCGGACCGCCTGCGTCATGGCGCGGATTTTCCGCCATAAATCCTCCCCAACCGGCTGGGGCGTCGAAATTATCGACCAATATCCGGACCTTGCGGACGTATCCGACTGGGGTTCTTACTTAAAACGCTATCTTTAGTTGATCCGGCCCATAAGTTCTGTTAATTCATTGGCTTGTGCGGAGCTGTGGCCCCGTCCGCGAAGGCGGACAAATCTAAACCGAGGCCACGGATACGCGCTGCGGAGCTGTGGCCGAGAGGCTGAAGGCAACGGTTTGCTAAATCGTCATACGGGTTATACCGTATCGAGGGTTCGAATCCCTCCGGCTCCGCCATTTTTATTGCCTGCGTTAAGCCTGCTTACGAGGTTTATATTATGAAATATTTTTTATTACTCCTTTCACTTTTCCTGACATCGCTGCCCGCCGCTGCGGCTGAAAAACCGACCATCGGCGTTTTGATAAAGTCCCCGACTTACGAATTCTGGAAGACGTTCAAGGACGCGACCGAAGATTACGCCAAAAAGAACGGCATGAATGTTTTTGTCATGGGCAGTCTTAATGCCAACGATGCGCAGGAACAGCTCAATCTTTGTGAATCCATGCTGCTCAAAAAACCCGATGCGATGATCGTCGGCGCGGACAATTTGACCAACCTGCAATCCTGCCTGAAAAAAGCGAGCGCGCAAAAAATCCCGGTGATCGATGTCGATGGCAACATCACCAAGGAAACATCGAAAGAATATAATCTCGACGTTAAATTCTCCGTCGCCGCCAACAATAAACTGCTCGGCCAGAAAGCCGCCGAATATCTCAAAGACCGCACTGGCAAAGTGTTAATTCTCGAAGGTCTGCCGGGTTCCCTGCCCAGCATCTTGCGCAAGGAAGGTTTCGTTGAAAATCTTCCCGAAGGGTTGGAAATTGTCGCTTCCCTCCCCACCGACTGGAGCCGTCTGAAAGCGGCCGACATCACCGCCGACATTTTACTCAAGCACCCTGATTTAAAAATCATTTTCTCGGTCGCGGACGCCATGGCCTTTGGCGCCTATGAAGCCGCCAAACAAGCAAACAAAGCCGATGGCCTGACCATCATCGGCGTCGATGCGAATGCGGATGCCATTCAATCGATCCGCGAAGGCAAAATGGCCGCAAGCGTGGCGCAGCTCCCTACCCTTATGGCACAGGAAGCACTTGATAAAACGCAACGCTATCTCAAGGGCGAAAAATTCGATTACGAGCAATTCCTGCCAACGGTTGTTGTTACCAAGGAAATGCTCGAAAAGAATGAAGACCCCGTGCTTCAATATATTCCCCATTAAACCATGAATCATTATCTCGGGCTAATCACCGCTGTTCTTCTGATCCTGTGCGGGATATTCGCGTGCCTGTCGGATGTGTTTCTGAGTTTGAGCAATCTTTCAAATATCCTTCTGGCCTCCAGCACCATTGGCATTCTTGCCATCGGCGCAGCCTTCGTCATCGGCGGAGCAGGACTGGATTTATCCGTGGGATCGCAAATGGCATTGTCCGCGATGGCCGCTGTGATTGCGGCAAACACGCTTGCCCTGCCTTGGTATTTTATCCCTCTCCTATGCCTTATTATTGGCGTGCTGACAGGCGGAATAAACGGCTACCTGATCGGCTATCGCAAGGTTCTGGCGCTGATCGTCACGCTTGGCATGTTGAGCATGGCGCGGGGCGCATCCTTTATTTTCTCGGATGGCCGCCCGGTCTATGGCCTGCCCGAACCACTTTTGTTTTTCGGTCAGGGACAGATCGTGGGTATTCCTGTGCCCGTCATGCTTTTCCTTTTGACCGGAATTGCGGTTCATATTCTCCTTCGCCATACGGTATTCGGGCGTCATACGCTCGCCATCGGCGATAATGAGAATGCCGCCCGTAATGCCGGGATCGAAATAGCGGGGCATAAACTTTGCCTGTATGTGTTCTCAGGAATTCTCGCGGCACTGGCAGGGTTGGTTTTCATGGCCCGTGTGAACGCGGCCGATCCCAACGCGGGTGCAATGTATGAACTCACCGCCATCACCGCAGCCATTATCGGCGGTACATCATTGTTCGGCGGCAGAACGTCGATTGCCGGTGCAATGCTCGGCGCGCTTATCATGGGGGTATTGCAAAACGGCCTCAGCCTGATGAATGTTCCTGCCTATTATCAACAGGTGGTAATCGGCGCCGTGCTTATTCTCGCTGTCATGGCCGGAAACTGGAAGGCAAAAACTCATGCCCCAGCTTGAAATCCAATCCATCAACAAACATTACGGCGGCGTGCACGCGCTTAAAGATGTTTCCTTTTCGCTCGATGCCGGAACAGTGCTCGGCTTGGTCGGTGATAACGGCGCGGGCAAATCAACTCTGATGAAATGCATCACTGGTGCGGAAAATCCCGATAGCGGCCATATCCGCTTCAACGATCATGATGTTTCCCACAGGCCGCACGATTCAAGGATGGCCGGCATTGAAATGATCTATCAGGATCTGAACCTGTGCCCGCAACTGAATGTCACGACCAATATATTTTTGGGCCGCGAAATAAAAACCGCAACCTGTTTCCTGAACGATCGCCTTATGCAGAATAAGGCACAGGAAATCCTGCAACGTCTTAACGCTGATATTCCTATCAACACCCCGGCTGGACTGCTTTCGGGAGGGCAGCAGCAAGCTGTGGCCATTGCACGCTCCTTGCTCGCGGAACCAAAACTCCTGATCATGGATGAACCGACCGCAGCTTTAAGCGTGCGCGAAGTCGAAAAGGTTCTGAAACTTATCCAATCACTTAAGGCAAACGGCATCACTGTGGTTATTATTTCCCATCGTTTGAGCGATATTTTCGAAGTTGCCGACCGTGTAATCTTGATGCGTCGCGGCGAAATTCGTGAAGACAAACCAATTTCTCAAACGTCGTTACAAGATATCACTGAAAAGATGCTTGCGTAAGGATGGCCTCGTGATCTGCATCATAGGCGGCGGACCCGCAGGGTTAATGGCGGCGGAAATTCTGGCGACCGCCGGACACAGAGTCACGATCTATGACCGCAAGACATCCGTCGGTCGAAAATTCCTGATGGCCGGGCGCGGCGGATTGAACTTAACCCACTCTGAATCCCTCGATAAATTTCTGACACGCTATAACGAAGCGCAGCCATTCCTTGAACCGCTTATTCGTGCTTTTTCACCGGACGATCTACGCGCATGGTGCGAAGGACTGGGACAAGATACCTTCATCGGCTCAAGCGGGCGTGTGTTTCCCAAGGCAATGAAAGCCTCGCCATTGCTTCGCGCCTGGTTGAATCGTCTCGAACAATCAGGCGTAGAGTTTAAATTGCAACATACTTGGCGCGGATGGAATGAAGATGCAGCGCTTGTCTTTGAAACCACTGACGGAAAATACGAAACCGTAAAACCCGATGCCGTATTACTCGCCCTCGGCGGGGCGTCATGGCCGAATTTAGGATCGGATGGCGCATGGGCGCCGCTGCTAGATGCTTCCGGCGTTGATATTTCGCCCCTGCGCCCCGCTAATTCCGGTTTCACCGTAGCCTGGTCGCCCTACATGCGGGAAAAGCACGCAGGCGAGCCACTTAAAAACATCACGCTGACGCTGCGCAATAAGACCGTTCCCGGAGAGATGATTATTTCCGAGCACGGCCTCGAAGGTGGCGCAATTTATGCACTCTCTTCTTCCATCCGTGAAACGATTGCCAAAACGGGGAAAGCCGTAATCTCGATCAACCTACGCCCGCAACAATCAAAAGATGATTTAATCAAAAAACTTTCCAAACCGCGCGGACGGCAATCTTTTTCAACTTATCTTCATAAATCACTTTCGTTTACCCCCGTTCATACCGCGCTGCTGAGAGAAGCCGTGCCCGACGTTGCAAACTATACATCAGAACAACTCGCCGAATTAATTCAAGCTACGCCGCTTACACTCACTGCGCCTTTTTCCATCGAAAAGGCTATTTCAAGTGCGGGTGGTATACGTCTCGACGCGCTTAACAAAAACATGATGATTAAATCCCTGCCCGGGATTTTCGCAGCCGGCGAAATGCTGGATTGGGAAGCGCCGACGGGCGGATATCTGCTACAAGCCTGTTTTGCCACAGGCCGGGCAGCCGCGCACGGCATACTCAATTACCTGAAAGACTAAAATTTCCTATGCCTTGCTCTTGAAATCATCGATGATTTCATCGTGCAGGCGGTGTTCTATAGCGGGCTGCTTATTTGTCGAATTATCTTCAATCGTATTAACCACGATAATGCGATCGTCCGGATTTTCAACGACACTGTGTACACCTTTCTGTGGACCAGTGTTGATTTGAACGACGGTCTGCGGCGTACTTTGTAGACTTATTTTTGGCGTCGCAAGCTCTTCAAGTTCTGATTTAATTTTCTGAATGTCTCGTACTACCATGTACGGTGCGCGCGCATAGGGCAATCGAATATCTGCAACAAAACGGCAATCGAGTGTGATCTTGCCGTAATTAAAGAAACGACCGAACCATCCCTGATCCACGTGAACGCCGCGTACATCGGAAATATCCGTGCCATTTACACGCACATTCAAAAGTCCCGTCTTCATCATAACGCGCTTACTGGTCACAGCAATGACGGTGGTGGCGTATTTCAGATATTCCATGATGAGGATAATGCCGCCACAAGATGTCAGCAGCCATCCTATCCACCCTTCCTTCAACCCGCCCTCAAACAACGATGTGTTGAATTGATAGGTTGGAATATAACTCCCCATATATTTCCACAACACGTAATCCGCCCCCCAGCCCATGGCAGCCAGAACGCCAAACCAGAAAGTCCCGGTGGCCATATAAATCCAGTGCAGTCTGGTCTGGCAAATGCCGTGCTCGCCGGGCTCCAGCATGCTTTTCAAAAATCGACCGGGTACGTTCATAACGATCTCCTGTGCTTGCCCGGGCAGAATAGCCCTTTGCCATGCTTATGTCACGAAGGCTTTGAAAAGGGCTGAAATAATGGCATAATCCGTGGCATGATAAAGTCCACCATCCCGTATTTTCATTCCATCGATCCAATCCTGACCGATAAGGTTGGCGGAGCCGTAATTCCCATCCGGCTGGTCTGCGGTGCGGATTTTGAGGATATGCACAGCCGTGCATCGTCTTCTTTTTCCCGCCAGATGGAACAGGCAGGGTTTGGGGGCAAGGATAAACAGGTCTGCATCCTTCGCGATGAACAAGGTGCGATTGCCGAAATCCTCGCGGGCGTCACTTTTCCGTTAAGTATTTATGCGCTGGCACATATTCAGGAAAAACTGAAAAGCGAATTCACTTCGGCTTTTTTCAAAGATGTCACATTCAAAATAGACCAGGTTCTTTCATCGGATGACGCAACCATGGCCACAATCGGCTGGGGGCTAGCAAGTTATAAATTCGATCTTTATAAAAAAGACAAAGGCAAAACTCTGCCCATTATGCTCTGGCCCGAAGGCGCAGATAAAAAACGCACCGCCGCCATGGTCGAAGGGTTATGCCTCATCAAGACCTTGATCAACATGCCGCCCAATCTTCTTGGCACGGATGAACTGGCCGATGCCGCGGCGCAAGTCGCACGGCAAAATCGCGCCGCGTTCTTTCGTATCGCCGATAAGGACCTTATTGACCAGAATTTCCCCATGATCTACGCGGTCGGTCAGGCATCACCGCGCAGGCCCCAAATCGTCGAAATCAACTGGGGGGCGGAAGATCATCCAATGGTCACGCTGGTCGGCAAAGGCATCGTGTTTGACACGGGGGGGCTAGATATAAAGCCACCACCCTTCATGTTGCTGATGAAAAAGGATATGGGCGGGGCCGCACATGTTCTGGGGCTAGCTCATGTCATCATGAGTTTGAATTTGCCCGTCCGCCTGCGTGTGTTGATCGCAGCGGCGGAAAACGCTATCGGCGGTGAAGCTTTCCGTCCCGGCGACATACTATCCAGTCGTAAAGGATTGAGCGTAGAGGTAAGCGATACCGACGCCGAAGGCCGCCTTGTCGTTGGTGACGCTTTAACATACGCATCCGAAGGCAATAAAAAACCCGAATTGATTGTCGATTTTTGTACACTCACGGGATCCGCCCGCGCAGCGCTCGGCTATGATATACCCGCGTTCTTTTCCAATCGCGATGCGTTGCTCGATGAACTCAAAAATCTGGGATTGAAAAACGAAGACCCGGTCTGGCCTTTGCCGCTGTGGCAGCCATACCTAAAAGAAATGAACAGCAACGTCGCCGACATCAACAATATCGGTTCCGGCAAGGCTGGCGCGATTCACGGCGCCTTATTCTTGCAACAATTCGTTGATGCCAATATCGATTGGATCCACCTTGATTGCTACGCGTGGGAACAATCTGGCAAGCCCGGACGCCCGCAAGGCGGAGCGGATACCGGCATGCGTGCCGTTCTCAAACTCATCGAAAAGCGGTTTTCTGCTTAATCCCGGACGTCATTGCGAGGCGCGAAGGGCCGTGACAATCCAAATAATAAAACCACAGATAAACACCGATGTACGCAGATATCCGTGTTTATCTGTGTCCACCTGTGGTTTTTTTAAACGCAAAGGTCGCAAAGTTACGCAAAGTAGAATTTTTAAAACCACAAAGGTCACAAAGTTTAAACAAAGTTATCATTAAAAAAACTTTGTCTTCCTTTGTTTTACTTTGTGGTTCAAACACTAAAAACTTTGCGTTTAAATCAGTCAAACAATCTCATGCACATGCACTTGCGTCGCGTGACGGTTTTCCATCAATTGTTTGGCAAGGCTTTCCTTGATCGGGTCCGGCGTGCGCACCCACAATAAAAGGCCGCCCTGTTCTAGTTGTTCTTGCACATGACGTGTCGCGCGGTCACCAAGAACCTTGTTGAGAATTGCACCGAGCGAAGCGCCGCTGACACCGCCTATAATTGCCGCCGTAATGATCGCGGGAAATGCGACTGCTCCCGCCGTAATAGCCGCCGCCATAGCACCGACATAGGTCGCGCCGCCCACGAGTGCGGCAGAACCGATTGTCTTTTCCTCCGGTCGTGCGGGCGCCTCTCGCGGCGTGTCCGAATTATCCATCGCGTAATAAGGATTGACCGCTTTAGCGCCAAAAACCTCATCGAGTTCGGCACGCGACCCCATCACGGAAATATCCTGGCGCGGAAAGGCCGTGCCTTCGAGATCACGGATAGCATCCTGCATATCCTTGGTGTTGGAAAACAAACCGACCACTTCCTTGAACATGCCGGGAACGTTCGAAGGATCGGCAAAATAATTGGTATCCGGCGATGCATAAATCATGAAAAGCCTCCTGATGGTTCTGCCCGCTAGAGGCGCAAACGATCTCAATGGGCTTTAAGTTCCGGGTGATTTAGGGCAAAGCGGCAAGTATTTCCGCGGCAAAGGCGGAAAGCGTATCATCCCGCGCGCCCATAATCACAATCCGGTCGCCGGGCCGGACCTCCTTGAGGATAGCCGCTTTAATTTCTGGCCGTCCTGCCATCAATTCCGCTGTGCCGCCGCGCTTTTTGATATCGGCCACAATATCTGACGAACCGACGGAACGATCCACCGTTCCACCCGCATAATACGGCTCGACCATATAAAGCCGATCGTCTTTGGTAAGATGGTCCGCGAGGCTTTGCGCCAGTTCCGGCCCCAGCATCTTCAAAAACCCGTACCCGTGAGGCTGGAAGAAAATATGCAACCGCCCCGGAAACTGGCGCAACGTGCCGATGGTCGCCGCTATCTTGTCCGGGTTGTGCGCGAAATCATCCATAACGGTTATGCCGTTCTTCGTACCGACAATTTCCATGCGGCGCCGAATGCCTTCGAAACGGGATAAAATCTCTGCACCACGCGTAATATCGATGCCAAGCGTGAACCCCACGCCCAGAGCAGCCAGAGCATTCGATATGTTATGTTCGCCCGGCACTTTTAGACGCAGCGGCGTGATCTTTCCGTCAAACAATATCTCCGCGCTCACACCATCTGCATTATGCAGAATGTTTTCCGCCATCAGGTGCGCGAGCTGGCCATTGGCGCTGTAGGTAACAACGTCCCCTTTGAAATCCTTTGCCACCTCCAGAACCATCCGGTCCTGTGCATTGATAATCGCAATTTGCGTTTTTGCCAAAAACCCCGCGAACATCTTCTTAAGTTCTTCCATCGGCTGATGATCCAGCGTGATGTTGTGAATAATCGCAATATCAGGCTCGAACGAAGTTACCGCTTCGATCCCGTCGCTTTCATCGATCTCCGAAACGAACACATCGCTCTTGCCGACAAAGGCGGTGGAATATGGATTCTCTTTTGCGTAGTTGCGGAATATCCCGCCGTTATTCACGGTCGGGTCCATCCCCGCCTCTTTCAACAAAAACCCGATCATGCCGGTGGTCGTCGTCTTGCCGCTGGTCCCAGATACGGCAATACGCGTTTTTCCGGCGTTGAAAAGCCTCACCAGCATGTCTGCGCGCTTCATGATCGGCACGGATTTTTCCTTCGCCGCCGCGATATCCGGAATTGTATCTTCCACCGCCTTGGAAATAATAACGGCTGTTAGGTCTTTCGTTACGCCGGACCCATCCTGCGGATAAAGCGTAATCCCCTGTTCCGCTATCCATTTGAATTTTTCTAAGCTGCGCCCCTGATCGTACGAACGGTCCGATCCGGAAACGACATACCCCAGACCTTTTAGCAGAACTGCTAGCGGCAACATGCCGCTCCCGCCGATTCCGCAGATGAAATAATGAGACGGGTTTTTCACGATTGCCTATTTCGCTTCTTTATCGAACACACCCGGATTCGCTGACCGTGTCAGGGATTCCGCATCGCTGCCCGTCGGCACGGCGGACTTTTTGATGGAAGTCCCGCTGGAAGATATTTCTACCGTGTCAGTGGTTTCATAACCATCTCCGGTTGAAAACGGATTGGCGCTGGACATATCGCGTCTTTCAATGCCTCGTTTTAAGTAACTGCTGTCTGCTGGTGTCAGCGGCGTTCCTGCGGCATAGCCCTCTATCGGTTGCGTATAGGGATTTGGCGTATCCTTATTATGATACTGGGGCATTTCATGCCCTATTGTCGGCGTACCAACAAAATCCACCGTGATGACTTCGGGATACCGGTAAAGCCCCCCCGTTAAATGATCGTATGTGACCCCTGGAACAATACCCGTAAACACATCGCCAACCGCCCAGCCATTGCCGCCGCTTTCGACGATCATCTGTTTGCGGCGATTGCCGGGCGCATAACAATCGACCTTGATGTCATTGTTGGAACGCATGATGGTGAAGGTCTCACCCGTAGCAACTTTATACTTTACCCCGTTATCGAGCATGCATTCGGCCTCCCACGCGCCGGGCGTGAGCACCGTAACCTCTTGCGTCGCGCCCTTCACCAAGCCGCCGCAACCCGTCAGCAGGATGGCGGTTGTAACAATCAGTGTGGAATAGAACGCGCGCATGGCAGGACTGCCCTAAGGTAAGAATCAAAGACCCTTATAAATTACCGTAAAGCAGCCCTGTTGACAAACGATTCGCCCGCCCGTGCTACAGGTTATGCAATCCCATATCGATATACTCGGCCATCGCCCTGCCGAAATCTGTTTGGCGATGCGTGGCAAAGCTGTATGTGACTATGCGTAGATGGCCCGGCCTGTCCGGCACGCCTTCCCAATCATAGGTTTCGAAATAGACCTTCTCTTCATCGCCCCAGAACTTCATGGCCGTTAGTGCCGCCAGCATTTTTTGCTGGTCGTCCTTGGTCTTGAAAGCCACAAATTCCACGGCATTTTTCTGAAACTGCGCACGCTCCGTGTTGTGATGATGAATCTTTGATGAAGCCGAAGACAACACAAAATCCGAACTGACGGTGCTTATATCCAGCGTCCTGGCATCGGAATATGTCGACTGAACCTCATGCGGCGAGCTTATATACAGTTCCGACCTTGGAAAAACGACGAGGTATTTATACCCTTCGCCCGCAACTTGCCCCGCCACGTCTACAAAGATTGCTGTCAGATTGCTTACGATTTTACCCGGAGAAATACTCATGACATTTTTCCTTTCATTGCCATTTATTGATCGAGGCAATGATAGGAGCGTTAAAAATTCCGGTCTGTGATCTGGATCACGCGGCGGCTTTAGCCTTTGCACCGGGCGGAACGATTGTAAAGGTTAACGCATCGTCCTTCACGCCGACATGAACGCGCGCGCCGTCCTCAACTTTGCCTTCGAGGATCAGTTCGGCCAATTTGTTCTGCAATTCCACCTGAATCACGCGTTTTAAAGGACGCGCGCCATAGGCAGGATCATACCCTTTATCGGCCAGCCATTTTTTGGCGGATGCGTCGATATCCAGCGTGATATGACGTCCGGCGAGCAGCTTGTGCAGATAGCCGAGTTGGATATCCACGATGCCCGTCATCTGTTCGCGGCCCAGACGCTGGAACAATAAAATCTCATCAAGGCGGTTGAGGAATTCCGGGCGGAACGCTTTACGCACCACATCCATCACTTCCTCGCGCACATCATCCACTTTTAAGTTTTCCGGCATGTTCACGAGGAATTCCGCACCCAGATTCGATGTCATGATCAAAACCGTATTGGTGAAATCCACCGTGCGGCCCTGCCCGTCTGTCAGGCGACCGTCATCGAGAACCTGAAGCAGAATGTTGAACACATCGGGGTGCGCCTTTTCGACCTCGTCGAACAGCACGACTTGATACGGGCGACGGCGAACCGCTTCGGTCAACGCGCCGCCTTCTTCGTATCCGACATATCCGGGAGGCGCGCCAATCAAGCGCGCAACCGAATGTTTCTCCATGTACTCGGACATATCCATGCGCACCATCGCAGTATCATCGTCGAACATGAATTCGGCCAAAGCTTTCGTGAGCTCTGTTTTCCCGACACCGGTTGGCCCAAGGAACAAAAACGATCCGATAGGGCGGTTGGGCGATTGTAACCCGGCGCGGGATCTGCGAACGGCATTGGCCACGGCCTTGACGGCGGGATCTTGCCCCACCACGCGTTGCTTGAGCTTGTCTTCCATCTGAAGCAGTTTTTCGCGTTCACCCTCCAGCATCTTATCCACAGGGATACCCGTCCACTTACTCACAACAGCGGCAATGTCGCTATCGGTGACTTCTTCGTTGATCATGCTCGCGCCGGAAACTTTGGCCGCTGCGGCGAGGCGAAGTTCAAGTTCAGGAATTTTGGCGTATTTCAATTCTGACGCTTTGCCCCAGTCCGAATTGCGTTCCGCCTGATCGAGTTCGATCCGGGCACGGTCCAACTCCTCGGTCACCTTCTGGGCGGAGTTCAGTTTTTCTTTTTCAGAATTCCATTGCGCGGTCAGGTCGGCGGATTTCTTCTCCAGCTCCTTGAGTTCGGTATCGAGTTTCCCTAAACGGTCTTTGGACGCCTGATCATGTTCTTTCGATAACGCCTCGCGCTCGATTTTCAACTGCACGATCCGGCGGTCGAGTTCGTCGATCTCTTCGGGTTTGGAATCCACCTGCATCCGAAGACGCGAAGACGCCTCGTCAATCAAGTCGATGGCCTTATCGGGCAGGAAACGGTCGGTGATATAGCGGTTCGACATGGTCGCGGCGGAAACGATAGCGGCATCGGTGATACGTACACCATGATGCGCTTCGTATTTTTCTTTGAGTCCCCGCAGGATAGAGATCGTATCTTCAACCGTTGGTTCAGGAATGAACACAGGCTGAAAACGTCTCGCCAACGCAGCATCCTTTTCAATGTGTTTGCGATATTCTTCCAACGTCGTCGCGCCGACCATGTGGAGCTCGCCACGCGCCAGCGCGGGCTTCAACATATTGCCCGCATCCATCGATCCTTCGGCTTTTCCAGCACCTACCAACGTATGCAGCTCGTCGAGGAAAAGGACGATCTGTCCCTCCGTCGCCTTGATTTCATCAAGTACGGCCTTGAGGCGCTCTTCAAACTCACCGCGGAATTTCGCGCCCGCGACCATCGAACCAAGATCGAGCGACATAAGCGTTTTATTCTTAAGCGATTCAGGAACATCGCCATGGATGATGCGCAGCGCCAGACCTTCGATAATCGCGGTCTTCCCGACGCCGGGTTCGCCGATCAGCACCGGATTGTTTTTCGTACGGCGCGACAAAATCTGAATCGTACGACGGATCTCTTCATCGCGGCCTATGATGGGGTCTAATTTGCCGTCCCGCGCATCCTTGGTCAGATCGCGCGCATATTTGGATAGAGCCTCGAATTGATCTTCGGCGGTGGCGCTATCGGCCGTACGCCCTTTTCGCATCGTGTTTATGGCCTGATTGACGGCGATCGCATTCAACCCGGAATCCGCGATGATCTCGCCGATGCTAGACGTTGCACGCGCCGTGATCATGGATTGGAATATACGCTCAACCGTGACGTACTTGTCACCCGCTTTTTCCGCTATACTCAATGCGTTATCAAGTATCTTTGCCAGATCGGTTGAAATACGCAACCCGCCTGCGCCAGAACCGCTTACCTGCGGCAATTTGGCCAGCGCGGCTTCGGTCGCCTTCTTCATTTTGGCGGCATTTCCACCCGCAGCCTGTACGAGACGATCCGTCAGCGCATCTTCATCTTCCAGCATCACTTTGAGCAGGTGCTCCGGCTCAAGCGATTGGTGCCCGGAACGCATGGCCAGCGTCTGAGCCTTTTGCAATACGGATTTAGATTTTTCTGTAAACTTGTCGAATTCCATGCAGATCCTCTTAAAAGCAATCCATTGTGACAGGGCAATCCGCCTTCATCAAGCACGGTCCCCTTTATACTACCTTCCAAATATCTAAGATATCACCAACATAAATCAAGGGCTTAGAGACCTTGCAGAATACATGCCATTGTATTCATAGTGGCAATAGGACACAGAAAAAGCGGGCCATTCTGACCCGCTTTTTGCAAATTATTACAAAGTGTTACCGCTCGTACTTAAAGTATTAGGCTGACTCGAGCATTTCCTGCGCCTGATAGGCAGGAGCACGTACATCGCCATTATCCGTTGGTTTAATATCGCCACCCAAAATGCTGATCGGCAAGGCTAAATCATCGGCAGGCTGTTGCGCTTCCTGAGGCTGGTAACCCGGAGTACGCTGCATATGTTGAAATTCTTCATTCCAGCTATTGATGATGCGCTGATAATGTTCGGCGTGTTGCAGATAACTTTCGGCCAGAACGATGTCACCGACCGATGTAGCGTCTTTCGCAAGGGTAAGGTATTTTTCGCAAACCTGATGCGCCGTCCCGCGAATTCGTACGTCCGGGCCGTTGCTATCATAGATTTGGTTACGATTGTTAGAGGGCCGTCTTTGGCCGTTGTTATGACCACCACCGTTATTGTGGCCCCGGTTGTTCCGTGAGCGTCTATTGGGTGTTCCATGTCTCATTGTGTATTCCCTTAACTTCTTCTATTTCCCGAATTTTTTCTTCTTATCAACAGAATCATACACAAGTACAACCATACCTGATTTGGGCACAGGTTGTATAGCGAAAGGCGATCTATTTTCAAAAGGCTGTCTTTTCATATTCCGGGGACCCGGCTCATCGACCGACAGCGACTGTCTTGAGTAAAATGACCATACGCCACGGTTTCGATTCTGATCAATGGGGGCTTTAAAGTTATTTTCACTTTTCCCCACAGGTGATCTCAACCACCCTCAGAACCCCTGCCATATCGCGGTATGATTCTCGTGGAGTCATATTAGATTCGCCCACGAGTCGTGACAAGGCCTCTTCTTGCCCTTTGCCGAT
The DNA here is from genome assembly GCA_964539025.1 of uncultured Micavibrio sp. Taxonomy (GTDB): domain Bacteria; phylum Pseudomonadota; class Alphaproteobacteria; order Micavibrionales; family Micavibrionaceae; genus Micavibrio_A. The sequence continues at coordinate 39,106 of CAZIFA010000009.1, forward strand.
TTCGAATAGTGCACGCCCGCCACACACCAAATGATTTTTGATCTTCATCAGAATATTTTTATACGCCTCAAGCCCCGAGTCTCCCCCGCTCAGCGCCAGCCTTGGATCGTGATTCCGCACCTCTACAGCCAGGGATTCGATATCGGATTCGGGGATATAGGGCGGATTCGAGACGATCAGATCGAACGATTCATCGGCACTCAACGGATCAAACCACGAGCCGCAGCGAAATTCCGCCCGGGATTCGACGCCGTGATGGATAGCGTTTTCACGTGAAATGGCAACCGCGCCCGGATTTATGTCTACCCCTACGCCGGTGGCGTTCGGCAATTCGGCCAAAAGGGTGATCAGAATGCAGCCCGTCCCGGTGCCTAGGTCGAGGATACGCAGCGCCGGTTTTTTCAACGCGGCGTCGATAAGCGTTTCGGTGTCCGGTCTTGGATCCAGAGTATCGGGCGAAAGGCGGAACATCCGGCCATAGAATTCACGCCCCCCCAGTATGCGCGAAACAGGCTCCCCCGCCACCCGGCGATCCACGAATTTCTCAATGGTTTCAATCTGTTGCACCGATAGGGGGGTCTGGCCCATCGTGATAAGGTCGGAATCGGAGAAATTACCCCCCTGCCGCACCAAAATCCGCGCATCCAGCACCGGATTTTCGATGCGGCCAGCCTCTAATTTCTGGCGCATCCTGCGCTGTATTTCGTCCAAAGTTTCCATGCGAAGTTCTAGCCTTTTGTACGAAATTCTGTCTAGTTCGTTCCGCGCCTTTTGAAAACAAAACGCGGCCATTGTTTTTCGTAATATGGTTTTTAAAGGGCGCAGCGAAGCTGCGCACGTTTTTGTGGACTGGACCCCCGCCTTCGCGGGGGTGACAGGGGTAGAAGTAAGGTTGGGGCTTGGCGGCGGGAAAGGGCATCTATAGATCATAGGACAAAATTCCTGTTTTGGCCAGAAAAATCGCCCACCTCGCCACATTGACATAACTTAGATATGCTGATAGGTCTGCTTTATAACAAGCCTGCAAGAGTAAATATAATGAGTTCCCCCACCCCCCTCGCTGCAACCGCATGGCCCAAAAGATGGACAAATTTTCTTATGGGCGGGGATCATAAGAAGCGCGATTTTGTTTATTTCCTGATCAGCTCCGCGCGAGGTAACGAAGAGTGGATTAGTACGATTGCCAAGAACGTTATAGGCACGTTGCCACACATCGCCCTGCAAAACGGTGAGAATGCTGCTCTCGGCATAATAGAAACCCTGATGGCCAACATTCGGCACGAGCGTACCAGAGACAAGGCCGTCGCCGATATTGCATACACATTTAGTAAGGTAACCGGTGCAGAGAGAAGCAGACTGCAACTTACCCTCTTTTCTATAACGGGCATTTTGAGAGAGGATATTTTTAAATCCATTCCCGTTATCGTTGGCCGCTCCCCTGACGCCGCATATGACATGCTAAAACTCATTTTTGACCGCAACACGGCCGATGGCCCGATTTTAGCCACCAATTTCGCCAAAACCGCTCGTGTAACAAGTCCCTGCTATATGCACGCTTATATGAGTTGGTTTATTCCCGTGCGCTGCGGCAACACAACCGCAATCATGCACACACAACAATGGTGCGATCCGAATAAGGATCTGCCCAGAGATATGGAAGCCTGGAGGCTCCTCAAGCGCATCAAAGGCGATTGGAACAATATCAACCCAACCGGCAGGGCACATTACATGGATGTCAAAAGACATTACAGCAACATCGAAGCCGTTCTTCTTGGCAGGAAAACACCCGAAGAAGGCGCACGCGCGATTCAAAAGAAAACCGGCGCGGATTATAGAGCGTTGGTGATTTAAAATATTCCCGGAGGAAAACCTCCCCCATAGGGAGAAGAAGCATCTAGATTCTTTTTCACCACGAAGCACCAAATATTGACATAATGCATGCAACTTTAACAAGGCTTCGGATAACCATCAGAACGTTTTGTTGACATAACCATCTATCAAGATTAGATAGAAACAACCGCTGAAATAAACAAATCCAAGAGTATGTCTGAGAAAGAAAAATTATGACCGAAGCACAATCCTTTTCCCCCACAACCCAGTCCCCCGCCGCGTTCATTCAAAGCGGATGGCAGCTTCTTCCCCTCTTTGCAAAGAAAATGGGCCAAGAATATGCCCAGGCAACTTTTGAGGCGATGTTGTTTTTAGCAAAACGCAATCCTGAGCTGATGCCGGGTTTTGTAAAGACCGGTCTTGCGTTCGCCCGCGACAATCAGTTTCTAAGAGATTCTATAATTAGAAATCTTATAGATGTGTCTTACGAGCACCCGGCATTTATACCGGATGTCGTCAAAGCCGGATGGCTTACAATGGCCTCCATTAAAAATCACGGCGGCACTGAAGATTCTCTGCGTTATGAAGAATCTCGCCGCGTTACCGATTTAGGCAGTGAACTATTGGAAATAGTCAAAGAGAAGCCCAAATTTTTGCCAATTTTTATTGAAGAAGGTTTAAAGAGCCTGCCACGCCTTGCAAATTCTCACAAAGCAAGCGTTCAGATATCAGTTAATCTCTTGCTGGAAGCTGTCGATTCTTATCCGCAGGCCATGCAAGATGTCGTCGAAGGCACACTGAACATTGTGGCCAGAAATGCAAAACAACTTCCCCTTGCCTATTCATGGATCATTAGCGGCGTGGCGGAAGATGCGCAAAAATATCCAGAATTGATGCCCGGCATTATTGAGGCCGCAAAGCCCGTCATTAAAAGCTTAGGCGAAGTTGACCCTGCTGAGGATCGCGCAAAAAATTTCATTCAGAAATTGGTTCAATATACCAAGGATCAACCAGAATGCCTCGCCAACCTCGTTGGAACCGGCATAGAAATCCTGCCGGACGTTACAACAAGACATCGTTCTGCCGGCGAACGATTGTTTGCTTCATTGCTAGAGACCGCAAAAAATCATCCATCCTTGTTGCCAAGCGTTATCAAGGCCGGATGGCAAGGTTGCATGCCACATCTCGCGGGAGGTATCATGTTTACACAGTTGTCTGCAGACATGCTGAGAATCGCACAAACGGATGAGGCGGCGCGAACCGCCCTGATTGAAGGGCTCCGCAGCGCCATTCCGCTTATCGCGCAAGAAAACAGATGGAGCGTTCGACCTGCGCTCATGACCTTACAAAGCGCGATGGGGTTGGACAATGAAAGAAAGCTGGTAAGCGCTGAATTCGCCTTATCAACCCGGGGGCGCGCAAATAATAAACAAGAAATCTGGTATGTGCCGTTCAAGGGCAACAGGACCCTTGTTGCAACACAGGATTTCTGCGGCCCTGTTTCCGATCCGGACTTTAAAAGGCGCGTTCCAAATTTTGAAAGAGTTGAACAAGAAGCTTTAATATTGGGCCGTGTCTTTAACCGCAGAATTACGACACAGGCAGGCGTGACGGAAATTCGTAAGACCACGAATAGCAGATTCCGCGCGCTCGATCTTGATAAGGTGGCTTAGCGGAAAAGGCATCAAGACGGCGCGGAATATAAAGCGCTGGAGATTTAGAAAAATTTAAACCACAGAGGCACAGAGACACAGAGTTTAAGAACACCCTGAATTTCTCTGTGCCTTTGTGTCTCTGTGGTTAAAATAAATGCCTGCGGGCCTTAAAAACAATATCGTCATTCCGAACCCTTTACGGGTGAGGAATCTTTGACGGAACCGGACAGGCCAAAGATCCCTCACATACGTTCGGAATGACGGGATAGCCATCCTGCGAATTAATGATACTGCCGCATCGTTCCCGGCTGAGCGGCGCCCCGTTTTACACGTGCGTCCCTCTCCGCCTTTTTCAGCATTTCCATTGCCTTAAGCGAATCCAAAAATCCATCGCATACACCTAGGCTATGGCGACAATCCTTCAAATTCGATTCAATGGTTGCAAAGTTCGTTCTAATGAATCCCGGTGCGAATTCAGGGTTGGGCGTTTCGATGAAATAGGCGAAACCCAGATCAGCGTCGATTGCGTTCATACGCAGGGCGGCACATCTGTTGAATGCATCCGCACCGCGCAAAGACGCTTCACGGTTGATCTCGTTGTAGATGGCGCGATCCATATCAACAACAATATGCGGCGTTACATTTTCACAAAACACGGAATGGCCGGAATGAACGGGCGTACCTATAGACATTCCCAGATCAGTCGATCGTTGTTTTATGTACGACAATTTCTTATCCAGACGGTCATGCTCCGCTTTCGTCATCTCTGCCCCTTCCTTACAATCCGCAGCCGTATCCAAATATTCCTGTCTTTGTGCGTCATCGGCAAAGCCAAACCGTTTATAATGGTTTGCTATCGTGTCTGTGAAAGCTTGTTCCAACCGCATAACGACCTTTAAAATATCCCGGGCATCGGTCATGGCGGCAAACACCATTCTTGCATTATTCGTTCTGTAGGTTTGATAAGCTTTCAGCAACGTGTTGTAAGGGATCGATGATTTTCGTGCGGAAGGGCAATCATAGATTTGGGCACATGCGTTCGCGTTCACCTGATCAACCACAGAAGGAGTGTGAAAATGGTGTTTGATCGACCCGATCATACCTGACTGCAGTTTCGCCCTTGATTTCAGGACTTCATTTATTTTAACCCGTGCATCTAAATCCAACATAGCAAACTCTTTTCATTGTTAAACTTCCAGATTGGCCAATTGTTCCGCCTGCGCCTGGGTGATCAGCGCGTCGATGACTTCGCCGAGGCCCGATCCGTTCATGATCTGATCGAGGCTATAGAGCGTTAGATTGATCCGGTGATCGGTTAAACGGCTTTGCGGAAAATTGTAAGTGCGGATACGTTCCGAACGATCGCCCGAACCGATCTGGCCTTTGCGATCCGCCGCACGCGCGGAATCTATTTTCTGGCGTTCCATATCATAAAGGCGTGTTTTCAAAAGGCTCATGGCCCGCGCCTTGTTCTTGTGCTGGGATTTTTCTTCTTGGATGGCGACCGCAAGCCCGGTCGGAATGTGCGTGATGCGCACGGCGGAATCGGTGGTGTTGACAGACTGACCGCCGGAACCTTGGCTGCGGTACACGTCGATGCGCAAGTCACTCTCATTGATCACGATATCGACGTCTTCGGCTTCAGGAAGCACGGCGACGGTGGCGGCGGAGGTGTGGATGCGCCCTTGTGTTTCGGTTTTGGGGACGCGTTGCACGCGGTGGCCGCCGGATTCATATTTCAGTTTGGCGAAGACGTTGCTGCCCGAAATATTCGCGATGATTTCTTTATACCCGCCAAGATCGGATGACGACATTTCGATGATTTCTACGCGCCAGCCCTGAATCGACGCGTAGTTTTTATACATGGTGAACAGGTCGGCAGCGAACAAAGCGGCTTCGTCCCCGCCCGTTCCGGCGCGGATTTCTATCACGGCGTTTTTAACGTCGGCGGAATCTTTGGGCAGAAGCGAGATTTTTATTTTTTCTTCAAGCGCGGGGATTTTTTCCTTCAGTTCATTCAATTCGGCCTGCGCCATTTCGCCCATGTCGGGATCATCGAGCATTTCAAGCGCGCCCGCTTTGTCATCCATCGCTCTTTTATATTCGAGATAGAGTTCGACGACGGGTTGCAGTTCGGCATATTCCTTGGACAGCTTGACGAAGGCGTCGCCCGATAAGCCGCCCGCCGACATCTTGTCGCTCACGTCTTTATGCCGCGCCGCTATAGGCGCCAGTTTTGCGAGGTAATCCATGGGCTTTTTAATAAGCGGTATTGCGTTGTTTTGACAAGCCTATTCGCTTTTATTGACATAACGTTATGTGAATGTTATGGAAGGGGCGGTTTATTAAGCTCTGGGCATTTTTATGGGTACATTTGCGCTGAAAAAAACGTTCGGTCCCGCCGCGATTCCACGGGATGTCAGCACGCCAGAAAACGCCCGCATCGTGCGTGAGATTTTTTCCCTAATGACCAATAGATTTACCCCTTTTAATTTAGAAGGCACGAGCTTCGTATTTAAAGAACATCTAGGCGCAGATGCAGCCAACGGTACAACCGGTTTCTTTCGGCATAGCGCCGTGATGCACCCTCTTATAAATTCGCTGCATGTCGCAGCACGTGGCCGCACTGCCCCTATTCGTATTCTTGCAGCCCCTTCATCCGTCGGCTGCGAGGCATATACGCTCTCTGCAGTGGCCTGTGCATCCGGAATCTCACAAATGCGTGATTTCAGAATCGATTCATTTGATCGATCTGAAACCTTTACCGCGCTGGCAAGGCTTGGCGCATATCCACGCGAATTGTCTGAACATCTCTTCAGAAAGAAAAATGGCGCGCTTTTCTCGTCCACAGAAAACGAAATTGTTTACGTGCGAAACGATGTCAAAAGTAATGTACGCTTTCTTGACCCTCAGGGCATCGAAAATTTTGTTCCGCAAGAACGTTATAATGCCATCATGCTTAATAACCTGTTCATGTACCTCAACGAAGAGCAGCAAGATAAAGTTATCGACTTTATCAAAGACAGCGAAGCAGATATTGTAATCATGACCAGCGATGATAACGCACCGGTAACGATTCCGCGCTCGCTTCCCTATGTTCCGCTTAAAAACCATCCGGATTGGCAAGACAGCAGCCTCGCCCGTGCTGACCTGATGAGCTATTATATCTGGGCGCGGAGCCAACCCGGTGCTAATTATGCGCCGACAGTCTGGCCGTCCAGTTATTATCATAGAAGTTGCAAGCCGCGAGTTCGCCCGTGAGCGGCACTTTGAGCGTTTCGGCATAGTTGTTTAAAGGTTTGCACCATATGCTTTGGGCTAGATCAGGAATATCGCGAAAATCTTCACGGGCGTTATCGCTATACTTGATGTAATCCTGCACGATTTGCGCCTGTTGTTCGAGCCCATATTGTTCGAACGGTCTGCCCAGTGAATAAGAATAGAGGCCATCATTATTGAAGGCGTAGTTCAAAATATTCTGCGCGCCGAGCGCATGGACGTTCGTTCCATGCTGGAATTGTTTTGCATGCATCAGTTCATGCATGATAAAGCCGCGATAGTAACGCCCGGGCTGAACCGCGTAATCAGATTTCCATGTCCGGTCGGAGTAAACGTAAATATTCCCGTCCGGCGTCATGGTGTGCGTGAACAAGCGCATAGGCGAATACGGGCGGTAAATAATGCGCACCCTGTCATAATCGATCGTGTCCGCAAAAACCGTTTTCGCCAGCGCGATTTCGTTGGCGGTGAGTTTGCGGCAGGTAATTTCAGCGGCGCATAAAGAATCGTTCGGTATTTGGGAAAGCTGATCGGGCGGCAACGTGCTAGCACACGCAGTCTGAAAACACAGCACCAACCCCACAAGCCGTCTTTTATAAGACATGGCGATATATCCCTTGATCAGGATATAGACAATCATGGGTATGGGTTTATGTCAACGCGCTATTGAGGGGCCAGCGCTTCAGGTCTGGTACAAAATGCAAGATCGCCCGCGAGCGAAATATTTAAAATTTGGGCGTACTTGCGCACGCTGAAACACCAGAGATTCTTTTGATCCTCATTTTTATCATTTGCAACCTCGCGCGCATTATCGGCGTACCAGATAAATTTTTGTACGATCTGCGCCTGTTGCTCAACGCCTTGCTCCTCAAACGGTGTAATAGTTGAAGGTTCATACGAACTTTTGCGATCAACCAAGCGCGTGACAAAAGTTTGAACAGGATTGTCATTCCTAGATTTTACAATGCCCTGCTTTTGAGCCTTATGGGTAAGTTCATGCATAATCATTGGCCGCGCACGGCCATCGAATTTAATGGCGTAGTCGGCCTCCCAGCTTTTCATGGAGTGTATATAAATATTTCCATCCGCCGGAACGGAAGCATCTGAAAACATAGCGTGGATTGAATACGGGCTGTAAATAACGCGGACCTCATCGTAGTTGACGGGGCCTTTAAATTTATCGGATTTTTCAAAGACGCTTTTCGCCAAGGCAATTTCATTGTCGGTGAGCTTGCGGCAATAGGTTTCGCCAGCGCAGCGAGGGTCGTCCGGTTTTGATGGCGGAGCTTGATCAGGCGCAAAACTGGCGCACGCGCCCGCCTGAAAGCAAACTGCCAAACCCGCCAAAATTCTTTTATAAGACATAGTGTTATACCCGCTTTAAGGGGTATACATAATCATAATGTGTATATTATGTCAATATTAATCATGATTTCTAACCCCTTAGAAATCGTGGGATTTAGGCCGCCATTCCCCGACTTGTTCGGGGAATCCAGACTGGATACTCCGCCTTCGCGGAGTATGACAGGCGTAGGGTCGGGAGATGAAATTGATGAAGACCTTGCCTTATGCGAAAGGAATATTTGACCACAATGTACTTTTCGCGCTACGAGAATTCTTATGACCGAAGAAAAATTGTCCGGACAAAACCCCAGATTCAAACGCATTGTCGTCACGTTCGCGAAGGCCGTGTCGCCCGCTGGTATGACCCCAGAACAGATGAGTTGGGACCACAAACTTATGGTCGAATTTATGAACCTCGTAAGTTATGGCGGCATGGCGCGCGAGAATGAGAAAGGCGAACCTGTAACATGGTCGGGCGAAGCGTATGATACGCCGGAAGAAATTCAGCAAAACCTGCAAACATGGTGGCAGCAATATGCGCCGGGTTGTGTTGTGCATTATCACGGCATCGTACCGCTTTCACATTGCAACGATTCAGCGCATAAATATACAATCGATCCGGCGTAATTATTCCGCCGCGAGTTTTGAGACCGCCCCATGTGGGCGGCTTTTTTTGAGCATAAGAAAAAAGCCCGGCGTTTACCGGGCTCCGTCCTATCGTGAGGTTAAAAAAGCCTATTTCGCGGCTTCTTTTTTTGGATCAGCGTTTGGAGCATTCGCTGGGGGTCCGGATTTATTTTTGTCATCTGGCTTGGCATTTTCCGATGATGGATTCGGCTTTTGATTGGAATTGTTTTCCATTTTTTGGTCTCCTTGTATTGCGGACAAAGAAATTCATCCGCCTGAGCAATGTAAGCCGATAGCTGACATTAGCAAGCGGTAGAATAAATTAAATGACTTGTGATAATTAATTATTGGTAATGCGAAAGTGTTGATTATTGTCATTGCGAGGAGGCAACGCCGACGAAGCAATCCAGCCTGCGGTGATAAGGTTATATTGTAAGATGGGTTGCCGCGTCCCCCGGATCAAGTCCGGGTTCCTCGCAATGACGGGATGATTATTCGGCAGCTTCCGAGATTTTTAAAGATTGAATCGCTGCGGCTTTTTCTTCGATCATTTGTACGATGTGATCGACGATGGATTTATCGCCATCGTTAAAGCGATGCGCCTTTTCACCGCCGATATAGATTTGGTGGTTCCCCTGCCCGCCGCCGGTCAGGCCTATATCGGTCATCAACGCCTCGCCGGGTCCATTTACAACGCAGCCGATAATCGAAACCGTCATCGGCGTCGTGATATGCGCGATACGCGCCTCTAATTCCGCAACCGTGTCGATCACCTTGAATTGCTGGCGCGCGCAAGACGGGCACGCGATGACGTTGACGCCGCGGTGGCGAAGCCCGAGCGATTTGAGCATATCGAACCCGACTTTCACTTCTTCCACCGGATCGGCAGACAAGGACACACGAATGGTGTCACCTATCCCCGCCCACAATAAATTTCCCATGCCGATGGAAGATTTGATCGTGCCGGAACGAAGCCCGCCAGCCTCTGTAATCCCCAAATGCAGCGGGTAATCGCATATATCGGCAAGTTGTTGATACGCCGCGACGGCCATGAACACATCGGACGCCTTGCAGGAAATTTTAAAATTGAAGAAATCGTGGTCTTCGAGAATTTTAATGTGGCGCCTAGCGGATTCCACCATCGCGTCGGGGCATGGTTCGCCAAATTGTTCCAGAAGATCGCGCTCCAACGATCCCGCATTCACGCCGATGCGGATGGAACAATTATTATCTTTCGCGGCCTTGATGACTTCTTTGACTTTTTCGGCGGAACCGATATTGCCGGGATTGATGCGCAAGCAGGCTGCGCCGTTCTGCGCCGCCTCTATCCCGCGTTTGTAATGAAAATGGATGTCGGCGACGATCGGTACGGTGACTTCGGGAATGATTTGTTTCAGCGCCGCGGTGGATTCTTCATCGGGGCAGGAAATGCGCACGATATCCGCGCCCGCGACCTCAAGCGCGCGCACTTGCGCGATGGTAGCCGCGACATCATGCGTTAACGTGTTCGTCATCGATTGCACGGTGATGGGCGCATCACCGCCGACCGGGACGTTGCCGACCCAGATTTTGCGGCTCTTGCGCCGTTCGATTTTCCGCCACGGGCGTATGGAATTATGGTCCGCGCTCATGGGGGTTATGTAGCAAAAAACCTGTGAAAATCCAAGGATTTGGATAAGTCGGGCGGCACGCCGCTCGACTATTGACGTAACCCCATGCTCTTGTTACGGTTTTTTTCAGTTTAGTTGGTGAGTTCCGTTATGAAGCACAATTTTGAAACGATGGCCACGCCGCCCAAAACGGCCCAATTGCTGTATTTCAAGCAGCCCCTTCCCAAAACCGGGCCGTTCAGATTTGCCACCGCACGTTTTCAAACCCCGCAAGAATGGGCTAGGCACGCCAAAAATGTTATCCGAGCGTACAATCTGGATTACAGTTCCTTTGAAAAGACAGACACCGGATATGAGATCGTGTTCACCGATGAAAAACATTACGTGATCTTCGATTTTGCCGCGACGGGCGAGCGGATAGCAAATTTTACCTGTAAAGCACCTTTGAAGGATCCGTCCTTAGGGCCGTATCTGGGCAACGCAGGCGAGATGCATTGCCTGGAAAAAGGACTTACGGTCGAGATCGCCGAGGAAGATGATCAGGTTGCGTTCACGTTCGATCGTAAAAGCAGCTATACATCCTTCGTGCTTGCCTATGACAAAATTTATGACATGGCGTTGCAGCAATATAGCATGGCGATGATGCGTCGGCCAGAGCCGAGATCCCTACCCGCCCCATTGCCACGTGTGCCGGGCGCAGAAATTAATTGAGAAAGAGTATGACAGGAAAGACAATAAAATTTGATTTTGAAGTCATGGTAAAAGTGCCTGAACAACAATTCGAGTTCGCACGCCTTATGTCAGGTTCCGGCCCTTTTAGAATGATACCCCTGAATTTCAAAACACGCGAGGACTGGTTCATACATGCCATGAATATGATCGACGGCATGAATTTAGGTTGCGTCGGCACGAGCATTGAATCCGATCGTTATAAGTTTCAATTTAAAAGTCAAAAAGATATGCTAATATTCGATCTGGCTACAACCGGCGATGCACCCTATACACCGGAGATAATCGTAACCGAGGATTTCGACGACCCTCGTTTTGCCGAGATATGGGTCAGCACTGTCAAAAAATATTTTTGGATAAAGGCGCAAATGTCGGAATACAATTACATCGTAAATTCGACAGCGCACCGGATAAAGTCCAGGCACAACTGACATTCGGAAGGAAACGCCTTCACGTTTCTTTTATTGTTGCCAGAGATGAAATCCGGTCGGAGGCATGGGATAGATATGCGACGCCGTTGCCTAAAAAAGAAATGCAGAAGACATTATAGACATAGTAACCTTAAAGGAGCGCGCGATGAAATTTTCCTGGATCAAGAAGGCCACACCATCACAATTATTCGCCGGTATTTCCATGGGTACGTGTGTGTCGATGGCCCTCGCATCCATCCCGTTCAATCTCAGCGCAGACGCAACGCATTCAACCAGAACCCCTCGTCCTGCCGCGACTGAACCCGCCAAAGTCGGATACGAACCGCCGTATATAAGAAGCGACGCGCTGTTCCACTGCCTTAGAAATGGCATCATAAGACACGACGTGCATTGCACCTAACCTTTGCCCCAAACTAATAAAGAGTTTGCTATGGATAAATTTTTCCCTGATATGACATCGTTTCATGAGATGGCGAATCCTAAAACGATAGAGTACACTTTCGTAGTCCCATTGCCTGCAAATGGCCGTGTCCAGTTCGACAAGATGCAATTCGATTCCCGAGAAGATTGGTTTGACCACGCCATGACCACTATTTGCTCGATGAATCTCAATCACGCGCGCCATGAAGAAACAGAAAAAGGCTATAAATTCGTCTTCCACGGATATAGGGATTTCATGGTTTTCGATGTGCTAACGACCGGTGATAAAATAGGGACATACGCAAGCAGGTCAGGCCCTGTGGATAGTGCGCTTGCTCCGTTCTATGAGCGCGCCATCAAAATGTTTTTTTGGGATAAGGGGATTTCCCCGGCAATAGAAGAAAAAGATGCGTTTTTTACCCTGACATTCGATCGTAAGAGCGAGTTGGTGACATTTCTGACGGGTGCGCAAACCATACACGAGATGGCGTTGGCCGCTCAAGAAAAAACCAGGCTCCCGACCCACCATGCGCCGAAAGCAGAAATCTAATCAGTCCGGCATTCTTTTCTTGCGCGGATAGATCATCTGCATGATTTCGAATAAGAACGCCGTTCCCCAGCCCAGCAAGACGATACCGTTCGCCGCCTCTATTCCCGATAACACGCGCCATTCATCTTTGAGCACGATGTCGCCGTAACCGAGCGTGGTGAAAGTGACAACGGAAAAATACACCGCGTCTTCCAGCGTTTTGAACTCCTTCACGTCAAGAATTTCATACGCGAACGCCCACAGCCATATGTGCACGGTTATCAGGAAAAAGATTCCAAGAACGCAGACACCACTCAGCATCATTTTATAAATATGCGATATATGGCCCGCTTTTCCCGCCGCATACAGCCGCGTCTCCACCGTCCGCATAATCCGATCTAGTCCAAAAGCATGTATCGCAACGGTCAGCAGCACCATGATAACTGCCACGGCCAGATCGTCTAGGAATATCGGGATGTCGTACAGGTGGGACATTGGCCCGTCGCCTATGGCAGAGTGAGCATTCCCGAGAGCGCCGCCATGTTCCCGAACAGGAGAAGGATGATCAGCGACAAAAGAAAGATTTCGATGCGTTTGGTAGCCATAGGAGTCATCTTATACCTTTCATGCCGGCGAATGCGAATTTGAAAATTAACGGAACCACATGTAGCAAGAAAATGTTTGGAATCCAAGGACATGCGCAGCAGCCACTGGAAACGTTTACATAAGGTAAATTTGGGCCTATAGTTACTGCCCTACGGCGTCCGAAAAAAGGTTTGAAAGAATCAGATCATGCAGGCCCTAAAACGAAACCAAATAGAAAATCCCGTCTGGGATATTTTCAAAAAACGCAGTGACGAAAAGCTCCGTGACGAAGCCCGCGCCATACGGGAAAGACACGACGCACATGTCGACCGCCTGTATAAAATCCCCGCTCAGATAGGTCAGGCCATTTGCACCATCGTCCCCATTCCTATGACGCTTTGGGCTGGATTAAGCGTCGCAGAAAAAACCACACCGGTGGACAATATTCATCTCGCGGGCGCGCTCGGCGTGGCATTCATCGCCGCGACGATGCTTTTCAAATTCAGGCATGATTTCGCCAAGGCCGTGAAGACCAAGGACTATAATGGGCTTCTCGACGATCTCGTTGATTTTAGATCAAAGCGCACGGTTGGTCCGAAGAAAGACATTTAGCTTATGGCATATATCATTTCATTATTCATCTAATGTCATTCCCCGACTTGATCGGGGAATCCAGACTGGATCCTCCGGTCAAGCCGGAGGATGACAGGTTTGTGTCGGCAACGAAATCGCGAAGAATAAATATGAACTTCGCGTCTTCGTGCCTTCGTTACATATTTTTTGCCGCCGCTGGTGGCACGGTTTTCAAAAGAGATTCCGGGCTGAGGGATATTTTACGTTTGATCTGCCCGGCTTCGCCGAGTGGCGCGATTTCTTTCCCATCCACTTTTACCTTGATACCGCCTGCATTGCCCGTGGCCATCAGTAGGCCGGGTTCATCGGGAACGTAATAAATATCACCTGGTTTGAGCACTTGGCGCAAAATGGCCGCGCCTTTCGCATCGCGGATTTCGATCCAGCTGCTATCAACAATTTCAAGAACGACGCGGCCCGCACCTGCCGCCGGCGCAGCTTCTGCAACATCTTTCGAAGCAGAATCGGATTTTTCTTTTTCAGGCGATTGTTGTTCGACCAGAGATGGCGCTTCGTTGAGTTGCGATTTGGTCAGTTGGTCCGGCACGGGCGGAATGCCGTTCTTTTGTGCCCCCGGAAACATCATGAAGGAAATGAATCCGATCAGCACGACAAAGCCGAACACGCTCCCGCCGATAATCATGGCGTTGGGGACTTTGCTTTCGGAGGCAGGAACGGGGAATGAAAGGTCGGGTTTTTTCTGGCGGCCGACAGATTGTTCTTTGAACAGATGAACCATCTTATCGCCATCGAGGCCGAGATATTCGGAATAGGAACGCACGAATCCGATCGCGTAAACCCGGCCCGGAAGCTGGGAAATATCCCCCTTTTCCAACGCCCCCAACTGCGAGGCGCGGATGCGCAAGATGGTTTCGATCTGTTCCAGCGTCTGGCCGTAATGCACGCGCGTGCGGCGCAGAATTTCCCCCACCGCCATGTCGGTGTGGAAATTCAGGTCGGGGCCGTCCGTGGTATCCTCGGGCGCGGTTTTGTGGACAGAGTCTGTCATATCCGGGCTACTTTACGGGAAAATGATCCATTCTTCCAGCCCCCGCATCAGATGTAATTTACAGGTGTCATCCCGAGCGAAGTCGAGGGATCTTTGGCAGAACGGATAGGCCAAAGATCCCTCCACTCCACTGCGCTCCGGTCGGGATGACAAATGGAGGTTAGCCATTAATTCTACAAAACCTGTAAAATCCGTTCGACGGTTTCGTCTGCGCTCAGGCTTGTTGTATCAATGGTAATTGCCTTGCGCGAACCGGCATCAAATAAGGGCAAGGTCGCGTTACGAAGAGCAGCCTCAGGATCGGCGTCTTTGAAGCGAAGGCGCCGTTCAGGAACGACGACACGTCTGGCAAGTTCGTCCGGTGCACAGGTTAGCCTGACAACGAGAGCATCCGCTTCCCGCCGATCTGCGATTTCAAGAAGTTCTTTCGCAATTTCGATATCGCGAGAATTATTCACAAAAGCGAGAGTGAACACGAAGTTCCAATCGGAAGGAGAATGCGTTGCAATAGTCTCCATAATAGCAGCCCGCACTTGCTTTACTTGATTCCATACGTCTTTAGGGATAGGTGTGATGCCATCTTGTTGAATCATTCCGAAAACCGGATTCAGCCAATAATGGTTATCGACAAGCTTCGCAGGCATTTTGGCGGCGAGTTTGTTGGCAATAGTATATTTGCCAACGCCGGGTGGCCCGACGATATAGACAAACTGGTTGGTCATTACGCCGCCTGATCCAGATCGTATGCGCTGTGCAGCGCGCGGACGGCGAGTTCCAGATATTCCCGGGCGATCAGGACGCTGATTTTGATTTCCGAGGTCGAGATTACGAGGATGTTGATCCCTTTTTCCGCCAGAGTGCTGAACATCGTTTTGGCAACGCCCGCATGGCTTCGCATACCGATCCCCACCACAGAAACTTTTACGACATCAGTATCGACGCGGATATTGATGTTCTTGAAAATATCCTGAGAGCGAATAACTTCCTGGGCCTTCACCAGATCACCTTCGGGCAACGTAAAGGTGATGTCTGTCTTGGTGCCGTCGGGCGAAATGTTCTGGACGATCATATCGACGTTGATTGCGGCATCGGCGAGCGGGCCGAACACGCGGGCGGCGACGCCGGGCACATCGGGCACGCCCAGTATCGTGACTTTCGCTTCATCCTTGGCGAACGCGACGCCGTTGACGATATATTGTTCCATGATGTCTTCCTCCTTGGTGACCAACGTTCCGGGAAGTTCGCTCCCTATCGCCGGATCGAAACTCGATAAAACCTGAACAGGCACGTTGTATTTATACGCCATCTCGACCGAACGGACCTGAAGCACTTTTGCGCCGAGCGACGCCAGCTCCAGCATCTCTTCATATGAAATGCGATTGATCTTGCGCGCTTCGGGGACGATGCGTGGATCGGTTGTGTAAATGCCATCGACATCGGTGTAGATATCGCAGCGGTCTGCTTTGAGCGCGGCGGCGAGCGCTACGGCGGTGGTATCGGACCCGCCCCTTCCCAACGTTGAAATCCGGTTTTCGGATGTGACGCCCTGAAAACCCGCGAGCACGGCGACTTCTTTTGTTTTAAGCGATTCTTCCATCGCGTCGGTGTTGATGCCTTGAATCCGTGCCTTGGCATGGACTTCGTCGGATATGATCGGCACCTGCCAGCCCAGCCATGACCGGGCGGATATGCCGCGTTTCTGGAGCGCGATGGCCATGAGGCCCGCCGTCACCTGTTCGCCCGAAGCGACCACGGCGTCGTATTCACGCACATCATGGGTTGTCGAAATAGCGTTGCAATAGGCGACGAGTTGGTTGGTCACGCCGGACATGGCCGAAACGATAACCGCGATTTCATGGCCGAGTGCGACCTCGCGCGCGATTTTCTCCGCCGCTTTTTCAATGCGGTCCGTGTCGGCCACCGACGTGCCGCCGAATTTCACAACTATGCGAGCCATAGGAGATAGTTATACGGGATTAAATAGCCAATGCAAGGGCTTGGGTTGATGGCGCTTTGGATTGAAGCGCCGGGCAATATTTTCGGGCAAGTTTATTATATTCCCGCAAGACATCACGGTAATCATCTATGATAACAAATCCGCCCGTATCAACGAATTGTGCCGCCCGTTCCGCATAAAACGCAATGTCCCCGCTGACAATAGCGCAGGCATGCTTGTCTTGAAATTCCAATACCTTGTTATCAAGACATGAAATACGCAGCAAATGTCCGTTTTCAGGGTTTTTTGCCAGCGGCCATATAACGAGCCCTTTGCAATACTCGTTCTCTTGCTCTTTTGTCGTATCGGTCATGCTGAGAGCCTTTGACAATTCATCATCGATATTTTGCGCGAACGCAGCCGCCGGCATAAACGCCGCCACCATGGACACAGCCGCAATACATACATTTTTCATGTTATATATCCTAAATCTTATGAAGTCATGCCGGGGCAAAATATTTTCGTTAATTTTCTTAAAGATTCCAAGTTACTTTTATATTCATCGTGAAATCTGGAAAGATCGAGCAGGCCGTTAAACCCTGTTAATGTGGCTCTAAAAAAGTCAATCCTGTTGCCTATAATCTCACAGGCATCTTCATCCCTGTACTCAACAACTTTGTTGTCAAGACAATAGACGCGATGCAGTTTTTTACTGTCCGGGTCCCTTACCAGCGTCCAGAAGTCCAGAGCACAATGATCGGCCTTTTGCTGCGGCGGAAGATCAAAAATCCTTACAGCCTTTGGGTCAGCCTTTGGGCCATTTATTAAATGTGCATCTGCCAGAGGACGCACTTGTCCGGACGCCGCCACCGGCATAAACGCCGCGACAAGAGAAACCGCAAGGATAGTAGAAAGATGGCGCATGGTTATCCTAAAGCGTATGGACTAAATTTCCAGGATGTCCCGGGTGCGCAATTATCTTCGAAAGCCCTTACATATTCGGGCAGACTTTGCCTGAAATCTTCAAACCCGCCATCCATTTTGTATTTTCTAACAGCCAAATCCCTTTGTCGGCGCTCTGTTTCCAGCTCCAAAAGTGTGCATGCCTTATCGGCATTGAAGGTAAAAATTTCACGCGTGGTGCAATTAAGTAGTTTAGGGGCTTTTTCGCCGACATAGGCGCGCGCATGCGGATTACTGGAACAATGGATGGCAAGCATATCATCCGGCGCAAGTGTATAAAATCCGCTTGGGCTGACATGGGTAATACCCTTATCATTTTGCATGCGCGGTGCTGCCGGACGTCCTAGGCTGTCATACGCCTGCTGGGCTTGTGCACCGGCAGCGAAAACTGTTGCCGCCATCACGCCGAATATTGTTCGCATGGTCATGGTTGCCTCAGGATCAATTTTGCTTGAGCTTGTATCCCTGCGGCGTGGGGTTGGAATCTGAAAGATGTGTTAGCGCCGCAAAGTCGTTTTTCCATGGCGATAAGATCGTTCTCTGCCATTTTATATAGACTGGGATCCGTGTTGGGATTGCTTTTGCTCTGTTCAAGTGCAAATTTTAGATATCTGGTAGCCTCGCAACTTCTCTCCGGCTTTATAGTCCAGACAGTGCCAAAAGAACTTTTGCACCACACAACAACTAGGCCGCTTTTTTCATCTGTGTATAAAATATTGGCCTTGTTGTGTGCTAGGCAATCCATAAGTCTTGGTTCTTGCTTTACGTTTTTTTCAGCCGATGTGCCCACATCTTCGCCTTTGAACCTTAGAGGCTTGGTTTCCTGCGCAAAGGCTGGCGCCGCCGCTGCGAGCAATGAGGCGACTGCCATCGATGGAATTTTTGTCATGTTCACACCCGAAAGATCGTTGTAAAAGAAGCTTAGACATAGCGTAATTTGTGTATTATGTCAAACATTTAAGGTTTAAAGCCCATGGGAACCGTCAGCGCCCGCGAAATAGAGAATTTTTCAAAGGATTCAGCCCATTGGTGGGATGAAAACGGCCCTTTTCGCCCCCTGCACCGGCTCAACCCCGTCCGCCTCTCTTATATCAAGGACCAAATCTGTGGCCATTACGGGCTGGATACCAAAAGCTTCAAACCCTATTCCGGCCTGAACATTCTCGATATCGGCTGCGGCGGCGGGCTGGTGTGCGAGCCGATGGCAAGACTGGGCGGCACCGTTACGGGGATAGACGCCGACGCCAACGCGATCGAGATTGCAAAGGTTCATGCGAGGCAATCCGGCCTTCAAATTAATTATCAATGTGCTTCAACAGATCAACTATTGTCACCCCCGCCTCGTGCGGGGGTCCGGATGCCCGCACAAGGCGGGCATGACAAGTTTGATGTGGTTTTGGCATTAGAAATTGTCGAACATGTCGCAGACGTCAATACATTCGTCCGCCATTGCGTTGATTTATGCAAGCCGGGCGGGCTTATCCTCTTCTCCACACTCAACCGCACGCCGAAATCTTTCCTGCTCGGCAAAGTGGCCGCTGAATATATTCTGGGCTGGGTTCCAACCGGCACGCATGACTGGAAGAAATTTCTCAAGCCATCCGAACTTTCGCGTGCGGTGCGGCAAAACGGCGCGGAACCGATGGAAACCGAAGGTATGGTGTTCGACCCGTTCAAAGGCGATTTCAGGCGCGATGCGCTCGATATCAGCGTCAATTACTTCCTTTGTGCCGTTAAATCGGCCTAAACCGCCCCTTTTATTCGGCCCCTGAAACGATTATCTTATTCATATGTCAGGATTCTTTTTCACCGCGATGCTCGTCGCCATGTTTCTCACCCTCGCCGTGCTCGCCACGGGAATCATTTCCATGATCAAGGGCGGAGAGTTCAACGCCAAATACGGCAACAAATTAATGCGAATGCGCGTGATGATGCAGGCTATCGCCATCGCGTTGTTCGCGCTCGCCATCCTGGCCGATAAATCCTAAGGGAGTTTTTTAAGATGAAAATTTTGGTTCCGGTCAAACGAGCCGTCGATTACAGCGTCAAAATCCGCGTCAAGGCGGACGGCACGGGCGTCGATCTCGCCAACGTCAAAATGTCGATGAATCCGTTTGATGAAATTGCGGTCGAAGAGGCCGTGCGTTTAAAAGAAAAAGGTAAGGCAACCGAAATCGTTGTCGTGTCCATCGGCCCCGCCAAGGCGCAGGATATTATCCGCACCGCCATGGCCGTCGGTGCGGATCGCGGGATATTGGTGCAGACGGATGCGCCGACAGATATCGGCGGCGTGGAACCTCTGGCGGTCGCAAAAATTTTGAAAGCCATCGTCGATCAGGAAAAACCCGACCTCATTATCATGGGCAAGCAATCGATCGATGATGATAGCAATCAAACAGGTCAGATGCTCGCCGCCCTGCTCGGCTGGGCGCAAGGCACGTTTGCTTCGAAGGTGGAAGTTACAAGTAACGGGTTGCAAGTTACAAGAGAAGTGGACGGCGGATTGGAGACTGTGTCGCTAAAAATGCCTGCGATTGTAACAACGGATTTACGCCTGAATGAGCCGCGCTATGCCGCACTGCCCAATATTATGAAGGCCAAACAAAAACCGATGGCGACGACGAAGCCCGAAGATTACGGTGTTTCGATTGCGCCGCGCCTGTCGGTGGTGAAAGTCACCGAACCCGCAAAACGCAAAGGCGGCGGCAAAGTCGCCTCCGTGGATGAATTGATCGACAAGCTAAAGAATGAGGCGAAGGTTATTTAATGGAATCGCAAAGACGCGAAGCTTACAGATGTCATCCTGAAGGAGCATTAGCGACTGAAGGATCTCATGAGATCCTTCGCTTTGCTCAGGATGACATTATAAAACACAAAATGCTTTGTGCCTTGGCGCCTTAGCGATTCAGGAGAAAAGAATGACGATTTTGGTATTGGCCGAACACGACAACAAGGAATTGAAGCCCGCCACGTTGAACGCTGTCGGCGCTGCAAAGAAAATCGGCGGCGATGTGCATGTGATGGTGATTGGGTCTGGTTGCGCCGGCGTGGCTGCCGCTGCCGCGAAAATCGCAGGCGTATCTAAGGTTTTAAAAGCCGAAAACGCATCGCTCGCCCATGGCCTCGCCGAAAACGCCGCGCCTGTCATTCTGGAAGTCGCGAACAATTACAGCCATATTATCGGCCCTGCGACTACAACATGGAAAAATATCCTGCCCCGTGTCGCGGCGCTGCTGGATGTTCAGCAAATCTCCGACATTATAGGCGTCGTCGATGCGGACACGTTCGAACGCCCGATCTATGCGGGCAACGCGATTGCGACGGTCAAATCATCCGACAAGATCAAGATCATCACCGCGCGTGGAACGGCCTTCGATGCAGTGGCAAGCGAAGGCGGCAGCGCGAGCGTTGAAGATGTAGCGGTGAAAGCCGATAGCGGATTGTCGTCATTCGTCTCCGCCGAAATTTCCAAATCGGATCGTCCGGAACTCACCGCTGCCAAGATCGTTGTTTCCGGCGGTCGCGCTCTGGGATCATCCGAAGGATTCAAAATCATCGAGGCCTTGGCCGACAAACTCGGCGCGGCCATCGGGGCATCCCGTGCGGCGGTCGATGCGGGATATGTTCCCAACGATTATCAGGTCGGGCAGACGGGTAAAAACGTCGCGCCGCAGCTTTACATCGCCATCGGCATTTCCGGCGCCATTCAGCATCTTGCGGGCATGAAAGATTCCAAAGTCATCGTCGCGATCAACAAGGACGGCGAAGCGCCGATCTTTTCCATTGCCGATTACGGGCTGGTCGGGGATTTGTTCACGCTCGTGCCAGAGCTCACGCAAAAATTGTAAGCATTACAATTGTCATGCCCGCTTTATGCGGGCATCCGGTTTTCTGGATCCCCGCCGTGCAAGCGGCTTCGCCGCGCCGCGGGGATGACATAGGTGTTTTTTTAATCAACGGCCTTCATCTTGAAAGCAGAACCAGCCTTAACGGCGGGAAGCGTTGCGCCTTCGGTCTGGCTGTCATCCAGAAGCGTGCCTTCCATGATCGCACCGGAAAAATCGCATTCGCGCAGATCGGCACCTTTCAGGTTTGCGTTGGTTAAGTCTGCACCCTTAAAATTCGCCATGCGCAGCTTGCATCCCGAAAAATCGGCATATGTCAGCGACGCGCCTTCGAAATCACAAGGGCTGAACCGTTTACTGTTTCCGCCGCCGCCAAACATCAAGGCTTCAAAATTCGAATTGCGCACAGAGGCATGGTTGAAGCGAGCGCTTTTAAACGACGATCCGCGCAGATCGGATTCTTCCATGTCGCAGCGGCGAAAATCCGCATCGTCCAAATTCGCGCTTTGCATCTGAATCTTGTAGAGGTTCATGCCGAAGAAACGCGCCTTGACGGCTTTGATCGCCGTCATTTTTTCCATTTTCAGCGATTCCAGCGGGCGCATATCGTAACCCGACAGATCAAGTTGGCGCCCTTCTGCGCCTGCGCTAGACACCCACAGGCGGTGCGTTTCGATCATCTTGGCGAGCGGTTGTTCGAGGTCTTTGACCGACGTTCCGATATTGGCGTCGGTGATGGCTTCGGAAATATCGACATCCATCTCGCTGATCTCCGCCATGTTAACGCCGGTCAGGATGGTCGCCTTCATCTTTGCGCCCGAAAGCTTGACACCCGCCATCTGCGCGCCGGACAAATCCGCGCCTTTAAAATCCGCATTACGAACATCTGCGCCCGCCATGTTGATTCCGGTCATGATCGCGTCGGCAAAGTCTGCGGAATTGGCGAGCGATCCCACCAGGCGCGCACCGGATAAATTCGCGCCGCGGAACGAAACGCTTTCGCCCGTGTCATACATGCCGTTCTTGGCAAAACCGCCGACGCGCAAATCGGCCTTGTCGAAGTTGGCCTGTTCAAGGTTCGATGATTGGATGCGTGCACCACGCAAATCGGCGCGGGCAAAGTTGCAACGCGCGAGGTTTGAATCGCTCAAATCGCAGGCATACAGACGCGCTTCGCTGAAATTCGCTTTGGACATATCGGTGCGGTTCATCCGGCACCCCGCAAAATCCGCCTGTCGCATATCGCGCCCGGAAAAAGACAGTCCGGAAAGATCGACGTTTTTAAGCGCGGCGCGGCGACCACCCAGACGCCCCGATAAAAATCTCCCATGGAGATCGATCATGGCGTCGAGCTGGGCCTGCGTCAGTTTTTCAAGAAGCTCTTCGGTATCAGACATAAATTTCCGCGCGATAAGTTGTCGGGTAGTATAGGGCAGAAGACATTAAAAACTCATTCATCTATTCTGTAAAAGGAAGATATCGAAGAAGGCTTGCGAATCCGGACCTGTCCAGTCCGCATCACCATCGAAACGATACAAAATTAGCCCGTCGCTGCCTATAAGAAAACTGGTCGGTATGCCCTGTATTCCCAAGCTTCTGGCAAAATCGCCGCTTTTGTCGAGATAGCCCGCAAAGTTGCCGATCCGGCGCTTTTCCAGAAAATGGGCAATTTCGGCTTCCGTCGCCCCCGCCTCGATCGCCACCGCCACCACATTCATCTTGCCGTCGTAATGTTTCGCCAGTTTTTCCAGCGAAGGCAGTTCCACCACGCAAGGCGTGCACCACCGCGCCCAAAGATTGACGAGCGTGGGCCTGCCCGCGAAATCGACGATCGTCACCGTTTTTCCATCCATTGTGGTGAGCGGAGTTTCAGGGAGAAGTTTGACTTCCGTCGTTGCCGCGAGCCGTTCGAATTGGCGGGAGAATGCCGCCGTAACGCTTTTGGGCACGCCCGGCGCGACGAAATCTTTTTTCATCTGTTCGCTGATACGCGCATCGCCTTCGCGGACCGCGCCGCCGCCGTAATAAGCGAAGAATGTCGAAACTATGAACAGGGCTATGACGATACCTGTAAAAATTAGCTTGTGACGCATGCTTCTTCCATGGTTCAAATAGAATTATGACTCCGCTCCGCAAATATGGCCTATGGCTGGCCCTTCTGGCAACCGTGCTGATGGCCGGCTGCGGCATAAAGCCGAACAAGCTGGAACCGCCGCCCGGTTCCAAGGAAAGCGGATTCCCGCGTACGTACCCACAAAGCAAATGATGTCATCCTGAAGGAGCGTTAGCGACTGAAGGATCTCATGAGATCCTTCGCTACGCTCAGGATGACAACGAAGTAAATATTAGGATTATTTTAGCATGACCACAGGTTTTGAAGAAAAAGACGGCGTCCTTCACGCCGATGCTGTTTCACTGGCCCGCATCGCGGCCGATATCGGCACGCCCGTTTACGTGTATTCGGCAGGCGTGATCGAAGATCAGTTCAACCGTTTGAAAAACGCTTGCGCCAAGGCCATGCCCGCCAATCGCCAGCCGTTGCTTTGTTTTGCCTGCAAGGCAAACAGTAATGTCGCGGTTTTGAATTTGCTGGGTGGATTGGGCAGCGGGCTTGAGATCGTTTCCGAAGGCGAATTGATCCGCGGGTTGAAAGCGGGATTCGCCGGAAACAAAATCGTATCTACGGGCGTCGGAAAACAAAAGCGCGAAATCGCCGCGTGTTTGAAAGCTGGCATTTTGCAATTCAACGTGGAATCTTTACCCGAATTGGAACAGATAAACGCCGTTGCTGGCGAAATCGGCATCAAGGCCAAAGTCGCGTTCCGTTTGAACCCGGATGTGAGCGGCGGCGGGCATCACAAAATTTCCACGGGCCGCAAGCGCGATAAATTCGGCATGGGCGTGGAGATGATGGAGCAGGCCTACGCGCTCGCCGCGAAATTACCGAACGTCGAAGCCGTCGGGCTTTCGATGCATATCGGATCACAAGTGTTCGAAGTGGAAAAATTCCGCGAGGCGTTTGCGCGCATTCCCGATGTGGTGAAGAATTTGCGGGCGCAAGGGCATAAGGTTGCAAGGCTAGATATCGGCGGCGGTTTCCCGATTGTTTACAACAACGAACAATTGCTTGATCTGGACGCCTACGCGCAATGGGTGAATGACATTATCGTACCGCTGGATACCGAAATTGTCATGGAGCCGGGGCGGTATCTGGTTGGTAATGCGGGCGTATTGCTAACGGAAGTTTTGTACGTGAAGGAAGCGAAGGATCGTAAATTCCTGATCGTCGACGCGGCCATGAACGACCTTATCCGTCCGACATTATATGACGCTTATCATGGCATCGAACCAATCGCGAGCAACAACGCGGCATGGACCAAATACGATATCGTTGGCCCGGTATGCGAAACGGGCGATACGTTCACGACGGATCGTGAAATGCCGGAAATGAAAGCGGGTGAATTTGCCGTGATCAAATCCGCAGGCGCATACGGCGCGTCGATGGCATCGAATTACAACACGCGTCCGATGGCGGCGGAAGTTATGACGAAGAACGGCGAGTATGCCGTGATCCGTGCGCGGCAAACTTATGAAGAAGTTATAGACCGCGATATCGTGCCGGATTGGAATTCAAAAAAATCAAAGATAGCGTTTTAATTGATGTCATTCTGAGCGAAGCGAAGAATCTCATGAGATCCTTCGGGCTTTGCCCTCAGGATGACATCACCTAACCCTTATGCGGTGCGGGGTTGGAAGGCGCTTTATGTTCCGGTGGTGTTTCAGCGGCTGTTTCTTCTTGCGCCTTCACCTTCACGTAAGAAAAACCGAAATTCACGTTCTGCGCGCCATCCGGAATTTTCGGATAGACGACATTGAACGATGCCTGCCCTTCGGGTTTCAGACGCGCAACTGGCGGTGCGATCAGGATACGATCAATCACCTTGGCATTCTTATCGACGATGATGGCCATCACGGACGGGACATCGGCCTCACCCTCACGTAGATTTATGATATCGCCTTTCATAATGATTTTGCCGTCGGCCATTTCGGCGTGCAGGCTTTCCAGCGAAAGCCCCTCACCCGGCGGCACAGGTTTTAAGCCCACCAGATTATAAAGAAGATTGGACGGCGGCCATGCGCGACTGATCTGCGGCTGCATAACAAAGAACACAGCGAGGACAACGACCCATATAACAGCCGCCGTTACCAGCCCGCCGATTTTTTCCCCAGACATTTTCTTTTTCGATTTCGCCGCCGATGGCTTGGGCAGGACAATATCTTCATGCACAGGGCGCACGCCTTCGGGAATCGGCGTGATTTCTATTTCTTTTCGTAAAATAGACTGGAAATCGTCGTCGCCATCCTGTGGCGCAGCGGAAGGCTCAAAGGCCTGATCGTCGTCCGGATGGGTCTCTTCATCGGCAAAATCAAGCGAATCCGTGCCAAAAAGCGCCTCATCCAGCCCTTCTTCCCCTTCTTCAAACCATTGATGGCCGCAATGTGCACAGCGCACGGTCCGCCCGTCGGGGCCAATGGCTCCCTCGGCGACCAGGTAACGCATAGTACAGGCGGGACAGGTCAGTATCATTTACGGGCGTCTTCTTCTCAAACCAAAGTCTATACTGTATGTATAAGATACACTTATAAGAACGGCAAGGCGCGCTCATCATGCACACTCCCCTTTTACGCGGTTTTGGTCTTTTCATATTGGCAGCACTGGTTGCCGGTACGGCGTACGCCGAAGATAAAAAAGGGCCCAATTGCGCCGCCATGGATCGCCCCTGTCTGATGAAGCAGATTGAGACCCTGACCCCCCAGATTGATAAGCCTGAATGGCGGGACCAGACGATGCGCGAACTGGCCAAGACCTATTCTTATGAAGGCCAGACGGACAAGGCCATCGCCCTCATCGATAAAATTACCGACAACGACACCAAGGCCATGACCATTCGCGGCATCGGCATGGCGGCCGCAAGTTTGAAATGGGATCGTCACAAATACGATAGCCTGTTCGCCAAGCTCGCCGCGGAAGCGCAGAAAATTTCACACGCCCCCTCACAGGGCATCGCCTATACCTACATCTCGATGGCCCAGGCCTATGCGGGTGACGACGACGGCGCGCGCAAAACGGCAGCCACCATGGAAAACACCGCTTTGCGCAATAAAGCATATGGCGAAGCGGCGGAGATCGAAGCGGGCCGAGGCGATTTAAATAACGCGCTGGCATCGCTCGAGGCCATCGACAGCGCGCCGTACAAAAGCAAGCAATACGACATCGTTTCGCGTATTTTTCTGGACAAAGCGATGGTGGAAGAGGCTTACACCTGTGCAAGCCATATTGATAATGCTTATCTGAAAGCCAAATCAATCCAGAGGATACTGAACAAGGGCAACACCGAAGAAGAAGATATGGAACCCAAGCAAGATGCATTGAAGGATTGACCATGGCAAAGCCGAAAGCATTGACCGACAAAGCCGTTAAAGACGGCGTTAAAAAAATTCCCGGCTGGTCATACAAAGGCGGCAAGATCACTGCCGATTATAAATTCGCGGATTTTCGCGAAGCGATGGGTTTCATCACGCAGGTCGGAATTACCGCCGACAAGGCCGACCACCATCCCGAAATTTACAATGTGTACAACAACGTGACCTTCAAGCTTTCGACCCATGACGCGGGCGGAAAGGTCACAAAAAAGGATATGGACCTTGCGCGCGAGATAAGCGGCATTGCGTCCAAAATCCTGCGCAAAGGCAAGGCATGATCCGTTACGAGCATGTAGGATTACGCTACGGCATCGGGCCGGAGGTGCTGGAAGGGATCGATTTTACCCTCGAACCCGGCTCGTTCCATTTCCTGTCGGGACCATCGGGCGCGGGTAAAACATCGTTGATGTCCCTGCTCTATCTGGGCCGCATGCCGACGCGCGGCCTGATCCGCATGTTCGGACAAAATATCGGCGAACTGGACCGTGAACAACTCGCGGCATTGCGCCAACGCATCGGCGTGGTGTTCCAGGATTTCCGATTGCTCAATCACATGAGCGCATTTGACAATGTCGCGCTTCCTTTGCGTATTCAGGGCCGCCCGGAAAAAGAAATTCAGAACAATGTCGGTGAATTGCTGGACTGGGTCGGGCTCGGCGATCACAAGCAGGCGCTGCCCAACACCATGTCCGGCGGACAACAACAACGTGTTGCAATCGCACGCGCCGTTATCACACGCCCGCGCCTTCTCCTTGCAGATGAACCGACAGGTAACTTGGATGACGAAATCGGATTCCGTTTGATGGCACTATTTGATCAATTGAACCGCATGGGCACAACCGTCGTCATCGCCACACACAATCAGGCAATCATCGATAAATTCGGACACAAGCGGCTGATCCTCGAAAAAGGACATCTGCGCATTGAAGAACCCGCGAAAAAAGGCGGGCTTCGGCAGCGTCTTGAGGGGGTTTATTAGGATGAGTATGTTCGGAACGAAGAATACCCCCCATCCAAACCTTCCCCCGCAAGGGGGGAAGGCTTTTGCCTCAGTAAAGTCCTCCCCCCTTGAGGGGGAGGATTTAGGTGGGGGGACTATCGCATGAAAAATTTATCAGCACTCTTTAAAAACCCCTTCAACCGCGAACGCATTCTCGGCGTGGCAAAGGGTAAACGCCGCTATGATCTTCCGCTCACAGGAAGTTCCAGCAACACGTTCCTACGTATGCTGATCTGCCTGATGAGCGTTCTTGGCATGCTGGCGCTGGCGGCGTCTTTTGCGTTGTCCGCCATGACGGATCGCTGGTCACAGGGCCTCGAAGATAAAATCAGCGTGGAAATTCCGGCCTCCGATTCCGGCGGTGAGATAATCAACCCCGACATGGTCAGAAGAATGACCGACGAAGCGGCCAAGATTTTAAGCGAACATCCCGATGTTGCCGAAGCCGAAATTATGGAAGAATCCCACGTGCGCGAATTGCTTTCGCCTTGGCTCGGCACGGACATGGTGATGGATTCCATCCCTATCCCCGGCTTGATCTCCGTCACCTTTGCCAAAGGATCGACACCGAACCTCAAAGCGCTAGAATTACATCTGCGTGAAGCCGCGCCCCGCGCAAGGATCGATACACATGAAAACTGGTTATCCGATGTTCTGCGTTTTACCGGCGCGCTGCAATTCGCCGCGATCCTGCTCGGTCTGATCATCGGCGCGACAACATTGGTTGCTGTCGCGGGCGGCGTAAGATCGAAATTGTCGGAGAATAAGGAAGAGTTGGAACTGCTGCACCTGATGGGCGCATCGGATTCCTACATCGCCAAGCAATTACAACGCCACACGCTACTCCTCTCCTTGCAGGGCGGCGCGTGCGGCGTTGTTACGGGCGGGATCATGTTGCTTATCATCGGCATGGTCGCGGGCAGTATCGGCGTCAACCTCGTGCCTGATTTCCGGCTGGATTATGGACAAAAGATCATGCTTTTGCTGCTGCCTGTGCCGATTGCCCTGCTCGCCATGTTCACCGCGCGGTTTACGGTCTTGCGCGTGCTCACCAAAATGCCCTAAATTCCCCCATGTCATTCTGAGCGAAGCGAAGAATCTCGTTTGAGATCCTTCGGGCATAGAGCCCTCAGGATGACAGCAAAGATAGAACGATGGTTTTCAAACTTTTCGCATATTGTTTCACCGCTTTATTCACGCTCCTTTTGCTTTGGGGGCTTGGATGGATGTGGTTCGCGGCGTCAGTGGTCGTTGCCAAGCCGCAAATGCCCGATCAACGCACAGACGCCATCATCGTCTTAACCGGAGGCGACAAACGCGTGAACACCGGGCTCGATCTCCTGGCAGATGACAAGGCAAAATTTTTGTTCATCTCCGGCGTCAATGCAAAAGTGAAACCGGAAGAATTGATCGCGCTGTGGCGCGGCAACCACAAAAAAGTTCTTTCGCGCATTACGCTGGGCTACACCGCCGATAGCACGGCAAGTAACGCCATCGAAAGCGAAGAATGGATCAAGAAAAAAGATATCCATTCCGTTCGCCTTGTCACCGCCAATTACCACATGGCACGGTCCATGCTGATGTTTCACGAAGCGATGCCGGATATAGAAATCGTCAAGCACCCCGTCGTGCCGGCAGATTTCGAGCCGTGGAAAGAACAATTCTGGCCGCTGACATTTCAGGAATACAATAAATTCCTCGCGGCATGGCTACGGCTCGACCTGATGAATAAAAATCCCGAACTGGAAAAAAGATAATCATGGTCTATATCCGATCCATTTTATTCAATATACTGTTTTATGGCGTATGGACACCGTTCGTCTGCCTTGCCATGCTGCCATCACTCATCATGCCACGAAAATTTACAGTCGCCGTTGCCGCGATGTATCAATACGGCGTCTATCTTCTGGCCAAATATATTGTCGACCTAGATTTCGAAGTACGCGGGCGTGAATATCAGCCTGCGCGCGGCCAGCCCTATCTCATCGCCGCCAAGCATCAATCGGCGTATGAAACGCTGCTGCTCTATCAATTGTTCAGCGATCCGACCATCATTTTGAAAAAAGAGCTGCTTTCGATTCCTGTATTTGGCTGGTTTCTCAAAAAACTCGATGTTATTGCGATAGATCGCGGCAAGCGATCTTCTGCCGCAAATTCATTATATGAAGGTGCGAAGCGGATGCGCAAAGACGGCCGCCCCATCGTCATTTTCCCGCAAGGCACGCGCGTGCGGGTGGACGCAACCTCTACCGAAAAACCGTACAAAAGCGGCATTACCAGACTTTATACCGCCGTTGAACTGCCAATCCTTCCCATGGCCATCAATACGGGGCTATACTGGCCGCGCAACAGTTTTTGGAAATATCCGGGCAAGGCGATCATAGAATTTCTGCCCCTGATCCCGGCAGGATTACCGGAAGACGAAGTTTTGAAAAAGCTGGAAACAGATATTGAGGCAGCATCGAACCGTTTGATGGCGGAAGGTAGAAAGTCCTCTCCCTTCAGGGAGAGGATTTAGGTGAGGGCCCTCCCACACGTTTTTTTGGCCCTCACCCCTTCCCTCTCCCTAAAGGGAGAGGGAGATATAGGAAGACATGAGCAATAAATTTAAAATCGCGCTGTGCATCGCCTTTTTCGTTTTAGGCCTGACCTATGTGTCATTGTGGGTCTATAGCGCAAAATGGTTCCAGCATGAAATCGATAATCTTTACGCCAACGCGACAAAAGAAGGCGTCGAATTTTTGGGCGAAAAACCGACCCTGAGCAATTTCCCTTTCGTGCCCGTCGTCACCTATAGTAACGGCATAAAAACAGGTAACGCGGCAATCATTTTCCCCAAACTGGAGATACGCGGATACCCCATTCCCTTCACCACCTTATCGTTGAATTTTCCGCAAGGCATCGCGCTGAACGGCATTGCCGATCCAGCTATCTGGTCGCTCGACGCGCTAAAAGCGGAACTCGCCGTGCCATATCATCTACCCGCTGCTTTCACGGCGGAAGATTTGACGCGCTGGCGCAACCACGACGGTAAGATCGATGTACGTCACTACGCCCTGCAAAAAGGATCGCTTATTTCCGATGGCAAAGGGCTTTTGCAGTTGGATAAAGATTTACAGCCCGTGTTTTTCATGGAAAGCAATGTGCGCGGCTATGATGCGTTTATCGCCGAACAAAAAGAAAAGGATTTGATCGATCCGTTCGCGGCGGCCGTGGGCGCGACCATCCTCAACGGCCTTGCACAAGACAACAAGGACGGGCAAAAAACCGTGACGGTGCGGGTTAGCGTTGAGAACCGGCTTTTGTCGGTGGGGCCGCTACAGGTACTTGATCTGCCGAAGATTGTTTGGGATACGCGTAAGACGCCTGACCGGCATCTATAATCGCCCGGCGGATATCCCGCGTCTCTTTAAATTTGTTATAAAGAT
The DNA here is from genome assembly GCA_964539025.1 of uncultured Micavibrio sp. Classification (GTDB taxonomy): domain Bacteria; phylum Pseudomonadota; class Alphaproteobacteria; order Micavibrionales; family Micavibrionaceae; genus Micavibrio_A. Next base: position 70,443 of record CAZIFA010000009.1, read on the forward strand.
AATCCCCGTCCGATTTGCGGATAGCCTTTTGCATGGCGGTTAAATCTTCACTGAACCGTTGCAAAATTTCCAGCACCGCGTCTTTGTTGTTCAAGAACACGTCGCGCCACATGACGGGATCGGATGATGCGATGCGCGTGAAATCCCGGAAACCTGATGCCGAAAATTTAATGACTTCGCCCTTTAAATCTTCTTCCATATCCGTTGCCGTGCCGACGATTGTGTAGGCGATCAGGTGCGGCAAGTGCGATGTGATGCCGAGCACGAGATCATGATGTTCGGCGTCCATGATTTCGATGTTAGATCCGCACGCTTCCCAGAATTTGGTCAGTTTCTCGACCACGCGCAATTCAGTGTGGCGCAGCGGCGTCAAGATACACCATCTATTCTGGAACAATTCGGCAAAGCCTGCTTCCGGCCCGGAATGTTCCGTCCCCGCGATCGGATGACCGCCGACAAGGTGAACTTTCGCGGGCAGTTTTGGTTGCAATGCCTTGATAACAGAAGTTTTAACCGAACCGACATCGGTGACGATGGAATCGGGTTCCAGTGCTAGGGCAATTTTATCGGCAACCGCGCCCATCGCGCCGACCGGAACGCATAAAATGATAAGGTCGCTGCCCTTCACACCCTTGGCAAGGTCGGTGAAGATTTCATCCGCGATGCCGAGCGATTTGACCTTCTCGCACACTTCGCGCGATTGATCGGCACAGATGATTTTTCCGGCCAAATTGTTTTGTTTGATCGCGCGCGCGAGCGACGAGCCGATCAGGCCAAAACCTATAATGGTAACTTGTTTGAACATCATAATGTCTTTCTACTATACAATTATTTTATCTCTGTCATCCCCGTGGCGCCCTGCGTAGCTCGAAGAGCGAAGCATGGGCTGGCACGACGGAGATCCATAATGTGAGCGGCAAAGCTGCTCTTCTTTTTCCGGATACCCGCCGTTGGTCTCTGCCTTCGGCAGAGCGCGGGTATGACAACTATGTGATTGAAACGTCAAAATACCTGCCCTAGAGGGCATAATAGAGGGCAGCGGTGAGGCCGTAGGCGGCAAAAGCGCGGGTCATAGGCCCTAAATACGTGCTTTAGGGGGTAAAAGCCAGAAAAACTTGATTTTGTATATTCATAATGCTAGCGATTACGCCTTGCATTAACATTAACCGAAAGTATTCCAATGTCCGCCATTCAATTTACGCCAGCGCAAAAAGCCGCAGCACGCCAGATCGTCTTATCCTTTCCTTTCGATACGAAGCATAGGGAAGGCTTGTTATCCGTCATTGAAAATCCGGGCCGTCCAAACCTGATGACAACGGTCGACGTGTTTGCAGATGCGGCCCGCGCCTGCCCGAATGCGGCCCCAGCCCTGAAAGCCATCAGCGGCGAAATGGGAACCCCGTTAAGCCCGGAAACGGAAACATATTTGCTGAATCATATAAATGCATTTTTCCCTTCTGATGCCGAGCGCGCGGAGATGCTGGAATCCATGCCGTACCAGACCGAAGAAAGCGCCAATGCGCTAATGGAAAGCTTGAGATTACATTGGGATAACATTCACCAATCTCAGCAGCAGCGCCGCCAGCTGCTGGCACTGCCTCACAACGGCGCCATGGTTAAAGCACTACGGCTACGGTAACGTTACAACCAACAGAAAATCACACCGGGGCGGGCGTGAGGCTGTTGTTAATGGCGTCTTGATTCAATCCCGGACGGAGCCAGGTAATTTTATCCGGCGTGAATCCGGCAAGATTCCTGAATATTTCAATCAATGTCTTTTGTATACTCGCCGACCCACCTTTGAAAGAGCAAAGCACTTCCGTTTGATTGTGTGCAGGCGCTACTGCGGTTTTATTCTGGAGAAGAGAAAAATGATGGCCGTTAACCTCGAACGACTGGCCGAGATTCCGCCCTTCACGATGATCAAATTGAGCACTCACATCTGCAACCGGGAAACCATGCGCCTTGGACAAAAAATCAAGCGTAAGATCGATCCGCGCTGCCAGAACGCCATCGGCTATCAGTTTCTCCGGTAAATCTAAAACTTTTATCATTAGAATTCCTATAAGTTCAGCCCCGGTCTAACCCAACTGAGATGTTTTCCCGCCAGACGAAGATCATCCAATATAACTTCCAAGCTGTCGCTCATATCGCGTTTGGTGCCGAGTGCAATTACGATATTTGTATATTTGTTGGTAGGCTCTGGCGCCTGTGTGAATTGGATAAGGGAAAATTGTGTCCCTGCGCTGCTTTGAAAAGTTTGCCCAAGAGCGTGGCCAAGTCCATCGCCTATTTCTGTGGCATTCACCACTTGAAATTTTCTTTGTTGGGCTAGCTTTAAGATTGACCGATCAATGGTGGCCACGGTTTCGTAATTGGCTTTGACTTTTTCTGCTTCTGGTAAAACACGCATTGCAATACTCCTTATTAAATTAATTTTAACCGTGGACTGCCGAGATCTTGCAAGATAACACCCAGATGCTCTTGCATAACCGCCGGATCGGCTTCGTCAATGAAAACTTCGGTGCTGTTGTTGAGGGGCGATGGGGCCACCGTATAACCGCGAAGAAAGTATGGCACCCCAGCACTGCTGATAAACGCCCGACCAAGGGCGTGGCCATGGACTTCGCCGTAACGGCCTTCCGGCGTTGCGTTCACCAGATCGAATTTCAGCCGCTTGGCAATATCCGTGATTTTTTCATCAATGATAGCGATCCGAAAAGTTTGGCTAATAACTGCGGTCGCAGGTCTTTCCATTGTTAAAACGGGCATATCATACTCTCCTGATTTCCAGAATAACTCACCTAAATAGACAAATACTCTTTTATCGCGGAACAGGCAAGATTCATCTCTTCCCCCGTTCCGATGGAAATCCTTAATGATTCCGGCAGTTTATAAGCCCCCATCTGGCGGACGAGGATACCGCGACCCTTTAAATAAGCCCGGCAGCCATCGGCCTGCGCCTCATCCTTAAAGGACACCAGCACGAAATTCCCGGCGCTGGGCCAGACTTTTACGCGATTGGAAGACAATTCTTTCACCGTCCATGCGCGCCATTCGGTGTTGTGGGAAACCGAGCGTTCGATGAACGCATCGTCGCCAAGTGCGGCGATCCCCGCCACCTGTGCAGGCACCGACACGTTGAACGGCCCGCGCACGCGGTTCAGAATATCGGCGACATCGGCGGGGCAATAACCGTAGCCGAGCCGCAATCCCGCGAGGCCGAAAATTTTCGAAAACGTGCGGAGCACGACGATATTGTCGGACGCTCTCGCCATCGCAAATCCGTTTTCGTAGCCCGGCGTGGCGGATGCGTATTCGGCATAAGCGTCATCAAGCACCAGCAGGATATCTTCACGCAGCGAGCTTCGGAATTTTTTGATATCAGCCGGTTTGTTAAAACTGCCCGTCGGATTGTTCGGGTTGGTCAGGAACACGATCCGCGTTTTTGGCGTGACGGCGGCGAGCATCGCATCCAGATCAGGCGTTAAATCCTTTTCCGGCGTTTCAACACAAACCCCGCCGCATGTTTTAGCGAAGATGCCGTACATCAAAAAAGAATGTGCGGCGTATATGACTTCATCTCCCGGCGCGACATAGGCTTTGCACAATAGACCGATAATTTCATCAGACCCCGCGCCGCAGATGATGCGGTTTTCTTCGAGTCCAAATTTCGCGGCGATGGTTTTGCGCAACTCACCGCAATTGCCATCGGGATATTTTTCCAAATGCAGATCGTTCGACAATGCCTGCAATGCTTTGGGCGACGCTCCGAACGGATTTTCGTTGGACGACAATTTTATGATGCGCGTGGCGCCTTCGACCTTGCTCTCCCCGCCGACATAGGCCGCAATATCAAGAATGCCGGGGTTAGGTTTGATTTTCATTTCCAACCTGCTTCCCCCGCGAAAGCGGGGGCCTGAATAGATCCCCGTTTACACGGGGAAAACAAAAACACATTTATCATGCGCTCGCCTTCAAAGGCTCTGCTTCGGGCGATTTAACGCTGCGCGAATAGGATGGCGGAACGGGGTAGCCACCGACGCACACAATATTCGCGCCAGGATCTTCGAGAAGTTTAATAAATTCGGCGATACGCTTGTCATCCTTGCCCATGTAATCTTCGACTTCCATCATGTGGAGCGCGGGCGCGGATGGCGAAGAATTGCGTTTGGAAGAAAGGCCGAGCGCGGTGATGCCCGCTTTTTTGGCGACATCGACGAGTTTGCCACGGCTGACGCTCGCTTCACATTGGATAAGAAGAAAGGAATTATCCGCGCCGGAATCATCGAAGCCTGCTTTGGATACCACAAGCGCGCGATGATCGGGATTGGGGTTGGCGGGGTCGGTGCCGTGCGGCAGGCACATGATGATCTGCATAGGGTCTTGCGGATTGCCAAGGAACGTCCACCAGGGTTGTTCATCTTCATTCGCCGGACGCGGCACAACGGCAAAGGTCGTTTTACCATCTTTGAGTGCGGCAATGGCGGCCACCGCCGTATTCGTTTTCGTCATGGGAAGCGAGCTTCCGAAATAATCGCGGGCAAGGTCCCAATATTCGTGCTGGGATTCCGGCATGGTCACAACGACCTTCAATCCTGTTTGCAGGAGCGATACGGCCCCGACGAGTTCACGCCAGATACGCACCACCGCCATTTCGGGCAGAACGCCTTTATGGCGGCCCAGCAGGCGTCGGATCATCCGCGCCTCGCGGGCGGGCTGGACGATTTGGATATTGTTCTTGCGCTTTTCCTCACCGACTTTCAAAACCAGTTCGGCGCGTTCCATCAGCGTATCGTGAATGCGGTTATCGAGTTCGTCGATCTTCTGGCGGATTTCATCGAGCGCCGGGGAATTATACGGTTTGGGCGTGGAAGGTGTGGTCTTTTTATCGGCCATGAAAAATTCGCAATCTGTTTATAAATGGTCTAATGTCCGGAACCATTGTTTTACTAGGGTTGTTTAAGGAAATCAATTCAATGCCGCTGATTAAAAACTCAGGATTGCCAACTTTTGATAGGCTTCAGGCCGAAGGCCGTCAGGTGCTGGACCCCGATAGGGCCAGCCATCAGGATATCCGTGAACTTCACATCGGTTTCCTGAACATGATGCCCGACGCCGCCATGGAAGCCGCCGAGCGGCAATATTTCCGCCTGATCGGGGAATCGAACCGGATCGTGCAGATTCACCTGCACCCCTTTAACCTGCCTGTCATCAACCGCGGGCCAGAGGCGATGGATTATATCGCCAAATATTACGAACCGTTCGAGAAAATCAAGGAACAGGGGCTGGATGGCCTTGTCATCACGGGTGCAAGTGAGGAATCCAACCCGCTCGTCACCGATCGCACCCATTGGAAGCCTTTGATCGATGCGATGGACTGGGCGTATGAGAATGTCACATCGACGTTGTGTTCGTGTCTGGCCAGCCACGCGGTGTTGACCTACCGTTACGGCCAGAGCCCCGAATGGCATCCTGACAAACGTTTTGGCGTGTTTTCCCACCGCGTTCTGAATTGCAAACACCCGTTGGTACAAGGCGGCAATACGTTGTTCAACCTCCCGCACGCGCGCCACAGCGAAATCAGCCGTACTCAGTTTGAAAAAGCGAAATGGCAAATTCTGGTCGAAAGCGACGGCATGGTTCATATGGCGACCAGCCCAGATGGTTTTCGTTTTATCGCGATGCAGGGCCATCCCGAGTATGACACGTTCAGCCTGCTCAAAGAATATCGCCGCGAAGTGAATCTTTTTATCGAAGGAAAAAGGCCCGATTATCCTTCTTTCCCGCAAAATTATTTCCGGAGCGATATTGCCAAACAGGTTTTGCAGTACCAGAAAGATGCGGAAAGTAAAAAACCTATGCCGCCCTTCCCCGAAGATGAAATTGCCGCCACGCTGGATAATACTTGGGCGGACAGTGCTCGCGCAGCCATGGCGACATGGATCGGCCTTGTTTATCAGGTCACGCATGTGGATCGTAAAAAACCGTTTATGGATGGAATTGATCCGAATAATCCGTTGGGATTAGAGAAATAGAATCGCAAAGGCGCGAAGACGCCAAGCTTTTCATGTAAGCTTTGCGACTTTGCGTCTTAGCGATTCATAAAAATTTTAAATAGGTTCAGGCGCGGATGTTTCCTTGACGCGAATGGATTCGCGGGCGCTCGCCATCTTGCCCGTACCTGCATAAATCTGTTTCGACGCTTCGACGAACAACAATCCACCCATGGCGGGACAGATTTTACGACCTATCTGTTCCCACAATCCGGCAGAACGCAGCAACATCTGGCTGCGGAACGGCGGCACGAACAACGCATGATCCGTGCGTTCTGGAATGAATAAATTTTCGCGCAAGAAATCTTCCACCTGACGCGATGAATACGGCGTGCCGCGCCCGAACGGCGTTAAATCCGCGCGCGCCCAAAGACCCAAGCGATTGGGAACGACGACGAGAATGCGTCCGTTGCTTTTGAGGATGCGCCATAGTTCTTCGAACGGCGGTTTTACAAAGCCCGTAAACTCAAGCGAGTGGATCAGGATAATCCGATCCACGGAATTGGTTTCAAACGGCAGATCGGATTCTTCGGCCAAACAGGTTAAGTTCAGCCCTGCGTCGGGCCAGTGATGAACCCCCTCGCCCTTATGCATCACGCAGACCGTGCGTTCGGAAGATTCACGAAACGCTTCCAGATATGGCGCGGCGTAACCGCCGCCCAGAACGCGAAGACCTTTCGTGTCCGGCCACATAGCGAGCAGCCTTTCACGGATCAGCCTGCGGACAATGCGCCCACCGAGCGTTTTGTAAAAATCGCGCAACTGATACGCGGATGGGATCATACAGCTCTCCCGCTGTCATCCTGAGGGCAAAGCCCGAAGGATCTCATGAGATTCTTCGCTGCGCTCAGAATGACACCTGTCATGCTCTCTCCATCAACTGCGAAATCAGCGGAACATCCGCTTCCGCCATCGGAAGGTTATAGAGTTCGTTGATCTTCATCCATTTCACCGCCTGCCCTTCACGCGGCGTGACGATGCCTTTCCACATGCGGCAGACATAAAGCGGCATAAGAAGATGAAAATCAGGATAGGAATGCGAAGCGAAAGCGATCGGCGTAAAGCAGCATTCGCGCACTTCGATGCCGAGTTCTTCTTCGATTTCGCGGCACAGCGCAAATTCAGGCGTTTCGCCCTCTTTGACTTTACCACCGGGAAATTCCCATTGGCCCGCCATCGGTTTTCCTTCGGGGCGCTGCGCGACCAGAACACGTCCGTCTTTATCGATCAACGCGACAGCCGCCACCAGTAAAAGAGGAAGCCCCGCCGGCGTGACCGGACGGGGCTTCTCCAAAGCTTCGAGACAGTTCATCCTGCCTACTGCGCCGGTGCGGGCGCAGGGGCCGGAGCCGGGACAGCTTCAGGCGCTGGCGCTGCAACCGGTGCCGGTTGACCGCCCGCGGCAGGAGCCACGCCAGGCTGTTCCTTCAGAGGATCGCCGTTGATATCGAATTTTTCGATCTTGGCAACTTCTCGCCATTCACCAAGCATTTTCTCCAGCTTCTCGCGTTGCAGTTCAACGCGGATCTGTTGCTTGACTTGTTCGAACTCTGGCTTCGGACGATCACGTGAATCTTCAACTTTCACGACGTGATAACCAAACTCCGTTTTGATCGGGGTTTTGGAGATTTCGCCTTTGCCCATGCTGAAAACCGGATCTGCGAAGGCAGGAACCATGTCAGCCTTTGCAAACCAGCCGAGTTGACCGCCTTTATCCTTGTTGCCCGGATCGCCGGAATTTTCGGCGGCCAGTTTGGCAAAATCCTCACCGGCTTCAAGCTTGGTGATGAGTTCCTTTGCCTTGTCTTCTGAAGGCACAAGAATGTGCGCAGCTTTTATTTCCTTAACCGCCGGGATCTTACCGATCTCTTCATTGTATTTGGCTTTCAGATCACCTTCGGAAATTTCCTTATCCAGAAGGCGCTGAACATACACGCTGCGGATTATCTGCTGTTTCGCCATGGCGAGTTGCTGCTGAACTTCCGGATCGTTTGCCAGACCGGCATTGTCAGCCTTGCTCTGAACCAGCTCTCCATTGATGGCTTGCTCAAGCGCGAGCGGATAAGCGGCTTGCGGCACCTGACGAATGTTTTCCGGCATCATTTTGATGACGCGATAAACACTGACGCGCTTAATTTCTTTACCGTCGACCTTGGCGACCACCGGGTTGCCGGGCTTTACCTCGACACCATCGAAGCCCGCTTTGGCTTCGGCTGCGACTTGTTGTTCTTCTTCCGGTGTGGCTGCGGGTTCACCCGACGCGTTCTGGGCACCGGCGGAAGGCGCGGCATCGAACGACGCTGTCTGCGCGCCCTCGCCATCTTTTGTCATATTCTTTGAGAAATAGAGCGCGGCGCCACCGGCAACGGCTAGCAGAGCGACAACGCCAATGATTATGGGCAGATTGTTTTTAGACTGAGACATTTTGATTTATCCTCGCTTGGGCGAAAAAATAGGCATTTTCAGATGGGAACATTGTGCATAGAAGAGGCCCGAGGGCAACCGAAAAAATTGACGCGCCCCCCTTTGCAGCCTATATGTTTCCAGCTTTTGTAAATTCAAGGATTTTGAATGTTTTTAAACCTCGCCCTCAAGCTGTTCGGCTCCAGCAATGAACGCTACCTGAAACGGCTCCAGACCAAGGTCGAACCCATCAATGCACTGGAAGCCGATTTTGAGGCGCTGAGCGATGCGCAGCTTCAGGCCAAGACGGGCGAATTCCGCGCGCGAATTGCCAACGGCGAACATCTCGATAAAATCCTGCCCGAAGCTTTTGCCACGGTGCGCGAGGCTTCCAAACGCACGCTCGGCATGCGCCCATTCGATGTGCAGTTGATCGGCGGCATGGTTTTGCACGAAGGCAAGATCGCCGAAATGAGAACGGGCGAAGGTAAAACCCTCGTCGCCACCATGCCGGTGTATTTGAACGCGCTCGCCGGAAAGGGCGTACATGTCGTCACGGTCAACGACTACCTCGCCAAGCGAGACTCAAGCTGGATGGGCCAGATTTATAATTTCCTCGGCCTTTCGGTCGGCTGCATCGTCAACGGCCTTTCCGATCTGGACCGCCAGAAAGCGTACGGTTCGGACATCACTTATGGAACCAACAACGAATTCGGGTTCGATTACCTGCGCGATAACATGAAATTCCGCCTAGAACAGATGGTGCAGCGCCCGTTCAATTTCGCCATTGTCGATGAGGTGGACTCCATCCTGATCGACGAAGCGCGCACGCCGCTCATCATCTCCGGCCCGTCCGAAGGTTCGACGGAAATGTACACGAAGGTTGACCGGATCATCCCCCTGCTCACCCCTGAGAATTACGAGGTCGATGAGAAGAGTAAATCTGTCTCTCTTTCCGAGGACGGCAATGAACGCGTCGAGGAATTGCTTCGCGAACATAAGATCATGGAAACGGGCAACATGTACGACGCGGCGAACATCTCCCTCGTCCACCATGTCAATC
>CAZIFA010000010.1:0-79782 GCA_964539025.1 uncultured Micavibrio sp.
CGCACCCGTGCGCCACTCACCCGAAGGTTCGTTCGACTTGCATGTTTTAGGCCTGCCGCCAGCGTTCGTTCTGAGCCAGGATCAAACTCTCATGTTTGATCTCATCTCAAATCACTTCTCAAATTAAATTGAAGTGTCCTAGAACACTTCAAAATCACTAAGAAGTGATAGAAAAGTGCAAGGACCTGCTTGCGTCACATAACTATAAGTTATGTTTTATAGATACGTGGCAAGACAGGTCTTTATGTATGTGTTCAACACATCCACGGACGCTGCTGCCTGCGTATCTTCTCTTTCTTATTCACGATGTACAAGAACCGAAGGCGCACTGACTACCAAAGAGGCGATCAGCCCGCAAGTATTATTTCGGGTTACCCCGATAATTTTTAGAGATGTCGATTTATAGCTGTTTAGGCCGTCGACGTCAACTTTGAAAGGGGTGCCTCAAACCTAGTGATTTTTGGCTTTCTTTCGAAGAGAAACGCGGGTTTAACCCCGCGTTGTGGAGGGGGTTATATAACGATGGTTCGCCCCGTGTAAACCTTTTTTTTAAGATTTTTTTAATTTTTCTCAAAAGTCGGGTTTTTAAGCAGTTTTCGCGCCGTTTCAGCCAAACCCTCGATATGGCGTATGGATGCTTCGACATAGTCGGAATTGTCTTCTGGATTGATCTCAAAGTGCTTATCGCGTTTTGCATCCATTACATTCTTGAAGATAGTCCTGATTGTATCGTCTGGATCAATGCTGCTCATTATATCGTAATGGCGCTCATCCACGTAAAGCAGACACCGGGCCGGCCTGTAGCCACCAAGGATGCAGCCCTTGTCCTTTTCATGATAAGGGCAAGCTGAATGTCCGGGATCTCCGCCCAGAACACGCCCTTCCTGCCGGGCTTCATATGCGATTTCCGGCCATTTTCGGGGCAATGCGAGGGCAAGTTCACCATCCAATCCATCGTCGAACATGTGCGGCGATGCGTGGCAGGAGCCTATCCCGTCTTCGATCCAATCCCCTGGTTGCGCGTCATTTACGACCGTATAGACGCCATCAATGACTGCATTGGCGACACGGACATACTGCACCATCAGAACGCCCTCTTTGGCTTCTCTGGTAGCTCTTAGCGTTTGCAATTCAGTGTCGACAAGACCCAGCACGGCCAAAGCCCTTTTCCTTTAAAATGCGGAAACTGGGCTTGTTTTTTAATTATGTCAATAAAATAATGAGTGGGGACCTGACGGTGGCCAATAAGTAAAAACCTACAAAAGACCAAGCTTTTTCAGCTCCACAGCCATTTCTTCGGGCATATCGTCTTCATTCTCACCCGTGATATAGAGGCGGCGATCAGCGGGGACGCCTTTTCCTTCCAGATACCGCCAGCCCTGAATGGCGCGTTTTTGCTGGGAATATGTGCGCCAAAGCTGTGGTTCCACGACGATCTTGCACCATGTGTCGCTTTCATCCTGCGCCATTTCAAAGCCGAGGATTTTTTGGCGCACCTGAATCCGGTTCTTTAAAATCCAGTAGATGGACCCGCCGCTTTCGATGATTTCATCGGCCCGTTTGGGCGCGTAGCGCGTATAGGCCCAGGTGACCTTTTTGCCGTTATAGACAAACTTGTTGTTGGCCTGACGGGCGATCAACTGGTCGATTTCCTGAAGGCCTGCGGCGGTTTTTAGGAGATTAAGGGACATATCCAAAGACATAACCCGTCCGGCCAGCCCCGGCAATGGGGTTAGACGCGCCTGATGGTGCTTTTTTACGCAATTTACCGGATTCACAAAGGGCGCATACCGCTGTATAGTTGTATCCGGTTTAACAACCTCCCGCCCCGGCCCCATGTTTTCACGCATTCGCCCGTTTTCCAGACCGCTCCTGACCGGCCTCGCTTTGATCATCGTTGCGAGTCCGAGCGTTATGGCGCAGGAACTGGCCTCCAATTACAGCGCACCGTTCGATGATGAAACCGACGCTATGGCACCGCTTCCTCCGGTTGCACCGCCGATCACGCGCGAAGAAATCGAACCCAGACCGTTATCGCTCGAAGATTTAGAACAACTCACCGCGACATCGCGCAAAGTTGCTTACAACCCCAGAAGCAAAAGCACATCGGCGGTTGAATCGATGTATTCGGATCGCGCGGAAGAAGACCTCGAACTCTTCGGTTATGATTTATTCAACACAGGCGAAAAACCGTCCACGACAATTCCCGCAGGCATGGTTCAGGACAATTACATCTTAAGCAATGGCGACAAGCTTGAAATCACCATTCGCGGGCAGGAAAACGCGCGCAAAATCTATGAAGTAAATTCGCAAGGCGAATTGGTCACCGATAATCTTTCGACCATGATGGTCACGGGAAAAACGCTTGGTGAAGTACGCAGAACACTCGAAGACGAAGCGGCGCGGCTGCACAATGTAGAAATCAATGTAAGCCTGACGGCGCCGCGCCAGATCGATATTCTTGTCATCGGCGATGTCGTCAAGCCGGGGCGAAAAACATTGACCGCGTTTCATTCCATTTTGGATGCTCTGCAAGAAGCGAATGGTATTAAAAAGACGGGTTCGCTGCGTCGGATAAAACTGGTGCGCGATGGCAAAAGCGAATTTATCGATCTTTATTCCATGCTGATGCAAGGTGGATCGGGCGCGGATAAAACCATTCGCGAAGGCGACAGGATCATCGTGCCGCCTATCGGGCCGACGGTCGCCGTGGCAGGCGCAGTCAAACGCCCCGCGATTTATGAGATCAAGCGCGGCGAGAATTTAAGCACGCTGGAAATGCTCGGCATGGCGGGCGGCGTTCTGGCACCGGGCAGCAATCGTTTCATGCACCTGTCCTTAAACGCCGATGGGCGTGAGACAGTCGAAGATGTATCTGAGCCGGGTAAAAAACTCTTTGGCGATGGCGGGCTTTTGACGGTCGCACAAGCACAGGAAAAACGCAGCAGCAATGTCGAATTGCAAGGCCATACGCGTGAACCCGGCCAGCATGATCTTAAAAAAGCCAAGACGCTTTCGGAACTCATCAAAAGCGATCAGGTGTTCGGCGATTCCCTTTACCCGCTCGTCGGTGTCATCGAACGGCGTGATCCAAAATCATTGACCAAAACCCTCGTGGAGTTTTCGCCGCGTCAGGTTTTGCAAAAGAATAGCGACCAGCCGCTCAACGAAGGCGATGTCGTGCATCTCTTTTCTATGGAGCAAATCAGGAAGCTTGGTCAAAATGTTGCCAAAGAGCCGCTTTTGAAAACAATCTCCTATGGCGGTGAAGAAAAAGAAGGGCTGGAAATCAAGGACGGAATGATTGCTTCATTCCTTGAAGAACGCGCCGCCTTCGTGCGCGGTGCTGTGCGCCAGCCGGGAGCTTATCCTGTATCGCACGACACAACATTGGAATCGCTTCTAGCCGTGGCAGGCGGCGTAACGATAGAAGCCAACACCGACAATATCGAAGTTACATCGCGTCTAATCCCGACCGATGAGGAAGCTGATTCTATCGCCGCCAACCGCAAGACGGTCAGCCTCGACCAAGCTAAGATGCTCGAAATTTGCATCGCACCGGGTGACACGGTGCGCGTAAACCAAAAATTCAACCGCGTCGAAGAACAAAGCATCACACTTCTGGGCGAGGTAAAAAATCCGGGACGCTATGACCTAACGCCAGGCGATACGATGCTCAGCCTGATTGAACGTGCGGGTGGCCTCACCGATATTGCCTATCCGGACGGTGTGATTTTCTCGCGCGCATCCGAGCGTAAACAAGAAGAAAGCCGTTACAAGGCGCAGGCACGCGATCTGGAGATGAAGCTTGCCGAAACCATGCGCCAAGAAGACAAGGATAAAAAACCCGATATCGGACAGGTCACAGCGGCACAGGCATTGATCTCTCAACTTAAAGAAGCCAAAGCGGTGGGTCGCATCACTGTTGAGGCCGATCCCGATGTTCTAACGACCGATCCGGAACAAAATATTCTGCTCGAAGGCGGCGACAAGATTTATATGCCACGCAGGCCACTCAACGTACGCGTAGGCGGCGAAGTGCTATCCCCCGCCTCGCTGCAATTCCGTAAAGGCAAAGACGCCGACACCTATATAGACGAAGCCGGAGGCACAACCTATTTTGCCGATCTCGACCGCGCCTTCGTTGTTTATCCCGATGGCAGCGCGCAGCCGCTTTCAGTTTCCGCGTGGAAACAAAGCGTGACGATGATCCCGCCGGGATCGGCCATCATCGTCCCGCGCGACCCCAAACCGTTCGACTTCCTCGAAAGCGCGGAAACGATATCGACCATTCTGGCCAATATCGCGCTCACCGGCTTTTATCTGGACGATTTAGGCGATGACAACGACTAACGCTCCACTTTTTTCCATCATCACCATCACAAAGAACAATCTTGCAGGCTTTTTGCGAACGCGGGAAGGCCTGAAAAACCAATCTTTTCGTGATTTTGAATGGGTTGTGATCGATGGAAATTCAACAGACGGCACAAAAGATATTCTGCCTTTCGGTTCTTTAAGTGAAGAAGACATCGGCATTTACGACGCGATGAACAAAGGCATCGAGCGCTCGAAGGGGGATTATCTTTTGTTCCTGAACGCAGGCGATGTCTTATCCGATGCGGACATTCTCGCGACTATTGCCAAAACCATCACAGCAGAAAAACCGGATTTTATGTACGGCGATGCGCTGGAAACAGGTGGATTTTATAAAAAAGCTCGACATCATAAACATCTAGACTGGGGCATGTTCACGCATCATCAGGCGATAATTTACCGGCGGGAATGCATTGGTGCTCTGCGCTATGAACCGCATTATAAAATTGCGGGAGATTATGCGTTCACACGCGCCTTTTTAAGAAATTGTCGCGTGGTTTCCTACATTCCTGCTGCTATCTGTATTTTTGAAACAGGCGGCATATCGCAACAAAATCAACGTCTGGGCCGCATAGAACAATATAAAGCCCGCCAAAGAGCAGGTTGTTCGTTACCGATAAACGCGATGGTTTTTACAGGCCAGAGCGCAACAGCGATGCTCAAACAATACGCACCCAAGACCTATCACAAACTAAAAGCATAATTCAGCCGGCGTGATATTTCGATTTTTCTGCAAAGATGGCAGCGTTCCTTTTCCATTCAAGAAAGCCCATCCGTACGCCGTAATAATAAACAAACAACACGGCATTCTTGAACGGCAGGCGACGATACATTGTTTTTAAAAATTCACGGGCTTTTACAGGGTCTTGCGGATGCGCATTACGGGATTCCATCCCTGCCCGCCATAACGCATAGCCTTCGTGGCGTGATTGATATCGCGGTTTATCTTCCAGTGCGTGATGCAAGACTGCGTTTTTCAACGTGGGAATTTTACCTTTCACGCCACGCTTTAAAACGGGCTGGTAATGACCTTCCATTTCACCCATACCAGGAAGGCCCAGATCATCCACCACCGGAAATTCAATTTGCCTACGATCAAACAGGCAAAGTTTTTTATTGTGCAGGCCGTATTTCAAAACATGCCCGTCCACGACATAAAACCCCTTCACGAAATAACCCGGCGTAGACCAGTCAAGCGCCACAATTTCATCGCACAAAGACGGCGTCGCCTCTTCATCCGCGTCGATAAAGAAAATCCGATCATGTTTGAGTGCCAGCGTATCCAGCGCCCACTGCCGCTTTTTGGGATAGGTGCCGTTCCATGCAAAAGATTCCACACGCACACCGAACGAGCGTGCAATATCGCAAGTGGCGTCTGTACTGTTAGAATCAATGACGACGATCTCATCAAACCGTTCAAGCGAGGCAAGGCATCGCGGAAGGTTTTTTTCTTCGTTCAATGTCGTGATAATGGCGGTGACGGAAATTTTAGCGGACATGGCGCATCGTCCAGATAAGATAGCCGACCCCTGCCCCAACCAGCGCGAAAACAGCATAGAGCAAAGACTTATCCGGCCATATAGGCTTTGGCGTGCTTGATGGCGGCTCCACCATAATGGCGGCGTAAGGCTCATCCAGATTGGCCAGCATCTGGATATGTTCTTGTTGCATCAAAAGATCGGTGATGCCCTTGCGGTGATCGGGATTCACGGTTTTTTGTAGTGTCGCGGTTAAATAATTGATCCGGCTTTCCGACTGGCGGCGACGGTCACGACGGATCAACTGGTCCGAAACAAGATGAACCTTGCGCAAAAAGGCAGCGGCAAAAGCCGCATCCGGGTGTCTGTAACTGATCCGGCGAAGCGGCGTGGTACCCAGATGTTCAATCTTTATATGCTTTGCCAGATATTCGGCCAGTTCTTCGGCATTCCATTCATCCGCTTTTTTCGACCAACTGCCATCCCGCGCGATGCCAGAAAGCACGCTTTCATCTTTCAGTAAAATCGTGGCAACCGCGGTTCCCTGGATCGTGTACATGAAGCGGTAAAAATCCGTGGAAATTCCTTCCTGATCGCGCGGACGCCAGAACGGCAGGTTCATGGATTCCCCATCCGATACTTTCGAGGCGTAATCGCCCAGTGCATACCCATCAGCGGGCGCGACGATCATGCTGCCGCGATATAACGGCGTGGAAAGCAAGGCCACGAAAAAGGCGATAACGATAAAGCTTGCGGCAAAAATTAACACATAACGGCGCGCGGCCCAAACATCGGAGAGAAGATCGGCCAGCGTCTGTTCTCCCCGCATGAATGTGACCCTATGCGTAACGTGTCTGGATGGTGGTCTCCGCTTCTTTCATGATCGAAAGAATGGATTTAACGGGTCGGGAATCCGCCGCCGCCTGTTCCGCGCCCTGTTGCGCGCTAAACCACGCATCGGAATCATTGCGGAAGTAAAGAACAGCCTGTGCCAGCGTTTGCCCGTCGCCTTGCGGCACAATCGCGCCGCAACCGTAATCACGTATCATGCGACCGATCTCCGTATCGGCGGGTCCGACATAAATCGTGGGCCGCGCGGCGGCAATGGCAGAATAGAATTTGCACGGCACCAAAAGCCCGGCGGTATCGTCGCGCACGCTGATAAGATGCAGATCACCGCTTTCCATGAGGTCTTTGAGACAGCTTGCTGGCTGGTATGGCAACAGCTTGATATTTTGCAGGCCGCGACGCGAACGTTCCGCCGACAGTCGGTCATGGGCTGGTCCCTCGCCCACGAAAACAAATTCGATCTCCGGATAAGGCGAAAGATATTCGGCGGCTTCAAGTATCGCCTTCATCGGATGGGCGCGGCCAATATTTCCAGCATAAAGTATCCTGAAACGCGGTGAGTCATCACGCAGCAAAGTTTCGGCGGGACGCGCCATCGGCACGTTATCCTTGATGCGAACATCTGCGCGACCGATCTTCTTGTTGGGATCAACCAGTTCCATATCCGGCCAGTTGGGAATCATGGAAATGCGTCCCGTCTCAACACCGGTATGGGCAAGATATTTGGCCATGCAGCGACCCACGGCGATAACCTTACCGCTCTTGTTCATCGAACGACGCGCGCTGCGGCTCAACGCCTTTAGAATGAATTGCGGCATCTTCACGCCTATGGACGGGAACAGATCGGGATAAAGATCCTGACACCAATGCATGTGGCTGCAGCGTTTTTTGCGCGAATAGCGGCGGCCGATCGTCACCAGCAACGGCGGATCAGTCAGGGTGATGACGAGATCGTGGCGCGGTTGTTTCATCGCCGCGCGATACAGTTTCCACAAGACGCGGCCATAGGAGATGACGCCGCGAGGATTGATCGGTGCCTTAACGCGAAATACATTGATGCCACCGTCCTTTTCAGAAAAAGTTTTTTCACCGGTGGTTAAGACGGTTACAATCCACCCAGCGCGCGCCATTTCTCGGGCCAGATCGCGCAACACGCGACCGCTCGCCCCGCGCGAAGGCGGGTAGACGCGATTGATCAACAATACAGACGGCTTCACGTTCGGCATTTTACCTAGCCCGTACTCCTGTGTTCTATTCTTGCAGATGCTTGTTTTTATTACACGAGGTGTGGCTTTCATGCAACGGTGGGGCCTGATTGCTCCACACCCCGATCATCAGCAACAATAGACCAAAATCGAGCGATTTGTGCGAGGCGTAGAGGAAGACGGGAATAACCAATGGCCAGAACAAAGACAGGCCGCGCACCCTGTCCTGTTGAAATATAAGCATAATTTGATAAAGCGCGCTGACCACGAGAATAATGGTCAACAGCAGCAGGACAATCCCGCCCTTGAGCGCCATGGTGGTCAAAAGACTGTGGGTATAATTAACATCGAGACCGCCGACCGCAGGTGAGGCAAAGACCGATCCCCAACCAAGTCCGATTAACAAAGCGGCAGGGTTTGATGTCATCAGCATATCGAACACGGCCTGCGCTTCTTGCAGGCGCATGTTGAGGCCGACTTCGGCGGTCTTCGTCGCCATTGCCTGCAATGCATCGGCGACCAGCGGATAGATCGCAACGGCAAGTGCGCCAGTGAGCATAAGCGGAAGGAATACGCGCCGGGGCGTTTTCACCAGAGTAACCAGCGCGAGCACAAGCCATGTGAGAAAGATCGCGCTCACCGTCGCACGCTGCACATCCAAAAGCATGGCCGCGACCAGAATGCCCAATCCCGCAAGGCAAACGAGAACATGAAATATTTGTGCCCGCGATATGGATTCCAGAGCGCACCACAACGACGCTGCGAAATACACGCCGGCGAACAGCGCAAGCGGCGAGTTGGAAAGATACAAAAGCTCGCCCTGTGGAATCCAGACATTGAACGCGGGGATCAGCGTGCGCAGAGAAAAAACAATGCCTGCACCGATCAGAAGGCGGCACAATATCGTGGCAGCCTGCGGATAATCCTTGAATCTATCGGCAAGAAAAAGCGGCAACCCCAAAAACGCAAACGCCAGAAGATCGCGCAGGATCAGCATATGATCATTGCCGAAATATACGCCCGCTATGGTCGGAAGGATCAGACCTGCTAGAAACAATATCTGCAAGGATTTCAAAAAACCGTTGCGGCCACGCCTTAAATCGACCGATCCGGATATTCCCACGGCACCGATGGAAAGGATCAAAAGCCCACCCACCACAGCCTCCACGAAACCCGGATTATCCGGCGTCGGCGAACCGAACAATGCATAGACGCCGATCGCCAGAAATAAAAAGACGATGGATGCGGGCAATCGGGTGGCAGTACTTTCCATGCCCTAGAGCAACAGAAATACCTCGCTATCGCAAGACGGGATTTTATTCGTCGAGACTGAACAGGCGCGGAGGTTCCGTCAGGGGATTGTTCAACTGCCTGTAGATCACGCGTTTTTTGGTTGGCACAGGTTTTTCCTGCTGACCTGTCGCGTTGGCGTAAAGCTGGCTGAACGCATTGCCCTGATACATGGAAGCGCCGTTATTTTGCAGCTGCTGTTGCTGCTGGTATCCCGGCATGACCGGCACAAAACCCTGCACAGGCTGGAACGCCGACATATCGCGCGGCAGGGCACCACCTTGAATCTGGTTCATCGGCGTGGCTGCGTAACCATTTGTGGCAGGCGTGCCGAAATTATTATAGGGCTGTGGTTGATTGCCATAGCTGTAAGAAGGAGCGTTTTTGCCCGCGATCATCTGTTGCATCGGCAGCAGAGGAACATTACTGCCGTTATTATAAACCGGGGCGGTGCCGTTGTTCTGCGGAACGTAATACGCCGTGCCCGTGCCTGTATTATAAACAGGAGCGGCGGAATAGCCGTATCCTCCCTGCTGCGTTTGCGTGTTCTGGGCCAGCGTCGGGGCGGTTCCAGCCAGCAAAAGTCCTATAACGGCCAAAGACAATTTAAAACGCATGGAACCTCCTGATTTTGCTGATTCCACTCTATCACAAAGGGCCGTTTACCGCCAAAAAGCCTTTACCGCTTACCCTTTTAAAATTTATTGCGATAATCCCTTAAAAACCCCGATTTTTAACCCTTCTTTAAAGCTTTGAACTCATAGTAAATTTGCAATTTCGTAAAATAATAGCGGATACTGGGTTAAAACCGCTGTTGGACAAAAGGAGTGTGACCCATGAAGGTAGATGTAAAAGATCTCCTGAAGAGCGCAGGATTGGAAGACGAGGCCTTTTACCCCGGTAAAAGGGTCGTAAAGAAATTCATCCAGCACGGCGAACATAAAAGTCACTGCTGGGTCATGGACTGGCATGACAATGTCGTACACGCCGAACTGAAGGCGGGTATGAACGGCACCACGCTGGATGCAAAAGAACTGCGCAAATTTCCGGTCAGCTTTCAGGCACGCACCTATCTCGACATCGAGATGGACGAAGAAGAAAAAGACGATGATGAGGATGATGGCGAAGGCTCGAAAGGCAAATCCGGTGGCGGCGGTAAAAAGCCCGCCGTGCATTTGCAAGACAGCGATCTGTCCTCCATGGGCGCGTTTGCCAAGATGGCAGAAGGCATGGTCGACACGCTCGGCGATATTAAAAAATTTGTGATCATGGGCAAAGAGATTGCCAAAGAGGGCTATGCACAGGCTCTGGAAAATCTCAAAGTCCAGCTCGCGCAGACGAAAGTCATGGCGATGGATCTGATGAAGGACGTCGCAGACATCATTCACAAAGCCACACCCGGCGGCGGCCTCGAAGCCCGCGGCGATGAGACGATCAAATATAGATACGACGCCGAAAAAACGGCGCCGATGTTCGGGGGCTTAACGCCAAGTTAACGCAACCGGACAAAATATGCTGCAAAGCAAGGCATAAGTATTTCCCCCCGCCAAAAACGGGGGGATTTTTTATGTTATCCCAGCCCGCCACAAAAAAGCCGCTGATTTTTATGATACTGGCCCTATACTCTTCTCCCGAGGGATTTTGCGTGGTGGTATGGAATCTAATTTAAACGGTAGTAACAACGATAATAAACGGCCCGATGACAAGATCGTGGTTCTTCCTTCTCTGGCCGAACGCGATAAGATGCGGCGCGAAAAGGAAAAGCTGGAGCGAAAGCTCGCAAGCGCGGCGGAACCGATGATCAACATGCCCCCCGTGACCAAATATCTTCTGGGCATTATGCTCGGTATGTATTTCCTGACAGGCGTTATCCTCTCGCCAGAGCAATCAGATTGGGTGATCGGTGAATTCGGATTTATTCCCGAACGATTCAATAACGGCGAATTCGATCCATTCATGATCGTCAGTCCCCTCACCCACATGCTGCTTCATGGCGGGTGGATGCATGTAACGCTCAATCTTTTCATGCTGGCAGCCTTCGGCAGCGGCGTCGAACGCTGGCTAGGCCCAAAGCGCACACTGATCCTGTTCATCGCCAGCGGACTATTCGGTGCGGCGGCGCATTATCTTCTCAACACCACATCAGCCTATCCCATGATCGGCGCGTCGGGGGGCTTAAGCGGTCTGTTCGCAGGCGCAATCGTCATGCTCAATCGCGGCCAGCGGGAGATGGGCGGTAAGTTCGGCATCCTGCCCTTTGCGCTGCTCTGGATAGGCCTGTCTATAGGTTTTGGCATGCTGGGCGGACCGGATGGCAGCATGATCGCCTGGGCCGCGCATGTCGGTGGCTTCTTAGGCGGCTTCCTTATCTTGAAACTGATGTGGGTGTGATCAGGCTTTTTCGATCATCAGCGGGTCTTTCCAATCAGAAAGCGTAGATTTTACCGCGTTGAAATTTTGCGCCAGCGGGTGGCCCCATTGAATTGTATTAAACGATCCGTGCGGCTGAGCCACCGGCGACCAGCGATCATAGATATGCCCTGTCAGTGTGCAATACCACACAGCATCCGGCGCAGCGCTGGCGGCCTTTTCCAGCCACGTGCGCGCGCCAGCAGAGTTATGCGCCGATTGTTCCTCAAGATCCGCACGCGTGCGGTAAACCAGCGCGGTACGGCGTAGATTTTCAGCAACGGTCAGATAGGCTTTCGCCTCTCCCCAAAGTCCTGCATCCATCGCAACTTTCGCGGCGGCGAGCTGGCCATCGGCGGAATCGGGTTTGATTGCTACCAATTTTTCGAACCAGCGCAGGCGGCGCATCTGATCGGTGGATTTTACCTCCGGTGCGATCCGGTCCCATAGAACAATCAAATCCGGATGCGGATTGGTTTTCCACGCGCGTTCAACCAGCGAGCCAACCTTGCCGTTCTTGCCCTTGGCTAGATAGTGTTCGGACAGTTTGATAACAGCGGGCGAAAAATCAGGCGCGAGTTTTACAGCGCGTTCGATCTTTTTCAAACTCCCCACTTCGTTACCTGACAAACGATCCTGTTCCGCCTGAAGCAGCAGCAAAGCAACTTCGTCTTTTCTCGCGTGATTGTCATCGATGGCACGCGCTTTTTTAACGCGCTCCAGCAACCGGAATGCTTCGTTCCAATGCTGATTTTGTAATTCAAGGTCATAGACAGATTTTAAAATCCACGGCTGTTTGGGATTTTGTTCCAGTGCGGTCTTCGCGTAGCCCAGCGCCTTGAGCGTATCACCCTCATCAAGCGAAGATTTCAAAAGACCACGAATACCGAAGAAAGCGGCGTCTCTGTCACCGAGCAGTTTTTCAAAGGACTGGCGTGCGGCGCCTTCTTCACCGCGTAATCTTGCCGCCTGCGCCTCAAGCAGCAACGGCAGACCGCGCTCATCAGGCAATAAATGGCGCACTTCTTTGGCGTAATGCGTGGCTTTTTTTGCATCGCCCGCCGCAATGGCGACAAAACCGCGTGTCAGAGATTGAAACCCTTTCGCCCGTGCGCGGTCTTTGCGGTGACGGGAAAATCCCCGGGGCATTGATACGATTACGCCGAACAGGCGAAATAGCCCGACCGTGACAATCGTGAACAAAGCGAGGAAGAGAAGGAAAATACCAAGATTGACCGATACGGAATAATCGTTCCACGCAATATCAACCGCGCCCTTTTGCGAAACGATCCAGATGGCCGCGCAGACGACGATGGCAAGCTGACAAAAGAACCACAGGGCGCGTAACACCGGAAAAAACAGCCTTTCGATCATGCGTCGGTTAGGGGTTTTTAAAGCACCCCTATCCTATCACTCGGGTTGGCCGGAGGAAAACCCTTTAAATCCTTTGGGCGATGGAAGAACGGCAAAACCCGAGGCTTCATCCTTCACAACGCCCTGCCCGGGCATAGCGTTCTGGATGTTGGTCGTAATGTTGTTAAGCGTGTTGGTACCGCTCGCGGCATTGATGTTCGTACCAACATTGGCGACGATCATCGTGCGCAGCATATTCTGAATCTGGTCGGCCAGAATGGTGGCCTGTGCCTGATCGATAAAAGGCTGCGCTTGTGTTTTAGCATTGCCGTCCAGCGTATTCAGCGTGGCGATTGCACCTTGTACATCGCCGCGATCAAGCTGGTCCTGCGCTTGCGCAACGGCTTTTTGCGTCGGCGTGCCGCCGACCAATTCACCGTCTTTTTTGATATTCATGATCTGGGTCAAGCGCACTTTGGCTTTTTCAGTGACGGAAACATCTTCGCCTTTAAGCGAGGAAAATACGATATCACCCGCCATGCCCTTGAATTCGTTCGACAGGCCCTCGCTGGTCAAAACACCGCCTTTTTCTGCCTGCGGGGCCAGGCGCGTTAATGCGTCCTGCAATTGCGGATCGTCATTGCCAACCAGTTTTTGCAGCAGCGCCACATCATCGCCGAACGGCGCGTTACGATTTAAAGATTCACGAAGCTGTGAGAAAGCAATCAGGAGCGCCGCCGCCTTCATATCACTGCCAGATACGCCTTCGAGCGTCTGCCCCAGCGGGCTATTCGGTGTATTTTGCGCCTGCGCCATTCTGGTACTGAGCGAATTTACCTGGCCATCGAGAGAATCTACGATCTGTGTAAGTTCGGTGATCGACGCGCCCAATTGTTCTTGCCCGGCAATGCTCACTTCAAGATTGCGGATGCGGGCCGTCATATCCTTCATCGCCTGACCACCTTCAGTGTCAGCAAGTTTGGCTTCGATCACCGAGAGACGGTCTGATAACGAACCCGCATCCGTTGCCAGTACGGTTTTGGAAAGCTGTTTGGCCTCGGCGGCAACTTTCTTCACATCGTTGCTAATGCCATCTGCTTCTTTTTTGAGATTTTCCATTTTGACGCGTATGTCATCGGGCACCATATCCTTGATGAATCCAGCACCTTCATTCATGGCCTGAACATCTTTGTCCATCGCGCCGACCTTGCCTTCCAGTCCGGCAATCTGTTCGTCATGTTGTTCGATTTTCTTTGCGCTCGGCAGCAAGGCCAGTGTCGCAGCGCCACCGACAAGCAGCGCGAAAACCAGTGTCGTCCAAAGGCTCGTGCGCACCGCTTTCTTTTGCCCCTGTGCTATTGCGGCCATCAATTCTTCGTGCGTTGTATCGATGCGCGGAGACAGAGACGAAGGCATGGGTTTGGATTGCGGACGCAGGATCGGCTCAACCGTGATCTTGATATCATTATCGTTCGTGGACGCAGCATCAGCCAGCGCGCTTTCGCTGCTCTTGACGTTTATGGCGTTCGTTGGTGAAGAGGCGAGCAGATCGGACAAATCAATGCTGTTTTCGTTGGCGGCCTTAAGAACATCTTCGCGGCGTGCACCTGGAATGACATCGCGTTTTTTCCAGCCTTGAACGGTGGTAACAGGCGCACCAACCTTGGCAGCCATCGGACGTATACCCCCGAAACGCTCGATTATCACAGAGGCATTTTTCAGGGCGTCAATGTCTTCCTGGCTCATCGTCTCACAATCCTTGTTTATGTAAATTTTGTAGCAGTTTCATCATACCATAACGGTCCGGTGTGTCGGAAATGACCGCATCGCGGAATGGCAATACGGAAACAGACTTTAGCACGGCCGCGCTAATACACAAGGCCCTAATCGTACGCATACGGCTTGCCCGATCATACTGTTCCGCCAGCTCGGTAAAAATTTGCCCGCCACGGGCTGAAAAGAACATAATCGCTTCAATTTCACGGCTATCGAGCTTTTTTAAGAGGCGAATGGACAAATTTTGGGCTGGAATGGCCTTATATCCGGTCCATTGATGGATACTAACCCCATTTTTGGCAAGATTTGCAGCAAGATCATGTAAAATTTCCTCCCCACGCACGTAAAGTGCGGGAATTAACGAAGTTCTTAACGGTTCCAGCAGCAATCCGGCCAGATCGTCTACTGTCCCTTGCGCATTTTCTATATTCTCAAAACCAGCCTGACGCGCCTCGTCCGCCGTATTGCGCCCAACCGCATAAACCTTATTGGTGCGATTATCTGTTTTTCGGGCCACAGCACGAACACCGTTGGCCGAAGTGAAGATGAGCGGCGTTGTATCTTCAATTTCCGGCGGATCGTCTTCTACATATTGGATCGACAGGACAGGCTCGACCAGCGGATCGAACCCTAGCGCCGTGATCGCCTCTTCTATCTCCGCGCCGCCATCGGCGCGCGCCATGACGATGATCTTCGTACTCATGAAAAAATATCGGGCGGCACGAGAGGTTTGAGTTTGAGTGCCAGTGCGCGACCAAATTCTTCGGCTTCTTTTTCATTGCGCACGATACCCTTCGCGGAATTCTGATAGACGCGCGTACCATCGCAAGAGGAAACAACAAGATCGAATAACACGGCATCACCTTCATATCTTGCATAAGCACCGATCGGTGTATGGCATGACCCATCCAACACCTGCAACGCCGCGCGTTCAACGATGCCGCACAATGCAGTGGGTTTATCACTGATAGCATCGAAAAGCTTACGCGTAGTGACGTCATCAATACGCGTTTCAATGGCAATGATCGCTTGCCCACAGGCTGGAATCATATCTTCCACGGAAACCGGGTGAATGAAATCACCTTGCAAATTCAATCTTTGTACTCCCGCCAGAGCAAGGAAGGTTGCATCAAACTGCCCATCTTTAAGCTTATCCAAACGAGTCTGCACGTTGCCGCGGATTGGTGCGACATCAAGATCCGGACGATCTTTAAGAATAAAAGACTGGCGGCGGAGCGAGGATGATCCTACCTTCGCACCTTTCGGCAATTCAGACATCGATTTGTATTTATGGGAAACAAACGCATCACGCGGATCGCCGCGTTTAAGAACGTGATCGAGCCCAAGCCCCTGGGGCAGGAATGACGACATATCCTTCATCGAATGCACGGCGCAGTCTATTTCACCATCCATCAGCGCGCGTTCAATTTCCCGGGCAAATAGGCCTTTACCGCCCTGCGTTTCTGAAAGCCGTGTTTCGCCATCTTCGGGTTTCCAGTCGCCTGAAGTACGGATGATAACGCGTTCGGTGGCAAGGCCGGGATACGCGGCCGCGAGCGCCGCCTCCACCAACCCTGTCTGGATCAGGGCCAGCGGCGAGCCGCGCGTTCCTATTTTTAACGATTTCAACGTCATGGCGCACTATTTAGCAGCCTTCGCCTCTGATGACAATAAAGGGCGTGCATGCTAAAACCCCCGCCATGATCGTTCTGGGCATTGAGACATCCTGTGATGAAACCGCTGTCGCGCTGATCCGCGACGACAAGACGATTCTGGCCAATATCGTCCTTTCACAACTAAGGGAACATACGGTTTTTGGCGGCGTCGTGCCTGAAATCGGCGCACGCACGCACATGGACCATTTGGATTCCCTGATCGAAGCCGCCATGCAGGACGCGAAAATCTCGTTCAAGGATTTATCGGGTGTGGCCGCGACCTGCGGACCGG
This sequence comes from uncultured Micavibrio sp., assembly GCA_964539025.1. GTDB lineage: Bacteria > Pseudomonadota > Alphaproteobacteria > Micavibrionales > Micavibrionaceae > Micavibrio_A. Next base: position 16,682 of record CAZIFA010000010.1, read on the forward strand.
GACTTATCGGCGGCGTTATGGTCGGAATGATGGCGGGCAAGGCCATCGCGGTTGCGCACGATCTTCCCTTCGTCGCCGTCAATCATCTGGAAGCCCATGTTCTAACCCCGCGCCTGACGCATGATGTAAAGTTCCCCTATCTTGTGCTGCTTGTGTCGGGCGGGCACACACAAATCCTGATTGCGGAAGATGTCGGTGTTTATAAACGCCTAGGCACGACACTGGATGATGCGCTGGGTGAATGTTTTGATAAATCGGGTAGAGTGATGGGATTCCCCCACCCAAGCGGTCCGTATGTCGAACGTGCGGCCAATGATTGCAAAGACCAAAAAGCAGCGCTTAAAAAATTCCCGCTGCCAGTTCCTATGAAAGGACGCGAAGGATGCGATTTTTCTTTCTCCGGTTTGAAAACCGCCGTGCGTAACCATGTCGAAAAATTACCCGAAGGAAAGCTGGAATATGATGATGTCTGCGCCTTGTGTTTTTCGTTTCAGGAGACGGTCGCGCAGGTAGTGACCGATCGTATGACCAACGCTATTGAAATATTTTTCAAAAATTACGGCAACAAAACACAACGTCCGGCGTTGATCGTATCGGGCGGTGTGGCCGCGAATGCGCGGATTCGCAAGGCTTTGCTCGATTTGTCGGAATCAAACGGGATGGAATTCGTTGCGCCCCCCGTTAAATTATGCTCGGATAACGGCGCGATGATCGCATGGACAGGGATAGAACGCTTGATGCGCAACATGACCAACTCACTCGATATTGCCGCTCGCCCTCGCTGGCCGCTCGACGAAACAATTTCACAAAAATAATTTCTGATTAGAAGGTGTAGAATGAAAACAATCGGCATCATTGGTGGCGGCGCATGGGGAACGGCGCTGGCGCAGGTTTACGCAATCGCCGGCAAAAACGTCATTCTGTGGGCCCGCGAAGAAGATGTCGTCTCCAGCATCAACACAAGGCATGAGAACACGCCGTTCCTGCCCGGTCAGCCGATCAGCACCAATATAAAGGCAACCAACAATCTTGCAGACGCGGCCAAAGCCGATGCGCTGTTGATCGTCACGCCAGCGCAATATTTGCGTATCACGCTCGATCATCTAAAACCGCATCTAAATGAGTCCACGCCGCTCATCATCTGCGCCAAGGGTGTGGAGATAAAGACAGGCGCCCTGATGTCACAGATCGTAGCCGAGATCATGCCCAAATCGCCCATCGCGATTCTGACCGGACCAACTTTTGCCGCCGAAATCGCAAAAGGCCTGCCCAGCGCGATGACATTGGCCATGAACAATAAAGAAGAAGCCGAAAAAATAGCCGAAAGCCTGAACACGCGCAGCCTTCGCCTTTACGCATCCGATGATGTCATAGGCGCGCAGGTCGGCGGCGCGGTGAAAAACGTCATCGCCATCGCTTGCGGCGTGATCGAAGGCAAACAGCTCGGCAATTCGGCGCGCGCCGCTTTGGTAACACGCGGTCTGGCTGAAATAGCTCGCCTTGCTTCTGCGCTTGGCGCGAAAAAAGAAACGCTGATGGGCATGTGCGGTGTCGGCGATCTTTTGCTCACCTGTTCATCCATGCAATCACGTAACTTTTCGCTCGGTGTCGCATTGGGGCAAGGTAAATCGTTGAAAGATATCCTCGCGCAAAGAAATTCTGTCACCGAAGGCGTTTACACCGCCGAGGCGCTGATGGTCATGGCAAAAAACAACGCGGTCGAAATGCCTATTTCCGAAGCCATGTATAAATGCCTGTCCGAGGGCGTGAGCGTCGATGAGATGATCGCCCGCATGCTCGACCGCCCGGTAAAATCAGAGGCCGCGTAATCATGCAACACTGGCTGGTGAAATCCGAACCTTTCAAATGGTCGTGGGATATGCATGTCAAAAAAGGCGTGCAGGGGTGGGACGGTGTGCGCAATTACCAAGCGTCGAATAATATGAAAGCAATGAAAAAGGGCGATCAGGCGTTTTTCTATCATTCGAACGAGGGCAAGGAAATCGTCGGCATTGTCGAAGTCGTCAAAGAATATTACCCCGACCCCACCGATGAAACCGGCAAATTCGGGATGGTGGATTTCAAGGCGGTAAAGCCGCTTAAAAAACCTGTCACTCTTGAACAGATCAAAAAAATCTCTGCGCTCAAAACCATGGCGCTGCTCAAACAATCGCGCTTGTCCGTTTCGCCTGTGACGAAAGATGAATGGGCGTGCATTCTCAAACACGCCGAATAAGGAATACGTGTCTATGAAAGTTCCGTTCGCTTTAAAAGCCATCGCCGGACTTTCCACCATGTTCATGGCATCCGCCTGCGGATATGGTGATTATTTTCCACGACCTCCAGGCATCGTTTACCGCAATTGGGGCATCGTAACGCCGCCTCCACCGGATGATAGAAGAATGCCTTATCGAGGGGACCCGAGCCAGCCGATAACAGTTTATCCCGATCGGAATTTACCGCCGCGGGAACACCATGCGGAGGATGACACACCGCCCGAGCCTGAACCGCCGCCGCCCGTACAAACCTATAATAAACCGGAACCGGGTACAGGCCTGCCGGTGCCCCTCCTGCGGACTCCAAGACCTTCCAGCTAATCCTCTGAAATTTCATATAAAAACGCGGCTTTAATTTATTTTCGTGCCAAAAAACGAAAGGGCGGTTATTATCCCGCGCGTTTTTATACCCCTTTCAGCAAGGAACCCATAGCGGCGTAACTTTGTTCGAAAGGATACACAAAAACAAACACAGGAGGAGTGTTATGAAACTTTCAGATCTTTTTTCGACTCTTGCACCTATCGCCCTTGTCGCAGGCGTTACAACAGGCTGCGCTGATCAATATGGCCGTCCCAATCGCGCAGGTAGTGCCGCTGTTGGTGCCATCGGAGGCGCCATAGTCGGGGGCCTTATTGGCGATGCTATCGGCGGGTCTCAACAACGTTCTTACGATAACAACCGGTATGGCGGATACAACAATAATCAAGGCGGATATTATCCTCCCCAGCAGCCACAATACCGCGTCTGTCAGGACCGACGCGGTCGCCAATATTATTGCCTGAATGCCGAAGGCGATCAGGAACAATTGTTCAAGCATGAAGAAGGCGCGTTCGACAAAGAGTTTCAAGACAGGCTGTTTAAAATGCCCGGAATAAATCTGGGATCGTAGAATGCCAGGCAGACTACGTTATGTTTTCGCCGTCGCCGCAACTGCTTTGTTTGGTTTGACTGGGTGCGAGTTGCCCAACCCGGTAGTACCCAGCGGCGGCGGTTATAATCCTTCGGGTTCCGCCCATCACAGGCCCCTCGCGAAGGCAGGTAATGGACTTTATTGGTGCCCGCAATTTAGCAGCGATGGAAAATCGCAGCTCGATGCTAGCGGATATCCCGTTGTCGCCGCCGGGCCATGTAATCCAAGAGTAAACTAACAATCTAAAAAAGTAATAGAAGGAAGAGTAGAATGCGTAGAATTACAGCGAAACTTGCCTTGGCAGCGGTTGCCGGATGCAGCCACGTGGAAGGTGTTGGCAAAGCACTCGACATGCCGATGAACGGTGAAATTCATGAACACGGATATCACCCAAGCCATCCGGATGCCCCCGCAGAGGGTAAAGCAGTGGCACCGGGTGATGATCGTTCGTACCGCAAATCCACTAGCAACGCTGTTAATGGGCGCTATGTCATCAGTTTCGTCAAACCGAACGATTCAAAACCGCAAGCGGCAAAACCATAAGAGAAATTAAATGAGTTTTAAAAGAGGAATCACAATGCTGGCAGGCGCATTTTTAGGCGCAACCGCCATTGCAACGCCAGCATCGGATGTTGAAGCGCGCGACCGGTGGGACAATGATAATCGCAGACATCGTCAAAGATTATGCTTTGCAGAAACTCCCTATCCCGGTGCCCGTGCGGGGTTCTATGATAGATGGGGTAATTTTGCGGGAAATTATACCCATGGCGGGCAAACGAGTAATTGTAAAATACGAGATGGGTACAGAGACTTGTACTGGCGTGGAAGCAATTGTATTTGCAATTAATAACAACCAAACGAAAAATTAAAAAGGCGATATCATTCGATATCGCCTTTTTAATTCAATTCATTGTCAAAAAGCTACTTCGGCATCATTGCAGGTTTGTTACGCTCAGCAATAGCACCTGCAACGTGTATTTGAACTAGCAGTTCAGTAATCTCGTTCTTAGGAGCCTTTTTCCATGCGTCCACCACCTCATTAAGGTCAAGCGCTTTACCATTTTCGGGGAATTTAAAGCCCTTGGGAACATTGATGGCAAAATGATTTGCTGTCACTTCCACCACACCCATTTTGGCCAACTGTAACAGCGGATCATCCATCAAAGCAGCACCTGCACCGAACGTGTTAAACCCTAGAGGTATGTCAATGCTAGCATTGGAATTGCTTGTAAGGTTGTAACCATTTCTTATTGCCCGCCCAAGCGCGCGGTTACTCTCTCTGATAATTGTGTTGGCAAAGGTACTCGCAGCTCGTTCTCCCGTGCGTTGCATCAGGATTTGTTGACGGTCTCCACGTGAAGGACCGGAAACACAGCGGCGCGTCGCTTGGCCGCCTTGATCGAAGACAACCCATTGTCCCTGTACGACTTGACCGTTTTCCTGCGTTGTAACTGTGCAGTCCGTGGCTTGGTTCATCATCGGTGTTCTGTACGTATAGTTTCCGTTTGGACCCTGTCCCTCGCTTGTACCCGCTGTTGGGGCATAGGTGCTGCAAGCACTCAAAAATCCAAGTGCCGCAATGCTGGTCGTTGTTCTAAGTTTCATAAACACACCCTCTTTAACTGTGAATTCGATGGGGTTTTATAACATAAGCCTACCGTTGATTGCAAACATTTTTATGGAAATAATTGAACGCAAAACAACCAAATCTTTAATATTTAACCTAACTCATTGTAAAATATGAAAAATTAATCGATTGGCTTCCCCGCGCCGTTAACCAGTTCGGCTTTACTTCCCGGCCCGCCGCCCCTATATCTCGTGCGGCGGTTTTTAAAGAGTGCGGCAAAATACATGGATTTTAAGCGCGGCGATTATCTTCTCCTCTTCTTCATCCTGATTTTATGGGCGGGGAATATCATCGCGGTCAAGCTCGCCGTCACGGAAATTCCGCCCCTGACCGCCGCGACATTGCGTTTTTCCCTCGCCGCGCTGGTTTTTCTTCCTTTCTTACAAAAACCAGATCGCCGCACGCTCTGGTATATTTTTCAAATTTCCATGCTGATGAACGTCATTCATATCGGATTGTTGTTCATCGCGCTTAACATGCTCGACGCCGCGAGCGTTTCGATCCTGCTGCAAACACAAGTGATCTTCGCCACCATTCTGGGCATGATTTTCTTCCATGAAAAAATCCGCTGGCGCACATGGACGGGAATCGGTTTGGCCGTCGCGGGCGTTGCGATCATGTGCGGCAAACCAGACCTCGCCACACATCCCGGCGGTGTCGCCATCATGCTGGTTTCCACGCTTTCACTCGCCTACAGCTTTATCAAGATGAAACATTTGCAGGCCGTGCATCCCGCAACCTATATCTGTCTTCTTTCGGCGTTTTCACTCCCTTTCAATTTCGCAGCAAGCTGGGTGCTCGCACCGGGTAGCTGGGCAGCATTGCCGGATGCGAATTGGTTGCTGCTCGGCCCGCTTCTTGCCTATCAATCGGTTGTCATCAGCATCACGCATATTATCTGGCAGAGGATGTTGCATCGCGGGAACATCGGAAACCTCACGGCCTTTACTATGCTTACGCCGTTTATCACCGTGCTGCTCGCGGTCGTGATACTGGGCGAACATATCGATATACCGATGATTGTCGGCGGACTTATCACCATGCTTGGCGTCGCCATCATCACCGTCCGCCGCATTCAAAAGGGGATTGCCGCGCCGGATGAGAGTGATAGACTTTACCAATGACCGACATTCCGACATTTCCGCCTTCTAAGGATTTGCAAAAATCCGCACATATAACGCCAGATAAATACAAGGCGATGTATGAACGATCTATGGCGGACCCGGATGGATTTTGGGCAGAGATTGGTCAGCGCCTTACATGGTTTAAAAACCCCACCAAAATCAAAAACACTTCGTTCAATTCACCCGTTTCCATCAAATGGTATGAAGACGGCGTTTTGAACGCTTCCTACAACTGCATCGACCGCCATCTTCCCGCCCGTGCGAACGATATTGCGTTGATCTGGGAAAGCGATGATCCCGCCGTCGATAAAAAAATCACCTACGCGCAGTTGAAAGACGAAGTTTGCAAACTCGCCAATGCCTTGAAAGAACGCGGCGTTAAAAAGGGCGACCGCGTCACCATTTACATGCCAATGGTTTGCGAAGCTGTTTATGCCATGCTGGCCTGCGCCCGCATAGGTGCGGTTCATTCGGTCGTGTTCGGCGGATTTTCGCCAACCTCGCTCACCGACCGGATCAAGGATTGTAAATCCGATGTCGTCATCACCGCGGATGAAGGTGTACGCGGCGGAAAGAAAATCCCGCTCAAAGCCAACACGGATGAGGCCCTGAAATCCTGCCCCAACGTGCATACCGTGATCGTGTTCAAGCGCACCGACGGCGCAGTCGATTGGACCGACAAGCGCGATGTCTGGTGGTATGACATTGTAGGGAAACAAAGCACCGAGTGCGAACCTGAAAAGATGAACGCGGAAGATCCGTTGTTCATTCTCTACACATCTGGCTCCACCGGAAAACCCAAAGGCGTTTTGCACACGACGGGCGGATACCTCCTCTTCGCTGCCTTCACGCATGAATGCACGTTTGATTATAGGCCGGGCGAAATTTACTGGTGCACGGCAGATGTCGGCTGGGTTACAGGACATTCTTATATCATCTATGGACCGCTCGCGAATGGCGCAACAAGCATCGTATTTGAGGGCGTTCCGAATTACCCAGACTGGTCGCGCTTCTGGCAAGTCGTTGACAAACACAAGGTCAATTCCTTCTATACTGCACCCACAGCAATCCGTTCACTCATCAAAGCAGGCGACGAATTCGTCAAAAAAACTTCACGCAAATCTTTGCGCATTCTTGGGTCGGTGGGCGAGCCTATCAACGCCGAAGCCTGGAATTGGTACAATGATATAGTAGGTGAAGGACGTTGCCCCATCATGGATACATGGTGGCAGACGGAAACCGGCGGACATTTGATTACACCATTACCCGGCGTCACAGCAACCAAACCGGGATCGGCAACAACGCCGTTCTTTGGCATTAAACCCGTTATCGTCGATGCCAATGGCAAAGAACTGGGCGGTGCTGCTGAAGGCGCACTATGCATCGCCGATAGTTGGCCGGGGCAAATGCGCACCGTATTCGGTGATCACGCACGCTTCGAACAAACTTATTTCTCCACCTTCCCTGGAAAATATTTCACGGGCGATGGTGCGCGCCGCGATGCTGACGGGTATTACTGGATAACGGGCCGTATGGATGATGTGATCAATGTTTCCGGCCACAGGCTCGGCACTGCCGAAATCGAAAGCGCGATCAATGAATTTGAGTCTGTCGCAGAGTCTGCCGTTGTCGGCTTCCCGCACGATATTAAGGGACAAGGCATTTACGCCTATGTCACATTGCGCGAAGGCCGCAATTTCGATGAAGAAACGAAAAAAGGAATCGTAGCGACCGTGCGTAAAATAATCGGGCCTATCGCTTCACCGGATGTCATTCAGTTCGCACCGGGACTTCCCAAAACGCGCTCGGGCAAAATCATGCGCAGGATTTTAAGAAAGATCGCGGCCGAAGAATTCGATTCACTGGGCGATACCAGCACGCTGGCCGATCCCGCCGTCGTCGATGATTTGATAAAAGGGCGAAAAGCAGGTTAAGCCGCGATGCGGTTGAACGGATAGCTCGCGTAATTGTTGCGGAACAGAGCCGGCTGATCCATGTGCAACATGAACAGCGCCAACCAAAAATCAGCATAATTCTTCTCACGCGTGACGCGGCGCATTCTGGTGAACATCTGCATAGCTTCGAATGCCTGCAGAGCTTCGCGTTCTCTCTCTTTTTTGGCAAGGCGCAATTCTTCGAGGCGGCTTTCTTCCATCAACTCTTGCGCTTTGGCCATCAGGGCGCGCTCAGCGCGCACCTCCATATAACGTGTTTGCATGGCGCACCACGCAGAATCTTCTAACAAAGCGGCCAGTTCAGTCATACCGTCATCGCGACCGTAATCTCTTTCCGCGCGAAGGCGGTTGTGTTTTGCGTCCAGATATTCCTTGTTGAGACTAGCCAAAAGCGGATCAAGAAGCATGAAAGCATCCATTTCGCTCAAAACAGCGCGGGTCGGCGCATAAGATGACGGCTCCTGGTCAAGACGACGGGATACGTCGTTCATGATTGCCTGTAAAGTGTCATTCCCACCCATAGAAAAACCCCGAATTTTTGAATTCGGGGTCATAATACATAAAAAAGATTACGGCTTAGTTAAGGCCAAATTCTTTAATTATTCCAATCCGATAGCGGACTTGTAAAGTTCGAGCATTTGCTCTTCTTCATGGCGTTTTTCGGTATCCATTTTGCGCAAGCGGATCACTTTGCGGATGATTTTGCTATCAAAACCCACGGCCTTGGATTCCGCGTAGATATCCTTGATATCTTCGGCAAGACCACCCTTTTCTTCCTCAAGCCGCTCGATGCGCTCAATAAAAGCTTTCAATCGCTGACCGGATACGCCGCCCGTGTCATTCGCCGTTGTTTCTTGTTGTTTGCGGAAGCCCGCCGCGCTCGTTTCGCTCATAAGTAAACGCCTTTTCGTCTGCAATGATGTTGTAAGACCCTTGTTATAGGAGGCGGGTGCAAAGCCGTAAAGACGGGAAAAATATCTATCCCTAAAAATATTTTTAAGGATTTACTTTGCGCTGCGTGGCGGCAAAGCCTGCCAAAGCTCAATCTTTACCGGAGGATCATCCCATACGCGGGCGAATTGCACGCGCAGCAGGAAACGACGGTTCTGGGCTTTGATGGCGTTATTATCATAGCCTTCGGCATTGCGCGGAATAAAACTGACGGTAACGGGCACTTCATACACCCACTTATACACACCGTTATACACACCATGGGTCAGTTCAACCGGCGGCTGTTCGGCATAGGCGCTGGATTGCAGATTTTGCCCCTGCAAGGTTGATAAAAATCCGGCGGTCGTCAGGAAATCGGTATAGGCCTTATAACCTTCCGGTGTGAAATACATCTGCATCGCGGCGGTATTAGTGGCGTAATTGTCCTGATTGAAGGACAACGCGTCGGCGATGGTTTCGGTCAGATACATAGAAATTTCGGCGGAACTGAAATTTTGTGTCGCCAGAGAAGCAGCTTCGGAAGATGCCCCGCCGACTATGGCCTTACCGGATGCATCACCAAACGGAACCTGCATATTTTCGGGCGGTATGCTGTATTTATCCATCTGCGAGGCAAAGATGAAAACGCCAAGGAACAGCACAAGCGCCGACAACATGATCAGGCGAAAGAAACTTTTTTGTACGAAGTCTTTAAGCTTTAGGAGGAACAAAGGGCGAGGCTCCGTTTTATCGTGACTGTTGACCAGTTTATGCTGTTTTAATGCGCCCGACAATCTTTCCGATGCTCATAACGTTATCTATACGCCGATCCAGAAAATTCCAGCTATCCTGCGATTTGGCCGAATGATCAGATAACCAGAATAAAGTCGTGGCCGTGATGACACCGGAAAGCAGCGTGCGTTTGGTATAATGGTTGTAATCCGTTGCCGTGTCACCGGCCCACAGCCATATGGCATCCGCCGTTTTCCAGACCAGTTTCGCGCCTTCCCATTTGCGCAAAGGGCGCATCCAATAGGCAATGGCCAGACGCTCCACCTCTTTGTATGGTGCCAAAACGTCAAGACGCGTGCGAACAGCCAGCGCGATTTTGTCACGAACACGTTGCGGCGGTACGGACTGGGCAAGGATTTCCAACATCCTGCCATCGGCCCAGTGCGAAAGATAAATAATCGCATCCTTTACGCCCGACGGAAACACGGACAAAACCATCTCTTTGCCATAGCCCGCAGACTGGGCCGCCGATTCCAGTGTCTTCATCGTCCAGCCATCAAACGGCACGTTGGGCAACGCGGCCTCTAAAATGGCATTCTTGATATCGGCATTGGCAAGTTTCATGGCCCCACTATAGACGCCCCGCAAGGGGGCTGTACAGGCCCGCAGATCTAAGAAAATGCTGGACTTTCGGGCTGTAAAATCCAATTCTCCTGTCATGGCGGATAAAAAACAGGAAAGCTCGATCGGACGGCAACTGATACGGTATGGCCGTGTTGGCGGAACGATGGCGGGCCTTGCCGCACGCGTAGCGGGAGAGCGCTATTTCGGCATAAAGATCGAACGCGGCGATCATGCAAAACAACTGACCGAAGCGCTCGGCAATTTAAAAGGACCACTGATGAAGGTGGGGCAGATTCTAGCCACCATTCCCGAAGCCCTGCCCGCCGAATACGCAAACGATTTTCAGCAGCTTCAATCGAATGCACCGCCGATGGGATGGCCGTTCGTCAAGCGCCGCATGAAAACTGAGCTTGGCGTGGACTGGGAATCACGTTTTAAAAGTTTTGAAAAAGAAGCCGCTGCTGCCGCAAGTCTTGGTCAGGTACACAGGGCCGTAACACATCAGGGGAAAAACGCCGCGTGCAAACTGCAATATCCCGACATGCAATCGGCCATCGCGGCGGATTTGAACCAACTCAAAATCATTTTCTCAATTTATGAGCGCTACGATAAAGCCATTCAGACCAAATATATCCATGAAGAACTGGCGGCACGGCTTTATGAGGAACTCGATTATTCGCTCGAAGCCAGACACTGCAAACTTTACGCCCATCTTTTAAAGGATGAAAAAGGCGTGCACGTGCCCGAAGTGATTGATGATTTATCCACCGGGCGGCTGTTGACCAGTACATGGCTGGAAGGTGAAAAGATTCTGACCTTTATCAACGCGCCAGCTGGCGATCGTAACAAGTTGGCCATGAACATGTTCCGCGCATGGTATGTGCCGCTCTATTATTACGGCATCATTCACGGTGACCCACATCTGGGCAATTACACGGTGCGAAAGGATCACTCGATCAACCTGCTGGATTTCGGATGCATCCGGGTTTTCCCTCCCAAATTCGTCGGTGGCGTTATCGACCTCTATCACTCGTTGATGGAAAACGATATTGCCCGGTCCGTTCACGCCTACGAAACATGGGGTTTCAAAAATCTTTCGAAAGACCAGATCGATACACTCAACATTTGGGCGCGCTTCCTCTACGCACCCTTGATGGACGACAAAATTCGCCCTATAGGCGAAGTATCGAACGGCATATTTGGGCGTGAAACCGCGCAAAAAGTACATGAGAAATTGCGCGAGGCGAGCAAAAACAACGGCGGCGTCACAATCCCTCGTGAATTCGTGTTCATGGACCGTGCCGCTCTTGGCTTAGGTTCTGTCTTTTTGCATTTGAAGGCCGAAATAAACTGGTATCGCGTGTTCAACGAACTGATCGAGGATTTTGATCTCTCAAAACTGGAAAAACGTCAAAAAGACGTCTTGAAAAAATTCGACATTCCGATGAGGGCGCAATGACCATCCGGATCAGACCAGCAGCCGAGCGCGATGTCCCGCTTCTCGACGCAGTCGAACAATCAGCTGCGACAGCCTTTATTGGCTCTTCGGTCGGTTATATCGAAAGCAGGAGCGTTGATCCGGCGCTGTTGCAAATGCTCTGCAAGAACGGAACGTTATGGGTAGCTGTGAATGAAAAAGATGCGCCAATCGGTTTTGTCGCGTGCTATCCGCTCGATGGTTTTTTCTACGTGCATGAAGTTTCGGTCAGTCGCGAAGCACAAGGAAAAGGCATTGGCAGACGCCTGATGCACACGATTGAAAATTATGCCCTCGATCAAGCATATCCCTATATCGGTCTTGTCACGTTCCGCGATATACGCTGGAACGGCCCGTTTTACAAAAGCCTTGGATATAAGGAAATAGCGCCGGATCTTTATAGCGGCCTACATAACAAATTTAAGGATAGCGTCCGCAAAGGATCGGACCCTGCATTACGATCAGTCATGATCAAGGTGATAGAGTATTAAAAATCTGTCTTGTTGAGTGGCACAATGCCGCTACGCGATGTTTCCAGATAATGAATGATCGCACGACCCATTTCACGGGCGGGCGTTGTGACAAAATCGACTTTTTGTGCCTGAAAATAATAAACTTCTGCATCATTGTGTGCACGAACTATGACACGGATATTGGGCTTTAGATGCCGCGCAGCTTCGACAATTTTACGCCCTTCGAATGAATCCGGCACGGCAACAACAATCGCCATCGCCTTATGTATCGCTGCGTTATGAAGGGTTTCAATATAGGTCGCGTCACCGGTGATCGCATGATATCCAAGTTCGCGGAGCATCTCCACCCTTTCCCGGTTTGCATCGACGATCACAAGATCAATATGTGCATCCAGAACATTGTCGCAGATTTCCCGTCCAATCTGGCCATAACCAACGACGATCACAAGATCCTGTTTCAAACTTTCTTCTTCACTCGGTTTTAAGCGGCCAAGATTATCATCACGCAGATCGAATAATCGGGCTAAACGCGGGCTATGCGCCGCAATTCTATCGAGACCGCGCACGCCCCAGAAGAATACAGGATTGAGCGCGATGGAAAATAACGCGCCAGCCAGCACAAGATCGCGACCTTCTTCGGGCATGATGCCGTACATCACACCGAGCCCGACGAGGATAAAAGAAAACTCACCGATCTGCGCAAGACCCGCCGATACCAGAAGGCCAGTGTTCAGCGGATATCCAAACAACAGAACGATCAGAAGCGCCACAAGCGATTTTCCAATCGTAATAATTAAAATGACATACAATACGTTCAACGGCTGCTCGATCAAAATCGTGGGATCAAACAACATTCCCACCGCCACGAAGAATAAAACGGCGAACGCGTCCTGAAATGGCAGGGCACGGTCCGCTACTTCGTGGTTCATATCGGACTCACGAATCATCATACCAGCAAAGAACGCACCCAGCGCAAAAGACACGCCGAATAATTTTGATGCGCCGAACGCGACTCCCATAGCCACGGCAAAGACCGCGAGCGTGAATAATTCGCGCGATCGTGTCTTCGCCACCGCCTTTAAAAGCCACGGCAGAAGGCGTTTTCCGCCAACCAGCATGACGACAAGGAACATACCTATTTTTACAATGGCAACGGCCAATTGCATCAACGGGGATTGCCCCTGATGCCCTTCCGTCACATCACCCGATAGCGCTGGAATCATCACAAGCGCGAGCACCATGGCCAGGTCTTCGACGATCAGCCAGCCCACCGCAATTTGCCCGTTTGTGGATTCCATCAAGGAATGTTGTTCCAGAACGCGGAGCAGAACGACCGTGCTTGCAACCGATAACGCAAGACCGAATATAAGGCCGCCGGGCAACGACCAATCCCACAGATAGACGGCCAGCGCAGTTCCCATGGATGTCGCGGCCAGCATCTGGCCCACAGCACCAGGTACGGCGATGCGTTTAACTTCCATTAAATCTTTGACGGAAAAATGCAGACCGACTCCGAACATCAGCAACACGATGCCTATTTCCGCGAGCTGATTGGCCAATGAAATATCGGCAACGAAGCCTGGCGAACTCGGCCCGATCATGATTCCTGCGATCAGATATCCGATGATCGGTGGCAGGCGCAGCTTGGATGCGATCAACCCAAGCACAAACGCGGCGGACAGGCCAACAGCCACCGTCGTTACAAGCGGGAGTTCTTCATGTATCGCCATAACCCACCCGACTTAATTACCGCACAATATTCATGATAAAATATTTAGTTGGCATATCAAAGATAAATACCCCTGCAAACATCATGCACATGGCCGAAACGAAAGATAAATACATGCAATTTTATCTATCCTTACAAACTGCGAAGAAGAGGCCGCAGTTCTTCCGCCAAAAACTCATGTCCCTGGCTAGATGGATGCGTAGAATCCGCAGCCGTATAATTGGCCGTGGTTTCCGGGGCTGCCGTACGCCATTTCAAGGGCAATGACAAATCCCGGCATCCATCCATACTCAATAGATAATCGATATGCCCCGCGATAAGTTCCGTGGCAAACCACGAATTCATCAAATCAGAGCTTTCTCCTATCCCCCAGGCCGACATATAGGTCTGGTTCGCAACGGTCGTAAAATTGTCCGTCGATGTACAACGAGGCAGGTATTTGGTACGTATAATCTTTTCCACGCCCGCATTGCGCATATCCGTCCAGTTTGTCGTGCAACTGGATTGGAGGGGAGATAAGGATGATCCGGTGGAAGGCATATTGTTGGTACCGTATTCATCGATTCCAAAACGCGCATATTTGTAGAACTGCTTGATCCGCGTTCCCCCCGAAGCATGGGTCGAGGATGTCGCCGAACGTCCCATGTTAAGGGATGGAAGATAGTCCGTGTTCGAAGTAGAACGCATCGAACGCTGGATAAAGGCGACGCCGTGAATTTTAAGATCGGTCGACATGCTTGCGCTATCCGTTGACGCATCGACGATGCTATCGCCTATCGTCACAAAGCTCGGCACATCAGAAACCGGACGTCCGAGCACGATAGGCCGTATGCCTGCAAGGCGTGCATCGAACGATCCACCCGAAATCGTATAAACACCTGTAACGTCCGTGGATGATACGGTGTTCGCCGTTGAATCCCACCACGCAACCTGAGAATTGGTATATTCGTTCGATTTCGCGGTTGTGTATGGCAAAGACTGACCCGCCGAGGCGACAGATGCAATGCCCTTCACCCAGATGATAGCGGCATAAGCGAATTCCGATAGTCCGAATGCGGATGGCAAGATCGGATCGGATTGGACGTCCACATCGCCCGCTGTGATGGTTTTGCTGCGTGAAGCACTAAAGGTAACAGGCACGACAACGCCATTTGCCTCAAGCGACATTTCCTCAATCGCATAATTGTTGGGCATGTTGGATTCACCCGTGCCTTCAAGCGTCCAGCCCTGAAGCGAAAGCACGATTTCGGTGCAATCCGTCGCGATAACATAGGGATAACGAAAACACTGGCGGTTTTTCCCACTGCGGGATTCACGTCCCACCATGACACGGTTTTGCGTGACGACGGTGCGCAAAGGCAAGATGACCGGGGGGCCTGCACGGCCTAGAGAACGGGCGGTCGTTAAAAATCCTAACATGGCACGCTCTCCGTGCCGTTACTAATCAATGGCATAAAAATCTCCTGATGAAAAATGACAAAAAACCCCGCCAAAAGGCGGGGTTTTTGCAAAAAAAATCGGACGCACTGCGCCCGTTGATGACACGACACTAGCACATCAAAACGGCAAGATCAAGAACAAATAATGAACATTTTTATTATTGGTTGGCAATAAGCAGCTAAACCGTTGCTATTACTTCGTCTTTGCAAGCTCAATCAAAGCGTTACCTTCAATCCTGTAATGTCTTTCTTGGCAATCCTGCATCCCTATGGATTCATAAAATTGAATGGCAGGCCGTCCTTCTTCCACACATAGCTGAAGGCGCGCCCAATCGCGTTCAACAACGATTGACGCCACTTTAGCCACGAGTTTTCGCGCCACATTCTGCCGCCGCGCCTGTTTAGAAATATACAGCATATGAACAACGGCGACAGGCTTTGCATGCCAACCGGAATAACCCCGGAAAAACGAAATCGCACCCAATGCAATGCCATTCTCTGATTCAGCTATGTACGCTTCAAAAAGAGGGTCGGTACCAAAGCCAGCTTTCTCAATATCTTCAATGGTTATAACAGGAGGGCGCACCTCTGCATCTTCGCGATCCAAAGCTAGTACAAAATCATAAAGAGTTTTGGCGTCCGGAAGTTCAGCTTTTCTAATAATCATCTTCTTTTGGCAGCATGAAATGATAGATATTGGTGAGACTGCAAATTTAATGGCGCAACCGATGAGATTCGAACTCATGGCCTCGTCCTTCGGAGGGACGCGCTCTATCCAGCTGAGCTACGGCTGCGTATCTACCGGAGTTTTACCGATAAGCCGTTGTTCTGTCCAATGAATTAACGGGTCAATTGCAGGAAAACATCCTCTAAATCGCTCTGATCCGTGGTCAGATCGGCAATCCCAAGGCCTGCCGCCTGCACGGCGGCGATGATCTGCCCCGCCGAAACGTCCTTCGCGGCATAGCGCACTTTTAACGTGCGCGGATCGGCCAGAGACGCATGATAGCCTGATAAAGAAGCCGGAACCGCTGCGATTTCTCTATCCAGAAAGAAAGTAATTTCCTTGTTATCCAGCCGGGCGAGCAAGGATTTCTTATCTTCGTTCACGATGATTTTGCCGTGATTGATGATGGCAATGGCATCGCACAACTCTTCCGCCTCTTCCAGATAATGCGTGGTGAGCAACACGGTAACGCCGCGTTGATTGAGCATGCGCACCCTCTCCCACAACATCTGGCGTAATTCGACATCGACCCCCGCTGTGGGTTCATCCAGAATCAAAATCGGCGGCGTATGCACCAGCGCCTTCGCCACCAAGAGTCGACGCTTCATCCCACCGGATAAGGATCTCGTATATGCATCCGCCTTGTCTTTCAATCCAACAAGGTCGAGCAATTCCATACTTTTACGTTCTTCCTTAGGCACGCCATACATGCCCGCCTGAATATCGAGCAGGCGGCGCGGCGAAAAAAACGGATCGTAATTAATTTCCTGCGGCACGATGCCGATGGCAGCCTTGGCGTTTGCCGTATCGGTGTCGATATCACGGTCCCACAACTTCACCGTGCCGGACGTTTTCACCACCAAACCCGCCATGATGTTGATCAGCGTCGATTTCCCTGCGCCGTTGGGGCCGAGCAGGCCGTAAATCATCCCCTTGGGAATGTTCAGACTAACGTCGTGCAGCGCGGTTTTGGCTGGTGCCTTGCCCGAAGCTTTATAGGTTTTATTGAGGTTTGAAATTTCAATCGCGTTGTGTGTCATTTCTTTACCTGTCATCCTGAGCGCAGCGAAGGATCTCATGAGATCCTTCAGTCACTTACGTTCCTTCAGGATGACACCCCCTCCAACTCAAATTCACCGTTGCCATTCAGATATGTGGCAAAACCGCCGCCGGTCAACCACTCTTCGGCTGCCTTATCCCCTTTTAATTTAGCATCCCAGTAGGCCAGCGCAGCAATCTTGATAATAGTTTCGTGCAAATCGCGGTTCGGGTTCTGGCCCAACTTACCCCGCGACCCGTTATAAATCATGTGATCGCCGTCTTTGAGGATCATCAGCATTTTTTCGGCTTTGTTGGAATATTCATACACGGCCAGACGGCGTGTGTAATCAAAACCTTCGACGGGCGATGAATCGTCTGTGCCCGTCATGTGAAAGAGTGGGCGGTCGATCCCGCCGTATATCCGGTCCGGCAATTCACCCGTTAAATGAAAGGCAGGCACGGGAGAATACAAAATCCCGGCCTTGAAACGCGGATCGGAATAATCTTGCAAAATCCCCTGCTCATCCGGGAATTGCTGGCCGCACATTACCTGCGTGGTCATCGCGCCGAACGAATGGCCGGACATGCCGATATTTTTTAGGTCGATACGACCGTTAATCTCTTCGAACTGGAACAACCATTCGGAAAAATTATCCAACACGAACGGCACATCCATAAATCGCGCCAGCGAAGCAGAACGCGGAATAGTTGTCGCCTTGATGATATCCCACGGATGGCCGGGTTTACCTTCCCACAACGCACTATCGGTTCCCTTATGCTGAACATGCAGAACAACATAACCACGCGCGCATAAAAAGCGCGAGATAAACGCCGCACCATCGATGCTGCCGCCGAGGCCATGACTCCACACGATGAGCGGTATATCGCGCAAAGACGATTCTTGCGGGTAATACATTTTGAGCGGAACAACACGATTGCCGCGAATGGAATCGACCAATTCACTCCGCACCATACGCACGGGATAGGCTTCATGATCCGGCGCTATATCAGGCCGCCAGAACTGTGACATGGTTATTTCTTCCGGAATTTATCGAGACTGACAACTTCGCCGGTTTTCTTTTCACCGCCCTTATCGTCTGGGCCTGATGGCGGTTTGTCGTCATCATCGCCGGGGTCGGGAAAGCTGTCTTCGCCATCATCGCCCATAGGCTGAAACTGCAGCGCGAAATTGACAGACGGGTCTGCAAAAATCGTGATAGCGGAAAGCGGAATTTCCAGACGCTCGGGAACATTGTTGAACGACAACGTCACAGCCATTCTCTCTTCATCAACATCCAGATCATAGAACTGGTATTGCAAAACAATGGTCATTTCGCCGGGATAACGATCACGAAGATAGGCGGGAATTTTCACGCCCGCAAAATCGGTCATAAATGTAATGTAGAAATGATGATCGCCGGGCAATTCGCCCTCCTCGATCACTTCTTGAATGGCTTCGCGCACAACACCGCGCAAAGCGGACTCAACCATTCTGTCGTAACGTAGCGTATCTTCGTCGTCTTCGGTCATGTCTATTGGTCGCAAGATTGGGGTGGAAAATCAAGAGGTTCGTTTGGAATGACCACGGCGGTTGCCGAATCATGCCCCAGACTCGCATTCGCTCCTTCGTTTTTCCAGAAGTTTTTTCGCATCACGGCGTGTTTCGTCCACAGATCCTTATTGCACGGGCAGCATATCGTTGCCGCCCATGATGGCCTGCGGGATAGAGGTCTGCTGGCGCATCAGGCTGTAATCCGAGCGTTTCTTGAATTCCGCCATTTTGGCGAAGACTTCTTTCAACTTTATGGAATTGCCTGTCTCAAGATAGAGTTTTGCGACTTCTCCGTAATAATCCATCGCCGTCGGCGTCGTGTACATGAAATTCAGCCCCGGTTCCAGAACGGCAAGCAGTTCTTCGTCGGATTTGCCCCGCTCACGGTAAATACGCAATAAATCCATTCGCGCGCCTATATGCAGCGGATCGAGCTTTAGTGTCTTCTCGTAATATTCTATTTCCGAGGGCGTATCCTTGGGAATAACTGACGGGCGGACGAGCGATTGAATCTTGCCCATATAATAATAGGCGGTCGCTGCACGCGGATTGATGGCGAGTGCATCGTTCATGTAACCAACCGCCTGATCGTATAATTTCTTTTGCTGTTCTTCGTTCAGCGAGCTTTTCCTATCGGCAAGAATCGCGACCGGAACGTTCACCGCAAAAAGATAAGTGCGAAAATTCAGCCCTTGTGACACACGGCCCGCCATATTGATGTTTTTGGCAAAGCCATCCATATTTTGCGCAAATAGATCGTCGCGCGCCTTACCGGCCAGATATTCGCCGCCCATGATGCTGATACACAGCCAGCCGAGCATAAGAAACGGCAATGCTAGAAGCGCCTTGTTAACGCCGGGCGGTGCATTTTCCGGCATGATTGTGATACGGACTTCTTCGCCGATCACGCGGCCCGTGACTAAAAACCAGATGGACAGCAAAAGTCCCGTCATCATCAGAATGGATAGATTGTAATGATTGAAACTGACGTGGCTTTGCGCGACCATCGCCACAAGCGCCGCAAAAATACTGCACACGATAATCCGGTCCTGTGTTTTATCCTCTTTCAGTTTTTTGAGCGCGACAAAAGTTCGCAAGGCAGCAGCAAAAACGAACGCATAAAACAGTAACGGCCCCATGATGCCGAGTTCCGCCCAGAATTGCAGCGGATCATTGTGCGCCAAGAACACACCATCGGCTTCCGTCGGCTGGCGATATTCGGGATAGTAAAGGAAATAAGTGCCGATGCCTGTGCCGAGCAGCGGACGATCCTTGATCATATTGATAGTGGAAGTCCAGATATCGATGCGGTTGTTGGTGACATTTTCTTCCATGCTCACCGTGCCAAGAAGGCGCGTGCCGATATCATAGCGTTTTTGCACACCCGCCTGCATCAGGCCGTAAAAGGCAAGGCCGCTCAAGACAATGATCATCAGCGATTTTCGTTTCGCTTTCACTTGCGGCCACAACAGGACAAGAAAGAACAAGATACCCGGAACAAAAGCAAAGATTGGGCCACGCGATATGGTCGCGGCGATACCGCAGACAAGCAATACCGCAAGACCGACAGCGAGCTTATGCTCGGTTTTAGGTCTATCGGCAACAACCCAACCCAGCGCACAGAAAAGCGCCAGGCTGAACAACGCGCCCAGCGAAGACGGATCGGCCAGCGGATGTCGCGCTTGCCCATGAAAATAATTGTTCAAGAAGAAAAACTGAATCACCGCCCAAAGCGATAGAATCGCAAACAGACACGCCATAGGCTTTGCCAATTTTTTGAAATACGTTTCGTTGCCCGCCATGATGCCGCCAAAAAATGTCAGCGGCAGGACGGAAAAGAAACAAACGCCGGTCAAACTAATCGGCTTGACCTCGGACCAGAACACGCTGACCACGATCAAAAGCCAGAAAAGTCCCGCAAACGCGAGGACAAGAGAACGCGGCAACGGCCAGCCCTGTTTTAAATCGCGCAGCAACATCGTATAGGTCCAGCCGAACAGCAAAAACACCGCGCCAACAAAAAACTGGATCTGCCAATCATTGATGGGGTAGATCGAACAAACGAAAGCCAGGAACCATAAAATGGCGGGAAATAAAAACGAACGGGCTGAATTTTCTGTCATGAGGGTTACTGTCCCCTGCCCGAAAATCGCCGTCAACCGCCAAAGAAAAAGCCCGCTAAGTTACGGGCTTAAAAATAGAAATGGGCGGTATTCTGTTGCGAGGAACCGCCCGAACCCCACCTACAGTTGTCTAGACCGTAGGGATTGATTTGTAGCTACTAACTATAGTCGCTTATTAGGCGGCAATAGCAACAGCAACCGTTTGGTTGTTGTCATTCGCTACGACGAAGTTATCGTTGGCATTTAATTGCCTGACCCATTACGGCGGTATCATGCCGAACGCCGAAAATCACCTTTATCACGCGTGTCGATCCTGTTTCAGCCCCGCCTGGAATTTGCCCTTTTAAATCGTTAATGTTGGTTAGCTAGCTAACAGCATTAAGAGCAAATTTGGTGGAGCTGCCGGGCACTGCCCCCGGGTCCACGACGCTTATTCCGTAACCACGTTTAGCGTCATAACGGGCCCGAAGGCCCGCATCTTCAATATAGGCTAAAATCGTTAAAATATCAAGGTTTTGGCTGTGCTGGCCAGAATCCCGTGAATGGACTGTAATAGCAGGTGAAATCGGCGGGCAAAATCCGCTAAGATCATGCCAGATTCTAAGAAAGGCCTCGCCCATGAAGCAATATCACGATTTGATGCGCCGCGTTCTCGAAGAAGGCGCGAAAAAGGAAGACCGCACCGGTACCGGCACAATCTCCGTGTTCGGCCACCAGATGCGCTTTGACCTCGCCGAAGGCTTCCCGATGGTCACGACAAAAAAGCTTCATTTGAAATCAATCGTGCATGAACTGATCTGGTTCCTCAAAGGCGATACGAATATCAAATATCTGAACGACAACGGCGTGCGCATATGGAACGAATGGGCGGACGAAAACGGCGATCTCGGCCCTGTTTACGGGCATCAGTGGAGAAGCTGGGCTTGCGCCGATGGCCGCACGGTCGATCAAATTTCGAATGTGATCGAACGCATCAAAACCAATCCGGATGACCGCCGCCTGATCGTTTCGGCGTGGAACGTAGGCGAGATTCCCAAAATGGCGTTGCCGCCCTGCCACGCATTTTTCCAGTTCTATGTCGCAGACGGCAAGCTTTCATGCCAATTGTACCAACGCTCCGCCGATATCTTCCTCGGCGTGCCGTTCAACATCGCCTCTTACGCTTTGCTCACCTTGATGGTAGCCCAAGTCTGTGGCCTGAAACCCGGTGAGTTTATTCACACGTTCGGCGACGCGCATATCTACACAAATCATATGGAGCAAGTGAACGAGCAATTGTCACGCAAACCCTTCCCGCTCCCCGAAATGCACCTTAACCCGCATGTGAAGAGCATCTTTGATTTCAAATTCGAGGATTTCGAACTGGTCGGCTACGAAGCCCACCCGCACATCAAGGGCGCGGTGGCGGTTTGACCAAGCCTGTCATCTCCCTCGTTGTGGCCGCCGCCGATAACAATGTCATCGGCAAGGACAATGCCATGCCGTGGCATATTACCGAAGATTTCAAGCATTTCAAAAACGTGACGATTGGCAAGCCCTGCATCATGGGCCGCAAGACATTCGAGAGCATTCTGGCGCAGCTTGGTAAACCCCTGCCCGGTCGCGTCAACATCATCGTGTCCCGCAAGAATTATCAACATGAGGGCGCGATCACCTGCAAAGACCTCGATGAAGCCATCGACCAAGCCGCAAAAACCGTCACGGATGAAATCTGTATCATCGGCGGCGCACAGATTTACGCGCAGGCCATCGAACGCGCCGATAAAATCCACTTAACGCGCGTGCACCAATCCCCCGAAGGCGATGCATTCTTCCCCGCGCTCGGGACCGAGTGGAAAGAAATCTCCCGCGACGACCGCGAAGGGTTTAGTTTTCTGACTTACACAAAATAACTCACTGTCATCCCGAGCGAAGCCGAGGGATATTTGGCCTTTATCGGGAGTCCATAGATCCCTCCACTCCGCCTGCGGCTCCGGTCGGGATGACAATAAAGACTTTTCGTTTAAAGTTTATGTAAGATCGTAAACCAGCAATTCACACAAAATCCCGTTTTCCGTGACATCGCGGACGTGGTTGAATCCTACCGACTTGGAACAATTCAACGCGGCAAGATTGGTTTTGTCATGGCAGATGTAGCAATGACGTTCGTCCGGGAAGAGCGATAGAGCAACGGATTTCAAATATTCCGTCATCATCTGCTGTCCTAATCCTTTTTTAAGACAGGCAGGATCACCGATAAACAGGTCAATACTGATGCCGTCCGTTAAACCAACCTCTGCCGCATAATCTGGATAGGAAAGATTTTTATAGGATTGGATTTTTCCGAAAGCCTGCCCATCCATTAAAGCTATATGGGAAAAGGTTGGTTCGATGCCTTCGACGCGCGTTGTAAATTTATGGATAACCTGTTCCAGAGAAATAGAAACGGGTTGATAAAATTTTCGCATATGCGGCTGGTTCAGCCATTCGCATAGCATGGGGAAATCATTTTTGGACAATGGCCTGAAATCAATCATCTTAAAACACCCCGTTGTAGATAAAATGCGCGCACAGACCTTGGTGTATCGAATTATCCAAGCGTATCGATAAACCTGTGAACAATTTGTGCATAACTTTCATGCGCTGTGCGATTTCCGGCATCGGAATCCGCCCTGATTTTTCCATTTAGCGGCACCTCACCCAAAAACGGAACATTGCGTATCACAGCTTCTTTTTGCGCGCCGCCATGGCCGAAAATATCGTCTTTATGGCCGCAATTTGGGCAACAATATACCGACATATTTTCAATCAATCCCAATATCTTCACGCCTGTCTTTTCAAACATCGCTATAGCTTTACGCGCATCTATCAATGCTAGATCCTGCGGTGTGCTCACAATCACCGCGCCAGTGACAGGTACTTTTTGCGCGAGGGTGAGTTGCACATCGCCCGTTCCGGGGGGCATATCGATGATCAAAAAATCAGGATTAGGCGTATCGTAAGTCCAATCGACATCGCGCAGCATCTGGTAGAACGCTGTCTGCACCATCGGCCCGCGCCAGATCATCGGTTTTTCTTCTTCGACCAGAAAACCCATCGACATCACGCGCATGCCATGCGCGGACAGCGGGATAATTTTTCCCTTATCGTTCGTTTCCGGTTTTTTACCGGACAATCCGGTCAGCCTCGGCACAGACGGCCCGTAAATATCCGCATCGAGCAGCGCGACCTTGTATCCTTTCGCGGCCAGTTCGGCGGCTAGGTTGAACGCGACCGTGGATTTACCCACCCCGCCCTTGCCGCTGGCCACCGCGATCACATGTTTGAACGGCAGTGTGAGCGGCGGATTTTTGTTCATCCCGTGCGGATCGTTCGCCGCTGGCTGGCGCTCGGCGGTCAGAATGACGGAAACGTCTTTTATTCCGGAAATAGAACGAACGGCTTTTTCGGCGGCGGCGCGCAAGGGTTCCATCGCCGCGCCCATCGCCGGATCGACCTCCAGCGCAAACAAAACATCCTTGGCCGCGCTGACCTGTAGCCCGCTTACCATGTTCAAGGACACAATATCGCCGCCGTCCGTTTTCACGGTGCGCAAGACGTCCAGAATTTTGTTCCTGATATCAGTCGTCAAAAGCTTGTCCCTGCCTATAAAAAGCCGCTATTGTTATCAAACATTACATCACGCCGCGCAATGAAAAACGGAATTTAGGAAATAGATCATGCCTTGGGACGATAATAACGGGAGTAAAGGACGCAATCCTTGGGGTACTGGTCCAAGCGGTCCGGGTCGGAAAAACCCGTGGGGCGGTGGTGGCAACGACAATCGCGGCAACGGGCCTGAACAACCGGACCTTGATGATATTCTGTCCCGCATACAAGACGGAATGAAAGATTTCTTCCCCGGCAATTTCGGTGGCGGCAAAATCATTCTAGCCGGCGTTATTGCATTGATTGCTCTATGGCTGGCCAGCGGACTTTACACGATCAATCCCGGTGAACACGCCGTGGTCAAGCGTTTTGGCGCGTGGAACCGCACGGTGGACACCGAAGGTTTGAAATACCGTTTTCCGGCACCTATCGAGGATATGAACAAATTCAACGTCAATGAAATCCGCACCATGAATATCGGCTTTACTGCCGCTGGCGGCGGACGAAATGCGTCGGCAGGGCGCGATGTACCGGATGAAAGCCTGATGCTGACGTCCGACTTCAACATCGTCGATCTGGATTTCGTCGTGCAGTGGAATATCTCATCGGCCGAAGATTTCGTCTTCAACATCGAAAGCCCGGAAAACACGCTGCGCAAAGTAGCGCAGAGTGCAATCCGCGAAGTCGTCGGTCAGACGCGCATGTTCCAGATCATCACGACAGAGCGCGGTGCTGTCGCAGAAAACGCCAAGACGATCATGCAAAAAATTCTCGATGATTATAAATCGGGGATCAATATCACGCAGGTGCTGATAAACTCGGCCGAAGTACATCCTGATGTTCAAAATGCATTCCAAGATGTGCAGTCGGCCAAACAAGACGCTGAGGATGTGCAAAACCGTGCGCAGGCTTATCGCGAAGACATCATCCCAAAAGCCCGCGGCGCAGCGACCCGCGTGATACAGGAATCGCAAGCCTACAAACAATCAGTTATCGCCCGCGCAACTGGCGATGCTGATCGTTTCAACTCAGTGCTAACCGCATATCAGAGCGGGCAGGATGTAACCAAAGAACGTATGTATATCGAAACGATGGAAGCCGTGCTGAAAAATGCGCAAAAGATCATCATGGATGATACTGGTGGCAAAGGCGTTGTGCCTTACCTACCGTTACCCGAAATGAATCGTCCGGCAAAAGCCGAAACCAAGGCACAGGGACAGTAATATGAACAGCAAACTCACACTCGTTCTTTTTATCCTTGGTCTTGCGATGGTCGGCATTTCGCAAACATTGTTCATAGTCGACCAAACAAAACAGGCAATCGTGCTGCAACTGGGTCAACCTGTCGGGGAGCTTCGCAAACCCGGCCTGCATTTCAAGCTGCCGATGATTCAAGAAGTGCGCTATTTCGACCGCCGTATTCTCTCGGTCGATCCTCTCCCCGAACAAATGGTTATCTCTTCCAGTCTGATCACGCGCCCCGCCGAACGTACGATGGATGAAGCCGCCGCGGACAAAGCCAAACTTGCCGCAGATGCCGAAAGCGCAAAGGCCAATCCGATGGAAACCGGCAAAAAAGATGAAATAGTCATTCCGCCGATCGACAACGTGAGCGGCGAACCTATCATCGTGGACTCTTTCGCCCGCTATCGCATCTCTGACCCGCTGCAATTCATGAAGACATTGCGCACAGTCGATAACGCAAACAAACGTATCGAAAGCATTATCGACGAAGCCACGCGTACAGTTCTTGGTAAAACAACACTCAAAGAGCTTCTCTCCAAAGACCGCACACGCGTGATGAATGAAATCCGCACGCGCCTGAACCGTAAAATTCAGGAAGACAAGATGGGAATCGAAGTCGTCGATGTCCGTATCGTCCGCGCAGACCTTGGTGAATCTTTGCGTGATTCTACCGTTCGCCGTATGATCTCGGAAATGACCGAACGCGCCACCGAAACCCGCTCTAAAGGCGAACAACTTGCCCTTGAAATCCGCGCCACGGCGGAAAAAGAACGTACCGTCATTCTGGCGGATGCCGAACGTGACGCCCAGATCGTTCGAGGCGAAGGCGATAAGGAAGCGATCCAGACTTACGCCGCCGCCTTTAACAAGGATAAAGAATTCTATTCCTTCATGCGTTCGATGGAGGCGTATAAGAACACGCTTTCTGATCCCGATACGCGTTTGATCTTATCACCGGGCAGCGACTTCTTCCGTTACTTCGAGAACCGCCGCGCCAATTAGACTGGCGCATATAGCAAGGATGAAGTGAAAATACGTCCCTGCGTAGCCAACGCTTGATCCAGCCACAAATTATTCGTGGCATGGCTCAACATTCTGGGGGCATAGCCCGACCCCGCCCCCACTGACATAAAAGTACGACGCACTGGCATGGCCGGTTTATCACGCATGTGCCCTGTCGTACTGTCAAAATGACCAATATCGAACGCTGAAAACGTCTTTTTGGCCGACGCATTTTTGATTAGAATATTTTGCACCCGCCTGTTCCAATATTCCTTCTCGGTTGATACAAAATCCTCCTCTTTAAGTCCAAGATCGACATCAAAAAAAACCGTGTTCATCTCATCGATATCGGACATTAAATACCGCTCATCATTGAATCCGGTCCCCTGCGCCACAACCTCGTGCACATCCATATCAAGATGTGGCTCCTGCGCGCTGGACACCCGATCTGCCGTTTCAACATGTTGATAGGCCATAAGATGCCAATATTCGCTGCCATTACGATTCCAGGGTTTGGTCTTGCCGCTGTTGTAATGATAATCGACGATCTTTTCCAAAGGACGCTGAAACTGGACCAGTTCGCGAGGCAGATAAAAATCCGTTCCCGGCACCTTCAGATATAAAGAAACACTTTTCAGACCGTCATAGTCCTGAATCCACAAATCACTATGCGGGATGTCTTTTGAAAATTCCTCACGGCCTTCTGCTACATTGCCGACAAATGACGCACGGGTGGACTTGTTGAGAAGATTGAAGGCGGAATGCATCGTGGGTACCGGGATACGCTCTACCCTCGGTGCCTTGATGATAATAACGTCATCGTCCATGAATCCTGCCTGCATGGAATATCCCTCTTCTTACAAGCATCCTAGCAAATTAGGTTCTGGAAAATCAAAAAGCGGGCCAACTTTCATCTTTTTTCCGCGAAGCGGACATTTTCGCGCCACGATCCAGTTTCTAAAATTAAAGTGTGGCAAGCCGCGCTGGCCGTTGACCGGAACTGCGTCGCCGCCTAATGTATTTTAACCATTTACCTTTTTTATAAGGCCCACCATGCGCAAACATTTTAAGATTCTTTCGGTTCTCGTCATCCTCGCCGCCGCCACTATTCCCGTCATGTGTCACGCCAAGGATGAAACGGTGAAAACCGAAACCGTCGCCAAACCCGAAGGCATTACATCCCCCATTCCCCCTGGCGCGCCGGCGACCTTTGCCGATATCGCGCATGATTTGCTGCCCGCCGTCGTCAATATTTCTTCCACGGTAAAGATTGATGAACCTGATGATAATGGCGATCATGATGGCGATGAACCGGGCCAACTCCCCGAAATGCCGCAATTCCCGCCCGGTTCCCCGTTCGAAGATTTCTTCGAACAGTTCATGAATCGCCATGGTCAGGGCGGCGGCATGGGCAATGAACCCGCCATTCCTGCTGCGTCCTTGGGCTCCGGCTTCGTGATCGATGCGGACAAAGGCTACATCGTCACCAATAACCACGTCGTCAAAGACGCGGACGAAGTGCGCGTGACATTCGGCGATGATGAAACGCTCGAAGCCAAGATCATTGGCAAGGATGAAAAAATGGACCTTGCCGTTCTACAGGTAAAATCCGACAAAAAACTCACCGCCGTGAAATTCGGCGATTCCGATAAAATGCGCGTCGGCGACTGGGTTCTGGCGATCGGCAATCCGTTCGGCCTTGGCGGTACAGTCACCGCCGGAATCATTTCCGCACAGCAACGCAACATCAACGCCGGTCAGTATGATGACTTTATCCAGACCGACGCCTCTATCAACCGCGGCAATTCCGGCGGCCCGATGTTCGACCTGCAAGGTAATGTCATCGGCATCAATACCGCCATCTTCTCGCCGTCCGGCGGTTCGGTCGGGATCGGCTTTGCCATTCCCTCCAACATGGCCAAGACAGTCATCAACCAGTTGATCGAATACGGCAAGACGCGCCGTGGCTGGATCGGCGTTCGTATCCAGACAGTGACCGAAGAAATTGCCGAAAGCCTCAATATCAAGGAAACGCATGGCGCGTTGGTGGCTTCCGTCACGCCGGGTGGCCCGGCTGAAAAGGCAAAACTACAGCAAGGTGACATCATCACCGAATTCGATGGCAAATCCGTCAACGCGATGCGAAACCTCCCCCGCATCGTCGCCGAAACGCCGATCGACAAAACCGTCGAAATGAAATTCTGGCGCGATGGCAATCTCAAAACCGCTAAGATCAAAGTCGGCGAATTGGAGAAGGCCGAAGAAGACGGACTCTTGAGTGAAGAAGCCACCGCGCCTTCGAAATCCGCACCTTCTATCGGAACGGAAATCGCCAAGGTCGGCGTTACGGTAGGATCGCTAACGGAAGCCAACCGCAAGCAGTTCAACGTTCCGGACGATGTGAACGGCGTGATCGTCACCAAGATCAATCCCAAAGGCGAAGCTGCTGCCAAGGGTCTGACGCCGGGCGATGTTATTGTCGAGGTCAGTCAGGAACGGGTGGAAACGCCAAAACAGGCCGCCGATGCGGTTGAAAGGGCGGAAAAAGACGATAAATCCTCCGTCCTCCTCCTCGTCAACCGCGAAGGTGACGTCCGCTTCCTAGCGCTAAAATTGAAAAAAGATAAATAACATCATTAGCCCCCTCTCCCTGAGGGAGAGGGCAGGGGTGAGGGTTTAGAATCTTTCCGTTACGGACAAATACAACCCCCTCACCTAAATCCTCTCCCCATGGGAGAGGGCTTTTTGTTGGTTGTTATGATACATAAGAATTTATGAACAAGACGATCCACATCATCGCAGGGCCAACCGCTGGCGGGAAATCAGCGCTGGCCACCGCGCGCGCCGAGGAAATCAACGGCGCAATCATCAACTGCGATTCCCGCCAGATTTATAACGAACTTCCGATCCTGTCGGCGCAACCGACCAGCGAAGACAAAGAGCAGGCGCCGCACCATTTATACGGCACGTTGCACCCGAACGATGTCTGTTCCGCCGGGTTGTGGCGCGAAATGGCCGTGAAGTTGATCGAAGACCTACTCGATAAAAACATCACGCCGATTATCACGGGCGGCAACGGGCTTTATATCAAGACGTTGATGGAAGGTATCTCCCCCATTCCCGACGTGCCGCCGGAAATACGCGCCGCCGCGATTGAAAGACAAAAACAACTCGGTAATCCCGCGTTCCACGAAGAACTCAAAAAACGTGATCCCGAAACCGCCGCACTGTATCATCCCATGCACACGGCGCGCCTGATCCATGCATGGGAAATACTGGAGACCACAGGCAAGCCCCTCGCCCATTGGCAATCGATCCCCAAAGTGGCCCCGCCCGATGATTGGATGTTCGATATCACCATTGTCCAGCCGGACCGGGAAACGCTTTACGCAAGATGTGATAAACGCTTTACCCAGATGATCGAACAGGGCGCGGTGGAAGAACTCGAAGCGTTCGATAAAAAAGTGATGCGCGGCGAAATTTCAAAAGATTCCGTCCTGATCAAAACCGTCGGCGCGAACGGCCTGCGGGCATGGCGCGAGGGCCGGATTTCGAAAGAAGATGCCATCATCCTCGCCCAGACCGAAACCCGCCAATATGCCAAACGACAGACCACATGGTTTAAAAATCAGGTTAAGCCGCAAAAAAACATTGCCAAAATCTCAGTACAGGGGTAATAATTGTGCCATGCAAAAAGGCCTGAACATCCTCGTCGTGCTTCTAGTGGTGCTCCTTACGGAGGCGCTATCGGTGTGACGCGACTTAAGGTCCATAGCATCAGACAGCGCTCCCGAAGAACCCTTCCGGAGCGTTTTTTAATGCTGAAATTTAAAATTTGGACAAACGAACTGAAGATATTACAGATTACGAAAACTACTGACTTATGCAAAAATGGAATGGATGATATGCACATATTGTATTTAAATTATAATATAATTGCGTTTTTTGTAACGAAATTACGTTTTGTTTGCAATGCGAGGCATATTATGACCATAATTGAGAAGAATTACGGGCAACCTCCATTGTGCAACGATTCAAAGCCGCGTTTGGACCATCTCCAAGCCGGCTTTGTTCATTAAGGCGACCTGACAATGAAAGAGAAAAAGATGAACACCACCGCCCCCACCAAAACCGCCAGGGACCAGATTATCCCCCTGCCCAAGACAAAACGCATGACCGGCGCGCAAATGGTGATGGAGGCGCTAGCCGAACAGGGCGTCGATACGATTTTCGGATATCCGGGCGGTGCAGTTCTGCCCATCTATGACGCGCTTCACCAGCAGCAAAAGGTCAAACACGTCCTCGTCCGCCATGAGCAAGGCGCAGGCCACGCGGCAGAGGGTTATGCCCGCTCGACCGGAAAGGTCGGCGTCTGCCTCGTCACCTCCGGCCCCGGCGCCACCAACACAGTTACGGCATTAACCGACGCGTTGATGGATTCCATCCCGATGGTTTGTATCGCGGGACAGGTTCCGACCTTCCTGATCGGCACCGATGCGTTTCAGGAAGCCGACACGACGGGCATCACACGCGCCTGTACCAAGCACAACTACCTCGTCAAAGATGTCAACGATCTGGCGCAGATTATCCATGAAGCGTTTCATGTCGCACGCTCGGGACGCCCCGGCCCCGTTCTGATCGATCTGCCCAAAGACGTCCAGTTTGCTGAAGGCGGTTATATTTCAAAAGATGTTGCGCCAATGCATATTTATCAACCGCGCACGGAACCGGACATGGATCTGATCGAAGAAGCCGTCGAGATGATGGCCTCCGCGAAGAAACCTGTCTTCTACACTGGCGGCGGCGTCATCAATGCAGGTCCGAAAGCCAGTGAGGCACTGACGGCCCTCGTCCGTACGACAGGATTTCCGATTACATCTACCTTGATGGGATTGGGTGCGTTCCCGGCAAGCGACAAACAATGGCTCGGCATGCTCGGCATGCATGGAACCTACGAGGCAAACTGGGCGATGCATGATTGTGATGTCATGATCTGTATCGGCGCAAGATTCGATGATCGCGTAACCGGAAAACTGGCGGGATTTGCACCCCATTCGAAAAAAATCCATATCGATATCGATCCATCTTCGATCAATAAGAATGTCCATGTAGATTTGGGCATAGTTGGCGATGCGGGCAAGGCCACGGAGGCCTTGCTCAAAGTCTGGAAAGCGCGTGGCTTCAAAGCCGATCAAGCGGCAATGAAAGAATGGAACAAACAGATCGAAGACTGGCGCAACGTCAAATGCCTGCAATACAAAAACAGCAAGGATGTTATCAAGCCGCAATACGCACTGGAAAAACTTCGCGAGGCCATCGCCAAGGACAAGCGTGATACATTCATCTCCACCGAAGTCGGCCAGCACCAGATGTGGGCAGCACAGTTTTTACCGTTCGACAAACCTAACCGCTTCCTGACGTCCGGTGGCCTTGGTACAATGGGCTACGGCCTTCCCGCCGCCATCGGTGCGCAGATGGCGCATCCGAACGCGCTGTGTATCGATGTTGCGGGTGAAGCCTCCATCCTGATGAATATTCAGGAAATGACGACGGCGGTTCAATACAAACTGCCCGTCAAAATCTTTATCCTGAACAATCAGTGGATGGGCATGGTTCGCCAGTGGCAGGAATTGCTGCACGGCGAGCGTTACTCGCAAAGCTATTCGGAATCGCTGCCTGACTTTGTCAAATTGGCCGAAGCCTATGGCGGTATCGGTTTTCGCGCGACGACTCCGGCGGAACTCGATGACGTCATCGAAAAAATGATGAAGACGGATAAAGTCACCATCGTCGATGTCTGCGTCGATCAAAAGGAAAACTGCTTCCCGATGATTCCAAGCGGCAAAGCACACAATGAAATGATCCTATCCGCCGACCCCAGCCAGTACGACAAGAAACTGGTTTAAGAAGATTGTTTGCTGCTGGACAAGTAGCGATTTTCCGCTTAAACCTTTCATATGGTTAAGAAAAAACAAGCGGGATCACAAAGCGTTTACGGCACAGGCCCCAAAGACGGTCCGGTCGCCAGCCACACGCTGTCCATTCTTGTCGATAACGAACCCGGCGTTCTGGCGCGCGTGATCGGATTGTTTTCCGGGCGCGGTTATAACATCGAAAGTTTGACCGTCGCCGAAACCGATCACGACAATAATTTATCGCGCATCACCGTCATTTGCTCAGGCACTCTTTCTGTCATCGAGCAGATCAAGAATCAACTGGATCGCCTCGTCCCTGTCCACCGCGTCACCGACCTTACGTTAGAGGGCGAACATGTGGAGCGCGAGCTTGCATTGATCAAAGTTTCCAGCAGCGGTGAAAAACGCATCGAAGCGCTGCGCACCGCCGATATTTTCCGCGCCCGTGTCGTCGATTCCACGCATGAATCCTATGTATTCGAAGTCACAGGATCGTCCGCCAAAGTCAATGCCTTCATTGACCTGATGCGCGGTCTTGGTATGATAGACGTCAGCCGTACAGGCGTTGCCGCCATGTCGCGCGGCGCAAAAGCGATTTGATTTTTTAAAAGGACTCTACCCATGAAAAAATTTGCACTTATCCTCGCAGGCGTTTCCGTTTTCGGCCTTACGGCATGTGTCTCACAAGAGCAAGCGGATGAAAAGATGGCCGCAGGCTGCAAGGCCGCCATTTCCGCGATGATCGCGCCCCGCACAATCAAGACCGTCAAATCAAGTGCTGGCGAAGCCGAAAAAACTATGGGCAGCGTCTATCGCCGCGTGAAAGTTACGTATGTGGAAAATGACGATTTCGCCGAAAGCGAAAAACAGGGCTCCTGCCTGTTCTCCGAACAATGGGGCCTGTTCAAAAGTTCCCATGCCGCGCTGCTGGAACAGGTCGTTTATAATGACCAGTTGATCGGCAAAAAAGACGGAACCATCCACGGCGATATGAATTCCTTCATGAAGCTCAATGAAAGCGTCGACGCCGCCATGGCACAGCAATAGCCTGCAAAGCCTCATTTTTAACCCCGAAATACGCGTTAAAGGTTGATTTTATCAGCCTTTAATGCTTCTGTACGTGTGTTACAAAAACATCAAACTACATAAAGGATACTCGATATGGCCCGCTCCAACCTTGCTGAAAAGCCACAAGCGCAATCCGCTGGCACGCAATCCGGCAACATGCGCGTTTACTACGACAATGATTGCGATGTGAATCTGATCAAAAACAAAAAAGTCGTAATCGTGGGTTACGGAAGCCAAGGCCACGCCCATGCGCTCAACCTGCGTGATTCAGGCTGCAAGGATGTGCGTATCGCGCTCCGCGCCGATTCCTCGACAAACAAAAAAGCAAAAGAGGCAGGGTTCGAGACCATGACGCCTGCGGACGCCGCGAAATGGGCCGATGTCATCATGATGGCGACGCCTGACGAGCTACAACGCGACATTTATTACGATTCACTTCACGACAATATGAAGCAAGGCGCGGCGATTGCGTTCGCCCACGGACTCAATGTTCACTTCAACCTGATCGAACCACGCAAGGATCTTGACGTGTTCATGGTCGCCCCGAAAGGCCCCGGCCACACGGTACGCGGTGAATACGTCAAGGGCGGCGGCGTTCCCTGCCTGATCGCTGTACATCAGGATGCTTCGGGCGCCGCTAAGGATATTGGTCTGTCTTACGCTTCCGCTGCCGGCGGCGGTCGTTCCGGAATCATCGAAACATCGTTCCGCGAGGAATGCGAAACCGATCTGTTCGGCGAGCAAGCAGTTCTGTGTGGCGGTTTGTGCGCACTTATCAAAGCAGGCTATGAAACGCTGACCGAAGCGGGCTATGCGCCAGAGATGGCCTATTTTGAATGTCTGCACGAAGTTAAACTCATCGTCGATCTGATTTACGAAGGCGGCCTGGCCAACATGCGTTACTCGATTTCCAACACGGCGGAATTCGGCGACTATTCAACCGGCCCACGCATGGTAACGGCAGAAACCAAGGCAGAAATGAAACGCGTTCTGGATGATATTCAATCGGGCCGTTTCACGCGCGACTGGATGCTGGAATGCAAAGCAGGCCAACCGAGTTTCAAAGCCACACGCCGTCTTGAATCCGAACACAGCATAGAAGAAGTGGGCCAGCGCCTGCGCGCCATGATGCCCTGGATTGGCAAGAACAAGCTGGTCGATAAAGCGAAAAACTGATAAAACAAAAAGGCCGGACAATCCGGCCTTTTTATTATCCCCAGTACAATTTATTCCGCCCTCGTTTCTTCTTTGATTTTTTCACGCACTTCATCACGCAGGGATTTCTTCTCTTCTTCCTTTACAGGCGGCGCAGGCACGTCAACCGGTTCACCCGTGATAGCATCCCGCGCCGTAGGCTGAACGGTCGTTTTGGTGGTTGTCGTGGTCGCGGTTGGCGTATCGGTCTTCTGTACCGTCGTGGTGGTGGATGTCGTCGCTGTGGCGCGAACATCGGTAAAAGCTGCGCTGAGCGCCAGCAAGCCAGCAACCATTAAAATTCCATATTTTTTCACAGAACACCTCATAAATTAAGCAACGGCTCATTATAACATAGTTCCTTGCCTACCGTTAAGCAACTTGACGAAAGCCAATTATTGGCTAAAAAAATTTTAACAGGAAGGAACTAGTTTCAATATGAAGTGGCAACCCAGGCAGCGCTTTAGGAGCGGGAATATATCAGCTTCAAAAAGGCCCGAAAATCTTCCAGATAACTGCTGACCCTTCGGGCTTTATCCAGCCTCTGCCGTGCCTCCGCGCTGAACTGCACAACATCGGACCGATCCTTGATGGGCGTGGCGGTCATGCCCTGGCGGGCGACTGCTTCCTTTGCCCGCTTTTGGGCCAGAAGCACCATGCCACCCAACATGAGGGGTTTATTTGTATTAACTTCAGCCACGTCCTTATTATATCAGAATGAAGATTAACAAGACGGCAAAAAATGATATCTTTTAGCAGGTCTGTCATATAGAAGAGCCCTAGATTTCAATCGTTTCCCACGGATCAGCATGGCAAATACGACAGCAGCGCAGGACTTAAGCCCCGACAACCCCATTTTAGGTATGTCGGCAGCCATCGGGGCATTTTTTCTCTTTGCTGTCATGAATGTATTTGCCAAGCTACTTTCCGAAAATCATCATGTATTCGAGATTGCTTTTCTACGGAATATTATCGCCGTGGTCCCTATGCTGATCTGGATTTATGCGATGAATCGACGCGATGTTCTCGTGATAAAATCCAGTCCGCGAACCGTCGTCTTACGTTCTGTTGTTGGAACAGTCAGTCTGGCTATGACATTCGGGGCATACTCGCTGATGCCCATGGCAGACGCCACCGCGTTCCTGTTCACATCGTCCTTGCTCATCCCCGCTTTTTGCTTTTTCTTTTTGAAAGAGCATGTTGGCATTTACCGCTGGTCGGCCATTATCGTAGGGTTTCTTGGCGTATGCGTGATGTTGCAACCTTCGGGAAACGTTAATCTACTCGGTGCGGGAGTAGCGTTGACCGCAGCCGTCATGCACGCTTCACTGCAAACAATATTGCGTTCACTGGGCAAAACCGAAAGCCCCGAAACCATAACATTCTATTTCGTGTTTATCGGAACGTTCGTAGCACTCATACCCATGCCTATGGTTTTCACCATGCCTACATGGCATGAAGTACCTTACATCATAGGGCTCGGCGTCACAGGACTTGTCGCACAGTTCCTGCTCTCGATTGCTTATAGAAACGCCAAGGCATCAATCGTTACCGTCTTTAATTTTTCTGGAATTATCTGGGCTACGGCATTCGGATGGATGGTTTGGGAAGATTGGCCAACACACGCTATCTTAACAGGCGGTGCCATCGTCATAGCTTCTAACGTCTTTATCGTATATCGGGAACAAAAGCTCGCCAAACAAGCCAAGGCCGAAGTACAAAAAGCCGACGGGCTTTAAGAACAACTATTCGAGCTGCAAACCTTCTTTGGTAAACAAACCGATCTCGCGTTTAGTGTTCCAGTCCTTCAAAACAATAACAGGGTGTGTGCCGCGCTCTGTGATGCCATAGACAGCATCCAGCGTCGTGACCACGCGACGTTTATCGAGACCACCAAGACGATAGAATTGCGGACCCACAATCAGGACCGGAACATCGTTGTCGGATGTCTGCTTACGCAGGATATCGGTTTTAAAAAAGTCGTCGATGAGTATAAAATTGTCTTCGTTCTGGGACAACCAGTCCTGCACATACCAGTCTTCGGCGGCCCATTGTTGGCTCTGAGCCTGTTTTCCGTTTTCGACATAGGGATTGAATTTCTTATAGGAAGTCCAGTCCCAATGGCCCGGCCACCATCCAAATTCCCAGGCTTTACGCTCAGCCATGGCCGGCTGGGCCAACACCAATCCCAAAATACCGATACAGATCAAAAGCTTGGTTTTCATGCCGTTATCCCGTAAACAAAACCTAAACAAGTTTTAACCCATCCATGGTATCTTATAAAGATGATTGGCGCCATATCCACCGCTTTGACGGGTTTGTTTGCGTCCTCCAAACGCGTGGAGGCGAGTGCGAGCAATATCGCCAATATATCCAGTGCGGGATCGCTCGATCCCTCCAGCCCAAACCAACCCTATGAAGCGCTGACCACCGTTCAGAGCGCCAACGAAACCGGCGGCGTTACCGCCACGAACATCCCCAAACAGCCGGGATTCGTAACCGCTTACGCCCCCGATTCGCCGTTCGCCAATGAAGAAGGCATGGTTGGTGTTCCGAACAGCGATATGACTGAAGATATTATGAATCTTAAGATAGCAGAAATCGCCTATAAGGCCAGTCTCGCGACCATAAGGACCGCAAGCGAAATGTCCGACGAATTGCTCAACACGTTCGACGAGCGCGTTTAATCCGCCTATCTTTGACTTGCCAAGACCTGCGTTTTTCTATTTATAGACGCGGATGGTCCAGATCCGTCTTGAAAAATTAGGGTTTTCCTTTACCGAGCCTTTGTTCTCCGACATCACAATTACGATTTCGGAAGAGCATCGTGTCGGCATCGTCGGCAATAACGGATCGGGCAAATCCACATTGCTCAAATGCATCTCCGGCGATCTGGAACCGACCGAAGGCATCATTCGCAAACCCAAAGATTTAAAATTTGGCATGATAGAGCAGGACGTACCCGCACGACTCCAAGATAAAACAATGTACGACGTGATCGCCGAAGCCATTCCGGTCGAAGAGCGTGATTACAACACTTGGAAAGTGGATGTCGCACTCGATACATTCAAAGCGCCCACAGAAATTCATCAAAAGCCAATTAGGGAACTTAGCGGCGGCTGGCAACGGCTTGCCCTGATCGCGCGCACATGGATGGGTGAGCCAGATGCATTGCTGCTCGACGAGCCAACAAACCATCTTGATCTTGAAAAGATCGTTCTGATGGAGCAATGGCTCAATGAACAGGTACAGGGTATTCCAATATTATGTATTAGCCACGACCGGTCTTTCCTCGATAATTGTACAAACACAACTTTGTTCGTGCGGCCAATGCGTTCGACTTATTACAATCATCCTTTTACGCGGGCGCGGGAACTTATGGATCAGGACGAACGCGCTTTTATGGCTCAACGCGAAAAAGAATTAAAAGAGGTCGAACGGCTTGAAAAAAGCGCACATGAGTTAAAACAGACCGGCGCAAATTTCCACAGTGATTCCGCCTCAAAAAAATCGGCGCAGATTCGCAAAAAGGCTGAAGATATGCGATCTCAGGTCGCCGAAACCTATGTCGATATCCGCCGCGATATTAAACTGCCCAATTCCGGCACGCATGCCAAAACACTGGTTGAGATCAAGAACCTGCAAATCAACACGCCGGATGGGCGGGAATTGTTCCATATCGACCGGTTGGAAATCGCGCAAGGGCAAAGAATCGTTCTTCTGGGTGAGAACGGCATGGGCAAATCCACACTGGTAAAGAAAATCCATCGAGCGTTCAGCGATATAGAAAATTCCAGGAATGACGGCATTTTTATCACGCCAACTGCCAAGCTTGGTTATATCGATCAGCTTTTATCATCGATGCCCGCCAACAAGACAGTAGAGGATTATATTGCCGGTGAATTCACCATGGCGCGGCAGGATGTTATTACAAAACTGATCGAAAGCGGATTTCCATTCCATCGGCAGGATAAGAAAATCGGCGTTCTGAGCGGCGGTGAACGCTCGCGGCTTTATCTTCTGGTGCTCAGACTGATGCAACCGAATT
Organism: uncultured Micavibrio sp.; assembly: GCA_964539025.1. GTDB lineage: Bacteria > Pseudomonadota > Alphaproteobacteria > Micavibrionales > Micavibrionaceae > Micavibrio_A. Next base: position 55,521 of record CAZIFA010000010.1, read on the forward strand.
TCTATATCATGGACGAACCAACCAACCATCTGGATATCAGCGGGCAGGAGCAACTCGAAGCCGAGATCATGAAGAACGGCGCGAGTTGCGTGCTCGTCTCGCACGACAGATCGTTCGTTTCAAATCTGGGAACGAAGTTTCTGGTGATTCATCGTAAAAAACTGATTGAAATCAGCGACCCGCAGATTTTCTATGATCACATGACCAAGGGAACACCCCTGCCTGTTTTCTCAAAGCGTTAGAAGCGGAGGAACTTTCCGGCAAGCGCCACGTTTACGGAGCAATAGATTTAAGGAGGTTCACATGCAAGATAACATCCTGACCAAGGGTGATAACGCCACACCGACCATGCGGCATGTCGATATAATCCTGAACCGTTCCCGTCTGATCTGGGCGCGGGAGAGATAGGATTACAGGCAGTTTCTTATCTGGGTGAGGCGAAAATCAAACCGGCGCGTGGAATAAGAACTTCTTGTCCATTCGCAAACGGCGATGGCCCTTCCCCTGTACATACCAAGCTGGGTCCGCCTTTATCAAACATGTTCAGAATGCAATCCATTCCTTTTACACTTGGTACTGCTTTAGGCACAGCAGACGGTATAACAGGCGCAGGCGTAGGAGCAATACGCGAAGCCACGGCTGGTTGTGGCGATTGAATCACAGTCTGAGGCGTTGCAGGAGCAGTAAAGGCCTGAGTTGCCGCCAGAGCAGGACGAATCACTGCGGGCGCATTCTTGGGTACAGAAGCCTGCTGAACGACAGAGGGTTGCATCGCGGCGGGCGTCTGCCCAGTCCACGCATTCACGAACTTACGGGCGGCGGCGCTCTTGTCTGCAATCGCGCGCATTTCGGCAAGACCAGCTTCGCGATCAGCGGCAAATCCGAGCTGCCCATGATATTTAGCCCAAGCCCTATCAACTTTTGCCCCTGTGTTGCCCTCATTGGCAGCCTCGGTGATAAGATCCCCAGCTAGGATTGAGTCTTTTTCCCGAAGGGCAATGGCAAGGTCTTTCTTTGCCTGCGCTCTAATATCTTCTGCTACATCACCATCGAGAGCGACAGTCAGTCTTTGCTGTATATACGGCGAAACATTCTTCTGGCCTTTCAGAATTTCGGCCGCACGCTCGAGAGGCGAAGGCGTGGGAAGAATGACAGACGTATTTTCTGCAACGGGCGGAGCAACGACATCTTCAAGTTTTGCCAACGGAAGAATTTCAACGCCGCGCGGTTCGAATAACAAATCCATAGGAGGCACAACGGCCTCAAGATTTTTCAACGGGGCAATCTCAATCTTTGCAGGCTCATAGATTTCGGGTGTTCCGAGCGCGTCTTCCAGCATCGCAAATTTCGGCAGCTCTGGTGCATCAGGCAATAACAGGACTGGCATCTTCGCGAATTCAGTCATCGAAACTTCTGTTGATGGAACTTCGATGTGTGGCAACGCAGATTCAAGAGCAGGTATAACGGGCATATCTGGTTTAGCAGGCAGTGAAAGCGCCAGCGCCTGATCCACATCTATAGGAGTAGCAACAGGCGCAGGCGTGGAAGATCCGAGTGTATCCCATAGCGTGGTAAATACTGCACCGACAGGCGCTACGTAAGGTGCAAGCGATTTGGCAACATAATTAAGCGCTCCGGTGATTTGGTCGCTGAGTGCATAGGCAACAGAGCCACCCAGGCCGCCGAACAAACTCTGCACTCCAACGGCTTTCAGGTTTTTCATCGTCCATAATTTTTCGGTCTCTTCGCCTTTGTATTTGGCACGCAAGTGATTGTACACAATTTTGGCAGAGGCGCTGAGCGCACCAGCTGCAACAGCAGAGACAATAATACCCGCCGTCGCAGGGAAAGATACAGTGCCAAGCGCGGTAACGCAGCCAGCTTTCACGCCGATAGACACACCCGCACCAATGGCAACGTTAATCCCCGCCTGCATGGTGAATTGCTTTTTAATATTATCGGCTGTGAATTGTTGTTTAAAACCATCCAGTGTTTGTCGGCTGACCTTTTTAAGATTGTCGACCGTTAGCTGATTGAATAATTTTGTAAGGAACCCTTTCTTTATATTGTCGTTACTAGCGCTAGGGATGTTCGGATCGTGAGAAACCTGACCCACTGAATCTATAGGCAGGCGCTTCGCAACCGGGGCTTCAGGCCTTAAGGCAACGACTTTGTCGTCCATGGTGTCAAGATCAACGGCCAAAACGTCATTCATGATAAGTACCTCTATTGCCTGTGTTTTCCATCGGGTCGCTAAAAAGAACCGATACTACGTAAAATTTCTCTTGCCTTGCTGGTGTGAAGTGTATATATGAAAATCCGCAGCGTAGGCAAGCAAATTTATACATAACGCTTTAAGACGCAAATTAACCATATACACAGTTTCAAACCCGGAGAATGTTAATGAGTGCTAAACAAAAAATCACCCAGCTTTTGAGCGCCTTCGCCGCCGTTGTCATGGGCGCGTCTGCGAACGCACAGCTGAGAGACCCAGTTCCTCAAACGCCATCGCCTTCGGGAACAACAACTGCAACGGCGGCTGCAAACAGCAATGTTAATGTGCAGCAAAAAACAGGCGATAGCACATTTTACGGCGGCCTAGCTGTTGGTGTATCCAGTGCATTTTGCTCAATCACCATAGGTATAGGCGCCCAGGGCGCGGCATTGGTTCTAGGCATTCCTATGGGAGATTGCCGCGCTGAACTTACAGCTACCCAAGCTTATATCAATGCTATCAATGCCAAAAATGAAACTGCAGCGGGTATTGCCCTGAACGTCCTCCAGACGGCAAGCCCAATTTGGGCAGCCGGAATAACGCTTTCACTGAACCATATTCTTAAATCGCAGTGTATCGTCGATCCGGGTCCGGCTGCAGGCTTAGCGATGACAAAAGTGCTGACTTTTGAAGACTGTTTCAAAATAAATGCATTTAATGCTATACATAGAACACCTTCCGTCACCGTAACGCCGCCACCAATCCAACCACCTGCGGGCGTCAAATTTACTGCTGCTGGTACAAAAACACCTTGCACAACATGCAAGCCCGTGCAGAACAACAACCAAAAAATTGAACAAAATATCCAAATCACAGGTACCGTGAATATCCTCGATAAGGATGGCAAATTTGTTGGATCGTTCGAAGTGCCTCCTAAAAAAGAAGGCACACCTGCACTACCAGCACCTCAATAGGGGAAAAATCGATGATCATAAAAGTACCAGTTGCAGCAGCTCTGGCCCTCGGCATCGCGTTTACAGCGGCAGCGTGCGGTAATACACCTCCTTGTCATACGACAGTGGGTGCATTCGTCGGCAATGTCGGTGTCGGCGTCAGTGGCCCTAATCAGGGTTGTGTAACCGCGACGGCAGTGGCCCCGTTGCTGGATTCTCCCAATCCAGTCAGCCAGGCCATAGCTTTGAATACATTGGGGGTCGCCGATCCTAACTTTAAAAAGGCGACGGACAAAACGCTCGATGACATCTTGGCGGAGAAAATGGTGCTCTGCAAAACAGAACTTGTACCAACCGGCGATGGCACATTCAAAGTCATATTCAGAACCGCGAAATGTAAAGATCAGCCAGCACAGTCCACGCCTGCGGCAGGTCAACCACAGCATACACCAATGACGGTTGCGGCTGGTGGTGAACCCAGACGGCAACCTTAATCCTATTCCAGTATTTCAAACCCCTCACCCGCCGGATGAGGGGGTTTTCTTTTCCCGTCTTTCTTGCTTTTTTCTTTGTTCGATCCGATGTATTTTTCGGTATGCAACAAAGGCGCGGATAAAGGAAAAACAGATCATGACCCACTATTACAAGATGATGGCATCGCCCGTGGGCGAGCTTACCTTGGTCGCCAGTGATAAAGGCCTCGCCGCCATTTTGTGGGAGAATGATAAGCCCGGCCGCGTTAAGCTCGGCCCCATGTCCGAAGACAAAAACCACCCCGTTCTGGTCGAAACCGAACGCCAGCTATCCGATTATTTTGCTGGAAAACGCCAGTCTTTCTCGCTCGATCTCGATTTTCAGGGCACCGAGTTCCAGAAAAAAGTCTGGGCAGCGTTGCTCACCATCCCCTTCGGACAGACGCAAAACTATGGCCAGATCGCAGCCCAAATCGGCAATCCCAAGGCCGTGCGAGCCGTCGGCGCCGCCAACGGCAAAAACCCCATTTCCATCGTCGCACCCTGTCACCGCGTCATCGGCGCGAACGGCACGCTGACGGGGTTTGCGGGCGGCTTGGAAGCCAAGGAATGCCTGCTTTCGATCGAAAGCCGCAAGGCCGGGTGAAACGGGCCGTTTTTAACCATTTTTGATTATGGTTAAACATGCACGGGCAAATCCTTACTTTATCCCGCCCCGCTTCCTTTATTTTTTGTAAATAAGGGGCGATTCCTGTTAAATTATAAGCGGATACCAAATCAAGATTTTTCACCCGTTTATGTAAGATACAAAAACCATGTCCGATAAAAAATCCGCCGGAGCTGACGCTGCCCTTGGATGGGGTATTTTGCTGTGTGTTTTCGCAGCGATCGGTTATCTCGTCTGGTGGCATTTCAAAGAGGAAATTCGCAACGTGATCCGCTGGCTGCGCTATGCGGAAATGTGGGTGATGTCGTTTTTCGTCGATCCCGATTATACGGTGAAATGGAAGGGCGACGCCGTCAACTATCACGAATTGATGAAAATGGCGAAGGCCGTTCCGACCGGGCAGGTTGACGCCGAATTGTTGAGCGCACTTGCCACCGTCGGACTGCAACCTTATGTCATTATATGTTGCGTCATCACGATTTTATTTGCCACATGGGCCTTGCTCAAAGGTCCGGGATCGGAGCACCGCTCTGTCTACAATATCGACACGCTGATCAAAAAACAGGCTAGGACCTTCCCAATCATCTCGCCCTTCATCAGTTTCAACCCATCGAAGCAACCTGTGCGCGCGCCCGGAGCACCCGTTCCTGCTGAGCTACCGATTTTTGCAGAAGCGCTAAGCCCCGAAGAATGGGTTGTGCACGCCGAAATTCCCGTGACCGAGAAAAAAATCAATGAAGAGGTTGCAACCAAGGCTTTTGCGAAGCAGCTTGGCCCGCGCTGGCGCGGGGCGAAAAACCTTGAACCTTATAAACAGATTCTACTGGCCGCTTTTTGTCTGAAAGCCTCACGCAAGCGTGCGGATTCTGATACGATGCTGGGACGTCTTGCCCGTTGTTGGGATCAGAAAGGCGGACTTAAACTTAGCCGTGATCGCAAATTGTTGCGTGAAGCTCGCGCCGTACTATCCAACCAGTCCCTATCGGGTACAGTATTGAAGAGTTGCAACGAACACGCATGGGAAACAACGGCCTTGATACGCGGGCTATTTACCGCACGTCAGGAAGGCGGCGTTTTGGCACCTGCGCAATTCGTATGGCTTCGCGCCCATAACCGCGCTCTGTGGTATCCCCTTAACAATCTTGGACGTCAATCCCTTCATATGGAAGCGCTCGGCGCGATGGCCCATTACAAAGCCGAAAAACTGGCACAGCGCCCCATTCCGCGCCCCAAAGTTAACGATGCGGTTAAAGCTCTGGTTGAATTCATGGCATCGGATAAGCCGCGCGTCTTGCCGCAGATTGATTACAGCGGCTCAAAAAATCGTGGTGTAAAAAAACTGAAAAACGCATAGGACGGCACAGAAAAGACAATGAACAATCTTTGGAAAAAAACATCAGGCGATTATGAATCTTCCGCGAAAGTCGTAGATGGAAACCTGATCCTGTCTCTGCCCAACGCAATCAATCCCATCGTATGGCGTATGGAACTGGGTAATGTCAAAGCCTCGGCACTTGAAGTCCGGACGAATACCACGGACGGCACGCATGTTCTGACCTTAAAAACACCCAAGGGCGATGTCCACGAAATCGCCCCTTTCGCCCAACGTGATGATGCACTCCGCGCACTTATGCGCGTTTCTACCGCCCTTCAGGGAGCACAGGGGAAAATCGCGGTGGCAACAACAATCACAGCATCACACAGCGCAACGCAACCAGAAAGCGGCTCGGGATATAAATGGCTGCTGACACTGGGTGGTGTTTTGATCGTAATATTCCTGTTTGCGTATCTGAGCAGTCTTACCCCGCAACAAATGGACAGCACGAATGTCGGCGCACCGGAAAGCGCCACAAGCGTCACCGGCGAACCCAATGCCGAAAGCGGCGTTCCGCAATCGGCAGATCAACTGCTTAGAGGATTTTAAGCTCTATGGCCTTAGACGAGAAACGATACGGCTATTACGCGCATATGAGGGACGTACGTCCCCTCTATGTGCGGCTGGGCGCGTGGCTTTCAAAGCCCGGGCACGCTTTTGCCACTTTTCTTATGATGATCATGCCGTTTTATTTCATGCCTGAAAGTCGGCAATTCACAGACGTCATTATGCTTTCTAGCATTCTGTATTTTTGGTGGTTGAAAAAACGCAAGCGAGTTTTGCCGTTCAAACTACCCGCTGATTCTAAATATATAGACCACAACAGTATGGGCGGCGGACGAAGTGGCAAGCCTGAAGGTATTTTGTATCTGGGCAACACGCGGGGCGGAACAAATACCCGAGAAGAAATTTGGTTCACAAACTCAGACGCCAGAACCCACCTCCTCTACCTTGGAACCACAGGCGCTGGTAAAACCGAAGGGTTGAAATCCATCGTTACAAACGCAATGACCTGGGGCTCAGGCTTCGTCTATATCGACGGTAAAGCCGATACCGATCTGTGGTCTTCACTCTCCTCGCTCGTGCGGCGTTTCGGACGCGATGACGATCTGTTCGTCCTGAACTACATGACCGGAAACTCGGACGCCAAAGCCCCGTCCAATACGATGAACCCGTTCAGTTCCGGCTCCGCTTCATACCTTACCAACATGCTTGTCTCCCTAATGCCGCAGGCCGAAGGCGACAACGCGATGTGGAAAGAACGTGCGGTATCCTTGATCAGTTCGCTGATGCCTGCCCTGACATGGAAACGCGACAATCAGGACACACCATTGTCGGTTTCGACCATCCGAAATTATCTTGAATTAAACAACGTTATTAAACTTTCACGCGATGAAGCACTACCCAACCATATGCGCGAAAGTATTCAGGGTTATCTGAACACGCTTCCCGGCTATGTAGACGGCGCGTTCGACGATAACGGCAAAGAAAAACCTATGGGTCCGGATCAGCCAATGGTGGATACAACCACCGTTCGTCAGCAGCACGGCTACTTGACCATGCAGTTCACACGCTCCTTGCAGTCATTGGGCGATGACTACGGCTACATTTTCGATACGCAATCCGCTGACATCGACATGGTAGACATCGTTCTAAACCGCCGTATTGTAATCGCGCTTATTCCGGCACTTGAAAAATCATCAGACGAAACGGCCAACCTCGGTAAAATTATCGCCGCTACCCTTAAGGGGATGATGGGCTCTACGCTTGGCGCCACGGTCGAGGGGGAAAGCGCGACCGTCATTGAAAACAAACCGTCCGTATCCGCCACCCCGTTCATGACCATCTTCGACGAAGTCGGATACTACGTCTCCGACGGTATGGCCGTTATGGCGGCGCAGGCACGATCGCTCGGCTTCTCTCTCGTCTTCTCAGCGCAGGACTTACCGGCCCTTCAAAAACGCGTGAAGGAAGAATCGCGCTCCATCACTGGTAACTGTAACATCAAGATTTTCGGCAAGTTGTCCGATCCGACAGACACGAAAGACTATTTCGAACGTCAGGCAGGAAAGATGCTGGCAATGGCCACCACAGGTTTTCAGCTTCAAGGGGGTGTATCCACCGGATCCTACTACGACAATTTGGGCGCTAACCTTCAAGCTTACGACCGCGCCGATTACGGCGATTTAAAAAAACTGCGCGAAGGAGAAGCCGTTCTGATTTTCGAAGGAACGGTTATCGACGTCCAGATTTTCTATTCCAACCCCGGCCATGCCAAGGCAATGCGTGTGGGACGCTTCTTATCCCTGCCGCCGAGCGATGAAAACATCATCAAACATCGTGAACAAATTACCAAGCTGCGCGACTACATGGTCAGCAAGACATGGACTGCTGCAAAAGCCGATGTTAAATCCATCACGCCGCCGCAGATTGACGCGCTACGTGACGGATATAAAACAGGTGTAAAATACGCCGAAACTGCCACCGATTACGGCATCGCCGCCGTTGCTGAATTACATGCCCGCCAATACCCCGAAGAGGCCGCCAAGGCCCTGTCCGGTGGAAGCGATGTCATAGAACAACAACCGCAACCATTGTCCGCATCGGTTGAAGCTCCGCCAGCAACAATTTCAACCACACCAGCCGCAACGGCAACAGCACCTACCAGCGCTACGCCCATGGGCTTTTTCAAAAAACCCTCGGCTAGCGAAACACCAGCCACAACGCCGGAACCCGTTCGTGAAGATAAAAAAGTTTCATGGAACGATCTGGTGGCCGAAGAAGTGGCAGTGCAAGATAAGACTAAAGCGCAGCCGCTCGATCAGGAAGTTGAGAAAATCCTGACTACGGCTGGCGAAAATACCGCCAGCGCCCTGTTCAAAACACCCAAGGAATAGTTATGAACCGCACACAAGCAGGTAATGCTGTCCTATTTATCCTGATCGCCGTCGCTTTATTCGGCGGCCTCGCCTACACATTTATGCGTGGTGCCAAGACAGGACAGGGAAATCTGAGCATTGGGCAGCAAAAAATTTATGCCGAAGAGGTCATTAACTATGCGAACCTTATAACCAGAACAGTTGATAAACTACGCAGCCGCGGCTGTTCAGAGAACGAGATAAGTTTCGAAGATCCGGCACTCTCTGGATACGCAAATGGTTCCACACCCGTTGATAATTCCTGTAAGGTTTTTCACTCAAGCGGCGGAAACATAGCGTATGTAGCACCGCCTGTAACCTGCATCCCACCGAAATGCCATGCCACACTTGGAACAAACTGGGTATTTTCTTCTGCCGTGCGCATCAACAATATCGGAACGGTAAACAGCGAACTTTTGATGCGGATGATCATTCCCCCGGAAAGCAAAGAACTTTGCAAATATATAAATGATCTTTCGCAGGTCACCAACCCAAGCAACGAACCTCCTGTAAGTACGACAACCACCAATATTACCAGTGTAGCAACAGGTTCTTTTGCCAACACAGATGTGGTTACATCTACCGACATAGATGGAAAATATACGGGTTGTTACAAGTCCCACACATCCACATCGGATTTTTACTTTTTCAAGGTACTTATAGCGCGGTAGTTTTTTGTCTCTCCGGGGACAGGATAGAGTTCTTGACCCTGCCCGCCCTTTCGCCTAATGTTTAGCATGGCCAGACAAGCACGGATCGTTTTACGGGACACGCCCCATCACATCACGCAGCGCGGCAACCGCGGAGAATCCGTATTTTTTGAGAAATCGGATTACGAGGCCTATATCAATTTTCTCGCCGAAGAATGCGCCGATAAAGGCGTTTCCATCTGGGCCTACTGCCTGATGGCCAACCAAATACAACTCATAGCCGTACCACAGCGTGAGAACGCCCTTGGCCGTGCGCTGGGCGAGGCGCATCGCCGCTACACTCGCCGTATAAATGAACGCAATAACTGGCGCGGCCATTTATTTCAGGACCGTTTCTTCTCCTACCCCATGGATGAAAATCATCTTCTGAACGCCGCGCGCTACATCGAAACCATGCCGGTTATGAGCGGCGTTGCCCCAAACCCCGAAAGCTATCTCTGGAGCAGCGCCCGCGCCCATATCAAGGGCCGTGAGGATAAGCTTCTGACACCGGAAAAACCGTTGCTGCATTTCGTGCCGGACTGGGCTGCATTCCTCCAAGAATGGCCCGAAGATAACGACCCAAAAGCTATCGAGCGTCATCTGCAAACCGGACGCCCGCGCGGCGATGACAGCTTCTTAAATGCCGTCGAAAGCATGGTAGGCCGCACCGTACGCCCGCAAAAACCGGGGCGGCGCTCCATCACTTTCAGCAAGAATCTTTATAAATAAGGTTACATCCGTTCCGGAATGCTGATTCCAAGCAGAGCCAGAACCAGATTTAATTGCTTGTAAGTTTGAGCACAAAGGAACAGGCGGCTGTTTTTCAGCGCTTCGTCGGCTTCCGACAGAATATGACAGTTGCCGTAGAATGAACTGAACGCCTGCGCCAGACGATACGCATATTCGCACAGGTGATGCGGTGCATAATTATTGACCGCACTATCGACATAATCCGGCAGATTGCACAAAAAGAGCGCCAACGGGCGGTCGACATCCTGCAACACCAACGACGATGTTTTTGTCAGATCATATTCGGCCTTGCGCAGAAGCGATTTGATCCGCACGGCCTGATACAACAAATACGGACCTGTCTTGCCCTCAAAACTCGTCAGGCGGTCCAGATCGAACACGTAATCGGCTTGCCGTGCGTTTTGCAGATCGGCGAATTTTATCGCGGCGATAGCAACTTTATGTGCGACATCGTCCTTTTCCACCTGCGGCATATCTTCAGCTACATGCGCTTCAGCCATACGTGCTTCCGCTTTTTCAATCGCCATCGCAATGAGATCGTCGAGGCGCATAACCCCGCCTGCACGGGTTTTAAACGGTTTGCCATCTGGTCCATTCATGGTGCCAAACCCGGCAAAGGTCAGTTCCACATTGTCATTCACAATGCCGCCCTTGCGCACTGCACGAAATACCTGTTCGAAGTGTAAGCCCTGACGCTGATCCACTATATAAACCATTTTGGACGGGTTATAAAGTTTCACGCGCTCTACAACTGTCGCCATATCGGTCGTGCCGTACATCACAGCACCATCGCGTTTATAAAGAATGAGCGGCGGCATTTCCTTTTTATCGTCGTTTTGCGCAACGGGAAATACCCATGCCCCTTCGCTCTCAATGGCATAATTTTTTGCGCGCAAATCATTGACCATCGGCGCGATATAATCATGTACGTCGGCCTCACCCTTCCACAAATCGAAATGCACACCAAGCGCGGAATAGTTTTTCTTCATATCACGCAAGGAGATTTCGCGGATTTTTTCCCAAAGGCCGTAATACGGTTGTTCTTTATTCTGGAGCCTTACGGCCGTGGCACGTGCAGCGTCCATTTTCGCAGTATCTTCTTTTGCCTCACCTGCCGCGCGCGGATAACGTTCGGCCATATCGTCGACCAGTTTTGCCATCACGGCAGGATCGTCGATATTAGCATCGGCGATGAGCGCGAATTCTCCCGATGTCATGTAGTTATCGATCAACATGCCAAGATTGGTACCCCAGTCACCGACATGAATGTCGCTTAGCGTCTTGTAGCCACGGAACAACATCGTACGACGAACAGATTCCCCAATAATGGCGGATCTCAGGTGTCCAACATGCATCGCTTTTGCGACATTCGGGCCGCCGTAATCAAGAATAACCGTTTTTCCCTTGCCTTCTTCAGAGATACCCAGTCGTTTATCAGAAGCCGCTTCCTGAATAAAATCAGTCAAAAATTTATCCGTGACATTCAGGTTAATAAACCCCGGTCCGGCAATATCGATTTTTGAGAAAGAGGGATTTTTTTGCAGCACCTCAACAATACCGCCCGCAACCTCACGGGGATTTTTCTTCGCCGCTTTCGCCGCTGCCATAGCGCCGTTGCATTGGAATTGCGCTAGATCGGGGCGATCGGAAACGCTCACACGGCCAAGGTTAGCATCCAACCCCTGTGCTTCGAACGCGGAGCCAACAATATCCGATAGTTTTTGTGCAAGGGAACTCATGCACTACGCGTCCAATTGTGCCCGCAGAGCGTTTTCCTGAATGAAATCACGACGCGGTTCAACAACGTCTCCCATCAGCGTGGTGAACAGTTCGGAAGCCTTTTCGGCATCTTTCACCGTGACCTGCAAGAATACGCGCGCCTGCGGATCCAGCGTCGTTTCCCAGAGCTGCTCCGGGTTCATTTCGCCAAGACCTTTATAACGCTGCATGGTCACACCCTTGCGACCCGCTTCCAACACGGAATCAAACAATCCGTAAGGGCCGTTCACCTTTGCGGTTTCCTTTTCGCCCATCATAAGACGCGCGGGACCTTCGAAATTTTCGGCCAGCCACGCAGACAAACCGTGAATCTTGCGGGCATCGGCCGATTTCATTTGTTCGGCAGAAATACGAACCTTTTCCTGCACACCACGCACCATGCGGTTCAAAACAAGGCCACCTACAGGTGTGAATTCCACTTTCCAGTTTTTTTCATTCTTTGCGGCCAACGCGTTAAGGCGATCTGCGATTTTAGCAGAAACCTGACCTGCATAGCCTGCATCAGAAAACATTTTTTCATCGAACGCGCCCGCTATGGCCGATTGTTCAATGACATCGCGACTGCCCGTTTTCTGGGCCATTGTGCCGATGGAACTGCGGATGGAGCGCGCACGGTTCAGGACATCGAGAATGTCACGCCCTACCCGCACAGCACCGCTGCTTTCAACCAGCTTGATATCACCAAGCGCGGCGTTGATGAGGTAATCTTCCATCGCCGCATCATCTTTGAGATATTGCTCTCCGGAATTGCCGCGCTTGACTTTGTAGAGCGGCGGCTGAGCAATATAAAGATAGCCCTTTTCAATCACGCTTGGCATGTAGCGGAAAAAGAACGTTAAAAGTAGCGTTCTGATATGCGCACCATCGACATCAGCATCGGTCATGATAACAATTTTGTGATAGCGGATTTTTTCGATGCTGAATTCATCGGAGCCAATCCCGGTACCGAGTGCAGTGATCAACGTACCCACCTGCTCAGAGCCCAGCATTTTATCGAACCGCGCACGTTCCGTATTCAGGATCTTACCACGCAGAGGAAGAATCGCCTGGTTTTTACGGTCTCTAGCCTGCTTAGCCGAACCGCCTGCCGAATCTCCCTCAACGATGAAAATTTCAGAATCTTCCGGATGCTTGCTCTGACAATCGGCCAGTTTTCCAGGCAGGTTGGAAATGTCCATCACGCCCTTACGACGCGTCAATTCGCGTGCTTTGCGGGCCGCTTCGCGGGCAAGGCCCGCCTCAATAATTTTGCCTACTATGATCTTACCTTCGGCAGGATTCTCTTCAAACCACGTACCTAGCTTGTCGTTGATGGCCGCTTCAACCACAGGGCGCACTTCGCTCGACACCAGCTTGTCTTTGGTTTGCGATGAGAACTTGGGATCGGGAACTTTCACAGAAAGTACACAGGTCAGGCCTTCGCGCATGTCCTCACCGGCCAGCTTTATCTTTTCCTTCTTCAGAAGGCCTTTGTCTTCGGCGTAGTTGTTCAAAACGCGGGTGAGTGCGTTTCTAAAGCCCTGCAAATGCGTACCACCGTCACGTTGCGGAATATTGTTCGTAAAACACAGCATCGTTTCGTGATAAGCGTCCGTCCATTCCAGAGAACATTCCACCGTGATGCCGTTTTCTTCATAAATGTTTGAAACAGGCGCCTTGATCAGCGATTTTTTATTGCGGTCAAGATATTCAACAAAGCTCTGGATACCGCCCTCATAATGAAAATGCGCTTCTTTCTTTTCCTCACCGCGCAAGTCAGTCAGGTAGATATTCACGCCAGAATTCAGGAACGCGAGCTCGCGCAGACGCGTTTCCAATGTTTCGAAATCGAATTCGACGTGGGTAAAAGTTTCAGTGGACGGCAGGAACGTGACTTCCGTCCCGTTACGCTCACCGGGGTCCAGATCGCGAACAGGTTTGAGATCTTCGTCCGCCACACCGTGACGGAAGGTCATGGCCCATTCTTTGCCCTGACGTTTGATTTTCAAATCGAGCTTTTCCGAAAGCGCGTTGACGACGGATACGCCGACGCCGTGCAGACCGCCGGAAACTTTATAGGAATTCTGGTCAAACTTACCGCCAGCATGCAATTGCACCATGATAACTTGGGCGGCAGAAACGCCTTCTTCTTTGTGAATGTCGACCGGGATACCGCGACCATTATCACGCACGGTGACAGAACCTTCGGCGTTGATGATGACATCGACGCGATCACAATGGCCCGCAAGGCTTTCGTCGATCGCGTTGTCGACGACTTCGTACACCATATGGTGCAGACCCGAACCGTCATCGGTGTCGCCGATATACATGCCGGGGCGTTTGCGAACTGCGTCAAGCCCCTTTAAAACCCGGATTGATTCTGCGCCGTATTCGGCATTTTCTGTGTTCGTGGAATCCATCTTTTTGGCTGTTTCACTCATGATAAAAATACCCCTGAAAATACCCGTTTTTTATAGCACACGGGCCACCACAAAAATAGGAAAAAACGGGCATTTTTCAAGAGTTTTAGATGTGGATAAGATGCTGTTATTTCTTGGAAATTTCGCCCCGATTCACGCCCCAAAACTGAGCGCGTTTTTGGGCTGCTGAAAACAGCGATTCATCGGTCCCGGTCATCCATACCTGACCACCCAGATCGATCAATAAGTCGAACAAGGCGGCGCGGCGGTTTTCATCAAGATGCGCTGCCACCTCATCAAGCAGCAAAATAGGCGGCATGCCTTTTTCAGCCTGCAAAAGCCGCGCATGGGCCAGAATAATGCCAATCAGCAGCGCCTTTTGTTCGCCTGTTGAACATTGATCGGCTGGCATATCCTTGGCCTTATACCGCACCATAAGATCGCCTTTGTGCGGTCCAGTCACTGCACCGCCGGTTTCGGCATCGCGGACGCGGGATTGGTCGAGTTGATAGGCAAACATCTCCTCGACCTCCAACGCCGGGGACTGGCCAAGCAATTCCTCGATGGTCCCGGATAAATGCAGGGTGGCTTTGGGAAAGAAGCTTTCTTCGTTTTCATGGGCTTTGTCACACGCCCGTTGCAACCGGACGATAAAATCAAGCCGTGCCGCGGCAATGGAGACACCCGTTTCTGCCATCTGGGATTCGAGGGATTTAAGCCAGCTTGGATCGCCCTGCCCTTCGCGCAACAATTTGGAGCGTTGTGCCATGGCATTCTCATAACGGGTAACACGGCCCGCATGACCTGCATCGAAGGCAAAAATCAGCTTATCAAAAAACCGCCTGCGACCCCCGGAACTATCGATGAACAATCGATCCATCTGCGGCGTCAGCCAGATACAGGAAAGATAATCAGATAACGCCATCTGGGTTTTGGCTACCGCACCATTGATTTTCACGGCGCGTTTTGTTCCGCCCGGTTCCAATCCCGTGCCTATCTGCACTTCTGCGCCCCCCGTTTCGACCGTGGATGCAATAGCCCAAGCCTTAGGCGCATCTTTTTTCTGAACGTCTTCATTAGCAGCAGCCCGAAGCCCCCGCCCCGGCGTAAGCAGTGAAACAGCTTCAAGAATATTGGTTTTCCCTGCTCCATTGGGTCCGGTCAAGACAATTAGTCCCGGCGCGATTTCTTCCAAGCGTGCGGAATCGTAGCAGCGGAAATTATGGAGCTGGAGATTTTGGATGTAGGACAAGACTCGCCGTTAGACTCTCAACGGCATCAGAACGTAGAGAGCCGAAGCATCGCCCGCATCCTGAATGATCGTCGGGGAAGCGGAATCTGCCAGCGTCAGGCGGCATCCATCGCCCTCAATCTGCTGTGTGATATCGAGCAAATAGCGGGCATTAAAGCCGATTTCCATGTTGTCGTTGCCGTTGATTTCAAGATCTTCCGTAGCAGAACCTGCCTCAGGCGAATTGGCCGAGAGCGTCATCGTTTTACCGTTCAGCGAGATTTTCACGGCGCGTGATTTACCATCAGAGATGGTTGATACACGATCGATTGCGCGTGAAAATGCTTTCGGGTTTACTTCCACGATCTTATCGTTACCTTTCGGAATCACGCGCTGGTAATCCGGGAACGTGCCATCGATCAACTTGCTCGTCAGAACAATATGGTCAAACTGGAAACGGATTTTGGTTTCGGAGAGCGAAACTTTGATCGAATCTCCAGCTTCTTCGACCAGCTTGCGCAATTCACCAACCGTTTTGCGTGGAATGATAATTCCGGGCATACCGGCCGCGCCTTCTGGCAACGGCATTTCAAAACGGGCCAGACGGTGACCATCGGTCGCCACGGCGCGCAAAACGTCCACGCCGTCATTGTCTGCAGCGTGCAGATAAATACCGTTCAGGTAGTAACGAGTTTCTTCCGTTGACATCGCGAATTTGGTGCGATCGATCAGATTGCGGAGTTCATTGGCAGGAATGGCAAAGCTTGCGGGCAAATTGCCCTGGCCGATTTCGGGGAAGTCCGCGACAGGCAGGCAGGCGAGGCGAAAGTTCGAACGGCCTGCTTTGACCGTCATCTGGTTGCCTGAAGAGTCCAGTTCGAGAACAACGGAAGAATCTTCAGGGAGTTTTTTCACGATATCGAACAACGTCGCGGCGGGCGCGGTCGTCTGTCCGGATTTATCGACATTGGCGGCAACGGCTTCGTTGATTTCCAGATCCATATCGGTTGTTGCCAGCGTGAGCACGCCATCTTCGGCCTTCATCAGTACGTTGGAAAGGATTGGAATGGTGGTGCGGCGTTCGACGGCGCTCTGAACGTGGTTGAGGGCTCTCATCAGGGCTGCGCGGTCAATGGTGATCTTCATGAAAATAGCCTTCCAGCTTTGTCGCTTTAGTAATTACATATCAATTTTTGAAGTGATTCGACTATAGCACACCGAATAACCCCGCCAAGCGGTTTTCTGCGGTTTTCCATGGGGATTTACAGCGCCGTTTCACCCTAGCTTGCAGCCCCCGTCCCAGTATCCTATGGTCGCCTCATCATGGCACGCAATATTGTCATATATCAAGATGAAGGTGTGGGAGAATTCTGCCTTTACTGTACATCAAAATTTTTTGAACCTTACGGCTTTCGTCTGGTCAATGCGAACGACATTGTCGATGGATCAGCGTTACCGAATGCATCGCTGTTAGTGATACCCGGCGGTGCCGATAAACCTTATGCACGAAAGCTTAAAGGTCGTGGCAACGCCAATATCCGCAATTTTGTAGACACAGGCGGAACGTATCTCGGACTATGCGCTGGCGCCTATTACGGCTGCCGCGCGCTGGAGTTTCATAAAGGCCGCCCCGATGAAGTGGTGGATGAACGCGATCTGGCATTGGTTGATGCAGTAGCTTATGGTTCCCTTCCCGAAATTACGCGCTATTACGATCTGACGCCGATGAGCGCAGCTGTAACATCCCTCTCCACGAAAGATGACTGCAATCTAAAAGCCCTGTATTACGGCGGTCCAGCTTTTCATTTTAACGATAAGAATATTGACGTTCTGGCATCCTATGATGCGATTCCGGGCAATCCACCCGCTATCATTGAGTTGAAGCGGGGCAAAGGCCGCGTGATATTAAGTGGCGTACATCTTGAAATAACCGGCACATTGTTTACCAGCTACCCTCACAGCAATTATGAAGAAAAATCCCACATTGCCGATGTAGCGCAACTGCTGAATCAAAACCCGTCTGCTGCTAACGAATTTCTCAAGAATATTCTTGGGCTTTAAATTATGTCTCGACTTCGAAATAAAGGTCCCAGTGGCTCTTGCAACCGGGATTGAAGGGGGCTGAGCAAGATGGGCAACTATTATCTGAACTCATATAGGTTTTGATCGTCATGGTATGACCGCAGGCGCGGCACAAGATAACCTCTTCCCCTGCCCAGCTTTGCTCTGGCCAGCGCTTCGGCGCATGGCTTTCCTGTTCTTCATGACATTGATAACAGGCATAAAAACGCCCACAGCAGAGAAATTTTATAGCGATCACATCCCTTTCGGTGTGCCAGTGGGCGCATCCGGGCTGATCGGCTTCAATTCCAGAGCCGTGGACGATTGTGTAAGGCAAAATCAACCGGTCAGCGCGCGCTTGATAACTTCAACGTCCTGCGCGAAGGAGACATCTTCGACGACCAGCTCCTCGACCTTGCGCACGGCATGCATGACGGTCGTGTGATCGCGGCCACCAAACTTGCGACCGATTTCCGGCAAGCTGCGTGCGGTCAGTTGTTTGGCCAAGAACATCGCAACCTGACGCGGACGGGCAACGTTGCGCGAACGGCGGGCGGAATGCATGTCGGCCAGACGGATATTGTAGTGCTCGGCTACCTTGCGCTGAATCTCATCGATCGTGATGCGACGGTCGTGAGAGCGCAGCAAATCCTGCAGCACTTCTTGTGTGGATTCCAGCGTAATCGCCTGCTTGGCTACGTCTGCGTGCGCGACTATACGATTCAGGGCGCCTTCGAGCTCACGAATATTGCTCGTCACTTTGAGTGCGAGGAATTCGAGAACGGCGTCCGGCACATTGGCATTCAACTGTTTGCGTTTGGCCTGAAGAATGCCAAGGCGGAGTTCGTACGTGGAGGGCTGAATATCAGCCACCAGACCCCATGCGAGGCGGGAACGAAGACGTTCGTCTATACCTGTTAAATCTGAAGGGGCTTTGTCGGCGGAAATGATGATTTGTTTGTTTTGATCTACGAGGGCGTTGAAAGTATGGAAGAATTCTTCTTGGGTGCTTTCCTTACCGGAGATGAACTGGATATCATCTATCATAAGAACATCAACGGAACGGAAGAATTCCTTGAAAGCCATCGTGTCGTTGGAGCGGATGGCGCGAACGAACTGATACATGAATTTCTCTGCCGATAGGTACATGACGCGCTTATTGGCGTGCTGTTCTTTCATGGCCCATGCGATGGCATGCATCAGGTGGGTTTTGCCCAGGCCCACACCCCCATAGATAAAGAGCGGGTTAAAGGGCACGGAGGCGCTTTCTACCACGCGGCGGGCTGCGGCATGTGCCAGAGCGTTCGGCTTGCCCACCACGAAGGAATCGAACGTATAGCGGGCATCCAGCGGGGACGCGAGGTCAAACGGGTCTTCCATAGTGACCGTCTTATTGTCATTGCCCTTGGTTTTCTTCTCTTCTTCAGCAGCAGCATTGTTTTCAACGGCCTGAGAGGTTTGTACGACAACGACTTCTAGACGCTTGATGTCATCCAGCTTGGCGGTCGACATCTCAAGGATGCGTTTGGAATAATGGGTTTGAATCCAGTCGCGCATAAAGCGGGTCGGAACGGATACTTCGAGCGTACCATGATAATAAGCCTGCAGCGTCAGGGGCTTGAGCCAGCTACGGTAAATCGCTTCACCAAACTCATCACGCAGATCCTTATAAACGGCCTGCCACGCGGACAGTACTTCAGGTGTTGGTGCAAAGGATTCTGTTTTGAAAAGTTTGACGCTGTTGGATTGACCCGTAAATTCTGACATTTTGTAATATCTCCACTTAAAACCGTAACTATATTGTTTCATCACATGTGCCGATGATACGAACACGCAAATGTTCAGCGCCGCGAAGATAATATCTACGCAAGCACACGCATCAAATCGGCGAAAAATGTAAGGTTTGGTCCCCAAAACCCGCGAACATACCCGAAAGTATGGCCGGGTTTAAAAACCCCCTTTAACTCCAACTCTTGTCCCTAACGGGGTAGTAAGTAATGGTCCTCTGATACTGCCGGAAATGATTGCCGTGGGTTTTATGCACGTTTCATTTCAGCGTAGATCCTCGTGTTGCCCACAAGGTTTTTTGATTGATTATTCAGTGACCCTAAAACGATTTTTTTACCCTTGCAATCAGAAAAAAACAGGAATGTGAAAAAAAGAAATAATTTAATCATTGACACGTGACGAGATATAAATATGGCCCAGAGAAATTACTTTCTTTGGGCCAACTTATTTGAACATTTATGTTTTGAGTAAGTTCGGTAGAATATAGCTTCAAGCCATATCGACCTTATTTCGCGATTGCTTTTATGCGCGCGGACAAACGGGACATTTTGCGGGCCGCCGTGTTTTTATTGATGATATTTTTTTGAACGCCGCGCATCAATTCGGGCTGTACAGCCTTGTAGGCTTCGGCTGCTGCCTTGGCATCACCGCCTGCAATCGCCGTTTCAACCTTCTTGAGGAAGGTACGGATGCGGCTGGAACGCGCGGTGTTAACTTCGTTACGGCGCGCGTTGGTACGAATTCTTTTCTTTGCTGAAGCGTGATCGGCCATTGTTCAATTCTCTATCTTTAAATTATTGTTTTGCATCCATTTTCGGGATGTTGGGATACGTCTTACTTATCCACAAGTCGGGCAGTTTTACGCGTCTTAACAGGTTATTGTCAAGACAAACATTAACGCTTTTGCTCCCTACGAACGGTCTGGCGAGATGGTAAAATGCACAATCGTTAAAGGCGGTTTTTTAACCAACTCCATGACCAGCCGGTCGGATCCGCGAACATATTGATTTTCCGCCGTTTTCCGCCATCCGAGCTGCGGTAAGGATTCCGCATAGAAGCGGCTTATATCTGCGGTACCCAGGGTTTTGGAAGCCGCCACGACCGAAGCAATCCGTCCATCCGGCTTATCGAACAGCATGGCCTGGTCCTTGGCCTCTTCCAGACCGGGCATAACAGGCACATCGTACAAGGCCTCAAAAAACGCGGCTGGTTTCACCGCTACCGCATCTGACACCTGTGCGATTGCTGCACAGGGTACAATCATCAGAAGGCAGATAACCGGCACAATGGCGCGCAATGTGCGAATGCGTTTGTTCATGATCTCAAAGGCTCATTTCTGACAAGTTGGACAATAAAATGTTGATCGTCCGGCCTGCGTGATTTTGTGAATGGTATGGCCCTTCTTACCACCGGACCCGCAGCGCGGGCAAGCCTCCCCTTCCCGATCATAAACTAGGAAGCCATGCTGAAAATACCCAAGGCTGCCGTCGGCCTGCCTGTAATCCTTCAAACTACTACCCCCTGCAGCAATGGCGCGGGTCAGCACATTTCGAATGGCAACCGCCAGCGCCTCACATTTTGTAGCATTTAAAGAAGAAGCCTTTTTACGCGGATCTATCTTTGCCTCAAACAAGGCTTCGCAAGCATAGATATTACCAATCCCCGCAACCACACGTTGATCCAGCAATGCTGTTTTTATCGGTGTGTTTTTGCCTTTCAATGCAGCATGCAAGATAGGACCGCTGAAATTATTCGATAAAGGTTCTGGCCCGAGTGATTTAAAAGAAGCGTGGCTGCCCAATTCGTTTTCTTTGAGCAAAAGCGTCATGCCAAAGCGGCGAGGATCATTGAAAATCACGCCCGCCCCGCCCGACAACGACATAACCATATGGTCATGCTTTTTGAGTTTATAGTTTGCAATGTCCTTTTCGATGGTCATCCGACCCGACATGCCCAGATGAATAACAAGAATATCGGCCCCAAAATGCACCAAAAGGTACTTTGCGCGGCGGCTCAGGCGTGAAATCTTGCGGCCTTTCAGGTCAGGCAGGGCCGACGGAAAAGGAATACGCAGATCGGCCCGGTGGGTTCTGATATCGACCAGCTTTCGGCCCTCCATGACGGGTTCAAGCCCCTTACGGACAGTTTCTACCTCGGGAAGTTCCGGCATGGGTCAATCCAGTTTTTTCCAGACAATGTAATGAACATCTTCGGACATAAACAGCGGACTATTATTGCCCACCAGAACGCGCCGTTCGCTTTGCGGCGGATGCTGCCACAACAGCTTTCCGCCATCGAACGCGACCAGCATCGGAAAGGCCGCGCGGGTCAGTATTTCATAGGCAACGGTGCTATCCGCTGTCTTGGGCGCGGGCCAGTCCAGCCGCGGCGTCAGCATGACAATGTCCTCTAAAACCTTATAGCTTCCGGTTGAATAGATGCGCGGTGCGTTCGGGTCCGGCTGAGCCATGATAATCTGATAGCTTCCGTTTTTGATTTGCAGGACGGCTGTATATTTTCCGACCATTGCCTGCCAGTCGCCTTCCATTTTAGCGGCATCGAAATCCGGCTCGCGATCGAAATAAAGTTCTTTTTTCGGTGGCGGCGGAGTAACTTGGGGCGGTTCCATCAACTCCTTGGCCAGAGCCTGCGTTTTAGCCTCATCGGCGTCTTTATCCGGCCTGCTACCCAGTGCCAGAATAATCACGGCAATAACCGCCAGAATACCGAACCCCAGCACCATATATCCCACAAAACGGGATTCAGGAGACATTGGCGGACGGTGCCGCGGCGGCTTGGAGGAAGCGTTCATGCGGACAGTATGCGTTATGCCCTTGGCGCGGGCAAGAGAGGGCTTAATAAGAAAGAGGCCGCCAGGGGAGACAGCCTCTCTTTCAGAGCAGCGTAGTGGGGAATTGCTGCCACACACCCTGATTGCCGTTGTCTGCCCGGAAGAAATCCAGTTTTAAATCAACGCAATCAGAATAAAATATGTTTTTTATATATTATTAATTACAATTAATAGCAATAAAATTCAACTTGTCAACCCAAAAATATGATTTATAGATTACGCCTTAAGAATCAGACATATAGGTGGGGACCTAGCCATGCTTATTACAGCCGATCAGATACGCGCGGGCCGCGCACTCAAGAACTGGAGCCAGACCGATCTCGCGGATCGCACAGGCCTCGCCGTGCCCACCATCGCCAATATCGAACTCGGCAAACAAATGCCGGGCAAGAATACGATTGAGAAAATTATCGATGCGTTTTTAACAGGAGGGATAATTTTCACTGCTCGTGGTGTAGAAAAAACCGGAGATAATTTCGCTATCTTACAAGGAAATGATAAATACTGCCAAATAATGATAGATATACAAAACCTTTTAGAAAAGGGTGAAGAATATCTGCTAATCGGTTGCGATGATAAACGATCTCCAAAAGAGGTAGTCGAAATAGAAAATGCATTATTAGAAAAAGGCATCAAGGTTAAAAAAATTATTTCCGAAGATAATCCATTTATTCAAGGTTCAGAATCAAACTATCGCACAGTTCCTAAAGAGGATCTTACTTTCAGTGATGTAATTACGGTTTACAAAAACAAGGTAGCAATAGTTTTATCTCAAAATAATCCAGGGGGTGAAGACACCATTATCCTGATTGATAATTCAGGCATTGCCGAAACTTTTAAAAAAATATTCAATTTCTATTGGCGCCATGGCAAAAAAATCACTCAGAGTATTGACATCACAAATTTAGAACATCCTGTCCGGGATAAATACTCTGAAAAAAACCTAAAAGACATGATCAAGAAAAAAGGCCGGAAATAATCCGGCCTTTCTTTTATTCTTATGATGGAAGAGTGGATTAGAAATCCATTCCGCCCATGCCACCCATACCGCCGCCGGGCATACCGCCTGCGGAAGATTTGCCTTCTTCAACAGGAGCGTCCGTGATGGTCGCTTCGGTCGTGAGCAACAGGCCAGATACAGAAGCCGCATCTTGTAGAGCCGTGCGTACGACCTTTACAGGGTCGATGATACCGGCTTTGACCATATCGCAATAATTGTCGTTCTGCGCATCGAACCCGAAATTCAGGTCTTTGGCTTCGGACAATTTGCCGATCACGATCGAGCCTTCTTTGCCCGCATTTTCCGCGATCTGACGGACCGGGAATTGGCAGGCGCGGCGGATGATTTCGATGCCCGATTGCTGGTCATCATTATCGCCTTTGAGTTTTTCGAGAACGCGCGAAGCGTAGAGCAGAGCGGAGCCGCCCCCAGCCACAACGCCTTCTTCGACGGCCGCACGGGTTGCGTGCATAGCATCGTCAACGCGGTCTTTGCGTTCTTTCACTTCGACTTCGGTCGCACCACCAACGCGAAGAACGGCAACGCCGCCAGCGAGTTTCGCCAGACGTTCTTGCAGTTTTTCCTTGTCGTAGTCCGAAGATGTTTCTTCGATTTGCGCCTTGATCTGAGCAATGCGCGCATCGATTTCACCTTTGGCGCCTGCACCATCAATAATAGTTGTATTATCCTTATTGATGATAATTTTCTTTGCGCTGCCAAGTAACTTTATGTCTTTAACGTCTTCTAATTTAATACCAAGATCTTCAGAAAGTAGCTGACCACCTGTTAGGGTAGCTATATCTTCAAGCATTGCTTTACGACGATCACCAAAGCCCGGGGCCTTAACAGCCGCGATTTTCAGGCCGCCGCGCAGTTTGTTGACAACCAGCGTGGCCAGAGCCTCGCCTTCGACATCTTCAGCAATGATCAATAAGGGACGTCCTGTTTGCAATACCTGTTCCAAAATAGGAACAAGTGCCTGCATATTTGAGATCTTTTTATCCATTAACATTATAAAAGGGTTTTCGAGAACAGCCTGCATCTTGTCAGCATCCGTGATGAAGTACGGCGAGAGATAGCCGCGGTCGAACTGCATGCCTTCGACGACTT
>CAZIFA010000011.1:0-79658 GCA_964539025.1 uncultured Micavibrio sp.
GGAAAATACTTTGGAGAACCTGACCATTGGCGTTTTTGCCAAGGCGGCCGGGGTCAATGTGGAGACCATCCGGTTCTACCAGCGCAAGGGCCTGCTGCCGGAGCCAGACAAGCCCTATGGCAGCATTCGCCGCTATGGCGAGGCGGATGTAACACGAGTGCGGTTCGTGAAATCGGCCCAGCGGCTGGGCTTTAGCCTGGACGAAATCGCCGAGCTACTGCGGCTGGAGGATGGCACCCATTGCGAGGAAGCCAGCGGCCTGGCCGAGCACAAGCTCAAGGATGTGCGCGAGAAGATGGCCGACTTGGCACGCATGGAGGCCGTGCTGTCTGAACTGGTGTGCGCCTGCCATGCGCGGAAAGGGAACGGTTCCTGCCCGCTGATTGCGTCACTGCAAGACGGAACGAAGCTCGCTGCATCGGCGCGGGGGAGTCACGGGGTGACTACGCCTTAGCGTGCTTTATTTTCCGAATTCTGAGACGACCCCTTTTTGCAGCTGACAGCCAATTTCCTGGTCAGCAATTTCATCGATTATCCGTGTTTTAAAAGTAACAGTCAGTGGGAGTAGTAGGGATGCTCTCACGCAATCCGGCTTGGGAAATTCTGGTTATTCAGACAGACGGGGATTGTATCGCTTAAATAAAAATTTTTTGAAACAATGATGAAAATGTACTATTCTTAAGATGTGATAATGTATCTTATGAAAATAAAATATAAAATTTCTATTTTATAGTAATAACTTACTATTCGTTCCGTCATAGATATTATGATAAATATTTATCGTGTTTCTATGTTATTAGCGAGTTCAAGCATAATATTTTGCTCCACGGTTATCAAAGGCTGGGCGTGTGCCTTCCAAAACATCAACCAAGTAAGTGTTTGTTTGCGGTGCTTCAATAGATCCCAAGGTATAAATAACCTTGTTTTTATTGGCGCGATCAATGTTGGAATGAATTATTTGCTCAGCATCACAGACAACGGCGATATTGGGGCTGTGGGTTACCATGATAATTTGCCGGCGCTTTTTGACCTCTTTGATAACAGGAATAAGCAGACGATAAACTGTCTGGCTGTCTAAGTTTTCTTCTGGCTGATCAACAATGATGGGCTTATTACTTTTATCAACCAGCAGATAGAATACCAGCAGCAAAGTCCCGCGCTCGCCAGGGGAAAGATGGCTTAGGTCTTTGCCATCCAGCTTGAGCGAATACTCCGGTTTCAGATATTCCAGAGACCATAAGTAATCATAAAGGTCTTTCACTTCGATGTGCTTGCGAAGCTGTGACTGAATCGTCATTCTCCCATTCTGCGCTGTGCGCTTGTCATACCTCAAATACTCCGTTATTTTCTCAACAAAACCGAGAGCTTCCTCTTCTTTATTGAAATCGAAATCATCACGGACTTCTTCAAGAACCTGAGCACCTTTTTCTTTGCTGTAGAAAGAGCCAGCAAAGCCTTGTCCAATATATTTTTCAAAAAATTCGCGCTGGAAATCTCGCTCAACAATGCTGCTATCAAATGTAAGTTTGAATCCTTCTTTGATAATAATGCTTCCTTCAATCAATTCCTGAACGGCTTTAAACAATTCTACATAGACGTTCTTGATTGCATTAATAGCCCTATAAATCTTTTTAGAAGCTTCCTTCCTTTGAACTTCCAGTCGCTCGATATCAACAGGAGCCTGTTCTTGGACATATTTAATCTGCGCTTGGAAATAGTTGATCGTATCAGGCTCAGGTTTATCCTGATTTCCCTCGATATTTTTCTTCCCTTGTTCCCAATTTTGAAGAGCCTGCGTATATGCCTGATACAGCTTATTGGGTGCATCAAGTTTATCCTGATGGGTCTTAATACGAGCCAAAATGTCGTATTTCTTAATAAGAAGACTCGTATCTCCCGTTTCAGCGAGAGCGTTGTCAACGATAGATTTTTCTATCACCAGCGTAGTTTGTTTGGCCGTAAGCTCAGTTTTATCAATGGACAATGCAATGATCTTGGATATATCAAGCCCTAATTTATTCACATCCAAGGCGGTATCGCTAATCAAACGATCGTAGTCAGATTTGAAATTATCGACCTTGCCTTGCAATTTTTGAGCAGTGGCAATCTGGTCAGCAAGGTTCTTTTGTCTGGTTTGCTGTTCTGCAATTTGTGCTTCAATGGCAGCAAGGATATTACGTTCCTCTTCGAGCTGTGTTTGAATGGCCTGATTGGCAGATTTCTGTTCTTCCGTTACGTTGCTGGGCTGCTCAACCACCTGCGGTTTGTTAGCAATATGCGCTTCCAGCTCCTTTTGCTTCAGATTTAGGCTGGATTGAAGCTGGGCAAGATGTTCAGGGGTGGTTTTGACTTCAAACTTACAAATATCAATATTGACGCGCTCAATCTCCTGACGGAATTGAGTTACCTGTGCCCGCAGCTCTTCGGTTTTATACTCGATGAGATCATCCAAGGTTTCTTTTCCCAGCTTGTCTGCATCGGGGATATGAGAAAAAATAACCTTCCTCAATTCGCTTTGGAATTCGCTTCCTTCCCCTGGTACGGATTCCGTACAGACTTTTTCAAGGTAGGACTGCGGTATATATTTTACCAGCTCAACACTATTGGGGTCTGGCTTGCTATTAAGGGATGTTGTGGCCGTTGTGCCGTCAGCCCACGTTGATAAAACCTCATAGTTCTTTGCAATTCTGCCATTCTTTTCGCAGAACCTCTCTTTTGTTAGGAAAGAAAAATGTACTGGATCACAATGGGCATTGCCGGCCAGTGCCAAAACATCTGCCAAGGCGCTTTTCCCGCTCCCCTTATTTCCAATGATAGAAACCATGTCAGAGTTTAGAGGAAGCTCACAGCCAAACCATTCATCATCTATATCTGCTGCTGCCGTCTTCTTAATGGAGATATTCGATAAATAGCGCGTGCTGTTACTTTGAACTTCTTCCACTTTAGGAGGGACACGTCCAATAAATACGCGATCTTCTGGTTCATTGATGATCTGGCGCAGACCATTAAATGTCGGATCAGCCTTAATCCAGCAATATTTATTGATTGGCTTTGAATTTCCGTCCTTAAGTTTTCCGAGTTCATCATTTACATCATGAGAATCGCTTCCTTTGATGCAGGGCTTTTTCTTTCCAAATAACTCTTTGAACTCTTCTACGGTAAGTTTGTCACTTTTCCAAAGGAAGAAATCAGCCTGAGTTTTATTAGATGAACCAAGTATATCTGCGTTACGAGTTAAACCTTGTTTAAAATAAGCATCACTTTTTGGGTTAATATCTCCAATTCCACCATACTCATCGTAAGGCAGCCAAATTAGGAATTTATCTTTAAAGGTTCCATCCTGTCTGAGCAGTTTACATACCGCATCAAAATCAACCTGAATGTTATTTAACAGGTGTTCTTTATCATTATATTTTTCTGCTATTGAAGATCCGTTCACCTGAAGAGTTCTAATGAACGCTTCAATATTTGAAGCAACGGCCGGATCAAAAATAATATGAAAATTTAAACGCGGTCCCGATTTTTCACCTCTATTCAAGACAACATTATTCATGCGACATTCAACAACCGGGAACAAGGTCTTTGTACGTAGCTTTTCTAAGGCTTCACGGTATGGCTTATTTCCATCTGTTGTCGACACTGGCTCGTTTAGCAAGCGCATAATTTCCATGTAGCCTGCAGCGGAAAAATAATCATTGATACCAATGACGTCACAATCAGCATTTCCAAGTTGGATAATAAATTGCTGCCAATCGCCAGCGAATCCGTGAGATGCTGGGGTATGAACGTGCAAATCCCATCTGCGCCATTCTGATCCGCGAGACCATTCTTTTGAATTACTCATACTACCTCCCCACGATCTCTTGTTTTTCAGGATCGTATCTGTAATTGACAATCTCACCGCTCATAAGGAAGTGGATCGCTTGCTCGATTATCTCTAGCGGCGCGATAAACCATTCGCGCGGCACATATCGTTTTCCGGCTGCATCAAAAACATCCACGTCCAAGCATGCCGAACCGAAGAATGTATGCAGCAAAAGCTCCAGTTTCTGCGGATTCATATTGTAGCATCGGAAAGCGGTCACGATGGACACAGGAGCCATGAGATATGTCGGCTCTATTGCGGCGTTTTTAATGCGTTCTTCCACGGGTACGCGCGAGAAGCCAATTTTGTACAGATTGCGGATCGATTGAATTTCTGGTCTGGGGCTGCGGGATTTCAGGACGTAGATGTATCCTGTTTCCGTATCATTGCTGGTGACGTTGCTAAAACCATCCAGGAGCCGTTCTTCATGCTCGGTAACGCGGCGGCCATCTTTATACAATTCTGCAGCTAGAGAGCGCAGCAGCATATCGCCCTCAGTGCCATTTTCAAAGATACAGCGCAGACGGGCGTTAACACGGCCTTCAACGACTTCTGTTTCACCGACCTCGGCTACATAAAGCAGGATGCCTTTCAGGACAAAGAAGTTGCCTTTGGCGATCTGATATCCTTTTGAGAACGGCCATAGCTTTCTTTTTCCACTTACCAGATCAGCATGGCATTGCTTGAATTTATCTTCAAAATCGCTGAAATCGGCGCATGGTTTTCTGCGGGCGATATAATCCGGCATATTGGTTTCTTTTGGCACGTTCGGCACATTGCGGATGGTGAAAATGCTTTCGGCATCATTGTCGAGGATGCCAAAATCGTCATCCGCAAAAACGTCTTGGAGAGAATTAATCTCTTTAACCTCTGCGGGCAGAAGGTTGTGTTGATCTAAGTCAAGCAGGGCTTGGATTTTGTCTTTATTTTCACGGATGGCCTTCAGGCGTGAGAAAAGCTGATGCTCCTGAACGCCGTTGCCAGGCTTGGGTTCGCGGCCATGTTCGTTCACAAACTGGTTTATCTCATGGAATGAGGCCACCAGGCGTTCATCCGCGCTGGCAGCAGCCGATGCTTTGGGCTTCACTTTCAGCAAGCCCAGCTCATCATCAGCAATCAGTTTGAGAAGTTCATCACGATCCAAGGCTACACTCCCTGCGCACGGCGCTGGTTTTTAATATAAATCAGGGCTTCCGCCAGGCGGCGCTCCAACGGGTCAACCGATGAGATATTGGGTTCTTGCCCGCCGCTGTTTTGCACGAAACTCTTGATTTTCGGCCACAAGAGCAATGCTTCTTCATCCGTCATTTGGATGCGCGTTGCCTCGATAGCCTCCTGAATAACCCTGAAAACCCGTGCCGTGACGGATTTCGAGAGAATTTCGAACGCTTTCTGGAACGGGTTGATCTGGTCGATCAGGTCAATCTTCAGATCGTCAATATTAATGAATTTACCTGCCATGCGGATAAAGCGCTGGTCGCCAGTTTCTTTGATTTCTGCGTTCTTGATGACGGAGTCGACAACCACATATTGGCGGATTTCTTCAATCTCTTCATCAGATAGATCGGGATATTTGATTTTGATGATCTTGGGGATCATGACCTTATTAATCACTTCTGGGTCGACGTTGCCAGGCAGCGCCTTTACCATCTGATCATCCTGCAGGATGGTGGCTTTCAAGTCGTTAAGATCAGCTTCGATAATATCTTTGACCCGCTTGGAGCTTGGCTCTTTAAAGCCTCGGATTTTGATTTCCCCAGGCTCGGCTTCATCATCGTCAGACATCTTGGTCTTGAATTTGAAATTCGGCGCTAAAACCTGCTCCATCAACAGCGAGCAGGTGATGGCTTTCAACATATTGTTCACGGACAATGTAACAACATCATCCGTGGCATCGGGCTGAGCGATGAGATTGGTGAATTGGGCATGGGTTTTGTTGGAGCTGTCGCGGGTGCAACGGCCAATAATCTGAATGACCTCCGTCAGAGAACCACGGTATCCCACGGTCAGGGCATGCTCACAATACGGCCAGTCGAAGCCTTCCTTGGCCATGCCCAAGGCAATAATCAAATCCATATCGGCAGGGGATTTGATCCCGCGCAGATATTCCACAACACGGTCACGACCATTTTCTTCCACAAGGTTTGCGACCTTAAGGATTTTGCCATCGGCACGGCGTTTTAACGAAATGATCCCTGTGGCAGGGTCTTGGCTGACCACGTCACCGATTTTATCCAGGATGGTATCGACTTCCTGATATTTATCTTTTGTGGATTCACCTGCGTTGACGTTGGGAATGTGCAGGATCGTTTTTTTATCGGTATCAAGGATTTCATCAATCGCGCTGGTATAACGCCCCTGATAAAAATGATAACCAATACCCAATGATTTTAGATGATCATAGCCATTGAGCTGCTCGTAATAGTTATAGGTGACCTTGGTAAACTTGGCTTCGTCTTCCGGCATTAGAACGGGAACGCCGTCACCACGGAAATACGATCCCGTCATGGCGACAACATGGGCGTTGGTTTTAGTCATGATGGAATGCAGCAGGCTGCCTAAACGGCTGTTTTCCTTGTCGGCAGACACATGGTGAAATTCGTCAATGGCTAGGAGCGTGTCATTGAATTTGGCTTCATCCAGCTCCTCAAAAGCAAAGCGAAGCGTTGCGTGGGTGCAAATCAGGATACGTTCATCACTGTCCAGGAAGCGTTTGAAGGCTTGTACTTTGCTTTTGTCTCCGCCTGGTGTGCAAAGGTTGTATTCATCATTCGGCGCCCAGTTTGCAAAAAATCCATGCGACATGAGGTCGGTGGTGCCGAACGAACCGCCAATAGACCGTTCAGGGACGGCTACGATGGCTTTTTTAATGCCCTGCTTGTACAGCTTGTCCAAAGCAATAAACATAAGCGCCCGTGATTTACCGGATGCAGGTGGCGCTTTCAAAAGGAGATATTGTGCATCACGCGCGGAATAAGCACGCTCCTGCATTTCGCGCATACCCATGGTGTTTGTGCTGGTGCTTTCGCCTGTCTGGGCATATGTGACGTCTACAATATTGGGCATTATTCACTGCCTCCGCTTTGATTGCTGCCGGATGAAGCTGGCTGACCTTGGGAAGTCCCACCAGAAGCTGGCTGCGCGACGGGCGCAGTGGCAGGTTTATTTTGTGATACGCTGGCTTGTGGCGGCACGAACGAGCGCTGCCCTTGGCTAACTGCCTTGGGTGGCGTGAATGAATTTTGTAGTTCTTTTCCGTTATTATTTCCTGCCATAGTAACCTCCTTCTGAATAATGCTGGTAAACAGGGCTATTACGATTAGAAGAAGGGACAGTATGAAAGTCCGCTCCCGCCATATATCGTAAGATCTCGCTTGGTTAAAATAAAGTTCTCCATCTTCAACTGCCGTTTCCTGATGTTCTAGACTCTTGTCGCAACCATCCCTGGCTTTTTTCAAAGACAGTATTTGGAGTGAAATCACGGAAAAAAAACCAATTAATGAGCCGCCCAAAATCAACCCAGGAATAAAACCAATTTTGTCATCCTTTAAAGCGTCGAAAAGGAATGGTATTGCCAGCGTAGAAATGCCAAAAATTGCTTTATTCAAAAAGCCTTGATTTTCTTTGTACAGCTCCATCATAAGCTGGTTATATTCTTTGCGGCTGTCGTCACTCATAGCAAATCCCCTTGCGGATTTTCGCCAGACGCCATTGCCTTATAAAGCCTAAAAAGATACTCCAATCGTTCTTCATCGCTTGTAAATGGGCGTGAGCGATAGCAGCGTTCCACGCTGGCATCCAAACTATGGTGAGCTTCTTTCAAGCTGTCGGGCATTTTCTCTGGGTCATACAGCTCTGCGAGCGTTCTTTCAGAATAACGCTCTCTTTCGCTAAGAATACTCAATGCTGCGTGTGCGATATTTGTTCTTTGCGTTTTCGTTAATATTGGCACAGGAAAATTATTATAACATATCGCGGAAGAATAACGGATGCGCGTTTCAAGCGCTCCAGCCGTAGCTCTCACCCAAACCACATGCATTTTAGAACTTATGAGGCCAAAAGTATCAGCCTCAGCACCATAAATTACCTGAGCAGAGTTTAGCACTATGGTGTTTCCGTCCAAGAAACCTATCGGTATGTAAGTTCTTCTTTCAGACGAGACAATTGGAACAATAATGGATGGGGTTTGTCTATGCGTAATAGAAGTGAATTTATGGGGTAACTCCGCATATTTAACCGTATCCGCCCGTTCACTGGTAATCCTGTATGCCGAAACAGCCGATAATCTTTTTTGAATGAAAGGAATGTTCTTCGCTTCTTTGATGTCAGAGTCCTTGATCCATAGACACCATCTCTCGATGCCATTTATGAATTCATTGGATCCTGTAATTGGTTTTATAAATTTTTCTGCTTCTGGATTTGAGTCCAACAAATTGAAAACATCAGATTTTTCTAAGAGCAAATTTCCATTTTCTCTTGGTTCGCTTCCGTACAGCATGGCAGGAAGCTCGCTAAGGGGCTTGCTTCTACGTGATATATAGATGTCTGGTGCAGCAGTAAGATATGCATTGATCTCAGAGACTTTTTGAATTCTTCCATTATCAAATAAATATTTATCTCTATTTGATTTATTCGAAATTCCTATAATAACGCAGGTAACGCCCGCATTCGACTTTGCATTATTTGTCCATTTGAAAGATTGGTGAGCAAAGCTGATTTCTAAATCATCTTCCAGCAAACGTGGCCATAACAAAGCCACCTGATCACCTTGGCAAATTGAATTAGTTGAAACGAACGCTAGGGAGGCCTTTTTGCCTCTAATATAATTAGCTCCTTTCAAAAACCAGCAGCTAATATAATCTAAATTCTTATAATTATTCCATGTATTAAATACACGAGACATATCAGATTTATGCTCTGATTTCTGGTTTCTTGTTCCCAGATATGGTGGATTCCCTAAAATAAAAACTTCGGAAGAAGGATCGTAAGGACATACATCTTCCCAATTAATGTCGGTGGCGTTGTGGCAAACAATATTCCCCCCTTCTTTTAATGGAAGAGAGGGAGTTGCTTTCCCAAACACCTCCTTAAATTTCACGTTCATTTGATGTTCGGCCAACCAGAGTGACAAGATAGCAACCTCATGTGCAAAGTCATCCAATTCAATGCCATAGAACTGTGAGAGCTTAATGCGAGACAACGGTAATTGTCGTGCAGGACTCAAATCATTTATGCGCTGGAATATCTCAATTTCGAGCTTGCGCAATTCTTTATAGGCAATAATCAAAAAATTCCCTGAACCGCAAGCAGGGTCAAAAACGCGGGCACGTTCCAAGCGAGCAAGAAGGTGTTCCAGCTTGCTTTTATTGTCGTGGTGTTTCTCAAATTCTTCTTTCAGTTCATTCAAAAAGAGCGGTTCTATAACCTTCATAATATTGGGAACAGAAGTGTAGTGCATGCCCATACCGCCGCGCTGGTCGGGATGAACCACAGCTTGAATCATAGAGCCAAAGATATCAGGGTTGATCGCTGACCAATCCAGCTCACCGCATTCCAGCAACATTTTGCGCGACCGGCGAGAGAACTGCGGAGCAAAATATTTATGACCGAACAGCCCCCCGTTCACATAGGGAAAGTCTTTCAGGTATTGGGGTTCATTAGTTCTGTGTTCAGTGTTTAGAACCTCAAACAGTCTATTCAGATATGTATCTAAATCGCTGCCGTCATCCTGTGTATGGGATGCAATAGAGCCTGTAAACGAGCCTTTTTTGAAGATGTCGGTGTCTTCAGAAAAGAAACAAAAAAGCAGACGCGACAGAAATACGTTGAGGCAGTGAAGTTCCTCCGGTTTCTTGAATGAGTTATCCTTAAGTATTTCATCATACAGCCGCGCCATGCGCTCTGCCGCTTTAACGTCTGCCTCGCGTTCTTTAGGTGCTGTATATTTTTCTTGTCCCGCCCAAGGTAGAAAAAAGTCAAAATGCTTGGTAATTTCCTTAACGGAAATATCGAGTGTATCCTCAGTTTTTGTATCAATTGCGAGGATTGTTTTGTAATCCGTGACGATGATAAAACGTGGATCGTGGCGGAAAGTCTCGTCTGTTTTGCGCAATGTATCGATGGTGGAATGCAGGTCGCTGTTTGCAATAGCCTGGAAGAACAGCTTTTTCTTCAGGATAATCTGCCCATCTTTTTTCGATAGGTTACGATTGCCTTTTTTCAAAAGGGTGATCGTGTTTTTTGGCAAGCCGTATGCCAGCAATAAATCGTAGATAAACTCTTCTTCCGAAAAATTTTGAAGGAGTTTGTGAAGGGTTTCTTCAATTTGACCGATATTCATTGGCCCCCCTCTTTCTTACTAGCGTTACTTTGTTCTCCGATCCAGTGATCAATATCACTTTTTCGGAAACGCCATGCGCCACCGACTTTAAAGCCAGGTATTTTACCCTCTGACACTAGTCTGTAAGTCGTTTTCTCATTTAGCTTGAGGTATTCTGCAACCTCTCTGATGGTCAAAATATCGCTCTGCATTATCGTCCTATTTTGTCCGCATTTATGTACGATTGAGAAAATAGCGGAAAAATGCAGATCTTTCAAGAATATTTGAGAACTACTTTTCGGCAATTAGGCTGACTTCCACGCCATCGCACCTGACAACAAGGGAGTTATTGGCAGGATTATAACCAAGCTCGACCGTTTCAGCTTTAGGGAGCTTTTGAAGGGTGACGGCAAGATGCTGGCTACCGACTTTTACGCATTGCCGGAATCCGCATTTCACTTGAATGACATTGCTTTGGGTAGGTGCATC
This sequence comes from uncultured Micavibrio sp., assembly GCA_964539025.1. Classification (GTDB taxonomy): domain Bacteria; phylum Pseudomonadota; class Alphaproteobacteria; order Micavibrionales; family Micavibrionaceae; genus Micavibrio_A. The sequence goes on from CAZIFA010000011.1 coordinate 10,674, forward strand.
AACCACAAGGAAAGTGGGATGGAACTCTATGATGGTGTGCTTTTCAATGTGGCCTTTCACCCCGCGCGGCATCCGCTTCATTTTCGGCGCGGCAGCGAATTTCAAAAGCTCTGTAAAAGGTACGCTGACAGTATTGATTGCAGTATTGCTGTTCATTTTTATACATCCTAATAATTTAGCAGGTCAGCAGTAATCATCGATGGAGTCGCCACCAGTCCACTCAAGGCCGCGAGCTAGGCAGAATTGCTTTTCTGCGCCTTCCTTGCTGAAAAATGTACTGATACTTGTATGCACATACAACCGATCTTCAAAGCTGATTTTTGCAAGCGACCACGGCTTTAATCCATCTGATTCACACATCACGCAGATGGCCTGATCGTTATCAATGAGCGCGGTTTCTAAAACCTTGTGCGTTGAAAGATCTTTACGCGAAAATACAGCTCCTGCCACCAGATTTGCGGCATACGCTGCAATTGGCTGATCTTCAGGTTTTTGTGGGCAGCATGGGAATTCGGTTGGAACACGCCATTTGCGCTGGGCTGCGCCTGGGGTTTTTGCCATGACCAAGTCAGACATTTCTGGAGGAGCAGACCATTCTCGTGGCGGGATGATAGGCCGTGCCACGCGCGGGACAGCTTTCACAGTTTTTGGAGACGGGTTGGCAGGAACAGGCTTGAACATCCATTCTCCCAAAGTGCCGCCACCTGAGGTTGGCTTATCGCTCTTTGCCCAGAGGTGCATGCGTTCTCGGCAGGCTTGCGCTTCTTCGGGGCTGACTGTCCGCATCCATTCAAAATTACGGTCAAGACTGCCATGGCGTAAAATCGAGGGATCTGCCAAGAAGTCCTCGATGCTCCCGCAGATGAACTCGATCCGACTGACCGTGATGGGGTTGAGCAGTGCATTTTCCAGCCGCGTCAGCCAGCGCAAGTTTTCAGGCCGATTATTGCGCCGGTTCGTGTCGATATGATCGACAACATGCTCCGGCGTTGGGGGCTCGCCGTGAAATGCTGTGGCCACAATTCTATGGATGCGCACTTGCGAGAGGTACATATAGCCGTTCTGACTGTTGGGTTTGCCGAAAGTCCATTGATTATCGGTCGGGCGTGGGCGTTTGCCTGCACGGGGATGACGCAAAACCGCTCCGTTGTCCCGAACCGAATAGCTTTCATCATTATAGGTGCAATCCAACTCGCGCTGGCAGTCATGTACGCTGATTTCTGTCATGATTATGCCCCCGATTTAATGTCAAAATCAGGGTTATAATCAGGATCACGAAACTGTCCCGAATAGAAAGTGGGCATGATTTCAGGCATTCCATAGCCAATATTTCCTGCGACCCGAGGGAATTTGATATCAATCTTGCTGTATCTGCTTTGTTTTCCATCAGCCGCAGAATAGTTAAAAGATACCGTAAATAAGGCTAGGGCCTCTGTTGTGTCTGATTTGACGTCGATAATCCACTGAGGTGTAGGTTTCATACCCAAATGACCCATATGTTCCTGAAGACGGTCTTTTGCAAAAGCAATGGCTAGATCGTGAAAGCTAGGCTGAATTTTCTCCAGAAAATCCTTATTGTTGGTAATCACAGAATAAACACCCTCCGCCAGAATATGGCTGGGAGGGAAATCAGGTGCTAACCCTTCAAGATTTTGAATGCGCTGGTCAACGAATGAAACCGGAGGATTAAGCAGAATGAACTCTGCCTGATCCATGTTTGTAAGCGGGTATGTTTCATCGGCAAGTAGAGATATTTTGGATTTATAGCCGAAGAATGCCGCCACGATTTCGTGTGCGTGGCCGGACTTTAGTTTGATACCATGATTGTCACTGAGAAAAGAGCGCAGTGAATCTGCGCAAAGTTTGGGGATGTCGTGCTGCATAAGCAACCTCCTGTTAAAGGCTGGTCTTGCGGTGGTCGAGAGTGTTTAAAGACAACCATGCCAGCGTGTTCAACGAAGGTTTGCTGCTAAGGTAGTCGACAGTTGTATTGCCTCGCGTTTCAGTCACTCACAACTTAGGCGCTTGATTCCTCTAAGGGAAAATATGGCCGAATGTAAACTGATGCAAGTTAAAACTAAGTTTCCCTAGTTAGAAAGATCTTTACGAGAGCCAAAAAGGCGCTCGCGCCAAGAGCGGTTCTGGTTCTGATAGATCGTTTGAATGCTTTTCTCAATATTGCTTAGACGAGAATCTTCTTTCTGCTTATCTTCACGCTGATCTGTTAAAAGCGCGGTTGCTCTCTGGCGTTCAGCACGCTCAGATTCTACCTGCTTTTTGAGAATTTCGATTTGCTCCTCCAAGCCCCGCTTCTCAGTATCCCGCAGTTCTTGTAGGTGTTTAACCCTCTCGCGAAGCGTGTGGAGTTCAATCTGCTCTTCCACGGAATTGTTGGGAATTGTGGAATGCGACACTTCCTTTAAATTGTTGTCCTGTCGGATCTGATCGGGTGATTTAACTTTATCGCCATAGACTCTAATAAGTTCAGATACATCCACCAGAGGGCGCTTGGTACTGGTTTTATCAAGCGTAATGCCCTTCTCCTCAACATGGCGATAAAAAGTCGAACGATCGACCCCCACCATTTTCGCTGCCTTGCTTATGTTAACTTTCATGGAATTACCGGTGTGTTGTACATTGTTGCATTGAAACAGAACGCTACAGTCTCCCAACCTGAATATACACGGCTCAATGGCAGCGCAAATCTGGCGTAGCATATACTACAATATAGAGTGTCGAAGAGACTATGTTGTAATCTGTAGCATTGTTGTAAGGGCAAATGTAGGAATTGTCTTTACGAGAATCACTGTACCACACAAAACAACATATAGAGAATGGCGGATTTTAGCCTGTGGATAAGTTTAAGTAGAATCAGAATTGTCGCATTGGTGCAGAAAAAAACTGTGACGCAACACTACGCTACAATCCATTTTACAGCAATTTAGGAAGTGTCGGATTGTGGATAAAACTACAATGTGCTACGTTTTATCCAACAGCTTTGAGAATCGGTGCAGACTGACAAAGTTGTTTTGGGTCTGCCCCCTGTTCTTTGGGTGCAACCAACCCCAGCCTTGGCCCCTTCTCGGGGAAAAGCTCAACAACAAAAACCGTTAAACAGAAAGGAGATGCGTAAACCCAGACCTTAAAAAAGCAAAAACCGCGGCGGGAACCACGGTTTAGCTAAATATCAGCGGATATTCTTAAATTCGACAAATCAAGAATATCGCTGAACGAATCAGGGAGCAAGTGAAAAAACACATTTTCACTAAAGTTTTTTGCATCCTGATTTTGGCCTGGAACAGCAAAATCATCATGACAGTTATGGATATTCACCTGCCGAGCAAAGTCGGCAGTAGGGTTAGCTCACCCAAATTTCGGGGACTGGCCCAGATTTCGGAAGATTTCAATGGTCTTCCGCAGGGGATCACCCATTTTGATCTTCTTCATCTGGTCAAGGATGTTGGTCGCCGTTTCGGCTTCACACCGAAGATGATCTCCTTGCTTGAATATTATGTCCGCTTTACGCGTGCGAGCGACTGGCAGGAGGGTGGACGCCCAATCGTGTATCAGTCCCAGGCCAAGACCGCCCGTTATTTTGATGTTTCGGAGCGTCAGATCCAACGTCTAGAAGCAGCCCTGTTTGAGGTTGGCGCCCTGACGTGGGACACGGCCGGCAATAATAAGCGCTTTGGTGTTCGTTCGGATACCGGGGAGCTTCTTTATGCCAGTGGTGTCGATCTAGCCCCCCTCGCCGCGCTGCGTGACAAGCTGGAAGAAAAGAAAAAAGATATCCAGCTGGAAGATGCCGCCTGGTTTGAAACCAAACGTCAAATCAGCTGGTATCGCAGCCGTATCAAATCCCTTATCGCCGAGGCTTCAACCTGTGCAGGCCTTGAGCGCGCGACCGCAGAAGCGGATCACGCTTATAAAGGCATTGACGGGCATATACGCGCAGGAAAGGATTTAGCCTTTCTTCGCGATCTACTTAAATCTCATATTGATGTATATAATGCTCTGGCGGATGCGATCGAAGCCCATACACCGGCGAATGCAAACAGTGGACTAAACAGTGATTTAGCAGATAAAACGTCGTCCACGGACGCTAAAAATGTCGTCCACATATACTCTACAAATAACACCCAATTTTCTAAAGAAAATACAAGTAGTCCTACAGACAAGATTGCTTCCGAAGGAAGCGTAGCGGCCGATTCTGATGCAAACCCCCAACATCGCACCAGTGGTGAGGTGTACAAGGAAGAATGGATGGCGGCTCTCGCAGCGGAGAAATCCCGTATCAGCTGGAAACAGGTCTTGGCGGCCTGCTCCGAACGCTTCAAGGATCGATTCCCCATGACAGGGCGCCCCTTGGGCTGGCCGGATATTGTGGACGCCGCCTATGATCTGCTTCCAGTGCTCGGTATCAGCCGATCTGCTTGGCTGGAGGCCTGTATGGTCTTGGGGCGTGATGGTGCAGCGCTTGCCGTAATGATCATTGATCGTAAGGCGCAAGATCCTGCGATACAACTCCGCAATCCGGGCGGCTATCTGCGTGGCATGACGACACGTGCCAAAGAGGGTAAGCTTAATCTGCATGGATCGATCTTTGGATTGCTGAAACGGGAGGGTGAACATGATGCATAATTTTACGCGATTCCCTAGCCTGGCCGTGATGATTCTTTGGTTGATCCCTGCCCTGCTTTGGTTTTCCTCCCTAGCTTCGGCCGAGTCAGGGAAAAAGATCCAGCTGCGCGATGGTGACAGCTTCGTTCTGGACGGTGAGGAAATCCGGCTTTGGGGGATCGATGCGCCAGAATTTTTCCAGGCCTGCCGCAATGCGGCCGGGCAGGAATATTCTTGCGGCCGGCAAGCGAAAGAGTATCTTCAGGGTTTGATCGGCGGCGGTCCCGTTCGGTGTGAGCCTACCTCGCGCGCGAAAAAAGAAACCCGCATTGTGGCGCGGTGTTTTGTTGGCACCAATGATCTCGGACAGCAGATGGTCCGCGGCGGATGGGCGGTAGAGTATCGGTATTTCAGCAAAGGCGTTTACGCAGGTGATGAGTTGGAGGCCAAAAATTCCCGACGCGGACTGTGGTCCGGCATCTTCCAAAATCCACGCGATTGGCGAAATGCCCGTGAAAATAGGCGTTAGTTGCTATAATGGTGGGGATTTTCGCGCTCCTGGCGATCAAGAATCGTGTTCAGGGACGGTCAGGAAGATGAGAGCGGCTTGCCGATCGAGCTTTCGGGGCCAAGAATCTCTTCCATCAGCGGGAAAGAAAAGCTGCGAAGATCCGGATGGCGGTTTTTCAGATCGGCGATCAGGTCATACAAAGTGCGGTTAAATTTCTTAAGGGCTTTATCAAAGTTCCGAATCTTGAATTCTTTAACGTCGTAGTTTGGAAATTGGTCCCGTACTTCGACCAGGAGCCGGGCGAACAAACCATCCGGCCGGTTATAGCCGTAGATCGACAGAACGATGTTGAGGGCCTGATACAGTTCTTCGTTTAAAGGTGTCCGCGGCTTGCCGGTATTTGTGACACTTTGCCCGGGCGATGGTTTCGATGGAGAGCTTTTCTTCGCATCGCTCAAAAATGGATGAAACAGGGGGATGGCCTTTTGGTCTGTTAAACTGAACAAGCTTTCCGCGACGGTGCTACCCACGACATAGGATTGCCTGTTATTTTCATCCTTTTTATCCACCAATTCGATAATAAAGACTTCTTGAAGATCGTCGCGGAAGACTGATTTTACAGGCTTCTCGGATAGGTTTATATAGTGCGCGACCTGGACGACAGAGAAGTTCTTGGCGATTTCCTCTCTCGCCTTCACTCCACGGAAAAAATCCCGATCATCGTCCTTACTCATGCGCTCCTAAGTCTTTTCTTTAAAATCTTTCAGGGCTTTCTTAAGATCCGCAACGAGCGCCGCACGACGGTCAGCCGAGAGCAAATCAAGATTCTTTTGTCGCCATAAAACAGCCGGTAATTGATCAACATTTTTCAAGCCGAGCAGCGACCAGTCGGGTGTTCCTTTTTCGAAACCGATCAGGAATTCCTTGTGGCGCGTCGGCATATCGCCGATTAGAACCTCAATCATTCTTTCCCTGGCCTGCAGCAGATCATCGAGTTTTACCGGATCTGCCGTCATGCCGGCGAAATTGCGTTCAAATAATTGTCCTATGTCTTTGCGGCGCGCGTTCAGGGTTTCGCTCATGGGCCTGTCATGGCTGATAAGATAGACGATGAAAGCATCCCGAAGATCGTCTCCGATCCCCTCATTATTCAGCAAATCCCGCACATCGAAGAGATCCCGCGGGTGTTGCCGATCGAGCGCGGCCACCAGCTTGCCGGCATAGAGATCAGCGAAAGAAACCAGCTGTATCCTGGCATAGCCAAAGCCCTCTTCTACCGCGGCCGATACGTCCCTGACTTCCGGTTCAAAAACACATCCCCGTAGCACAGGTGTTACTTCGATCTTTATTTGTACGCCATCTTCGCGCACGAGCAATTTTGTGATCGTGTCTTCCGTTGACGTCCTTGAAATCGCCGCTTCGGGCAGGCCTTTTTTTATCCTACCTTCGATCCGCTTCATGGCCGCGTCGATTTCAGCCAGAGATTCCGGCCGCGACTTAACCGGCAGATATGTGAGATCGATATCGACGGACAGGCGCGGCAGATCCCGGATGAAAAGATTGATGGCCGTTCCGCCTTTTAGACCAAAACACTCCTCTTCCCCGACAAACGGCAAAATCCGTATGAGCAAGGCGACCTGGCGCCGGTAGTCCTCAGTATAAGCCATCAAGATCCTCTGGAACGGTGATCTGATATTTATTGTCGAATTTGCCGCCTTCGACAAGTTTTCGTTTTCCAGAGCCGAATTCTATGTCCTTTTTGCTCAGCTGTTTGAGCCAAGCGTGTTTGTGCCGGTCTGCAAAGAAGAAGAACAGGCGGTTTACCTTCACGCTTTTGCAGGCATTGAGTAGTTTTTGCAGTTTTTTTGGGCTTAGGCTGGACAGCCCTTCCATTATCTTATCGACATTGTGAAAATCTGCATCGTTTGGCAACTCATCGAGCAATTCGAGTATGGCACGTTCAGGCGATGAGAGCGTTATGACCCACTCCCATTGTCCCCATGGCTTGTTTGTTATCAGCTCTTTCGACGTTAAAAACTGTGTCGGCAAATTATCGCCGAACAGTTTTTTATTCGAATGGTAGATAAACTTTTGTTCTAGAGGCAGTTTGTTGATCCATGCTGGTGGCTGTTTAGGGCCGTATAGATGTATCTCGTTTTGTTTTTGTGACACATAATGAGAATATCCAAGTACCTCTAGTGCTGTGCCGCCACCGACAACCAATGGCGAATAATCCAATATGGTTTGCAAGGATATAACGACTTGCTGCCATTTTAGCTCGCCGCGGCGCGGTCTTTGATAGACACTGCGAGTTAGTTGCTCAAGCCAGTTCTTCTCAACGTAGTGGGATCGCAGATTGCCGGCATAGCCTCGCTCGCTCAGCCATACGCTATCGACGATCAAGCCTTCGGGCAGATCGTGTAAAAGTTGGTTTAACTTTTGGCCTCTTTGTTCAACCATATTGACTATAATAGCACTTTCTTAAACTAACTGGAAGTTTAATATTTTCTCTATTTAGTCAATTATATTGACTATGTGGTAAGTTTTATAAACTAGTAGATAAATAGATTATTTAGATTTCTTGTATAAAAAATATATAAATCAATAAGTTATATGGAGAATTATATGTCTTTTTTCTTTGACGTCAAAACGTCCGACTTTATCTATAAAGGACAGGTTGTGGGAAGCTGGCGCGTAGAAGAGGGCCGCGGCCGTATCATTCTCAACATTACTTATGATGTGGATGAAGCGGGAAGCGAAATTGTCGAGTTATTATCCCGCGTCGGCTTTGCAATCAAAGAGCATGGTAAAAAGGACCCTCCACCGGAAGTGCTATGCACTATCGAAACAGAGAAAGAAGATATTGAGGAGAGTGTAGTCGGCGCGCTCCGGACTTTGGTAGAAGTCACGATCAAGCACGACAATTATCAATGGCGGTTTCATTTAAACGATGCTGATCCTTGGCCTTCCATCGTTCACGGCCATGATTACGATCGCAGACTAAAGCTCGATGCGTTTACAGGAAAAATTTACGACACCGGCACAAAACAGCATTGTGAAACGCTGAAAAAGAAAAAGCTGGCTTTCATAATTGCAGAGTTGAAGAAGAATCCTGAATTCAAGCGACGGCTTGAGCCGGGTGTTTAACTAGGCCTTGCCTGCTTTTTGTACTCCGCCAGCAAAAATGAAATGCTGGTGATGATAAAATCGCAATAGTACCGCGCTTCTTCCGCTGTTGTTGCTACGCCCTCTTTCAAATGCATTCCATGTCGAATACCGCCGCCGTTTGGCGCGGATAAATAACCGTGAAGTTCAGTGAGCCATTTCAAGGCCATATCAAGGGATTTGCCACGGTTCTTGTACCGTAGATCTTTGACAAGATCGTTAAAATACTTTCCTTTAATAGAGTTTTCACCTTCGCCTGTGCCTTGAAACACCGTTGTAACGGACTCAAGCAACCAGAGGAGCTCTTGAACGGCCAGGCGGTGGCGACCTTCCGACAGCAACTTCTTGGACTCTTCAAAAGAACCTTTGATAAGCGTTTGCACCTCCTCTTCCAGTGTGGGCGGGATCTCCGGCGAGCTGATCGGCCCCATGCCCTCCGTGTGAATAAGGTTCGGAGGTTCAATCCTGAAGTGTGTTTCGTGTTTTGCCAGCACATTGTTGATCGTACGCAAGTCCGGTACAGGGATTGGATCCGATGGGTCTTTCAGGTCTTCGCAGGCGTCATAAAATGCCTCGATAAACAGGGGCGCATTTTTTGCGGCGTGGTCCATGAAATTTTGCAAATCAGAATCCGCCCAGCTGTAGTTTGAACTGCGGTGCGAAGTGAGGCCCGCGGCGCCGGCGAAGTATCGTTTGAAATGTTCCAAAAGACCTTGTTCGCTTCGCGCGATCTTGGCAATGAAATCATAGAAATCGTTCACGACCTCCCTTGAAATAGGTCCATGTGAATTAAAACGCCATGAACTTTCAAAAGTGAGCATAATCAATCCTCATAAACTGAAAGAAACTATAGAGACTTGTTTTGGGCGTGTCAGCCCCAATCGGGCTGACCAGGCTCAATTCCGCTAAGGCCGCGTGCCACGTCCTAAGCTCCACCGAACCCCGATAAATCGGGTTTCGGCCCACAAGGGGTAACGATCCTTCACGCGATCAGGGCGAAGGCCCGGCATTCAAGATTTTTTCAACATCGTTATTGGCCCCCTTCGGGCCCTTTTTCAAGACCCCCCTTCGGGTCGCGTAGCGCGGTGCGCCGGTATCCCCACCCTTCCGCGCTTCGCTTGTGCAGGGCGGGTGATCCCCCTCCGGCGCGCCGGGTCTTGAAAAATTCCTCCCCGCTTTTGGCTCGCTGCGCGGCCAGTAGGAAAGAAGTGCGGCGCGGTTGTCGCGTTACACTTCAACTCTAAAAAAGGAGCCTACAAATGACTATCCAAACACTGACAATCTCGCAAATTCAGCCTTCCGTTCTGAACCCGCGCAAATTTTTCGATGATACGACCATTGAAGAACTGGCGCAGTCCATCAAGACCGATGGACTATTGCAAAATCTCATTGTCCTGAAACCGAAGGGCAAAGCGAAAAAGCACAATCTAATTGCAGGGGAACGCCGTTTCCGCGCTATCTCGCACCTGATTGAGAAAGGCGAAATGGATAAGGATTTTCCTATCAGAGTCGAAATCAAGGAAGGCCTGACCAACGATGAAGCCTTGCGGATTGCGACCGTGGAAAACGTCCAACGCGAAAACCTCTCCCCTCTTGAAGAAGCGGATGCACTTGCCGCTTTGGTCAAGAACGGCGAGGAACTGGATAATATCGTCGCGCAGACAGGTCTTTCCGTGGCAACCATCCGCCGCCGCCTGACGCTCCTGACTTTGAGCGAAAAGGTGAAAGAAGCCTTGGCCGAAAAGAAAATCACGCTTGCACAGGCCGAAGCAATTTCTATCGGCAAGCATGAAGATCAGGACGAGGTGCTGGATGATGTTATCGGGGGCTATTACACCGCCCCCGATGAAATCAAGGACAAGCTGGTGGGCGAACTGCCGACCCTGTCTATGGCGATTTTCCCCCAAGAGCAATATACGGGAACATTCACCAAAGACCTTTTGGCCGAGGACGATGCCACTTACTTTGACGATGTTGAGCAGTTTGAAACACTGCAAAAACAGGCGGCAGAGGAAAAAGTGGCCGAATACGCCCAAACCCATGAATGGGCTGAATTGCAGGAAGGTTACTCTTTCAGCAAATGGCAATATGGCGAAGCGGAAGAAGGCGAGAAAGGCGGCGTTGTCGTATTTCTTAAGAATTCCGGTGACGTTGAAATCCATGAAGGCCTGATTAAAACCAAGGCGGCGGCATCGACAACAAAAGCCCTGAAAGCCAAGGAGAAGGATTTTTATCCGACCCCGCTTCGCCGTTACATGGGGATGCACAAGAGTCTGGCGGTTCAGGCCGCTATCCTCGGCAATCCCCGTAAAGCCAAGGAAATTGTCGTCTGCAATAAGCTGGCGAAGTTTAAGGCGCACGATTGCTTGCAGTATTTCGAGTTGGAAGGTGTCGTCCCCCCTGCCCTCGCCGTTATCAATCAACAAGCGGAAATCCTGTTATCTGACATGAGCATCCGCCCTGACGAGGATAAGCCAGTCTGGAAAACACTGGGCTATGAATTCAGTGCCGACAAGGAACTGGCGTATGACGTTGTCAAAACGCTGACTGATGAACAGCTTGAATCCATCCTCTTGTTCTTGGAGGTTTGCGAATTCGGGCAGGACATGGTGGACAGGCTGGACACACATGAAGGCAGTTTGTTCAACAAGGTCGCCAAAGACCTCTCGGTTGATATGCGCGATTACTGGCGTCCTGACGATGGTTTCCTGAAACGCCGGAACAAGGTGCAACTGCAAGCCTTGATGAACGAGTCCGGCGCATCCGCAAAACTGGCATCCGCCGCCGAGTACAAAAAAGGTGAACTGGTCAAATCCCTGACCAAGTTTTTTCAAAGCGCGAAGAAGGCCAAAAAGCCGAACGAAACCGACCAGAAAGCCAACGACTGGTTGCCGGAAGCCATGAACTTCCCCGCCATCGACCCCGACCGTAAAGAGCCGGAAATGGCCGACACGGACGAGGATTTCGAGGATGAAGATGAAGTCTTCGATGAAGAAAGCGAACTGGCCGACGAGGAATATTCCGAAGCAGCCTAATCCCTATAACCTAAGCCATCCGCGATAAGTGCGGATGGCATTTAGATATTATGCGCGTCTTTTTTGTTCATGACGGCTTTGTTCTTCTCGTGACAATGCCCTTGAAGAGTTTCCTTCCCTTACAAAATAGTCCTCGCGCCCTTCAAATTTTGTGATAACGCTGCGACTGCATTCGGAAACTTTAACAACACATATTGTCTTACCCTCAATTTCTGCAAAATTTACCTTAATATGTGATAGCAAGTCTGCGCCCAAAAATGTGCGGCAAAGTTGAATAAAATGAAGCTGGAAGCCATCTTTATCTTGCTTTTTAAGGGTGTCCATATCGTCTTGAATACCGAGCACATTACCACTGTCATCAACACCAATAATAAGGGTTCCCCCCTTCTCATTCAGAAAGGCAGCAATAGTTTTTACAACTACGTATTCCAGAGCCGTGTTTTTTTCATTTTTGACCCGGTCAAATCTAAGCGTTGATTTAAACTCGACCAAGTCTGTTTCACCATTCAGAATGAGTTCATGAATATCTGAATTAGGCTCAGGCGTTCTAGCAAGATCAATTCGACTTTTAAGCTCTTTAAAAATTCTATCTGCTCTTTTTTTGAGGAAAACGCTGTAATCGTCGCTTTCGATTCCCGATGATGAGTAGTCAATCAAATGTGTATTTAAAGTTTGAGTTATTTTATCATTTTCAAGGGAAAATTCAGCCATATATTCAGATGGTGCGCGTGCTCTTATTTTTCTCTTATTAAGCCTATCACTTACAAGGGTGATATTCATAAGACTATTTGCGTTGTCGATCCCGCGCTTCTTTAAATGGTCTTTTGGAAAAAAGTGATGATAATTTTTACTATTCGCCTGTTTTAGCCAGGAGTTATCTAACAAAACTTTGCTGTTATCTTGGAAATCTTTAGGTTCTTGGGCGGCCAATAGGCACATTATTGCCTTACAATAACTGTTACCTGCCCTAAATTCTGTGTTGATCAGATCTTCTGGGCTGTTTAGATGAAGTTTTATATCGTCATACTTTGGGCGATCATTATTTAATATCAAATCTATTCTTTTAATATCTTGTGCAAGACTGGATTCTGTTGCGCTTGAATACCTGTAAGACAGGCATGATTTCCAAAAAAATTCTTCGAGATATCCCCGTTGTGTTCCGTTAGGTTTATCCTTATTTTTGTAAAAGAAATAGCCGAATGGAACTAATAGGACATCGTATGGTAAAAGTTGTGAAACTGGAATCCCATAGCTCGTTCTGAAATAATCAATACTTTCTTCGATTGCTGAAATTGCAGAATCCCATGTATCGATAATGTTTTGCTTATCTAAAGCAAGAATGGTTTTTCGTTTGCATTCTTTCGTTGGGCTTAACACAAGCGATAGCAGATTAAGAATAATAGTACTGCTTATACCATCATATTTTTTATCAGCTAACTTTTTTGAAAAATCTGACCAATTGTCTTCCATGTCAAAACCTTGACTATCGTCATAGGTTTTTGCAGACATGATTTCAAAAAGTGTGAGGGTTTGGCCCCCGGTGTTAATGCGAGTGAATACTTCAATTGCAGAATCGATTGATTCTTTGCGTAGCAACACGACAGAAAAATCATATGTTTGAAATGTTTGCGCGTATGAATGAATTTTATTCAGATGTTGTGGAAACTTCTTTTGTATTTCTGTCATCTTTTCCATGAAGTTTAAAACATCGTTCAGTGTTACCCAATCCCCCTCAGGTTGTTCTGATGTAATAACTGGCATATCATCATCATCAATATCCCGTTCAAGATCTACAAAGATTTGATGGTAGTCTGTGACTTTCTTCTCGCCATCGCGTCTAATCTTAGCACCACAGTATGCCGCGTATAGCGAAGTTATGCGTTGCTGTCCGTCTAGAACATATTGAACCTTCTGCCCTTCAGGCGTATCTGGAATATCCAAATTTCCAATATTTTTAACATCGGCCATCCTTTCCCCAGTTTGCCAGAGAATAAAAGTTCCGATTGGATAGCCTTTTAGAATACTATCAAGAAGCTGTGCTGTTTTGTCGATGCTCCAGACAAATTCTCGTTGAAATTTTGGGATTTTTATAATTCCGTTTTTAATGTCGGAAATTAAATCAGAGTAATGCTTCGAGTCTGGCTTGGGTTGTTGCATATTCATTTACGATATAAAGAAGGTTGGACGCTTTATAGCTTTGTATAGTTGTATATACGGAAATGAGATTTTTGGCAATATTGCTAATAGTTTCAGCCATCAGGAACCGCATGAAGAAGCTGGAAGGCGACCAGGACACGGATTCCATCCCCGATGGCCATAACAGTCTTTCCATGCGCCCTTCGATGATGATGGATTTTTACAACGGATAATACGGCAAGGGCGGGGTCATCGATTTCCCCTGCCCTTTTCTTTTGGTCAAGTCCCTTGCCTTTTACTGTGCAATTTACGGGCTTGCCACTTTTTGCAATCAGTTTTTTCCCCGCCTAAAGGCTTCCTCGCGCAATCCAAAAAACGGATGGCAAAAGCGCGGGCGGACAGCCCGTTTCCCATTTGCACAAGGCAATCACGCTTTGAGCAAAAGAAAGGGAAATACAATGTCCAATAAACCCACCCATGTTGTATATCACGTTAAAAGCTATCAATCGAATGGCGAAACGAAAGACATCTGGACGCGCATCGGCGCCGCATGGATCCATGAGGACGGCGATGGGTTTAACCAGCAACTCGATATGGTTCCGCTTGACGGCCGCATCGTGACACGCCGCGCCAAGGAGAAAGACCCAACGTCCGACGAGGCGGCATAATCAAAGACCTTTACAAGCCGTCCGGTCTGAAAAGATCGGGCGGCTTTTTATGGGTTTTCGGGCGCGGGATGCGGACGCCCCGCTTCGCGGTGCGGTGTTGTTTGTCTTAGGCCCCCTTCGGGCCCGGTTGTCAAGACTCTCACTGGCGCATACGCGCCTGTTCGCGCGAGAGCGTGACAGGCCGGTATCCCCACCCTTCCGCGCTTCGCTTGTGCAGGGCGGGTGATCCCCCTCCGGCCTGTCAAGTCATGGACAACCTCCTCCCCGCTTTGGTGGCCGCGTTCGCGGCGCTCTTAGGAAAGAAGTGCGACCTGCACTTTTTAACTCTGAAAAACGAAAGGAACGACCATGACCCATCCCTACTTCCACGCCGTATCATCGGCAAAATTATTCGGCGGTTCGCCAGATGATTATATCGCCATCCACAACTGGTTCGATGCAACGAAAGAGAGCTTTGCCGATTTCCGTCACAGAGCCTTGCGCCATCACGCAGAAGGCATTTTTGAATGTGAGCGTGTATTCGGCCTGACACTGACCAACAGCGCAGGGAAAGAAATTCCTGTCCGTTATGTTGGTGAACAGCACGTTATGGAGGATTGCGGCAGGATTCCATCCGTTGCAGATTGGCTGTCAAAAATCCAGCCGGAAGTATGGATGACACGCGCCAGCAAAGTCGGCGCACAAACGCGGAGGGCTGCATAATGACCCTCACGATTGAAAACCGTCTGGCACAGCTACCAGCAAAAACCTCTATGCCCTTCCGCCAGCTTTTGAGCGCAGGGCAAATTCCCGAAGATGTTATCCATACCGTCCTCGATGCCGGAGAGATAACGGGCGATACATCAAAACTCATAGGGTTTGCCGCAGGGTTTTTACACTTACGCGGCAAGGGCGTCCCTGTGCATGATGTTATCCGTATGGCAAAGGCGCAAAAACGCCGTATCAACCTGTCATGGGGCGAAAAGCGTTGGAAGGAAGAACATGACCGTCTTTCCCGCGCCGAAGCCTTATACCGCATGGCGCAGCAAAATATCAGCTATGACGTTTCAAAATATGAAAAGCATTTGCCGAAGCGTTTTAGTGGGTATCTTATCCGTACCAGCCGCAGACTTGGCATGGAGGGTTTGCGCCAAAGGCATTGTGTCGCCAGCTATGACGGACGACTGAAAAACGGGAATTGCGCGATAGTAGCTGTTTTCGTGGACGGTCAACGGTGGACGGTTGAGCTGGCTCTTACCAAAGATGCCGAATCCCCGTTGTGCATAACCCAAATCAAAACGCGATATAATGGATTACCCCCTGCTTCCATCCGGCAGAAAATCCATGAAGTCTTGGGAATTGATATGAAGAAAACGGGCGGCGCGGCGTATATGCCTACCACGCGGGATTTCCTCTATATGGAGAATCTTCGCCGTGTTCTTCCTATCTTGCAAGGCAACGGCATTGAGAAAGTGACCGTTTCTTTCAATGGCGAGGGCGATAGCGGTTCTATCGAGGAAATTCTTTATGAACCACGCGACAACGAAGAAACACTCAAAGACCTTCCTGTAGAGTATATCAGCACTTCAAGTTTCTTTGATGATGGACAATGGAGCAGAAACGCAAGGCCGGAGCTGTCCACTCTCAATGAAGCATTGGATGCCCTCACCTATGACTATCTCGAAGAAACTGGTGTCGATTGGTATAACGACAATGGCGGTTATGGCGAGCTGATAATCGACGTACAAAACGGCACAGTTTCCTTGGAAGTGAATGTCCGCTTTACCGATACCACCACGGAATATTCCGGTGAAAAATATATAGAAACGGGCGAGGATATCTAATCCGTCCCAAACATGAACCGTCCGGTCTGAAAAGATTGGGCGGTTTTTTATCGGTTTTTCGGGCGGGCAGCGGACGCCGCGCCCTGGCGCGTCGAAGATGTTTTGTTTTGCCCCCTTCGGGCCGATTGTAAAGACCCGCGCGTCCGCGCGCGCAATGCGTTGACAGCCGGTATCCCCGTTCTTCCGCGCTTCGCTTGTGCAGAACGGGTGATCCCCCTCCGGCTGTCAAGGTCTTGACAATCTCCCCCCGCTTTTGAGGCCGCTTTGCGGCGCTTCTAGGAAAAGAAGCGCAACCCCAATTTTAAGGAGCAAAGCAAATGACCAACACCCGCGCAGACATTTATCAAACTGTTACAGACACAATCATCGAGGCCATTGAAAACGGTATTTCCGGCAAGATTGAAATGCCGTGGCATCAAATAAACCGCATCCCTGAAAACGCGAAAACAGGCAACAGCTATCAAGGCATCAATATTCCCCTGCTTTGGGTTTATCAGATAAAGAAAAATTATGCCCTGCCTGTATGGGGAACCTATAAGCAATGGACGGAACTTGGCGCACAGGTAAAGCGCGGAGAAAAAGGCGCACCCGTTGTTTTTTACAAACAGTTTGAAGTCGAAAGCGACAACGGCGAGGAAGATCCGCAGAAACGTATCTTTGCGCGTCATTCCATTGTGTTCAATGCCGAGCAGGTCGAAGGCTTTGACATTGCCGCCGCGTTGGAAGCCCCCGCCCCTGCCCTGATCGAAAATATCGCCGCCGCCGATATGCTGGTCAATGAAACTGGCGCGACAATCCGGCATGAAGGCGGACAAGCCTTTTATATGCCCTCTATGGATTATATTGCCATGCCGTCGCGTGGAATGTTCCGCGATACGGCAGACAGCACCGCGACGGAAAACTATTACAGCACCCTATTCCATGAACTCACCCACTGGACAGGCGCAAAGCACCGCCTTGACCGTCTGAATAACGATAAATTCGGCGGCAAAGATTATGCTTTCGAGGAGCTGGTAGCAGAACTGGGCGCGGCCATGTGTTGTGCGTCCACAGGCGTTACATCGTCCCCGCGCGAAGATCATGCCCGCTACATCAACAACTGGCTGAAAGCCTTGAAAAGTGACAAGCGGTTTATTTTTGCCGCCGCATCGCAGGCGCAAAAGGCCGTCGATTTTCTTTTCGCTCAACAGAACGAACAACGGGCAGCCGCTTAATGCGGCTCCCCTTCCCTGCCCTTTCAACAATTTCAATTTATAAGGTGAAGCTATGACAACGAATAAAAAAGCAAAATCAAAAACCATCGCTCTTGTTTGGGATGAATTTCAAGCTATCGAAAACCATGCCAGCTATCTTTTGCAAGAAGGCGAAGCAAAAAACACAAAAGAGGCTTTCGATATGGCGTGTTCTGATTCCGATTTTATCGGGCTGGAGTATGATGATTTTATCGCGGAGTTTTCCATCATTCTGAAAAAAATATCCGCCAAGGGGCGCTACCATGTTGAAGGCAGGAATATAGGCTGGCGGTTCTTGTCCGGCACTCTGGAACTGGAAGCGATCAACGCCGAGGCCTTCATACATCGGGCTTTCCCCAAAACATCTGAATGGCGGCTTGAGGGACAATATGACCCCGCAGCCAAGACCCTTACCTATCAACTTTATCACCATGATGCGCCAACCGGGGAATCTTACACCGTCACGCGCCAGTAAAAATTTAGGGCGGCTTATGCCGCCCTATTACCTTCTATCCTATTGAAAAGCAGTCAAAAATAAATATTGTAGAAAGTGTGTAGAAACAATCAATCACCAATGTTGAATTCTTATAGATTGTTTAAAGAATGTATGTTGATTGCTTCAATCTGTTTTTCGCCGATCTTGCGCGGCTTTCTAACTTTATAGTTTGTAGAAACATTGTTGAATATAGAAAGAATCTATAATGTATGTTTCTGCCCTATATGTAGAATGTAGATTGATTGAAGATTGTGTCTTGCTTTAATCAATCTTGTGTCTTACCTTTGTGTTGCGGTTTTCAACACCGATTCTTTACACTTACAACACAGCAAGGTTTGTCCATGTCCAGCAAAACGCCCGTTATCGCATTTGTGTCCCCGAAAGGCGGCGTAGGGAAGACCACAGCAGCCCTGACGCTCACAAGCGAATTGCTTTTCCAGATGCAAAAGCCCGTCACCCTGATTGACGCTGACCCGAACTATCCATTTAAGCGGTGGGAGCAATTAGGCCATAAGCCTGATCTGCTGAACATAGTTTTTGACGAGAACGAAGAAACAATCCTCGACAATATTGAAGACGCCAAAGCCAATTCTAGTGCCGTTATTGTTGATCTGGAGGGGACAAAAAACACCCGCGTTGGCTATGCCGTTAGTATGGCCGATCTCGTGGTTATCCCCATGCAGCCATCCGCGCTTGATGCGAATGAAGCTGTTGAAGCGATCAAATTGGTGAAGCAAACCGAACGCGCTTTCAAACGCCGTATTGATTTTGCCATCCTGCTGACACGTCAATCACCGATCATCAAATCCAAGAACTTTAGCGATATTTATCAGCAGCTTACCGCTAATAATGTGCCTGTTCTGCCCAGCAATCTAATCGAGCGCGAAGCCTACCGCACCATGTTCTCAACAGGCTATTGTCTGCACGATCTGGAGGAGGGGAAGGTCAGCGGTCTCGCCAAAGCCTGGGAAGACGCCTACACATTCGCCGAAGCTGTTATCAACCGCATCAACATCAGCCGCAAATCGGCGCAGTCTGCCGCAGCATAGGAGTTAAGGGAAATGTCTGAAACAAAACCACAGAAAGATTATGAACGCGCCAAGTTGAGCTTTGGTCTGGATGATGATGAGCCAGCTCCGATTTCCAGAAGTGAACACATTGAGAAGGTGAAGGAAGTCACTAAAAAGGCCGGGTTTTTGACGAAAAGTCCTATGGCGAAAGAGCAGGTCAATACGCCGGCTGCCGTGACAGAAGTTAGACAGGCCCGCAAGCGCCATTCTACGGGGCGTACAGTGGGTTTTAACACCAAGTTGCGCCCTGACACGTTTGAAAAAATCAACGCGTTCTCCGATCAATTTACGGGCGAGGAAGGTCGCCCGGTCGGACAGGCGGAAGTGATCGAGCGGGCGATGGCTGCGCTTGAAGCAAAAGAAAAGGGGTAGGGGCGTGTCGGGCAAGCCCGACCAGGCTCTATTCCGCTAGGCTCACGTTGTTCGCCAAGCTACACCGATACCCGCTACGGCGGGTATCGTCCCATTCGGGTAACGATCCTTCACGCGTTTGGGGTGAAAAACGAAGCAGGTCTTAGGCCTAAGTTTTTTCCGCAAAAATGTCAATCTAGTAACTCATTGTATTAACAAGATAAATGTTCCACGTGAAACATTAGTCCCTGATTTTATTGGCTTTTTTGGCTTCTGATGATCGTAGCCTGGGGATAACACCGTCCTGTCTTTGACAGGGCGTTTTTTGTTTTAAGGCTAAGGGGTTTCACCCCTCGCGCGCACAAGGGTAAAGGCGCTTACGCTTCCGGTTTTTTGAGAATTTTCCCCTTGCCCGCAAGCGGGCAATTCCTCGCGGCCGCTACGCTCCAAAATTCTCAAAAAACCGCCCTTGCACTTGCACCCCCACCCTCGGCGGGAGCCAAGGGTGCAGTCGCACCCGTTTTTTAATTTAAGGAGAAAGCAATGAGCCAAACACCAACACCGCAGACGATGCAAAACCCCGTAATTCTGGCAATCCCGCCAGCGAAAAGCCTGTTTGCAATCCGGTTTCAAAGAAACCAGCAATTCCGCATCGAGGTTTTAGCCCGAAATCCAGACGAAGCCTATGCAGAGGCCATCAAGAAATTCCAGACGGACGAGGGCAGGGCACAGCTTTTGAACTCGCTACTGGACTATTTCACGGCGGAAAACATCACATTGGCGAAAGGGGAATAATCATGGAAGCGATTAAAAAACCCGAAATGACCCGCGAAGAAAAAGCCGCCTATCTTAAAAGCGAGTTACGGAATTATTGCGGAACCGAAACATGGTTCCGTCATCGGCTATTTCGCAAATTCCTTTACACCGAAGGAGTCCAGTTTTTGGCTGAAATGGCGGAATGTTATTGGCTGATAGACCTGATTTATGGGTTTCAGTACGACCAGCAGGCCGTCAAAGACGAATATTTCCAGCTTTGGGAATTGAAGGTCACGGAAAACAAAGCGGCCACGCTGACTTGCGACAACGGGAACGGCGAAATCGTTTTCACGCATGAACTGACTTACACGACTTTCCCGATGGACAGCATCCGCCTGTATTTCACGGATAACGTGCTTCTATTGACGAGCGAATGGTAAGGGGGCGGTTATGCAAAAATACGACTTCGCCGCCTTGAAACAATCCGTCAATTTGAGCCAGTACGCCGCAGGGCAGGGCTATGAACTGGACAGGAAGAAATCCACCAGATCATCGCTTGTTATGCGCCATGCGGCCACAGGGGACAAAATCATCGTATCCAAGAAAGGCGCGAACTGGGTTTATTTCTCGGTTCACGACGACCGCGACAACGGGACAATCGTTGATTTTATCGAAAAGCGCACCAGCAAATCCTTGGCGGAAATCGGCAGGGAGCTTGCGGCATGGTCAGGCGGGGCAGGAGCCTTGCCCGTTTATGCTATTCCAGACGTTCAGGAGCAGGTTTATGACGTTGCCCGCATACGGCGCGCCTTCCAATGGATGAAGCCCACCACGGCGCATCCTTACCTGATAAACGAGCGAAAAATCCCCGACGATGTTTTGAAACACCCGCGCTTTGCAGGGCGCATCTTTCAAGACCGTTACGGAAACGCCGTATTCCCTCACCAGAACGGGCAGGGGCTTTGCGGCCTTGAACTGAAAAACTCCGATAAAGGCGTTTTCATGCGCGGGAGTGAAAAGGCTTTGTGGCTTGGCAATATCGACCCTGCCGACACGGTTTTAATCCTCGCAGAAGCCGCCATCGACGCCTTGAGCCATTTCGCCATGTTCAGACCAGATAACGCATCCTATGGGGCTGTATCGGGGGGGATGAAGGACAACCAGTTTTCTTGCCTTATGAATATTGTCCAGAAAATGCCGAAACTGGAAAAAATCATCCTTGCCGTTGACCATGACCAAGGCGGGGTAAAAATCGCCAGCCGGATTGAAAGCTACCTTGAAGGCAAATTTGCGGGTTTAATCATCACGCATCTTCCCAAGGACGAAGGAATGGACTGGAACAACGTCCTGAAAGGGGAGGGCAAATAATATGTTTAATCACAATAAAATCAGGACAACCCAAATCACGATTTACACCGCCGCCCAAAACGAGGAGGCCGCCAATCAAATTGTGATGGAAGCAGAACTTTGTCCCCGCAGCGCGATTAAGAGCGTCAGGAGATTGAAACGACCGCCAAAAATTTAGGCGTAAACCAACACCACAGAAACCGCCTTTCCGGGGCGGTTTTTTTGCGTCTGGTGAATCCGGCGTGCAGACCATGCAGCGACCGGCGGCACGATCGACGGCGAACGGGACGGCGGGATGATAAGGGGATTAGAGGGTAAGAGTAGAGTTAAACAAGATAAAAGATATAAATTACATTTATATTGATTCATCTGTTTTTATTGTAGAAATTCCAAGTTATAGAGAGTTGCAATAGGTGAAAATAAGTTGTATTGTAGGGAAGGATTAAACCGCGATTTTTACGAGCGAATTTTATGCTGATCGACAGATTGCACAGCGTTGGAAGAGGAGCAGGATTGGAGGACATGGGGCCTCTGATCGTGACGAAAGACACTGCGCGCAAAGCGATCTTCGCGAAGCTCAATCGCGGCGGCGGTATCGCCTCGGCGTCTTCAAACAAGAGAATGGTGCGCCGTGGTTTAATGACTCGTGGCAATTCTTTCGTGGGATTTTCGTCCGGTCAGCGCGTCGTGGTGAAGGCCAGATATGTGAAACACAAGGCCGGTGCCATGAGCGCGGGTGGCGGTGCAGCCAGCCTTCGGGATCACCTGAAATACATTTCCAGAAATGAAGCCGGCAAGGATGGCGAGAAGGCCGTCCTGTTCAATGATCAGGAAGAGGGTTTGGACCGGAAGGGGTTTCTGGAACTTTGCCAGAATGACCGCCACCACTGGCGCTTTATCATTTCACCGGAGAACGGCCACGATATCGAGGACTTCCACGGCTATGTCCGCGGGGTGATGAAGCTGGTCGAAAAAGACCTTCAAACATCCCTTACTTGGACGGCGGCCGTACACTATGACACGGACGATGTTCACGCCCATGTGATCGTGCGGGGTGTGAATGATCGGGGCGAGGATCTGGTGATCGGGCAAGATTACGTTAAGGAAGGTTTCCGGCGCCGGGCGCAGGAAGTGGCAACCGAACTCCTGGGCGAGCGGTCTTTGGACGAAATTCGAAAAAGCCAGGAGAAAGAGGTGGAGGCCTTGCGGGTCACTTCTTTGGACCGGTTCATGGCAAATCAGATGGGCGACGAGCGTATGCTGGATGTTCGCGCCAAGACCAATTTTGGAAAATCCATATTCTACGAAGGCCTCATCAAAGGACGGTTGCGCTTTTTGGCCGCGTCTGGTTTGGCCGTCGAACAGCCGCCGGGGGTTTATATGCTCAAAGAAGATTATCAGGACGACCTTAGAGCGATCGCGCAAAAGAACGAGGCGGTCAAACGTCTGTATCCCAAGATTCAGGATCATGCGCGCCTCGATGGTCTGTCTGTTTATGTCATGAAAGACGGGCAGGGGCCGGAGGTCAGCGGTAGGATCGTGGACAAAGGCATTATGGATGAGCTGTACGACCGTAAATATGTCGTGGTTGAGGATATGTCCGCCAATCTGCATTTTGTGGCGGTCGGTGATGCCAGATCCTATGACAAGGCCGAGAAGGGGTCTTTGGTCACGATCAAGCCGGGCACGCAAGCTACCGGCAAGGCCGACCAGAATATCAAGATGATCGCGGATATGAACGGCGGCATTTACGATGTTGTGGTCCACAAGGCACATGTCGAGAACGAAATGAAATTCATTCCCGAAGAAGACAGGGAGCAGTATGTCGATTACCACTTGAAACGACTGGAAACGCTCGAGAAGAACGAGATCGTGAAGCCGATGGATGGCGGACGCTACGAGATTCCGGTCGATGTGATTGCTCAAGGCGAGGAACTGACCAAGAAAATCAACGAGCGCGAGAAGAAACGTTACTATCCGCACATGAATGTTTTGAGCGCGGAGCCGGTCGAGCGTCTTGTTCATGCCGAGAAGAAAACATGGCTGGACAAAGAATTGTTCAAACAGGCCAAAAAAGGACCATCTATACCTTACGATACCGGCGTGTCGCAGGCCTTGGCAGAGCGCCGCGATTGGCTGGTCAAGCAAGACCTGGCCTTTATCCAGTCGAACGGGGAATTTGCCCTGCGCGGGAAAGCCCTGCAGCAGCTCGATACGATGGAAGTCTATGCGGCCGGACGCAAGCTCGCCAAGAAATTCGGAGTGGAATTCAGCGATAAGCGGGTCAAGCTCGATCAACCTGTGCAGTATGGCGGTTTCGTCAAACTCGAAACCGGCACATGGGCGATCGTATCGCAGGGCAAAGAGCTACAGCTGGCGCACGTCGATCGCGAACCGAAACTGGAGCGTGGCGATATGGCTGTCTTGAAACAGGCCGAAGGCAAGCTGGAATTGCAAAATGCACCTGCCCGCGCAAAATCGAAAGCTCGCACGAAAGACAAAGATCAGGAAATGGAGTTGTAATCCATGGCAAAAAAAGAAAAGCCGGTACAAAAGACAATGTATTGGGATTCGGATGTATGGGCTGCCTTGGAAAAACATGACAAGCAGACCAAAACAAATAATATGACAGCAACGGTCAACGATGCTGTCCGTTTTGCGCTATTCCCGGAATATCGTAGCGATCGTGACAAGGATGTAGTGAAGTTAATGCAGGATGTGCGGGCCTCATTATACGAACACCGGAAGAACACTGCGCGGGATCTCATGATTTTGCAGGAAGGACTTTTTCAGTTTGTGGATGTATTCTTCCAGCATACACATTCCATTCCCAAGGATGAGCTGGCCGCGGCGAAAGCACAGGCAAAAGCGCGGCTCGATGATTTTATGGAGCAGTTGGTTCGTAAGATGCAGGATCCTAAACGCCAAGCGAAGGAGAAAGAGTAATGGCCTTACATAAGAAGGGTAATCTGATCTTAACGGACGATGAGAACTACGATTACACGATTTTTAAATGGAGAGTGGGACTCTTTATTCTTGGCAGCCTCTATTTTGGATTTAACATTTATAGATATTTTCCAGCAGACTGGCCCAAGGTATTGAAATTCATTCTTGTTATTGCTGCAGGTGGTACTTGTGGTGCGATCCTTGCCTATTTTGCCAAACAAATAGATGTTTTATTCTCCTGGATTGTGCTCTTGGGGATTTTAGGCGGTATTGGATACTGGATCTGGAATTTAATCTAACCTTGAAAGGTTATGTCGGATAAAATGTCTAGCAAAACAGAGAAAATACTAGCGGCGAGATTCGCAAAGACGCTGACGGCTATGTGTGTCCGTCATACAGAAATTGAAGATATTCATGCTGGAATATCTCCTGTCACAAAAGCGGGTGATTATTCCGATGTAAAAGTGATTGATGCCGAGGGACGTGAAATTCCTTGGAATGCAGTGTCACGCATTTCAGACGATGAAATGAAAATTTTAATGAAAAAAATCGTCAATCGTTTGTACACGTTTTTCATTCAGGAAGAGGATCCCCGCTTTAGGCGGCAGACTGAGTATTATGAGAGGGTTTCCCAATCATGGGATGCGCCAGTGCCGGAAATAGATCCAGCCCTAGACTGCCAATCGAAAAATTAATTATTAGTTTATATAATACTGTTTTTGCGGCGATTATCGCCGTATAATTATATTTTTATAAATTAATGTATATGTTATAGTTTATAGATATTAATAAGTGCGGCGATAATCGCCGTAAATGATATGGATTGTAAACTTATGGCATTGAAGATTGAAAGAAAGCGAGAACTATTGACGCTGCTGCCGGAATCCTTGCCCGTCACGCGGCAATGGCTTGCGCGGCAGGACACGGATTTTAACCGCCATGCGATCGATAACCTTGTCAAAAGCCGCCAGCTTTTCCCTCTGGCACAAGGCGTCTATATGCGCCCCGGTACTACACCAACATGGGAGGGCCTTGTTTGTTTCCTGCAAAACGTCCTGAAAACAGATTTGACCGTTGGGGGATTAACAGCATTGGACTTGCGGGGGCTTGGTCATTACGTTGCCATGTCCAGCAAAAGGGTTGTGCATCTATACGGCAAAGATACCCTGCCCAAATGGGTCAACCATGTTTTACCCGGGATCGAGTTTGTCCGTCATACAGCACTGGTGGCATTTGACGGACTCGATCCTGGCGCATCCGGCCTTGTTAATGATGAATACGATACGGGCTTGAAAAAACTCTATAACGGGGATTCCTCACCTGAATCCCGACAAGCGCCGGCAGGACAAAAAAGCGCATGGCCCTTTATACGCTCTTCGCCAGAACGCGCCTATCTTGAAGTCCTGATGGATGTTCCTGATGCTGTGTCGTTTGAACATGCTGACCAGCTTATGCAGGGATTGACAACATTATCGCCACGTCGTCTTGAGAATTTGTTGAAGAAGGCGCAAAACGTAAAAGTGCGTCGGCTTTTCTTCTGGTTTGCTGAGCGCCATCAATATCCATGGTTCAAGAAACTACCCGACCCTTATACTCTGGATGAGCTAGGATTGGGCGCAGGAAATAGGAGTTTGGTCGAAGGCGGGAAACTTGATGCCAAATACAAGATAACCGTACCGGAGGAAATGTGGACGGAAACAACGAATACTATAAACAAGTCCAGCTTCTGATCAGCGTTCTGCCCTTGGTGGCAAATGAAAAATGCTTTGCGCTGAAAGGTGGTACGGCGATCAACTTGTTTATACGGGATTTTCCCCGGCTATCGGTGGATATTGATCTTGTCTATCTACCGATGGATGACCGCGATACGGCGCTTGCCAATATCACGGCGGGGCTGAACCGTATCGCGGATTCCATTCTGGCGGCCGTACCAGGTACACAGATTCAGAAATCTTTTGAAAGCCGCGCCGATGCGTTGCGCCTGATCGTCAAACGGGGAGATGTTCAGATCAAGATTGAATTGTCGCCTGTTTTGCGCGGATCTGTATTCCCGGAAGAAATGAGAGAGGTTTCCGGAAAGGTAGAAGAACAGTTTGGTTATGTCGACATGCAAATGCTGTCTATACCCGACCTTTATGCTGGAAAATTATGCGCCGCACTTGACCGGCAGCACCCGCGCGACTTGTTCGATGTGAAGTTTCTCTTGGAAAACGAGGGAATAACCGATGACCTTAGAAAGACGTTTTTGGTTTACCTGATAAGTCACAACCGGACAATCGGGGAACTCTTGCGTCCGACTAGGAAGGACTTACGGGCTACCTATGAAAGCGAATTTGTCCGCATGGCACAAGTGGACGTGCCACTGGAAGAACTGGAAGCTGTTCGGGAAAGACTCATTTCCGGGCTGAACGATTCCCTGATAGATAATGAAAGGCGCTTTCTGCTGTCCTTTAAATCGCTGAAACCGGACTGGCCGTTGTTAGGCTTGCCGAACGTGGAGTTGCTGCCAGCTGTGCGTTGGAAGATGCTGAATCTTAGTAAAATGGATAAATTGCGTCATGCCCAAGCCTTACGCAATTTAGAGGATATTCTATATGGTGAGTGATACAAATCACCTTTCCAAGAGCGATATGCATATTTTGAGAAGGTTTCCCAATCATGGGATTCGCCCAAACCGGAGCTTGATCCGGCCCTGGATTGCACAAAAGATAAAAAATCCGGATAGTCTTATCGGGGTTTTCTATCCTGATTTATATAAGAATTAAAAACACTTATATGATATTTAGCCGCTTGCGTATTCTGTACATAGCTAGGACATGAGTGCTGGTATTTTATATAATTTAGGATTATACCATCCTCCATGCCTCATATTACCGGAAATCAGATGCGCGCCGCGCGCGCCCTTATGAATTGGAGCCAAAGCGACCTTGCAGATAAGGCGGGTCTTTGGCATCCAACGATTGCGAATATTGAAACTGGAAAAACTACGCCGAGTAAAGCAACACTGGATAAGATTTCCGGTGTTTTTATCAATCATGGTTTAGAGTTTCTGGATGGGGAGGGCGTCAAGAAGAAAACGGAGACAGTCCTGACGCTCTCTGGTGAGAGCGATTTCGAAAGATTTTACGACCTTGTGTACGATGCCGCCAAAACAACTGGCGGCCAAATTTTTATAAGCAATGTCGATGAGCGTATCTTCGATGAATTTGTGCAGCCCGAATTTGATAAATTCCACATGCACAGGATGGAACAAATCCGAAGAAATATAGATTTTCGCACGCTTGTTAAGGAAGGGGATGATTACCTTCCCGCAAAAGGCTATTCCAAATACAAATGGCTTGCCGCCGAGAAATTTGCAAACACCCCTTTTTATGTATTCGCAGACTATCTTGCCATCATCATTATGATCGATGAGCCGATGATTATTCTTATCAAGAATCAGAAAGTGGCCGATCTATATAGAGAGAAATTCCTAATTCAATGGGAATCCGCGAAGAAACCGATTTTACCCGAAAGACCAAAAGGGAAAAAGAAAACGGCCTAAATTTTTATTTAAAGGCACTTCGCAAAACATCGATGATTGCATCTGTTTCAGTATCATCTTCACTTTCACCCTGTTCTCTATGAAAATCTAAAATCTCGTCGCGCAAGGCATCACTCATATTTGCGGATTGCTTTGGCTTGTTAGGGTCGTTTTTGAAGATATCCAGCTGGTTTGGATCCGGCTCCTGCTTTTGGCTGCCTGTTTCCTTGGGAATATCAAATTCCGGGATCATGTGATCGACAATTTTAAGATTCGGCACATCAGGCGGCGGCAACAGCCTTTTGGCAAAATTCGCGTCTTTGTAATAGGCGATCTTTTTGGCGCGCACCGGGTATGAGGCTTCCGTAATAATGATTTCCTCGTGCTTCGGTAGCTGTTTGACCTTTTCCTTGGAAATCAGGGGACGCGCGCGGAAACTGGTATTCTTGCTTGGCGATTCATATTTGAAGGAATTCTTCTTCGAAGTTGAAACAGTTTTAACCGTCCTCTCGCCGCATGAATTGCTGACGTAGTTTGCTGTTTCAAGATCATTGGCGGAAAAGAATATCTGGTGAGCGCAGCAGGAGAGAATACCGTCCCGCTTGTCCTTGCCGTATGTATCATCGAGCCATTTCAATCCCTGCACCACGGCCATGACGCGGCAATTATAGCCGCCTAAAAGCGTAAAAGCAGAAGTCATGGATTTCATTTCGCCTAGCATGTGGAATTCGTCCATCATCAGAAGCACTTTATAAGGCTCGGTTTCATCCGGTTCTTTTAAGGAAAGCGTGGTAATGACCTGCTCGAAGAAAATCCGCAAAAGAGGGGCGAGGGTTTGAATCTGGCCGGTCAAAACGCCAACATAAACGGCCATCCGTTTTTTTCGCATATCGGAAATGGAAAAATCACTGGCAGAAGTGGCCGCGTCGATCACAGGGTTGTCCCAAAGGTTGATCGCCTGGTTCAAAGAGGATTTTACCCCGCTTCGCTCTTTTGCGGCCTTGTTCGCAAAATTCATCAAGGACTTCTTGATCGTTGACGACAATTCGGGATGTTTGGATACGATATGGCGGCAAATATCCCCTAGATCCTGCTCGGTTCCCAAAAGCCGGTTTATGGCGCCGATGGTGGACGGCATGGTATCGCTTTCCATGACATAGAGTGCAAGACCGACGAACAGGGCGCGCGCTTCGGAAGCCCAAACAGGATCACTCTTTACAGGGTCTTTAATCAGGATATTGGCAATAATCTGGATATCGCTGATCCTTTGATACGGGTCTTTGCTGACACCATCGAGCGGATTATAGCGGTGCGATTTGCCGTTTTGGTCTAACGGGGACCACATGAAAACATCATGGCCGTGTTCTTTCCTGAATCCGGCCGTTTTTCTAAAGTTCTCATGCTTGATATCCAGACATATAATAGAGTCGGGCCAGTTCAGAAGATTTGGCACGACAATTCCGATTCCCTTACCGCTGCGCGTTGGAGCTATTATTATGCAATGCGTTGGCGTATCGCTGATTAGATACTTTCCTTTGTATTTCCCCAAAATGAGTCCTTCGCGCGCGAACAGGCCTGCGTTGTGGATCTCCTGCCAGGTCGCCCAGTGTGCGTCGCCAAATTCCGGCTCTCTTTTTATAAAGAAGCTGATGATCATGCCGGCCATAAGAATATGCGGGACAGCCAATGATATGATGAAGCGGGTCTTTATACGCGGGTCATGAAGGTAGGGTATGTTAGACCATATCGACCACGGCATGGCGGCTTCAATATTCTGCCCGGCCCATCCCATATAGATTATCGATGCGAGATAAGACGCTGTGATCAGGCCGAACAAGATACTTATGGTGATGAAAGCGCCTTGGTTATTGAACATCACGGATACCAGACTTCGGATATAATCCTTTTCCCGCCAATCCTCTTGAGCTGCACGACAACATCCACGATCGAGCGAATGTAATCCATGATTTGATCGTTCTGCAGGCCAAGGTTGGCTTGCATGACCATCAGGGCGATTTGCTTGAAGGCGCCGTGGGGTGTATCTGCGTGAACAGTGGTTATAGATCCGGGGTGGCCGGTGTTCACGGCGCGCAAGAACGTATAGGCTTCTTTACCCCGCAGCTCACCAAGCAAAATCCTATCGGGGCGAAGACGCAAAGAGGCTTCCAAAAGGCTTTGAATTGTTACTTCTGCAATACCCTGTTCGCCTTTGGACGCCAGCAGGGGAACATGGTTTTGATGAATAGGTTTTATTTCCGGCGTGTCTTCGATCGTAATGATCCGTTCTTCGGGATCAATTTCTTTCAAGATGGCGTTCAGGAGGGTCGTTTTTCCCGTTGAGGTTCCGCCGGAAATAATGATGTTCTTTTTCGATTTTGCCGCCAAAGCAATAAATTGATAAAAATTCTTTTGTTCTGCCAGAGCGCGCAGTTGAGCATCATGGGATTTCAAATCAGAATCATTAACCCAATCTACGGAATCGAAAGCGCCTGCCTTCGCATAATCTGCCAAATCCATATCCTTTACGACCTGTTTTCTGATTGAAAGGACAATGCCGTTTGGTGTAGCGGGAAACTGAACAACCTGCACGCGTTCGCCTGTCGGTAAAGAAGCAGATAATAGCGGGTTTTGTGTATTGATGGCTTGACTGGTGTTACTGGCAATTTGCTTCGCTAGGCGCGCCATGTGATCATCTGTAATTAGGGCACAGTCAATTTTTTCCATTGATGGGCTTCCGGCGCGCTCTATCCAGAGTTCACCGGAACGGTTGACGCAAATTTCAGCTATCGCAGGATCATCCAGATAGGCTTTAAATATATCGAGATAACGCTGCAGGTAAACCTTGTCAGCGGGCTGGTTGTCCTGATTGGCTACTTGCGGTTTCATATTTACTCTCTTGGCATATTCCCTGCCACTTGCGAGAAATCGAGATCCTTGCCTACGAAGACTTTGATCCTTTTCCCCTGATCGACATGGATTGTCGGCGGAATGGCGATAGAGTTCTCCAGTGCGATTTCGGATGCTCTTGAGAAATCGTCTCCTGTTTCTAGGGCCACCGTCGCGGAATCTGTATCATCCATGGCGTTTACCCCGATTTTCAGGCCTGCATCGATCATGGAAAGCAGGACAGAGGAGCCGAAACGCTCGAAGAAGTGCGTATCGATTTCTCCATCAAGGCCCGAACGACCCAAAGCGTCCGTTCCGTAAGAGCCGATATTGACGCTCACGCCATCATTCCTGATCATCCGGTTCCAAATGACAAACACGCGGCTTTGACCGCGCACAACGCCGGATTTGTATCGACCGACAAGTTTAGATCCTTGCGGGATAAGCAAGTGCGATCCATCGAAGGAATATACATCCTCGCTGATTACAGCGCGCACCATGCCCGGAAGATCGCTTTGAATGGCCGTTTCAAGGATTCCACTGATCATCGTGCCTTGCGCGATCAGGCTGTTCAGGTTTTGGAGTTGGTTCGCCGTCGCGGTTTCTACCTCAAGGTTGGCGTTCTGATTAGCAAAAGCGACATTTGGATCCTCGCCACCGAGCAAAGTTCCACTTCCGCCTGTGGTCTGACCCGCTGCAGATGAACCAGTGGCCCCGCCACCAGCCTGATCATAGATCATCTGCGGGGAGGCGATCCGTTGTTCCATGCGCTTTTTTTGCTCCTGGGCCATGCGTAACGCTTCCTGCTGCATTGCCAATTCACGTTGCGCTGCAAGCGGGTCATATTCTTGAACCGGGCCGGCAGGCTGGAGTTCTTGTTGGGGTTCGGCGGGCGCAGGTTCGATATATGGCGTGGACGACGCACCGGCATTTTTAAAAGATATTTCCTCGGCTTGCACAAAAGATTTAGGTTCGCCTTTTTTCATGCCATCGATCACAACGAAGACGATAGCGACGGCCGCAACAGCCAGAAATATACCGCCCAGGATATATTGCTTTGTTGTTGTTGCCGCGACGGAAGGGATCCCCCGATCAGCTGGAGGGGCAGGTTGGTCTTCCCTTGGTTTTTCAAAAATATCTTCATCCATGGAAATCAGCCTAATTGTTCAGGGTTGTTGTTTCTTTTCCATGCCAGTAGGAAAAGAAGCCGGGTTTTTCACTGCTCGCAAGCGCGTCCTGTTCAATGGCATCAGGCGCTTTAGATGCAACAGGTGAGGCTTTGGCTGTTTTCGAGCCTTTTGCCGTTTTGACCTTCTTCTCCTGCAATTCAGCGATAGGAACAGGGCGAGATTGCTTTCCTTTGTCTTTGGGGAAGGCATCATTAAAAATGCAGGTCGCAGCATTCCCATCCCGCAAGGTAAATTGCTGTCCTACGGAATTTACAATCATGTAGGATCCTTCCGTATTATAATTGACAATGCTTTCATTCCCTTCTTCGTCAACAGAGAAAATCGCAGGGGTCATTCCCGGCTTTTTAAATTCGAAGTAAGTGAAGGTGCCATCATCATAAACGCGCTTTGGTCGCAAGCTGTTCGAGCCGGCATAGGAATAATCAAAATTCCAGTTTGACGCATCAGCGCCCTGCAAAGGATCATACCGTCCGGCCGCTTTGCTGCCGAAATTTGCCAATTCCAAGGTTTCCTCTTCGGGGTAGCGGAATTTAACCCGGAAAGTCAGATCACCGGCTTTTGGCGATGAAGCCTTGGCCGCGGCCAGCTCGAAGGTATAAATCCGCTTCGAGGTCAGCACCGTCATGTTAGTTTCGGCGTTCTGTTCGAGAGGCTTAATGTAAATCAGGTTTTTGCGGCTTCCCGGTATAACCTGCCATGCCTCGGAATCCCCGATGGAGATTGATTCCACCTTTTCCTTCGGCGAAAACTCGATCACCATTGTAAACCCGTAATGCCCTTTCAGGTAATACACCTCATTTTCATGATAGGTATAGGATTTGATCCTCGCATCTGCCGTACCTGGTCTTGCCGAACGATCTGCAAGGGCAGGGGTTGAAATCAACGGCAAGATAAATATTACCGCCATTATGTAGTTTTTTATGTTCATCTGACACTCTCCAATACTTCGGGGTTAATACGGTAGCTCGTGACCTGAAATCCGAGCGGGTTTAAAAAGCGGTCCGCCATTTTCATGGGCTTTTGCGTGTACTGATAATCAATGATCGCCGTCCAATAGCTCACTCTGGTTTGGTTGTTTTCCTTTAATTCACGTTGGAACCGAATAGAGGCTGTCTTGTCGTTCAGGAAGGAAACCGATTGAATTTTTATGTCGATCGCGGTTTTACGGCCGTACACGATACTGGGATTATCCGGATTTTTGCCGTTCCATAGCTGCTGGTATTCCTGCAAGGCCATGCCTTGGGACATGAGAGAAACAAGGTCATAATTTTCGCGCAAAATCGAGGGATTGTAGGATTCACGCAAAGAGACATATTTCACAAGGTTTGCCTGTGTGATCGCTTCATCCTGGGTAAGATTCCCTTGGTACAGCCCTCTGGTTAGCTCAAGATATCCAGTGCTGCGGTCCACCGTGACAACATAAGGCTCGAATGTCTTAAGGGGCAGCAAGAGTAATAAGGCCACCACTGACAGAACTGCCAAAGCCATGCAGAAGAACGAGATAATCCACGCCCTGTTTCTAGACTGAATGGCGTTGGCTATGATTTCCTGCTCCCATGTCTGGGCGGCTTTGAAGTAGGGATCCAGCTCTTGGGTATCCGTCTTTTGAAGCATTACTGAACCTCTTTCGCTTTTTGAATAGCGGGCTCTATAGAACCCCTATTGGATTTTATTCTGTCTAGTCTCTCTCTCCTTTCTTGCCTTTTTTTAGCTGCATATTTGAGAGGGGCAGCTAACTTTCTTGAGGCCCATGCCCCAGTTCCCATGGTAGATAGAGAGACACCACCAGTTATCGAAGAAGCCATATTTAGAATCTGCGATAGAAGGAGTATTGAGACGATAGAAGTAACCAGGAAGGGGCCAATATAAGAAAGTAACTTACCGTTGGTATCAGCATTTTCTTCTAAACTGGTTAGGGGGTTCTCTATAAGCATTAATATTAATGCCAGCAACGCATACACAAATATGGGTACGATTGCGTAGTTGAGCAGTGTCCTTAGCCACCCCTCAAAAAGAGATTTCGTGTTCACAAAAATCAATAGAAGAATGAATACCGGGCCGACCGACAACAAAATGGCTACTGCCAGTTTTGATAGAACTATTAGCATTGTCGAATAGCCGGTCAGCCCGATTGTGCCAAACCATACCAGTCCGGCGTACATATATTGCCCGAAGTCATTCCAGTCTGCCCCCTCCAATATTCTTGAAGAGACAGTCATTCCTCGATCAAAAAACTCTGAGAGAGCCAAGTTCGCGGATGTTTCATCACTAGCTTCTGTGCCGCTATCAGCTGCGGAAGCTATAAGAATACCGGCAATATCTGATGGAAGATCCGTTGCCATGTTATAGACGAACAGGAAGAAAGTGTCCCACTGGGTAGCGATTACGAGCAAAATAATGATTTTTAGGCAGTGCCAGATCAGATCCGAAGCGGAGAACCGCCCACTGATAATCACTTTGTACCCATAAACAGCAATGAAAACGACAAACATCAGCCGCCACAATGTTTGAATTGTCGCGGTCAGGCTTCCAAAGGAACCTTGGACGAAGCCTAAAATAATACTGTCAACTTGGGTAATTAAAGATTCCATAAATTATTTTTTGTTTCTTTTCCATTCGAAGACTCTTTTTAAATCTTCTTCACCTTTTTTCCTGCGAATGTCTAAAAGTGCCTCATAGTGTGTCCATACAGGTGTAAAACGCACATTTTCGGAGGATACATTCGGACCAAAGCCACCCTCATTTAACAAATTGGCAATGTGTGTCGCTGTCCGGTCGCAATCTTGTAATACGGTCTTGTTAGCGCTTTCTGGATGCGCCCATATTTCCGAACAGCGCGAAATGGACAAATTTCCGTGTTGCATGATGAAGGATGCCACTTTGTCAGGCGGATGTTTTTCCAACGGATTGGAGTCCATACAGCCAGACAGGAGCATTGAAAGCGCAAGCGCGCCAAATAACTCTCTTGTTCTCATGAGCGTTTTTCTTTCTGGTTATCCAGTGCCGCAACATTGAGAGGGATGTGCGCGCAAGGGTTTTGAGACAGGCTGGCGGAAGGGCCGCAAGGCGATTTAAGGTCGCGGTGTCCGCCCGCGCATCCCGATAGAGCCAAAACAGATATAAAAACGATGATAAGACGCATGGATCACTCCTCTAGTTTGAATGCATCTGCCGCTTTTGTTGCATCATATTTATGTGCAGCAGTGGCGCGGCGATAGGTTGTTAAAGTTTCGTTGTCCGTGGCGGCGTTTTGCTGGATTTGCAAAGCCTGGAGCCGGATAAGTTCATTCAGGATCATTCCGTTTTCCGCAGTAATACGGGCTTGAAGATCGACGGAGGCTTTCAGATCTGTCGTGTTGTTTAGCTCTTCCAGCAGGTCTTCATAGGTTTCGATCCGCGTTGAGATATTATTGTAAGCCGCTTCGGATGCTGCCATGGCCGCGTAGGTCGTATTATTCCGGCGGTCCACGGCCTGCGCGATAGGGCCGGCTGGGTCACTTGGCAGAAATTCAGAGCCGGGCAGGGGTCTGAATGTGTCGGTGAGATTGCCATAGATACTTTGCGTACCAAGGCCTGCGCTTCCCAATCCCTGCGCGTTCATCATGTTCATCGTTTGCTGCCATGTGTTTGGCAGGTAGCGGCGCAATTCCGATTCAAGGGAAGAGTTTTTCAAAGATCCCATGTTGCGCGGCCCGGTGATGGCATCGGCCTGTCTTACGGCCTGATCAAGCTGTTCCAGCTGCTTTGCATAGTCCTTCGTCATGGAATCCAGCTGCGTGACCATCTGGCCGAAGGCTGAGGCGTCATAGACAGGGATACCCTGCGCGTGGGCTGCAGGGGATACATATATAAATAGTGAAATTACTAAGTAGGAAATGGCGATATGCTTCATAGTCTGTTCCTTCCTTCAATAAACTTCGGGAGCCAGTATTCCGGTTCGACCCCGTAATCCCCTATCAAGTCGTGCATGAATTGAACCGTTTGTGTGCGCCCGGACAGAACGGCGATAAAATCATCCATCCCTGTCAGGTCCAGCTTGGCAATCACGGAGTCAGTCCCATGTTTCAGAAGGAAACAGCGGGATTCCGGTGTGAGCTTGCGGATAATTTTCAGCTCGTGCTTTGAAACGCCAAAACCCTTGCAATAATCGTTTTCATCTGCCCGCGGATTAGGGAGGAAGATTTGCGTTGGCGATTGTTCGATAATCGCGTCCCCGACACTGCTACGCAGGGCATCCCTGACGGCTTGTGTGGCAAATCCTATGATGCCGTTCTGCTTACGAATGGTTTTCATCCAGTCCTTGATGCGGGCGGCAAAGGCCGGATCATCGAGCAGCTTCCATCCTTCATCGAGCATAATAATGACTTTTTGCCCGTCCAGAATTTCCTGAACGCGGTGAAAAACATACATGAGCCATGGCGTCCGGCTGATGGGATCATCGAGGATAGAGGTCAGGTCGAACCCGATAATCTTGTTATCGAGGGCGAGGGTGTCCCGCTCGTTATCAAACAGCCATGCCCGCTCGCCGGCACTGTGCCATTTTGCCATTCTTGCAGCCAAGGACGCGCCGTGACTGATTTCGTGGCCGGATAAGAGTTCTGCGAAAATCCGAAGGCGGCGATGCTCGATCGGTTCTTCAAAATTCGCATTTACCGCGTCGGCAATGATATCTGAATCCTGCGGAGTAACAGGCGTGTTGTTATCGATCGTCACGAGGAGCCTGATCCAGTCCCGCACAAAGGCTCTGTTTTCCGGTGTGTCGGGCAATTGCAGGGGATTCAGGCCTGTCGGTATCCCCTGGCGGACCGTTGTGTAGTTCCCGCCGATCGCGCGCAGATAGATTTCGGCGCCATGATCCTTATCGAAATAGACGGTTCGAGGGTTCAATCT
Source organism: uncultured Micavibrio sp. (assembly GCA_964539025.1). Lineage (GTDB taxonomy): Bacteria > Pseudomonadota > Alphaproteobacteria > Micavibrionales > Micavibrionaceae > Micavibrio_A. The sequence goes on from CAZIFA010000011.1 coordinate 47,319, forward strand.
CTGCGCTTGCGCGTTCAGGAAGGTCAAAAGGACGGTTTTCCCGTAGCCGGTAGGACCGATTACAGTGAAATTTCCTACATCGCGCTCATGAAAGTTGAACCAGTAGGGCGTGCCGGAGGTTGTTTCGAGGCGTGTTATGGCCTGTCCCCAATGATTTCCGGTGGCGCGGCCTGCAGGGAAATTGTGGAGGCTCGCAAATCCCGCAAAATTGGCGTTCGAGATCAGCGACCGGCGCGCCGTGAAGCTGAAATTCCCCGGTAGCTGCGCCCAAAAAGCGGGTTCCAGATTTATATCTTCGCGGGCGGTGACGATACCCAAGTTCACGAAAGCGCTGACGCAATCGCTGACGACGGAATCCAACTCTGCCGAATTTTTCCCTATGGCCGTGATTGTCAGGTGATGCTCGCCAAAGGTCGAGCGGCCGGAAGCCAGATCGTCAATCGCGTTGTCCAGATCCTCTTCCAGTGAGGTTGCGCCTTGCTCGCCCGCGATCATTTTTCTTTTCGTGTCGCGCATAGCATTGAGAGAGGCCTGCCGATCGACAAAGCCGAAAGACTGCGTCAGGATGAATTCATGGGGCAGGCGCAGCAGGCTATCCAGCATCCCCGGGCAGGTTCCATCGGCATATTCTTTCAAGGATAGTACGGCGCCGAGTTTGACGTCGCCAGGCGCGCTTCCGCGTACCTCGAAGGCCTCTTTGCCGAATGAAATACGCTTGCAGGGTAGATAATCGGCAATCGACATACGCGGCAGGCGAATATCGGCTTTTTCGAGGTTGACCAGATAGGACAGGAAAGAAAGATTTTCTCCCAAAATGCCCTTATCGGTCTTTTTCACACCGAGAACCCTTGGTTTGTAAGGAGCCAAAGTCGTGAGAATGTGCGCCGCGGCTTCATTCAGCGCTTTGATATCCTCAATTTCCTGATTTTCCTGCATTTTACGATCAATGCGGGTAAAGAGCGTCCGGCTGATATCAGCCATAAGTCCGAAAGTGCCTTGCGCGGGCCTGCGAACAACCGTGATGTATTGCTCGTTAACAAACATTCGTTTGCTGGCGAGCCGTTCCTGATAGGTGTTGTCAAGCGCGCGGCAGAAATCGTTTTCAAAAAAACCTTCCTGTTCGCTGTTTTCTTCACGCCGGATAATGTGATGATAGAGAGCGAAGCGGCTATTCGATAATCCCCGCAAAAGGGTAGCGCGGACGGTCTTTCTTTGGTTTATGTCGATTTCATCAGCGGTTTCGAAGGGGACACCTTCTATTTTGATGATCTTAAGAAGATAGCCCTCTTTGGTTTTAATGATTTCTTCGTCCACAAGCCGCGTGTAGGGAATAAACCGACCTACGGAATCCTCCACTTTGGCTTGTCTGCCATAGATCGTATCGTCTTTTTTCGCTGCAGCGAACATAATCCGTTCCTATGGTTTGTAACTATTACTTTTCCAAAAACTCTTGTTTCTTGTGGGCGCACATTTATTCAGTTTTGTGAGCCAGATCCGCATCCAGTGCGGGTCTTTTTCCGTTGCGATATAACCGATCGCGTGGATCGGAAGAGTGATACAGGCAAAGAAAATGATCTTTCCTGATAAGGACATGAACAAAATCATGCCTATGCCGAAGACAATAAAATTGATCCCAAAGAATTCCATCGGCACGCCCATCGTCAAAGGGGGCCTGGTCATACCGATGAAAAGGGGATCTATCTCGATCCGCTCTTCCGCCATTTCGTTATAGGGTGCCTGAAACGCTATCCACGATGGCCGGTGCGCCAAAGATAAGGATAATGCCGATTGCGACGGAACCTGCTACCTGCCACGACATACGGCCGGTCATGAACGCAATCCCGCAGAGGGCCACGGCGATAATACCAATCAACCTTGCCCATGTGGTGGTCAGAAGGTTTTGCAAGGCCGTTAGAAAGTTTGTTCCTGAATCGAAAAGGGCGGTCTGCGCGTGGGATGTATCAGGATACAGCACAATCAGCGCGAAAAAAGCGACCAAAAGGCTGTTTGAAATTACATTTTGTATTCTATTGCGTGTCATTTTTTTATCTCCTAAATCCCGTCGTTTATAATTGTTAATCATAGGTTGCATATCTGATAATGGTTCGCAAGAGGACTCGCGCAATATTTTTCTAATCTTTCAAGCTTCACTCCCCTCAGTTTATTGTATCGTTGTTCAATCTTACTCAAAGTTTTTTCCCATATATCTTTCGATCTTCTGGATATATTCCACGGTTTCTCTGTAGGGAGGAACACCATTGTATTTCTTAACGGCACCTTCGCCCGCGTTGTAGGCCGCAAGAACCAGCTTCACATCACCGTCGTATTTTTCAATGAGATCGCTCAATAGATGGACGCCGCCTTTTATATTTTCTTCGGCATCAAAACTATCAGAAACCCCATAATTTACGGCTGTTTCTGGCATTAATTGCATTAAACCCTGCGCGCCTTTAGGGGATACGGCATCAGGTACATAGGAAGATTCCGTCTGAATAACAGCGTGAACGAGATCAGCATTTACCCCATATTGTGTGGAATATTTCGATACCAAATCCTTGTAGTTCTTGGGGAAGGAAGCCTTGGTAAATCTGAAATGGCGATGCTGGCTTAAGTAGTCTGTCGCTTCAAATTTCGTGACGATTCCATCATCAGAAAACTCCATGACCGTTGCTTTTGCATTTGTTGGAAGTGCAAGCAAAGACAGTGCGGCGGATAGAAGCACAAAATTTAGATGTATTGACATTTCGAGTCATAGTTGCAAAAGCTAGAGGGGATTTGCAAGAAGAAACTTACAAATACTATTTTATAGCTTAAAATATGAAAGGTTTGTAATGTCTATCTATTTGAGAATTTTATTGATTTCGGCGGTGGTGGTCTGTGGATTTCCTGAGAAGTCAAAAGCAGCATCAGAAGCAGAGTGCGCGATATGGCTCTGCCTGCCCGGAGGATTCCCTACGGGATGTTCAGCTGCATACAGCGCTTTCAAAAGCAGGATAAAAAAGGGACGGCCGCCACTTCCAGATCTATCGTCTTGTACGACCGACCCTGATGGAAAGAGTTCTAATGGTAGATACGAAACGGGCTATGAGTATTTCGAGCCTTGTAAAGAGGGATATACCCTGCGTCAGACCAACTACGGAATCGGGTCGAGCGGGGTGTGCGAACGAAAGGCTTGCGGCGGTTTTTGGAGAGAAAATTGTCAAGTTCAGGATCGTTATGAAGCGATTAGGCGCGCAAAACCTTCCTATGTGAAGATATGGGTTGATGGCCAGTATTTAGGTCAGTTTTTCTATTAAAGAGTGTTTGATTAAGAGCAATTATGCCACTTGGCGATTTGTCATGTTAGGATTTAGACTGTTGCGAACAAAGTCAACACGCAGACATTCGGCACTTTGAAAACTGGATAACAAAGCTTCAGATTCAACCTTTTTTAAAACATCGAATATGTCTCTGAACCACTCGCCAGGATAAATATCTATCGCTTTAATTGTACGAAACATTAACGAAAACGCCGCAACTTCTTCTAAAATATAACTTACAGATGTTTTCATGAGGCGTTCAGATGAAAACTCTTTAGCCAAACTCCCCATATGTCTTTTAGAAAAATCCTCAGCCTTTTTATTGATCGCGTTTCTTACATCTTCTCTATTTTCATATAGAGATTTCAAAACATCGTGTGACGCTTTAAATTCAGGATGATTTAGCCAGTCATTCCACCGCGTGACTGTCTTGTTAGGTAATACATCTAGTGCCTCTTTGTTTTGGTAAAGCCAATAGTCGCCTTGGGCTAAAGAAATCTCATATGCTCTTTCCTGATCATAATTGCCGTGGAAAGCTATATTGTGACGTTGCAAAGTATCTGAAATTATCAAAATGACATGGTCAAATCGCGCAGATGCCCACTCCGCTAAAGCAAAAAATTTGTTTCCATCATGTTTTGGGTTTCCAACGCTTATTTGTAAGCGGGCAGTATCGTGCATTTGCCATGCGCCCTTATCTTTTACAAAAACTTTGTAAGGGCCAGTTTGGGAAGCGTATTGAATTTGCTTTTTAGAAACGCTCATCTGCTTCGCTCTTTTCTGGTTGTTTCAGTACGTCCCACATGACATCAAAAAGGTTTGTCCATGTTTCTGCTAGGAGCGGATCTTTAAAAACGAGGGCTTTTGTGTTGGCATCGGTGCAGACAGCCACTTTTCCTCCATAAATTAAAGAAACGTAATTTTTGAATCGTTCTTTGGGCATATAGCGATATTCTTTTAGCGGCCCCATGAGATATGTATTTCCATCTTGGACAAGCTGTCGCATGCGGATCCCAGAGTTTCTAATTTTTCGATAGCGGTCATTCACTTCGGGTGGAGACATTTTGTCGTCGGCACTGACCCGCCCCCTATAAATGAGTCCATGGCAGGAGTGAATCCGGCTAATGTATGGACAATCTATAGGAGTGAGGATAATGGCAAGAAAACGCTATACGGCGGAGCAAATCATCGGATATTTGCGCCAAGCGGAAGTGATGATCGGGCAAGGCAAAACGATGGACGCAGTGCTGCGCGAGATCGGCGTGACGGGGAATACGTATTACCGCTGGCGCAAGGAATATGGTGGCATGGGTACGGATCAGGCCCGCAGGCTGAAAGAGCTTGAAAACGAGAATGCGCGCCTCAAACGGGCTGTGGCAGATCTCACTTTGGACAATCTTATCTTGAAGGAAGTATCGACGGGAAAGTTCTGACCAGCCCGCAGCGGCGGCGGGAGGCTGTCATCTATGTTCAGCAAAAACTGGGAATAGCAGAACGCAGAGCCTGTAAGGCTTTGGGCCAAAGCCGTGGAGATCAAAGGCGCCTTCCCAAGCGTGCTGACGACGAACAAGCACTTACATCCGATATAACGAAACTTGCGCTGCAATATGGGCGCTATGGCTACAAGCGGATCACGGCGCTTTTGCGCACGCAAGGCTGGGTGGTGAACCACAAGCGCGTGGAGCGTATATGGAGGCAAGAGGCGCTCAAGGTCCCGCAAAAGCACAAGAAAAAAGGACGTTTATACCTGAACGATGGCTCGTGCATCCGGCTTCGCCCTTGCTGGCCCAAGCATGTGTGGAGCTATGACTTTGTGGCCGAGCGTTTAAAGGACGGTACGAAGATCAGAACGCTCACGGTGATCGATGAATATACACGGGAGTGTCTGGCGCTGCGTACAGATTACAAGCTTGGCGCGGATGATGTGATGGCTACGCTGACGGATCTGTTCGTCACGCGCGGCGTGCCCGATCATATACGCTCCGACAACGGATCGGAGTTCACGGCAAAATCCATCCAGCAATGGCTGGCAAAGGTGGGAGTGAAAACGCTCTACATCGAACCCGGCAGCCCGTGGGAGAATGGCTACAACGAAAGCTTCAACGGGCGGCTACGGGACGAGCTGTTGAACGGGGAGAGTTTTTATACGCTCAAAGAGGCGCAGACGATCATCGAACAATGGCGGCATCACTACAATCATATCCGCCCGCATTCGAGCCTCGGTTACAAACCGCCTGCACCGCTCACCCGTACCATGAACAAAGGCTCCTGCGCATACGCTCCGGAGCCTTTGTTCATGCCACATCATGGCCAGAAGATTCACTTAAAACACGGACTCTAAAATGGGGGTTGACCACAGTTCGGATTAAGTTTCCTCTGTCAGGCACCATTTCCTAATATAAAACTTTTCTCCACCCCGTCATCAGATCAGAAAACCCCTTATGTTTCAGAAGGGTTTAGTCCCGAAACCCAAGGCGCACCAGGCGATATGCCAGGCCGTTCCTGCCCGATTTATTCTCCAGATAGGCTTTATTCTCCAAAAACCGAAGAGGCCGTATTTTAAAACGCCTTCGGTTTTTAGTCATAATTATCAATGAGTTGGTTTTATATTAGATTTATCTTGTTTGTGGAAATTATCGGTATGCGTAGGGAAATTTAGCCTAAAACAAGGCTCCTTTTATGCCTTCGGTTCTATTTATTATCGGTTATATCTCAGTATGTCGGGCCATATTGATAGTATGAATGTCCATTACAGAAATGAAGATTGAATATTACATTATTAAGTGTAATAATGTATAAATGACAAAAAAGCGTAAAAATGAGGTCTGCTGCCCGCCAAAACCCAAAGTCGGTGAGCGGCCCCTCCTTTCCGCAAAACAATCGGCCCGGCTTGCGGCCATATTCAAGATTCTGGCCAACGATACCCGCCTCCGCATTCTTCACGCTCTGACCATTGCCCAGGAACTGCCGGTGGGCGACATTGCCAAGCAGGTCGGCATGAAACCACAGGCCGTTTCAAACCAGTTGCAGCGGCTGGCCGATCAGGGAATCGTCGGCTCCCGGCGTGAAGGACAGTCTATTCATTATCAGATTATTGATCCTTGCGTAGAAGGGTTGCTTGACCAAGGGCTATGCCTTGCCGAAGACGCGGCGGAACGGACAGGCAAATGAAGCACAGCAGAAGGCAACGCCAGCCAGTAGGCAAAGCATGGAGCTTGGGAATCTTGGCCCTCGCGTTCACGGCCATGCCCGCTCTGGCGGACTCAACGCAAATATCGGGCGGCACCGATTTGCGGGCATCATACAACACACAAAGCCATGACGATGATTACGCGCTTAAAGGGCTTTTCTTCAATCTCCGCCATGTAATTAGCGATGAAAGCGGCGACCGCTATATTCTGGTCGGGCAAATCGACGCCGAAGATAATTTTGAGGAAATCCGTCCCTACAACACTTACGCGCAAGTCAAAGGCCCACTCGGGAAAATCAATCTGCGTGTCGGTCATTATCTGCTGCCGTTCGGCCTGCTTTCCTATTACGACACCGAGCGCCTTCTGATTCACGGCATCGAGGAAGAAAATCTCGGTAACCGGCTGGACTGGGGGACGCAAGTGCTTGGCTATTCCGGCCCGGTCGATTACGCGCTCTCCGTTTCACAAGGCAGCGGCAATGAATTCCGCGACCCGGACGGCAACAAGCTTGTAACGGGGCGCATCGGCTTGCAGAGAGATTACAGCCGCTACGGGTTTTCCGTTATGACTGGCAAGGTCGATGTCGATGATGAGGAAGACGGTACGGATCATCAGGAGCGGCGCAGAATCGCGCTTGACGGGGAATGGGATTTAGCGCCGTGGACGCTGCGCGGCGAACTGATTGCCGGGCAGGATAGCGGCGAGGCCGTCAATGGCGGCGTGATGCTGGCGGACTATGAGCTGACGCCCAAACTCGCGCTCAATTCAAAACTTGGCTGGTGGCATGAGGAAAAAACAGAACCGGAGGTCGCTTTGGGTTTCAGCTATAGCCTACCTTATAACCTGACGCTGCGCGCCGCCGATAATTACCGTGAGCGCGACGGTGAAAACGAACATCTTTTTAGCATTCAGCTTTACTGGGAGTTTTCCAATGCGATTTAAGTCGCTCTTTATATGCGTTTTTATATTTTCATTGCTATCGCCGCTGGCGGCATTGGCAGATGTTTGCGTATGGCGCGACCCGGAGCGCACCATGACAAAGCTTTTCACCGACGCGCAGGATTATCTGACGGTTGACCGCAAGCTTGACGCGGCCAGCATTGCCGCCATCGAGAAAATTCTTGGCGAACCCTTGGAGGAAACCGAGAAGAAAGAATACAGCTTCTATGAAATCCGGGCGGGCAAGCGTTCCTTGGGTTGGGTTATGGCTCTGGCTGGCACCGGCGAATACGGCACGATTGAAACGGTTGTCGGCGTCAATCCGGACGGTACGCTTCGCGGCGTCTATCTCCAACGCATCCGGGAACGGCAGCGCGAGGAATTAAGCAGTGACGCTTTCCTGAACCAGTTCAAAGGAAAAACCCTCCGGGACGATTTTACCGTCAAGGCCGTGCCCGGCGCGGAAACAGCTTCGCGGGAAATCTCCCGCCTTGTTAAAAAGATGCTTGCCTTTCATGCGGCATTAAACCCCCAACCCTCCGAAGGAGATCAACCATGAAAATCGCCCCGTTCCTTGCTGCGTCTGCTCTTGCCGCCGGTATTGTTTTTGCCGGTTACTACAGTATCTCAGCGCAGCCCGTTGCCAGCGTGGAAACAAAACAACCCGCAGAAGCCGCGCCCGCAGCAGAAGCGCAGCCCGTGGTGGAGGCAATGGATATTACAATCGGCGCGCTCAAGGAAAACCCCGCCGCCTATGAAGGAAAGACATTGCGTTTAAAAGGCATGTATGCCGGCGAATGCGCCGATTGCCAGTCCTTCTATTTTAAAGACGGCGTGGACACCGTTGAAACCACCATTCCCAAAGGTTTTTCCCCCAATAGTGTAGAACTAGGTTCCAAGCTGGAAGTCATCGGCAAGCCGCTGCTCAAGAATACCGCCGAAGCTGAAAAGCCGTATGTGAAGCTTGAAGCCGAGCGCGTCACGCAGATTAAGGAATAGCACGCCATGAATTTATTTGTCTTGAGCATAAAAAGCCTGCGGCGGCGCAAACTGCGTACCGCCTTGACCGTTGCTGGTGTCGCCATTGCCGCTGCCACGCTGTTCAGTCTGATTTCTTTCAACCGGGGATTTGAAAGATCGCTCAAGGAGGAAATGAATCAATCCGGCATTCACATGCTGGTTTCGACGGAAGGCTGTCCGATGGAGGCCGCGTCGCTGGCCCTGCATGGCGGCGAGATTCCGAAGTTTCTGGACGAAAAATACCTGCCGCAAATCAAAAGCATCGGCGGCGTCGATGTGGCGGCGGGCATGTTGATTTTCTCACTGATCGAGGATACCGGCAAGGCGCTCTATTTTTATGGCGTGACGGACGATTTCGTGAAACTCAAGCCCCACTGGAAACTGCAAGGAAAGTGGTTTACCGGGCCGGATAGCATCATTCTGGGCGTCGAGGCGGCGAATGTCGAAAAGCGCAAGCCAGGCGATAAAATCTTTTTCCCCGATCTGAACCGCGAGTTTACCGTGTCGGGCGTTCTGGAACGCACTGGCAGTGAAGACGATGGTTTTTTCTTTATGCCGCTTGAAACCGCACAGGAGGTTTTCAAGAAAGAAGGCAAGCTGACCGGCATTGCGGTGAGCCTTCAAGATGTCGGGCAATATGTTGATGTGAAAAGCCGCATCGAGACTTTCCCGGATATTTATGTCGTAAGCCGCGACCAGATGATGGAGCAGATTATGACGCTGACCGGCTCCAGCAAGACGCTTATGACGGCGGTGATGGCAATCGCCATCATCGTCAGTCTGCTTGGCGTTATCAACACCGTGCTGATGAGCGTTTTTGAAATGCAGAAGGAATTCGGGTATATGCGCTGCGTCGGAGCCTCACGCCGCCATATCTTCCAGCTTGTGTTCTATGAAACGCTTGTGATCTGCGCCCTTGGCGGCGTCGTGGGCGTGGCTTTGGGCCTTGCCTTCGCATCCGCTACCGACCACTGGCTGCATGAGATTCTGCCTTATGCGCCCGCAGGCCGCTATATCGCGCTCGATCCCGCCATTGTCGGGCTTGTTATCGGGCTTTCCGTTATCGCCGGAATTGTTTCGGGAATCATTCCTGGATGGAAGGCATCCCGGTCTTCTCCGATGGAGGCGGTGCGTCATGGATAATGTAATCGAGTTAAAAGGCGTCACGCGGCAGTACCGGCGCGGCAGCGAAACGATAACCGCGCTCGATAACGTCAGTGTTTCCATCAGCCGCAATGAATATGTCGCCGTGACCGGCCCTTCCGGTTCCGGCAAGAGCACCCTTCTGAATATGATCGGCGCTATTGATACGGCCAGCGGCGGCAGCGTTATCATCGCAGGGCAGGATACCGGCAAGCTGAACGATGCCGCGCTAGCCCATCTGCGGGCGGGCACCATCGGTTTTGTATTCCAGCAATTCTTTTTGCAGCCGACTTTGACCGCCCTTGAAAACGTACTGATGCCGACGTTGTTCAGCGGCAAATCCGCCAGTCATGAAAGCCGCGCCGAAACTTTGTTAAAACGTGTAGGTCTGAAAGACCGCCTGTATCACCTGCCGAGTCAGCTATCGGGCGGAGAAATGCAAAGGGTGGCGATTGCCCGCGCCCTTATCAACGGGCCGTTGCTGCTGCTGGCCGACGAACCGACCGGCAATCTTGACAGCCATACCGCCACAGAAATCTACGCGCTCCTCGATGAACTGCATAAAGACGGATTGACTATCCTGACGGTCACTCATAATGAAACTTTCGCTGGCCGCGCTAAAAGGCACATAAGAATGTGCGACGGCAAAATCATGGAGGCCGCATGAGAAGCTTGTTTCTTGCGGCATTTATAATGGCGATAAATTTGGCTTCGCCGGTTTACGCCGCCGATCCTTCTCTTGTTTCAAATACTCGTTTGGCTCAGGAATTCACGCTGCCCGATCTGGCGGGGAAGCCACACAGTCTTGCAGGATACCGTGAAAAAGGCCCGGTCATGTTGGTGTTTTATGCAACGTGGTGCGCGACATGTCTAAATGAGATCCCCGCGCTGAAAAGAATATACAAGGAATACGGCGAAAAAGGCTTGCAGATGGTGGCGGTGAATGTCGGCCTGATGGACAGCCTTGAAAACGCGCAAACCTACGCGCTGAAACATACGTTGCCCTATCCGGTGCTTTTTGACGCAGAAGCAGCCGTTGCCAAAAGCTACGGCGTGAAATCTTTCCCGCATATTTTTCTGATCCGTCCCAATGGCAGTTTGTTTGCCGAAACCGTGCATATAACGGATGAGCGGTTATCAAATTTTATGAAATAGTGTGATAGGAGGGCAAGATCGCAAATTAGAGCGGAAGAAAAACTGCAAAAAAAGCTCTGCCCATGAAGTCGCTTAAGGTACAGAATATTCAACCCTCAGTTTGTGCTAAAAAAGATTGTCCACGTTGATGGAGGGTAACAAATTTGGCCATCACACGCTTGTGCAGTTAGGGAAATAGCTTCGGGTATTTCACCATTGACCTTAAACGGTATAGTAGTTTCGTTTGAATAAACGAGCAAAGTACCCAAAGGGGTCTCAACTTTATGTCCTTCCGGATAAGTAACATCTATTGATTTGGTCTGATCAGCTACTTCTATCTTCGTGGGAATTAAAAAATCCATACTGGATGGGTTGGCATTAACATGCCAACCCTCTTGTATCGTAAAAATTACTTTCCCTGACGTGGCATCTGTTTTTACAATATCAGCCTTAACAACCGACCTTGTATCGAATGCTTCGGTTTGAGCGTTTACAAAAAACGCCGGCACAAAAGCCACTATGATTAAAATTAAAAGGCCATAGAGTTTTCTCATATTAAAGTACATACAATGTGTAATATCTAAGATCAAGTCGCTTAAAAAGCCTATTTTTTCTTATGCATAATTTATATGGAAGGCAAAAAAAAGATCCAACCATATACAGAGTAAGAGAAAAATGAAAAAAACTAACAAAGTCTTTATCATACTCATGCAGAATTTCGCTTGAGTAGAATCAAGCAGATACGGGGCCTTTTGGGTAATGTTACCAGAGATACATTAAAAGTATTTCCGTTTAAACCAAAACGCCACACTGACCATGGCAATCAGAACAGGCACCTCCACCAATGGCCCGATCACAGTGGCAAAGGCGACGGACGATCCCAATCCAAAAGCGGCAATGGCCACGGCTATAGCCAATTCAAAATTATTGCTGGCGGCGGTGAAAGCGGCGGCGGTTGTTTTGCCGTAATCCGCGCCTATCAGTTTCCCCATGATGAAGCTGACAAAAAACATGATCACAAAATAGATCGCCAACGGAATAGCAATGCGGATAACGTCTAAGGGCAATTCCAGAACTGTGCTGCCTTTGAGCGAGAACATAGCCAGGATCGTCAAAAGCAGCGCGATGAGCGTGATAGGGCCGATCTTCGGCAGGAAATGGTTTTCATACCAGTCGCGTCCCTTTTGCTTGAATAGGATTTTGCGTGTCAGGAAGCCGGCAAGGAAGGGGATGCCGAGATAAATGAAGACGCTTTCAGCAATAGTGGCAAAGCTGACATCGACGATATGGCTTTCCAGTCCGAACAGTGGCGGAAGGATGCTCAGGAAAAACCATGCATAAACGCTGAAAAACAAAAGCTGAAAAACACTGTTAAAAGCCACGAGTGCGGCAACGTACTGATTATCGCCTTCGGCAAGTTGGTTCCAAACGATGACCATAGCGATACACCGCGCGAGGCCGATCAGGATCAGGCCCGTCATATATTCGGGGTAATCGTGCAGGAAAAGAACTGCTAGGCCGAACATCAGGAACGGGCCGATCAGCCAGTTTTGTACGAGCGACAATAGCAGGATTTTCCAGTCCTTAAAGATCAGCGGCAACTCTTCATATTTTACCCGCGCAAGCGGCGGATACATCATCAGGATCAGGCCGATGGCGATGGGGATATTGGTCGTGCCTATAGACATTCTGTTTAAAAATTCCGGCGCACCTGTAAAAATCGAGCCGATGGCGACACCCGCCGCCATCGCCATAAAAATCCATAAAGTCAGGTAACGATCAAGAAATGACAGGCGACGGGGTGAGCAGGCGGTCATGAAGTAAATCCTCTATACGGTCTTTAAGCATGAAAAAGGCCGTGTCGAAGGCGGCTTCGATATCGGCATCCGATCCGGTTGCTTTCGCGGGATCGGGGGTACTCCAGTGCAGTTTTTTGGCTTTGCCTAGAAACACAGGGCAGCTTTCTGCAGCAGCCTGATCGCAAACGGTGATAACTAGGTCAAAGGTTTGTCCCTCAAATTCATGCCACGATTTGCTGCGCGGCTGGCCGGAGTCTATGCCGTGGCGTTTCAGGGTTTCAATGGATTTGGGGTGAACATGGCCAGCCGGATGACTGCCTGCGCTGACCGCTTCATATTTCCCTTTTCCAAGCTGGTTGATCAGGGATTCGGCCATGACAGATCGGCAGGAGTTGCCAGTGCAGAGAACAAGAATCCGCTGAATCATTAGCAGCAACCTCCTGTAGGGGAGCAGCAAGATGTGGCTTGTTCCTTGTTGGGTATGCCGCAAGCGTCCTGTGCGAGGCAGGCGGTTTGTTTCGTGATCAGGATGAAATCTTTGCCGTCGAAGTCCAGGCCGAATTTGCCGATGGTGTTTTGCTGGTATTCGACTTCGATATCGAGGTCATTTTTGCCTAGAACTTTTTCGCAAAGATTAAGAATATGCAGGAATTTTTGCGGAGCCAGCCTGTGATCGTAATCGCCAGCTTCCCAAAGCTGGAAATTGGCCACGGTTTCCTTGCGTTCCGTGCCGCCACAATCGATAAAATGCTTTGTCACAAGGCCCACTTCCGTCACATGGAAATGGGGCGGCAGGTATGAACCGTCGGGCAACTTAAAATTCACTGCGATTAAACCATTTAAATATTTTTTTATTTCTGAAATTTTCATGATTTTTTCCTCTTGGATGGCGTCTCGCAGCAATTCATCAGCTCAATGACCGATGTACCTTTTTTCTTGTCATTGCGGATATTGGCGAATTCAACACGGCAGCAATCCTCGATCATGAAGCGGATCAGCCCCGTGAAGAAATCGAAGTTCGCGCTGTAAATTATAGAGCGCCCTTCGCGCCGCGATACAACCAGATCCGCATTGCTCATGTGATTTAGGTGAAAGGACAGGGTGTTATGCGGGATGCCGAGCGTTTCACCAATCTTTCCGGCTGGTACGCCGTCTGGCCCGTTTTCGACCAATAGGCGGAAAACCCGAAGGCGGGTTTCCTGCGAGAGCGCGTCGAAGGCTATGAGAGCTTCGTTTATGTCCATATGTCTATATATATAGACATATATAGCAAAATCAATTATTTAATTAGCTTCTCGTTTATCACCCTTAAATTGAAGGAAAAGGAGAGCCAATACGCCAAGGCTTATCCAAACGTCCGCAAGATTAAAAACAAATAAATTCAAGGTTCCAAAGTGCAGGCTTAGAAAGTCGGTCACGTTCCCAAAATATGCGCGATCAATCAGGTTCCCCAATGCTCCAGCGACGATAGCGGCGAGAGCTGAGCGTTCGCGTTCATGGGGCGTTCGAAAAGCCCAGATAGCGATAGCTAAAGTGACGAGTGCGGTAAAAAAGAGTAACGCAAACTTTTCGTTGTTACCATCAACCGAGAACATACTAAACGACACCCCCTTATTGAACGTCAACCGCAATGAAAGGAATGGTAAAAAATCCTGAGAGGTTCCATAAGGCTCTAACACCGCCCGCGCCCATGCTTTGACAATAAGATCTGCTGCCGCACCCGCCAAAATCGCAAGTGCTATAATCGGTTTGGTCATTTGACCCCCATGGGTTGTTGCTCTATCCCGCAAGTAAAGCTGATTACTGTAAAGAATTTAACTGTGACTACAGGGCCGAAGAGACTGCCCCTACGATTGCGTCTTTGTTGTTGCATAAGGCCGTCTGCCTGCTCCGCTAAGACTACACAATCGGCTGGTGCACCTTTGCCAAGCCGGACAGAAGTGGTTGCAGGAATCAAGGTTGTGAGGCCTGTAGGATCTAAAACTTGAGCTATAACTTCTGACTTTCGAATATCGACATCACCGTTTAGAAGACCAAGCTTGTAGTGATAACGTACGCGCCCACTCTCGATTGTGGCGTTAATACCACTTACGGCGGTGACTGGTACTGGATGACCGTCAACAAGCATGTTTAGAAAATATCCGCTATCGTGAAGGGTAGGTAGACTTGCTTTATTAAGGTCAACCACTTCATTCTTTTCGAACGAGCCATTTTGATCAGTATCAAAATCTGCGATTATCATTTCGCTGAGAGCTGTATCGAATAGCCATTCTGCTTGCCAACCTTGAAGTAGGCCATTCCGAAAGAGTGCCGTATAGAAAAACTCAATCTCTGGACTGTGTATGGACGGCGTGGCATAGGCCGGAGCCGCGCCTGATACAAAAAGCATAATAATGCCTGATATAAAGAAGCTTTTCCAACTCATGCATCACGCAGATCCGCTTTCGCATCGCGGATGATCATACTTGCCGATTGGAGAAAGAGTCCGGCAACAGCAAAGGCAACTATCAAATCAGGCCAAGAAGAGTCTAGCCACCAGACCAATACTGACGCGAACACAACGGCCAAATTTCCAATTGCGTCGTTGCGTGAAAATAACCACACGGCACGCATATTGGCGTCGCCTTTACGGTGAGGTATTAATACAACCGCAGCCAAGACGTTTACGAAAAAGGCGACGAAAGCAAATCCACCCATAAGAAGCGTTTGTGGCTCGTGCTCTATAAACACACGATAAAGCGTCGAGCCAATGACACCTAACCCTAGAAGAGCGAGAAAAATACCCTGTAGCAGTGCTGCTTTGGTTCGCGCTGTAAGGCTCCAGCCAATGGCGATCAGGCCAAGAAAGGAAATCATCCCATCGCCCACGAAATCTAGTGCATCGGCCTGCAAAGCCTGAGATTTCGCTAAAAAACTGCCGACTATTTCAATTAGGCCGTAGCCGCCATTAAGTAAAATAACGATCCAGAGTGCTCGCTTATATGAAGGCGTGATATGAGCAAGATCGGGAATCTCATCACCGTCAGCAGATTTTGCATCTTCCTCGCCTACGCGTATAATCCGATAGCCTAGCGAAGTCACGGCGTCCTCAACGGCAACAAGTCGGGACGAAGGATTGTCCACCTTAATCGTCATGATTTGGGAGGCGATTGAGACCTTTACATCTGAGACACCTTCAATGCGCCGTGCCGCTTCTTCGATCTTTGCCGCGCATGAGGGGCAGTCCATTCCTGTTACTTGATATTGTACCCTGAAATCGGCACTCATGAGCAAATCCTCGACATTTTTCCAGAGCATGCTAGAACCTGTAGTTACTACAGGAGCAAGGAAAAAATGCAGATTGGCGACTTATCCCGTCTGACGGGTGTAAATATTGAAACTATCCGCTATTACGAACGTGCCGGAGTACTACCGCTTCCGAGCCGCCAAGCCAATGGCCGAAGGCGCTACGGTGACAATGATGTTTGTCGGCTAGGTTTTATTCGGAACGCCCGCGAATTAGGATTTGACTTAGAAAACGTACGCAAGCTGATTTCGCTTCAGGAGGATCCAAAAGCGTCGTGTGAAGAAGCATCCAGTATTGCTCAATGCCAACTCGACGCTGTTGAAAGTAAGATCACACGATTAATGGCCCTTAAGGAAGAACTCGCTCGAATGATCCATGAATGCAAACGAGAGTTAATTGCCGATTGCCGGGTAATAGAAGCACTTAAAGATCAGGTATAAACTAGTAAGAGTTCTTGACATATTTTTTAAAAAATAATATACCCCCCTATATTATAGAAAGATATGCATGGCTCACACGATTCATAATCAGAAAAAGCTTCTGGCCCGGGTGCGCCGGATCAGGGGGCAAGCCGAAGGGTTAGAGCGGTCTTTGGAAGGACAGCGGGATTGCCTTGACATCTTGCAACAAATTACCTCCATGCGTGGCGCGATAAGCGGCCTTATGGCTGAAGTCATCGATGGGCATGTGCAGGAACATATTGCGAACATTAAGGATGAACGCGAGCGCACAAAGGGCGCGAACGAACTCATGGATATCCTACGTTCATATCTTAAATAATGAATCACCACATGCTGGATTTTTCTTCATTGCTATCTCAAGGTGGTGCCGCTCCCTGGCTTTTTATCCCAACAGCCATCTTACTAGGCGCATTGCATGGCTTAGAGCCAGGGCACTCCAAGACCATGATGACGGCCTTTATCGTCGCCATTCGCGGGACGGTGTTTCAGGCGGTAATGCTAGGACTGGCCGCAACAGCATCGCACACTGCCGTTGTCTGGCTGATTGCTATGGGCGGCTTGTATCTTGGCAGTCAGTGGGATGCAGAGACATCCGAGCCTTATTTTCAGCTAATATCTGCGATCCTTATTATTGGTGTTGCTCTTTGGATGCTCATGCGGATCAGGGCGGAACAACGGCAAGAAAAGATCGAAAGTGACCACGATCATAGCCACGATCATCCTCATTCTCATGAAGAAGGCGTCCGCCGTATTGATACAGGCCATGGTGTTATTGCCGAACTCGCCATCAAGGAAGACGGGGTTCCGCCGCGTTTCTGGCTGGCATTTGAAAAAGGGGGCCGCTTAACATCCTTGGCCGATCAGGAATGCACCATCGAAACCATCAGACCGGATGGAGCGCGTCAGGTTTTTCTGCTGGCCAATAAGGGAGCCTATCTGGAATCCATTGATGAAATACCAGAGCCGCATAATTTTACTGCGCGGCTGAGCATGGCACATGGCGATCACAGCCATTATTATGATGTTGTCTATGCAGAAAGCGATCATCACCATCATGAAGGGCTTGATGTTGGCGTTACCGGATATCAGGATGCCCACGAACTGGCACATTCCAATGACATCAAACGCCGTTTTGCTGGCCGAGAGGTGACGACAGGACAAATTATCGTGTTTGGTCTCACAGGCGGGCTTATTCCCTGCCCAGCGGCCATCACGGTTTTATTCCTCTGCCTGCAGCTTAAAAAAGTGACCTTGGGAGCGGCACTTGTTTTAAGTTTCAGCGTCGGGCTGGCTCTCACCATGGTCGCATCCGGCGTGATCGCCGCTCTCAGCGTGAAGTATGCCAAAAGCCGCTGGTCGGGATTTGGGACATTCGCTAGACGCGCACCTTATTTCTCTAGTGCTTTGATCATGCTGATCGGCCTTTATGTCGGATATCATGGGTTGCAGGGTATTCTCTACGGCCATCCGGGGCATTAGGTTTTGGAAACACTTTCAGTTCTTGCGGGATTATTCGGTATCGCCTTTGCCGCTGCTACTATTTTGCCCATGCAATCCGAAGCTGTTTTAACGGGCCTGCTTTTAAAAACAGATTATGCGCCGTGGCTGTTAGTTGGGGTGGCAAGCGTGGGCAATGTGCTGGGGGCTTGCGTCAACTGGTGTTTGGGCCGCTCTATCGAACGATTTAAAGATCGGAAATGGTTTCCGGTAAATGCCGCATCGCTGGAACGGGCGCAAGTACGATATCAACGCTACGGTAAATGGTCTTTGCTGCTTAGTTGGGTTCCGATCATCGGTGATCCCATAACGGTTATGGCTGGGATTCTTAAGGAAAAATTTCTGGTATTTTTGTTGTTGGTCGGTATCGCAAAAACCGGACGCTATTTGTTGATTGCGTTTTTTACATGAGGGATAGCGACTTTCCTAACGTATTACTGGTATAGTCGAAAAGAGGTGACCATCATGTCGAGCGATAAACTTGATAAATTAATCAAAGGGTTGGCTGCATCGCAGCCTCGGTTTGACAGTCTTCAGACGATGGAAAGCCGTGTTTGGCAATCCATCAACAGGCGGCGGGTGGACATGCCGCGCAATGTCATCGAAGGCTGGCTGGCCAGTCTTTTCGTGCCTGAATATCGCTTGGCGTCTCTTTCTTTCGCCCTGATAGTTGGTGTTTTTGCCGCCACTTTGAGCGTTTCCAGCCCGCAGCCCGCCAACGCGGCACAGGCGCTTAACCTCCACGTCTTTTCTTCAAATTATGGTATAACGTCTACGGTTATTCTTGCCAAGAACGGGGGTTAAACCAGATGCGCTCCTATCAAAAAGAAATCATTTATTTTATCGCCATCGCGCTTGTCGCTTTCGGTGCTTTTTATGTCTGCGGCAATTTCTTCAAACCCCCGCATCATAACCAGATTGATGCCCACGTCTGGCTGCATGAGCAAATCGCTATTACGGCAGAGCAAGATCAAAAGCTCTTTGAAATCGAGAAAAACTTTACTGAAAAACAGAGAGTGCTTCGAGAAAAAATCCATGTCGGCAATCTGGAACTTGCTGCCGCTATGCTTGAAGACAAGGCGTTTTCTGAACGCGTCGCTGCCGCAGTTGAGCGCATCCACCATGCGCAAGGAGAGCTGCAAAAGCTGACGATTGAGCATATTTTCGACATGCAAACCGTATTAACGCCACAACAGGCGGAAAAGCTCAATAAGTTAGCCGCAGATGCCCTTATTCAGAACCCATAGAACCTTAAAAGAGAATACAGCCGATGAGGATCATGCGCTCGTCCAAAGATTGCGCTCTGGGGACGATTTTGCGCTGAACGAGATCATGCAGCGTTACAAGGATCGCGTCTGCCGTCTGGCCTGGCGCTACGTGGGGAACGAAGACACTGCGCTTGACGTAACACAAGAGACTTTTACAAAGCTTTATTTCAATATCGACAAATACGATTCAGCCTATAAATTCAGCACCTGGCTTTTTCAGATCGCCGTCAATCTATGCCGTGATCATCTGCGAAAGAACAAGAACCACGCTCGTAATATCTCTCCGGATGCTTTGAACGAAACCGGCCCTGGCGATTGGCAGCGGAGCGACGAAAACATCGAGGCGGGTTTCTTAGCAAGGCAACAGCTAACCTTGCTGCGGCGAGAAATCGACTTGCTACCCGATACTCTCAAGGAAGCCTTCATCTTGTTCGCGGTTGAAGAAAAAAGCCAAGCGGAATGCGCCGAAATCCTTAATGTTTCAGCAAAAACCGTAGAAACACGCGTCTATCGGGCGCGGAAGACTTTATCAGAGAAATTACAGCTTTCCTTTGAGGGATAGCCCCGTTTAAGCCGTATTAGCTTCATGAGACCAGCAAAAGACGGGAATTTTCATGAAGAAATCAATTATATGGCAATTAGCGATTGTGGCGATCTTATTCTCTACCCCTTCTTATGCCGAACCTTCCGCTTTAACCCTTGATCAAGTCATCAAAGAAAGCCTGCAAAAGAACACCAGCCTGTTCCGCGCCCAGCGCGACTTTGAGGATCGGATGGCGGATGTAACGGAAACCACCTTGCTGGACAATCCTGAACTTCAAATCGATGCCGTGCGTGACAAAGGCGAAGGCGGTACGGGGACAGATCTGGAGTTCACTCAGTCTTTGAAGTTCTCGCAAATTTCCGGCGCGCGGGGCGGCTATGCGCAGGCTCTGGCGAACGTGGCCAGCATGGAGCAGAAATACGAAATCCTGCAAGTCATCAATGAAACCACGGTTCTTTATACCCAGGTCTGGCTGCTCTCCGAGCGCAAAAAACTCTACGAGAATTACGCGGACGATGCCGACAAGATGAAAAAGCTGGTCAAGGAGTCGTCGGGGCAAGGTCAAACCAGCCCTGCGGCGTCGCATCTGTTTTCATCGGATGCTGCAAAGTTGCGCGCTGACGCCAACGCCGTTGACGCCGAATTGCGCCAGGTGCGCACGGAACTTGCGCGGCTGACGGGACGTAGCTTCCAACAAGCAAAGCTGGAGCGACCCGCTTTTGTGGCAGTGCCGGATAACACCGAACGGCTTCTGGCTTTCGCGCAGACACAATCCAACCTCAGAAACGTGATCAAAAACCGTATTCAGGCGGCGGAGCGCCGTTTGAATGTCGCTCAGCAGGATGCTGCCATGCCAGAGTTTGGCCCGCGCGTGTTTTATTCCCGCTCGCCTAACGGCGATGATCAGTCCTATGGTATTGGTGTTGCGCTGCGTATCCCGCTATGGAACCAAAACGATGCCGAGCGTAAACGGGCCAACGCTGAATTGCGCCAAGCGAGATCCGAAGCCGATCTGTATGCCGGATTGCCGCAGCAGGAAGTGATCGGCGAATTGCAGCAGAGCGCCTCGGCCCTCCAATCCCGCGCGGATAGCTACTTTGACAACATTCTGCCTGGCTACCGTAAATCGTATGAGCTGACGCGCAGCATGTTCCGCCAGGGACAGGCGGACGCGCTCGAAGTCTGGCAGGTACGGGAAAAACTGCTCTCCAGCGAAAACGAGGCGCTTGACGCGCTGGCACAGGCTGTCAATGCACGCGGCGCTTTGGAAGTGGAGCTGGGCGGGAAAATAGAGGAAGTCAGATAATGAAAAAGTTTTTGATCACATCGGCCCTTGTCGCGGTCATTGGTTTATCTATGCCCGTTTTCGCCCATGAAGGCGAAGATCACGCCGCCGCTCCAGGCACCGAAGAGACCGCTCAGGTGACGAGTACTGTAGAGTTATCCGAGACGGCGATTAATAATCTCGGTATTAAAACGGTGAAAGCGACTATCGCCCCACGCGCGACAACGATCGATGTGAACGGAATTGTCGAATTTCTGCCGGAACGTCAAGCCATCGCCAGCGCACGGGCCGCAGGGCGGGTGTCAGAAATCAACGTCAAGGTGGGCGAGGAAGTCGCAAAAGGTCAGAGGCTTTTGACCATCCAGCCGATATTCGTTGGCAGCTCTCCGGTGTCCATCCCATCGCCCCTTGATGGCTATGTTACCAAACAAAACGTCGTGCTGGGGCAGTCCGTCACACCGGAAGCCGGATTGATGGAAATCGGAGATTCCTCCGAAGTTCTGGTGCGCGGCGTCATGTACGAAACACCAGATGTCGCCAAGGTTCAAGTCGGCCAAAATGTCAGCGTCAATAGCAGCCTGATCGGCAACGAGCCACTAGAGGGTAAAGTACAGCGTATGGACGGTGCCTATGATCGCGGCAGCCGCACGCTCAATGTTTATGCCTTGGTTGAAAACCCAGATCGTAAACTACTTGCCAATATGCAGGTCGTTCTGTCCGTCGAGGTGACCGAGCCTGCCGATATTTTAACCGTCCCCGTCAAAGCCATTCTGGGCGATAGCGGTGAGCAATTTATTTTCGTGAGAAGTGGGAATGCGTTCGAACGCCGCAGCGTCAAGCTGGGTGCGAAGTTCGGGGCGGAACGCGAAGTGCTGGAAGGCGTGTTTCCTGACGAGGAAGTGGTGACGGTTGGAAACTACCAGCTGCAATTCGCCAAATCGGCTGAACCAAAAAAAGATGCCACCACAGTGGAAACAAAAAAAGAAGATGACGGTCACGATCATGAGCATTAATCGCAGCGCGATCCGTGAATAAAGGATTATAAAATGTTGAATGCAATCATTCTGTTTTCTCTAAAGAACAGGCTTCTGGTCGTCGCGGCTTCAGCTTTGCTGATGGTCTATGGCGTTTTCGTGATCAGCAAGCTGCCTGTCGATGTGTTTCCTGATCTCAACCGCCCGACGGTGACGATTTTTACCGAGGCCGAAGGGCTTGCGCCAGAAGAAGTCGAGGCTTTGGTCACCTGGCCGCTTGAAACGGCGGTCAATGGGTCGACGGGCGTTGAGCGCGTGCGCTCGGCCTCGGCCATCGGTCTTTCCATCATCTGGGTCGAGTTCGGCTGGGATACGAATATTTATACGGCCCGCCAGATCGTGGCCGAGAAGCTGCAACAGGCGCAGGAAACCCTGCCGCAAGATGTTCGTCCTGTCATGGGGCCGATCTCCTCGATTATGGGCGAGATCATGCTGGTGGGTTTGACCAGCGAGGATCCAAAGATCGGCGGCATGGATTTGCGTACCATCGCCGAGTGGGATATCCGCAACCGTATTCTTTCGATTTCCGGTATATCGCAAGTTTCGGTGATTGGCGGCGAACTGAAACAGTATCAGGTGCTGGTCGACCCTTTGAAGCTTAAAAACTACGGCGTCACGCTGCATGACGTTGAAGCCACGATTGAAGGCTCGAATATCAACGCCACGGGCGGATTCCTGCTTTCGGACTATCAGGAAAGCCTGATCCGCAACGTGGCCAGGGTCAAGACCGTCGAGGATCTGGCAAAATCACCGCTACCCCAGGATAATGGGAGTCCAACACCGCTGACCCTCGATCAGGTGGCTGATATCAAGCTGGGTGGGCCGCTGGCCAAGCGCGGGGATGCCAGCGTCAACGGCCAATCTGCCGTCATTCTTTCTATCCAAAAACAGCCAGGCGCCGATACGATCAAACTCACTGAAGCGGTCGAGGCGGAACTGGCCAGCATACAAAAGACCTTGCCCGAAGGCGTGAAAATTCACGGCGAGATATTCAAACAGGGAACCTTTATTGAACGGGCGATCAAGAATGTCGAGGAAGCATTGCGCGACGGGGCTATTCTGGTCGCCATCGTTCTATTCCTGTTTTTGCTGAATTTCCGCACGACCTTTATCACGCTGACCGCCATTCCGATGTCCTTCGTTTTGACGGCCATCGTCTTCCAGTATTTCGGCTTGAGCATCAACACCATGACTTTGGGTGGTCTGGCCGTCGCCATTGGCGAGTTGGTCGATGACGCGATTGTCGATGTGGAAAACGTCTTCCGCCGCTTGCGTGAAAACCGCCAGGCCGAAAAACCGCGCAATCCGCTGCAGGTAATTTATGAAGCCTCCAGCGAGGTGCGAAACTCCATCGTCTTCGCAACCATCATCGTGGTGCTGGTCTTCATCCCGCTTTTTGCGATGGGGGGCAT
The DNA here is from genome assembly GCA_964539025.1 of uncultured Micavibrio sp. Classification (GTDB taxonomy): domain Bacteria; phylum Pseudomonadota; class Alphaproteobacteria; order Micavibrionales; family Micavibrionaceae; genus Micavibrio_A. The sequence goes on from CAZIFA010000011.1 coordinate 70,631, forward strand.
AGAAGGAAAGATATTCCTACCGCTTGGAATTGCGTATATCACGTCCATCGTTGCGTCCTTGTTCGTCTCGCTGACACTGACGCCCGCACTTTGCTCTTATCTGTTGCCTAAAATGAAGCGCATGGGCGATGAACATGACGGCTGGCTTATCCGCAAGATCAAAGGAGCACAAAAGCGTGTCCTGAACTTTGCCTTCCCACATAGTCGGATAGTGCTGACGTTCGTCGCTTTGGTTACTATTGGCGTCATGGCGCTTGTACCTTTCTTTGGCAAGGAGTTTCTGCCGCAATTCAACGAAGGATCGGTGACGATCAATATCCTAACCCCGCCTGGTACTAGCCTTGCCGAGTCAAATCGAATTGGCACGATTGCTGAAAACCTGATCCGTCAGGTGCCGGAAGCCTCCGAGACGGGCCGCCGCACAGGCCGCGCTGAGCGCGACGACCATGCGGAAGGCGTACATTCGAGCGAGATTGAGGTCGAGTTGAAAGAATCCGAGCGGTCACGGGCCGATATTCTGGCTGATATTCGTAACCGTTTGGATCAAGTTCCTGGTATTGCCGTCAATATCGGGCAGCCGATCTCCCACCGTATCGACCACATGATGAGCGGTGTTCGCGCCCAGATGGCCATCAAGCTTTTTGGTACTGACCTTGATGTGCTACGCGCCAAGGCCGAAGAGATACGTCAGGCCATGAGCGAGGTTGAAGGCGTGGTCGACTTGTCTGTTGAAAAACAAGTCTTGATCCCACAGGTGCATGTGCTGTTTGACCGTGAGAAAGCGGCGTCCTATGGCCTGTTGTCCGGTGAAGCCGCCGAATATGCCGAGCTTGCCATGCAGGGCAAAGCCGTGGGTCAGGTGCTTGATGGGCAGCGCACCTACGATATCGTCATGCGTCTGTCTGATGCCGCCCGTAATGATGTGGAGGCGATCAAGCAGATTCCTGTCGATACCAAAGACGGCAATGTCGTGCCGCTTCAGGCGATTGCTACCGTGCAGGACGCCAAGGGGCCGAATATCATCAATCGTGAGAACGCGCAGCGCCGGATCGTGATCCAGGCCAACGTGTCTGACCGCGACCTCGTCGGCGTGGTGCAGAAGGTGCAAGCCGCCATCGATAGCAAGGTAAAATTACCGCAAGGCTATTACGTTACTTACGGCGGTCAATTTGAAAGCCAGGCCAGCGCCTCCCGCCTGATTATGCTTTTGAGCCTGTTCTCACTCGCAGGCATGTTCATGGTGTTATACGTTCACTTCAAGAGCGCAAATCTGGCCTTGCAGGTCATGACATCCATTCCGCTTGCCTTTATCGGCGCGGTGATCGGGGTCTGGTTGTCTGGCGGCGTGTTCTCAATTGCGACTATGGTTGGTTTTGTTACGCTGACGGGTATCGCCGCACGCAATGGGATTATGATGATCGCCCATTATATCCATCTCATGGAGCATGAGGGTGAGAAGTTTGATCTGGCTATGGTTTATCGCGGTACGTCCGAACGGATCATCCCCGTTTTGATGACCGCGCTGACAGCGTCCTTGGCGCTGATCCCGCTTGTCATCGCCGCCGACGAGCCAGGGCGTGAATTGCTGCATCCGGTCGCCGTGGTCATTTTCTGCGGCCTGTTCTCCAGCACCTTGCTTGACCTTACAGTGCGCCCCCTCGTGTTCTGGAAGTTCGGTAAAAAGCCAATTGCAACACTGTTACCCCAAGCCATAACCCCATAAAGGAGACCACCATGAAAAAACTACTACTCACCGTCGCTATTTTTTCCCTGACAGGGCTGAGCCAACCCGCCTTTGCACACGGCGACGAAGATCACGGCGACCAGCCGCATGAAACGACTGCGGAAACCGCGATGCCGGCTACAACAACGCAAGAAGCTCTGACAAATATCCAAACGGGCATAGATGCGCTCGGCTCTCAGATCGATGCTGGACAGCTTGATTTAACGCACGCCGAGATTGAAAAAATCGATGCAGCAGCGAAAGCCTTGAAAACCAGCGCGTCCGTCACGGATGATAAAAAGGCCCGTCTGGAATCCTCGATCAATCAATTCATCGCCCAGCTTGGGAAACTACATACGGTTGCAGATGCCAAGGATGCGGAAAAATCGAAGGCCGAATTCAAAAAGGCGCAAGGCGCTTTTAAACTTGTCGAAGCCGCTTTGAAATAAGGAGAAAAATCATGAAATTACTTCACACATTGCTCGTTACTACCATTCTGACCACGGGTGCCGCCGCTTATGCCGCAGGCGACCATGCTGGCGATCACGGTTCAAACACCCCAACTGCCGCCACAAGTATGTCTCATGACGCGATGGGGCATGGCGGCGAAAAAATGGAAACTGTGGACGCTCAGAATACGGTGAAGCTGGCGCTTAAGCCTGTCGCTGCTCTGGAAGCTGAAAAAAACACGCAAGTAACCGTAAAGCTGAATGCCGCTACCGACGGAAAACCGCTGACATTCGATGATCTCAAGGAAGCCCATACCAAAAAGCTGCATTTGCTGGTGATTGACCCATCTCTTTCTGATTATCATCATATCCATCCTGTCGCTGGTAAAAATCCAGGCGAGTATGTATTCGACTTCACGCCGCTGAAAAACGACAGCTATCGCGTCTGGGCAGATGTGATTCCTGTGGCTACGGACAAGCAGGAATATGTGCAAACCGATATGGGGACGTCTTCCAAAGAAAAAGCTAGTATCGACAAAGCCACAAGCATGACGGCGATGGTTGACGGTTATACCTTCACTCTAGCTCTGGACGATGAGCCGAAAGCGGGCGCGCCTGTCATGGGAAGTGTGACGATTACCAAAGACGGCCAGCCTTTTACGCAGCTTGAGCCTGTGATGGGCGCTTTTGCGCATGTGGTTGGCTTTACGGAGGATTATAATTCCGTCCTCCATGTCCATCCGATGGGCAAAGAACCGAGCAGTGACGCCGAGCGCGGCGGGCCTAAACTGGAGTTTCACATCGAGCCTGACAAGGCTGGTTTTGTGAAGCTCTTCGCCCAGGTGCGGATCGGCGGGAAAGACATTTTCGCACCGTTCGGCATAACCGTAAAATAAGCTGATAAAAGGAGAATACTCATGAAGATGATTTTATTGGCATTGATGATGGTCTTGACCGCATTCGCGCCCGCCATGGCCGCAGACACTGGCCACGCGCAAGACGGAACTTGGCTTAAACCGACCGAGGCGCAATATGTGTGCATGATGAACAACAAATTGTTCGATAAACCGCAAATCGCTATCGATATCGAAGGAAAGACTTATTACGGGTGCTGCCCGATGTGCGCGGACAAACTGAAAAATGACGTATCCTTGCGTACGGCGACGGATCCTGTAAGTGGCAAGCAGATCGACAAGTCCAGCGCGGTCATCGGTGCAGATACGCACGGCATGACCTATTACTTCGAGAGCAAGGAAAATTTCGATAAATTCGCCAGCGGCCCGATGCCAGCGATGGTCGGCGGCACGGAAATGAACGGCCATAGCGACCATAAACACTGATTGTTATAAAAATTGTCGAAAAAGCCTATCGATAGCCCCGATAGGCTTTTTTTATAGCTTGATTATGCGAGATTAGATACTATATACACCTATAAGGTATATAACTTGATGGAGAAAGACCATGACAGTCGAGAAGCACCCATCCCACGATGCTGAGATTAAGCGTTTGAACCGCATTGCGGGACAAGTCGAGGGTATTAAAAGGATGATCAAAGAAGGCCGTTATTGTCCTGAAATACTCTCGCAACTTCGGGCCGTGCGTTCGGCGGTCAAGGGCATTGAAACCGAAATCCTGCGCCGTCATTTGTCATCCTGCGTGGCCAGCGCCATGCAAAGCGGGGAGGAGGCCAGCCGGACAAAATCCATCAATGAAGTCGCCAGCCTGTTTTCTAAATTCGAGGAATAAGGAATATCAATCATGACCGATCATTCACACCATCATCACGATCATAAAAAAATGGAAGAAAAACCTACGCATGGTTCATGCTGCGCGATGCATGGGCATGATCATCAAGCGAAAGCCCCTGTGGTGGACGCGCCAGCGGGAACGATGTTCATCTGCCCGATGCACCCGCAAATCCGTCAGGTTGGCCCCGGAACTTGCCCTATTTGCGGCATGGCGTTGGAGCCGGAAGTGATGACGGGCGAGGAAGGCCCGAACCACGAGCTGATTGATATGACCCGCCGTTTCTGGATCGGTCTTGTATTGACGCTTCCGGTTTTCATGCTGGAGATGGGGGCGCATCTTGCCAATCTTCATTTTGTTACGGGCGCGGCCTCTAACTGGATACAGCTTGCTCTGGCGACTCCCGTTGTTCTGTGGGCAGGGAAACCGTTCTTCGAGCGCGCCTGGGCATCGATTGTCTCGCGCAATCTCAATATGTTCACGCTGATTGCCATCGGCACAGGGGTTGCGTGGCTTTACAGCATTGTCGCCACCCTCATGCCAGATGTGTTTCCCGAAGGATTCCGCCGCATGGACAGATCGGTTCCAGTCTATTTTGAAGCCGCTGCCGTGATCACGGTGCTGGTGTTGCTGGGGCAGGTTCTGGAATTGCGGGCGCGGGAGAAAACGGGCGGCGCAATCAAGGCACTGCTTAACTTATCACCCAAAACCGCCCGCCGGATCAATGCGGATGGAATGGAAGAAGATATTCCGCTTTATCATGTCCATGCGGGCGACCTCTTGCGCGTACGCCCCGGCGAAACCGTTCCCGTTGACGGTGTGGTCGTCGAAGGCAAAAGTGCAGTGGATGAATCGATGGTGACGGGGGAGTCCATGCCCGTCATGAAGGAAAAAGAGGCAGCTCTGATCGGCGGCACGATGAACCAGACGGGCGGCTTTGTCATGAAAGCCGAGCGCGTGGGCGGTGACACCATGCTCTCTCGCATCGTGCAGATGGTCGCGGAAGCGCAACGCAGCCGTGCACCCATTCAAAGGCTGGCCGATCATGTCGCGGCATGGTTTGTGCCTGCCGTCATTCTTGTGTCTGTTGTGGCCTTTATTGTATGGTTTGCATTCGGCCCCGCGCCCGCTTTTAGCTACGGTCTGATCGCGGCGGTCAGCGTTCTCATCATTGCTTGCCCATGCGCCCTTGGCCTTGCCACGCCGATGTCTATCATGGTGGGCGTGGGGCGCGGCGCACAGGCTGGCGTTCTGATCAAAAACGCCGAGGCCCTGGAGCGTATGGAAAAAGTCGATACGCTTGTTGTCGATAAAACGGGAACGCTCACTGAGGGAAAACCTAAAGTCACTCGTATTATCGCTCAGGGTATGTCGGAGGATAATCTACTGTCCTTGGCAGCGTCTCTGGAACAAGCAAGCGAACACCCATTGGCGCATGCCATTGTCGTGGCGGCAAAGGAAAAAGGCATCTTCATCGCCAAGGCGGATGATTTCGACTCGCCCACTGGAAAAGGCGTGGTGGGTAAAGTATCTGACCGCGCCGTCGCGCTTGGAAACGTCAAGATGATGAATGATCTGGGTGTTGATGTTTCCGATTTGGAAGCTGAGGGCGATGCTTTACGCAAGGACGGTGCAACGGTGATATTCGCGGCGGTCGATGGCAAAGCGGTGGGACTTCTCGCCATTGCCGATCCGATCAAGGAAACCACGTCGCAGGCGGTCAAGGAGTTGCAAAACGCCGGAATCCGCGTGGTGATGCTCACGGGCGATAATAAAACCACCGCGCAGGCCGTGGCGCGTCAACTAGGTATTAACGAGGTCGAAGCCGAAGTCTTGCCCGAAGACAAGGGCCGCATCGTCAAGAAACTGCAAAGCGAAGGCCGTATCGTGGCCATGGCGGGGGATGGCACAAACGACGCCCCAGCTCTGGCTGTAGCGGATATTGGTATCGCCATGGGAACCGGCACCGATGTGGCAATGGAAAGCGCGGGCGTGACGCTGTTAAAGGGTGATTTGATGGGCATCGTACGGGCGCAGAAACTCTCCAAATCCGTGATGCGGAATATCCGCCAGAATCTGTTCTTCGCTTTCATCTATAATATGGCCGGCGTTCCGGTGGCGGCGGGCATCCTATACCCCGTCTTTGGCGTGCTGCTCAGTCCCGTTATAGCGGCAGCCGCGATGGCGCTCAGTTCCGTATCCGTGATTGCAAATGCTTTGAGATTGAAAACTGCAAGGCTTTAATTTGCTCTGTTCAGGATAGCCCGCATCTGATCGATTTCTTGTTGTTGGCCTTCCATGATCGTTTGACAAAGGGTCTTGATTTCAGGATCAGTGATATTGGCTTCGCGGCACATCAGAATCGCACCGGAATGATGTGGGATCATGGACTTAAGAAATTGTTCGTCGGAGATGGCCGTCTGTTGACGTATGCCCAAAAAGAAAACTACTCCAATTAAAATGCTTACCGCTGCTATAACAGCGTTCAGTTTTTTATCCTTGTACATCGCACTCATCAGCACGACTTCGATTAATACCATAGGAGCGGCCATCAGGCCCGCCATATAAAATTGATTGAAACTGGGATAAATGTCTTCAAATGTATTCACCATCGAATACATAAGGACATACATAGACACAAACGATAAAACGGCCATGAGGAGCAGTTTTAAATACATCTTTTTGCCATGTTCGATATGCTGATTGTGTGTATTTTGCATGCAGTTCCTATTTAATCAGCTATTTTTAATGTAAGTTTGATATCACTTCATTTCTTTCAGCATATTTTCCATTTGCACCACTTCGCCCTTTTGTTTGTCATGAATCATTTGTGCTTTGTTCTTTACATCTACATTTTGAGATTTTTTCAAGGCGGCGTCAGCCATTTTAATGGCGCCCTTATGATGCTCGACTGTCATAGAAAGAAACTCTTTATCGAACTCTGACCCGGATGTTTTTTCGAGTTTCGACATATCCATAGGCATCATGCCGGGCATATTCATGTTGATTGCTTGAGGAGCGTCAGGCTTTACTTCATTTCTTAATGCCTGAAGCTCTGGAATTTCCTTTTTTTGATCTTGGGTCATTTTTTCAGCCATCGTCCGTATGTCTGAGTCTTCTGCTTTTTCTCCAGCCATCTGAAACATCATTATTCCGTCTTCATGATGCTTGATCATGCTATCCAAAAACTGGATATCGAAAACCTGCACCTCTGCTTGCGGAGAACTTTGTTGAGAGGGGCTTTCTTTTTCATGGGCTGACGCAAAAAAAAGCGGCGTTGTAATCAAGCTGGCTGTTAAAGCGAGATTTGCGAACAGATTTTTCATTATAATCTCCAATGTGTAATCTTTACGGGCAACAAACATTATGAGGGGTTATTTAGTTCCGCTTTGTAATTATGGCTTATGAGAATCTGTAGATATAAGGAACAAATTGTTCCTTAATAGTTCGTATGGTATAAATTAAGAATGAGGCTTTTAGCTTGTCTTTTGATATTTGCGCTCTTATCAAGCGGTTACTGTGCCGCCGCCCATGCGTTTGGCAATCTTCCTGTGGAAGAAAGTGTTGCGGCTATGGCTGATATGCCGGATTGCCACGGCATGTCAGAAACCTCAAAGAAACAAGTAGACTCAAATCCGGCAAAAATGAATAAGATGAATTGCAAGGCTTGCTGCGCTTCGCTCGTAGGTTTTTCTGCATTAGCAGCGGATCAAAAAATCGTGACTGGAAGCCTAATGTTTCCCGTCTATGATAACACCGCGCCAAGTGAATTGCGCTACCGGATTTTTCATCCCCCCAAATTCTTTGACTGATTTTTAATATTTCAGGCGGCTCAAGCCGCATTCTTAAATCAGTGAAACAAAGGAGATCTTTATGACTGGATCAACTATGTGGGCATCACGCCCAATTCTCGTGGCATTTGCTACACTGGCTCTTTCAGCCTGTACCACTCCGATGGCCGCTTCATCGAGCGGACACACCATGAAGGATGGCATGTCAATGTCCTCTTGTCCGTGTTGTGCTAAAATGAAAGCACAATCGCAGGCCGAAGACAAAACGCCTAATTGCTGTTCCGGCATGACGGACAGCAAAGGCGGTTGTGGCTGTTGCGGAGGCGGTGATGGGAAACCCATGATATGCCAACCTAAGAACTAGGCTAAAATGAAACTGGCGACCCTCAAGGTCGCCAGTTTTTTATATAACAAGACTGTAATTAGGCGGCTCTTTTTGAACCGCTTGTCCCTTGCGATTGGGAGCCGCTCATGGCGCGGCAACTTTCGGCGCATTTACGGCATGTTTTCGCACAGTTTTTCATTTCTTCGCCGTCTAATTCCTCACAAGAATCGGCGCAGGCATCACAGATATCGGCGCAAGCGGCGCATATAGCCATATGCTGTTCTGAGCCTCTCAGCATGAAATGTGCCGCTGTCTGGCAGATTTCGATGCAGTCAGCCATAAGCCGGACATGCTTTTGCTCGGCATGATCCTCGCCCATTTCTAGGCAGTGCTGAAAAAGCGTCGCTTCACATTCATCGCGGCACTCGTTACAGGTTTCGATACAATCTTTCATATTTTCGTCCACGTGGATCATGTGGTGCATTTAGCTTCTCCTTTTCGATTTTTATTGGGGGATAAACCCATTAACCATAGAGAAGTTTACAAGTTCCTATTCCACAAATGTATGAAAAATAGGCTATAGATGGTTTAGAAGTACAAGGAATTAGTTTGGGCAGGTCTTACAATCGCCATGCAATTCAAGGATCTGGCGAGTTGCTCTAAAACCTATGCGCTCGCGTCTTTTTGGGGTCGTCTCAGAAAACGGAAAATAAAGCACGCTAAGCCGGTGGCAGCGGTCGCAATGGCCTAAACTTCCCCGCACCGACCTTGGCGCTGCTGCGCCAGAGGTAATCGCCGGTCAGGTTGATGTGCTCCCACCCCAGCGGCGACAGATATTGCAACAATGTGTCGTCCAGCGCCGTGCCGTTGCCACGCAAAGCACTGGTGGCACGCTCCAGATATACCGTGTTCCACAACACGATGGCCGCCGTCACCAGATTGAGGCCGCTGGCCCGGTAGCGCTGCTGCTCGAAACTGCGGTCGCGGATTTCGC
>CAZIFA010000012.1:0-48456 GCA_964539025.1 uncultured Micavibrio sp.
GCCATAGTGCGTCGGGTGAACGTCGCGGACTTCAAAGCCTGTGTGTTCGCGCGTCAGACCGCCCGGGCCCAATGCCGAAAGACGACGCTTGTGCGTGATCTCGGAGAGCGGGTTCGTCTGGTCCATGAACTGCGAAAGCTGCGAGCTGCCGAAGAATTCACGCACCGCAGCAGCAGCAGGTTTCGCGTTGATCAGATCGTGCGGCATGTAAGTGTCGATTTCGACAGAAGACATACGCTCGCGGATCGCACGCTCCATGCGGAGCAGACCGATACGGATCTGGTTTTCCATCAATTCGCCCACGGAACGAACGCGGCGGTTACCGAGGTTGTCGATATCATCAACTTCGCCCACGCCGTCTTTCAGACCGTGCAGGTATTTCAGGATGGCGAGTATGTCTTCTTTGCGCAGGATGCGAAGATCCGCATCCGTTTGCAGATCGAGACGACCGTTCATTTTAACGCGGCCAACGTCCGACAGATCGTAACGCTCGGGATCAAAGAACAGCGAGTTGAATAGCGCGGAAGCGGATTCAACTGTCGGCGGTTCGCCCGGACGCATAACGCGATAAATGTCGATCAACGCTTCTTCGCGCGTGTCGCATTTGTCAATCATCATCGTGTTGCGGATGTAAGGGCCAACGTTCAGGTGATCGATTGCAAGGATCGGCAATGTCTTGATGGTGAATTCATCCAGTTGCGCCATATCATCAGCCGTCAGTTCGTGACCGGCTTCGAAATAGACCTGACCCGTGGCGCCATCGAAAATATCTTCGGCCATGTAGGAACCGGCCAGTTGTTCGTCCTGAACGAGGATTTCTTTCAAACCATCTTCAGCCAGTTGTTTCGCTTTGCGTGGCGTAATTTTTTCGCCAGCCTCAACAACTTTCTTACCCGATCTGGCATCGACCAGATCGTACGCCAGTTTGACGCCGCGGTAGCGACCCGGTACGAACGGTGTTTTCCAGCCTTTGTCGGTTTTGTCGTATTTGACGACATCGTAGAACGTGGAAAGGATTTCCTCGTTCGACATACCTTGAATCATCAGATTGTCGACCGGTTTGTCCTTGGCTTCTTGTTCGGCGCGGTATTTGGCCGAAGATGCGGAATCCAGAGCGCGCAGCAGCGTCGTTACCGGCAGTTTGCGGCGACGGTCGATACGGACATACATATTGTCTTTAGCGTCGAATTCGAAATCGAGCCAAGAACCGCGGTATGGAATGACGCGGGCTGCGAACAGGAATTTACCCGATGCGTGCGTTTTACCACCATCGTGGTCGAAGAATACGCCGGGGCTTCTGTGCATCTGAGATACGATAACGCGCTCGGTGCCGTTCACGATAAATGTACCGTTGTCGGTCATCAATGGCATATCGACCATGTAGACATCTTGTTCTTTGATGTCGCGGATGGAACGCAGGCCGGAATCTTCATCAACATCGAATACGGACAGGCGCATCGTAACGCGCAGAGGCGCAGCAAAGGTCATGCCGCGTTGCTGGCATTCATCGGTGTCGTATTTCGGCTCTTCGAGCTCATACTTCACGTAGTCGATTTCCGCTTTGTCGGCAAAATCCTTGATCGGGAACACTTCAGTCAGGACCTTGTGCAGACCCTGCATCTTGCGCACTTCGGCGTCGATATCCGTTTGCAGGAATTGCTCGTAAGAATCGCGCTGCACTTCGATCAGGTTGGGCATCTGCGCAACTTCGCGGATTTTGCCAAAAGAACGGCGTACGCGTTTACGGCCCGTGAAAGAATTCACGTCGTCGGCACTGCGGACCGGCGGCTTTGCCATACGTTTGGCTTTCTTTTTGAGGGGGGTATCTGCGATGGCTTTGGATTTTTTAGCGCTCATTTTTCTCACAACCTTCTTCAAAGCATAAAAACAGGTAAAACCGCATTCCCCCATGCTCTGGTGGAGAAGCGGTCTAAATCATTGATCGAACTATAAAAATTTCGGTTTAATAACCGTCACCTTCGTCCCGAATCTTTCGCGTGACCCGTGTTATGGCGGACTCATTAAGGATTGTCAAGCACGGGATATAGCGCTTTTTTAAAAAAGTTCCAGTGGGTTAAGACAAAGGCTCCATGTCACGGATGCCCAAGCTTTATAATAATTTATGTAAATATTAAAACGGCACGAAAAAATCCCGGGTTTCAAGGCCCGGGATTTTGGATTTTTGGATATCAAGTAAATTACTGAAGTTCGACCGTCGCGCCAGCGTCTTTGAGTTGCTTGGCGATTTTGTCGGCTTCTTCTTTCTTGACGCCTTCTTTGACCATTTTCGGTGCGCCTTCGACGAGGTCTTTTGCTTCTTTCAGGCCAAGACCCGTGATAGCGCGGACTTCTTTGATGACGTTGATTTTGTTCGCGCCGCCGTCTTTCAACATAACGTTGAATTCGGTTTTTTCTTCGGCAGGTGCGCCACCGGCAGCAACAGCCGCACCAGGTGCAGCGGCAACAGCGGCGGTTACGCCCCATTTTTCTTCGAGCAGTTTGGACAGTTCGACCGCTTCCATCACGGACAGTGCGGAAAGGTCATCTACGATTTTAGCAAGATTGGCAGCCATTTTAGTTTCTCCTTAAGTTTAAATATTTTTAGTTGGTTGTTCTGTAATTACTGGTGTGCGTCCACGGCCATAAAGATAGGTTTCTCCGTCGGACATTGCTGTTTCAAATGAAAATCCTTTTCTTTGGAAAAGAACATATTCCGTTGTAGCATCTGCTACACTGAATGTTGATACACCCAGCACGTTTGGGTTGGCCTTACAGCGATCCAAAAATGTTTTTTGTGATTGAACATCCTGATTTACACTGAAGTAAATCAAGTTGGACACATCGGGTCCGCGATTGGTTTCATCCACAGAGGTTTCCTCAATGCTAGCTACACCTGTGGCCAGAGCCTTAATTTGCCCTAGATTCATTTCGTCCGAAACGTAAACATGTACAGTTTCGCCGTCCCAATCTCGCGGGAAAGTAACCGCAACAAACTGCTTACCTAGGTAGTCATTTTTATATGGCATACTCTGAATTCCTTTTTTCTTCGTTATTCAGCAGGCGCGGCTTCGGGCGCGGCAGCAGCAGCGGGAGCGCCGCCCTCTTTTTCGCCGTAAGCTTTGGTAACGCCGACCAGTTGCGAAGCCGGAGCTTGCAACAGTCCAACGATTTTGGAGCGGATTTCGTCCATCGTCGGAAGTTTCGAGAATGCCTCAACTTGTTTGGCATCCATGATCATATCGCCGAACTTCGCGCCGATGATGACCAGTTTCTCGTTCTTCTTGGCGAACTGCGCGATCACTTTTGCGGCAGACACAGGGTCCTTGCCGGTAACGAAACCGGTCGGGCCTTTGGCCTTTTCACCCATTACTTCAAAGGACGTGCCTTTGAGGGCGATGCGGGCCAGCGTGTTTTTGGCGACGCGGTAATCAACGCCTGCGGCGCGTGTTGCGACGCGCAGATCATTCGTTGCCACAGAATCCAGACCGTCATTGCGGGTCAGGAGCAGAATTTCGGCATCCTTGAATTTCGCTGCAAGCACAGCGACTTCGGAGGATTTTTCTTGTTTGGTCATAGCCATTTGGTAATTCCTTTTTTTAATCCCATCGCCGTCAACCGGAGCAATGCTCCGTCGAGCCGATGGGAAGTAATCCAATAAAAAAGACGGCCTTTTGAGCCATCCCTGAACAAAACTTTTTCAATGTATAAAAAACGATGGCCCAAACGGACTTTGTTTCGTTTTTCACCATCTATGCAGGATGTTTAAACCTTACGGCCCCTACAGTCTTGGACAGGAATTTCGGGGCTGTTATAGGAATAAACCCCGCCCCCGTCAATAGTTTTATTGAGAAAATCAGGCCGGACTGGCCGGTGCGGCCTGCGGCAAGGCATCGGTTTGGATCACCTCATGAGGATTTGCCGGAACTTTCCGGCATAAATCGCCTACACTCAGGCCCTTTTTCTGGGTCTTGAAATAGTCGAACGTTCGGTGGCCGGTCCAGTACCGGACCATACCCGATATGCTCGTCAGTGAATGGTGATCTTTCGTCCACAATTCAACCACCAGTCTGCCGCCCTTGCGCGGGTCGTGGTTATAGGAACACTGCGTGTAAAGACTATAGCCGATTTCATCCCGTGGTGTAGTAGGGTCGACGAAATGATCCCTCAAGCATTTACGCGCATGACGGATATCTGCGGCATAATCAGGTTTGGACAAATCGATTTCGCAACTTGCATAGGGGCGATAATGATTGGACGTAGCGCCGGCTATAACCGTGCGGTCGGCAATCAGCCTCTCACGAAGATCGCCCGGTAATGATTGGGCTTTAGTCCAGATCACATGGCCGTGTATTGTCCCGACGCCTTGCCACGCCGGAGCGCCGTCATTGACAGCCACCATCACGGTGCATTCACGCGGCTTGCGTTCTGTTGTTTTATAACCGCGATAACTTCTGTCTTTCAGCCCCTCGGTCGCTTTTGAAAAATTAAAATCCCAAAAGGCTGCTTCTTGCCCCTCGGTAAGAACATCCAGCCGCCATGCTTTTTCGTTCGGAGGCGCGGTGATAAGATAGCCGTCCTTCGACGCTCTAAACTGGCGCCGACGCGTGTTGAAAAAGCCCCACATGCCATCATCTGGGTTTGAAACATTTGCTGTTATATAAAAAGCGTCCAGCATGGCACCCTCAGTACTATTTTTTGCCATGCCCACCATACAATTAAAGCCTTTTTTACGTCAATAAATGTCTTGCGCCCCTCTCCTGTTAACCAGGAAAAGGGGCGCAAAATATAGCTTTATCGCTCTTAAATTAAGCGGCTTTCGACAGATCAATCTTGAGGCCTGGGCCCATCGTCGAAGAAAGCGTTACTTTCTTCATGTAGGTGCCTTTTGCGCCAGCCGGTTTCGCTTTTTGAACCGCATCGATCATGTAGACGACGTTCTCGACCAGCTTCTTCTCTTCGAAAGAAGCCTTGCCGATACCGGCCTGAACGATACCCGTTTTTTCTGCGCGGATTTCGATAGAGCCTGCCTTTGCTTCCGTAACGGCTTTTTTAACATCGGGCGTAACGGTGCCGAGTTTCGGGTTGGGCATCATGCCTTTAGGACCCAGAACCTTGGCGACCTGTCCGACCAGACCCATCATATCGGGCGTTGCGATGCAGCGATCGAAATCGATCTTGCCAGCCTTGATCTGTTCGATCAGGTCTTCAGCACCGATAAGATCAGCACCGGCTGCTTTCGCATCGGCCTGTTTCGCAGCGTCTTTCGTGATGACAGCCACGCGAACTTTAGCGCCCGTGCCATTCGGCAAGGAGATAACGCCGCGAACCTGTTGGTCAGCGTATTTCGGATCGATGCCGAGATTGAACGAAATTTCGATCGTTTCATCGAATTTGCGTCCCGTGGAGCAGTCTTTCAAAAGCTTGACGGCTTCGGCGATCGTGTAAGCTTTCAGGCGGTCTATTTTACCGGCTATTGCTTTGTTTTTCTTTGTTGGTTTTGCCATTGTACTAGCCCTCCACCACTTCGATGCCCATGGAACGTGCAGAACCCGCCATGATGCGTGTTGCACCTTCGAGGTCTTTTGCGTTCATGTCGGTCATTTTGTCTTTTGCGAGTTCGCGCAGTTGCGACATACGTACCGTCGCTACCGGTTCACCTTTACCCGGCGTTTTCGAACCCATTTTCAGTTTCAGCGCCTTCATGATGTAGTAGCTGTTCGGCGCCTTCTTCATGATGAACGTGAAAGAACGGTCTTTGTACACGGTGATGACGACCGGAATCGGCATACCTTTTTCCATTTTTTCCGTCTGGGCGTTGAACGCCTTGCAGAATTCCATGATGTTGACGCCGTGCTGACCCAGAGCCGGGCCGATCGGCGGTGACGGGTTGGCGGAGCCAGCCGGCACGGTTAGTTTGATATAACCGGTAATTTCTTTTGCCATTGTATCCTCTTTCCTGGATGTCATTCTGAGCGAAGCGAAGAATCTCAAACTTATAGGATGAGATCCTTCGGGCCTTGCCCTCAGGATGACAGGTTAAACGAGGGCTGTGGTGCGGCTCGGAGCATGGACTTAAGAAACGCCCGAAAACCTCCCACAATCCTTAATGAGGCGGTTTATAGGGGGAAATGCCGAGCTTTGCAAGGGTTTTATGGGTATAAAAAAGCGCCTCGAAAGGCGCTTTTTTACTTATCGATATAAAGAATACAGAAACTAGCCGAACTGTCGAGTCATGACGACGGTCTTTGCAGGATCAAGATATTCACCATCATGCGTGACCATATCCGGACCATCGACACCCGCGATCATGCTTTCGCAGACTAGGGTCGTAGTAACCTTGCATGCACCATCAAATTCCTCGTTCATAGCAACTTCTGTTGGAATATTAACAGACATAGTAACCCTCTTTTTTTATTAACACCTGCGCGCCTTCTATGCCTTTTTTTCGATCCCGCCCACAAAAATTTTCAAGAAAAGGCGCGAAAAACCCCCGTTAACCTTCGTTTACGGGGGTTTTTAAAACTTAACGCTGATCTAAAACCAGTTTTTCACAAGAATGAAATATTATTGCGAATTTTTTCCGGCCTGTCGCAAGGACTGCCGAACAACGTTCGTCGTCGTTGCGTTGAAGCCATGGCCTGCCGTTTCGACCATGCGGTAATTTTTGGGCGTATTGTTCTGCTCCCTGGTATTTCTACTCATGTAACTCTGCCATTTGGAATCGGTGCTCATGATGAAACCTTCTTCTTTGTTTTGTACAGAAGGTGACTCTATCAAAAATAAAATTTGAGGCCAGAAAATGATGTGCTGCACGCGCTTGCAGCAATGAAAAACCGGCGGTCCCTTGCGGGTGCCGCCGGTTTAAAAAATACATTCGTATTAGCCTTTTTCGACTTGAGAATATTCCAGTTCGACCGGCGTAGCGCGACCGAAGATAGAAACGGACACTTTCAGGCGGCCTTTTTCTTCGTCGACTTCTTCGACAACGCCATTGAAAGATGCGAACGGGCCTTCGGATACCTTGACCTCTTCGCCGATTTCGAACGTGATCGAAGATTTCGGACGCTCGACGCCTTCTTGCAATTGTTGCAGCAGGCGCGCGGCTTCTTTTTCAGAAATAGGCGCGGGTTTGTTGGCAGCGCCGAGGAAGCCCGTAACTTTGGGCGTATCCTTGATCATGTGCCAGACATCATCGTTCATGTCGAGTTTAGCCAGCACGTAGCCCGGATACACTTTGCGTTCGGTATTGACCTTCTGGCCGCGTTTGATTTCGACGACCTCTTCTTTCGGGACCATAATGTCTTCGACCTTATCGGCCAGACCTTTTTTAGACGCCTTGTCCTTGATGGTTTCGGCAACCTTGTTTTCGAAACCGGAGTAAACATGCAGTACGTACCAGCGCATAGCCATGGTGAAATTCCTTTATATCTTAAACGCCAATGCCGAGAATTTTAGAAACGAGCCAGGCCAGAACCTGATCCGAAACATACAAAAAGATCGAAGCCAGAACGACCATGATGAACACAGCGATGGTTGAGGCAATCGTTTCCTTGCGCGACGGCCAGGTGACTTTCAAAGCCTCCTGCTTTACTTCGCGGAAATAAGCCAATGGTCCGGATTGGGACATTATATTTACCTTCTAACTAATGGTGTCATTCTGAGCGAAGCGAAGAATCTCTATGGTATGTTCCAATGAGATCCTTCGGGCTATGCCCTCAGGATGACAGTTGTCGTTTTTCCCCAGCGGTTCGTAAGCCCGGGGGCTTTTGACGATCCGTAATGTTTGGGAATGGAAGTTTAAATAGACCAGCTTAAAGAAAATTGCCAGAGAAAAAGTTGAATTGGTTAATATCTTTCTTATACGTTGACAGATCACACAGATCTGACTAATGAAAACCGATCAAATGTTTCCATATCTAATTCGAGAGTATCATGTCTGTTATACCTGCCAACACTTCAACCATCCTCCAAGAAGTTTTGCCACAGCGCCCCGAACGCCTTGTCGTGGGGACGGGCAACAAAGGCAAAATTAACGAAGTAAAAAAAGGCCTAAGAACTCTTGGTGTAGAACAAGTTCTGAGTGGGCGGGACATGGAACCTCCCGATGCACCGGAAATCGAAACTAATTTCGAACGTCAGGCAGAAGCAAAAGCCAGATTTTATGCCGATGCCCTTGGTCCTGACATGCAGGACAAATCCACATGGTATGTGTCCGACGATAGTGGAATATCGGTTGCGTTCAACCACAACCTTTCCGATCCGTCCGTTCTGGCAAAATTAAAAGAAAACGGGATCGATCTGCAAAACTACAAATTGCCCAATGGCAAGACCGTCGATTTTTCGAATTTTCCTCTAACCGACGATGTAAACGAAAACCTGCTCGCTGCGGAAGATTTTCCGGGGCTTGCCACGGGGCGCGTTGCGCGCCTCTTCGCTGAAGACGGGCTTCCTGAAAATCACGAAGCAGCCTGCACCTTGTATAAACGCATCCATCGTGTGCTGAACGGTACGGAAGAGCCCGTACTTGTAAATTTCGTGAGCGCAATCTCCATCGCCTCTGCTGATAAGACCATTGGCACATACCGTGCGGATCAGCCGGGCTTGCTTCTTTCTCCCGGAAAGCCGGGTCCGAACGGCTTTGGATATGATGCGAATTTTGCGCCGCTAACGGACAATCCCGGTTTTCGTTCCTATGCACAGATGACGGCCGAAGAAAAAGCGAAAACCAGTCCGCGGGCCGAAGCCTTGCGTAAAGCGTCAGCCGACCTGCAAAAACACAAATTTATCATTGATCATCACGGTGCAGAGATATCCATCGATGATAATGGCCTTCGTCATTATTTCCACGGGCGGGTTAAGGTGCCAGGGGTTACGAGAGTCGAAGAAACACGAGCGCTTGCCGGATTATTCGGCAACACAGTCATGATCAAAGATCGAAAGGTCGAATTTGCCTTAACACCAGACAACGTCAATCTCGTCGCCAAGCTCAGCACTCAGGCTGCCAGCCGGAAACTTGTTATGCGCGATGCGGAATTCCAGCCAAAATGGGGCATAAAACCTGTACGCATGGTGCCGTTAATTGCCGCCAACGTCCATTTCATGGGCCTGCGTATGGCACATGCATTGACGCATCTGGAAGTGCCCAGCCTGTTCGATCCAAATTCACGCATTCAATGCGCGATAAAAAAAGAAGTATCGCAAAATGATATGGTGAACTTCCTTGCAAACAACGGAACGGCATCGGCCTGGATGACACTCGGCATCAGTGGCAAAGACGAAGTTACAAACCTCGCACAAACCTTCAACCGCGTGCGCGAAAAGCTTTTGCGTAATGAAATGACAATGCAAGATAAAGGCATTCGTCAGGTCAAGGTCGTGATCGATGCATCCAACGGTCATATGCAACTACTGCTTGATCGCGTCAAAGCAGTGCGCGAATTCCTGACCAATTTTGAAAATCTAACCGGCGTTCCGGGCTTGATCATGGCGGGCAATATCGTCACCGGAGAAATGGTCCGCGAGGCTTTGGAGGCTGGCGCCGACACGGTCAAGATTGGCCATGGCAATTCGGATGTCTGCCGCACGGAGGAGAACACTGGATTCCACCGGGCGATGTTCACTGCGATGCTCGAATGCTTCAGAGCAGCTCAAGAATGTGGTGGCTATGCCGTTCCTGATGGCGGAGGTAACAGCAATTCCAGCACGGCTGCCAAACTGTTTGCAGCAGGCGCTCGCATGATCATGAGTGGTAGTCTTTTTGCGGGTCAGCCACAAAACGATACAAAAATTCATAAAGACCCCAAGACGGGCCTTCTCTACATTCTTTATCACGGCAGCGCGAGTCATCTTGCCGAAGATCGTGCCAAAGGAAATCATAGCGAAGGGACGGTTCGCAAAGTCTTCATGCACGATGACCCCTTAGCAGGCATCTCGCACCAATGGCTTGGTTCGGTTGCTTCGGCCGTTAGTTTCAACGCAGATGAGATACAGCACGTACACCCCGAAACCGGACAACCCTATTGGGATTTCCACGACCTCGCACGCAATCCGCACTTTTCGTATTCGATGTAAAAAACAGCCCCGATTTCGGGGCTGTTATGTTTTATGCTCTTACCAAGACGTTCTTGAACTGCCACGGATCGCTTTCGTCCAAATCTTCCTTAAACAGCTTGGTGCGGTTGGTCAGCGGGTTCCAGTCCGTGTAATGGCCTTCGACAGGGCCAAGATAGGGTTTCTGGATTTCAAGGCAGCGGACATGATCCATTTCATCCGTATCGACAATCCCGGCCTTGGGATTTTCCAGCGCCCAGACCATCCCGGCGAGGATGGCGGAGGTCACCTGCAGGCCCGTCGCGTTCTGATAGGGCGCAAGTTCTTTCGTCTCATCGATCGACAGGCGCGAGCCGAACCAGTAAGCGTTCTTGTCGTGGCCGTAGAGCAGCACGCCCAGTTCATCAATCCCTTCGGCAATATCTTCGGCCTCCAGAATGACATGCTCTTGCTGCGGTGTATTGTTACCGAGCGCTTCGTGCAGAGAAAGAACCGCATCGTTGGCGGGGTGATAGGCGTAATGGCAGGTCGGGCGGTATTCGGGGTTCAGGCCCGATCCGACCGTGAAGTAATCCGCAATAGAAACGGATTCATTGTGCGTAACGAGGAAGCCAAATTGCGCGCCGGGCGTGGGGCACCATGTGCGCACGCGCGTGTTGGCACCGGGCTGTTCCATCCAAATGGCGGCGCGGCAACCATTGCCTTTTTGCTGATGGCCGTTCGGCGGGAACCATTTTTCATGCGTGCCCCAGCCAAGCTCTGCTGGTTGGAACCCTTCAGAAAGGAAGCCCTCAACCGACCATGTGTTGACGAACACGTTCATCGGTCTTGGGCGCATGGAAGCCTGTGTATCACGTTCGGCGATATGGATGCCCTTCACGCCGACCTTTTGCATGAGTCTCGCCCATTCCTCACGGGATTTGGGCACGCCTGTCGCGACGCCAGTATCGCGGGCAACGTTGAGCAGCGCCTCTTTGACGAACCATGACACCATGCCGGGGTTGGCACCACAGCAGGAGATCGACGTCGTACCGCCGGGATTATTGGCTTTTTCCGCGCGCACAGTTTCGCGCAACGCGTAGTTGGTGCGGGCGGCGTTGTCCGTGTCGTCGTTGAAATAAAAGCCCGGCCATGGTTCAACCACCGTGTCGATATAGAGGGCATCGATCTCGCGGCAAAGTTTCATGATATCGAGCGAGGATGTGTCCACCGAAACGTTAACGCAGAAACCCTGCCCATCGCCTTCGGTCAGCAAGGGCTCCAGTATCTCTCTGTAATTATCCTGGGTGATTTCCGCCTCTACGAAGCGAACGCCGTGTTTTTGCGCAAGATGGGCGTTGGAATTGTCGGGGTCTATGATGACGAAGCGTTTGGGGTCATATTCGAAATGACGCTGGATCAGAGGAAGGGTTCCACGGCCGATAGAACCGAAGCCGATCATAACGATGGGGCCGCTGATGCGGCCATAGACGGGATATTGGGGTGTCATCCTGTGTTCCTCCTAGGGGACAAATAGGCACAACAAATTCGGGTCGAAATTTGCGTATCCCATATATAGACCGGCAATACAAACTATTTTTGCAATACGGGTCAGGAGATATCTGGATTACGGGGGATGGACAGGGATTCAAAGATCACATGGGATTCCCCATTCCAGTGGATAAGTTCAATATCCACGCGCTCGGCAAGCACCCGGAGGATGTTATAGCCGTTGGGCTGGCTGCGCAGGCGGGTCGAGGTGGCCGAACTCGCCCCGACCATCACTGGCCCCCGCGATTCCTCATAGGGCAGGATCGAGGCATGGTGGATGTTCCCCGTCAGGACGATATCGACATGCTGGTCTTCCAGCACCCGCATAAGATCCATCGAACCCCAGACGATCGTGTCTATCGGCGCACCCTTCACGTTTAGCAACGGATGGTGGCAGACGAAAATCCGCACCTTGTCGTTGTCGGCATGGCGAAACTGGTTTTCAACGAACTGCACCTGTTCTTGTGAAACCATACCGTTCGCCCAGTTCCAGTGTGGCAGAACGGCACGTGCCGTGTTGACGCCAACGATGAAAGAATGCGCGTCTTCATGCACGATGTCCTGCATCGGTGCGATATACTCACGGTAACGGCGGATCGGGTCGGCCAGGCGATCCCATATGTTAAAACGCGGAATATCATGATTGCCCGGTACGGCAAAAACCGGCGCGGTAATCCGGTTGATAAAATCACGCGCCTGCCTGAATTCCTCGACACTGCCAACTTGCGTGAAATCGCCGCTGAGGATTACAAGGTCGGGCCTCTGGCGTTCGATTTCCTGATAAAAAGATTCGATAACGACAGGATCAGCCTTGCCGAAATGCAGGTCGGAGGCATGGAGGATAATACTCATGTGACGATCTTCCGCGCAAAAGTGATAAAATTGAGGACACTTTGACGCGAAAGGACCAGCATACAGACGGTATATATGACAGCGCCAATCGGAATATAGATCAATAAATTCAATATTTCATGGGATGTAGCCAAGAACATCTTTGATAGCAGTAACAGTCCCGCCATGATAAGAGCGGACAAGATGGACGGAAATAAAACCCAGATATAATCCATTGTCCGGATCTTTAGCAAAAATACGGCAGTGCCTGCGGAAAGCGGATACAACAAAACAGCGCGGATGGAAAAAGACAGCGCCAGCGCGATCAAGCCATATTGCGCAAAGATAAAAAACAAAATCACGTTCGATACGCCATAGATCACCGTAATAATCGTCTGCCAGTGCGGTTTTCCAAAGACCAGAACGATGGCCTGATTATAATGACCGATCGTGGAAATATAGCCGTTAACTGCCAGAATCGCGAGGATCGGGCCGACATTGTGCCAATCATCACTGAACAGCACATCAACCAATTCGGGCGCTAATGCCGCAAGCCCTGCGAAAATAGGTGCGGTCAGCAAACTGGTCATCGACAGCGCTGTCAAGAATGATGCCCTCTTCTCTTCCAACAGCGGCAAGGACGCCAGCGCGGGCAGTGCCACGCGATTCAGCGAAGCGGACAAAATCGTTGTGCTGGCGTTCATGATGCGCTTTGCGGCGTTGTAAACCCCTGTCTGTGCCGCGCCGAGATAATAGGAAGAAAAAAGCACGTCGCTTTGATTGTTCACTACATTGGCAAGCGCGGTTGATCCAACATGAAGGGCGTAACGCAGCAAACTCGTCACCGTAGCGCGATCCGTGTGCAATCTCGGTTTCCATGGAACAGCAATCCAGAGCAGGCAAACCGATGCAAGCGCGATGGTAATCTGCTGCGCGATCAGGCTTGCAATACCATGTCCGTTCACCGCCATCGTGATGCCGACAGCGCCGCCGAGACAGGTAGAGAATATCGAACGCAGCGCCAGCGTTTTGAACTTGAAATGGCGACTGAGCCAAGCTTCGTGCATACGCGAAAGACCCAGCGTGACGATAACGACGGACACAAGCTGTAATGCCTGCGCAAGCCCGTCCATCCGCAAAAAAAACTCCAATGGATGAGCTATCGCTGCAACCGTAAACGCGCCAGCAACGGAACCCAGCGAAATAATCAGGAAACCCGCATTATAGTCCTTACTCTCAGGCTCCGCTCTGGCAGTAAGTGCAATACCGATGCTTTCGATGAACACTTGTCGAAACCCGTCGATCATCAAAAAACACACGGCCATAATCCCGAACGCATCTTGTGAAACGAAGCGCGACGTGATCAAAAATATGGCAAGGACAAGAAATTGCCCTATAATGCCGTCGGCAATCGACCAAAACGCGCCGCGACCTATATCAGCTTTGCCGGTCATATGAATTGTCCCAAGAGAACCGTTTATTTCCCATCTTCATTCTTTTAAACTATGCCGGAAAGGGTTTTAATGTCCAAGCGCATATTGGTTGCTTCACCTGACTTTCTGCCACGGATCGGCGGCGTATCGCTGATGTGTCATTACATAGCCAACGAACTGGCACGCACAGGCCATGACGTGACGCTGTATGGCCCGGTGGACGCACGAATCCCACCGGACTATCCTGCCCGCTACGCATTGATAGCGGAAAATCCCATATCAGCCATCGGAGCAGTGGAACGACGTAAACGGGAACTCGGATTATGGCAGCCACAGATTTTTAAAAACTTCGAACGCTTGCACGCATCAAAACCGTTTGACCGGATTTTACTGCTCCAGCCTTTCGTCTATGGTTGGCCCGCACTGGCCATGCAAAGACGCCATAACGTGCCGGTAAGTGTTTTCTTTCACGGGTATGAATTGCGCAGCAAATTGATAAGACCCGATAACGCCGCGGTCAAAATTCATAGTCTTCTGACTGGTGTGAAAAGCCCACGCACAGAATTTCTAACCCTTGCCCGCAAAGCCAATCAGGTATTGACCAACAGCAATTACACGGCGGATCTTGTCCGCTCCATCCCAGGCCACCGCACACCCGTCGTGACAGGATGCGGCCTCGATGAAGATGTCATCCACAAACAATTTCCCTTATCGGAAGGGTTGACAGCGCAGGGTCGTATCAAAAACCGCACGACGCTTGGACTCGATGCGCGGCCAACGCTCGGCTTTGTCGGGCGTCTTCAGGAATCCAAGGGCATACGTATGTTGTTCGATGTCATCCGCGCTTTACCTGATGTACAGGGCTTGATCATCGGCCCGGGAGATAGTGAATGGAAGAAGCTTGCCGTGAGCCTAGGCATTGCGGATCGCATCACCTTTCTTGGCATGGTCGATGAAGACACAAAATGGCGTGCCTTGCGATGCATGGATGTTTCGTGCCTATTTTCACGTGAGTTGGACAGCGGCCATGTCGAGGGTTTTGGCATATCACTACTTGAAGCGGCGGCAGCGGGTTGTACTGTCGCGATTACAAAATCAGGCGGCATGGTTGATGTCGTGCAAGACGGCAAAACTGGATTCGCCTTTGATGTCGATGATGTTGAAGGCGCGGTCAAAACCCTGCACGCCTGTTTTACGCACCTTGATGCGGCGAATGCCATGACCCGCAATCTGCGTTCCCGGATCGTTGAAAACTTCAACTGGACGGCAATTACCAAACGTCTGGTCGCAAGCTGGACTTAGCCTTGGGGCCTATCCCCGGGGTCATATTTTTCCCATAAGAAAGAGCTTTGCGTCCGATTTTGCGCCTTCGTTAAAGAATCATTCACCATGTTCCTTTAGAACGGTTATACTGTGATTCCATGATCTAAAAATAATATTTAAAATCAATATCTTAAGTTACCAAAGTTCTCGCCCCGATCTTCATCCCGCCTTAAGTCTTTCCTTAGTAAAATGAACTGTATGTCTGTGCAAAAAAGATATGGCCGCGCCCTGCTGCATACCACTGCCCTCATGGCAGCCTTGTTTGTGCCCGCAACAAAAGCTCTGGCAGACCCGACGGGCGGGACGGTTACATCCGGTTCCGCCGCGATCACGAGTAGCGGCCCCCTTACCACCATCACACAATCGACGGACCGCGCGATCATCCGCTGGGATACGTTCGATATCGATGCCTCGGAGCACGTGCAGTTTTTACAGCCCGGTTCATCGTCCATCACCATCAACCGCATCCGCGATACCAAACCTTCGAACATTCAGGGGAAAATTTCCGCGAACGGCAATATCGTCCTGATCAACCCGAACGGGTTGATCTTCGGCGCATCGTCCGTGGTTGATGTCGGCGGACTCGTTGCCACCACGTCCGATATCGAAGACGACAACGCTTTCATGAATGGCGGCGCAGTGAAATTCACCAAGCCCGGCCTACCCGACGCGAAGATCATCAACAACGGCAACATGACCGTGCGAGATGGGGGCCTTGTCGGACTCGTCGCGCCGAACGTGGAAAACCATGGCGTCATTCAAGCGCGTCTAGGCAAGGTCCAACTCGCATCGGGGGACATACATACAATCGACTTTGCAGGCGATGGTCTTATCAAACTTGAAGTATCCGATGCGGTTCTCTCGCAGTCTGTTACCAACACGGGCACGATCACGGCAGACGGCGGTGAAATTCTTTTAACGGCGGCGCAGGCACGCCATATGGTAGATGCGCTGGTTACGAACACAGGCACGCTGCGGGCGGATACGGTTACCCTGCCCGATGGAACGGTGGAAACAGGATCGGTGACCATGTCCACCGTCGGTCTTGATCTTTCGCTCCCGGCCAATGTCAACATCACGCAAACAGTTACAATCAAACCCGCACAGATAACCAACACAGGCACGATCTCGACAAACGGCAACGCGATGGATCAAGTCGGCGGCGATATCCTCATACTCGCCGATAATATCCTCATCGGCGATGGATCGGTTGTCACTGCCACGGGTGATTCCGGAGGCGGCTCCATCCGCATCGGCGGTGATTATCAAGGCGGCAACGGCATCCCAACATCCGATATGATTTATGTTTCCGATCAGGCCATCCTAAACGCTAACAGCACGCGCCGCGGGAATGGCGGGCGCATAATTCTGTGGTCCGATACCAACACCAGATTCTACGGCCACGCGGAAGCGATGGGCGATGAAGGCGGCTTCATCGAAATCTCCAGCAAAGGCTTCCTCGATTTCAACGGCACCGCCGACCTTCGCGGGCGTAACGGCGTAAACGGAACGCTGCTTCTCGACCCGACCAACATCACTATTTCCGCTGCTGCGGATTCCAACGTCACGGGCGCATCGCCCTTTACGCCTAATGCTGACACGGTAACATCAGTTCTGAACGCCACGACGCTGCTTAACGCCCTAGCTGGCGGCAATGTCATGGTCCAGACACGCGCAACGGGCGGACATTTAGGAACAATCACTGTCGATGCCGCCCTGAACTGGACATCGGGTAGTACACTGACTCTCGATGCACACAACGCCATCACGGTCAACCAAGCCATCACAGCCAACTCCGGCGGCTTGACAATGATCGCGGGTGCAGATGTCGTCCTTAATGCCGATATCAGCGGCACGGGCGTACTCACCATTCGCCAAAATGCCGACACTGTGACATTTGGTGTTGCGGGTGGTGCGGGTACGCTGAACCTTGCTGTCGCAGACCTCAACCACATTCTCGATGGGTGGTCGAACATTGTTCTGGGCCGCGATACAGCAACGGTTGCAATGACGGTAAACGCCCGCACATGGACCGATAACCTTACCTTGCAATCAGGCAGCGGCACTATCACCTTCGCCGGTGCGACCGCTCTAGGCGCAAACAATCTGACTATCAGCACCAACGGAGATATCTCCCTTCCTGCCGGTGCATCATGGACCGGAACCGGCACACTGACATTACAGCAAAGTTCGGCAGGTACAGCGCTCAGCATGGGCGGCGGTGCGGGTACAGCCATCAACTTGACCAACGCAGAATTCGCCCGCGTCACGAACGGCTGGGGCAATATCGTCATTGGCCGGACGGACGCCACAAACACTATGACGCTCGGCGCTGTTACATACAGCGATTTTGTAACATTCCAGTCGGGCACGGGGTTGATTAACGTCACGGGCGTGCAGACGATGGGCACGAACACACTAACCTTCCTTACCGACGGCGACATAACGCTTGGCATAGCCAACGCTCTCAATGGTTCGACCACAGTCACCTTCAGTCAGGTAAGTCAGAATGGAACGATCGGACTCGGCGATGGCCAGGCTGGCACTATGCAGTTCACCAATACGGAAGTAGCACGCATCCGTAATGGATGGACAAATGTAATCTTCGGTCGCACGGATGGAACAGGCGACATAAATGTCGGCGCGCTGACATGGAACGACAGCTTGACGCTTCGCACAGGATCAGGCGCGGTAAATCTCAATGGCACACAAACCATGTCCACAAACGCCCTGAACATCACAACAGTGGGCGGAAATATTGCCACGGGCGCTATCACATCCGGCGCTCTCACCTTGAACAGCGACGGCGGTAACATCACAACCAGCGGCGCAATCGCGGCGGCAGCAACAACTATTAACAGTGGAGGCGGTCTAATCACGTTAGGCAGCACACTAGGCGCAACGACGCTTGGTATCACGACAGGCAACAGCAACCTTACGACAACGCAGACAATCACGGCCACCAGCACTACGAACATCAATAGCGGCACGGGCTTTATCAATTTAGGTGCAACGGTAAGTTCTACCGCAGCGGGTATGGTGCTGACCAGCAGCGGCAACAGCATCACGACGACGGCCCTCACATCGGGTGCATTGACCGTGAACACCAACAACGGCAACTTCGTAACAACGGGCGCGATTGCCGCCAGCGGTGCCGTCAATATTACAGTCGGCACAGGCTCAATCAATTTGGGCACGAATGCTTCCTCCGCTGCAACTGCCATGAATCTGACGAGCACAGGAAATACCATTACGACCGCAAACCTGACATCCGGCGCACTGACAATCAACA
The DNA here is from genome assembly GCA_964539025.1 of uncultured Micavibrio sp. Classification (GTDB taxonomy): domain Bacteria; phylum Pseudomonadota; class Alphaproteobacteria; order Micavibrionales; family Micavibrionaceae; genus Micavibrio_A. The sequence goes on from CAZIFA010000012.1 coordinate 18,460, forward strand.
GCAACAACGGCAATATCTCGACAGGAACGATTACAGCGAGCAGCACAACAAATATCAACAGCGGATCCGGTACGATTACCATTGGCGGCAACATTGCCGGAGGTACGAACACCGTATCGCTGACTAGTACAAATAATACGATCAATACGGCAGCCATCGCCTCGGGAGGTCTGACTATAGCCACGAATGGCGGCAACTTCGCGGCCAGCGGAAATATCGGGTCTGGCGCTGGTGCGATGAATGTTACGACATCAGGCGGTAATATTACGACCAGCGGTGTTACATCCACATCCGGCGCAGTTACGATGAACAGCGACGGCGGCACGATTACCATAGGCTCTGCCGGATGGACATCAACCTCGGGCGCACATTCGGTTAACAGCGGTACCGGAAACCTGATTATTGATGGCGTAATTTCGGCGGGCAGCACAAGCCTAACACTGACAACCGATAGCGATATTCAGATTAATGCAACCAATGCCCTGACCGGCACGGGCACCCTGACGATCCAGCAGGTCTCAAGCAACGTATCAATGGGTATAGGAGACAGTCAGGCAGGCACTGTGCACATCGGTGACGCCGAACGAAGCAGAATCGTCAACGGTTGGACCACTCTGGTCTTCGGTCGTACCGATAGCACAGCTGCTATAAATGTCGGCGCCCTTTCTTGGAGCGACGCCGCAACCTTCCAAAGCGGCAGCGGACAAATGACGATTGCTGGTGCGACGATGGCCGGAAATACCTTAATATTACGTACGGATTCTGATGTGGCCATCACTGGTAACCTGACCGGCACGGGCACATTCGCACTGGTGCAAGCCAGCAGCGGCACTAGCATGGGAGTGGGCGACGGCATGGCCGGTACGGTCAGCATGTCCAATGCCGAACTGGCTTATCTTGTTAACGGCTGGGCTTCGCTGATTTTCGGAAGAACGGATAGCACTGCGGATATCAATATCGGCACACGCAGTTGGTCTGACGCGCTCACCCTGCGCAGCGGCACGGGGCAGATGACCATTCATGGCAACCAGACGATGGCAACGAACAACCTGACTATCACCACGGATTCCGACGTAGCCATTAACGGCAACTTAACCAGCACGGGAACAGGCACGCTGACCATATCCGGCTCAACCGCCTCGACAACGATTGCTCTGGGTACGGCCGAAACCGGTACAATTAAGATCGACGACACAGAGATGGGCCGCATCATGAACGCATGGGCGAGCATTACCATCGGATCGCTGACACAAACCGGCGCAATGAATGTCGGCGCAGTAACCTGGGCAGATCCTCTTACCCTTCGCACTGGCACCGGCATTATCAGCATTAACGGCAACCAGACGATGGGGGCCAACGCCCTGACGATCACTTCAGACGCCGATATCGCGCTGAACGCCAACCTGTCAGGTTCGACCAGCGTTACAATCGCCGGATCGGCAGTGGCTACATCAATCTCCGTAGGCACCACAACGCCCGCGGTGCTCAACATCGACAGTACAGAACTGACAAGAATTACCGATGGATGGACCAGCATCGTCTTTGGCACGACAAGCGGCACGGGCGCTATGAATATAGGCGCTGCAACATGGAACGATAGCGTATTCTTCCGCACGGCAAGTGGGATCATAACCGTTGATGGCGCGCAGAATGTCGGTACAAACAACCTGAGCTTCCAGTCAAACGCCAACATCGCTATTAATGCGGCATTGACAGGCACGGGATCTCTAACCCTAGCAGGCTCGGCAACGTCCGCAACACTGGGCGTGGGTACGGGCGCAGCGGGGGCAAACAATATCAATGACACCGAACTTGCCTTTATCACCGATGGATGGTCCAACCTTATATTCGGTTCGACAGCGCAGGACGGTGCATTGACCATCAACGCCCTCACATGGACTGATTCGGTTGATTTCAGAACCGAGAGCGGCACGATCGTTTTCACAGGCGCACAAAATGTCGGCGCGAACAATCTTGTCATTCGCAGCAACGTCAATTTTAACCTGAATCAGACGATGGCAGGAACGGGCACGATCACCATTCTTGGCACCAGCGCCGGAACGACCATGGGCATCGGCGATAGCATGACCGGCACGGTCAACCTGACCAACGCCGAACTTGCCAACATCGCCGATGGATGGAACAACATCGTATTTGGTTCGACCGCTATGACCGGCGCGATGAACGTTGGCGCCTATGCATGGAACGATAATCTGACCCTGCGCTCAGCACCTACAGCCGTCGGCAACACTATGTCTCTGGCTGGTGCAACAATGGGTGCAAACAACCTAACTATCACCACAAACTGGCTGAACCTGACGGGCGCAGTAAGCGGATCGGGTGATCTGATCATTGAATCCGCCACCGTTTCCAACACGATGGGCGTTGGAACAAGCGCAGGCGGTAACCTGAACCTGGCGGATGCCGAAGTCGGATTCCTCTCTAACGGATGGAACAGTATCACGATCGGTTCGACAACGCAGACCGGGGTCCTGACTGTCAATGCACTAACATGGAATGACAACCTGAACCTGAAAACACTCAGCGGTCTTTTGACGGTGGCAGGCGCTACGATGGGTTCAAACAACCTGACGATGCAAACCAACTCCGCCTTGACAATCAGCGGAAACCTATCAGGCACAGGCACGCTGACCATCCTGCCCACAACAGCGGCAACAACAATGGGTCTGGCAGGTGGTACGGGAACCTTGAACCTTACCAACGCCGAACTGAACTTTATTGTAGATGGCTGGAGCAACCTCATCTTCGGACGCGCCGACAGCACCGCCACTGTAAACGTTTCTGCACGCACATGGACGGATAACGTCACCATCATGGGCGGCACGGGAACGACAACCAACGTCATGACGGTTGCCGCACAAACCATGGGCGCGAACGACCTGAGCCTTATCACAAATTCGAACCTGGCCCTTACCGGCAATATGACAGGCACGGGAACGCTTACCATCGGCGTCGGTAGCGGCACGGGCGGCATCGGCGTAGGTACGGGTCAAGCGGGTACGCTAAACCTGACCAATGCCGAACTGGCTTTCATGATCGATGGCTGGAGCCGTGTGCTTATCGGCGGCGAAGACAATCTGGGCGTCACCAATATCGGTGCCTACACATGGGTCAACCCGATGTCCTTTGTCACGCAAGGTGATATAAACGTCAACGGCGACCAGGTTTCGACCGAAAGTTCAGGCAATTCTCTGGTATTCGCTACCACGGCAGGCTCTTTCATAAACTCGGCAGGATCCGACGCCCTAAACCCGGGCGGCGGACGCTATCTCGTCTATTCGGTCGATGCGCTGGATGATTCGCTGGACGGCATTACACCGCCGACCATTGTAACAAACAGCTCCTATTCCGGCTACGGACCCGGCTCGGTTGTCGAAAGCGGCAATGTCCATATCTATTCCGGCATCGTTGCCAAAATCCTTCACCTGACCATCGACAATATTGACAAGATCTACGGCGATAGCAGCCCAGTCTTCACTTATTCCTATGTAAGCGGTCTGCAAAACGGTGACCTGCTGAGTAGTATTATTGCCTCTTATTCTTTGAGCGCAGCAGGTTCCACTGTTCTCGATAACGCAGGCATCACCAGAACGATCAACGGTACATTCACACTGAACAACGGTTACACCTATGTACTTACCACCGGCACTATGACTGTCATCAAGGCGGACTTAACCGTTGAAATCGATTCCGATACGCGTGAATACGGCGATGCCAACGGCACGTTCAGCGCAACTTATACCGGTTTCCGCAACGGCGATGACGATACCGATATCAACACGCTAGCAACGCTGTCCACGACAGCAACTGCCCTTTCCAACGCTGGCAATTACGACATCACGGGAACAGGTGCTTCTGATAACAACTATAACTTTATCTATTCCAACGGTACACTGGAAGTCACCAAAGCAACACTGGTGGCGACCTCGCAAAACGCCACGCGTGAATATGGAGCGGCGGACCCAACCTATACATTTAACTACACAGGTTTCCGCAACGGCGACACAGCGGCGATGATCGATACAGGCGCAACGGGATCATCTGCTGCTATTACAGCGAACGTAGGCAACTATGCCATCACCGGATCAGCTGCTTTGGATAATAACTACACCTTTACCTATGCCAACACAGGCGTATTGACCGTCACCAAGGCAATGTTGACCGCGACAACGCAGAACGCCACCCGCGAATATGGGGCAACTGACCCGGCCTTTAATGTAGTCTATACCGGTCTTCGCAACGGTGATACCGCTGCCGTGCTCGACACAGGCCCAACGATCAGCACTACTGCAACTATCATGTCCAACGTTGGCAGCTATGGCATAACTGCATCGGGCGCGGTTGATAACAATTACAACTTTACCTATGTCAACACGGGCACTCTGTCAGTGGCCAAGGCGATGCTCACAGCCACAACGCAGAATGCCACGCGTGAATACGGCGCGGCTGACCCGGCCTTCTCCATTGTTTATACAGGCTTCCGTAATGGAGAGACACAGGCTGTCATCGACACGCTGGGAACGGCCTCAAGCGCCGTTACTGCGACAACGAATGTAGGCAGTTATACCGTAACCGGATCAGGCGCAACGGATGGCAATTATGATTTCACCTATGCCAACACAGGTAATCTATCTATTACCAAAGCCGTGCTGACCGCTACGACCCAGAACGCGACGCGCGAATATGGCGCCGCCGATCCTACATTCAATATCGTCTATACGGGATTCAAAAACGGCGAAACACAAGGCGTTATCGACACGCTTGCCACAGGATCTTCCGCTGCCATCACAGCTAACGTAGGTAGCCATGGCATTACAGGCTCTGGCGCATCGGACAATAACTATGACTTCACCTATGTGAACACGGGCAATCTATCTATTACCAAGGCTATGCTAACTATCGCAGCCAACAACGCATCACGTGAGGTAGATGAGCCTGATCCGGCCTTTACCGCAAATTATTCCGGATTCCGCAATGGCGATACTGCCAGCGTTCTGGACACGGCCCCGGTTTTTGGCACGGCGGCAACGGCCCTTTCTCCGCTCGGCGATTACGCGATCACAGTATCAGGAGCCGCCGACAATAATTACGATTTCACCTATACCAACGGCATCCTGAGCATCGTTCCGGCCCCGTCGCCACCTGCCTCACCAACAACTTCTCTCCCGACGACGGTACAGCAGTCACTAACGTCGTCCACGCCGGTCTATCTTTACGGCACCCTGCTGCAATACCAGAACACCGACGCGGTGAACAAGGAACATACTTCCGGCATAGTCTTTATCAATGACGAGATCCTCTTCAGCGGCCAGAACACAGGCAATTACCTGATTGCTATCTCCGAGCAGCTTCGTCAGGAGTATTACTATTTCGAACAGGACAGCGAAGAACGTTCCTTCCCGCAATAAAACCATAGCGCGTATTTTTAAATCCCGCTATTACGACTAATCTGTTTTTATTATTTCTCAATCTATTTTGATTACGCTATATTGAATCATAGCTCAATTTTCATTTCATAAAATCATATGTCCATCGAAAGCAAACTCGTAAAACCGGAAAACACCCTCAAGAAAAAGGTCGGCACTGGCGGCTTTAACGAGAACGATCTCGTCAAAGCCCAGCAGGGAATCGAGAAAAACGATATTGATTTCAGACCGCAAGGTAACGATTTTCTAGCAGAGCTCGATGTGGTTCTGACAAAAATTAAATCCAGAGAAATGCCTGAAAAAGAGCAACTCGACGCCATTATGTATCCCATGATGCAGTTGAAATCCCAGGGCGGGCTTTTTCAGTATCCGCTTATCACCAAAATCAGCCACGCGACTCTTGATTTTCTGGAGAATATTACCGGTATTGATGACGATGTTATTACAATCGCCGAAGCCTATAGAAAAACCATCAAGGCCGTTCTGACGCTTCAGATTAAAGATCCGGCGAATAAAACCGGCCTTCAACTTCTAGACGAATTGATGAAAGCCTTCACACGATATAATACAGCCAAGCAGAAAACAGTTTAATATTTTATGGCCTATAATTTTAAAGACGTAAAAGTGCTCGTCGTGGAGAGTTCGATACCGATGTTTCAATTGGTAAAGGGCGTCTTGAACTTACTCACAGTACCAGAAAAAAATATATACGCGTCCTACACGGTCGAGGACGCGTTCGCGTCCTTCTGCCAGTTGCGTCACGACATAATTCTCGTCGACTGGCTGCAAAACCCGGACAGGGGCATTCATTTAACAAAAATAATCCGCCGCGACAAGAACACACCCAACGCGTTCGTGCCTATCATCATGACCGCCGGATCGGGCCACCTCGCCCGCGTCATCAAGGCGCGCGATGCAGGGGTTTCGGAATATCTGGTGAAACCCTTCTCCGCCAAATCGCTGGCGGACAGGCTTATGCGCGTCGTTGAAAAACAGCGCGAATTCGTCGTGTGCGAAACCTATGTCGGCCCCGACCGCCGAGTTAAGTCTGAGGGTTATACCGGCCCGGAACGACGCGAAAAAGCACCTGCGGTGGGGTAGAAAATAATATCTAAAGTCTTACGTTGAAAACTGGCAGGGACAACAAGGCTCGAACCTGCGACCTGCGGTTTTGGAGTTTTTACAGATACCAAGCAAGGATAAAGCGGGAAAAAGCCCGTGAGAAGAAGATAATCAGATTAACAGGTTGATGATCGGCCCGTTTCGTGCCCTATCCGGCTCTCACGGGATTTTTCATCTGGCAATATCCCACCAATGCCCCATGGCATGACACTTGTTTCTATTCATCGATCAGAATGCGATGGGCTGCGCCGTCCATATCATCATACTGCCCGCTACGCAGGCTCCAGACAAAGGCAAGAAGCCAGATAAATCCCAGCAATAAGGCCACGGGTATCAGATAAATCATTACGGTCATGCATTCCACCTTAACCGGAAGGAGTTGACGATCACTATGACAGACGACCCCGACATTGCCAAGGCTGCAACAAAGGGCGTTACGAAGCCGCCTATGGCTAAAGGAATGGCAAACAAATTGTAAACCACCGCCAATGTAAAATTCTGTTTTACGATTTTTTGAGCCATGCGGGCCGTTGCGTAAGCTTCATACACAGGCGACAGTTTACCGCCCATAAAGACGATATCCGCCGCATTTTGTGCCATGTCGATCGCGGTGCCGGGCGCCATGGAAACATGGGCGTCGGCCAAGGCGGGCGCGTCGTTGAGGCCATCGCCGACCATGAGTATTTTATGGTTTTGTTTTTTGAGGCTTTCCAGCCGTTCGAATTTGTCCGTGGGCAAGAGGCCCGCATAGTATTCCTCGATACCGCATTGTCTTGCCACCTGTTCCACGATCTCTATGCGATCGCCGGACAGGATAGCCGGATACAGGCCCGCCATTTTTAGCCGGGTTATCGTTTGCGGTGAATCTTCGCGCAAGATATCGGTAAAATAAAAAACCGTGCATTTTCCTGCACCGTCATCCAGCCAGAGTTCCGTTTTTCCGGTGGGCAGCGTATCCGCATTTCCACACCAATCGCGGCTACCGAGACGAACGACCCTGCCGTCGTAAAGGCCCGCTATGCCGCGCCCTGCATATTCGCACACATCGGTCAAAGGCAAGGGTTCTATGGCGCAGGTTTTTGCAATGGCTTGTGAAAGAGGGTGGAGGCTGTGATGCGCGAGCGACGCCGCCAGATGAAGCGCGCTGGGCTCGTACACACCCTCAAGCGTCAGACATCCTTGTGTCAGAGTGCCGGTTTTATCCAGCAGAACCGTGTCGATTTCCGCAAGACGTTCCAGCGCGTCGCCCGCCTTGACGAGAATGCCGCGCCTGAGCAGCCTGCCCGTCGCCAGAACCTGCGCCACCGGCACGGCAAGCCCCAGCGCGCACGGACAGGTGATGATAAGAACGGTAACGGCGATCATCAAAGCCTGTTCCCACGCCATGCCGCCGATAAAAAACCAGTATAAGAACGACAACAGGGCGCAGCTATGCACTACGGGCGTATAGAGCTTTGCAGCGCGGTCGGCGATACGCACGTACCGCGCCTGTCCCTGCTCCGCCTTTTCCATCAGCCGGACGATATCGGCCAGAAGGGAATTTTCGGCCTTCTTTACAACCTTTATCTGTAGAGGCGCAGCGAGATTGATCGTACCGGAATATAAAGCATCGCCGGGACCGATTTGACGCGGCAGCGTTTCACCTGTAACGAGCGCGGTGTCCACCTCACCCTGACCGTTCAGAACAATGCCGTCCGCAGGGATTTTTTCGCCCGCGGCGACCAGAACGAGATGGCCTTCCTCCAGATCGCGTATCGCGATGCGGCGGAGCTTGCCGTCTTCGGAAATCATGGCGAAGCCGGACAGCGAAGAAAGCAGATCGGTGGCCGTGGAGCGCGCGCTCTTCCTCGCGCGAAAATCCAGATAGCGCCCGATTAAAAGGAAGAAAATCAGCATGACGGCGGAATCGAAATAGGCGTGTTCGCCGTGCCGTGCGGTTTCATACAGGCTCATAATGCCCGCAATGGTTATGCCTATATCTATGCCCATAGGACAGACCTGCACGCAGGCCGTACAATCTATACAGTGGCCGTGGTTCAGCCATTCATCGCCTTTTTTATGCTTGCCGCGCGGTTCGCCGCGCTTTTCGTCATAGCCGATAATCAGCGTGTCCTTGTCGAACATGGCGGACTGGAACCGCGCATACGGGCCACGCGGGATAGACGACGAAGTACCATACCGACCAGACGATGGTCACCAGGAACACCCACAACCACCAGCGCGGCAACGGGTTGTTGAGTTCCTTCAAACCGTCCCATTCATGACCCGTGGTTTCAACGCCAGTGACAGAATCAATTTCTTTGTTGTTATCGTTCATCGCGATTCTCCTCGAGCGGAATACGGCTAAAGTTTTTATACAGAGCTTTCGTGCCCGGACGGAACACCCAGAGGCAATTAGCGCAGAAGAACACAAAAAAGAAGATAAGACCGATTAGGCCTGCGTGATGTGCAAGAAAATCCATCATGGCGTGGCATCCTCCACTTTCTCGCCGGATTCGAAATCAACCATCGTGCCCAGAACCTGAAGATAGGCCACCAACGCGTCCATTTCGGAAACCATGCCCGCCTGACCGTCAAAGTCCCGTGCGTTCACTTTTTCGCCGTAACGTTCTTGAAGACCACCGATATCCGTTGCCATTTGACCCGAAGCCTGCGCCACTGCGTCTTTTCCGGCAAATTCGATCATCTCGTCCGTGTAGGGAACGCCCAGCGTGCGAAGCGTTTGCATGTGGTTGCCGATATCATGCAGACGCACGCCCTTATACATCAGGAATTCATAAGACGGCATGATGGATTCGGGCACGACATCGCGGGGTTCCATGAGGTGCGCCGTGTGCCATTCATCCGAATACCGGCCGCCAACACGCGCGAGATCCGGACCCGTGCGTTTCGATCCCCACAGGAACGGATGATCGTACATGCTTTCCGCCGCAAGCGAGTAATGGCCGTACCGGACGACCTCGTCGCGCAGAGGCCGGATTTGCTGGGAATGGCAGACCGCACAGTTTTCGCGGACATAAATATTTTGTCCCGCAAGTTCCAGCGGCGTATAGGGACGCACGCCTTTTACAGGCTCGATCACCGTTTCCATTCTGAACAACGGAATTATTTCAATGATACCGCCGATCAAAACCGTGACGATGATAAACGCCAGCAGAAGAAGCGAATTCTTTTCCAGCTTTTCGTGTTTGTTCATCCAGCTCATGCCGAGGCTCCTTGCAGTTCCATGTTCGTTTCTTTTTGGTTGATATCGCCGCGGATGGTGCGCCAGAAATTGTAGACCATCACCAGGGCACCCGCGAGATAGAGCACGCCGCCCAGCACGCGGATGATGTAGTACGGTTTCATGGCCATGACCGTTTCGACGAAAGAATATTGCAAGAAGCCCATGGAGTCATAGGAACGCCACATCAGACCCTGCATAATCCCAGCGACCCACATGGCGGTGATATAGAAAACGATTCCGAGCGTTGCTATCCATAGATGGAGACTGACGAGCTTTGTTGAATAGAGGCGTTCACGATTCCAAAGCCGGGGTACGAGATAGTAAAGAGCACCGAAGGTAATAAAGCCGTTCCAGCCGAGTGCGCCGGAATGCACGTGCCCGATCGTCCAGTCCGTATAATGCGAAAGTGAATTAACCGCGCGAATTGACATCAAGGGCCCTTCAAACGTCGCCATACCGTAAAAGGCGAGCGCGATAATCATGAATTGCAGGATAGGATCTTCGCGCAGTTTGTGCCACGCGCCCGAAAGCGTCATGACGCCGTTGATCATCCCACCCCAAGAAGGCATCCATAGCATGATCGAAAAAGTCATGCCGAGCGTCTGTGCCCAGTCGGGTAATGCCGTGTAATGCAAATGGTGCGGCCCCGCCCAGATATAGATAAATATCAGGGACCAGAAGTGCACGATGGACAGGCGATACGAATAGATCGGACGATTGGCCTGTTTCGGTATGAAGTAGTACATCATGCCTAAAAAGCCTGCAGTGAGGAAAAATCCTACTGCATTGTGGCCGTACCACCATTGCACCATCGCGCTTTGCACGCCTGCCAGCGCGGAATAGCTTTTTACGCCGACGATGCTTACGGGCAAGGCCGCCGCATTACCGAGGTGCAGCACCGCCACCGTGATGATAAAGGCGAGATAAAACCAGTTGGCGACGTAAAGATGGGGTTCCTTACGTTTGATGATCGTCATCAGGTAATATGGCCGCTTTTTTCCTGAGCAAAGAACTGGTTGATAAAACAATCTCTGGTGTCCATGAGAACATGGCCATAAAGGTCATGCTGGATGCGGTAGAGCAATATCATATACGGATTTTGTTTGCACAGCATGATCCCAAACCGTTTCATGACGCACTTCTCAAAGATTGCCCCTATGTCGCATTGATCGGAGACGATGATCCAGCGAAGGGGCCAGAAGGTTTCCACCCCGAATCCTTGCAGGAATTGATCCGAAACATTGGCTATGCCGTTATTATGTCGGGTACGCCGAATGTCGATCTTTATCGGCTTATGAGCCTGATCCCATCCTTCTTGCGTATCAACGCGCTGATTGTCGAAACCCTTCCCGAACAAGAGAGGGCATGGTCTGATTTTATCAGGAGCGAAAATCCAGAAATGCACCTGATGATCCATTCCCCTGTTTCTAAAAAGACGGGGTGCATATAATGCCGCTGAATCTCGCACAATACCAAAACGTAGATATTGCCTTCATTGCGAAAGTGTTGAACGAGCGTATTCATGATCTGGCGTTGCATCTTCTGGGGCAACCCAACAAGGCTTTGAGCACACCCGCGCAATTGCGGTATGGGCACAAGGGAAGTCTTGCCGTTGATATTGCCGGAGACAAGACGGGTCAATGGTTCGACCATGAAGAGGGCATTGGCGGCGATGCGCTCAAACTTGTCTGCCATAAGATGAATTTGAAGAATGGCGACGCCTGTGAATGGGCGAAGCAATGGTTCGGCCTCTATCCAAAAACCGCGATAAAGGGTGCGGCGAAAACTCCGGATATCCTGAAAACCTGCATTCCTGTCGCCGGAACCCCCGCCGAAACCTATTTACGGAAGCGCGGCATTATCAAAGCTGTTCCAGATTGCCTTTCCTATCGCCCCAATGCTTTCGGTAAATATGGTGCATTGGTTGCCAAATCCACCGACGAGCGCGGCAATGTGCTGGCTGTGCAACAAATCTATATCACGGATAACGGTGAAAAAGCCCCCGTATCCGTTGGCAAGCGCACGAACAAGGCCGTCGAGAAATGGGCCGAAAAATCTGCCGTTCGTTTGGTGGGATCATTGCCTGTAGTTTTGGCCGAAGGCGTGGAAACGGCTCTCTCCATCTGGCAGGAAACGGGGCGCGAAACCTGGGCTTGCCTTGGCCTCCATAATATCGGCAACGCGCCCCTGCCGCCAGACGCTGGCGTTACGGTGGCCCGTGACGGCGATATCAAGGGCAGCAAGGCTGATATCCGGATTCAAAAAGAAATGGAAAAACTGGCAAGACGCGGTTTTACCGTATCCGTGGCAACGCCACAACAAAACATGGATTTTAACAGTCTTCTCTGTAAGGGTTCCAGAGAAGAAGTGCGTGCCCTGATCGAGACAGCGGAACTTTTCAAAACTCCTTTTGGCTTCCGTGATCAGGCGCACGCACTCTTTATTGGCTCCGACGTGGAGATTTCCGCCCGCGTTCGGGATGATCTGATCGCCCGTCATGGAAAGATCATTCATGCCGAAGGACAATTCTGGCGATATGGGGCAGCCCATTGGGACATGATCCCCGATCATGAATTGCGGTTGGCAACACATATGTATGACGGAGCGGAATACCAAACGCCGAAGGGGGAACCGAGCCGCGTCAAACTGGGCAAGGCCCGCGTTGATTCCATCCTGAATGAACTGGCTGTTCTGGTGACGGAAGAGGAATTCTTCACAAACGCGCCTGTCGGGATCAATTGCGCCAGCGGGTTTATTCGGTTTTCGGGGGACGGCGTACCGACCCTTGAACCCCATGACCGTGACCATCGTTGCCGCCACACCTTGCCTGGACGATGGAGTCCTGACCAGGAAAAACATAGGCCGGACGACCCATTGCTGAACCAACTTCTGAAAGGCGCGTTTCATGACGACGAGGACGCACCCCAGAAGAAATTGCTTCTGGCAGAAGTGTGCGGAGCGGCGGCGTTGGGATACGCCACAAAATTGTTGCAACCCCGCGCCGTGATTTTGAAAGGCGAGAAAGCGGAGAACGGCAAGAGCCAGATTTTGGATCTTGCCCGTGGATTGTTGCCCTTATCCGCTATCAGTTCTGTGACCGCCGCCCGCATGGGGGATGAGCGGCATGTGATCGGGCTGATCGGAAAATTGCTCAATGCCAGCGATGAATTGTCGTCATCATCCGCGATTGCATCCGAAACCTTTAAGGCGATTATCACGGGCGAACCTGTCGATGGGCGGGATGTCTATAAAAGCCGAATCGAATTCCGCCCTCTGGCACAACATATCTTTGCGACCAACACTCTGCCGCCGTTTCAGGGTGGGATGGATCGCGGGGTGCAACGCCGGCTTCTGGTGATCACCTTCAACCGTATCATTCCGCTGGAAGAACGGATTGAATCCATCGGACGGCGCATTGCCGCCGAGGAATCGGATTTGCTTCTAGAATGGGCCGTGGAAGGCGCGTCCCGTTTGATCCGGCAGCGCAATTTTACCATCCCGCCATCGAGCAAGATTGCGCTGACCGATTGGATTTTAGGGGCAGATCCGGTTCTGGCGTGGCTGGATGCCTGTGTCACGATCAAACCCCATTCCGGCAATTATCCCTGCCTGACCACCCGCGAGGCGTATGACAGTTTTCGTAGCTGGGCCGTGGCCGAAGGTTTCAAGAATGACAAGTTGCCCGCCATCAATGGCTTTGTGCAACGTGTGCAGGCGAATGCGCCGGGGCTTGAGCATAAACGAACAAAGGACGGGCGGTATTTTCTGGGCATGATCATCACCCGCACTGCTCATTCCTTGTCTTCCGCGCCTTACACCTCAAGCAGATGGTGACGCGCAACCTTGGTAAAAATGACGCGATTTTAACCGTAAACCCATGGAGATGCTGAGATGACGGACAAACCGAAGAAACCAGATGAGCTTATAAGAAATTTGGTCTTTAAACCTTTTCTTATCTACCCCTTATATAGAAAGGATGAGGGCGGGGTGCGACATCCCAGCATTTTCAATCGCGTAGATATACTTTCTGCGACAATTTCGCGTCATAAAGCAACACCGGAAAAATGATTTTCACAACACGATGACAGGCCGTGTCGCCGTCTGTCGGGATATTGCCGCCCGTTGGCGGTATAAAAACACACACATATATATAAATGGAGAAAAGTATGTTTAAAAAACTTGAAACTGAACAGAAACTGGAAGAAACAACGGAGTTGTTTAAATCAATCGATACCTACCTCGAAAACCAGAGAAAGGTATCAGAAGCATTGGCAACACTGGACGATAAAATGTTGCAATCAGAAGGCAAGCATAAGGATTATATCCAGACGATGGGTGTCATTGAGGCCAAACGACTGCTGGGTCAAGCCACAAACAAGGAAGAAAAGTCCCTGAATGTCAGCTTGACCGACATCCGTGATGAGAAGGATCGTCTGCAATCTGCCAAGGTCACGCTTGAAAAGCAATCTGAAATCATGCAGCAAGAAGCAAGTGAACAATCTGAGAATGCCGCATATATTCTGACTCCGCTCGCCCGCGCCATCGAAAGTGAACTGGAAGAGGAATTGAGAGAGGCCGCCGCCAGGATCACATCCGTTGTGAACAGACTTCATGCTCTTTATGAAGGCATGGACTTTGATACGAGCGGACGCCAAATCTATAAAATGGATATCCCCTCTATCATGAATGGCGAAAACCTGTTTAAGCCGCCAACACTTTATCATGCAAGTCTTGGCGAGGAATATACCAAGCCCTGGAAAAGCGATGCCGAAGCTTTGAGTCTGTATCAAAGGGTGCAGGGCTTTGGGATGAGCTATAAAAAAATCAAGCGCCTGGAGCGGCAGGCCGAACGTGCGGAGAGTAGAGCCGTTGCCGCCGCATGAGATTGACGTGCATAAAAAGCATCGACATATCAGCTATTTAAAAGGTACTTCCCGGCCGAAAACGTATAAGGGCGGGCGAGGTGCGGCCTATTTGTAGCGTCTGTAACCTAAAGCGGGTTACAGGTTACGCGTACGGTTACAGGTACGCCTTGAAAACATACAGAAATAAAAGAGAATTATGAGCAAAGAAGTAAAGATGCTGTCGTAAGCATCTTTACTTCTCTATCCAGTTGTTAAGGGCTCGGCCCGCCTACGCGCCTTTATATGCAAGTTTCGGCGCTGAAACGTTGTTATTCTGACCGGAATATCTCGCTTCTAAGGCTTCAATTTCAGGATCTTCAAGTCTTCTAAACAAAAGTCCAGGATTCTCAAATTCAGTTCCGCCCTTCATGGCCTTTAGATCTGCTCTGGCATCCTTTATCCATCCTTCTACGTTAACATTGATGGCTTCACCCAGTTTGTTAGCGGTAAATGGAATGATGGGCTTGGACAATATTGCCATCATGCGGATGATATTAAAGGCAAAATTAATGCTGGCTTCCGCCCTTGCAGGATCGGTTTTAATGGCTGTCCATGGCGCGGCTTCGGCCACATATTCATTACCGAGCGTCCAAATATGTCGCAGAGCCTCTGTTCCTTTCCTGAAATTCAACTGTCCCATTTGCTGCGAATAATCATCAATGGCTTCTTGGAAGCGACCCGCGTAGGCTTCTTCCAAAGGTGTCCAGTTCGCAGCAGCAGGAACTCGACCTTCAAACTTTGACTCTGTAAACTTGAGAACACGATTAATGAAGTTCCCGAACACGTTTCCTAAATCTTTGTTTATCACCGTCTGAAAATCCTGCCATGTGAATGTCGAGTCCGATCCTTCTGGTGATCTTGCTACAAGGTAATATCTCCAGTAATCAGCTGGCAGAATTTCCAAGGCCTCTCCGGTAAAAATACCTCGCTTCTGTGATGTAGAGAACTTCTGGCCGTAATAATTTAACCAGTTGAAGCCTTTCAGGTAGTCCACTTTCTTCCACGGTTGTTCAGTTGCAATTTCAGATGCAGGGAAGCTCACCGTATGAAAGGGAATATTGTCTTTAGCCATAAACTGGACATAGTAGACGCTGTCATCAACATCGTACCAGTAATCTTTCCAATTCCGCTCTTCCGGTTTTTCGTCTGACCATTCCTTTGTAGCTGCAATGTAACCAATTGGTGCATCAAACCAGACATAAAAAACCTTGCCTTCCAACCCTTCGACATTCGCGGGCACGCCCCAATTTAGATCACGCGTAATACAACGATCTTGCAAACCTTCATCAAGCCATTTTTTAGCGATAGATTTTACGAGGTTCGGCCAGCTTTTTTGCTCTTCAACCCATGCCCTTACAGGCTCGGATAGTCTAGAAAGTTGCAAGAAAAGGTGTTTTGTCTCGCGGATTTCGAGATTGGTGCTTCCAGAAATTGCCGAGCGCGGATTCACAAGGTCCTCGGGGTCAAGAACAGTGGTACAACTTTCACACTGGTCGCCTCTTGCGTTGTCATACCCACATTTAGGGCATGAGCCTACAACAAATCTATCTGGCAAAAATCGATTATCATCAATCGAAAAAATCTGGCGCATGGAACGAATATCAGCATACCCGTTTCGAATAATGGCTTGCGCAAAGGCTTGGGTTAGCTCTTTGTTCTGTGGCCTTGATGTTCGACCAAAATGATCAAACTCTAAACCAAAACCATCATATATCGCTTTTTGCTTATTATATTGTTGGTCACAAAAATCGGCCACATCTAACCCTGCTTCTTGAGCAGCAATCTCAGCAGGAGTACCATGATCATCTGTAGCCGATATAAATAACACGTTATGACCGCTTTGACGTAAGTAGCGGGTATAAACATCTGCCGGCAAAAGCGAACCAGCGAGATTCCCTAAATGCTTAATACCATTAATGTATGGCAGAGCACTTGTTACGAGATATTTTTTCATATTAGCCCACTTAATTATTGTTTTTGCACTACGGTCAGGAGGCGTATATAAAATAAAAACCTTTAGAAGTCAATATGTTACGTCAAAAATCAATTGCATCGTTGCTAAAGCAAATTTAAATAGGCCCTATACAAAGCGGATTTAAGCCATCGATTCTACGTGTGTCTTCAACATCTAGTCGGATATCAAAAATCTGTAAATTCTCGATCATCCGCGCCTTTGATCTCGAATTTGGAATTACGGCCACGTTACCTTTATCGATAGCCCATTTTAACGCTACTTGGGCTGGAGTCTTTTGATATTTTTCTGCAATCGAGCAGATAACCGGATTCTCAATTATTTTCCCTTTAGCAAGCGGGCGAGAGGCGGTAAAAAATGCCCCCAACGCCTTCCCCTGCAGAAGGACTTCCGTTTGATTGACCAAAGGATTCAATTCATTTTGAAGATTAGCAATAGGTATACCGAACTGAGATACCTTATCCAGCATCTCCGGAGTAAAATTACTCAAGCCAATATATCTTGCGGTTCCTGATTTCAAAATTCTACTGAAGCTTTCGAAGATTAAACTTAACGGAACGCTCAAACTCGGATTGTGCAATAAAAAAAGATCCACATAATCCGTTCCGAGTTTTTGTAGACTTCCTTCTAAACCTGTTACAAGAGCCCCTGCATCAGATCCTTTTGTCGTGAGAAAGATTTGTTCTCTCGGAACATTTGATAACTTTATCGCGTTGCCAACATTCTCCTCGTTGCCATATTGCTTCCTTCATGGATGCGTGAATACCTAATTCGCGTATTTTTTCAAACTGTGGCCCAGGATTAAAAACAATTGCCGGACATGCGAACTGTCTGGAAAGCCTAGAGCTGTGCGGATTCATCCCTACCATAAAAAATGCGTGCTCTCCGATGCTATAGGAAAATTTGTCTGATTCTATATTTGAGTCCACACGCTGATCCCAAGGATAGAATTCACTATCGCGATTATGAAGCATTTGGAGCTGCTGCCACATTAAATCATGAAAATGACGTTCATCTCGCACTACGGTATCAGGGAAAATTGCCGCAAATGTAATAAAGAGATCTCTGGCTTTGGACGTCTCTCTATCAAAAAATCTAAAATGCTCATCAAGATCACACAGCAATGCGTCAGCGGCTTCTTGAGAACCCATTTCTCCATATGTTGCAACTTTATATGCTTGGCCTTTGATCGCCGACTTTCCTCCTACGCAAGGAAAATCTTCTCCAAGCACCCGATTACGAAACTGCAAATGCATTTCTGCATGTGCTGTGTCAGCGGGCGTACCCGTAACAGCATTTAATACTTGCCCGTCTTTCCAGAGTGTCGCATTGGAAAATGCAATACCTAACTTTTTTCTTAAAGAAGATGTCATAGAGCTTGCCCTTAAACTATATTCTGCAAATCAATCCGTTCTCGACAAGGGTAACGTTTCTTGTCGGGACGTCTTGAACAAGACCATTTTCCAATGCTTTAAGGTGATCGAAATCAATCATTTCCTCAGCAGGCCGATCTTGAAATTCATTCCACTTACGACGGGAGACCTGTTCGTGAGGGAACTCTTTGCCCACGGTGCCCAAACAATTCCTGCAAGCGGCTAATGGGTGAGGTGCTTTTAAATATGTATAAAGAGATTGTTCAAAACCAGAAAGATCCTGCAATCGGATTCCGTCTCTTTCCGAAAGCTTGCTTTCTGGATCTTTGCTGTTAGGAATTAAATAGGCTTGAGGGCATTTATAGAAGTGTCCGTCTTCAATGGTATTGCAGTGCCATTTGTGTGCAATTAAACATGTGTCAAATACGCGTTTTAGCAATTGCCTGTCTTTATTAGGCTTATCCAATATTGATTCACGAAAAATATCATAATATTGGAGTGTTAACGTGGTTCCGTGGCGCTCTGCGAGCGCAACTGCAACCTGCTGTTGCGCTGAACTTAATTCTTTTCCTGGATAAATAGAAACTCTTACCTCATCAAGAATTTGCCAAAGTTTCGGATCGGCTTTATGCAATAGAAGCCCATTCGTCAGTAATTTGATCTTTTCTCCAATCTTAGCATCCCTGACGGTTTCTAAAACCGAAACCAAATCAGGATGAAGTAGAGGCTCTCCTCCCAGAATCAAGACTTCAAACTCTTTTGTTTCAGATGGATCAAGCATCAGCGTCTTTAAATATGCACTATTATCGAAACCCGTTTCGGTTAATGCAAATGCTTGTTGTGACGTATCAGGAATGCCCAAACAAATTGCATCTATAAAAGAATGTTGTTTTGCTAATGCAAAAAAATCCGGAACTTCACGAAAATTTTCTCGTTGAATAGTCATTTTCAATTCTAGTTTGACATCTGGATGCGCACTTTTGATCTTCTCTAATGCAGAAAAAATCCTGCCCAAATGCCTATAACCACGGATTTTTTCAAAGGTGCCTTCTGTCGCGCCATCAATAGAAACAGTGATAAAATCAAATAAAGCGCCTACATCATGGTTTTTAACCAAAATAGGGCTACCATTCGTACAAAGAAATTTGCGGGCACTTTGGGGTAATCTTTGTGCAATTTCCCGCCATTTCGGATGCAAAAGAGGTTCGCCCCCTGTTACTGTAATGTTCTGAATCGGATGACCAGAAACGAGATCCAAAAGATCATAAACTTTTTGCTCGTCAATAGATTTTGGCGCTTTTACCTGCCAATAAGCGCACATATTACATTTGTAATTACACGCTTCAGTCAGTTCCAAAGATAAAGCTCTAGCCAACATATGAACATCCAGACATTATTTGATTAAGGTGCCAGCACAGGCCGACTTGATGCTTTTCTTGGCTCAAACAGGAAGGGGTACATTTCATCCTCGTTTGTTGTCAGTCCTGCCTTTTGAATAAGTGGACTTGCAACATCCATCAAATCTTTTAAGGAGAATTGTCCTTTGTAACCAAACTCTGCCAGACGATCAATTCCAGTATACGTTGGCATCAATCTTACAAGTAGATGCTCATCATAGATCGCACTTGGGGGCGCGGAGTCAACATATTCTGCTATACATGAATCAGGCATAGAAACTTGCTGATTAAAGTGATCCTCTGGCACAAACCCCTCTAACCCTAAAATGGTCGGAGGCAACGCAAGCCAGTCAGGTTGAAGAACATGCCACCTATAAGTATCAAGATCCAACTTCAGGGCACTGACAATTCTATCTTCAATCTTATCAGTAGTATCATCAGGGAACCCTAAAATGAAGCATCCTTGAACAGCCAAATCATGCGCTCTGGTTAGGTCAAGCGCCTCCAGCGTTTGAAGAGTGGTAAGTTTTTTATTAGATGCTTTTAGTTCTTTATCATCAAGAGCTTCTATACCGACAATCAACGAACGACATCCGGCCTCACGTAAAGCCTCCAGGTGGCTTGCATTTTTTATAATTTCGTTAGAACGTGCATATATCGCCCAACTTGGTGCCATGCCTGCTAGCGTTTGAGTTAAGCCTTCAAACCAAGAATACGATAGAGCAATACTATCCTCGATCATAATTCCGTTGATCGGATGACGTCGTTCGATTTCGGCTAAAGATGCAATAATTCCATCGGGTGTATTTTGGAGATTTTTTGGACTGTATACTTTTCCTTCAAAGCAAAAACTACATTTATGGGGGCAGCCTGTAGAGATTACGGTAGAAATGTAAGATGGATATTTAGATAAATCCCAAGCTGACCATTTCAATATAGAGTTTGCACCAAAATCCTGAGTAAGATTTGATTTGCGGAGATCAATTCCGCACGCTTGCAAAATGGGTTCTACGGCATTCAACTCCTGCCCCTCTGTGACCAGATCAATTCCGAAAGGCTTAAATCTATCAGACGGCATTTTCATCACCGAACGATAAAGATTTGCAAGGGCTCCCCCAAAAATTATTTTTGTAGAGGGATGTGCTTCTTTTATAGCTTGGGTAACATCTCGAATTCTCGGAAACATTGCGTATGGTTTCATTTCCATCCCATGGCTACCGGATATATAGACAACAGGGGCATTTTCTGCGGCATCCACGGCGCGAGCAATGAAATTTTCTTCTTCTTTTCTAAACTCGGACAAAGTTAGATTTGGTTTACCCAAGAGTACAAAATCAACCAGCTCAATAGCAATTTCAGGATGATTTTCTGTTGCCGCCTCTATCCGGCCCAATCCTATGTTCGGGGGGATATTTCCAGGGTTAAAGGTGGGATCAATAAGTAGCACTTTTGTATTTTTCATAGGCAAACCCCGCAGGTAAAATTAATAAGAACTTACGCAACACTTTATCAGTGGCTAATCTTGAGAAAATCCCATGAATTAGCCGCACGAATATATTTTAAACATATTCAGCATAATATTTCTTATACCTAGTAAGCACATTATGCATTTTAGAGCAACCCAAAGATGGATAATCGCAAAACTTTTCAACCTGTGCGGTATATTCTTCCAATCTTTCTCAACCGTGACTTCATACATCTGGATTTTGGAATATAAGCCTGTGCGAGTTGATCGGTCAGATAATCAACGCACATGGCGCTCATTTGATTGTTGGTGGATTTGGTAACGAAATCAGCGATGGGCGATATGTCTTGCGGCGCGACGGATTCTATTTGGCAACTCTTGGCATAATGATCTATCATTGTTCCGCTCCTAAATTTGTTTTATGAAATGCGCCGACAACCGAAGAAATTGCCTTGATGACGGTCTTCCTGTCTTTCGCGTCTGGAATTTCCGACAATCTTTGGAGAAGCGGTAAAAAATCCATTGGCATATTATCAAGGAACCTAATGGCCTGATTGTCCGGCTTCGCTTCATATCCATCAAAGAAGTCATCCAGCCTGACATTGAGGAGCTTGGAAAACTGGAACAGGCGCGCGGCGGAAATTCGGTTTGTGCCTTTTTCGTATTTTTGAACTTGCTGAAACGTAATCCCGATTGATTCCGCCAATGTCTCTTGCGAAAGATTGGCTATCTGCCTGAATAAGCGCAGCCTGATACCGAGAAATTCATCGACCTTTCCCGCATGGCCCTTTGTGCGAATATCTTTATTCACGTTCGGATAGGCCGCAATATCGAGGGGAGAGAAATAAAAAGGACCCGAAAACAGTTGCAATGCCGTTTAATCGCTTCTGTTTTCGGGCCAGTTGGTGTGTATGAGAGAGTTTCATGCACACACCCTATTCGTGTTGATTGGCGGCTTTTTTATTCGCCGTCAAAAAATCCTGCATCGGCGGCTTCCCTGCCGTTTTCTTCTCCATAGCGAAACGATCCAGCGCACCTATAAACTCGCCAAGGTCTTTGTGAATCAATTCCGCCCATTCCATGAGACGCTGAATTTTTTCAATATCAGCGTCCGTGATAGTGTCCGGCGTTTTTTTCAATGAAGAAGTATTCATGCCGTCACCATGATGCAAGCACGGGACGGCAATCAAGAAAAAGGTGTATTTAGAGAGGATATTTCAACTATAGGGTAATGGTTCAAAACCTATTACCTACGCAGGGGTTGATTATTGGGTCTATCTGCGCATATGCATCGAAGAGTAAATAGATATTTGGGATTCTGGCGGTAGCTCTCTTATAGCCTTATGAAATTCATTGACTGATTTCTCATAGCTATCACCCAAATTTTTTACGGTATCTACAACTATCCTAAAGGCATTCCGTAGCATTATTATACTCCTATGAATTTAAGTGCATTGTTTGCAACTCAACAGATTTAACAGGACAAATCTTACGTTTGAAATTATCCAAACCTTCTGTCTCTGATCCCCCGATACAGACTTGGCTGTATCCTTTTGTCTTTAAAATTTTGCACATTTCTAATATTGCAAATTCTTCCGTACCTCTTGGACGTATGGACATGCCAGAAATTGAATTAGCAATACCCTTTTCTTTATTTGTTTCTTCCCAAATAATATATCCAACAGGATCTTCTCCTTCATGAACGATTAAACCGTCCATGGATAAATCTGGATGTTGCAAAAGGGACAGAGCTAATTTTGTAGGGCCAATCAAATCAGGGAGAGTATAATTTTGATTAACATGCCTTGAAGCCCATGATTTACTAACTTCTAATGCGTGAGTTATCTGTTCTGAGTTTTCAATACGCTCTGCCCATAACCCCCGGCCAAACGCCCTATATATGTTCTTACGAAAATCTCTGAAATTTCCACCCTTAGATTCATTCACTTCATTTGTGCCTATAACGTGAACAGGGAAACGCCAATCTAAAATCTTCTCAACCTCAACTTCACCTATTCCTAGAGTTTGAAGCCTGGATGCTATGTAACTGTCTTCCGGTCCAATACGAGCGAGGCTTACTTTTCCAACGGGAATAGCGGGATCAGCAAGTGCAAACTCGATAAGATTTATCGGATCGGAACCGAAGGGCGGGAAAAAAAGAATTTCATTTTCAATATTTGGATGACGCGCAATAAGCATTGCAGTTTTATCATCACCATAAATCCATAGCCCTTTGCGCCCCGTCATCATGTAATAGGCAGCAGATGCTGAATATGGATCTTCTCGATTCAATTTCTTCAATATTTTGCTAAGATATGAGACATTGTCAGCCGTAATCGCCACCAAATCAAATTTATGGTTTTTATCGCGTAAGCCAACATTCTCTAAAACTTTAAGCATCAGGATTTATTCTCCTGTACTTTCTCCGCTTGTTCCCAAACTACATTGAAAAGATTCCTGAAAGTTTGCGCGAATAAAGGATGCTTAATTAAAATAACTTTTTGAGGTGGCCCCCATTCAATTAAAGCTAAATTATCCCCGTATAATTGAAATGGTGTATTCGTAAACTTTCCCTTTGGTAGATAGCGATACCAATGTGCAGGAGCGACAATATTTGTATCGCCTTCTTCAATAAGAATACGTTCTGTTATCTTTGCTGCTTGTAAACGCTTAAGGTGGCCCTGCAAAAATTCATAGGCTTCGGTATTGGTTTTTTCAACTTCTGTTAGTCCGGCAATCAGAACTTCACCGCCTTTATCTTTAAATTTTGTATAGATATCTTCTAAAACTTGGGCGTTTGCGTCATCGCCTTCCAAAACAGTTACTAGGTTATGATGAGGTTCAACACCGCCATTGGCAGTAAATGCGATACCCGCGATCTCAAGAACGGCAGTGATTTTTTTCAAGGTTCTGGCCTCAGGTCTATATTTGAGGTCTTCCTTTTCAAATTTTGAGATGGTCATGGGAGCCAATGAGCAACGGTCTGCTAATTCCGGTTGCGTCCAGTTTAATAAGGCTCGTGCCATGCGACATTGCGCTGGAGATAATAAAAACTGTGTCAAATCAGTACCTTAGTCGTTTTTTGTTTTAATTTCAATCACTATAGCAATAAAAAACCACGTTGTTAAGGCTTTTTTAAATCTTTAAGTATAAAAAACATCACCAGAGCAACGTTTTCAATTAGATTAAAAAGTGTGGGAATTAAAAATGAGTAAAACTGAGAAAAAGATCGAAACTAAAGACATGAAATTACAGGAAGATTTGGAACGCCGTTTTGGTGAAGCCATGGCGCAGGAAATCATGGATCAAATCAAAAAGGCCGACAATATTAACAAAGGCTTAAATATTCGCCCTGATTACTGCGGTGTGAAGGCTTTGTCCGAAGGGGCCGAGATATACCGCCGTGAGGCCCAAATCGCCCTGAAACGCCTGAAAACATGGAAGCGCAATCGTGATGAGGCCAAGCCTGGCGTTGTCGATTGGGACGGCGCGTTTTTGAAAAGCCAGTTTGAACGGTCTTTCAAATTCTACCATCGGTTCCATAAAGGATATTACGTCCTCTACCGTCAAGCGATGGAAGCCTATAAGGTGGCGGGAGCCTATCCTTACAAAGAAGTCCGTACCGATCAAGCGGAACAAACGACCATGAGCCAAGCGGCTTAATACAGTGTGTGAATGACCTATTTTTTAAACCGAGTACAATGTGTGTGGGAATTTTAAAATGAATACGAATACCGAAGAAGATTTTAATCTTGCGCTGGGGCGGCGTTTAATCGTGCTGCGCCAGAGCCAAAAAATGTCACAGGATCATCTGGGCGAATTGCTGGGGGTTAGCAGCCAGCAAATCTATAAGTATGAAACTGGAGAAAACCGGATGTCACCCGAACGTATCCATGCCTGTGCCAGCATCTTTAAAGTGCCAGTCGGATATTTTTATGGCGAAGATGAAACAGGCCAAACGCAGGAACGTCTGGATAAGGATATTTTGATCGTCGCCACAGAAATTCTGGGATTGCCAGAAAATATCCGTAAGGGTGTTTATAACCTTTCACAGATCATAAACAAAGAATTTCCCGCCTCTATGAGGAAGGAAAAGAAAGAACAGGCTGCCTGATCTCACCCCAACCCCAAAATCAGGCTGTATGTATAACGGCTCAAGGTCTTTCCCCAGACTTTGAGCCGTTACTTTATTTTATTTCATCTTAGCCAAAAATCTTTTTATTCATACTAGCAACAACCGCGCTTGTATGTGCCTCAGAAAGGTGTGCATACCGCTTGACCATTTGTAACGTCTTATGGCCCAAAACTTCTGCAATTTCAGTTGGAGAAGCACCATTCATAGCAAGATAGGATGCTGCGCTGTGCCGAAGATCGTGAAACCTAAAATCCTTAATGCCAGCTTTTTTAACCGCGCCTTCCCAGCTTTTCTTAATTTCATAGGGCTTGTCGCCACTGCAAGAAGGAAAAACCAAGTCCGTGTCGATCCGCCGGACTTTGTTGTGAGTCTTCATCAATTCAAAAGCGTGTCCCGTGAGCGGGAGCAAGCGCCTTTCCTTATTTTTCGTGTCATGAAGAACAATCTGCCTTCTGTCCATGTCAATATCGGCCCAGCGCAGATTGAGAATTTCACCGCGTCGCGCTCCTGTACTAAGCGCAAGAACTACGATCAAATACATTTGCGGGTATGGGGCTTCCTTACAAGCCGCCAAAAGAGCCTTTCTTTCATCGTTGTCAAGGAAACGAACCCTGCCCCGTGGTTCCTTCAGTTTCTTGATTTTCCGTAGGGGATTATTTTCCAGCCATTCCCATTCATTGGTGGCAACGGTGCATACATGGCTAAATGCTCCGAAATATCTGTTTACTGTGGCGGAGCTGATAAAATTCGTTTCTTTCTTCTCCCTTTTCCGATTCCAGCGTTCAACTTTCTTACGGGCGAGTTTTTCCA
The DNA here is from genome assembly GCA_964539025.1 of uncultured Micavibrio sp. Lineage (GTDB taxonomy): Bacteria > Pseudomonadota > Alphaproteobacteria > Micavibrionales > Micavibrionaceae > Micavibrio_A. The sequence goes on from CAZIFA010000012.1 coordinate 44,311, forward strand.
GCTTTTCAGAAATAATCGAACGGTTCAAATCGGCCAGAACGCAATAGCCCAGTTCCTGCTTCCACCATGCCAAAAGATGGTCAATATCGTTCAGGCGTTTTTGGCTGTCCCGTTCCAGCTTTTTCTTATAACGGTCGATCATATCTGCAACGGTGTGTTTCTTGGATTCCGTGGTTTTAAAATGCCTTCTTTCCCGTAACGCCGTTTCAACCGACTGCGCCCATTTTTTCGCGTCTGTGAGACGGTCAAACGAAGCCCTCTGCACCTCGTATCCTCTAAGGCGCACTTGGACGCGATAAGAAATATTGCCGTTTGGGAAGGTTCTTTTTTGAATAGAAGCCATGATTTTTTCCTCATGATGTAACGGTTACAACAGAAGGCAAAAAACCACGGCAACGGACAAAAAACCGATGGCCTCTTGCTGATTATCTATATAGATCAATGAGATAATCTGCAAGAAATTTCCGTGGCACACTTACGGCACACTTGGTAGGCCGAAAGCGTTTTTTATCGCCTCCGTAGCCCTTCATGAGAATGGTTTTGTAAAAAAGTGTGCCAAAAGTGTGCCACAAAAAATCGGGAGAGCGATTGGTTCGCTCTAACCCTTTGATTTATTTGGCAGGGGCTAGTGGATGCTTATAGAACCCAAGCCCCAGAACGCAAAGCCATTCTGGCTTACCGCGAATTGCAATATGCTTAAGACTCCATATTACCCGCTGATTTTCTATAATTATCCACTCGCTTTTTAAGCATTTCTAGCATCTTTGCCTCTTCCTCCTTATTTCTCGGGGCTGGTGGAGTTGTAGCAGCTAGCTATGAACAAGGACGCCGCCCAAGATATAGCGCCTAAATTATTTCAGCAGGGTTTAAATGAAACCATTGATGCTGTTGAGAAGGTTTTAATCTTAGGGCTCTGTCGTACAGTTTCTTTTGCATACATGACAGGTGTAAGCGAGAATTTTATTCTCGCAGAACTTGAAAAGTTCAGAGAAACCTTACCGGATTACATACAAAAGGTTACTGACGAAACGCTTCGCTCAACTGATAACTTCAAGAACAAAACTCACTAGCATGCACGCTAAGCCACCCCTTTTAGATCGAGCGGGTGAGCCTGACAATGGGCCGTATAGCCGCGTTGTAGAAGATATGAAAGGGCTTTACGGCAATAAAATATCCACAAAGGAAGCCCATGATGCAGCACGAAATCTGATTGGCTTCAGCCGGACGATCCTTGCAATAGAGAGAAGATTGGCACAAGATCCCCCGCATGCAAAAATACAGTGAAATTCAAAGAGCCACGAAGGCCATATTGCTGGCGCGTGTTTCAAGCAAAGAACAAGAAGACGGATACTCTATTGATGCCCAAAAACATCGATTGAATTCATATTGCGTTCGAAAAGATTTTGAAATTTTAAGAATATTCGAGATTACCGAATCTTCCACTGTTGGAGATAGAAAACAGTTTAGAAGCATGATTGATTTTGCTGCTAAACATAAAGAATGCATCGCTATCGTCTCTGATAAAGTTGACAGGCTTCAACGATCATTCAAAGAGTTTCCCTTACTTGAAGAGTTAATTATAAAAGGAAAGATCGAATTACACTTCGCCACCGAAAATAATGTGATATATCAAGATTCTTCTGCACATGAGCGTATGGCATGGACAATGCATGTGATGATGGCGCAAAGCTATATAGATAGTATGAAGGATAATGTTAAGCGCGCGTTCGATCAAAAAATTAGAAATAATGAATGGATAGCCCAGGCACCTATTGGCTATTTAAATGTCAAATCTCAGTCTGATAAAAGTGACATACAGCTCGATTTAAATAGGGCACCTATCATCGAAAAATTATTTCTCGAATATTCCACTGGTGCATTCACAGTAGGAGATATGGTTCAAAAGGCTAAGGGCTTAGGGTTGCGATCTAAAACTGGCAATCAAGGTTATCTTGGAAAATCCAAAATGAACACCTTGCTTAGCAATCCTTTTTATTACGGCCAAATGCTCATCAAAGGAAAATTATATCCTCACCGTTATCCTCCGATCATCTCAAGAGAAGTTTTTGATAAGTGTCGAGATGTAATGAAAGGATGGAACAGAAAGCCTTTTAAATATGCTGGGCTAGATTTTGCCTTTAGAGGATTGGTCACTTGTGCGGTCACAGGAAGGACCATCAGTACGGACCGTCAGACAAAAAAATATAAGAACGGCGGCACCGGACAGTGGAATTATCTCAGAACATGGAATCCGGATCAGCCTAAGAAATATCTATGGGTAAGAGAAGAAACTGTGCTTTCCCAAGTTGAGGAAGTTTTTAAGGCTTTGAAAATTCCCCAGCACATCCTCCTCCATATTACAGAATATTTGAAACAGGCAGATAAAGCCGAACAAGAATTTTTGACAGCTCAAGTATCGGAACTGCAAAGACAACAGGCCTCGGCGCAAAGGCGCTTAGAAAAACTGACCGAGGGATGGTTGGACGGAGATATCAGTGCTGAGGAATTCAAAACTATGAGAAGTCGCCTTAGAGAGGCCCAAGATGAGGCAGAGAAGCTTATACAGGCGCATAGGAATGGGGACGATGGATTTAAGGATACAATGCTCTTGTTGCTGTCTACGGCCACTAAAGCCCACGAAATTTTTATAGGTTCTACAACTGAGGAAAAACGGGTTTTAATGAACCATGTGTTTCAGAACCTAAGTCTGAAAGGCCCAACTCTTTGTTATGAATTAAAAAAACCCTTTGATGCCTTCGTACAATGCCATGATTTGAAAGAATGGCAGGGGCAACAGGACTTGAACCTGCGACCTACGGTTTTGGAGACCGCCGCTCTACCAACTGAGCTATACCCCTAAGGCCTTATGACCCTCTTTTAAGGGGAAAATCTGAAAAATTCCAGCTTTAATTATGAAGATGCAGTGCCGGACACTCATCAGGCGAAACCATTCTGAATTTCTCCTGTCTCAGGTGCTGACGGAGATGGTCCTGGGCGCGTCCATTGTGCTTGAGAACGTCCCATAAGGAGTCAAAGCCGGGGCTTGGCTTGGAGCGCAAGTTAACCTGTAGTTTGTTACCAAACTGTTCTTTCAGGCGGGGGCCGAGACTCGCAAGAACCCTTTCATCCCCACGGGTCACTTCGGGCTCGATCTGGCATATATGATAGTTATGACTTGCCACGGTCAGGCCGCGTCCGCGATCAAACGCATACTCCACGATAGTGTTGGGATCGCCTCCCGGTCTGCACCATATGCGCGTGCGCACGGTTGAGATCAATTGCAGCGGCAATAATTCTTTGACATTGATGTTATCTTGTAAAAAAGCTGCCAGTTTTTTATTTCCGTCAAGAACGGCTGGTTCGAAACTGGGAATAGGTCTGGATAGCCGTCCTGCAATTTCAATGCGGTGGAACGTTGGATCTTCTTCCGTAGCAGCCTTGCCAAGCTTTACAACCTGCTTGTAAGTTTTGGAGCGACCGTGTTCGGTCACTTTAGGAAATTCTATCCTTATCTCGACACCGATATCCCGATATGCTTCAAGCTTGGCCGTATCATAATAAACACGGAAACGGCGGGAGGTATCCTCTCTCGCATAAGGTACTTCGAAGTTATTGATATCATCCGCCGTTACTTCAATTCCCGGAGGAATGTCATGGCCCGCGTCGGGATCATTGACCAAAACATAATAAGGATCGGCAATTATATGCTTTTCTGCTGCCGTTAATGTATCGAAACCATCCGGACCCACAGCATCAAGTTTACGTTCAGGTTCAAGGTATTTCGCCATATCCGGAGAAGCGAGAAGCTCCTGAAACTCGCGGCATATTCTAATTTTCTTTTTGTCTTTCGACATTTTCACACACCAATAAAAAAGGCCTCGAAAAACCGAGGCCTGAATCTACTAAAAACCGCGCACGACCGCCCCGGGTCCGGAGCACATTTTCTGAGGCGATGCGGCTATAGAAATTCTCATGCCCCCATATCCCATTTTTGGCCTTCGCAATGCAACAAAAAAGATATTAATTCGCACAGCTTAACCAAAGAAAAAGGCCAGGTTTTCGCCCGGCCTTTTAAATTCCTTAAGGTGAGGAAACCTATTCTTTAATTTTAGCGACGACGCCTGCACCGACGGTGCGGCCGCCTTC